>JAEUVJ010000026.1 GCA_016787085.1 Chitinophagaceae bacterium | reverse complement strand
TCGTCCAGCCTATGACCGGGTGCACCTGAGTGAATATTTTGCCGGCAAGTCTGCTGAGGATCTCAGTATGGCTCCCGCCTCCTGGTATGCAGATAATAATATCAGACTCTACCTCGGGGATCCTGTTCAGCATATTGACCGGGTAAATAAAAAAGTGAAGTCCTTTCACGGAATTGAAACACCTTATGATGTATTGATATTGGCAACCGGTTCTTCCGCATTTGTTCCTCCCATTCCCGGTGTAGAAAAAGAAGGCGTATTTATTTACCGCACTATTGAGGATCTTGAAATGATGACAGTTTTTGCCAAAAGAGCAAAGAAAGGCGCTGTCATTGGCGGCGGCTTACTCGGGCTGGAAGCTGCCAAAGCAATGATTGACCTGGGGGTGACGGATACACATGTCATCGAATTTGCCCCGCGGCTGATGCCCCGCCAGATAGATGAAGCCGGCAGTGCTTTGCTGAAAGGAAAGTTAGAAACACTTGGGTTAAAGATTTTTACCAGCAAGAATACATCTGCCATACTTGGAGATAAGGCGATCAGCGGAATGCAGTTTTCGGATGACACAAGAATTGATGTGGATATGCTGGTGATCTCTGCCGGTATCAAGCCCCGTGATGAACTGGCAAGACAATGTGACCTGAAGGTCGGTCAGAGAGGTGGTATACTGGTAAATGAAAAGTTGCAGACCAGCGATCCTTCCATTTTTGCTATCGGTGAGTGTGCATTATATAATGGTATGATCTATGGCCTGGTAGCGCCCGGGTATGAAATGGCACAAGTAGTGGTAGATAACCTCATGGGAGGTGAAAAGAGTTTTACGGGTTACGATATGAGCACCAAGCTGAAACTGATAGGAGTGGATGTAGCCAGTTTCGGTGATCCGTTCATCGGAGGCAATGGCATAAAAACGATCGCTATCAATGATGATCACAAAGGTGTTTACAAACGGATCAATATAAGTGAAGATGGTAAAACACTGTTAGGAGGAGTATTGGTCGGTGACGCAGAGCAATACAATATGCTGCTGCAGACCTGCAAAAATAAGGTCATCCTACCACCCAATCCTGAAGATGTGATCCTCGGTGCAAGAGGAGGCGAAGAGAACGCCGGTGCCGGTGTTACCGGATTGCCTGATGATGCGTTGATCTGCAGTTGCGAAGCGGTAAGCAAAGGCGCTATATGTACCAGTGTGAGCGAAGGTGGTTGTGAAACAGTAGAGGCAGTAAAGAAATGTACCAAAGCTGGAACAGGTTGTGGTGGTTGTGTGCCGATGCTGAAAGACCTGATGGTGCATACGATGAAGGGCCAGGGCAAATTGGTCAGGAATGTTTTGTGCGAACATTTCAGTTACAGCCGCCAGGAATTATTTGACCTGGTAAAAATAAACGGATTAAAAACCTATGAAGAAGTATTGAATACAGTAGGCAAAGGAGACGGTTGTGAATTATGCAAGCCGCCTGTTGCTTCCATACTCGCCAGTTTATGGAATGAAATGCCGTTAAAAAAGGGTAATGCCACTGCGCAAGATAGCAATGACCGTTTCCTTGCCAATATCCAGAAAGGCGGAACCTATTCAGTGGTGCCGCGTATTCCCGGCGGAGAGGTCACTCCTGATAAGCTCATCGTGATCGGGCAGGTAGCAAAAAAATATAATCTCTATACAAAGATCACCGGTGGCCAGCGCATAGATCTGTTCGGCGCTCATTTAAGCGACCTGCCTGCAATATGGAAAGAATTGATCGAAGCCGGGTTTGAAAGTGGTCATGCTTACGGCAAATCATTACGCACCGTCAAAAGTTGCGTGGGCAGCACCTGGTGTCGGTTCGGTTTGCATGATAGTGTGAGTTTTGCCATTCGTATTGAGGAACGTTATCGCGGATTAAGGGCGCCACATAAACTAAAATCTGCTGTAAGCGGTTGCATCCGCGAATGTGCGGAAGCACAAAGCAAGGATTTCGGAATTATTGCGACTGAAAAAGGATGGAACCTGTATGTATGTGGCAACGGCGGCAGTAAGCCCCAGCATGCATTATTACTGGCCAGCGATGTGGATGAAGAGACCTGTATCAAATACATTGACCGGTTCCTGATGTTCTATGTAAAGACCGCTGATCCATTAACAAGGACCGCTACCTGGCTGAATAAAATGGAAGGGGGCATAGACTATTTAAAAAGCGTTGTTATTGACGATGCATTAGGTATGAATATTCAATGGGAAGCCGAGATGGAGCAGCATGTAGCCACGTATGAATGCGAATGGAAGGTGGCCATTGAAACGCCTGAAATAAGAAAACGATTCAATCACTTCGTAAATGCACCACAGGAAAAAGACCCGACGGTACAGTTTGAAGAAATGAGGGAGCAGAAGAAAGCGAAAGAGTGGAAACCCCTGATCCCTAAAGGGGGATAATGGAATTGTTGTCATACACTAATTGCCATAATCACTATATCTATCCCTTCTATGAAAATTATCCTGCACGATTGTTTGCCAGTTTTCAATACGGTCAGTTTTTAGCGATTGCTTCCTTTATTTAAAAAGTAAGAATAATCTCTGTTGTATGAATGAAATTAAAAATGCAAGTAGGGTATATAGTTCCCCTTCAGTAGCCGCGGACGTTATGTGGTTTTATGCCTGCCTTGCCGAAGATGTACCAGATAATGGCGGAGTATGTGTAAAATACCATGATCACCAGATCGCCCTGTTTCATTTTACACGCAGGAATGAATGGTATGCCACACAAAATGAATGCCCACACCGCCAACAGATGGCGCTAAGCCGCGGCATGATCGGTACACAGGGGGAAGAGCCGAAAGTAGCCTGTCCTTTTCATAAAAAAACATTTTCGTTGAAAACGGGCGAATGCATGACCGGGGATGAATGTGCTATCAAAACATACCCCGTAAAAGTGGAGGAAGGAAAAGTGTTCATTGGGATAGTAAACAGTGAGACTAATGTCAAATAAATCCAAAAATAAAACGCCGATGATACAATCTAAAGAAATGCCTTCGCTCTTTATTCTCTTTCAGTGAAAGGAATAAAAAGCCCCGGATCGAAATGGAAGCTCGGCCGGGGCAGTGATCTTAAATTGACAAACAACCTAAAACCAAAACAAAATTATGAACAAAAAAGCAAAAGTTTTCATGGCGCCGGGGTTTGTTCTGCTGCTGTTGGCAATGGACATGCTGACGCATGCACAGCTTACGCTTATCCCGCAGGTGAGAACCCGAACAGAGTACAGGGATGGAGCCGGTACGCTCAGGCCAAAAACAAATGATCCTTCTTTTTTCACCTCACAGCGTTCACGGCTTACATTCAATTATAGGATGAACAGGGTGATCTTGCAAACATCCGTGCAGGATATACGGGTATGGGGGCAGGATGCTTCTACTATCAGCAACGCAGATGGCGGCAAACTCGGATTGCATGAGGCATGGGCCGAGATCATCCTGGCTAACAAAAAAGATACTTCTTTAAAAAGCCCGGTTGATTATTTTGCTGTGAAGATAGGCAGGCAGGAACTACTGTATGATGACAGCCGCCTGCTGGGTAATCTCGATTGGCTTCAACAGGCACGCCGTCATGATGCCATTGTTCTCAAACTGCTGAACAAAGGATGGCAGACCGATCTTGGTTTTGCATTTAACCAGAATACAGATGGATTTAATTATAACGGCACCTATTATACTCCGGCTAATGTTCCTCTTTACGTAAAAGACAGTAAGGGTTTCCTGGTGGTCACTCCTTCTGGCATAGTCCCTTTGATGAATGGTGCAGGTATCAGCAGCAAGACTGGTAACCCCTCATTGATGAACCCGCCTTCAACCAACGGGATGAACCAGGCCTACAAAGCGATGCAGTACCTGTATGTGACTAAAACCTTCAAACAAACAAAACTGACAGGATTGATACTCACTGACCAGTTTGGAAAATATAAACTCGATTCTGTACAAACATCAAATACTAACAGCGATCCCGGTTATGTATATGGAAGAAGATTCAACCAGAAAGGGGTGAATGGCCGTGTAACTGCCGGTGTATTGGTAATCACACCTGTAAACAAAACAAAGTCACTTTCATTAACAGGAGGATTTTACTACCAGGCAGGAAAAGATAAAGATGGTATTGAACTGAGCGCCTATACTTCTACGCTGGCGATCGGGCTGACAAGAGGAAAGCTGAGTTATACATTGGGCTGGGATTATGTAAGCGGCAATGATGCATTCTCTTCTTCTGCAAGCAATCATCGTTTTGACCCGTTGTATGGGACCCCGCATAAGTTCTGGGGAACAATGGATTATTTCTATGTCGCTACCGGCTCTCCTGCGGGCGGATTAAGCGACCCGTATTTCAGAATAAAATATGGAAGTGCCAATAAACGGTTCACTGCCGGTCTCGACTATCACTATTTCTTGCTGGCAAAGGATATGAAAGATGTGAATGGTAATGCCGTTGATAAATATCTAGGAAGTGAGTTCGATCTGCTGGCAACATATTCGCTCAATAAGTTCACTACGGTCGAATGGGGTTTCAGTGTGATGGCTGCATCGGAAAGTATGGAATATGTCAAAGCTATTACACCCGGGACATCGAAGCTGACCGGAACATGGAGCTACCTGATGATCAATATCAGGCCTGAATTTCTTTTTAAATAACATCATTCATCTATAAACTCATTTGTTATGTCGCTTATCAACAACCAACCGCTTGAAAAACTGAATGTCTTCAGTTGGAAAGGTGTGCAGATGAAAACCTTTCACATTACCTGGCTTACTTTCTTCTTTTGCTTTTTTGCCTGGTTTGGTATTGCCCCGCTGATGCCATTGGTCAGTGAAGCATTACACCTGACAAAGCCTCAGAAAGCGAATGCGGCTATTGCCGCCGTCAGTGCCACCATTATCGCCCGCCTCATCATCGGGAGACTGACGGATAAGTATGGTCCCCGGAAGGTTTATACATGGTTGCTTGTACTTTGTTCTTTCCCGGTTATGTTTATTGGTTTGGCAAATAGTTATACTTCATTTCTTTTATTCCGCCTTGGTATCAGTGTGATCGGTGCTTCGTTTGTGTTAACACAGTTCCATACATCGGTCATGTTTGCTCCGAATATAAAAGGCACAGCCAATGCAGTAGCGGGTGGATGGGGTAATACCGGCGGCGGGGCTACACAGATCATCATGCCATTGATCGCCGCAGGATTGGTGGGTGCAGGATGGGTAAGCAAAGAAGATAGCTGGAGGTATGCGATGGTCATTCCCGGATTATTATTATTAGTGATGGCATGGTTATACTGGAAATACACCAAAGACACGCCGGCCGGCAATTTTGATGAGTTGCCCGAAAAGAAAAATGGCAAAAAGGAAAACACATTCTTGCTTGCCGCAAAAGATTACCGCACATGGGTACTCACTGTTTCTTATGCTGCCTGTTTTGGTGTTGAGATCACGGTTGACAACTTCGCCGCTTCTTATTTCCATGATGACTATAAGGCTACATTGATCTTCGCCGGCTTACTTGCCAGCATCTTCGGATGGATCAACATTTTTGCCCGGGCGTTAGGGGGTATTGTTTCAGATAAGGTAGGCAAACGTTATGGTTTCAATGGTAAAGTAAGCTTGCTGGCAATTTTGCTGTTATTGGAAGGGGTCGGTATCGTATTATTTGCAAATGCCGGTGGCCTGGTGATGGCGATAGTGATGATGTTCTTTTTTGGATTGTGCCTGAAAATGGCGAATGGGGCCACTTACAGTATCGTGCCGTTTGTCAATCAGAGAGCGGTAGGCAGTGTTGCGGGCATTGTGGGGGCAGGCGGAAATGTCGGCGCTATGCTGATCGGTTTCCTTTTTAAATCCATGTCTTATTCTACGGCGTTCCTTTATCTAGGGGTGGGAGTGTTTGCGACAGGTATGGTAGTGCTGGCCGTACGACTGCTGAGTAAAAAGGCAGCAGAGAATAATGTGGCGGAACCGTTGACCATGGCAGAAGTAGCGGCAGCGTAAAAATGTAGTCCCTTTTACATGATGAATCAGCGATCATATAAAACAACCTGTTGTTACTGCGGAGTAGGTTGTGGCATCGAGGTAAAGAAAGATGAGCTTGGCCGGATCACGGTAGAAGGAGATAAGTCACACCCTGTTAACAAAGGGATGTTGTGCAGCAAGGGCATGAACCTTCACTATACGGTGAATGATAAAACTGACCGCTTGCTGTACCCAGAGATGCGGTATAACCGCCATCAGCCAAGGCAGCGTGTTACGTGGGATGCAGCCCTGGAGCGGACAGCAGCGGTTTTTAAAACACTGATCGAAAAATACGGACCTGATTCAGTCGCTTTTTATGCATCGGGACAATGCCTGACGGAAGAATACTATGTAGTCAATAAACTGATCAAGGGATTTATCGGCAGTAATAATATTGACACGAATTCAAGGTTGTGCATGAGCTCGGCAGTGGTGGGGTATAAAATGAGCCTGGGTGAAGACAGTGTACCGGTAAGTTATGACGACCTGGAATTAGCGGATGTGATCTTTGTGGCAGGAGCCAATCCCGCCTGGTGTCATCCTATATTATGGCGAAGAGTGGAAGCCGCAAGGGAAAAGAATCCAGATGTAAAGATCATTGTCAGTGATCCGCGGAAAACGCAAACCTGTTCCATGGCGAATGTTCATCTGCAGTTAAATCCCGGGACAGATATCACCCTGCATCATGCTATCGGCAGAAGTTTGATAGAAGACGGTCATATTGATTTCGACTTTATCAATGATCATACGGAGGGGTTTGAGAAATACAGGCAAACTGTTTTTGAAAGAACAGTGGCTGAAGCAGCCGTTATCTGCGGTGTGAGTGAAATGGATATCCGGCTGGCGGCATCTTATATCGGCCGGGCAAAAGGTTTCATTACTATGTGGACGATGGGGTTGAACCAAAGTGTGATCGGAGTAAATAAAAATCTTTCTCTCATCAATCTGAACCTGATCACCGGTCACATCGGTAAACCGGGTTCAGGTCCTTTTTCATTGACGGGTCAGCCGAATGCCATGGGCGGAAGAGAGGTGGGTGGCCTCAGTAATCTTTTACCGGCGCACCGTGACCTGCTGAATGAATCACACCGGAATGAAGTAGAAAAATTCTGGCAGATACCTTTTGGTACTATTCAACCCAAACCGGGACTGACCGCTACGGAAATGTTTGATGCGTTGAACGATGGCAAGCTGAAAGCGATCTGGATACTTTGCACCAATCCATTGATCAGCTTGCCGGATGTGCGCAAGGCAGAAGAGGGATTGAAGAAAGCAAAATTTGTGGTGGTGCAGGATGTGACCAATAAACTGGAGACACTGAAGTATGCTGATGTGGTATTGCCCGCTGCTGCGTGGACAGAGAAAGAAGGCACCATGACCAATGCAGGCAGGTATATTTCTCACCTCTCGAAAATTGTTGATGCACCCGGCGAAGCATTGCCGGATGCAGAGATCATCTGCCGCTTTGCGCAGAAAATGGGTTATCGTGGTTTTGATTTTGAAACCATAGGAGATATTTATAAAGAGCATGCTGCCTTAACGAAGGGGACCACTATTGATATCAGCGACCTGGATCATGATTTATTAAAAGAGAAAAGGGCTATACAGTGGCCTTACAGTAAAACGATCAATGGCCATGGTACACCAAGGTTATTTACCGATAAGAAATTCTATACTCCTTCCGGCAAGGCGCAGATCCATTCTTTCGGGGATAGCAATCAAAGCGAACCGGTTACTCCTGCGCATCCCCTGGTATTGACCACAGGTCGTATCCGTGACCAATGGCATACGATGAGCAAGACGGGTAAAGTGAATAAATTAAAACAGCATATCAGTGAATCATTCATCGAGGTACATCCTGATGATGCAGAAATCCGGAATATCAAAGAGAATGATGTAGTTGAAGTATTCAATACCAGAGGGAACGTACGGGTGAAGGCAAAACTTTCGCCTGCTATCAAACAAGGGGTGGTGTTCGTGCCGATGCACTGGGGAAAGGTATTGAACAGCGATCTGAACCGTGTGAATAATGTCACCAACAACTTAGTTGACCCGAAAAGTAAGGAACCCGATTTTAAATTCAGCGCTGTTGACGTACAGTTATACAAAAAAGCGAAACAGAAGATCATTGTGGTGGGAGCAGGCGCCGGAGCTTGTGGTTTTGTGAAAAGCTATCGGGCGATGAACACCGAAGACGAAATAGAAGTGTTCAGTAAAGAGAATTTTCCTTTTTACAACCGGGTACTGCTGCCGGATTATATCAGCGGTGTATTGCCTTGGCATAGCCTTGTCAAGATGACGGATGATGAAGAAACAGATTATCGTATCAAATTGCATAGGGGAGTAAGTATTGAGCACATTGACCGGACCAATAAAACAGTGACAGACAGTAATGGCCGTGTACACCATTATGATGTTTTACTGTTAGCTACCGGCAGCCGTGCTTTTATGCTGAAGGATGTCCCGGCGCTGAAAGGTATATTCACTATGCGCAGCCGGATGGATGCGGATAGTTTTAAAGATCATGTTGATCCTGCCAACGGCAGGGTGATCATTGTTGGCGGGGGCCTGCTGGGTATTGAGTTGGCTGCTTCATTACGTGAAGTGAATGTGGAGGTCACGATCATCCAGCGTATTTCCCGCCTGATGGATCGCCAGCTGGACCCGTTAGGCAGCCAGTTGTTGCACGAGGAGCTGACGAACAAAGGCATTGATATATTTTATAATGACGAGATAGATCGTTTTCTGGGAGAAAAAGAAATTACAGGGGTAAGATTAAAGAGCGGGCTAATGATCAATTGCCAGGCTTTGGTCATTGCAATAGGCACCATGCCGAATATTGAGATCGCCAAAGCTGCAGGTGTGGAATGTAAACGTGGCGTGGTGGTGGATGAATACCTGCGAACCAATGATGAGAACGTTTTTGCCATCGGGGAGATCGCTGAGTTCAAAGGCTTTTTGTATGGCATTACGGCGGCGGCAGAGCAACAGGCAGAGATCGTAGGGAGATTTCTGTGTGGTGATATTTCCAGGTATTATGACGGTTCCTTGCTGATGAACATCCTGAAAATGCATGGCACAGATCTTTGTTCATTGGGGCTCGCTGAAGTACCCAATAATGATCCGTCTTATGAAGAGATCGTTTTTATAGACAAAGCCAAGCGGTATTATAAAAAATGTATTGTTCACAATGATCGGCTGGTAGGCGCTATCCTGATAGGTGATAAAAGTGAGTTCCTGGAATTCCGCAACCTGATCGAGAACAAGATAGAGTTAAGTGAGAAAAGATTGCAGTTGCTGAGGAGCGGTAAAACGGCAGAACCGGTCATTGGTAAACTGGTATGCAGCTGTAATAGTGTAGGGGAAGGTAATCTTGTCAACAAGATCAAGGATGGCTGTAAGGATCACCTGCAGTTATGCCAGTTGACAGGCGCCGGTATGGGGTGTGGCAGTTGCCGGCCGGAGGTAAAAGCGATTTTGGAAAGAGAATTGACGCCACCCATTCACAAAGTGGAAAGAGTGGAGTTTGTACAAAAGGCCAGTGCGTAACTTCATGGAAAGTGTAATGATATTGCCCGTTATGAAAGAAGGCTTTTTCTTAAAGCGAACAACCGGTGTTGATGCAGACTTCCGTTTGCTGATCTCGCACCTGGATCATGAGTTATGGAATGAACTGAAAGAGGATCAGGCTATGTATGACCAGTATAATAAGGTACCGGACATACAGACGGTATTGGTATTGTATATAAATGAGAAGCCCGCGGCATGCGGGTGTTTCAAACAATACAGTAGTGATACAGCGGAAATGAAGAGAATGTTCGTGGAAAAGGAGTTCAGGGGGAAAGGACTTTCTTCTATCATTCTGAAAGGACTGGAAGAATGGGCCATAGAATCGGGTTTCCGGTATGGGATACTGGAGACCAGTATTCATTTCAAAGTAGCAAGACAATTATATACCAATGCCGGATACGAGGTAATACCCAATTATGATCAATACGAGGGGCTGGAAGAAAGTGTGTGTATGAAGAAGGAATTAAAGAAAAGTAAACCATCTGAGTTTATTAATAAACCCGAGATAGAATATTTTTTATTTGAAGAAGATTTTATTGAGAAGAATATCCGGTGTATTCCGATGATCGTCCGTTTCAAAATGGATCATGCCGGTATCAAACTAAAACTGGCAGAGTGGAGCCGGTTTACGGTAGAGGAAAGAATTGAATTGGCAACAAAGGCTTGCAATAACGAAGGCGAGACAAATTCGTACAATGAATATCTCTCCGGGTTGGTCGCAAAACATACAGGGAAGGAAGCGACAGCATTAGTTGTTGACAAAAACCCTGTATGGGCTGATGTGAGTAGCCTTCCTGCTATGCTGAATGAGAAACTGTGGGGATTCGGCTGGCATATTTCGGTGGAAAAATGGAAAGGGCTGACCTCCCTGCAGCGGTTTGCTTTATTGAAACTGTGTAAAGAAGGGCATGAGAATAAGAATTTTCCAAAGGCGATGAAGGAGTTTGGCCTCACCTAACCTCTCCAAAGGAGAGGAACAGTGCACAGCCGGGCTATTTAAAATGGCGATTGTTTTATTGAAACTGTAAAAGGTTTAAACAAAAGAAGTAGTTGAAATCACTACATACCATAAAGATCAATTTCAAAGGAGGGATCATCTCTCCCGGAGACCTCTACAATATCCTCGTGGCTGTGCGAAGGTCAGGTGTGTTGTATGTACAGTTTGGCTTGCGCCAGCAATTACTGTTTGATGTGGCGCCGGAAGAGATAAAAAAGGTCGGTTCAGCACTCGACATGCTCGGTGTCGGATTTGAGATCAACAATGATCGTTTTCCTAATATTGTCAGTTCTTATCCGGCTGAAGAAATATTCATCACGCATACCTGGCTGAGCGAAGGGGTATATAAAGATATTTTTGATGGGATGGATCACCTGCCGCGGTTAAAGATCAATGTGAGTGACAGCAACCAGAGTTTTACACCTATGCTGACAGGTAATATCAACTGGGTGGCTTCACCATCAGCGCAGCATTTCTGGCATCTCTTTATCCGTTTCCCCAAAACCAATACGATCTACGAGTGGAAGGATATGGTCTATACGAATGATGTGGCCCGGATGTCAAAAGAGATCGAATCGGTTATCTGGAAACACGAAGGAAAGTTCGTAGACAATGCAGATGCATCAGGAGACGAATTGTACGAAATGGTCGGCTCCGGTAATTATATTACAAAGCCTGTGGAAGGCAGGCTGCAGCTGCCGTCATTTAATCTCCCCTATTATGAAGGATTGAACCGGTATCATGATAAAAGCTGGCTGGGCATTTACCGGCGTGACGAGTTGTTTAGTATTGAATTTCTGAAAGAGATCTGTACGCTTAGCCTGCAGACCAAGGTGGGACAGCTATGTTCAACACCATGGAAGTCTGTCATCATCAAAGGAATTGCCGAGAAGGACCGTCCGCATTGGAATCACCTGCTTGCAAAATACCAGGTCAATGTGCGTCACGCTGCCAATGAATTGAACTTCCAGGTTGAGGATAATTGTGAAGAGGGGCTGGCGCTAAAGAATTATCTCGTCAAGCATTTCAGCCGCGAAGACACGAGGACATTCGGTATTTGTATTGGTATAAAGATGCGGGAGAAAAGTGAAGTGTTCAGCAGTGTATTGATACGCAGAAAGCCTTTGTTCAAAATTGGAAAACTCGGATTCTTTCATTTCTATGATATTCTTTGTGCCAAAGATTTTAACCCGAATGAAAGAACGGGTTTTGTTTTCAGCCGGTATAATACAAAGCTCCTGTTGCCGGAACAATTGCGGCGGGTGATAAATGCCTTCTATACTCACCAGGCAAAGAATTTCAGTCAGCCGGAAAGCAAAAGCACTAAGAAAGAAACAGACAGGAAAGGTGAAAAAAAGGAGTATGTGCACCAGTGTAAGTATTGCCTGAGTGTCTATGACGAGAAGGAAGGGGAACCTGATAAAGGGGTCCCTGCAGGCACACCGTTTGATCAGTTGCCAGAGGGATACACCTGTTCTTTGTGCGAAGCACCAGCAGCAGATTTTATAAAAACAGAGAAAACCAATCTGGGTTTACAATCCATTTAGCTCAGCATGCGCATTGAAATTGCGGAAGCATTTCTTTTTATCATCAGGTATCGGCACTAAAAGAGTGGCGATATGTTCCAGCATGTATTTCATGCTGTGCCTGGCTAATTGGTTATTCCGATACAGTGATAGGATATGCGAAAGCCCTCCAGACTTGTAAATACCGCAAAGTGGTTCAGGTTCACCGTCGCTGGCATAGACGAACGCCGCTTTAGCTGAATGTTGCTGATGAAGATGAAGAAGTTCTTTGAGTAAGTCTGTTTCCATCAGCGGCATATCGCAGGCCAGTACCAGGAGGTCTTCGGCAGGATGTTGCAGGTGAACACTTAATACGCCTGCTAACGGGCCATGAATGGAGAGTGAACGATCATCGCAGATCAGCTCATTTGAATTAAAGGCAGCTGTATAATCCTTGCGTTGTTTTTCATTAACCGACAGGACGATCGCCAGTTCAAGTGCTGTTAACTTATCAAAGGCGGTTTGCGCCCATGTTTTGGCCTCCAGCTTTAGCAGCCCTTTATCACTTCCCATCCGGGAACTTTTACCGCCACAAAGAATGACGCCTAACATGGGTTACTGGTGATGAGTTTTTGTATCGGTATGCCCCAGGCTTTTTCCTGGTGCTGCTACATCACGTACCAGTTGTTTCAGTTCTTTGATCTCAGGAAACCCCCCGTATTCCTTTCTGTCAAATATCTTTTTGCCATCTATGCTGATATGAAAATCGCCGCTCACTTCACTGGGTTGCAGGGTCACGGCTTTCAGCTCGTTCTCAAAAGTGGTTAAAAATTCCTGGGCCATATAGGCGGCCCGGAGCAGCCAATGGCATTTGGGACAGTATTCAATAACAATGGTTGGTTTCATATAGATGCTTTATAATCAGCATAAAGTTCGGGAAATAATCAAAGTGCAGGGAACTAATTATGGTAAAGTAATCGCCTGAAGAACAAGTGTTAGGGTGGGGAAAATAATCAATTAGTTAGTCCACTAAATCAGTAGGAAATCAGTATGTTTGCAATTCATAAAACAGGGGAGGGTGGTATGTTTAGATATGATGCTTATTTACAGAACAAGATAGAGCAACTGAAAGAGTCAGGGGCTTATCGTTATTTTCTGGAGGTCAATAAGAGTGCACAGCACTTCCCGCAATTCCATTATCAGAACAGTGAGGGGGTACAACGTTCGGCCGTGAACTGGTGCAGTAACGATTACCTCTGTATGAGCACACATGAGGAAGTGATCGGTAAACTCAGCCACGTTGCTTACCGCAGCGGAACAGGCAGTAGCGGCACAAGAAATATCTCCGGTACTACGGTGCATCATCGTGAATTGGAAAAGACCTTAGCAACATGGCATAAAAAGGAAGCTGCCTTACTTTTCAATGGTGCTTATGCTGCCAATGTTACTACTCTGCAGACATTGGGAAAAAATATTCCCGGGCTCGTTTTTATATCGGATGAACGCAACCATGCTTCGATCATTGAAGGCATCAGGGGTTGCCGGAATGAAAAAAAGATATTCAGGCATAATGACGTGGATCATTTGGAGGAATTACTACGATCCATTCCGGCCGATCAGCCGAAAATGGTAGTATTTGAATCCGTGTATTCCATGTCAGGCAGTATCTCCCTGGTAAGAGAAATTGTTGCCCTTGCAAAAAAGTACCATGCATTAACTTATATAGATGAAGTGCATGGAGTAGGTCTTTATGGTAAAACTGGTGCCGGTATCCTGGAACGAGAAGACTTGCAGCAGGAGATAGATATCGTTAACGGTACTCTGTCAAAAGCCATTGGTGTTTTTGGCGGTTATATTGCAGCTTCTGCTATTATAGTGGATTTTATCCGCAGTTATGGCAGCGGTTTTATTTTCACCACTTCCTTGCCACCCGCTGTTTGCAGTGCGGCGAATAAAAGCATTCAGCTTATTCAGCAGAATCCGGAATGGAGAAATGAATTTCATCACAACGTTTTGCGTTTACGGGAAGCATTGACGCAAAATGCTGTTGAGTTTTTGGGCAACCCCTCTCATATCACTATTGTGCCGGTAAGGGAAGCGATACGTTGCAGGCGGGTTGCCAATGAGCTGCTGGAAAAACAGGGGGTCTATCTTCAGCCGATCAATTCACCTACCGTACCTAAGGGGGAAGAGTGCCTTCGCATCATTACTACGGCCAGGCATTTGCCCAAACATATTAATCACTTAGCATATAGTTTGAATAAAATATTGAATGGAAACGATCAGGCTCATAGGGCGGGGGTCAAGACTGTCGCTGCTGCAACTGGACAAGGTGAAGCAGAAGATTGAGACAGTATATCCCGGCATGAATGTGCAGATCATTGCCCGCAGCAGCCGCGGCGATGTCCTGCAGGATGTGCCATTGCATACCGTGGAAGGGAGTGACTTTTTCACACAGGATATTTTTGATGCATTGGCTAATAACGAAGCCGATATCGCTGTGCACTCATTAAAGGATATGAGCAGCGAACATTTCTTTGGTGTCAACAAGTTTGCTGTTGTAGACAGGGATGATACAAGAGATGTGGTGATCCTGAATCAAAATGCGGAAACCAAAATTCAAAAAGGGGAGACGCTGATCATCGGTACCTGTTCGCCACGAAGGGAAGAGATGGCTGTCGGTTTCTTGCAAAAGGCATTACCGCAACTAAACAAGGATTTCCGGATTCAGACAAAAGATATACGTGGTAATGTTGATACACGATTGAGAAAACTGGATAGCGAGGAGTACGATGGTATCATCCTCGCTGCGGCGGGACTGAATCGTTTACTCAGCAGCCTGGCCGATGCGCCGGCCATACAAGAATCGCTCAACAATAAAAGACTGGTTTTTCTGCCGCTGATCGAATGTGTGCCTGCTCCCTGCCAGGGGGCCATTGTAGCGGAAGCATATCCTTCCAATATAAAAGCTATTGAAGTACTCCATGCGATCAATGATGCGGAACTGACGAATGCTTGCGTACAGGAAAAACAATTGGCCAAACAATATGGCGTAGGTTGTCTGCAACGCTTCGGCGTTACCACGATCAGCTATGGCAACAGCCAGGTACTCTATTCGGCAGGAAAGGATAGTGAAGGAAATATATTTGCCGCCTGGCAAGGGTTGCCATCATTGCAGGTTTCAGGCAAAAACTTTTTTTCGACTACGGAT
>JAEUVJ010000062.1 GCA_016787085.1 Chitinophagaceae bacterium | reverse complement strand
CTGCTGAATGAGATGATCTCTTTTACCTGTGCTGAAAAATTATTATCCATTTGTAGGAAATTGGTTGATACAATATTAACAAATATATTTGGTTCCTGTTCTCCCGTAATTATAAACGGAATGTTGATAACGTTAGTTGTGGCGGGAGAGACATTTTTGCCCCCGCTGGACGTTTAAATATCAATTATGCTGGTCAAAACAGATACCAAAGAGAAATTTCATGTCATCACGCTGCCGGGGCCCTCACTTTCTGCTACTATGACAGAAGAATTAGGTGACTGTTTGCTGCCCTACCTGCAAAATGACGTTAAAAACGTTGTGCTGAACCTCAAAGACATTCAAAACATAGACAACGCTGCTGCCGAAAAGCTGGTCTCCGTTCAGCAGAAGTTTTACGAAAACAACGCTTCATTTGTTATCTGTGAAATGCAGCAATCCGTCGATGAGTTTTTAGACCAGAATGAACTTTTGGAAATGATGAATGTTACACCCTCTGAAAGTGAGGCCTGGGATATAGTGCAGATGGAAGAAATAGAAAGGGAACTTCTCGGAGACGGGGGGGACGATCCCGCTCTGTGATGTAACAGCCATTGTATTTTTACGGGATTCCCAGATTTCTGTACAAGGTTTCTTACCCGGCTGTCTATGACCACCCAGCTACTCAAAGAACTCCTGAAAGAACATATCTTTCAACAATTGGACATGGGTTCCGGTTCAATTGAAATTACACCCGTTGGCGGTGGTTCTATCAATGATTGCTATAAAGCAACGGTTAACAACCAACAGAAATACTTCCTCAAGCTGAATTCTGCCGCAGCGTTCCCCGAGCTTTTTGAAAAAGAAAGGAATGGCCTTGCTTTTCTTACCGCCCAGGATTGTCTGGGCATTCCTTCCGTTATTTGCTGCGAAAATACCGGGGACAAACAGCTGCTCCTGTTAGATTGGATAGAAAGCGGAGCCCGGAATGACCGGTTCTGGGAAACATTCGGTGAACAATTGGCCCATTTACATTATGTAAGCAGCGATCATTTTGGATTCACAGAAGACAACTATATGGGATCCCTGCCACAGATCAATACTCCCGTCAAGAACTGGAGTGACTTTTTTATTCATTACCGGCTGGCACCTCAGATCGAACTGGCAAGATCCAGGAGGCTTCTTGACAATAATCAGATAATGGCATTTGAATCGCTTTTTACTAAACTGCCATCCCTTTTCAATATCGAAAAACCATCATTGCTGCATGGCGATCTATGGAGCGGCAACTTTATGTGTGATGAAAAGTCACAACCCGTGTTGATAGACCCTGCTGTCTATTTCGGGCACCGAAGCATGGACCTTGGCATGACCACCCTATTCGGAGGGTTTGATAAAACTTTTTATGACGCCTACCATTATCATTTCCCGTTTCCGGACAATTACCGGGAGCAATGGGAGCTTTGCAATCTTTACCCGTTACTGATACACCTGAACCTGTTTGGCACAGGTTACCTGCATGATATTACCGCCACGCTCAGGAAATTTATTTAACGGCTTTATAATCCTAAAATACCCGCTTCCCGTTGCTATTAATTCGATTATCTTTTTATTTTTGACGCATGCTCGCTGTTACCATACTTGGAAATAATTCTGCCGTCCCGGCCTTCGACCGGCATCCTACCAGCCAGGTGGTAACACTGGATGGAGACAACTTCCTGGTGGATTGCGGTGAGGGTACGCAGATACAAATGATCAATTACAAGATCAGGCGCAGCAGGATATCCCATGTTTTCATTTCGCACCTGCACGGCGATCACTATTTCGGACTGGTAGGGCTTATTAATTCCTTCAGCCTGCTCAGCCGGCAGCAGGAATTGCATGTGTTTGGTCCCTCGCCATTGGAAGAGATCATCAGCATGCAATTGAAAGTAGCGGATACGCGGCTTTCCTATCCCCTGCATTTTCACACTATCAGCGGACAATCTACTTTGGTAGATAATGAAAGAATAGAAATTAAATGCTTCCCTACCCAGCACCGGGTGGAGTGTTATGGCTTTTCCTTCCGGGAGAAAAAGAAACCCCGCAAGCTCATTATGGAAGCCGTCAGGGAAAATAATATCCCGCTTCATTTTTATGACAACCTGAAAAAGGGGGAAGACTTTGTTACCAGCGGGGGCGAAGTGATCAAAAACGAATGGCTGACCATTGAAGCTCCGCACGGCAAAACATATGCATTTTGTGCAGACACCCGTTACAACGAGTCTATGATCGAACACATCAAAGACTTCGATCTGATCTACCACGAATCAACCTATCTAGACAGCCTGCGTGAAAGAGCAGAAGAACGTTTTCACTCCACCGCCAAACAGGCCGGAGCCATTGCGCAGAAAGCGGGTGTAAAGAAATTACTGATCGGTCATTTCAGCAGTAAGTATGATACACTGGAAGAATTTGAAGCCGAAGCCAAAGAAGTTTTTCCGAATACAGAGCTGGCGCTGGAGGGAGTGACGTATAAGGTTTAAGTCAAAACCTGGCGTGTATTTTACTTTTGGACTTCATTCATTAACCAGTTATAAAATAACGGAAACTCCACTCTCCATCTCGCCTCGTTATGCTGCCCGCCATCCCGTATTACTGTCGTCATTTTGGATTTGGAGACTTTTGCCATGCCCGTAAATGCTTTCAGCATATCCGGCACCATGCTTTCTCCCTCCTGCTTACCTCCGTAAAAATATATCCGGGCATTCACTGTCTTCCCTTTCTTCTTGATGTCATCAAATATCCGAGGTCCCACCCAGAATGCAGGGGAAAAAACACCGGCGCCACCAAAAACAGACGGGTATTTCAATACAGCATACATGGAAATAAGACCTCCCATAGAACTGCCCGCCACAAAAGCGTTCTTCCTGTCTTTCAGTGTCCGGTATCTTTTATCAATATAGGGCTTTAGTGTTTTGGCTAAGAAATCCACGTATAAGTTCCCCTCTCCTTTTCCAAATCGTTCCATATCATAAGGACAATATTCATTGATACGTTTGGCGTTGCCATGGTCCACGGCTACCACGATACATTTCTTTTTTACCGAATCCAGGCATTCATCCACGCCCCATTCACCGGAAAAAGAAGTTGTATCCTCGAATACATTCTGTCCGTCGTGCATGTACAGAACCGGGTACCGGCTCTTAGAAGAAGCATAGCCCTGCGGAAGGTATATCCATACTCTTCTCTTTCTTTTCAGCTGGGGGATGTAGAATGCCGTGTCTATTACCTTTACATTCTTGCTTGAAGTGCTTACTTTAGGTTTGGCAGGTATATTATCCGCCCACTCTTCCACTGTTATCCGAATAGCAGTATCAGCGGGAATGGTCAACAACCGGTTCGGGATACCGGCTCCTCCTTTCTTACATTCCACTTTATCCCATCCGCCGCGGGTGATCTTGTATTCATATTTGCCGGCACCTAATTGCAGTTGGATATAGTAACTTCCATTATCCGACTTTTGAAACCTGAATTTTTCGTCTTTGGGATTCCAGCCGTTGAAGGAGCCGGCGATGTAGATGTTACTGCCATTATCAGGCTTTGAGGGCACACTTCCAATATCTAAGCGTATTGTCTGTGCATTTATAATTGATGCAAACAGGAAGGTCGTTATGAAAATCGCATGTTTAGGCATATTATGCGACAACTATTTTACCCCTTTCATCAATTCCCTGATCTTCTGGTGATGTTTTTCACTCACCTTCCAGACAGGCAGGCGGAATGTATTCTGGCAAAAACCCATTTCACTTAAATAAGCTTTTACCCCACTCGGGCTGCCTTCGGCAAACATGGAAGCAATGATATCGGTGTACTTGTAGTGCAGTTTCTGTGCTTCGGTAAATTTACCGGCAAGACAAAGCCGTACCATATCCGAATAATCCTTCGGGTAAGCATTAGCTACAACAGAGACCAATCCCTCTGCACCCGCAGCGATCATTTGCAGGGTGATCGGGTCATCGCCGCTTACGACCATAAAGTCTGCAGGTTTATATTTAATGATCTGGTTGATCTGTTCAAAATTGCCGCTGGCTTCTTTGGTGGCGAATATGTTCTTACACTCATGCGCAATCCGCAGTTGTGTATCGGCTGTCACATTCATGCCTGTGCGTCCAGGCACATTGTACATCATGATGGGAAGCGGGGTCGCATCATTCAACGCTTTATAATGCTGAAAGAGTCCTTCCTGGTTGGGCTTGTTATAATAAGGAGAAACGGACAGTATTGCGTCATATCCATCCAGCTTAAATGTTTTAAAACCATGAATGACCTCCTGCGTATCATACCCGCCGATACCGGCGATCAATGGAACACGGCCAGCCACGGTATCTTTCACAAACGAAAAGACCTTTTGCTTCTCTTCGCCATGTACCGTCGCACTTTCACCGGTAGTACCCAGCACCACGAAATACTCCACCTTACCTGCTATCCAGAATTCGATCAGTTTTTTATAACTGTCCCAATCAATGAATCCATCAGCCTGAAAAGGAGTAACGATAGCTATACCTGTACCTGTGAATTTTTTACGAAGCGACATGTAGAGTTGAGAGTTTAGAGTTATGAGTTAAAAGTTATGAATAATGGAATGAATATCTGTGATAAGAAACCAAAATGAGAAACAAGAGTCAGCTTTATAGAAAAAGAAACGACAATCCGGCATTAAATACTTTAGCCTACTCTTCCTCCCAGAATCCCATTTTGTCAAACTTTTCGATCCTGCCATTGACACGTTCCTCAGCCGGCATTTCTTTCAGTTCTTTAATGACCGGCACCAGGTAATCCTTCAGGATCTTCGCTGCCGCATCATAATCCCAATGCGCTCCGCCGATAGGTTCGGGAATGATACCATCTATCAGGCCAAACCCAAGCATCTTTTCCGCCGTTAACCGCAACTGCTCTGCTGCTACTTCTTTCTTTTCCCAGCTTCTCCATAATATAGACGAACAACTCTCGGGGCTGATCACCGTGTACCAGGTATTCTCCATCATAAATACCCTGTCGCCCACTCCGATACCTAATGCACCGCCGCTGGCACCTTCCCCGATGATCACACAGATCACAGGCACCTTCAATCTTACCATTTCATAGATATTTCTCGCAATAGCTTCCCCCTGCCCTCTTTCTTCAGCCTCCAAACCGGGGTAAGCACCGGGAGTATCTATCAGTGTAACGATTGGTTTATTGAATTTTTCGGCCAGTTTCATTAACCGTAAAGCCTTCCGGTAGCCTTCGGGATTGGCCATTCCGAAATTGCGTAACTGCCGCATCTTCGTATTGATCCCTTTCTGTTGCCCGATGAACATGACCGTTTCTCCCTCAAGACTGGCAAAACCGCCCACCATCGCCTTATCATCTTTCACATTACGGTCACCATATAACTCCACGAAATTGGTCGTCATCTTGTCGATGTACTTCAAGGTATAGGGCCTGTCGGGATGACGGCTAAGCTGTACCCGCTGCCAACTGGTAAGATGGGAAGTGATCTCCTTTCTTTTCTCAATGATATTATGCTCCAGCCTGGCTATCAGGTCAGACATATCAATCTTTGTCTTTTCCTGCCTGCTTTTGGCGTTCTCTATCTCGTCAATCAGGTCCTTAACCGGTCTTTCAAAATCCAGGAACTGGCGATTGGCATTACTTGGCATAGTCAGTAAATGAGCGGCTAAATTAAGGATTAAATAATAATGAAATATTGAGCTGACCGGGTGACCGGCAGCTAATATAAAATAGTGGATAACAAAGTATAAGTTAACCTCTCAATAGGCCGGAGCGGGAAACATAACGCTTATCAGGGGTGTATATAAATAAGCAGGTCCCGTTCTTAATAGTATTGATGATCGGATAGGCTTCGTCAGCAGGAACAGCAGGACAGCCCTGGCTGCGGCCGATATAGCCTTGTTCAGCGACATAGGACTCGTCAACGTAGTCGGCACCATGCATCACAATGGCCCTTTTATACGCCAGGTCATTGATGCCTCTTTCGATGCCCTGAAGCTTTAATGAAAAACCATTACTTCCCTGGTATGTTTCACCAGTGATATAAAATCCCGGGCTGCTCATATAGGATGAAGGCCGGTTGGAAAACGCAGAAGCCCATTCCTTGCCCGAATTGCGACCATGTGCGACCAGTGTATTATAAAGGACTTTATAGTTCTTCATATCCAGCACATACAACCGCCTGTGGCTGCTGGGCTGACTGAAATCCACGATGGCAATAACAGATTCGTTAACGACCTTCCCCTGCTCAACCAGTTTCCTCCACCCTTTCTGCGCATACTCAAATGCCTGTTTGCTAAGTCCGGCCAGTTCAAGGTGCAGACTATCATAAACAGATTTGAAAGGCGCTATAAAGTGCAGCGAATCAGTAACGGGTTTCGAAGACGATACTGCCGGTTTTGGCTCCAGCCTTTTGACAGAAGAGGGTTTCCCGAACGCAAAGGGCAAATGCAGTAATGTGATGAATAAGGAGGATACCAGGAGGTAAAACCCTTTCAGTGTTTTTTTCATTGATACTAATTAACCTTAACCTGAAATGTCTCAGCCTTGCCTAACGAATTATTCCTTCCTGTTATTGCCTTTCGCCGGAGATATAATAGCCAGTAAAAAAAATGCCTGATGATCAAATCTTCTCACCGGGCAGCTTTTTTATTTCGTGATTGTATTTCCGAAGAACAAATACCAGTGGTTAGTTATTTCCAGCCGTACTTATTACTTCTTTTTTACAATAATGGGTGCAAAGCTAAGCAAAAATGAGATGCCACCCGCCATCGTAATACATTGTTTTTGGAGAAAAGGCCAGCTTTCAACAACCGTTAGTAAAATAAAAGACAATATCAGCAGCATACCGGTTGTTTGGGGGGTAGCAAATCAGCTTTCTGCATCCAAATGACAGGTAAACCATGAGTAATATGTAAATTAGTAAATGCTTAAAGTTGCCCACATATTCCTTACTCTTATGATGGCTATCCCCGCCAGGGGTATCGCACAAACAGAAGAAACGGACTCTCTTATCAATCTTTTAAACAAATCAGCAGACGATTCTAATAAGGTAAACCTTTTAAGAAATATTGGCGTGACCTATGCCAACCAGGACCCGCGAAAAGCTATTGAATACTGGAAGCAGGGAGTGGCGCTTAGCTATAAATTAAATTATATAAAGGGGCTGTCAGGGAATTATATTAATATTGGCACCGGCTACTCCTTTCTCTCCAAGATAGACTCCACCATTATTTATGCAGATTCAGGAATTAAGTACAGCAAAATACTTGGTGACCCCAACCGGCTTGCACTGGTTTACCTTAATAAAGCCGATGGTTACCGCAACCTCAGCAATTTCAGATCTGCCCTGCTCTATTGCGATACGGCCAGTATGTATGCCGCCAGGACCGGCAATACAGACAGGCTGGCAAGAATATATGATATAATCAGCGGCATTTATTCAGAACAAAAACAGTTTTCCGCTGCTCTTGATATACAGAAAAAAGCTCTTGCCTTATATATAAAAGACAGGAACGAAATAATGGAAGGACAGGTGTATGATGATTTTGGCGCTTTGTACCAGCAAATGGGGAAACCGGATTCAGCCATACACTACTTTAAACGGGCTATATCCATGGGCGAACGGCTGAAAGACAATAAAAATCTTGCTACTTATTATCACAGCATGGCGCAGCTTCTTACAGAGCAAAATAATTTCAAAGAAGCAGAAATATACGCAGCCAGGTCATTGCAATATGCGGAAGAACAGGAAAATAACAACCAGGTCTCCGGTGTATACAGCTTACTGGGCAATATTTACCTGAAGCAAAAAAAATACAGTGAAGCTGTTAAGGCTGCCAATACAGCGTATGAATATGCCAGGGAAGAGGTACAAATAGGGCAGCAACAGGTCATGGCAGCATTACTGGCAGAAGCTTATAGCGAAATGGGTGATGAAAAAAATGCTTTCCGTTATTTAAAGATCAGCGCCGGTCTGAAAGACAGTATTACCCAACAACAATATGATGACCAGGTGGCAAACCTTCAATCCGCTTTTGAACTAAAGGAAAAGGATAAAGAAATTGTGCTACTGGAAAAAGACAGGGAATTACAGCAGCAAAAACTGCAGCAGCAACGCCTTCTTATCGCAGGCTCCATCGGGCTAGCCGTTTTGGCACTGGCAGGTATCTGGCTGGTTATAAACCGCAATAAACTGCGCCAGCAGATGAAAGAGCTTGAACTGCGCAACCAGATTGCTGCTGACCTGCATGATGAAGTGGGCAGTTCCCTGAGCAGCATCCACATGCTGAGCCAGATGGCCAATAGAAATGTTGAAAGCAACAACCAAAAACACATTCTGGATAAAGTCAGTGTAAATGCTAAGGAAACGATGGACAGGATGAGTGATATCGTCTGGATGATAAAACCAGGAGAAAGCGAAGCGGGAAGTTTAAAACAACGGATGGAACGTTTTGCGTATGAGATAAGCAGTAGCAAAAATATTTCGCTACAGTTGGTGTTAGATGAAATGGAAAAGACAAAGCTGACAATGGATCAGCGAAAAAACATATGGCTTATTTTTAAAGAAGCCGTAAACAATGCGGTAAAATACTCTGGTACCGAAAAAATTGAGGTCACTACAAATGCAGGCAACAAAGAACTGTTGGTCCAGATCAAAGATTTTGGAAAAGGGTTTGATACAGACCTGGTAAAAAAGGGAAACGGGTTAGATAATATGCAGCAACGGGCAACGGACCTGGGAGCCGGGTTACGGGTATTGTCGGCACCCGGGGAAGGGACAGCAGTTGTATTGCGCATGCCGGTATAAGATTCACCCTATTTCGCTATTGCCGGCATGATATAATGTTGAAACTTTGCAAAAAAGGTCATTTTGATACAGGTAGCCATTTTTGAAGACAACAAGCATCTAAGGGAAACTTTCCGGCTGTTGCTGGATAGTGCTGAAGGCTTTGAATGCACCGGCGCTTACAATGATTGCAACAACCTGGTAAATGACCTGGTGACCCATCCCTGCGACGTAGTGCTGATGGACATTGAAATGCCGGGGATGAATGGCATTGCTGCTACAAAAATTGTCAAAGAACATTTTCCCGGAATGAATATCCTGATCCAAACCATTTTTTTTGAGGATGAACATATTTTCAATGCCATTTGCGCCGGTGCATCGGGTTATATTTTAAAAAGCACCACCCCGGAAGGTTACCTTGAAGCGATAAAAGATGTACAGGCCGGCGGTTCGCCGATGACACCCGGTATAGCCCGGCGGGTATTGGAACTGTTTAAAGATAAAATGCAGCCTGCTTCGCCTTCCAATAAGTACGACCTGACCCCACAGGAAAAAAAAGTATTGAAGCTGCTGGTAGATGGGAAAAGCTACAAACTGATCGCCGCCGAATTATTTGTATCAGTTGATACGATCAAGTCGCATATCAAGAATATCTATGGTAAACTGCATGTACATTCCGGTACGGAGGCTGTTTCACTGGCCTTGCGGGATAAGATAGTATAGTCGTAAACATTGAATCCTACCTCCCTACTCACCACTCACTATCCGACACCCACAAATTCACCCCATTTCGGTATTGCCCCCCATTTCATATTTAATGAATTTTACTGTCATTAAAAAAACGGTATGAGAAAGTTAGTATTACTTTTTTCTTTGACTGCTTCAACTTCTTTATTGCAGGCACAAAGCGTAGGCATTGGCACTACCACGCCAAATGCAAGTGCACAATTAGATGTGGCAAGTACCACCAGGGGTTTCCTTATTCCAAGAATGACCAGTATCAACCGGGCTTTTATTACAAATCCTGCCAATGGCCTGCTGGTATATGACACCACACAAAATCGTATATACCAGTACCAGGATGGCACCTGGCGTTATCTCATCAATGACAGCTACTGGAGAGTATCGTCTTCACACAAATGGATGTATAACACTACAGACAGTATTGGCGTTGGTGTTGGTACGTCAACACCAACACAGCGTTTGGATATAAACGGCAACATACGCAGCCGGGATGACCTGCTGGCCGATGGCAGGGTGATAGCTACCGGTATAGTATCAGGCAGTTCGTTACAAACACCAGGTAACTTAGCCGTAAGCGGGATAGGTATTATAAACGGCAATGTTACTACCAACTCCGACCTGAGTGTGGGTGGCACCTCTTTGCTAACGGGCAACGTGACTACCAACAACGATTTAATTGTAAATAACACTGCTGCCACATTACAATTGAAAGCATCAGGAGTGGACAAGGGATTTGTACAATTGAGCGGCGACAACCTGCGTCTTGGGACTAATTCCTCTAATAGTGACGGACGTATAATACTAAGGTCAGGAGGTACGGACAGGCTTACTGTTTTTGAAAACGGCAATATTAATATCGGCAGTTCTGCTGCCAATGCAGCTAAACTAAGAGTAGCAGGTGATGTGTCAGTACAGGATGATATTCATGTACAAAATGATGTAAACGTTGCCGGCAAAATAACCAGGAGCAATCTTTCCGGAAACAAAGACTTTTTGCCGGTATGTTTTGGGAAAATAGGCGAAGATGGTTCTGTCATCAGCGGTTCCGGAAATTTTACTGTAACAACAACTCCGGGCTATACCGGGCAGTATGATATTACCTGCACGGGCATTACCTCAACTGTGATATGTGTAGGCACTGCACGGTACGCCTGCGTTATTTATATGAATTACGTTTCAGGCAACACCGTTAAAGTTTACTCTAAAGCAATATCCGACGGCTTTGCGACGCCTTCACCATTCTCATTTATTATGTACAAAGGCGATTAAATAATCGTTCCTATTAAAACTTACAATAAGCCAGTTATCATTTCACCCCATTTCGGTATTGCCCCGCTTTTCATAGTTATTGAAATTTGTTTCTAGTTAAAACAACCAATATGAGAAAAGTAATATTGCTTTTTTTTCTGTCTGCTTCAGCTTCTTTGATACATGCACAAAGTGTAGGTATCGGGACCACAGCGCCCAATCCGAAAGCTGCATTAGAGATCAACAGCACCACCAGGGGATTGCTGATACCATCCATGACAAGTGTGCAACGTACTGCTATCTCATCTCCGCCAAACGGGCTGATGGTGTATGATACGGATATAAACCAGTTTTATCATTACGATGGTACAACCTGGCGTAAAATAATTAACAGTACTTACTGGAACCAGAGTACTACCCGCAACTGGGTGTATAATTCCACTGACAGTGTGGGCATTGGTACTTCGATACCTGCACACCGCCTGGATGTAAATGGCAATATCCGCAGCCGGGATGATCTGCTGGCTGATGGCAGAGTGATCGCTACAGGTATCGTATCGGGCAGCTCGTTACAAACACCGGGGAACTTAGCCGTAAGCGGTATCGGTATTGTAAACGGGAATTTTACAACTAATGGAAATCTGACCACTAACTCTACACTTTCTGTAGAGGGCACATCTCAGCTTACTGGCAATGTTACCACCAATGGCGATATAATTGTAAACAATACGGGAGCTACATTGCAATTAAGGAACGGAAGCAATGTCAACACAGGTTACTTCCAGTTGTCGGGTAATAATGTCCGTATGGGGACCAACAGCGGTAACAATTCAGGCAATATGATCATACGGATGAATGGAACAGACAGAATATTTGTAGATGAAACGGGTAATATGGGTGTGGGTGTGAGCAGCCCTACGGAAAAGCTTGATGTAAATGGGAATATCAATTTCGATGGGAAACTAACAAGCGACCAGACCGGTAATGCACCGTTGACTCCTTTATGCTGGGGAAGGTTGGATAATGTCTTGAATGGAGGCATCTTTCGGGGTACAGGAAATTTGAGTGCCTCCCGGATAGGAACCGGCCACTATCGCATAACCTGTCCGGGTATTACCTCTACAACTATTGTAATAGCCACCCCTTATGCTATAGGCGTTTTCATCGTTTGGGAGTATTATGGCCCAGACCAAATGGATATAAGAACCTATCGAACCCTTCCAGATGGAACATGGGAGCTGTTTAACCAGATTTTTACTTTTATTATGTATTGATTACAAGAAATGTCGCTCGTATAGAATAGCAAATTGCTTTTGTCTTTGAGGGCTTCCAATTCCTTTATATAAACAACAACTTTAGATTGCGTGTGAATACCACCTTCTTGCAATATGATTGATCTGATCTGTTTTGGAGAATATGCTTATAAATAACAGGATGCCATAAATAACGGAGGCCCGAATTACTTCAGGGTCTTGCGGACCTGACCCCGATACGAATCGGAGCTACCTCCAACATGTAAAATAAAAAAGCCCCGAATTTCTTCGAAGCTTTTGCGGACCGGACCCAGATATGAGTTGGGGCAACCTCAAGCGTGTAAAACAAAAAAGCTCCAACGAAGGAGCTTGATTTGCGGACCGGACGGGACT
>JAEUVJ010000033.1 GCA_016787085.1 Chitinophagaceae bacterium | reverse complement strand
TTTACATTTTATCTTCGCAGCCATGACCCGGCAGCAACTTATTGAACAAATACAAAAGAAGAAATCTTACCTCTGCGTCGGCCTGGATACCGACATTACAAAGATCCCGCAGCATCTTTTGTCAGATACTGATCCCATATTTGCCTTCAATAAAGCGATCATAGATGCGACCAAAGACCTTTGTGTCAGTTATAAGATCAACACCGCTTTTTATGAAGCACTGGGATTGAAAGGATGGGAGGCGATGGAAAAGACCGTTCACTACATCGGGGACGATCATTTTAAAATTGCAGATGCCAAGAGGGGAGATATCGGGAACACTTCTTCACAATATGCCAGGGCTTTTTTCGAAGCGATGCCGTTTGATGCGGTCACCGTTGCTCCATACATGGGAGAAGATAGTGTGAAGCCATTTCTGGAGTATCCCGGCAAGTGGGCCATTGTTCTCGGGCTGACCAGTAATAAAGGAGCTAAGGATTTTGAATTGCAGTCATCAGGAGAGCAACTGTTGTATGAAAAGGTACTTACTACTGTTTCCCGGTGGGGGAATACGGGTAACCTGATGTTTGTGGTAGGCGCTACACAAGCGGATGAGTTCATTAATATACGAAAGCTGACACCTGATCATTTTTACTTAGTACCCGGCGTGGGTGCACAGGGAGGCAGCCTGAAAGATATTTCAGAAAAAGCGATGAATAAGGATGGCGGGTTATTGGTGAATGCCAGCAGGGCCATCATTTATGCTTCCGGCAAGGAAGATTTTGCCGAAGCTGCAAGGAAGGTTGCAGACGGTTACCAGGCTGAAATGAGTCAGTATTTACATTAGGACGGTCCTGGCCGGTTAAATAATTTTTTACGGCCGGATTCTATTTATCGTTACTTTCCCTTTCCAAAATTTTCACTGCATGAGAAAACTTTTTAATGTAATCAGCATTATCCTTTTTGCTGTAACAGTAGCTGCTCAGCCCACCGTCAGAAAAGCCAATTACCAGTTAGCATCGAGGTTCTCTACTACCAAAGTGAACAAGATGGTATTCAGTACCGTTGTTGATCCGCATTGGTTGAAGAAGTCGGACAGGTTCTGGTATGAATATGAAACGCCGGCGGGAAAGAAATGGTATATCGTTGACCCGGTAAAAGGAGAGAAGAGGGTGCTGTTTGATAATGCAGTGCTCGCAGCTAAATTAACGAAAATTGTAAGGGACCCCTTTGATGCGCAACACCTGAATATAGACAGTCTCCGGTTTGTAAAAGATGAGAACTGGATACAATTTGAAGTAAAAAGTACGGAAGAAGTAATCGTAAAAGATACTACTGCTAAAAAGGATTCCGGTTCAAAGAAACAGACAGGCCCGCCCAAAAAGGAAAAGAAGACCTTTTATTTTGAATACAATATCAATACCGGCGAGCTGGTAGAGTTAAGTGATTTTAAGAAACCAAAACGTAATCCCCGGTGGGCTTCTGTTTCACCGGACGGACAAACTATCATTTTTGCCAAAAAATTCAACCTGTACTGGATGGACAAGGCTAACTATGATAAAGCGTTGGTGAATGAGGAGGATAGTACCATCGTTGAGCACCAGTTGACAACTGATGGCGTTGAGTATTTTGAGTATGGCAGCGGTATGGGACAGAATGAGAACAATGTAGATAAGGAAAAAAATAAGGACAAGCGAAAGCCTGCTGCAATTCTATGGTCGCCTGACTCGAAACATTTTGTAAAAACCCGGTCGGATATGCGAAAGGTCAAAGACCTGTGGGTGATCAATAGCGTGGCTGATCCCAGACCCACCCTGGAGACCTATAAATACATGATGCCCGGAGAGAAAGAAGCGCCGGTGGAATATGTGTTGTTGTTTGATATGACTGGCAAAACTAAAAAGGAACTGGCGGTAAGACAATTCAAGGACCAGGACCTGGCGATCTGGCCGGCCAATATTAAAGTGAATACAAGAGATGATGACTGGCGGCCTGCTGTCTGGCTGGGAACAAATGAAAAATTTTATTTCAACCGTACCAGCCGGGACCTGAAACGCATAGATATTTGTGAGGTGGACATCAAAAGCGGCGCTCTGAAAGTCCTGGTTGAAGAAAGAATGAACACTTATGTGGAAGTAAGGAAGCTGGGATTAGTGAATAATGGTGATGAGCTTATTCAATGGAGTGAACGGGACGGATGGGCGCATTTTTATTTGTATGACGGAAAAGGCAACCTGAAGAACCAGATCACTTCTGGTTCCTTTCACTGCGAGGATATTGTAGGTATTGATGATAAGAAAAGGATATTGTATTTCTCTGCCAATGGGAAGGAAGAGAATGAGGATCCTTATTACCTGCATATGTACCGGGTGAATTTTGATGGCACCGGTCTGCGTTTGCTGAATGCGGGTGATTACGATCACAACATGCGGATGAACGATAACAGTTTGTTCTTTGTTGATAATTTCTCCAGGGTAAATTCAATACCTAAATCATCGTTGTATAATGCAGAAGGCAGAAAGATCATTGACCTGGAAACGGCGGACCTGTCTTCTTTGCTGGCAACGGGGTATAAATTCCCAGAGATATTCAAAGTAAAGGCCGATGATGGTATCACGGACCTCTATGGCGTTTTATACAAACCTTACAACTTCGACAGTACCAAAAAGTATCCTGTTGTGGAATATGTGTACCCCGGTCCGCAAACTGAAGCGGTCAATAAGAACTTCAGTGTTCCCGGGGCCCGTACCGATCGTATTGCACAGATCGGTTTGATAGTTGTTACGGTAGGTAACAGGGGCGGCCATCCTGCCCGTTCAAAATGGTATCACAACTATGGATACGGGAATTTAAGAGACTATGGGCTGGCTGATAAAAAAGCAGCTATCGAACAATTGGCCGACAGGCATCCTTACATTGATATTAACCGTGTAGGCATCCATGGTCACTCCGGTGGTGGTTTCATGAGCACGGCAGCCATGCTCGTGTATCCTGATTTCTTTAAAGTAGCCGTCTCTTCTTCTGGCAATCATGACAATGCTGTGTATAACAGGTGGTGGAGTGAGAAACATCATGGTGTTAAAGAAGTGATCGGTGAGAAAGGAGATACTTCTTTTGTTTACGCCATTGAAAAGAACCCTGAACTGGCAAAGAACCTGAAAGGGCACCTGATGCTGACAACGGGTGATATTGATAATAACGTTCACCCGGCCAATACGATCCGTTTGGCGAATGCACTGATCAAAGCCAACAAACGGTTTGACTTTTTCAATTTCCCGGGGCAACGGCATGGCTATGCGGATATGACGGAATATTTCTTCTGGCTGCTGGCCGATTATTATGCCAAATGGCTGATCGGCGATTTTTCACAACCGGTAGATATTATGGAAATGAACAGGGAGGCAGAGCAGTCGGGGAATAAGCGAAGATGATAATTATTTTTACTGTGATATAAAAGGGAGCATATGAAACGGCTCCCTTTTTTGCAGCGTAAACTCCGGGTCTTAGCTGCCGACTTTCTCCTACCTTTGCGGCAACAAAATTCGATTGCAATATGGCGGCACGTACCGACAATTTTACCAGCCCGGATTATTTTTTGGTGGATGAACTGTTGACCGAAGAGCAGAAGCTTATTCGTGAATCCGTTCGCAGTTATGTGAAGAAGGAAATATCACCGATCATTGAAGACTATGCCCAAAAAGCGGAGTTCCCGCAACAGATCGTAAAGCAGCTTGGCGATCTTGGTTGTTTTGGCCCTACTGTACCGCCGGAGTATGGCGGCGGGGGATTGGATTATATCAGCTATGGCCTCATGATGCAGGAATTGGAGAGAGGCGACAGTGGTGTTCGCTCTACCGCATCGGTACAGGGATCATTGGTGATGTTCCCTATCTATGCCTACGGCAGTGAAGAACAAAAGAAAAAATATTTACCGAAGCTGGCCAGCGGCGAATGGCTGGGATGTTTTGGATTGACAGAACCCAATCATGGCAGTGATCCATCCAGCATGTTGTCCAATTTTAAAGATGCCGGTGATCATGTGATACTGAATGGCGCCAAAATGTGGATCAGTAATGCCCCGTTCTCACAGGTCGCTGTAGTGTGGGCGAAGAATGAACAGGGGGAGATACAGGGTTTGATCGTTGAAAGAGGAATGGAAGGTTTCAGTACGCCCACTACGCATGGCAAATGGAGCCTGAGGGCCTCCGCTACCGGTGAACTGGTATTTGATAATGTAAAAGTGCCTAAACAGAATATACTTCCCGGCGTAAAAGGATTAAAAGGACCGCTGGGTTGCCTGACAAAAGCAAGATATGGTATTGCATGGGGTGTGATCGGGGCAGCGATGGATTGTTATGATACGGCGTTGCGCTATTCACAGGAAAGAGAGCAATTCGGAAAACCTATCGGTGGCTTCCAGTTGCAGCAAAAAAAATTAGCCGAGATGATCACCGAGATCACGAAAGCGCAACTATTGAACTGGCGCCTGGGTGTATTGATGAATGAAGGCAGGGCTACTCCGCAGCAGGTAAGTATGGCAAAAAGGAATTCCTGTGAGATAGCCACTAATATCTGCCGCGATGCAAGACAGATGCTGGGAGGAATGGGTATTACTGGTGAATATCCTGTAATGCGTCACATGATGAACCTGGAAAGTGTGATCACGTATGAGGGCACGCATGATATTCATTTGCTGATAACAGGCATGGATGTAACGGGGTTTAATGCGTTTAAATAAAACCCCTATCCCGTCCTGAGCTCTGAGCTTGTCGAAGAGTCGAAGGAAAGGGGAACTTAGTTTGCCTGTTCTTTACTTATTGTCAGATTCTTTATTAGCTAAGAATTTGTTACTATAAGCAGGCTTTAGGGTTTTGTAATTTAAATGTTATGGCTGAGATATTTTTACGGCTTTAATTAAAGACTGGTCAAATCTCTCCCCTTTAGGGGCATGAGAAAATTTCAAACTTAAAACTATCACCGGGGGTGAAAATCTTCCTTATAGGTTTCATGGGTTCCGGCAAAACACACTGGGGACGGCAACTGAGCCAAAAGCTCGGCATCCCTTTTTTTGACCTCGACGAGCAGATCGTGAATTCCGAAGGGCATACTATCAATGAATTGTTTGAGAAATACGGTGAAGAATATTTCAGACTCAAAGAAAAAGGGACCCTGCATATCATCGCAGAGAGCCACTCTTCTTTTGTGATGGCTTGTGGTGGCGGTACACCCTGTTATTTTAACAATATTGAGTACATGAACCAGTCAGGTACGACCGTGTGGATCAATACACCTGTTCAGATACTTTTTAAAAGACTACTGAAAGAGAAAGATCACCGGCCTTTGCTGAAGGAGCTGAGCGACCAGCAACTGATAAGTTTTATTGCCAAAAAACTCGGCGACAGGAAGATCTACTATGAACAAGCTAACATCATTATTGACAACGAGGAGATATCATTGGATCATTTTATAGAACAGATATTTCATGCATAAGACATATTTAACTGCAGGCGCTTTGCTGGCTGCATTAGCGGTAGCGCTGGGCGCTTTCGGCGCTCATGGATTGAAAAAGCTGGTTTCGCCGGAGACTGTCACTACTTTCCAGACGGGGGTGCAGTACCAGTTCTATCATACTCTTGCATTATTCTTTGTGGCTATCCTGTTTGAAAAGTTTTCGAATAAATGGATGAAGTGGGCGGGTATTTTATTTATCACCGGCATTATCCTTTTCTCCGGTTCATTGTATTTACTGACCGCGATAAAAGCTACTGAAACGATTGGTATGGAAGGGCTGGGTATTGTTACCCCGTTCGGCGGACTCGCTTTTATTGCAGGATGGTTATCTCTTTTTGCCGGAATAATAAAAAAGAACTGATCAGATGGGAAGCGTCAATATGGTAATAGTTCCATGGTTGCTGTCTATCTCAAAAGTGCCGCCGATACTTTCCATTCTTCGTGCAATATTCTTCAGTCCATTGGCAAATTGCCGGATATTCTTCAGGTCAATGCCGATACCGTTATCGGCTATTTTGATGATCAGGTAGCCGTCAATGGCAAAATCAATGGTGACCTGTGTGCCCTTTGAATGTTTCAGCGCATTGTTCAACGTTTCTTTTACACAGAGAAAGATATTCCTGCGTTTATCGCCGGACAATTCCTTTTTGAGAATATCATCGGGAGTATTAACCACACACTTAATCGGGGTGCTTTCAAAATATTCTAATGCATAAGCCCTGATATAGGAAACAAGGTTGTCGATCGTATCATTACCGCTGTTCATGCTCCAGATGATGGCATTCATCTTATTCAGCACCTCATCGGCGGAGAGGGAAATTTTATCGATCTCCGATGGAACATTCCCCTGCATTTTATTCCGGGCAATTTCGCTCATCAGCCGGATCGCCGTCATACCGGAACCCAGTTCATCATGTATATCGGCAGAGATCCTTTCTCTTTCCTGTTGCTGGGCCTTGAAAATGGCGAGCTCTTTCTCATATTCCTTCATCTGGTTCTCTGCTTTCAGTCTTTCCCGTTCCCTGGCCTGGGCTATCAGTTGTCTTCTGTTCTTATGATTCAATGCCATCAGGAAGAATACCAATTCGAGAAACAGGCCGAGTTCATAATAAAAGAGCGAGGATTTTAATATGCCCGGAAGCGGTTTTGTCAGATTGCTGTTCATGATAATTGCCTGGGAGAATAATGCAAACACAAACAGGCAAAGATTGCCCCAGAAGAGATAGCGCATCATTTTGTCCTTCCAGTGCCGGATACTGTACACCAAGAATATCAATGTCAACAAAAGCAACAGGACCTTGGTGATATTCTCAATAGCATTTTCGGCAATAAAGTTGCTGGTCAGGTAGTGGAAAAATGTATAGCCGGCTATTGAAACGATCAGCATAAGAATACCGGCATTATAGAGCTTGTAGAGGAAAGGATGATTTGTCCTTGTAGCAAGGTATTTCCGCATAAAGGCCATGTAAAACATGATCCCAAGGGCCTGCATGATGAAATCAAGATATTCTTCCAGGAAATAGCTGAGATAACTGGTATGATATGTGAACATTGCTTTTGTAAGCAGCATTGTACCTATGAAGAACGCATACCCTGAGTAATACAGAAACTCCCGGTTAGCCCCCTGCAAAAAATTGGCAATGGAATACAGTATCATCATAAGCAGCAGGCCGCAAAAAATATAGGTCATCAGCTCGCTTTCATTGTGGGTGCTATGCAGCTCTGTTACATACGAGTTGATATATTCTTTACTGATAAGCCGCGGCCGGATGGTATTAATGTAAGTTCTGATAAAGCTGAGCTCGGCAAAAATGGTGGCAGAGTCATGAGGGCCAAGGGGAATGTAGCGGTAGCCAATACTATCAGGATTGGCCGGTAGCTTACGGGGTATCTCCATCAGGTTGCCTTGGTCCAGCTTGTATAACCTGATAGACCTGTAATAAAATCCCGGGAAAAAGTAAATGCCTGTAGCGGAATCCGAATTGTTGCAAAGGCGGAACTGCAGCACGGCCTTTTGAGTAACATAGCTATTGGGGACTGTCTTTTTATGTATTACTTCCGGAGAAAATGAAAGGCTGTTTATATCTGAAGAAGTGAGGTTTTCTTTGCCCTGGATGTAAGCGGAATTGACATCTTTGGAAATACTCTTTACCAGCCTGATAGCGCTGATGTCAATGTATTTTTGGGAGATGGCGTCTTGTGTTTTGCTGTGATGGCAAAGGGAAAGAAACAAAGCAATAAAAAGCCCCGGCCTTAAGCAGCGTGTTTTTTTCATACAGTTGAGACTGGTTTTCAAATGTAGTACATCCGTTCTTGTTTTTACACCCCTGTATGTACCACTTTCCGGTATTTCTGCCTGCCCTTTTTTTTGCGAGACCCGGCAAGCCGGCAAAACACCAAAAAATACTTTACTTGTTAAGTCCTGTATCCGGGTCTTACACAATAAGCCCTGGCCTTCCCACACTCCGCTTTCCGAAATGCTCCGGGACAAGCAGGATGACAAGCCTTGTCTCCTGTACTTTGAATCTTGTTCCTTGTTCCATGTCCCTTCTAAATATTTATCTTTGCTGCCATGTCCAATAAGAAGAAAAAGACCACCTCTAAAGGATCCGGAACCAGGCCACAGAAAACGGAAGGGAAAGGGTTTAAACAGGAGAAGGAAGAAAGTATTGACTGGAAAGCTCTGGCCCGTGATGAACGTACCTGGAAGATCACCGGTGCTGTTTCTTTATTGGTTTCCATTTTTCTCTTCATAGCTATTCTTTCCTATTTTTTTACCTGGAAAGAGGACCAGGCCCAGGTATTCCGTGGCAGCATATTGATGAATGAAGGGGTAAAGGTGAACAATCTTCTTGGCCGCCTGGGAGCCGTAGTATCTCATTTCTTTGTGTATAAGTGTTTTGGTATCGCTTCTCTCCTGATCTCCACTTTCTTTTTTGTAGTGGGCGTTAACCTTCTTTTCAGCCGGAAGGTCTTTTCTATCTGGAAGAACCTTAAATATGTCACCATAGGCTTATTGGTACTCTCCGTGTCATTAGCCTTTATCTTATCTGGCAGCGAATTCAGGTTTGGGGGCGGTGTGGGGGTAATGATCAGCGACTGGATGGTTGGTGTCCTGGGAAATATCGGGACAGCAGCTGTATTGCTGCTGGTAGCTATCGGGTATATTATCTGGCAGTTCAACCCGAGTTTTAACCTGCCGGTAAAGAAAGAGAGTGGTGAAACAGCGAATACAGAAGAAGGAACTGAAACAACGGAAGAGGACGAAGCAAAACTTATCATAGAAACTCCCACTGCAGAAAAGTCAAAAAAACAGGATAAGGCTATTATTATAACTCCGCCTGTTGAGGAAAAGGTACCTGAACTGAAGCTGGTAATAAAAGAGGAGCCCGTGGCGGTAATGCAGGAGGAGGATTCACCTGTTGAAAAAGAAGTTGTAAGCGACATACTTCACAAACATGACCCCGATAATAAGATAGAACTTTCTCCGGTAACAGAAATAAAGGAGCCGGTTCCGGCTATGAATGAAAACAAGCTTCCCGTTTCAGATCTTGAACTGGAAATAAAGTCTGTTCCTGAACTGGTAGCGGATGAAGAAACTGCGGTGGCGTTTGAGAACCTGCCGCCTTATGAACCGACACTTGATCTTCGGGATTATAAATATCCTGCATTGAACCTGCTGGAAACACATGGGAGTGAAAAGATCGTTCAGGATACAAATGAACTGGAGACCCACAAGAACCAGATCATCGCTACACTGAGAAACTATTCTATCGAGATACAAAAGATCAGCGCTACGGTGGGGCCAACGGTTACCTTGTACGAGATAGTCCCTGCTGCAGGCGTTCGTATATCACGGATAAAGAACCTTGAAGATGATATAGCCCTGAGCCTGGCCGCACTTGGTATCCGTATTATTGCCCCGATACCCGGCAAAGGAACGATCGGTATTGAAGTGCCGAATGTTAAGAAGACAGTGGTCAGTATGAAAACCCTCCTTTCTTCTGAAAAGTTCCAGGTGAATACGCATAGTTTACCGATCGCCATTGGTAAAAAGATAGACAATGACAATTTCATTGTTGACCTTGCCAGTATGCCGCACTTATTAATGGCGGGGGCCACCGGCCAGGGTAAATCAGTAGGGGTGAATGCTATTCTCGTTTCTTTATTATACAAGAAGCACCCTTCCCAGTTAAAGCTGGTGCTGATAGATCCAAAGAAGGTAGAATTAAGTGTTTACCGGACCATCGAGAGACATTTTCTTGCCAAATTACCGGGAGAGGAAGAAGCGATCATCACCGATACAAAGAAAGTGGTACATACGCTGAATGCACTTTGTATCGAGATGGATAATCGCTATGACCTGCTGAAAGAAGCCGGCGCCAGGAATATCAAGGAGTACAATGAAAAATTCATTAAGCGGAGGCTGAACCCTCAGAAAGGGCATCAGTACCTTCCATTCATTGTACTGGTGATAGATGAATTTGCCGACCTGATCATGACCGCCGGAAAGGAAATAGAAATGCCTATTGCAAGACTGGCCCAGCTTGCCCGTGCGGTAGGTATTCACCTGATCATTGCCACACAACGCCCTTCGGTAAATATTATCACGGGTACGATCAAGGCCAACTTTCCTTCAAGAATTGCGTTCAAGGTATCTTCCAAAATAGATTCAAGAACGATCCTTGATACTGGCGGCGCTGAGCAGTTGATAGGAAAGGGTGATATGCTGATATCGCATCATGGAGAGATCACCCGCTTGCAATGTGCTTTCGTGGATACGCCGGAAGTGGAGTCTATTGTTGATTTTATCAGTAAACAGCGTGGTTATCCCCATGCATTCATGTTGCCGGAATATGTAGATGAGAAGGAACTCGAGGGTAAGGATTTTGACTTAGCCGACCGGGATTCTTTGTTTGAAGATGCGGCCCGCCTGATCGTTCAGAACCAGGTCGGCTCTACCTCTCTTTTGCAACGCCGGATGAAGCTGGGTTATAACCGGGCCGGACGTTTGATGGACCAGTTGGAAGCAGCCGGTATCGTAGGACCAAACCAGGGCAGCAAGGCAAGGGATGTCCTGATCAAAACCGAAATGGAACTGGAGCAACACCTGGCTGCCCTGGGTTAGTATATGGTTAAGAAATTAATCTGCTTGCAACCCGCAATAATCATCACCAGTCTGTTGTTTGTAATTACTTATTTTTGCACGCCCTGAGGGGAGATATTTTAATAAAAAGCAATACGAATGAGGAAGTTTTATTCTGTGCTGGTTCTGACAGGTTTAAGTGCCATAGTCTTTGCGCAAGGAAGCAGTGACCCCGAGGCAAAAAAGGTGCTGGATGCGGTCAGCGCCAAATTCAAAACATTTACAACAGTCCAGGCAGGGTTCACATATAAGGTAGAGGATGCCAAAGGAAAGGCCATGTCAACCAAGACCGGCACTATCTGGATGAAGGGGACAAAGTATAAAGTTAGTTTTGGCAGCCAGGAAATTTTCTCTGATGGTAAAACAGTGTGGAGTTACGATAAAAGCAGCAACGAGGTAACGATCAGTACGATTGATCCTTCAGGCAACGGTATTACCCCGCAAAAATTATTCACCAATTTCTATGACAAGGACTTCTTATATATCCTGAACGGAGAGAAAAAAGCCGGTACCAAAACGATCCAGGAGATCGAAATGACGCCTACTGATAAGAGCAAGAATTTTCATAAAGTATATTTGCAGATAGACAAAGCAGCCAAGACCATTTACAGTACCAGGGTGCTGGAGAACGGAGGCAACCGCTATACCTATACCGTCAGCAGTATGAAGACAAATGCTGCGATGGCAGATAATGTATTTGTTTTTGACAAGAAAAAATACCCGGGGGTGGAAGAAGTGGACCTGAGGTAAACTGAACTGAATAATTGTAATGGCAGGGAGGCAATTTTGCCTCCCTTTTATTTTTGCTATTGAACAGCCTTCCTGAGTTTTACCAGTTGTTGTAACAGCCCTTCCAGCAGATCTAATCGCAGCATATTGGCGCCATCGCTTTTAGCTACGGCCGGGTTGGGGTGTGTTTCGATAAATAAACCGTCAGCGCCGGTGGCAATGGCTGCCTTGGCAATCGTGCCGATCAGTTGCGGGTTACCACCCGTTACGCCGGATGTTTGATTGGGTTGTTGCAATGAATGGGTAACATCCATTACTACCGGTGTATCATGTTCCTTCATCCAGGGTATATTGCGAAAATCCACCACGAGGTCCTGGTAGCCGAAGGTGGTGCCTCTTTCCGTGAGAATGATCTTATCGTTGCCTGCATTCTTTATTTTCTCTACGGCAAATTTCATCGCCGGGCCGCTTAAGAATTGCCCTTTCTTTACATTGACGATCTTTCCCGTTTCCGCTGCTGCTGCCAGCAGGTCTGTTTGCCTGCAGAGAAAAGCCGGTATCTGTAAAATATCAATATACTTTGCGGCTATAGCCGCTTCTTCGTGTGCATGTATATCCGATGTAACGGGCAGTTTATATTTTTCTCCAACTTTTTTTACCAATGCCAGTGCAGCTTCATCACCAATGCCCGTAAATGAACCGGCGCTGGTACGGTTGGCTTTGCGATAAGAAGCTTTGAAAACATAAGGGATGCCGAGGTTTTTGCACAGGCCTGAGACCTTCTCCGCTACTTCCATGACCAGTTCTTCACTTTCTACTACACAGGGGCCGGCGATGAGGAAAAAATTACCCGGATCGTATGATTGACCGCTGAACAGAGTGCTCAAAAAATGTTTCATGCCGCAAAAGTAACCTATAGTCGCCGGATTTGATAGATTGCCAAAGGACCTGTTTTTTACATTTTATATTCTTCCGTTTGCATTTTACATTTGATGAATTATCTGCTTGTTATGGTCAAAGAAAAAATACTCGTCATCGGCGCCTCCGGGCAAATAGGGGTGGAGCTTACTCTCGGTCTTCGTAAAATATATGGCAATGCCAATGTGATCGCTTCCGATCTGCGGGAGCAGAACCCGTTGCTGGAAGGGACGGGGCCTTATGTTTCACTCGATGTGATGAATAAAGAAATGCTGCATGTGCAGGTGATCCGGCAAAACATTACACAGATCTACTTGCTGGCCGCCATTCTCTCTGCCACCGGCGAAAAAAATCCCGGTCTCGCCTGGAACCTGAATATGACCGGGCTGCTGAATGTACTGGATATAGCAAGAGAAGAGAAGCTGCATAAAGTGTATTGGCCTTCCTCTATTGCTGTATTCGGGCCTACCTCTCCCAAACAAAACTGCCCGCAGCAAACGATCATTGAACCCACTACGGTATATGGTATCAGTAAATATGCCGGTGAGTTCTGGTGCAATTATTTTCATCACCGGTTTGCTGTGGATGTAAGAAGCCTTCGTTATCCCGGTTTGATCTCTTATAAATCAGCGCCGGGCGGCGGTACTACGGATTATGCAGTAGAAATATTTCATGAGGCGCTGGAGGAAAAAAAATATACCAGTTTCCTGAAAGAAGATACGTACCTGCCAATGATGTATATGCCGGATGCTATCCGGGCAACTATTGAATTAATGGAAGCCCCGGCAGATAAGATATCCATCCGTACTTCATATAATTTATCTGGCATGAGTTTTTCGCCCAGGGAAATTGCTGCTGAGATAAAAAAGCATATTCCTGATTTTTCTATTGCTTATAAACCCGATTATCGCCAGGCCATTGCGGATAGCTGGCCGCAGAGCATTGATGACAGGGTAGCAAGAAATGACTGGGGGTGGAAAGAAGACTATGACCTGAAAGCGATGACAAAGGATATGCTGGAGAACCTCGAAAGGCAATAGGCAATGGTCAATAGTTAATAAGCATTGCCTGTTTTTCTGCGTTCATCTCACAATGCTGAATTTCTCAAACAGATCTAAAGAAAGCTCTTTGATTACAACATCATCCACTCTTGCCCGCGGCGGGCCTTGCTTACACCATTGGATTAATTTTTTCAACTGGTCATGATTTCCGGTAGCAATGATATGCACAGACCCATCCGGCATATTCCTGACCTCTCCGGTGATGTCAAGCAATGACGCCGTTTCTTTGGCGCTTTGCCTGTAAAAAACGCCCTGTACTTTTCCCGTTACTATGATGGAAACAGTTTTCGGCATGTCAGAACGGGATCAGGTTCACGATCTCTTCGAGGTATTGCTGGTCGGTGGTATCAAACTGGTTGAGTTCGGCACTGTCCACATCCAATACAGCTACTACTTTATTGTTCCTGATCACCGGTACTACGATCTCCGACCGGGATAAACTGCTGCAGGCAATATGTCCCGGAAATTGTTCAACATCCGGAACGATGACTGTCTTTGCTTCGGCCCAGCTGGTGCCGCAGACCCCTTTCCCTTTTCTTATTCTTGTGCAGGCAACAGGCCCCTGGAAAGGCCCCACTATAAGCTCTTCCTGCTTGTTCTCTGCTGATCTTACAATATAAAACCCCACCCATAGCCAGCCGAACTGTTCCTTTAATGCTGCCGCTACATTCGCCAGATTGGCAATCGTATCTGTTTCCCCTTCCATCAGCCCTTTGATCTGCGGAAGGAGTGATTGATATTGTTCTGTCTTGTTCCCTGTAGTGATAGTTAAGTCTTCTGCCATGAGGCAAAGATAAGATTAAGGGGCAAGGCACAAGAAACAAGAGTCGTCATTGCGAGGCCTGCAAGTAGTTAATCCAAACCAATAGTATCTTTCAGCAGGCCGAAGCAAAAAAACCCTCCTGTGTGAAACAGGAGGGCTTCCATTTACTAAAAAGAAAAGTATATGACAATTACTGTATGGTCAGTTTTTTCACATCGCTGAAATCACCGGCCTGCATTTTATAGTAGTAAACGCCTTTTGATAAAAGGCCTGCATCAAAGCGGATGGCATGGGCGCCCGCATCTTTCGATCCGTTCACCAATACCTGCATCAGGCGGCCATTGATATCAAAGAGCGAGAGATTCACTTTTTCTGTTCTGGGCAATACAAACTGGATAGTGGCTGTACCCGCTGTTACCGGGTTTGGATAGTTCTGTCCGAGCAGGTATTCTGCTTTGCCGTTCAGGGTTACCGCAACGATCGCGGAATACCTGAAGCGTTCATCTGCATCCACTTGTTTCAAACGATAGAAATATTTTCTGGGCTCCAGGTTGTTATCGGTGAAATTGTAATTGACAGTAAAGTTGCTGTTGCCGGCGCCGGCCACAAAACCTATGGTGGTCCAGGTACTGCCATCTTCGCTGCGCTGTACATCAAAACCACGGTTGTTGATCTCCGAAGAAGTGGTCCACTTCAATGTCACCTTGTGGTTGCCGGGTGTAGCAGACAGGTTGAGCAGGGTAACAGGCAGGGTGCTGCAATCAGCCGAGAACACATTTATCTGCTGCAGGGGGCTACCAGTTACATTACAGCCTGCCGCATCGGTCACGCTGGTGAGGTTAATTGTATTGGTGTTGGCTACAAAGATCGGGTCAACCCAGTAGTTAGCGGCAGCAAAAGTGCTGGAAGGAATAGTGCCGCCACCGCCATAGCGATACACGCCATTAGGGCCATCGGTGCCATTGGCCAATGCAGTCAGTGGGCCGTTAGTCGCGGCGCTGTTAAAATAATTATCGGTGTTGGCATATTTGCCCGAAGTAGAGTGGTAAGAAGCGATATACGTAGTGTTGGCGGTAACAGGAACAGGAGAGGAGAAGGCAACCTGCGACCAGCCGTTCAGACCGGGAACCACCACAGCGCTGGCGATAAGCGTGGAAGTGCCGTAGTTCCAGAGTTTGGCTGTATAAGTTCCGGTATTGGTATTGCCGTTGTAAAAGCGGATGCCCTTGATAAAGCCGTTCTGTGATGACCTGAATTTGATACCGACCTCGATGGCTTGTCCATCATCACTGTTGGGTGATGCAGGAGTAGGATTGGAAGGCCAGATGGTCGTTTCCGGAAAAGGGATCGTAGCAAAAACATTCCCTACAGTAGCGGGATAAGAAACGCCATTTACTACTAATGTATAAGGGCTGGTGCCTGTTGCATTGTCTAATCTAAGTGATACAGGCTGACCATTACAGGTAGCAGCGCCCGATGAGGCTGAAATGGTAGCAGTAGGAGGAGAGCAACTGACAGACTGAATGTCAACAGTGCCATTTCCCAGGCTTCCTAATATAGATGATCCGGCTCTTTGTGCGTCTGTCGTATTAGGAAATGTGGTAAGGAATGTCAGCGGTGTAGTAGTTCCGGCTCCGCCGATAACATTAAAATTGATGCTTAGTAAGTCAAAGTCAGATGTCGGGAAATTGCTCAAGGCAAAAGCTGCATAATCTATTTTTCCATTACTATTTATGGTGCCGATTGTCTGCAATGGTATCGCTTCATTAGGCATAATGGCTGATGAAGGTTTGGTAATAGACGCTACTTCGAGTTTTGTCTTGTCGAATGTCAGGTGTATTTCTACTGCATCAACTGATGAAGTAGCTGGCAGAGTTGTAAAATCAACTCTTACTTGTACTGTGAAGTTCTGACCCGGGGCCGTAGTTGTTGAAGCGGGTGCAACAATAATGTTAGCAGAGTTTTGCGCCACAGCAAAACTGCACAGGAAGAGCATCAGTAAAAAGGAAAGTATTCCTTTTCTCTTAAGGTTTCCGTAGCGACTTTCTGAAAGCCTTTTACGGAGGGTGATTGTTTTCATTGTTTTCTTTTTAGTGTTAGGAATTTATTTCGTTATAGCAAATAATCATTTATGGGTTGTTTTCACCTTGCAGGTTAAAGTTGTTTATGAGCAAAGACAGATCAGCCAGTGTAACAAAGCCATCATTATTCAGATCTGCTCTCGGATCATATCCCGGATCGCCGGCTGTTTTGTTGAAACTGTTGATTAATAATGAGAGATCAGGCAGCGTGACAAAATTATTGTCATTCACATCCCCCTCCAGCAATGTTCCGAAGTTGATAGCGTTGCCGCCTGCTGCCAATACTTCACCCACTCTTACTCTTGCCAGCGTATGGCTGCTCTTTACCTTAACATTGAAAGTGCCGATCGGAAGCCCGGTTACGGTAAACTGGCCTGTATTGTCGGTAATGGTATTGTAAGTAGCCACCGGCGTTGGATTGCCCGTTACATACAGTTCTACTTTTATAGGTACGATCCATCGTGCATTTGGCGCAACGGGTCTTCCCTGCAGGGTTACCGTACCGGTAATGGAAGTGGTCGGTCCGTAGTTGGCTGAGTAATTACCGGTGATAGAGGCATCAAAGAAAGCGTATTCAATTCCTTTGATGGTTGCTGTTGTATAACTGATCGGTGAGCCCGCTCTTGATATTTGTGTCAGAATACCTGAACCCGCATTCACAGGCAACATAGCCCGCAGGTTGTTGGAGCCGGATGCCGCCGTGATGGTAAAGTTCAGCACATTGCCCACCCATGTAATAGAACCGAATGAAGAGTGGTTGCGGCCATCGAGCCAGGTCAGCATTTGTTTGGCTGAAATAACAGGCACCTGTCTTGCCAGGGCAGAATTGATCACGGCCTGTGAGCCTACATGGTTGGCGCCGGTATCGGTATGCATATTGGCTACAAATACCCCATAATATCCTTCAGGCCCGATGGCTTTATCCAGCAATGAATTGGTGAATGTGCTTACGTTGAGCCCTGATTCATCTGTTATTTGTGTAGTAGCCTGGTAACAATCAATCATCGTTCCATCGAGATCGCCAAAGCGCATCGGCATACCGGAACCGGTGAACATACCCGGGCGGCTCTGTACCCATGATGCCGGCCAGTAATAATAGTTTACATCCAGCCTGATACCGTTCTGTGCTTCTACCTTGGCCTGCGATGCCCAGTCACTCCACGGCAGACAGTGCGTACGGTTAGAAACCGGTGAGCTTAATGAAGGCAGGTATCCAAGGAAACTGCCGGTTTGCGTGGTAATAGCCGTGTTCAATGAAGATTCAGTGTAGTTAGTACAACTTGTGGTCGGATGTAATGCGATCTCAAAACCCTGCGCATCAAATTCAGCCGCCTGTGCATCTGATATGGGTGTTCCCGGGTAGATATAGGAGGTGCCCCTGATCGCATTCCAGTTGGCCACATCCTGCGGCGTATTGGGACCAAGCGTCAGGTAATGGTTGAAACGTCCTGCTGTACCATTATTAAAGTGATCGTCACCTGTCATCACGATAGCAGCCTTCAGATCTCTTGGTAAGTACCAGAATCTTGGTAAGGGCTTGCGGTGCATGTTGTGCTGCAGAATTATATTGGCCAGCAGGCGCTGCTGTTCATCTGCCTGCGGAATAGATATCTTATTAAAGTCAATCCAGTCGGCGCCGGAGTTGGCCGGCAGGCCAAAGAACATATCATCTGACCGTACGGGCCCTGTCGTACCGTCTCTTTTTTGACCGGCCCATGCAGGGTTACCTTGTCTTGTATAAATAATGGAGGTGGGCAGGTCATACAGGAATGCTACGGCTTTACCGCCATTGGAGCCTACATTGATCGTGGTCACTGCCGGGTTACTGGTAGCTGTTACCGCATCGGAATAGAAAGTAGCTAAACCCGTAGCGCCATTTAACGTATGCAGGTTGGCCGTGCCATGGAACTGTATGGTCTCGTTGACAATACCCACTCCCGGACCTGAAGCCGTATTTACCAATAGATATTTATCGCTCAGTGTACCGGCCGCTGCTGAAATACCGAGTAAAGCATTCAGGGATGCATCGGGTTTGAAAGCGATCAGTGTACCACCGGCATTTACCCAGTCGGTCAGTAAAGTGACCGCTGGTGCTGACAGCGCCATTTCGCCAAGTATCACCACATCATAATTATTCAGCAAAGTGGAAGTAACAGTGGCTATTTCGGCTGTAGTAAATTCATTGAGTCCTTCTGCTCTTAATATTTCTGCACTGTACAGGCTGAACGGATTGGCATTACTGTGTACAACCAGTATGGGCCCTCCGGGACCTTCACCGGGAGAAAGCACGGAGGCATCAGCGGTACTGAATGTTTTAACTGCATCAGCCACCAGTGCATTACCTGCCATGTCTTTGACACCTGTAGTGCCGCCCTTAATGGTCACTGTATAAGTAGATGAATAATTCAGCGGGGAAGCCGGTGTAAGCGTTGCCCTGCGCAATCCTGAGTTATAACTTACAGTGGAAGCTACTTCCTGGTTGAATGCATTTTTCAGTATGAGCGTGGTAACATTCACGGTGGCCGGGTTGATTCCTTCATTGAATGAAGCGCTGAATGATGAATTAATACTTACGTTCACTGCATAATCAGCCGGTGAAGTGGACTGTATCAGCGGGGCCACTGCATCGGTGGGGTTGGTGTCAAATATCACATCTACCCAGTAGTTATCACTCTGGTAATTCAGGTTCGGGAAAGAAGGCGTAGTAGTAAACTTATACAACCCGTTTGGATTGGCCGGATCGCTGTCCTCGATGGCCGTTAAAGGCCCGTTCACTTTGTCTTCGGTAAAGTAGGGGTTTGTTTCCGAATAATACCCGGTGGGGCTGTGGTACGAAGCCACATAAATATTACCGGCTGTTATGGATACGGGAGTATCAAATAAAATTTCCTGCCATCCCGAAGCAGATTCATTCAGGAAAGTAACCTGTGTCATCAGGGTCCCGCCATTTGTCCACAGGGTGCCTGTATGGGTACCTGTATCGTTAGTGCTTTTGTAAAAGCGCAGCCCTTTAACATATCCGTTGATGCCTGCTTTGAATTTTACACCTAACTCAACACCGGCAATTGCATTGTATTGGTTAGTGATAGCAGGTACATCTGATGTCTGGAAAATAGTACAAGGGCAATCCGGGCCAGTAATAGTAAGAGTAATAGCGCTGGCGGATGGGACTGTGCCCGGCACACTCATATTGCCGGAGTCATCAAAGCCACGCACTTTAATAGTGAATGTTCCTAATGAAGTGGGCGTCCAGGTAAACGACCAGTTATAAGTGCCCGAAGCCAATTGCCAGGTGGTGCCCCCATCTAAGGATATTTCTACACCCGCCACGGTCCTGTTGTCGGTGATAGTACCATTGATGACAATGGGTTTGAAGGCAGGGTAAGTAGCGTTGTGAGCAGGGTAAGAAATGGTCACTACAGGCGCTGTCGCATCGGTTGATTGGGTAGCTGCTGCCAGGTCAGATTGTAAAGTACCCGGTTGTACACCCATGTCGGCAAAAAGATTCACCGTAGCCTGCTGCATGTCTTTATTCACAGGTGCATTGCCCCTGTCGTGTACACTATCCAGTCCCCACGACCACTGTACGGTGCCGGCACCAAATACCAATGCGCCGCTGGCATGGCGGTACATGGAAAGTTTATGGGTTTTGCCGAGATAAGTAGTGCGGGATAGCAGTATTCTTCCCGGGGGATTTGATTCCGGGAATTGCTCGAAATCGAATTCGTATCCTAAGCTGCCTGTGGCCAGAGTCGCTTCCGTACCGCCGGCTAAGCTAGCCACACTGGTATTTCTCCAGAAACGTAAGCTCCGGTATTCAGCTGGTACTTTCATAGCCGTAGTACCGAGTACCCATCCTATCTGGCTGGTCAATGAGTTTTCAGGTTTACAGGCGCCTCCTGCCGGATACTCGCATCCGCTTCTCCAAAGGCCTGTCCATTCCGTGGTAGGATCGCATTTGCTGCCACAGACATATTCACCAACGGTTCCTTCCTTATAACAAACCAGTGTTCTGTGAGGAGTGTTGGCGCCGTCAGCACTATTCTCCCATCTTGTTTTCCAATACACTTCGTTACCGCTGAAGAAAGCCATGTGCACACCTACGTTACGGGCTGCTTCTACATTCGCCTTTTGCTCGGCCGACCAGTATTCATCATGGCCTACAGATAAGAATGTTTTATGATTGAGGATGAGGTTCCCGTGACGGGCCGCATCCACATTGGTGAAATAAGTAACGTTGTAGCCGTTCCTTTCCAGGAAACGGATCATCGGGTATTCGGCGTTCATGAACCAGTCTTCTCCATAACCACCGCCACCGCCGCCATTGCGGGTAAGGAAGGGACGGTTATAGCTGACCTTGGAACTATGTCCATTAGGCAAAGAGGTAGTGCCCATATACAAGCTGCCACCACCATATGGGTTATACGCCTGCCAGGTTGCATCAGATGTCTGGAACAATATATCGGAGTTGCTGGCATCATCACGCACGATGAATGTGATATGGCTGGCGTCGCCGTTATCTGTTCTTATTAATTTGGCAAGATACAGTCCGGATACAGCCGTTGACGGCACATGCCAATAAGCTGACTTATCCCAGTTGCCACAATCCACCAATCCGGTGGCCGCATCAAATAGGGGATCCGGCTGGGTTTGCGGCAAGCTTGCCGTCACGGTGCCTGTGCCAGTTAAGCGGGCACCATTGCCCCCATAGTAGCCGAGCCTGTAAATATTGATGGTGTAAGCGGCTGCATCCGTTTTTATTTTGAAATGAACGGTATCGCCTTTGTTGATACTGATGTCTGTGGCAAAACCCTGGATGCTCAGACTACCTGCGCCGGAGACATCCCATTCTGACTGGGGATTACCGGGTAATGCATTTTCTGTAACGATGGGATTTTGCGCTTTAACGCTGACAATAGAGAATACGGCAATTAACAATACAGCAAATTGCTTCCAGTAGGTACATGTGATTAAACGCCTGCTCATAGTAGGTTTTTGTTCGTCTTAAAAATCAATAATTCGCAGGATATTAATCTCGCCGATCTTGCTCAGGGATATTGCAAATGAAAAGGTGGTTAAATCGTTCGGATGGGATTTGGAGAAAACTCTATAAAGAGTGTAGGCCGTAAAGATAGACGAAATAGCGGTAAATGCAAATCCATAGGCTCATTTTTATCTTCGAAATACCGATATGCAAAAACAAAACTTTATGAAAACCAGTATGAAAGCTCTTTTACAACCGGAAATAGGAAATTAAAATTTCATTAGAGCTATATCAAAAAGGATTAGGGCTACTCTTTATTCCTGGTATCCAGTACGATCTTCTTGTTTTTGAAATACGTACCGAAAGTAAGGCCGAATACCCGATGATTGATGCGGGGGCCGAGATCGGCATTGTTGATGTCGGTGATGCCCAAATCGTATTGTCCTGCCACAAAAAAACCGCTGCGGGTCTCAAATCCTAATTGAAAGAAAAGACTGGCGCCATACCTGCCATATTCACCAAAACTATAGACCATATTTTTGCTCACCGTATTTCCGTTCATCAGGTGATAGGTCTCTTTTCCTTTTAGTTGGAAATCCAGTACCGGCCCTGCTTTCAAAAAAAAATGGGAAGGTTTGCTGCCCATATTGTATTGTAGCAGGAACGCCAGGTTAAATGTATGGATCCGGGTATCGTTGTCTATCGCATCCATGTCAGGCGGGTAAGCATATTTTTTGAATGAGGCTTTATAACCCTTCATACTGTAATAAGCGGCCGGGCTGAAGTACAGGTTTGTTTCAAAAGGTACTTTCATAGTAAAACCTGCATGGAAACCATATTTATACTCCGTTGACTGTTTGGATTCAGTAACAAAATAGTTGGCGGAGCTCATCTGCGGACCGGCAAAGACGCCAAACTGCGGTGACTGTGTATTACCCGTTAAGACAATGGCAATACAACTTATAACGCAAAAGATGACCCGGGTAATGCGATGGCGGTGCTGTGGCATCAGGCGACAGGTGGTTTGATAATAAAACATTTTCTGCTGCCGAACGGCAGCGGGCTGTTCCGGCCTAAGCGATAAAAATAGATATTAATTCGCGGCCATGCAAACTCCCTTCATTCAGAACTTTTTGGCGGGATCTTTTACCTGTCCGCCCTGATTGTATTCTTGCGACCGGCCCCGGGGTATTGACAGGTTTTTCCAGGATTGGTCTTTGATCATTCTGCCGATATACACGATCTGCCCTATGTGATAAGGATAGTGCGCCAGTTGCCGGTTGATGGCATCTATGGCTGATAATTTTTCCTGTCGTATTTCAATCGTTTGTAAAAGATCATCTTCCCGCAATGAAGCAAGTGCATCCAAAAAGCAGTTCCACCCCTTTTCCCATATTTCGAGCAATTCCTTTTTGTTGTAATGATGTATAGCAAATTCTTCATCCCGGTTGCGCCACTCCTTTTCTCCGTCTTCAGTCAGGAAATTCGTCCAGCGGCTGAGCATATTGCCCGCCATGTGCTGAATGATCACGGCAATACTGTTCGACTCTGCATTTGGCTGATAATGGAAATGTTCATCGTCTAATTGTTCAAACGTTTTATCGCCAAGGTCTTTGTAATACCTTACCCGGCGCATCACGGTCTGGAGATATTCGGTTCCGATACTCATATTATTTTTTTAAAATCAAAAGCCAAAATTCAAAACGTATCACGCTGCTTCCCATCTACAAACCCGCAACTCATAGCTCATAACTCATAACTCTACACTAACTCCTCACCATCCTCTTGCATCATCATCGCCCCGTCTGTCAGCTACCGCTTCCAGCTTTCCATCCGGCAGCACTTTTATTATTTCTGTCCGGCCGATAGCGCCTCTTTGTTTAAAGTAGTATCCTTTATTCATCAAAACTTTTATTACTTCTTCCGGGAAACCTTTTTCTGTTTCTATTATATCCGGCAGCCATTGGTGATGAAACTTGGGCCTGTTGACCGCATCTTCCGTACTCATATCGAATTCAATGATGTTGATGATCGTTTGAAAAACAGAAGTGGGAATGGTGGTGCCGCCGGGAGTACCGAGAACGATATAGGGCTTATTATCTTTTAATACGATGGTCGGTGTCATCGAGCTGAGCATCCGTTTGCCCGGTGCAATAGCATTGGCTTCACCACCCACAGCACCGTACATATTGGGTACGCCGGGTTTGATGCTAAAGTCATCCATTTCATCATTCAGAATAAAACCGGCGCCGCCGATAACCGTGCGGCTGCCATACGAGTTGTTCAATGTGGTAGTAACAGCTACGGCATTGCCTTCTTTGTCCATGATGCTCAGGTGGGTGGTCTCTTCGCTTTCTGCACTTAGCAATACACCCGGTTTTACCTGGGTACTGGGCGTGGCTTTGGACGTATCGTAGCTCTTCATTCTTTCCTGCAGGTAGGTTTCATCACCCAGCATTTTTACCGGCACTTTATAGAAGTCGGCATCACCCATGTATTCGGCCCGGTCGGCATAGGCCCTGCGTTCGGCCTCGGTCATCAGTTGTACTGCCTGTGGCGAATGAAAGCCCATAGCGCCAATATCCCTGTCTTCGATCATCTTCATCATCTGGTGCAATAACAACCCGCCGCTGCTGGGCATCGGCATGCCGATAATTCTATAGCCTTTATAATTGAATACATGCGGCTCCCGCATTTTCGCTTTATAATTTTTCAGGTCTTCAACAGTGATGATGCCGCCACCTCTTTTCATTTCTTCTATGATCAGTCCGGCTGTTTCACCTTCATAAAAACCGGCAGCGCCTTTTTCCCGGATGCGCTTTAATGTATTGGCAAGATCGGTTTGTACCAGTGTATCTGATTCTTTCCATCCGCCTTCTTTTATCAATACCGGCATCACGGTATTGAATTGTTTCAGTTCCTCCTGTAGCGCATTCAGGTTAGCCGCTTCCCGTTTACCAATGACAAAGCCATTTTCAGCCAGGTCAATGGCGGGTTGTATCAGTTTGGCAAAAGGCAGCTTGCCATATTTTGCCGATTCAAACAAACCGGCCACAGTACCCGGCACGCCACCTGACAAGTGCCCGTTCTGGCTTTTATCTGTCCGGGCTTCTCCTGATGAATCAATATACAGGTCACGATGCGCTTTTCCCGGCGCCATTTCCCGGTAATCAATAGTGATCTCTTTGCCGTCACTCAGTCTGGCTACGAGAAAACCGCCGCCGCCCAGATTACCCGCCTGCGGATATACAACGGCCAATGCTAATTGTGTGGCAATAGCGGCGTCAATGGCATTGCCTCCCTGTTTAAGTATAGTAAGACCAGTTTGGCTGGCCAAAGGATGGGCCGACACAACAGCGCCGTGTTCAGCTATTATTTTCTTTTGTACAGCATAATTATAAGGGTCAACGGATAGCCCGGTATTATTCTTTGAAGTTTTGCAGGATACGATAAGTGAAATAAACCCAATTAAAAGAAATATTTTTTTCATGCGCTGAGAGTTTTCAGGATGTGACGGCCAAAGGTAAAAGCAATTCCGGTTGGGTGGATAAAATCATAACATATCCTAAAATTTATGAATGGACATACCACTTTGTGAACAAAAGTTATATTCGCTGAATAATTCGGGAATGAGAAAAACTATACCCCTTCTTTATCTGACCGCTTTCCTTGTCATCCTTAGCTTGCCAAAGGATGCTTTTTCCCAGTCTCCGCAAAGCTGGACCTCTTCTGATATGTACCAGGCTTTGCGCAAACTCAATGTGCTGGGGTCCGTTCTGTACGTAGCAGCTCACCCCGACGATGAGAATACACGACTGATCGCTTACCTCTCAAAAGATAAGCTTTACCGTACCGGTTATTTATCTATGACAAGGGGTGATGGCGGACAAAACCTGATCGGTGATGAGCAGGGTATTGAATTGGGGTTGATACGTACACAAGAACTTCTTGCTGCCAGAAGGATTGATGCAGGGGAGCAATTTTTTACAAGGGCTTTCGATTTTGGGTTTTCCAAAAACCCGGAAGAGACTTTTATCAAATGGGATAAGGAAAAAATATTGAGCGATGTGGTATGGGTGATCAGGAAGTTCCGGCCGGATGTGATTATAACAAGATTCCCGACAACAGGAGAAGGGGGACATGGACATCATACTGCTTCCGCTATCCTGGCGAATGAAGCATTCGCTGCTGCTGCTGATGCCAGTCGTTTTCCTGAACAATTAAAATATGTGCAGCCCTGGCAGGTAAAAAGGGTATTGTGGAATACTTTCAATTTCGGAGGTAATAATACCACAAGGGAAGATCAGTTCAAGGTTGATGTGGGAGGATATAACCCCTTACTGGGAAAAAGTTATGGTGAAATAGCGGCGGAGAGTCGCAGCCAGCATAAAAGCCAGGGATTTGGTGTGCCTGCGTCAAGAGGTGAGTCGCTGGAGTACTTCAAAGCCACCAAAGGTGACCAGCCGCAGGGCGACCTGATGGAAGGAGTGGAGCTAGGATGGAAAAGGATAAATGACGGGCAGACCGTTCAAAAGATCATTGACAGTCTTATTACTTCTTTTGACCTGTTTCATCCTGAATATTCCGTGGAAGGACTGGTAAGGCTATATAAAGCGATTCATACATTGGAAGATGGCTACTGGAAAGAACAAAAGCTGAAAGAAGTATATCAGTTGATCGCACAATGCAGCGGCTTGTTCCTGGATGCAACGACTACGGAACAATTTGCCGTGCAGACAGATTCTATCCGGATCAATTTTTCTTTCAACAATCGCTTAGGCACGGATGCTGTTTTACAGAAGGTTGCCGTAGATGATTTTGATTCTACATTTCAACGAACGCTGGAGAAGAACAGGAACCTGAATTTCTCAAAGACTTTCTTTATTCCTGCATCCAAACCCATCACACAACCCTACTGGTTAGCGAACAAGATGGCGGAAGGATATTTTAATGTCAGTGACCAGTGGCAGATCGGGCAGCCGGATGTGGACCCGGCTTACCAGGCTTTTATTTCGGTGAGGATATATGGGGAACGTTTCATCTTTGTACGGCCGGTGAAATATAAATTCACCGACCCGGTACGCGGGGAGTTGTATGAGCCGCTGGTGGTGCTTCCCCCGGCCACAATAAGTCCTGTACAAGATGTACAGGTGATCACTCCCGGCAATAAAGATATTTCAGGGTCACTATTGATAAAGGGGATGAGAAGGGGCTTTAAAGGTGATATTGAGGTGACAACAAATGCTGCTGGGATGGCTTTTAAGAATATCTCGCTTTCAAACAACCGTATTGAGGTGAGTGCAAAAAACCAGGTGTGGGAAATTGCCTATAAGGGAGATCCTGGAAAAGATAATGAAGAAATGTTTTTCAGCATCGTTGAAGGGGATAACAGGAATGTGGCAGAGGATAAACATGAGATCAGGCATGATCATATTCCTTATATCAATTATTTTCATAAGGCTGCTGTTTCTTTAAAGTATGTTGACCTTAAAACATACAACAAAAAAATTGGCTATATCATCGGCGCCGGCGATAAAGTGCCCGAAGCGCTGGAGCAAATGGGATATGAAGTGACCCTGCTGACCGACAAAGAACTTTCCAGGAATAACCTGCAGCAGTTCGATGCGATCATTACCGGCGTAAGGGCATACAATACACATGAATGGATGAATAACTATTACGACAAACTGATGAAGTACGTCAGCGACGGCGGCAATCTCATTGTTCAGTATAATACCAGTAACCAGATAGGGCCGGTAAGGGCGAAGATCGGGCCTTACAACTTTAATATATCGAGAACGAGGATCACTGACGAGAATTCACCGGTCACATTTCTGAAACCTGCACATCCGGTATTCAATTTTCCTAATAAGATCACGCAGGATGATTTTAAGGGATGGGTGCAGGAGCGGAGTATCTATCATGCGGCGGCATGGGATAGCACGAAATATGAAACGGTATTGTCGATGAATGACCCCGGAGAAAAACCGGATGAAGGAAGCCTGGTCATTGCAAAGCATGGTAAAGGGGTTTTTGTTTATACCGGTATCGTGTTCTTCCGTGAATTGCCGGCCGGTGTTCCCGGTGCGTATAGGTTGCTGGCCAATATCATTGCATTGAACAGGAAAAAGGGATTTTGAAGCCCCTGAAAGATCTCGAAACTTTAAAGAAAATGGCGACAGAAAAGAAACCAAGTATCAGGAGAGGAGAGATGGCGTTTATTTTCGCTATCATCCTCGGGTTGGCATTGGGGATAATAGTAAAAAGAGTGAAGCTTGGTATTTTATTAGGGCTGATCATCGGCGGCGCTATCGTAGCGCTGGGATGGCTCCGTTCAACGAGAAGATAAAATGCATACACCCGATAACGATAAAGCGCCATTGTTCAAAAGCTGGAATACCTGGTATGTACTTACCGTCGTTTTTCTTGTGCTGTTGATCATACTGTTTTACTTTTTTACAAAGAAATTTGATTGACATGATTGCTTTCCTTTTTTCCGGAATCAAAATACCCCTTCAGGGGCAAGGGGTATGAGCCAGCTCGATTGGATAATACTGGTCATCACCTTACTTGCCATCATTACTTACGGTTTATACAAAAGCCGTACTTCCCATAATTTGGATGGATACTTCTTAGATAACCGGAGCATGCCCTGGGGCCTGGTATTGTTAAGCATTATGGGTACACAGGCCAGCGCCATTACTTTTCTTTCGGCCCCCGGCCAGGCCTATACCGACGGGATGCGGTTCGTACAATATTATTTTGGCATACCCCTCGCTACTATTGTGATCTGTATCTTTTTTGTACCGATCTTCAGCCGGCTGAAGGTTTATACGGCATACGAATATCTGGAGACAAGGTTTGATGGGAAAACAAGATCACTTACTTCTTTTTTGTTCTTATTGCAAAGAGGCCTGTCAACGGGTATCAGTGTATTTGCCCCATCCATCATTCTTTCTTCTTTACTTGGATGGAATATTTACTGGACCAATCTCTTCATGGGTGGCCTGCTGATCATTTATACCATGACCGGCGGCGCCAAAGCAGTGGCCTATACTCAGCAGTTGCAATTGATCATTGTTTTTACCGGCATGTTCCTCGCTGCCTATATGGTGGTGCATATGTTACCGGAGGGGATCGGATTTACAGATGCTTTAAGGGTAGGCGGTAAGCTGGGTAAGCTGAATGTTATCACGACTGGCATTACTGAAAAGGGATTTAACTGGAGCGACCAGTACAATCTATTGAGTGGTATCGTCGGTGGTTTCTTCCTCGCCTTATCCTATTTCGGCGCCGATCAGAGCCAGGTAGGAAGATATCTTACGGCAAAGAATATCAAAGAGAGCCGGATGGGTTTGCTGATGAATGGCTTTGTGAAAGTGCCCATGCAGTTTTTAATATTGCTTATCGGTGTATTGGTTTTCACGTTTTACCAGTTCAATAAAGCCCCGGTATTTTTTAATGAGGTGCAGGTAAAGAAACTTGAACAGTCGGTGTATAAAGACTCTTTTGCATTGGTGCAACAGCAATATGCTGCTATTGCTGAGCAAAAGAAGCAAACAGTCGCTGCATTTATCCGGGCACATGATAATAGTGATGCGGCTGCAGTGAACGGGGAAACGGCAGCGTTACAATCCCTGCAAAAAAGATCTGACACACTCAGAAACCAGGTAAAAACATGGATAAAGTCAAAGGAAGTAAAGGGAGATGATAATGATACCAACTATATTTTTCTCCGGTTCGTGGTGGATCATTTGCCGGCAGGCTTAGTCGGATTGCTGATCGCTATTATCTTCTTAGCCTCATGGGGTAGCATCGCTGCCGCAATCAACTCATTGGCCTCCTGTTCTATGGTGGATTTTCACAGGCGCTTCAGAAAGAATAAAGAAAGTAATGAAGATGAGTACAGGCTTTCCAAAAGATATACGTTGATATGGGGCATCTTCTGTATCGTGGTGGCCATGTTCACCTATAATATCGGTAACAGCCTGATCGAAGCGGTGAATGTACTTGGTTCATTGTTCTATGGAGTGATACTGGGTGTATTCTTAGTCGCTTTCTTTTTTAAGAAGGTCACCAATGGGAATGCGGTATTCTGGGGAGCTATCCTGGCCGAATTACTGGTACTGACCGTATTCATTTTGACCAAAACAAACCCGCCGGTGCTGAAGATGGGTTTTTTATGGCTGAACCCCATCGGTGCTTTCGGGGTTATCTTCTTCAGCCTGTTATTGAATAAATTGGTACCACAAAAAAAATAGCTCCCGGCAAGGAGCTATCGAAAAACTTTTTAGTGGGCCATTATTTTTTGAGGCTGGCTAACAGTTTATCATTCAGTTTAACGTAATCATCATTTTTAGCGGTCAGGGCCATTTCTTTTGATTTTTCCGCTGTTGCTTTGGCTTCATCTTTTTTGCCAAGTTTGGCCAGGCAGTTCGCCCATTGATGATAGACCCAGAATGCAGTAGTATTTCCTTCTGCAGCCTTGGCGAACCATTGCTCGGCCTGGTTCAGGTCCTTGCCATTGTCCATATAGTACATCGCCGCCTGGAAATAGGGCGGTTTGTCTTTTTTCATTTCAGCGCTGATATTGGCCATGATCTTGCTCTCTATCTCCGTGCTGATGGGTAATGTAACAGCCGAATTGGCCCACATCATCTGCAGTTCACAGGCGTCGGGTTTTATATTGGCAAATTGTATGGTAAATGATTCTGCTGACTCTTTCAATTTTTTTACAGCCGCCGTTACCCGTACTACGTCCTGGTCCATTTTGTAAGCAGTGGGGCTGGTCACATCGGTTTGTTTACTGATGATGATCACCCAGCTGTTCTTATCCGGGATGGTCAGCAGGCCATATTTACCGGCCGGGACCTTTGTGCCGCCAATAGTTACTTCATCGCCAAATGTCAGGGTAGTGGCGCTATTGGCGCCTGTACGCCATACTTTGCCAAACGGTACTATATCCCCGAATATCTTTCTTCCTTTTACTGCGGGTCTTGAATAGGATAATTCGACAGAAGCCAGGCCAAAATCCTGTTTAACCGTTTGGGTGGGACTGGGCGCCGGGGTTTTTAATTGTGCTTCGGCGGAAAAGAAAAGAGAGGCAGCAATAGCTGCAACAAAAAGTTGTTTCATAGCAATGCATGTTTTATTGAAGGGCAAAGGTAGGGAAGGAAGAAAGAAGAAAATAAAACCGTTTGCCGGGATTTTTACAGGCGGTAAGGAAGCATTACCAATCGGAAGGTTTAATAAATGGCACCCTGACTGTGGTCCTTTTATTCTTTTTGGCTTTTCGTTTCCATTTCGGGCCTTCCTTGACGAGGCGGATAGCCTCCTGGTCGCATTTGTCGCACAGAGATCTTTCTACTTTTATATTAATGGGGTCGCCATATTTGTTGACCTCAAAAGATAATTCAACAATGTTGTCATCTGCGTTTTTCTTTCTTTCAAAACTTTCAGGCACATTCAGGTTATTGGCCAGGTAGCTGCCATACGGTTTCCATCCATCTACCGGTTCGGGCTCTTCCAGTGTCATATTGCCTTCGCGGGATCGTGCTGCAAAATCCCGTTTGACCGTGTCCAGTACTCTTGCATTAAGGCCTCTGTCTTCCTGCAATACGATCTGGTTAGTGGACAGATCGCTGCGCAGGCGGATCCTGCCATTTTCAAATCCCAGTGACCTCAGTTGTACATCCATCATGGAATCGGTGGATACCAGGGTGAAATTCCCTTTGGCGTCGCTGTAGGTTCCTACATTATCAACTGTATTGATAACATTGGTAAAGGGTAGCGGGTTATTATTGGCATCGGTCACCTTTCCACGGAAGTAATTCATGTTGCTTATATATCCCTGGCTGTTTTGTTTAGCATTTGTGATGCCCCTGGCGGTGACAGCCGTTTCGTTCAATTGCTTGTCGTCTTTTTTATCAGCCTCAGTTTCTGCTTTTCGCCTGCTCAATACATCTGCTTGCCTGGTATCAGCGCTGGCTGTAATATCTTTTTTATTATCACTGATACTTCCAGTCGGCTTCGTAGTAGTGGCTATGGCTTTCTCTTCAAGCTTGTCAGCATCTTTTGCCTGGCTGCTTACATCGCCGGTCACAGGAACCGGTTTGGCATCTGTACTTTTAGCCAATTCCTTTTTTTCAGAAGGAATAGTAGTTGCTTCTCTGCCAGCATCACTGTCTGTCTTGATGAAAGTTTGCTGTTTTGATGTTTCTGTAGTTTGATCAGAAGCTGTTGCGCCTGTGGTAACGGTAACCACATTGGGTTCGATGACGCCGGGTGTATCGGAATTATTAGCTTGCGGCTGCGTGTTGGCAGTTCCTGTATCTTTTGGTGTTTCTTTTTGAGGTTTCTGTGCAATGTCTGTATTCTTTGTCTTAAAAAGGAATTGGTAAGACAATAATCCTGCCCCGGCAATAAACAGGATCACGGCTGCTGCTCTAAGCCAGCGGAACGATGAACGGGTGCTGCCCTGCAGTGGTATTACTTTTGCCTGTTCCGTTTTTTCAGCCAGTCTCCTTTTCAATTCGGCGATATCAGCATTCACGTTCACGCCTTCCACGGCATATCCTTCCAGTGCATCGGCCAGGAAGGGGTCGTCCAGCGCTGCTTTTTCCATAGCCTGCATTTCTTTGGGCGAAAGCAGGCCTTTGTGATATTTTTCAATATCAGCAGCGGTAAATGCGTGTATGTTGTTATTACCTGACATTAGTTTTTCTTTCCATGAAAGATCAAATTCTAAACCACAAATCTCAAATCCCAAGTTCCAAACTCCCATCTCTTACCTCTTACTTCTGACCTCATACCTCCGACTTCCGTTCCCCGGCTTCAGCCTTATCCATACATAGCTTCAGGTTCCTCCTTCCGTTCTGTATAAAACTCCTGACCTGGTTCCATTCCTGCCCCGTGAGCTCCACTATTTCATTATAACATTTCCCTTCTAAGTAGAAGAGCCTGATGGCTTCCTGCTGTTCCGGAGTCAGGGTTCCGAGGCAGTATTCCAGTTTCCGGAAATTCTCCTCTTTTTCGAGCACACCATTCAGATGCACATTTTCTTCGTTTTGCACAAGTTCCGTTTTAAACTCCACGGTTCTCAGGTTTTTAGGGGTTCTGAGCTGCATCAGGCAGTGGTTTTTAGCCACCATATGCAGCCAGCCCTTAAAATTGTCCACCTCGTGCTTTTTCAACTTGGTCACCAGTTCTTCAAATATCTGTATCACGCTGTCTTTGGCGGTTTCGGGCTCTTTAAAGTATTTCAGGCAAACACCATATACCAGTTCCATATAGCGCTGGTACAGTTCTCCAAGCACTGCCATATCGCCGGTCTCTTTGTACAGGACGACCAGTTCTTTATCAGCCAGTGTGCTGTGTGATATATTCTTTAAAAAAGCCACAGGGCTTAAAAATAACAAATAAAAATCAGGGGTTGCTTATGCAATTGTGAAAAAAGCGACATCTCCTGCTGAAAACACCTTTATGAAAAAAATACTTTTTATGCTGGCGCCATTAATGATACTGATGCTGGCATTTCGCCCGGTGACTTCGGTTACGATACAAGGAAAGGTAACCGATGAGATGGGCAACCCTGTGAGCAATGCCTCTGTTATGGTAAAAGGAACGGCAATAGGTACAACAACAAAGACCGATGGAGGCTTTTCTATTACTGCACCCAAATCAGATATAACATTGGTGATAAGCGGAGTCGGTTATCAGCCAGTTGAGATAGCGGTAAAAGGGCGATCAGTGGTTAATGCGACTTTAAAAACTGCGCAAAAGCAACTCCAGGAAGTAGTAGTGATTGGTTACGGCGGAAGAGGAAAACGTGAAATGTCCGGATCATATTACAATGTGGCCGGTGCTCCGCAGGGTTATTATAATGGCACTTACCCAGGTGATATAGACACGTATTTCAATACCGAAGGCTACGACCATATCACAGAAAACCGTTTTTTGCGTGTAACAGATAACCCGCTCAGTACATTCTCCATTGATGTGGATGCAGCGTCGTACAGCAATGTTCGCCGTTTTATTAATGACGGTGAGTTACCCCCGGCCGGTGCAGTAAGGATCGAAGAGATGATCAATTATTTTAAATATGATTACCCCCAGCCGGATGGCGACAAACCTTTTTCCATCAATACCGAAATATCCGATGCACCCTGGAATAAAGCACATAAACTGGTGCTGATCGGTCTGCAGGGAAAGAAAATACCTGTTGGGAACTTACCAGCCTCTAACCTTGTCTTTCTGATAGATGTGTCGGGTTCTATGAGTTCACCCAACAAATTGCCGCTGGTAAAAGCTTCTATGAAAATGCTCGTTGACCAGTTGAGACAGGAAGATAAGGTAGCGATCGTGGTATATGCAGGCGCTGCAGGTTTGGTATTGGCGCCTACAAGCGGGGCTGATAAAACAAAGATCAAAGAAGCCATTGATAACCTGGGAGCAGGCGGTTCTACTGCAGGAGGAGAGGGTATCAAACTGGCGTATAAAACAGCCAACAAATATTTTGTAAAAGGGGGCAATAACCGGGTGATCCTTTGTACCGATGGTGATTTCAACGTGGGGGAAAGCAGTGATGATGCAATGGAAAGACTGATAGAGAACGAAAGAAAGAGCGGTGTGTTCCTGACCGTACTGGGATATGGTATGGGTAATTACAAGGATAATAAGATGCAGAAGCTGGCGGATAAAGGGAACGGTAACCATGCGTACATAGACGGAATGAGCGAAGCGAAGAAAGTTCTTGTCAACGAATTTGGCGGTACCTTATTCACTATCGCTAAAGATGTAAAACTGCAGGTAGAGTTCAATCCTGCTAAAGTGGCCGGCTACCGGCTGATCGGTTATGAAAACAGGATGCTGGCCAAAGAGGATTTTAATAACGATAAGAAAGATGCCGGTGAACTGGGAAGCGGTCATACAGTGACCGCCCTGTATGAAGTGATACCGGCAGGGGTGAAGAGCAGCTTCCTGGAAAAAGTGGATGACCTGAAATACCAGAAGAATGTAACCCCGTTGAGCAAATCGTCACATACAGATGAGATCATGACGGTGAAATTCCGCTACAAAGCGCCGGATGGCGATGTCAGTAAACTGATTCAGCACCCGGTACGTGACAAACAGATAGCCCTTGCAAAAACCTCTGACAATTTCCGGTTTGCGGCAGCAGTGGCGCAGTTCGGAATGTTATTACGCAATTCCGAGTTCAAGTCCGATGCTTCGTATGATGAGGTGGTCACCCTGGCACGCCGGGCCAAAGGAAAGGACGAGGAAGGATACAGAACAGAATTCATCCGGATGGTGGAGAACGCCGGGGAACTGGCAAAGAACCATAAAAAAGAGCCGGTAACAGAGGGTATTTCAAAAATTCCGGCATTTCATAAATAGTTTTTATGTAAATCTTTTCGAGACGGCATCCAACAAAAAACGACAGTTATACTAACAGCCGGTTAGTGATAAGGGGCCGGTTTCTACCGGCCCCACATTTTTTGACCCGACAACCATTGCTTATGAAACTGATCATCCAGTAAATCTTTTTATGGGTAAAAAACTTCAGCTTTCTATCCAGGAGCCCTGTCACGAGAACTGGGACAATATGACCGCAGCAGAGCAAGGCCGCTTTTGCGCATCCTGCCAGAAACAGGTGGTGGACTTTACGGGTATGAGCGATGCGCAATTAGCGGCTTTTTTTAAAAGACCTGCGGGCGGTTCCACCTGCGGCCGCTTTTATGCAGACCAGTTGGACAGAAGTATTGAAATACCTACGAAACGTATCCCCTGGATCAGATACTTTTTCCAGTTTGCCCTGCCGGCATTCCTTGCATCTTCGAAAGCAACGGCGCAGGGAAATGCAACGGTAAAAAAGCCGGAAGTATGTGTATCTCCTTCTGAGAATGTATTGAAGATCGGGAAGGTGGCAGCCCCCCGCAGTGAGGGATCAGTTAAGCCGTATCAGCGGATCACTATTCGTGGTAAAGTAACAGACGAGAATAGAAACCCTGTTCCTTATGCAAGTATTATGATGAAAGGAAGCAGGCAAGGTGTAAGCGCTGACAGCAGCGGTGTTTTTACGATTGGAATAAAATTCCGCGAAAGCGAGCTAATGGTGCTGGAGGCATCTTCCGTGGGATTCAAACTGGAAGAAACGATCATTACACAGAACGCAGATGTATCAAATGAACTGGTCATCCAATTGAAAAGAAAGGTGATGAGTGAAGTAGTAGTTGTACAGTCATATTCATCAGTCAGGATGGGTATGTATGTTGGTGCGGTGTCAGTGATGAAAACCAGCAGGCAGATACCTCTTGTTCAATCTCCGAAGGAAAAACCATCTATGCTAAAAGTATATCCCAATCCTGTCATGGCGGGAGCCAGTATCAACTTTGATTGCAGCAAACTGGAAGAAGGATACTATACGTACCAGCTTTTCAGTATTGCCGGGCAGCAAATTGAACAGAAACAGATATGGGTAGATGCAGAGGCGGGGATCATGAACCTTCAGATGCCTTCTGTTGTAACAGGCAGTTATATTCTTTCATTGTCAAATAAGGCGACAGGTAAAAAGTTTACCGAAAAGATCATTGTCCAATGAACCTGTTATTTGAATGCAGGATGATAATTCTCTAATGTTTTCCTCAGGAACTCCCGGTCGAGATGCGTATATATTTCCGTTGTAGTAATGCTTTCGTGCCCCAGCATTTCCTGTACCGCACGCAAGTCGGCGCCGCCTTCTACCAAATGGGTGGCAAATGAATGGCGAAAAGTATGCGGCGAAACTGTCTTTTTAATACCGGCTTTTTTGACCAGGTCTTTTATGATATAGAAGATCATGACACGGGAAAGCTTCGACCCGCGGCTGTTGAGAAAGAGAATATCCTCGTTGCCTGGTTTTACCTGTATGTGTACACGGATATTCTTCAGATATATCTTAATATATTTTACGGCGCTGCGGCCTATCGGTACTAGTCTTTCTTTGTCGCCTTTACCCGTCACTCTTATAAAATCGGTGTCGAGATATAGTTGTGATATTCTCAGGCTGACCACTTCACTGACACGGAGACCACAGCTATACATGGTTTCAAGTATGGCTTTATTCCTTCCTCCTTCAGGCTTGCTCAGGTCTGTTTCAGCGATGATGGCCTCGATCTCATCAAAGCTCAATACATCTGGTAATGAGCGCTTCAGTTTGGGTGCTTCCAGCAGGGTAGTGGGGTCGGTTTTGGAAATGTTTTCCAGCAAGCAATACTTGTAGAAAGCACGAAGACCTGAAATGATCCGTGCCTGCGAGGAAGCCGTCATACCCAGTTCAGCTATCCATTTGGTGAATTGCTGCAGGTCCTTTAGTACAATATCAGCCGGCTTTTTTAACAACCGCTTTTCCTGCAGGAACTGTGTGAGCTTTTCAATATCCCGCAGGTAAGCTTCGGTGGAATTATCCGATAGAGATTTTTCTAATTGCAGGTAAGCCTTGAATCCTTTTTTGTAAGCTTCCCACATAGAAGTATTTTGAAATTGCGGATGGGAAAATGCCGGGATTTATTCCAGCGTGATCTTCTTTTCCATGGTCTGCCACTCGTTCTCGAATTTGTATTTTACCCAAACACGATCAGCCGTGATGTTTACGGAGTCCAATGTTTCGTGGATGTTATTGTAATCCATTTCTTCGAGTTTTTTACCAAAGGTCATCATCCCTTTTTTTCCGGTTGCCATGTCTTCTACAAAAATATTTCCCTTATCGGTATAAGCGGCGAGGTTATCCGCTACAGAGAATTTGGGGTCAAGACCATTTAACGCACTGTTCTTGCGCAGGATATTGCCGCTTTTGCTGAAAGGGATCTTTACCATAAACCCCTGGCCATTGATGCAGTCATTGAAGGTGAGCCACACGTAGCTGGTGTCTTTGATATAAGAGCGGACGAATTTGCTGTTGATACGTACTTCTTTTCCTGTCAGGTCGGTAAAGACCAGTTTTCTTTTGGCGGGTAATTGATCATGGCTCCAGGTGATGGTATCCGGCAGACAGCTCTTCATACCAATGGTCACAAACGGGTGATCCGGATGCTCAACGGAAAATCTTAATGTATCGTTGTTACAGGTGGTATCGCAGAAAGTAGCCGGGCCTGATGATTTGCAGGCAGTAAACGAAAAAGCAGCGCCATACAGGATGATCAGGGCAAAAACTATAACTATTCTCATATTTACTGAATTTGGGGTGAGCAAAAATAAACATTGCCAAGAATTGACGGCAATTTTCTTTTGACCTGACGGTTGAATGGCATGAGTCTGTATCTTCGGCCGATGAACAGTACTATGCGTTTTACGTTTCAGGCATTTAAAAGGAAGGTGAGATCGGATAAAAGACGATTCAGGAGTTTTCTGACACGCCTGGAAAAGAAAATGCCCCGGGGTATTGACAACCTTACCGCCAATATAGATAAAGAGGTATGGAAAGAAGTGGACTGCCTGTCTTGCGCCAATTGCTGCAAAACCATGACGCCGACTTATACGGAGAAAGACATCAAGCGGATAGCGGAGCATCTGGAAATGACTTCTGATGAATTCAAGAAAAAATGGCTGAAGAAAGAAAGAAATACTGGCGACTGGCTGAATAAGAGCACTCCCTGCCAGTTCCTGAATTTGAAAGACAATAAATGCAGCATCTATGATGTCCGCCCGGTTGACTGCTCCGGCTTCCCGCATTTACCGAAGAAACGCCTGAAAGACTACATGCATGTTCATAAGCAAAATGTGGAGTTTTGCCCGGCTACATATAAGATGGTGGAGAAGCTGATGGAGAAGGTGAATAGTTAACAGTGAATAGGCAATTGGCAATAAGCAATAGACAAAGAATGCCGCCTCGTATCCTTACAAAAAAACGTCTTCCAGTAAAAAGAATTCGGGGTCTTTATCTTTGAATAAGGTGATCGCAAGGATATTGTATTGTATCCATTTATGGCCGGGGTTCAGTTGCAGGTATTCATCGGTGGCCCGTTGCAGGTTCTTGAATTTTTTCTTTCCTACACTGTCTTCCGGATGCCCGAAGGGTGAATAGTGACGGGATTTTACTTCGATGATGTGAAGGAATTTGTCTTTTCGTGCAATGATGTCTATCTCGTATTGTTTGTATCTCCAGTTGCGGTGCAGTATAGCATAGCCTTTTTCCTTCAGCCATTTTACCGCCATATCTTCCCCGGCTGTGCCGAATTCATTGTGTTCAGCCATGCGTTATCTTTACTTCAAGTTATTAAAAGAAATTAATATCATGCCGGGCATTTATCGTTTAAAAGGAACTGTAAAGCATTACGACTGGGGAGGCACTGCGTATATCCCTTCCTTATTGAAAACCGTGAATAGCGGGAACAAACCCTTTGCAGAGTATTGGATGGGTACTCATCCATTGGGTATATCCATAGTGGAAACAGCCAATGGGCAGTCAAAAAAGCTGACAGAATACATCAATGACCTTCCCTATCTGTTCAAGATTCTGGATGTAAAGGATATGCTTTCCATACAGGTACATCCTTCCAAAGCGGATGCGGTTATCGAATTTGCCAGGGAGAACAAGGAAGGTATCCCGCTGGATTCGCCGCAACGCAGTTATAAGGACGACAATCATAAACCCGAGCTGATGGCAGCGCTGGGTGATTTTTGGTTGCTGCACGGTTTTAAACCGGCAAAAGAACTGGAGTATATATTGCTGAATGTAGTAGAGCTACGGGAACTGCTGCCGGTATATAACCATTCAGGGTATGCCGGGTTGTACAGGCATGTCATGGAAATGCCGCAGTCCGAAGTGGACAGGATACTAAGGCCATTGCTGGATAATATCATTCCGCTTTACCAGGAAGGAACGCTGGATAAAACGGATGAGGATTTCTGGGCAGCCCGTGCAGCATTGACCTTTTCACAGGGGGAGCATATTGACAGAGGTATTTTCTCAGTTTACTTGTTTAACCTGGTTCATCTGAAAAAAGGAGAGGCTATTTTTCAGGATGCCGGTGTGCCTCATGCTTATCTCGAAGGACAGAACGTAGAGATCATGGCTAATTCTGATAATGTACTGCGAGGAGGTCTGACGACAAAATACATTGATGTAAAGGAACTGCTAAAGCATGTAAAGTGTGAGCCGCTGGTCCCGCATATTTTAAAAGGGGAAAACTACAGTCCGCAGATAAGGGTATATCAGACCCCTGTGAAAGACTTCGAATTGAGCGCCCTGGATACAGGCCCGCAAGAACCAATAAAGATCACTGCCGGTACTACTGAGATACTGATCATTACAGAAGGTAAAGCAGTGATCGGAGATGCCGGTATCGTTTTAGAAGCCGGCGATCCCGCCGCTGTTATTCTGCCCGGTACGGAATATTCCGTTACAGGAATTGACAAAAAATCCACCATTTTCAGGGCTTCAGTACCCCATTAACAATAGTGAATAAATAGCCCAGTCATTTAGTTCAATTGATTTACTTTTGCGGGATATTTCACTATTAACTCAATTATTATGAAGTTCAACGGAAAGCTGGCTCTTTTTACAGTGATATTGGTTGTGATCACGACAGCCTGCAAATTCTTCTTTGGCCCTGAACTGGCCTGGTCTGGTTTTTCACCGGTCATCGCCATTGCCTTGTTCTCCGGTTTTATCATCAAGCAAAAGGATATGTCATTCCTGCTGCCCCTGCTGGCATTGCTGATCAGTGATGTGGCTATACAGGTGTTATATACTATGGGTGAGTTTCCTTATCCGGGTTTCTATGGCGGGCAATGGAAGAACTACCTGATACTAATGGTATCCACGCTGATCGGATGGATACTGAAGGGCAGAAGCTATACCAGCCTCGCTGTTGGCGCCGTTGCTGCGCCTACGGTATTTTTCCTGCTATCAAACTTTGGAGTATGGATGGGTACTGCAGAAGTAGTATATGCCAAAACATTCAGCGGCCTGATGACCTGTTATACTGCCGGTCTTCCTTTTTACAAAAATGCACTGATCGCTACACTGGTCTTCCTGCCGGTGATCTTATTGTCCTATAATGCACTTACCAGGAATAAA
>JAEUVJ010000029.1 GCA_016787085.1 Chitinophagaceae bacterium | reverse complement strand
CAGCAGCGTCATTCATTGCGCTGGAAAACCTTTCCTGTTCTTGAGCAGCATTTGATGTTGCTCCGGCAAGATCATCCGCACCCTTCTTTGCACCTCCTGCGCTTCTTGTCCATGCAGATGTGCCTATTTGAGAAAAAGTTACTGCAGATACAAGGCCGGAGAACGCAAGTCCCAAAAAACCGATACCGGGTATAAGTTGTGTAAGGTTGTTTGCAATTCCGGTAAATCCATAAGGCAAGTCCTGAACCACACGAGATAGTTCAATCATTGAAAACTTTGCCTTATTTGTTGCTTGCGGAACCTTATTTAAAGCATTCGTAGCCCTCGATACGGCGGGTGGAACTTTAGCCAGAGGCCCAGCAATACCATCAGCAGCCCTTTTACCGGCAGTCTCAGCATCTTTAGCAAATGCTGCGAATGCTTTTTCTGCCTGCGAAACATCAGCCCCTACTTGTATCTGTAGCCCTTCTGGCATCATGTTTATTTTTTGCCCTGTTTATTGCTTCGGCCTCACGTAACTGCCGCAACTGCTCTTTGGCCCTTTCAGATATTTGAAGCCCGCCACCCTTACGACTTACCGGCCATGATTTATTCATTGCCGTTATCGCAGCCTTCGCATTAAATCCTGAACTAACTATAAGTCTTGTTGAAAGCTGTAAGAGATCGTGATGATACTTGTTTTGTTCATACAAGCCATCCAAAGCTAATTGCACTTCACGGAAAGTAATACGGTGAAGTTCCCACGGTCTGTAGTGAAGTTTACCAAGCAATACAGAATCTATGTCATCGAAGTTTGGTTCTCCTGTCCCTGTGTCAGTTGATTTTTTTTTTCCTGTTCTTCCTGCATCTTCTTTACCTCTTTAGAAGACGCCCACTTTTCAAGCAATTCACCAATTATCTTCTGACCATCCTCAGTTGCGTATTGTTCATCTGCCCACTCAGCTATCTGATCGTATGTTAATTCAGGAGTATGTTCCTTTGCATAGCAATAATTAACATAAGCGGAATGAAACAGCTTAATAACAGCAAGCCCGGTAAGTTCCCCTCCCTCTGTGAAGTAGGTGTCTTTGTACCTGAAGCAGGCAGACGCAAAAAGTTTATAACAGGAGTATCCAAACAACAGCCCGTATTCCTTTCCGTTAATGGTGATCTTAGCTTCAGGAATCAGTATCATACACATCGAGGACTCCTACCCCTTCAAAGTTTACACTAAAAGTCAGAAGGCCATCGGATTCAGCACTGGCAGCGGCACCAAGCTCAGAGAAGTACCCTGATCCGTAGTTGAATATACCATCCCCATAACCAACACCATTCGCTGCATCCTCATCAGAGGCATATTGAAAGTCTGCTTTATATTTATTGGTAATAAAGCTCTTAATATCCTCATAGTTTCCTTCTAATGCCCCAGGGTTGATATTTTGAACAGCGTTAATACTTGCAGAAAATTCCGGGTCAGAGGGGACACCCTTCAACCCGCAATTCGTTCTGCGTTTGCTTAGCTCCGATGTTATGGTAAATTCTGAATCCTCAACACAAACGATCTTTTTAAACGGGTTGCTTGTCCCTGATCGCCTGTACCAAAAATTCACCAACTTACCGCCTACTTCTATACTCATATTTGTAAAGTTTTAAGAGGTTAAAGATAATTGTACCACCCTGTGAACATTACGGGTTATTAAACGATGATACCTGAACGTTCCATCATCTTCAGGTAAGTATGTTGTGTTCTGCCTTGTTACCTGCGTTATCTGAATATCATCCTGCTCAGGCAGATTATGCTGGCCCGGAGCTGAGAAAAGCAAGGCTCCTATTTCATCATCAATTTCAGCAGCAACACCGTCATCTATTGCCGCCTTGAACTTTGTGACAACCTCAGTAATGATAACCGGATTGCTGACAAACTTTGAATTATTGGTTGTGTCGCTGTCCGACTCAACTCGCAACAAAACATAATTACCTTCCTGTGAGGCAGGCGCATCAGTACGATAAACTGGTACGGATATATTACCACTAAGTAATTCATACCACGCCTTCAATATCTTGTTTGTTATGTTCCGCATTTATACCATATATTTATTAAGACCATTCCTTTATCCAGGCTTTCATTTGGTTAATTTCTTTCGTCTGCGTTTTTATAATATTTTCAGCTAATAGTTTTAATTCGTTTCTTTCTGTTTTAGCAATAGCTTCTTCGGCCATTGTTAATGCCATTTCATGATGATTAATCATTTTCTCCATCCATTTAATATCATCATACTTCATTGATTTAATGAAGTTGCTAATAGTTTTTATGTATTCGCTGTCGTTCATATCGTTACTATCGGCTGTCTGTTTATGTTTCCGGGTAAAATCACTTTTACCTTACTGTCTTTTTCAATTCGTTTCTGAATGTTCCTGACCATTTGCGGCCAAACAACATGCTGCTGTTTAAAGAAATACGGGTGCGGCTTAACACCGTGCTTCAATATGCTCATCAGTATCGGCCATGCAGCAGAATAATCTTCTGCATACTGTGAAACCTTGCTGCCCAATCTGCGCCTTGTCTTAACACTATAAGAGCCGGTGATACCTTTCCTATTCACCCATCTTACAATCATTCTCAACATCTGCATAATATCACCACCTTTGTATCCTTTGAACTGCGCCGCAATATTCTCTGTTCCGGGTATCGGCCTGTAATTTCCTTTAGTGCCGAACTCCATAAACGCTGAATAAAAAGCCTGTGACACTATGTTTATTCTTTCCCCTTCTTTCAAATAACTGATAGAACCTTTTAAAGTTCCCTGATCAACCGGTGCATCCCTTTTGGCACCAGCAACCCAATCTTTTGCCATACTGACAAGCTCCTGATCTACTATTCTCGTTATCTCTTTACTGGCAGAAACAAAATGCTGCTTTACTCCACTAACTCCTGTTACGGTTACTTTAAACATCGCTTTTTGCTGTTGCTGTCATACGCCAGTAAAATCTTTTTTCATCAACCTTTTCAATATTCGTGATTGTCCAATCCTTCCCCTCATATCTTATCTTCCAGTTACAATCAGGATATTTATTGATCTTAAACCTGATCAGAAAATTCTTTGTATTACCCATCACCGTCTGCCCGTTAGCATACGATCTGAAACCGGAAGGGTTGCTAATCTCTGCCCAAACACCAAACTTATCACCTTCCTGTTCTTTGTTACGCCCATCGGTATCTTGTGCTACCAATAGCTGAACAAGTTGCACCTGTTTTCGTTGTCCTATGCCCATGCCTTTACCCTCCTGTGCGGTCTACAAATAGCCGCTGACCTTTCTGGCTCCCCAACTGCCTCATCGCCCCTGTTTTCATATGCCCAAGCCACATACGCCTTAATAGCATTCTTCGCCCACTCCGGGCAGTCTGTTCCGTAACCTGCGTTATACGTTATCTGCATCCTGTCTGTGAACGTCGTTTCAAGTTTCGGGAACAACGTTCCGATCCAGAATATCGTACCGGTTGCGGCTATCCCGTTCTTGTCTGTTATCGCCTGTGAGCTTATCGTTGATGTAACGGGACCTGGA
>JAEUVJ010000010.1 GCA_016787085.1 Chitinophagaceae bacterium | reverse complement strand
GGACATCCATACCAATGAATAACTTTGGTACAGCGGTAGTTGGAGTTTTCATATTTAATTGTTTTAGGCAGCCTTCTTCATCCGATGGACTGCAGTTTAAAATGAATACTCTTAAATTACCGCTTTTACATAGATGCTTTGCAAAAGCAGGGCTGGACAATGTAACATCAGCTAAGTGCAAGCATCAGCAGCGGTTCGGGCTCGACGTTCAATGTTCAGCTTTAGTTCATAACTTCAACATCATATTTTCAAATGGGCATTTGTACCGGGCTGGACAATCAATGAATTCCCTGCCTTCGCAAATACTCGAACGTTGGCCGCTATACATCCGGGCACTTCACGATTTTGACAAAATGAAGAAATAAATCAATTACATTGAAAAAAATAGCTCTTCTGATCACGGCGGTTTCTTTTTCAACAGTATTGAAGGCACAACAGCTATTCACAAAAAACCAGCAAGAAGTTCAGCAAACTGTTGTAAAAATGTTTGAAGCTTTATCAAAACGGGATTCGGTAAGCCTTAAAGCTCATTGCGCTGCCGGCATTTCCCTATACGAATATGGCCAGGTTTGGAATATAGATACCCTGATAAATAAAACAATTAGTATGAATACGGCTGCTGATTTTAAACGTAGCAATACTTTTGATTTTATCAGTACTGAAACAGATAAAAATACAGCCTGGGTAACCTATCGGCTGAGTTCAGTTATTACAAAGGAAAACAAAGAAACAGTCATACAATGGCTGGAAACAGTAGTTTTATCAAGGCACAAAAAAGTGTGGAAAGTAAAACACCTCCATTCAACACTACTCAAAAGAAGTTAGGCAACAGGAATTTTATAAAGGAGAAATTTGTTTGTACAGCAGCTGGTATGAACTGTGTAAAAAACCAGGCATAACCTGACTTTTTTTACCGTTATGCTGCAAGCGGCAATCCATTGCTATCTTACCATGAGTGAATATAAAAGAGAGGCGGGATGACCCCGCCTCTTCGTATAATGCTATAAGGAGTTTATCCTTTTTTGCATGCAGACTTGTCCTCACAGCAAACCGGGTTACAGTCCGCCGTCTTTCCTTCGGCCTGCGAACCCGACAGGTTCACGGTGTTGCTTTTGGATCTGTCACAGCCGGGCATCGGGATGCAACATTCTTTTTTGCTCCTGGCTTTCTTTGCTTTTTTCTTTCCGCCGCCAGCATAGGTTGTCATACCGGCGAGCAGGAACATAGCCGTAGCGGCTACTATGATCTTTTTCATCTTTTGTAGTTTTAATGTTTTAAAGAAATTGTGTTGTTGTTATCAGGCTACAAAAGAGGACTCGGGCGGATTCCAGAAATCGCTGATATAGGAGGAGAGGATATTTTCATCGGCGGGGATACCCTGTTTGGAAGATCGGTTGTTGCCGGCGATTTGTGGCAATGTTTTTTCTGAAAGCAAATAATAGCAACAGGGTGCCAGCGGGTTGCATACGCATTGGTTGCAGGGATTGGGGATGTCTTTCTTTTCTGCAGGACAAGAAGAACGGGGCGCACAACTTTTTTTGCTGATAGAACAGAACTCTATCATGGTCTCTTCCCGTTGCACAGCGGTATTGCTCACGGCAAATACCGGCGGCTGTACCGACAGGTAAAGAAGGATAAACGCTAATATGGCTGCAGCCGGTTTCATTATCGAAGCCTGAAAATAGGGAACCGGTCTCAGTTTTGCAATGACAATAAGAGATCTTTTACTTTCCCGGCAATGAGGTCCCGTACTTTCCGGAACTCTTCTTCATTCATCTCTCTTGGGTCAGGTATCTGCCAATCAACGAATTGTTTGGCGGGCATCCAGGGGCAGGCGTCACCGCAACCCATAGTGACCACCGCATCAAAAGGCGCATATTGTTTTACATCATCGAGTGATTTGGAGTGATGAGTGGTGAGGTCATAACCCAGTTCTTTCATGGCCGCAATGGCCCTGGGGTTGATCTTTCCCGATGGCTTTGAGCCCGAGCTATAAGCTTCTACATTCTCACCGCCATAGATATTGGCAAAGGCCTGGCTCATTTGTGAGCGGTTGCTGTTCTCGATACAGACGAAAAGTAACTTCTTTTTCGGCATAGTATGGTTGTTGATTAGTTTGATTTTGCGGATGAAAAGTTTTTCTGCTGTCTTAATGCAAACCGAACCAGCAGGATCAGTACCGGTACTTCGATCAGCGGGCCGATCACGGCGGCAAAAGCAGCCGGGGAGTTGATACCAAATACGGCAATGGCAACGGCAATGCCCAGTTCAAAGTTATTGCCGGCAGCCGTGAAAGCAAGTGATGTGGACCTGGCATAATCAGCCCCTGCCTTTTTGGAAAGATAAAAGGCGGAGAAGAACATGATCATGAAATAGATGGTCAGCGGAATGGCGATCATCAGAACATCCAGTGGTATCTGTACGATGAGATTTCCCTTCAGGCTGAACATAACGACAATGGTGAACAATAGTGCGATCAGGGTGATGGGGCTAACAGCAGGCAGGTATTTTTTATTGAACCAATCTTCACCCTTCCACCGGATCAGTACATAACGGGATAACATACCCGCCAGGAAGGGGACGCCGAGATAAAGAAAAACGCTTTGCGCCACTTCGCCGATGGTGATATTGACTTCGTATCCTTTTAACCCGATCAGCGGAGGCAATTTGGTAATGAATATCCACGCATATACACTATAGAAAAAAACCTGGAAGATACTGTTGAAGGCTACCAGCCCGGCTGCATAAAGCCGGTCTCCATTGGCCAGATCATTCCAGACAATGACCATCGCAATACAGCGGGCAATACCGATCAGGATGAGCCCTGTCATATAGCCGGGTTCGTCCCGCAAAAAGATAACAGCAAGGACGAACATCAGTACCGGCCCGACGATCCAGTTTTGTACCAGCGAGAGAAGCAATATTTTTTTATTGGTAAATACTTTGGGCAGCTCTTCATACTTCACTTTGGCGAGCGGCGGGTACATCATTAATATCAACCCGATGGCGATGGGAATATTTGTGGAGCCGGACTGAAAGGAGTTAATGAAAGATTCTGTTCCGGGGAATAGATACCCGATACCAACACCTATGGCCATGGCTGTGAATATCCACAGCGTCAGGTAACGGTCGAGAAAGGAGAGTTTTTTTTGCATATAGTTTGGTTCATGGAGCGGTAATAATAAGAAGGGTTCCCCACAGTACCGGGGAACCCTTTCTTTTTAGCAACAAACCGATTCGGTCATGTTGCCGCAACATTCACTTCCTGCTCCGCAGCATCCGCCCGGATCTTTCAGGATGATTGATTGTGATTTCATGGCGTTACTATTTATGATTAAAAAATATACTACTATTAGCAGCAACCGCTTCCGGGTTCACAGCAGTTACGGTCGTCTTTGGCCGGTTTTTCTGCATACACCGTGATACTGGTGATGCGGGTATTGCTGCTTTTGTAAGCGGCGATCTCTTGTTCGCTGAAATAACTTTTCAGTATCTCATCCGGCACGGTGATGGTCTTGTCCTTCTGCACGGTGATGTTCCGGAAGCCGGCTTCTTCAATGATGCCGAGATATTCTTTTTTCTGGATGGCCCCGGAGATACAGCCGGCATACAGTTCGGCTACTTGTCTCCATTTTTCAGGTAGTTCACCCTCCAGCACTATATCAGAAATGGAAAAATGGGCGCCGGGTTTTAATACCCGGTAGATCTCGCCGAACACCTTGTGTTTGTTGGGCACCAGGTTGAGTACGCAATTGCTCACGATCACGTCGGCTTTGTTGGCAGTGACGGGGATGTCCTCAATATCACCCTGGCGGAACTCGACATTGTTGAAGCCCAGCTTATCCGCATTCGTTCTGGCTTTGGCGATCATGGGTTCTGTAAAATCAATACCGATCACACGGCCTTTTTCCCCGACGATCTTCCGTGCAATAAAGGCATCATTGCCGGCGCCGCTTCCAAGATCAATGACGGTGTCGCCTTCTTTGATCTTTGCAAATTCTGTGGGCAATCCGCAACCAAGACCGAGGTCTGCATCGGGATTATATCCTTCCAGCCTGGAATAATCATCGGCCATAATGTTGTACACATCATCACCGCAGCAGCCGGTAGCGCCGCAACAGGAGGAAAGGTTTTGAGATGTTGACTGAGTGGCGATCTCCGCGTATTTTTCACGGACCACTTTCTTTAATTCTGCATTTGTATTCATGGCTATACTTTTTACATGTTTAATGGCTGTGTAATATTTTCATCACCATATAGGCTGAAGAAGAGGGGCAGATAGAAGTAAACTCGGTAGTGGAACGGATGGTCGCCGGGGCGTTTTCCCTGCCAGAAAGAATAAAACCGGCTTTCCCAAAATAATTTTCGGCTGTTGTGGTCAGCAGGTGAAGTTGTTGAATGTTCCTTTCCCTGCTATAGGATAATAGCTCGTTCAAAAGCCGGTGGCCAATGCGCCGGCTGCGCAGGGTCTCATCCACGGCAAAGGAACGGAGGAGCCCATCAGCAGCATACTGCTCTACACCTATACAGCCCGCAAGCCCGTTGTCCCCGGTTTCTGCGATAATAAAATCAACAGGACTTTCATCGAGGTCGCTTGTAGGGAGACCCGACCTGGTCAGCAGTTTTTTAATATGCGACAGGTCCTGTGATGCAGCCTTCCGGTATGTGATGGATGTAGTCATATCGGTTGGTCAATGGTTAACAGCATTTGGCATTCACCTCTTTCAGCTTTTCAAACAGCGAATTGAAATCGCTGTTGAATTTTTCAAATGCTTTCCAGTTGATGCAATAGCAACTGCGCGGGCCATCCACCGTTCCGTCAATGAGACCCGCCATCTTCAGTTCTTTCAGGTGCTGGCTCACGGTACTTTGTGCCAGCGGCAATACATCCACGATCTCCCCGCAGATACATTCATTCTTTTTTGCCAGCACATTCAATATGGCAATACGGGCCGGGTGGCTGATCGCTTTGGCGAAGGCCGCCAGGGACTGCTCTTTGGCGCTGAATTCTTCTTTTTTGTGAAAGGCCATTGTTTAATCTTATATCGCAAATATACGATAAGGCTTTTTGGATAAACAAATATTTTTCAGGAAAAATGAAAAAAGGTCAGGAGGCTGACGCTTTCCGCTTGACGAGGGAGATGATGACGCCGGATAAAATAATGCAAATGATGCCGGTAAGCGACATCCAGTCGGGGAAGTCGTCGCCTAAGGCCATCCCGATAAAAACAGAGAAAACGATATTGGCATAGCCGATAGCGGAAACCACCCCGGCTTTTTCTGCGCCGTAGGCTTTCGTGACAAAGTATTGTCCGAACAACGCAAACAAACCAAGCCCGGATATGTATAGCCACTCTATTCCGTGCGGCCACCGGAAATTGATAAAGAAAACTTCATCAGGAGTAATGTTGCCGGTATAGCGTATGATCATAAACAGCAACGGCGCCAGGAAACCGGTAAGCACAAAAGAAAGAACAATGATGCGGGTATCGTAATAGTTGTTCAGCCGGCCGACGGTTATATAGGCGACAGCAGAAGTGATACCCGACAGTAAGCCGGCCGCATGATAATACCAGGGAAAATGAATAGCGGGTTTATAAACCAGCAGCATGCCGGTGAAGCCGAGCAGTACGGCCATCAATACGGTATGCCCGTTGTATTCACGAAACAGGACGAATGAGAAAAGCGCAATGAAAATGGCTGATGTAAGGTTATAGGTCATCGCGGTGCCGAGAGGTAAATGAAGAATGCAATAGAGTAAGGTATAAAGCGCCGTGGTTCCCATTAATCCACGGAACAGCAACAGGTGAAACTTTGCTCCTTTGTTGACGGGAGCTTTTACCATGAACCCGGCGATCAATACCAGTAAGCCCACCGCATTGCGGTAGAAGACCAACTGGCCGGCATTCATACTTCCTTTCAGCAGTTTGGCGCAACCACCCATGGTGGCAAAGCCGAGAGCCGCAAGGAGCATAAAGAAAATGCCGTGATATCGCTTATCGATCGTCAAGAGAACTATGTATTTTATACTTTCATCAGCCTTTCCACCGCCGCTTCCAGCGTTTCTCTCTTCTTTGAAAAACAAAAGCGGAGTACTTTATCATCCTTTCCGTTGTGGTAAAAGGCAGACACCGGTATCGTAGCCACCCCGGCTTCTTTAGTAATGCGTATGGCCAGCTCTTTATCGCTTTCATCGCTGATACGTTCATACGAGCCACAGATAAAATAACTGCCGTATGATTCATGCATCGAGAATCTTGTTTGCTGCATCAGCTGTCTGAAGTAGTCTTTCTTTTCCTGCATGAAAGCGGAAAGACCCTGGTAAGCGGCTTTGTTTTTCAAAAAAGCAGCTAAGGCAACCTGTGCAGGAGTAAAGCAGGAAAAGGCGTTGAACTGGTGCACCTTCCTGAATTCTGTTGTTAACGCAGCCGGCGCCACACAATAACCGAGTTTCCAGCCGGTGCAATTATATACTTTACCAAAGGAGAAACAAACAAAGCTTCTTTCCAGCAGGTCCGGATAGCGAAGAATGGATGGATGGGGCAGGTTGTCAAAGATGAGGTGTTCATACACCTCATCACTGACGATAAAGATATTTGTGTCTTTGACTATGGAACGAAGTTGTTCAATATCCTTTTCGCTGATCACAGAGCCGGTAGGATTGTGCGGCGAATTGATCAGTATGGCTTTTGTTTTCGGCGTGATGGCGTTGCGCACCGCGTTCCAGTCTATGCTGTAGCCGGGATAAACAAGATTGATCTTAACGGCAACAGCCCCGTTCACTTCCACATTCGGTATGTAACTGTCATAGGCCGGCTCAAACACGATCACTTCATCCCCCGGGTGTAGTATAGAGGTAAGCGATGAATAAATGGCATACGTGCCACCGGGTGTAATAGTGACCTCCGAATCGGGATCCACCTTTGTGTGATACAGGAATTCAATTTTCTCCGCAATAGATTCCCGCAGCGGCATCCAGCCAGGCATCGGCGCATATTGGTTGAAATCTTTCTGCATGGCCCCGCTGACAAGCGCCACCAGCTCTTCACTCATCGGGAAATCAGGAAAACCCTGGCCGAGGTTAATAGCGTTGTGCTCTGCGGCAAGACGGCTCATCACCGTAAAGATGGTAGTGCCGACGGAAGGTAGTTTAGAATTGATATACAAGATTGAATCATTGAAAATGAGCCACAGTAAAATTAATTGTAATCCCTGTTTATTTTTTCTTCTTTCCTGTCACAAGGTCATACGAATGATCAATCCACCCCCTCAGCAATTTTAAAGAAACCGATCCATCCACCACAACAGTGTTCCAGTGTTTCTTGTTCATGTGATAACCCGGCAGCACACATGGATAAGCTTCTCTCAACTCAAGGGCTTTATCCGGATCGCATTTTACATTGAAGCGCAAAGGCTCTTCATCCAGGCCGACCAGGAGGAATAATTTGCCTTTTACTTTAAACACCAGGGTATCCGGACCAAAGGGCAGGGTTTCCTCTGTGTCCGGTTTGGATAGGCAGTATTCACGAAGTTGTTCAATGTTCATATATGCCTGTTACTTTCCTGCAGCCAGCCGGTTATATTTCTTCAGGATCTCTTTCAGCCTGTCGTGCGGAATGGCAAAGAATTTATTGCGATTAATGCCCTCCATATCTTCTGCCGCCACCAATGCATTGACAATGGCTTCTTCAGTAGCTTCCACGGTTGCCTTGAATACAGGATCAATCTTCCATTTGGGTAATACCTCCCATGTTTCTTTGGCGCCTTTGTTAGCATATGAGGGTGTTGAGGTGGAAAGGGCTAAAAATATTTCGCCGGAACCATCATGTGAATAGGTGCCGGTTCGTGCAATACCATGTGTGATCCTTTTGGCCACCAGTTTTAGCTGACCGGGCAAAAGCGGAGCGTCGGTAGCGATGATAACAATAATGGACCCGTCTTTTCTTTTTGGATCATGCAGTACCGGGTGCAGGTCTTTTATTTCCCGGCCTACGGGTACGCCGGCAACAGTTAATTCATTTCTTCCGCCAAAATTGGCCTGTACAAAAGCGCCGAGTGTATATTGAACGGAATCAATGATGAATGTTCTTGATGCGGTGCCGCTTCCACCTTTAAATCCATACAACGCCATACCTGTACCGCCACCGACATTTCCTTCAGCGACCTTTCCGCCCTTTGCGCTATCCAGTGCTTTCCAGACATGCTCTTGCTTTACATGAAAACCATTGATGTCGTTAAGCATACCATCCCATGTTTCGCCTACCACAGGAAGGCCGAATGAAAAATCAACAAAATCTCCTTTGGAGAATTTTTTAAAACTCCATTGGCCAATGGCATCTTTCACTGTTCCTACGCTATTGGTATTCGTGATACCAATGGGACCATATCCTGTTCCATAGTCTTCGATGTAGGGAAGGCCGGTTAATTCTCCGTCGCCATTCAAAGAAAACCAGGCGGCAGGATAAGCGCCATCTGTTTTTCCTTTCGGAAGAATGACGGTGACGCCGGTTCTTACCGGTCCTTTACCATATATAAGCTTGCCGGTGTCCCGGATAAGGGTTGTGTAGCCTACTTCTACACCAGGCACATCTGTGATAGCGTTGTTCTTTCCGGGTGTTCCGTCAAAAGGAACTCCGAGATCCCTGGCCCTGTCTTTGTTTTTTTTCTGTGCAGCAAGGGGTGCCGAAAACAAGAGAAAGCAAAAGGATAGTAAGGGAACAAATGTTCTCATGTAGCCAGTTAACTATTTTGACTAAGATAGTGATTAACTGATGATGGCCGTAGCTTCGATCTCTATCAGGTATTCCGGCGAGATCAGCCCCTTTACCTCTACCATGGTCGTACAGGGTTTGATGTCTTTAAAGAATTCGCCATGGGCCCGGCCATATTCTTCCCAGCGGGAAATGTCCGTGACAAACATCCTGGTCCTGATCACATCTTTCAACGAGGCTCCTGCTTTTTGCAGAACTGCTTCTATCTTTTGAATAGCGTAACGGGTCTGGATATACGGGCTGTTGACGCCGGTGACAGTACCATGTTCATCAATAGCTACTGTACCGGTTACTTCAATGACATTGCCGATCTTCACGGCGCGGCTGTAACCAACGATATCTTCCCATTTGGCGCCGGAGGAATAGTTTATTCTTTCCATATACTTTTCGATTGAAAGAAAATTGAGTAAGATTGAATTATTTTCAGATCATAAAGGTATTAAAGACGCCGGAATCAGGACATGACAATTGTTTTGTCAGGCTTTGATTTCGATATGCTCGCTTTTAATGAGGACCTCTCCCTGCATTCTTAAAAATACCTGGGCAACCGTTATGACATCTTTCTGGCAATAGGTGATAATACGCTGCAGGTTCTTTTCTTTCCAGTATACCTCCCATACTTTGCTTCCGTCTATATCATCTTTGGGTGTGGGAATACCAAGAGTGTGTGCCAGCAGGTTCAGTGAAGTATAGCTTTTGAAGTCGCCGAATTTCCAGAGTTCCATCGTATCAAGATGAGCTATCTCCCAGGGTTTTTTTCCGGACACGTTTAAGATGGAGGGAATGGGGAGTTCATTAATAATGATCCGGCGGCATAAATAAGGAAAGTCAAACTCTTTTCCGTTATGTGCACACAGGAATTTAGGCTCCCCCGTGAACCACTTATTCAGCATGACGGAAAACTCATGCAACAATATCTTTTCATTATCGCCTGCAAATGATTTTAAGGAGATCTTTTTATGATCGCCACTGCCCTGTATCACCCCGCAACTGATACAGATGATCTTACCAAACTCTGCATAGATACCTGCTCGGGGATACAGCGATTCGCTGGTTTCGCCTTCATGGTATTTTAATAAAGAGGCGGACTTGGTGTTCCAGAGCTCTTTCCAGTCTTCGGGCATCGAGTCATAATCCGGCTGTTGCGGAACTGTTTCAATATCTAAAAAGAGAATATTGCCTGTTGCAAATGACGGTGCCATGGTTAAGGGTTATCATTGAAGGTAATGTTTTTCCCTTCCTTTAATGAAAGGGGCAGACCCTCAGAGAAATTTTTCTCCTTTATTCCTTTTGATCTCAGCTACATATTCCTTGATCTCCTGCTCCTTGTCTTTTTTACAAATGAGCAGCACATCTTTGGTGTCCACCACAATGTGATCATCCAGTCCCTGCAGCAGCACCAGTTTATTGTCGGGAACATGCACCATACAGTTTTTGGCATCCACAATCATAACGGTATTGCCCGCTACGGCATTTTGAAAATAATCCTTTTCCTTGTTCTCCCAGGCGCTGTTCCAGGTGCCGAGGTCGCTCCAGGAGAAGGAGGCGGGTATCACGTATACATTATCTGCTTTTTCCATAATGCCGAAATCAATGGAAATACTGGTGCATTGCGGATAGATCTGTTCAATAGCGGCGGCCTCTTCCGGGGTATTCATTTTTTCTTTTTCTGCGGCAAACACTTCATAGATCTCAGGCAGGTATTTTTCAAATGCCGCCAGCAGGGTCTTTACTTTCCAGGTAAAGATGCCGGCATTCCATAAAAAATCGCCGCTGGCCACAAAGGCTTTGGCCAGTTCTAAATTCGGTTTTTCGGTAAACGTGATAACCTTATAAATAGAAGGGGCGGCTTCGGTCATCTCGTGCTGTATGTAGCCATAACCGGTATTCGGATAAGAGGGTTTGATGCCGATCGTTACCAGCGCATTGATGTGGTCCACAAAATTCAATGCTGTGGTGGCCGTTTTTACAAATTCATCTGTTTCCAGGATAAGATTATCCGATGGCGCTGCGATCATCAATGCCTTTGGGTCTTTCTGAAAAAGTTTAAAAGCGATATAGGCAATACAGGGGGCGGTATTCTTTTTGGAGGGCTCTGCCAATATGTTGTCGGAGGGCAGTGAGGGTAATTGTTTTTTTACAATATCCACATACTCCTGTGAGGTGACAATGAAAATGTTCTCTTTCGGTACAAGTTTGGTATAGCGGTCAAAAGTTTGCTGGATAAGCGTCTTGCCCGTATGCAGAATATCTAAGAACTGCTTGGGCATATTGGTACGGCTCATCGGCCAGAAGCGGCTGCCGATACCGCCCGCCATGATCGCCACGTAGTGATGTTTGTTCATGATGAATAGTGAATGGTGAAGTATAAATGGCGCTGTTGTTTGTCACGCACCGCTCTTTTATCACCGGTTAAATTAATCCTTCTCTTATTAAATCATGTATATGAATGATACCAAGATATTTTCCATTTTCGGCCACCACCAGCTGGCTTATTTCTTTTTTTCTCAGCATGTCCAGCGCATCTACGGCCAGCATACCAGGCTCAATGGTTTTAGGTGTACGGGTCATAATGTCCTGTACTTTTACTTCGCCCACCGGCAGGTTTTTTTCCAGCATCCTCCTCAGGTCGCCATCGGTGATGATACCAAGCAGATGACCTTCCTTATCTACCACAGCAGTAACGCCGAGCCTCTTCCTGGTCATTTCCACAATGGCTTCTTTCAGCGTTTGTGTAGCAAACACCTGTGGTTGTTCATTGTGAATATACAGATCGGAAACCCGCAGGTATAGTTTTTTTCCAAGAGCACCACCCGGATGAAACTTGGCAAAATCGTCTGACCGGAAACCCTTCATTTCCATCAGGCAGATGGCCAGTGCATCGCCCATCACCAACTGGGCGGTAGTGCTGGAGGTGGGCGCCAGGTTGTTGGGGCAGGCCTCCTGCGGAACAGTCGTATTCAGAACAAGGGTGGATTGTTTGGCAAGGTAGGAATCCATATTGCCGACGATAGCGATCAGTGTGTTGCCGAAATTCTTTATTAGTGGGACCAGTACTTTTATTTCCGGGCTTTCGCCGCTTTTACTGAGAACGATCACCACATCATCCTGCAGCACCATGCCGAGATCACCATGAATGGCATCGGCGGCATGCATGAAAACAGAGGGTGTTCCCGTAGAGTTAAAGGTCGCTACGATCTTTTGTGCTATAACAGCGCTTTTACCGATACCACTGACCACCACCCTGCCGGCACAATCAGCAATAACCCTTACAGCTTTTTCAAAATCATCATTGACATAAGCAGATAACGCAGCAACCGAGGCGGCTTCCAGTTCAATGGTATGCAGGGCGGTTTGTTTAATTGAGGAACTCATTGACAAGGCGCAAAATTAGAAGAATTAATTCAATAGGGAGATTAACATACCCTATACAGTAATTATCTCTAGCGACTTCTTAAAGCGGGTTTCCTTTCGTATTTTCGCTGTCCCGGCGCCGTTCAGGCTGTTGATGATCTGATCCTGATTAACGTTCGACCCACTCTGTCAGTTTGTAAGTCAAAGCGCTATTGCCTATCATCTATGCCGGGAAAAGTCCGGAAGGGTAGCTGTGAAAAGAATGATGCAGATCATCCGGAAACTTGTATAAAAAAGCATTACCTTTTGAATGAGGGAAATGAGTAGAGGTAATATTCGGGGAAAGAAAATCTGAGTAATGGGAACAACCGCAAAGAAACCGGCCGGCGGAGGTAAAAAACCTGCCGCATCCAAACCGGCCAAACAAAAATCTTCTTCAAATAGTGTGAAGCGTTTTGATCTTCATGCCGCACTTCAGGAGCAGTTTGGTTTTAATAAATTCAAGGATAACCAGGAAAAGATCATTGAATCGCTGCTGGCGGGTCGTGATACGTTTGTGATCATGCCGACCGGTGGGGGTAAAAGCCTGTGCTACCAGTTGCCGGCGATGGTCAGTGAGGGGGTGGCGATCATTGTGTCGCCGCTTATTGCGTTGATGAAGAACCAGGTGGACCTGGTTCGTGGCTACAGCAGCAACGATGAAGTGGCGCATTTCCTCAATTCGACCCTGACAAAAAAAGAGATCAGGGAAGTGCATGATGACCTGCTGACGGGTAAGACCAAAATGCTGTATGTGGCGCCCGAAACACTCACCAAGCAGGAGAACCTGGAGTTCTTTTCGGATCTTACCATTTCATTTTTCGCTGTTGATGAAGCACATTGTATCTCTGAATGGGGCCACGACTTCCGCCCGGAATACAGGCGGCTGCGGGAAATGATGATACAGATCAACCCGGATATACCGGTGATCGCATTGACAGCTACGGCTACGCCGAAAGTGCAAAGCGATATTATAAAGAATCTCGATTTGCGTGATCCGAAGGTGTATATCTCTTCTTTTAACAGGCCGAACCTGTATTATGAGATATTACCTAAAATAAAGAAGAGCCAGACAGATGAGAATATCGTCCGCTTTATTAAAGGAATGAAAACAAAAAGCGGCATTATCTATACTCTCAACCGGAGGACGACCGAAGAGCTCGCAGATATTTTAATGGCAAATGGTATAAAGGCGGTAGCCTATCATGCCGGGCTGGATAGTAAGTTAAGGGCTGAAAGACAAGACCAGTTCTTAAATGAGGATGTACAGGTGATCTGCGCTACTATCGCATTCGGAATGGGGATCGATAAACCTGATATCCGTTTCGTCATACATTATAATATTCCAAAGTCAATTGAGAACTATTACCAGGAAACCGGTCGTGCAGGCCGCGACGGACTGGAAGGGAAGTGCGTCCTGTATTATTCACATAAGGACGTAAGCAAGCTCGAACACCTGATGCGGGACAAACCGCTGAGTGAAAGAGAAGTGGGGGCACAGTTGATCAACGAAACGGTAGCATATGCAGAAAGCGGCGTTTGCCGGCGCAAAGTTGTACTCAGTTACTTTGGGGAAGAATATGAAAGGGAGAATTGCGGCAACTGCGATAATTGTAAACACCCCAAGGAAAGAGTAGAAGCAAAAGAAGAAGTATTGATTGCCCTCAGGGCGATAAAAGCACTGGATGAAAGATTTGCCACAGAATATGTGGTGAATATCATCACCGGCAAACTTACCCCGCAGATACAGATGTACCGGCATGAAGGCATTGATGCCTTTGCCAGCGGTAACGATAAGGAAAGCCATTTCTGGAATTCGCTGGTACGACAGCTACTACTGGAAGGGCTGCTGAAAAAAGATATCGAAGAGTATGGTGTGTTGAAGATCACCAAAGCGGGAGAAGCGTTTCTCAAGAAGCCGAAGTCGTTCAAAATAGTGCTGAATAATCTCTTTGAAGAAGCAAACGCAGATGATGAGGAAGGCGCGGAGGCTGCAGGCGGCGCAGCGGCTGATGAAAAGCTTTTTGAGATGCTGAAAGAGCTCCGGCAAAAAGAAGCAAAAAAGAAAAACCTGCCGCCATTTGTCATATTCCTCGAAACCTCTTTACAGGATATGGCCACGCTCTATCCTACGAGCATGACCGACCTCGAAAAATGCCAGGGTATCAGTAAAGGAAAAGCATTGCGGTACGGTAAGCCGTTTATTGATCTTATTTCCCGGTATGTGCAGGAAAACAATATTGAAAAGCCGGATGACTTTGTGATGAAGAGCGTAGTGAATAAAAGCGGCAACAAAGTATATATCATCCAGAATACAGATAAAAAGGTTTCGTTGGAGACGATTGCGAAGAACAAAGGCTGGCGAATGGATGAAATGCTGGAAGAAATGGAGACGATTGCAGCCAGTGGCACCAAGCTCAACCTGGATTATGCCATTGATGAAATGCTGGACGAAGAGGAGCAGGATGAGATCATTGAGTATTTTAAAGCGTGTGATACATCTTCCCTGCAGGTAGCGCAGGAAGAGCTGGCGGAGCACAACTTCAACTGGGAGCAGCTTAAGATTATGCGGATCAAGTTTTTGAGTGAGTATGGCATGTAAGGGAAAACTTCCAAAGAAGAAGTTTCAAACTCCAATATGTCTTTCTGTTTTAGCCGAATCTGCCTATATTTGCAGCCCGGTTGGAAATTGGGCTTTAATGCCTGTAGTTTTAACCAGATGGTGCGGTATCCGCCGGTTGGCGGAAAAAGCACAGAAAATAGAAAGTTGAAATAATGGTGCGGTAGCTCAGTCGGTAGAGCAAAGGACTGAAAATCCTTGTGTCGGCGGTTCGATCCCGCCCCACACCACGGAAGGACGTGACACAAAAATGTCAGGTCCTTTTTTTATGTGGTATGTTTATGTACTGCTTTCAAAACCTGCCGAAAAGACTTACGTGGGCTACACAAGTGATCCCGAAAGGAGATTATTTGAACATAATGTAAGTGAAATGAAGGGGTTCACTTTGCGTTATCGCCCCTGGCAAATAATTTATACAGAAACTTTTGCTACTAAGGAAGAGGCAATGAAACGGGAGAAATTTTTGAAAACAGGCCAGGGACGAGAGGAGGTCAGGCGCATAGTGGAAAACTATCATGGCAGAGAAAGAGAATAGGTGCGGTATCCGCCGGAGGTGGAAAAAGGACTGAAAATCCTTGTGTCGGCGGTTCGATCCCGCCCCACACCACAAAAAGCCCCGTTATATCGGGGCTTTTTGTTTCTTCCTGAATAGCCATCCATTTTGGTTGGGCAGCAAGGGTTGATAATTGATAATATTTCGTTATACCGGCGGCAGATACATTGATATTAACAGCCGACTGTCAATTACTTGTGACTAAAAAAGAATTTTATTGAAAAGATCGGCGTGTAAATTTATCCATCGTTAAATGCCCTCCCCTTCGAATTCCCCTTTTCCCGATCAACATCCTGTCTTGAAAGATACATGTATAAGTACCTTATGCACTATTGAAGAACCCTTCATAAGGCTTATATATGCTATCAAAAACCATTGCCGGGCCAGGCCCGGAGCAAACCAGAGCATTCAGGTATTTTGTAAAGTTGTTTGTTGTTCTACCGTTGTTGTCCATCGTTTTTTATGGATTTGACGGGAGGAGGTTTCCTGCGCCCGGCGTGGTCGCCGAGTTGCGCTTCAATGAAGGAAGCGGCACCACCACAACTGACGTATCCGGCAATGCACATAATGGCACATTGGTAAACGGGCCAGTATGGAGCGCCGGCAAATACGGGCAGGGAATCAATCTTGATGGCACAAATGACTATGTGAATATTGCTGATCACGCCAATTTTACGCTTACACCTTCGGTGAGCTATACCTGGAGTACATGGGTGCGGAATAATAATTTCAACCAATGGGGCACCTTATTCAGCCAGACACTCAGTACGACCAACTTTTTTTATTCCTATGCACACACTACAAATGATGCCGAAGCAGGGCCGGTTACCAATGGTATTTCTGTGTATTGGTATAGTGGCAGCAACAGGCTGGTCGTTCATAGTAACAATAACGTGCTGACAACAGGAACATGGAGCTATGTAACGGTCACCTATAATGCCAGCCTTGCGCAGGCCAGCCGTTTTACCATCTATGTGAATGGCGTTGATGTAACCAACAGAACAGATGTGGTTTCTTCCGGGACCATAGCTACCATTGACCCGAACAATATCCGCATTGGCTCTAATCAACCCTACGGAGAATACCTGAACGGGTCTGTAGACGAGTTCAGGTATTACAGAAGACTTCTTTCAGAGGCAGAGATACAAAGCGATATGAACATCGGCAGTGTAGCGGATACAGAATCGCCAACTGTCAGCATTTCTTCTCCGGCTCCCGGAAACGTATCCGGGACAATCAATGTCAATGCCAGCGCAAATGATAATACGGGTGTAGCCGGTGTGCAGTTTCAATTAGATGGAGTAAATCTTGGCGCAGAAGATGCCGTAGCCCCGTATTCGATAACATGGAATACCGCTACCGCCACCAATGGGGTGCATAGCCTGACAGCTGTTGCCAGGGACGCAGCCGGCAATATAACTACTTCGGCCGCTGTAAGCGTTACGGTAAATAATGATACGCAAGTTCCTTCAGTGAGCATCACCGAACCATCCGGCGGAACCGTACAGGGAACCATTAACGTCAGCGCCGGAGCGACTGATAATACCGGGGTAGCCGGCGTACAGTTTTTATTGGATGGCGTGAACCTGGGCGCAGAAGATGTGACAGCGCCTTATACTATATCATGGAACACCGCAACCATCACAGACGGCAGTCATACATTGACGGCCCGGGCACGGGATGCTGCGGGCAATACTGCCACATCAACACCGGTGGTTGTCACAGTTCAAAACAATACGCAGGATACAGAATCGCCTTCAGTAGCCATTACTTCTCCCACAGGCGGAACCGTATCAGGCACCATTAATGTCAATGCAAGCGCCGGAGATAATGTGGGTGTAGCGGGAGTACAGTTTTTATTGGATGGCGTGAATATGGGTGCAGAAGATATGACAGCACCGTATGCTATATCATGGATCACAACCGGAATCGCTAATGGCAGTCATATATTGACGGCCCGGGCCCGGGATGCAGCCGGTAACACTACCACATCGGCCGCGGTGAATGTAACAGTGAATAATACTAATCTTGTCGCAGCCTATGGTTTCAATGAGAACACCGGAACAACAGCTAATGATAATTCAGGTAACAATAATACCGGTACACTAACTAACGGCGCTGCGTGGGCGGCTTCCGGCAGATTTGGGTCTGCTATATTGTTTGACGGAACGAATGATTATATAAATATCAATGACGCCAACTCACTTGACCTGACCAATGGTATGACCCTGGAAGCATGGGTAAACCCCTCTAACCTTACAGGATTTAAAACGGTGATCTGTAAAGACAGGAGCACAGGCAATTTTACATACACCATGGCGGCAAACAATAATGCCTCTAATGCAAATAACCAGCGCCCCAGCAGCAGGATGCGTATCGGTAGCGGTAATATAGTAGTTACCGGAACTTCGAAACTGACACTGAACACATGGATACATGTGGCCAGCACATACGATGGCGGTACGTTTCGGCTGTATATAAACGGCGTACAGGTATCGTCTGCAGCTGTGACAGGAAACATTACCGTAACCGCCAACCCGCTGCGGATAGGAGGCACAACAGCCCTGGCCGGTCAATATTTTGCGGGACTGATAGATGAAGTTAGAATATACAACAGGGCTTTAAGCCAGGCAGAGATACAAACGGATATGAACACCCCCATTGCACCGGATATTATCCCGCCTTCTGTAAGTATAACTTCACCAGGAGCCGGTACTATTTCGGGAACGGTGAATATAACAGCCAATGCATCTGATAACACAACTGTAGCGGGTGTACAGTTCCTGTTGAACGGAGCCAGTATTGGGACAGAGGATAATACTTCTCCTTACGCCGTTTCATGGAATACAACCACTATTGCCAACGGGACCTATACATTAACAGCACGGGCAAGAGATGCGGCGGGAAACACAACTACATCATCCGAAGTAATAGTTACTGTAAATAATGATACAGAGTCGCCGGTCATATCCATCACCTCACCATCTGCTGGTATAATTGATGGCACTGTTGAAATAATAGCAACCGCCAGCGACAATACCGGTGTAGCCGGGGTACAGTTTTTATTGAACGGTGTTAACCTGGGTGCAGAGGACGTGTCGGCACCCTATACTTTTTCCTGGAATACCACAACCGTAACAGATGGTAATTACACATTAACAGCACGTGCAAGAGATGCTGCGGGCAACACCACTGTTTCGGCGCCGGTAGTGGTTGATGTATTGAATAATCCACCGGATACAGAAGCGCCAGCCGTAAATATCAGCTCACCGGCAGCGGGCAATGTGCTTGGAACAGTAACCATAACAGCTAACGCTTCGGATAATGTTGGTGTCATAGGTGTCCGGTTCCTGCTCAATGGCGTTGATCTTGGCGCAGAGGATATATTGGCGCCATATAGTTTTTCATGGAATACATTGGCGCTTGCCAATGGTTCATACACCCTCACCGCAAGGGCGAGAGATGCCGCAGGAAACAGTGCATTATCAGAAACGGTCATCGTGAATGTCAACAATCCTTCAGATACAGAATTGCCGGTGATTTCTTTGTCAGCGCCGACAGCAGGTAATGTATCGGGAATAGTAGCGATATCAGCTACCGCAACCGATAACCTCGGTGTAACGGGTGTTCAGTTCTTACTTGACGGTATGGAGCTGGGTACGGAAGATGTTACAGCTCCTTATTCTTTTTCATGGAACACATCGGGCGTATCAAACGGTAACCATATTTTGTCTGCCCGTGCCCGTGACGCTGCGGGTAATACGGGTGTTGCCGCCGATGTGATAGTGACGGTCAATAATGATATAGAATTCCCCGCTATTTCTATTACTGCACCGGCGGCAGGTAATGTAACCGGAACTATAACAGTAAGCGGTAACGCTTCTGATAACACCGGGGTAGCCGGGGTGCAGTTCTTGTTAGACGGCTTGAACCTCGGTGCGGAAGACCTGGCGGCGCCCTATGGCATCAGCTGGAATACCATAACAGTATCAAACGGCAGTCACACACTTACTGCGAGGGCAAGAGATGCGGCAGGAAATACAACTACTTCAGCAGAAGTAATAGTAACAGTAAACAATGACATTACTCCTCCTTCTGTAAATATTACTGCTCCGGCAGCTGGTAGTGTGTCAGGAACGATAAACGTTTCCGCTAATGCCAGCGATAATGTAGGAGTAAACGGAGTACAATTTTTGCTGAACGGGGCTAATCTTGGAGCAGAAGATAATACAGCCCCTTATACTGTCTCATGGAATACGCTGATGGAGACAAGCGGAAATTATACATTAACCGCTCGTGCCCGCGATGCGGCAGGAAACCTTACCACTTCAGCGCCGGTCGCTGTAACGGTAAACAATGTAACCAACCTGATAGCCGCATTAGGGTTAAATGAAAGCTCCGGAACAACTGCTATAGATATTTCTGGTAATAATCACAATGGGACACTGACAAATACCCCCGCCAGGGCTGCTGGTAAATATGGGCAGGGCGTCAACCTGAATGGGTCAAATCAGTATATCAATATTGCTGATCACAACAATTTTACTCTTGATCCATCACAGAACTATACCTGGAGCACATGGGTAAGGAATAATAACTTTACTGAATGGGGCACTGTCTGGAGCCAAACCCTCAATACTTCTAATTTCTTTTATTTCTATGCGCACAGCAGTTCCGATGCCGATGGAGGGCCTGTTACCAATGGGGTGTCTGTGTATTGGTGGGTAAATGGCGGGGCCAGCAAGATCGGGGCACATAGTTCCAATAATGTATTAACAGCAGGTGTATGGAGTCATGTTGCTATTACCTATAATGCCGGCCAGCCGCAGAATAACCGTTTTTCGATTTATGTAAATGGTGTTGACGTGACAGTAAGAACAGATGTTTCGTCCGCGGGCACGATAACAACCATCAATCCTGCCAATATCCGTATCGGGTCCAATCAGCCATTTGGTGAATACCTGAACGGATCAGTGGATGAAGTGCGGTTTTATAACAAACTGCTCAGTGCGACAGAAGTGGTTGCGGATATGAACACTCCGATAGGAGTGGACAACACCCCTCCTTCCATAGGCATTTCTTCTCCTTTGGGCGGAAATGTTTCGGGCATGGTCAATATAACGGCTACTGCGGCCGATAATTTTGGTGTAGCGGGGGTTCAATTTTTATTGGATGGAGCCAACCTGGAAGCCGAAGATGTGACAGCCCCTTATTCCCTGACATGGAATACAGAAACAGTATCCAATGGGCCGCATGTACTGACGGCAAGAGCGAGGGACGCTGCTGGAAATACCACCACATCATCTGAAGTGGCGATCAATGTAGCCCCTGATTTTACATTTACTTTACTGACGACGGTTAAGAATGTGGAGGTGTCGGGCACAACGGACTTCCGCATTAACGTGACTTATCTCAACGGGTTTGCTACCTCTTCAGGAGTGGATCTTTGGTTTTCCGGATTACCGCCAGAGGTGACAGGCCACTATCTTTTCGACCCCATGTCGCACCAGGGCGAAACACAATTATTCATCAACACCAACAACGCACCTTTAGGAACGTATGTGTTCACTGTAGGCGCCACGGCAGAAGGAATTACACACACGCAGCAGGCAACTCTGAATATTACAACGGCTGCCGATTTTGCCATTACCGCCTCTCCGTCCATTCTGAATGTGCCTATTGGCGATGCCATCACCGTGACAGTTAATGTGAATGAAACAAATGAGTTTGTCAGTCCTGTTACACTTTCAGTGCTTGGTTTGCCAGCAGGAGTTACCGCTTCATTCAGCCCGGCATCACCAGTGCCTGTTGCTGTTTCTATTCTCACCCTGACCACCTCTGCATCCACGCCTGTCGGAACGTATAATCTGACAGTGCAGGGTGTAAGCGGAAGTACTATAAGGACCGCACCTGTTACGCTGATCGTTTCTTCTACACCGGCAGTATGGACTGTTTCTACCATTGGCTCTACAGGCGTTCCCAATAATACCGTTCGTGTAGGCCGGCTAAAATCAGACGGGTTAGACAGGATTTACATAGGAACGATTGCTACCGGGCGAATGCTGGAATATACCTGGAACGGTACCGTATGGACGGGGCCGCTTGATATCGGCGGGTCACCTTCCGCGCAGGAAATACACAATACAACCATTGGCCCCGGCCGGGGAGATGGTATAGAAAGATTGTATGCGGCGAGTTATGACAATAATATCTATGAAATATGGCATAATGGAACAAGCTGGCAACAGATGACAGTGGGCAGTGTAGGTAACCTGGGTATGCATGCTGTAGTAGGCGTTGGCCGCAATGATGGAGTAACCAGATTGTATGCGTCAAGTACGCAGGAGTTGTATGAATTCACCTGGAATGGCACAAGCTGGACGAAGTTATTAGTAGGTAGTACGCCGGGTGCGCATGAGCTGGCCCTTGGAAATGGCCGTATGGATGGAAAGAACTATATCTATATTTCTTCTATCTCTTCCGGCAATTTTGAAGCAAGATGGACGGGTACGGCATGGACGATTGCCAGTATGGGTGACAATGGCGACGCCAGGGGGCTTGAGTTGGGAGATGGCCGCAATGATGGTATCACCAGGGTATATTCTGCATTGTATGATGGACGGGTACGTGAGTTTACCTGGAATGGCAGTGCCTGGACATTTATCAATATGCCTTTAGCGGGCACACAAAATATTCATGCTTACATCGTTCCCGGCAGAAATGATGGAGTCAACAGGATATATACCTGCAATGCCAATGGAAAGGTATTTGAATATACATGGAATGGTACCACCTGGGATATTTATAATATGGGCGGCGGCAGTGACTATATGTATGGCCTGCATTACGGAACCGGCCGCAATGATGGCGTCATCAGGTTCTATGGCGCCGATCGCGGCTCTGTCAACCGGGTATATGAATTTACCTGGACTGCGCCGAGCCCCATTGTTTTTATGCGAAAAGAAAATGAAACAAGTTATTCTGCCATGCGCAGAGAAACGAAGTCCGATTGAGTCCTGTTAGGACAGCGTTGAAAAACCCCCCGTCAGCAATGGCGGGGTTATTTTTTATAGAGATGAGCTAGAATACAAAATGGAAGCAACGAGCTGAAGCTACTCTTCTTTTCTCTTCACGATCAGGAACCAATCACTCTCCAGCGGCAGATAGCCATACTCATAACAGTAATGATAGGTCTTGCCTGTTTTGGTAACATAGTTATGGGTAATATATTTGAAACTGAACCCAAGGCGCTGAAGTTTCTCTTTATTGGCTTTTGCGGTTTCTTCCCCTTCGGGCAACAGACTTTCTAATATGCGCCTGTTCTTACCGAGTGAATTATTAATGTTTCGCACCAGGTTATTACCTGCAGATTTTAGCTGGTTGTTGTAGCTGTTGCGGCAATAATCGTCACAAAACCTTTTGTCGGATCGTCCTTTGATGGGTTTACCGCAAGCTAAACAGCTCTTTGTTTCTGTAGCTAATGGAGTGGGCATGGGAAAGAAAAAGTTGATTTTCAATATAAGATACGAAAAATTTCTGTGTACAATCGTTTACAAACGGCTACATCCGGAAGTAAAGGGATAAAAACCGACTATCGTTTTTTCACGACCCCATCTTTGTTTCGTCAACGGCCAAACCGGTGACTGAGATAACAAAATTCAAAACACGTAAAACTTACAATTATGTACGCACTTAAAAACAAAGTACAGCTGATCGGCAACCTGGGCGGTAAACCAGAAGTGAAGAACACAGAGAATGGCAAAAAGCTCGCCCGTTTCAGCATGGCCACCAATGAGGTGTATCGCAACGCCAGCGGCGATAAAGTAACAGAGACGCAATGGCATAACCTTATCGCCTGGGGCAAACTGGCCGATATTGCTGAAAAATACCTGGACAAAGGAAAAGAAGTAGCGATCGAGGGCAAGCTGATCAACCGCAGCTATACTGATAAAGAAGGCAACAAGAAATATATTACGGAGATACAGGTAAATGAGTTGCTGATGCTGGGTATAAAATCAGCGGAATAAAACAGTAACGTTGGGGCATTGCACTGGGTATAACCCTGCAGTGCCCTTTTTAATTTAGTTTAGCAGGGCGTTATGAATCACGACAGTTCAAATGAAATGTTCCGGCTGGCTGCCGACCTGGTCAATCAAAGTTCGCGGAACCTGTTTCTTACCGGTAAGGCGGGAACGGGAAAAACGACCTTTCTGAAGTATATCAGGGAGAGCTGTCCGAAGCAACTGGCCGTAGTAGCACCAACGGGTGTTGCTGCTATCAATGCAGGCGGGGTTACTATCCATTCGTTTTTTCAGCTGCCGCTTTCTCTTTTTATTCCCGGAGAAAAGGGATTTTCCAATCATCGTGACGAAGTTGTTAACCGGCATAGTTTGCTCAGCCGCCTGCGTATGACAAAGGAAAAGATCAAAGTATTGGAGCAGTTGGAATTACTGATCATTGATGAAATAAGCATGGTTCGCTGCGATATGATGGATGCCATTGATACCGTGCTACGGCATATCCGGAGGCGGTATAATGAGCGGTTCGGCGGTGTTCAGCTGCTGCTTATAGGGGATATGTTCCAGCTACCACCGGTAGTAAAGGAACAAGACTGGAATATCCTATCTGAATTTTATACCAGTCCTTATTTCTTTGACAGCATAGCAATAAAAGAAGAAGCACCGTTATATATTGAGTTCACCAAAATATACCGGCAAAGCGAGGAGCGGTTTATTAATGTATTAAACCAGGTACGTAACAATGAACTGGACGAAGACGGCTTAAGAATATTGCAATCGAGATACCAGCCTTATTTCAGAAGAAGAGCAGATGACGGCTATATTATATTAACAACGCACAATGAGACAGCCCGCAACACCAACACTGCCGAACTGGCAAAGCTGGATACACCGGCATTTACTTACAGGGCCGAATTGGATGGGGAATTCCCGGATACGGCATTTCCGGCAGAAGAAGTGTTGTTGCTTAAAACCGGAGCCCAGGTAATGTTCATTAAAAATGACAGCGACAAGAGTAAGCGGTATTTCAATGGTAAGATCGGAATCGTAACAATGCTGGACGACGATAAGATCGTGGTGAAATGCAAGGATGACACAAGCGGGATAGAAGTACGCAAAGAGCGATGGGAGAATATCCGGTATACCCTTAACAGGTCAAACAGGCAGATGGAGTCAAACGTGCTGGGGTCCTTCAGTCAGTATCCCTTGCGCCTGGCCTGGGCCATTACTATTCATAAAAGCCAGGGGCTCACATTTGAAAAAGCAGTTATAGATGCCGGGCGGTCTTTTGCCGCGGGTCAGGTATATGTAGCGCTTAGCCGCTGTACAAACCTGGAGGGGATGGTCCTTCAAAGTGAAATAAGACCGGGTATCCTTTTTAGCGATCATCGGATAGTTGCTTTTTCACAAAACAGTTCCTCATCAGCAAAGCTGAATCAGGAATTGCTGACAGAACGACGAGTTTATCAGGAAAAAATGCTTCTATCCACGTTTGATTTCAGTGTAGCCAGCAACTATGCACAGGAAGTAAGCAAATACCTGTCGGATAACAATACTTCTTTTAACACGGAATCTTTTTCCTGGATAGGCAGACTTATAGAAATGATAAACCAGATACAGGAGACGGCGGGAAAATTTCATACCTGGATAAAAGGACAATTCCGGGAACCGATGCCTCCGGAAGACAACATCGTCTTACAGGAAAGAACAGTCAAGGCGGCTGCTCACTTTGCCAAAGAGCTGGATTCGGCAATAAAATATCTACTGGGATCGGTTGTAGTAACTGACAGTAAGATACATGCCAAAGAATTCAATGATGATATAAAAGAGGTCTTTGCAGAACTATGTGCAAAGAAACACCTGATGGAAGGTTCTGACGGCAGGTTGGATATTGAGAGATGGCATTGTCGAAAGAAGGGGTTTGTTTTGCCCGTGTTTTCAGTAAATGCGTATGCCGGGGCTTCTCAGCAGCAAAAGGATGTTCCGCATCCGTTGCTGTACCAGCAATTACGAAAACTGCGTGATTCTATTTGTGCAAATAATGACCTGCCGATCTATATGGTAGCGGGCAGTAATACGCTGGAGGACCTGGTCCGCTATTTACCTCATACACTTACCGAACTGAGAAAGATCAGCGGTTTCGGCGATGCGAAAGTGGAGCAATATGGCCAGCAGTTTCTTGATGTGATAACAACCTATGGCAAGAATAAGGGGCTCTCATCCCTTATACATGAAAAGCCGTCCAAGCGGGAAAGAAAAGCAGGATCAGAGGCTAAAAAAACAAAGGGAGATACAAAGGCGGAATCTTTCAGGCTGTTTAAAGAGGGTAATCCGGTGGAGAAGATTGCCAAAGAACGGAACCTCACTATACAAACTATCGAAAACCACCTGGCGTACTATGTGTCTGCCGGGGAGATCAATATTGAAGAGTTGGTCAACCGGGAAAAACTACAAGTGATAAAACCGGCTATTGAAAACTTTGCCAACGGCTCTATTACTGCAATTAAAGAATCACTGGGTAGTGATATTGGTTTTGGAGAAATCAGGTTAGTGATTGCATGGAAGAAATACCGGGATAGCCTTCCGGCATAGCTATGCTATTATTTTATCAATATCACAGTTCCTTTTTTCAATACAATTGCCTGGCCGGGCAACCGGTATGTTGCATGCCAGGTAAAAACGCTGTTGTCTGAAGAATTTCCCCGGAATGAGCCATCCCATTTTTGAAATGGATCGGCGCTATAAAAAATCCTTTGCCCCCAGCGGTTGTATATAGACATTGAATAATTGGACAACAATGAAAGGCTGCCGAGCGGGCCAAAGCCATCATTATTACCGTCCCCATTCGGCGTAAATGCTGTAGGGAAATAAATGCCAACACAGGAAAGATCAAACGGGATAGTGACGATAGTTGTATCGGGACATGCGCCTGCGGCATTAATTATTACCTGATAATTTCCAGATGAAAGGTTCGTGGCTATAGCTGTTGTTTGCGCAGGGGTTGTGTTCCAAAAATAAGTATAGGGGCTGGAGCCACCGGCAGCACTTGCCATAGCAGAGCCGCCATTATTGGCAATACAATCAGCAGGAGTAATAACAATGGCTTCAGCGGTTAGTATGGTTACGTCTCCCGTTGTTGTGGAAGAGGCATTGCCCGGCCCGCTTACAGTAAGGCTAACGGTATAAGTGCCCGATCCGGAGAAGCGGTGAACAGGGTCTTTAGCAGAGGAAGTATTAGCTGCTCCGGATGCGGGATCGCCAAAGTTCCAGTTAAAAAGGGTGGGACAAAGTGAGGAGGTATTGGTAAACGAAACGGTCGTGCTGTTTATACAAGTTGATGTGAAGCCGGCACTGTTTGGGGGTGCCTCTCCTATGGTTATATCATCAATGGCAAAGCCATCATAATTACTGCAGGTGGTACCTGATCCAAAAATAAACCGGAAAATGACGGATGACTGACCGGCCAGCATCGGCAGAATATGACGAGCTGTAACCCATCCGTTGCTGCCATTACCGCCAAGGCAACTGCCGGAAGTAGTTTGTATGTTGCCCGACCACCCATTCCTGGTAGCCGATAATGATGAAAGGTAGGTAACCGGTGAATAGTTGTACCAATTACTGTTCAGACAATAGGGTGCTTCATTAAAGGAACCGATGTCTGACCAGGATGATCCGTTATTAATTGAATACTGAATACCGGCACCATCAAAACGCTGTTCCATTTCCCAGAAGACGCTGAATGTGATATAGGGGTATTGCAGTGATGAAAAATCAAAGCAGGGGCTTTGCAGCCAGGACGCCTGCGAATTGTTGTAAGAGCTGGCGGTAAGACCTCCTATCATCCAGCAGCGGTTGCCATTTGCAGCAATTGTAATAATAGGTTTTGCGGGAGCACCCCATGTCCAGTCAGAAGCCACACCACCCTGAAACCAGCCACCAGAGCTGGTTTCAAAGCCTTCAGTATAGGGAAATGTATTGATAGGTAAAGTGCATTGGCTCCTGACGGCTGTATCAAAAACTATCAGGCAAAGAAACAACAGAATGTTACGTATATATGTTTTGACCCGAACAGGCATTAGCGTTTATGGCAATAAGAGAACAGCAAATCTACAATGAATGGATACACAAATGAAGCCTTTAGGATTCTATCAATAGCAATAACCTTGTCATTGATGATTGATGTTATTAAGCTATAGCTGCGAATTATTCACATTTGTTTAAATAAGATTTGCTACATAAAAGTTTATATATATCTTTTCATAACGAAACGATCATGATAACACTTACTAACCCCCAATATCGCATTATCAGCGATCATCAATTTGCTGTTGTCAGGCAAAATGTAGTTAATAACCAGAAAGCTTTCTTCGCACAACGGCCTTATCAGCCGGGCGATGTTATTGCAGAATTCTACGCCGGGCAGGTATTAGCCGAACCTACCTATCTGACGGTACAGGTAGATGTGGACAAACACATCATGCTGCAACCCGAGCATCTGCAATACATCAATCATAGTTGCGATCCGAATGTTTTCTTTGATACGCATGCTATGAAGGTGGTGGCGTTAAAGTCTATCGAAGAAGGAGATGAAATGACGTTTTTCTATCCTTCTACCGAATGGGACATGGCCCAGCCTTTCAAATGTTTCTGCGGAACAGACAGGTGCCTTGGAATGATACAGGGCGCAGCACATATCAACCGGGAAGTATTGGACACCTACAAGCTTACCCGCTTTATTCAACAGCAACTGCATGATCGCTCAAACAAAGAGAAAAGAGCTTAAGAAGAAAAGTTCCCACGCCAAAGTACAGGCTGACCCCATCCGGAAATTAAAGATCTGGGTATTATACCCTTATCTGGAAACGGCTGACCCCAACCTTCAATACTATTACGATTTCGATCAAAGCCTGAAGGAATACAGCAAAGTTTTTGAAGAATTGAAGGCCGACTGGACCTGGCAGCCGGTCACTATGTTGAATTATAAGGAGGTTGTAGGGTCTATTAAAAAAAGGTCAGGAAAAAAAATACCATTAATACTTAACCTTTGCGATGGCGATGAAGTGAATGGAACACCCGGTGTGTCTGTTATCCATGAGTTGGAGAGAAATAAGCTCGTCTATACCGGATCAGATGCCCACTACTATAATATTACTACATCAAAAATTCCGATGAAGCGGGCCTTTGATAAGGCTGGTGTGGCAAATGCAAAATGGGAGATCATTGACGGTAGCGAAGATTCAATAAAAGGGCTTTGTAAAAAGATCGGAGCGCCACTTATTATCAAACCGGCGGTGTCGGGCGGAAGCATGGGTGTTTCGGTTAAGAACGTCGTTTACACGGATAAGGAGTTACTGCAAAGGATAAGGGAGATCAAACAGGGTTACCGGGGATGGAATCTCCTGGCAGATGGATTGATCGTTGAACAGTTCATAGCCGGGCCCGAGTTTACAACGCTTATTGTAGGCTCATCCTCTGCGCCCGATAAGTGCAAGGTCTTTCCCGCAGTGGAGAGGATCTTTCATCATTCGTTGCCTGATGAAGAGAAATTCTTGTCTTTTGATCGTTTATGGGAGATATATGAAGATGAAAAGCCGATGCCGGGCAACGAGAGTTTTTATAATTATCACCGGCCGGATGGATCATTGATGAAGGAACTTGAAAAGATCAGCCTGGAAGCATATATCGCTGTAGGGGGAACGGGATATGGAAGGCTGGATATAAGAATGGATGCTTCTACCGGAAAGCTATACATGCTGGAAGTAAACGCACAATGCGGATTGAGTGATGATGAAGATTATACTTCTATAGGAGCTATCTTGAGATACGCCGATAAATCTTTTACCCTGTTGATCCGTGAAATAATACAAGACGCCTTTGCAAGAAGGGGTTTAATCATCTAATATTACTGTCATGAAGGTATGTGTACTTCAGCCCGATTACTCAACCACCGGGGTTGATTACAAGAATTATGATCCCGCCAGGAACCTCTCCCATTTGCTTCCGGATGCAGAAGTAGACCATGTATTGCTGAATAAGCTGACGGCCTATCGGCAGCTAAAGGAGCTCAAGAAAAAGAACTATGATATTTTCGTCAATCTGTGTGAGGGATATCTTGAATGGGAGGTTCCTTCCATTGATGTGATACACACATTTGAGTTATTGGACCTTCCGCATACAGGCCCGACCGCCAAACTCTACGATCCGCCTAAGGAGTTGATGAAATATGTAGCCCATTGCGAGGGGGTAAGAACACCTAGGTATTTTATAATAGAGCAACCGAGAGATATTGAGAAAGTGGAACAGTATCTGTCTTATCCCATGTTTATCAAACCGGCCAAAGCCGGAGATAGCTTAGGCATAGATGAAAACTCGGTGTTATATAATAAGGAAGACCTTTTAAAGAAGGTGGTGGAAATATTCAATGAGTACGGCCCGTTGCTGGTAGAAGAGTATATTGACGGAAGAGAGTTTACCGTATTGGTGACTGCCAATGAGGACGGAAAGTCCTGCCGGGTATTTAAGCCGGTAGAGTACGTTTTTCCTGAGGGAAAAGCGTTTAAAACGTATTCTTTAAAAACATCTGAATTGCACCCGGACTGTAATTTTCCCTGCACCGATCCGGTATTGGATAAGCAACTTAGGGAAGCTGCCGAACGAATATTTACTGGCTTCAATGGCGTTGGCTATGCCCGCCTTGATTTCAGGGTGAATGAGAAGGGGGAAATTTTCTTCCTGGAAATTAATTTCACCTGTTCGGTTTTTTATACTGACGGGTATGAGGGGTCGGCCGATTTTGTGCTAAAGTTTGATGAAGCTGGGCAGAAGGGCTTTCTTGATCAGATCATTGCGGAGGGAATTGCAAGATATCAACGAAAGAAGAAACCATACCAGATGCGGGGTAACTCAATTTCGGGTTTCGGTATTTATGCCACCAGGCCGATAAGGAAAGGGGAAGTTATTTTCCGTGGCGAGGAACGGGCGCACAGGATAGTGACCAAACGGTTTGTGGAAAAAAATTGGAGCGAAGAGCAAAAACTAAATTTCCGCCGGTATGCTTATGCAATAAGTGAGGAAGTATTTATATTATGGGACGATGATCCGTCGGAATGGGCACCGCAAAATCATAGTTGTGACGCCAATACGGGTCTTGACGGGCTTAATGTAATTGCCCTCAGGAGTATAAAGAAGAACGAAGAACTTACGTTTGACTATTCCCAATTTCTGGACGAGAATATGGAACCCTTTGAATGCAGATGTGGTTCAGAAAGTTGCCGGGGTACGATAAGCGGAGTTGTTGGGAATTCTGTGAGTCAGCGTGAGCAAAAGCGCTATATTCTTAATAACAAGTAAGGGCGTCTATCTGCCGATATACACCATTAGTATTTGCACATCACTTGGGTTGATGCCGGAAATGCGACTGGCCTGACCAAGAGTACCCGGTTTTATTCTTACAAGCTTTTCTCTGGCCTCATTACCTAATGACTGAATTTTTTTATAGTCGAAGTTTTCGGGTATAACCAGATCTTCCAGTTGGTTCATTCGCTGTGCAAGGTCTTTTTCCTTTTCAATATACACCTCGTATTTTATTTGTATAGATGCTTGCTCAACCATATCGGGTGAAAACGGCAGTAATAATTCTTTCAATTTTGGAAAAGAGTTTGCCAGGTCTTTTAATTCTACATCAGGGCGCAGCAATATTTTTTCAGCTTTTTGTTTTTCAGTTATCGGTGATGATTGGATGTTTTGTAAATATGGGTTGATCTCCGTAGGTTCAACCGAAAGCTCTGATAAGATCTTTTTGATCTTTTCTACACCTGTTTTCTTGTCAGCTACTATGTCCATTCTTTCTTGTGAAGCGAGCCCTAACCGGTAACTTAATTCAGTAAGACGCAGATCAGCATTGTCTTGTCGGAGCAGGGTTCTGAATTCAGCCCGCGATGTGAACATACGATAGGGTTCTTCGGTTCCTTTGCTGATCAGGTCATCGATAAGCACACCTATGTATGCTTCATTTCTTTTTAGAATTACAGGAGCAAGGTTGTTTATTTTTTGGTGTGCATTGATACCGGCCATAAGTCCCTGACAGGCGGCTTCTTCATATCCGGTGGTTCCGTTTATCTGGCCCGCAAAGAAGAGGTTTTTAATAAGCTTTGTTTCGAGAGAATACCTAAGCTGGGTCGGGGGAAAGTAGTCGTACTCAATAGCATAGCCCGGCCTGAAGATGCGAACGTTCTCAAAACCGACTATATTACGAAGTGCTTCGTATTGAACTTCTTCGGGTAAGGATGTAGAAAACCCATTTACATATATTTCAACGGTATTCCATCCTTCCGGTTCAATAAATAATTGATGACGCTCTCTTTCTGCAAACCGGTTGATTTTATCTTCTATACTGGGACAATATCGGGGACCTACTCCGTCAATTCTTCCAGCGAACATGGGGCTCTTGTCAAAGCCTGTTTTTAAAATATCATGAACTTTCTGGCTGGTATAAGTAATCCAGCAACTCCTTTGTTCTTTTGGTTTTGAGGTTTCGGTAAACGAGAAGCCGGTTATTTCTTCATCCCCTGGTTGTTCCTCCATTTTGCTGTAGTCTAAGCTTCTTCCATCTACTCTCGGCGGCGTTCCGGTCTTAAGTCTGTCACTAATAAAGCCTTCTGATACTAATTGCTCTGTTATTCCTGTAGCCGCTTTCTCGGCTGCTCTTCCTCCGCCAAAGTTTTTTTCCCCTATATGTATAATGCCATTGAGGAAAGTTCCATTAGTAAGAACAACAGCTTTTGCTTTTATTTCATGACCCATCCCAGTTATTACCCCTTGGGCCACGCCTTTTTTTATAACAAGCCCTTTTACCATATCCTGGTAGAAATCAACATTCGGTGTTTCTTCCAACATCTCCCGCCACTTAGCCGCGAATAACATTCTGTCATTTTGTGCCCTTGGGCTCCACATAGCAGGTCCCTTTGACCGGTTTAACATCCGGAATTGGATCATAGAAAGGTCCGTCACAATTCCCGAATACCCACCCATGGCATCAATCTCCCTCACAATTTGTCCTTTTGCTATCCCGCCCATTGCCGGGTTACAGCTCATCTGGGCGATAGTTTGCATGTTCATCGTTATGAGCAAGACCCTCGAACCTATATTGGCTGCAGCCGCCGCCGCTTCACATCCGGCATGCCCGGCCCCCACTACAATTATGTCATATTCAGGAAACATAAGCCCGCAAAGGTACAGCCATTTATAGATTGAAAGAAGTTGCAAACACCGTATGATCAGCTAAGAATGTTTCACGTGAAAGCAAAGAATCCGATGTTTCACGTGAAATCTAAAAGTACTTGCCCAGGTATTCTTCCTCCTTTGAACGCATCTTCAGTTTTTGACGGTTGCTTTTGTCGTTATACTCGCACAAATGAAGTGCGCCATGGAAAATAACCCTATGAAGCTCTTTTTGGACACCGGTTCCCATCTCATAAGCATTGGCCTTAACCCGGTCAATACTGATATATATCTCGGCAATTATGAAATTATCTTCTGAAAGATCAAACGTGATGATATCTGTATAGTTATCATGCTTGAGATACTTTCGGTTTATCTCTAAAAGGTACTTATCAGAGCAAAAAATATAATTAATGCCTGAAAGTCGCTTTCCTTCTGCTTTAAGAAGTCGCTCGATAAAGGCCTTTAGTTTATTCCTATTCTTCAGGCCGGGGATTTTTTTTTCGAAAAAGAAATAAACTTTTGATCTAGAGGTCATGATTTCAAAATTCGTAAACATTATGTAATGCTCAACCGTAATTTTGAGCTATAGAATTATGGTAAAAAAACTATCGCAACTTAGGCCAGGGCAAAAGGCAGTTATAAAGCACTTTGATAATCAGGAAATCCATTTGAAGTTAATGGAAATGGGTTGCTTACCAGGAGAAAGCATAACTGTTGAGCAAATGGCTCCGTTAGGAGACCCGGTTTCAGTAAGCATTGCGGGCTACACTCTTAGCCTCAGGTTAAACGAGGCGGATCATATTATTGTTTCTACAATTGATTGATTTTCAACTATATAAATGAAGATTGGTTTATATTTTGGTTCTTTTAATCCAGTTCATTCCGGACACCTTATAATAGCAAATCATATTTTAAACAATACCGGACTTGAGAGAATATGGTTCGTGGTATCTCCTCACAACCCATTCAAAGAAAGCAGTACATTATTAAATGAATACGACCGGCTTCACCTTCTTAAGATTGCCACCGAAGAAGATAGCCGGGTTAAGGTACTTGACGTTGAGTTCTCCCTTCCAAAACCTTCCTATACTTCTGCTACACTAGTTCATCTCGAAGAAAAATATCCCGGCCATGATTTTAGCATCATCATAGGCAGTGATAGTTTTCAAAACCTTCATAAGTGGAAGAACTTCGAGATGATTGTCAAGAACTATCCAATCTATATATATATACGACCCGGCTTCGAGGTTAAGAACACTATTCAGGCCCACATTAACATCGTAAAAGCGCCTTTGCTTGAAATATCATCTACGGAAATCCGTCAGCTCATCCAGGAGGGTAAATCCATACGATATCTAGTTCCTGAAAAAGTAAGAGAAGAAATTGAACGGGGTGGTTATTACAAAAAACCTGTCTCAGGAAATATATCCCAGTAATAAACAAGCTGCAACAATCAGCGGAGGAGGAATCCGGGTATAAAGTAGTAATAGGGTTGTTCCCAGTATTACGCTGACATTTAAAAGACTAATTGTTTTTGGCTCGATCAGTGAAATATCCTTCATGATATAAAATGTAGACCCGATCATGATCCCCACCACCACAGCATTAATTCCTTCGAGTGAACGATAAACGGCTGCATATTTCTTCAGATTGTTCCAGATCGGAAAGAAAAATAAAACCAGTAAAGCACTTGGCAAAAAAATGCCTATAGAACCGATAACACACCCGATCACCTGCATTTCTGTTCCCATATCTTTTAAGGCCATACCGCCGGTAAAAGATGCTATGGAAAAAACAGGTCCGGGAACGGCACGAACGATACCCATGCCAGTGTACATGTCCTGCTCGTCTATTTGTACTACATTCTGATCCTTTTTCCTGATCGCTTCCGGACGAACACTGAATTGCTCATACATCATAGGCATCAACACCTGGCCGCCGCCGAAGACCAAACTTCCCATACGATAAGTATTTTCAAAAAGATTGATCGGTTTCCTGTTGGGCCAGCTCTCTTTCTTGGCTGTTTCACTCACAATACCTGCTGCAATAAAAATGATACCGAATAGCCAGAAATTCCACCAACGTATTTTTTTAGGTTTTTGCTCCACTTGAGGGATACGTTTCCGGCTGATATTGGTAGCCAGTCCTGCAAGAATGATCAATGCAGGAAAAATTACAGGTAGCTTAAAAAAGAAATACGTTGCTGCCGAACTGATGATGACGATCACCCATGTAATGGCATTTTTAATGGCATGAGGAAACGCAATAAAACAAGCGTATAGCAGGAAGCCCGCTGCCATCGGGGCAATAAATTTAAATATATCCGTGTCCAGCGCCTTTTTGTCTATGTAATGAAGCAAAAAAGAAAGGGCGCCCATTAAAACACAGGCGGGTAATATCCAGATAACAAGTGTAAGAACAGCCAGGGGTACACCTCCTCGTTTATAACCAATAAGCGTCAATGTTTGGGTGGAAGAAGCGCCAGGCAACAGCTGGCAAAACGCATTATACTCCATTAATTCCGCCTCCGTAACATAAGGATGCTGGCGGACAAAAGTTTTCATCATCATGGCAATATGGGCCTGCGGCCCCCCGAAGGCAGTGATACTATGAAGAAAGACCGCTTTTAAAAAAGAAAAATGGCGCAGCAGCATAACAAGACTAAATATAAAACAAATCAGCAACGGCGACGGGCACAATTACCCCCAATTTTTTCGCAGACAGTACTTTTTAAGGCAAGTAAGGATACAATGATCTTTTATGGTAAATTCATTAAAATTTATTTCATGAGAAGCACATGCGCTTTTGTTTTCTTTCTTCTTTTCACCATTCATACGGTGGCACAAAAGGATATTGTGAAGCTAAAAGAAAAGATAACGGTCTCGGCTGACGCAGTTGAGTCAAAATGTGTGGCCTGGCGAAGACAGATCCATCAATATCCCGAACTCGGGAACAGGGAGTTTGCTACCGCAAAGCTGGTGGCTGAGCACTTAAAGAAACTAGGCCTTGAAGTAAGAGAGAATGTTGCTAAAACAGGTGTTGTTGCCATATTACAGGGGGGTAAGCCCGGACCTTGTATAGGGTTGCGGGCAGATATGGATGCATTACCCATCGTAGAAAAATCAAATCTTCCTTTTGCCTCAAAAGAAAGATCCGTTTATAATGGACAGGATGTAGGGGTGATGCATGCATGCGGACATGACACTCACGTTGCCATGCTGATGAGTGTAGCAGAAATTCTTGCAGGCATAAAAAACGAGTTAAAAGGAACCGTCAAATTCATTTTTCAACCCGCTGAGGAAGGGCCCCCGGAAGGAGAACAGGGAGGGGCGGAGCTGATGGTAAAGGAAGGGGTGATGGATGACCCTAAAGTGGATGTCATCTTCGGATTGCACATAGAGTCGAATATTGAAGCGGGCCAGATACAATATAAAACCGGCTCTTTTATGGCGGCGTCCGATTGGTTCCATATTGTAGTAAAAGGAAAGGGCAGTCATGGGTCACAGCCCTGGCTGGGTATTGACCCCGTAGCCATTTCAGCACAGATCGTTCAGGGGTTGCAGCATATTGTGAGCCGTCAGTCTGAATTGACCAAAGCGCCGGTCGTAATTACTGTCGGAAAGATACATGCGGGGGTAAGGAATAATATTATCCCGGATGAATGTGTACTCGACGGAACGATAAGGACCCTTGATAGTAAAATGCAGCAGGAAGTACACGCCAGAATAAAACATACTACTAAAACAATAGCGGAGGCTGGCGGGGCAACCGCAGAGATTAGCATTGATACCAAAACACTGGTAACATACAATACTCCCGACCTGGTCAGGAAAATGATCCCTTCTCTGCAATCTGCTGCCGGGGCAAACAACGTAACAGAAAGAGAATGGGTAACCGGCGCCGAAGATTTTTCCTATTATGGAACAAAAGCCCCGTCCTTTTTTTTCTATTTGGGTGGTATGCCTAAAGGGAATGATCCTAAAAAAGCCCCTCCTCATCATACGGCCGAGTTTTTCGTGGACGATGCGGGTATGAAAACAGGCATTAAGGCCTTTTGTCATATAGTAATTGATTATATGAATATGAAATGACGCCCATGCGAAAATGTATTCTTCTGGCCTTCTCTTTGGTCATTTGTTTATCAGCTATTTCTCAAAAGACAGACAAGGAACTTCATCAACAAATCAAAGAAGCCATCACGGGGTTTAATGGTGATATCGGCATTTACATAAAAAACCTTCGTACAGGCAAGATCGTTTCTATCAATGCAGATACTGTTTTCCCCACCGCGAGTATTGTGAAGGTGCCGATCTTAATTGGTGTAATGGACAGGATAGAAAAAGGAGAATTAAAGTATGATCAGATTCTGGAATACAAGGATTCTTTGCTATATGCCGGAGTGGATATTCTTGGGTCGTTCAAAAACGGAGAAAAAATTGCCCTGAAAAAGATTCTTATGCTGATGCTGACCACGAGCGACAATACAGCCAGCCTGTGGCTGCAAAGCCTGGCAGGAACGGGCACAAGGATCAACAATATATTGGACGACAGCCTTGGTTTTAAGGATACCAGGGTCAATTCAAGAACAGCCGGACGGGAAAACAACAGGACAATATACGGCTGGGGACAAACCACCCCCTATGAAATGGGCCGCGTATTTGAAATGATCTATCAGAATAAAATTTTTTCACCCGAAGCCTGTGAGAGAATGATGCGATGTCTCGGACGTAATTTCTGGGATGAAGATGAAGCGATCTCACAAATACCTCCTTACGTGGAAGTATTCAGCAAGAACGGGTGTGTAAATGCTGTCCGCAGTGAAGTATTGCTGGTAAATGCCCCGCATAACCCTTATATATTTTGCATTTTTACCAAAAACAATAAAGACATCAGCTGGGCGCATACCAATGAAGCATGGACGCTGGCCCGAAAGATTTCCAGCCTGCTTTGGCATTATTTTGAACCCAAAGATAAATGGGTAAAACCCGCTGTTGAATAGCTCTTTATTTCAACAACTCATAAGCAATAAAACTCATGATATAGGCCAGCAGTGTCATATATACAAGCTGTATCACCGGCCACTTCCAGCTTCGTGTTTCTCTTTTTACGATTGCCAGCGTACTCATGCATTGCATGGCAAATACATAGAATATCATAAGGGAAACGCCGGCGGCCAGGGAAAAAACAGGAGTGCCATCCGGCCGGGTAGCCGCTTTCATTTTTTCTTTTAAGCGCAATTCATTCTCTTCATCGCCTACACTGTATAAAGTAGCCATAGTACCCACAAACACCTCCCTGGCGGCAAAGGAGGTAATAAGCGCAATGCCGATTTTCCAGTCATATCCCAATGGGGCAATAACGGATTCAAGGCTCTTGCCCATAATGCCTGCATAGGAATTCTCCAGCTTCTCGGCTGCATATTGTCTTTGTAATAAAACAGTATCAGCTGCCGGTATTTCCAATTGCTGTTTATATTGTTCTGCGATCACCTTCATTCTCTTTTCCGGGCCAAAAGAACTCAGCGCCCATAAAACAAGGCTGATGATCATGATCACTTTTCCAGCATCCCGCACAAATATTTTTGCTTTTTCCACCATGGTCTGTACCACATTGCTCCATCGCGGCGAACGATAGGCGGGCAATTCCAAAATGAAAAAGCTTTTTTCATTGATCCTAATGAACCATTTGGCAACATAAGAAACGATCAGGGCCAATATGAGTCCAAGCAGGTAAAGCCCCATCATCACAAGCCCCTGTACACTCAGAAAGCCCAGCAGATAGGTTTGGGGGATTACAAGACTTATCAGGATCGTATAGACCGGAAGCCTGGCAGAGCAACTCATGAGAGGGGTGATCAGGATCGTAAGTAATCTTTCTTTCCGGTTCTCAATATTCCTGGCGCTCATGATGGCGGGTACAGCACAGGCAAAACCACTGATCATGGGCATCACACTTTTTCCATTCAGGCCTACGCTTCGCATCAAACGATCTGTCAAAAAACTGATACGGGCCATATAGCCGCTGTCTTCCAGCAAGGTGATCAGGCCAAACAATATCATGATCTGTGGAACGAAAATGACTATACCCCCAAGACCGGCAACAATACCGTTTGTCAGCAGGTCTGTCCAGCGACTATCCGGCAAAGAAGAGGAAAGATATTGTGACAATGAAGAAAACCCGGCATCTATCCAATCCATCGGGAAAGAAGCCAGCCAGAAGACGCTTTGAAACAATAAGAATAAAACAGCCAGTAGGATGAGATAGCCCCATTTACGGTGAAGAAGAATATTGTCAAGTTTCTCGGTTAATAAAGATTTTTGCAATGGGTCCGGCTCAGAGACTGTCATTTGCATTACATGCCTGATACGGGTATATCGCTGCAGTATCTCTTCCGCCTGTGTTTTTGTCGGATTAAAATTGTTCTTTATTTCAATAGCCTCTACCAGCCTCTGGTCAGTATCATTTAATTTGAACGACTCGTGATTGATCAGGTAATGCAAGGCTGCGTAATCACTTAATTCGGGAAACTTTGTTTGTACTTCTTCCACGGCATCTTTTGCCAGGGCTTTGTTATCAATAAAATCCCTGACGGGGATATGATACAGTTGCTGCGATGTTTGTTCGATGACTTTTTTTAGCTGGGGAATGCCTTTTTGTTTGCGTGGGTTCACCGCTACAACAGGAACTCCCAGTTCTCTTTCCAGGGCAGCAATATCGATCCTGATCCCCTTTTTTGCAGCGAGATCCATCATGGTCAGGGCTATTACTACCGGAACTTTAAGATCTATTAACTGAGTACAAAAAAGCAGGTTTCTTTTCAGGTTACTGGCATCGGCTACGGCTACTATCACATCGGCTTTGATGTCTTCATCCTGGTGCAGCAGTACTTTATAACTGACCCACTCGTCCATTTTCCTGGGATAAAGACTGTAGGTGCCCGGCAGGTCAATAACTTCTGCAGGAGTGTCGGCGGAAAGAGACATTGCTCCGGTCTTTTTATCTACAGTAACCCCCGGAAAATTGCCCACCTTCTGATTCATCCCGGTCAGCCGGTTGAAAAGCGAGGTTTTTCCGCTATTGGGATTGCCCACTAATGCGATATGCAACTTTCTTTTTTCCAAAAAGATCAAATGGCAGCAAAAGTAGAATTGTGTGCTGATATGGCGATTACGAAATACGATTTTTCAGCCCGGTGCATTTATTCAAACGGGAAAATCTGACAAAAGTTTAACCCAAATGATGAGAAAGATCATGAGAATAAGATACCCTCTCAATACCTTTGCGGCTGACAAACCGATCAACCATGATTTCCTTTAGTACAAAGACCGTTTTAGTTTTATTATTTATATCCGTTTCGGCGTCTGCACAAAAACTGAAAAAAGCAGATAAAACAACGATTGCCAACCTGAGAACACATGTGGCTTTCCTGGCAGATGACAAATTGGAAGGCAGAAGAGCCGGCAGTCCCGGCGAAAAACTGGCAATGGAGTATATCAGGGGACAGTTTGAGGCAACAGGTCTTTTGCCAAAAGGAACGGAGGGCTATTACCAGTCATTTGAGATCAACGAAGGAAAACAGATAACGCCTGCTACCTATTTTAAGATCAACAATACAGACCTTGAAGCAGGAAAGGATTTCTTCCCATTTCCCTTCAGCCCCGGCAAAAAAGTAGAGGCAGCCCCGGCCATTGCCATACAGGAAGCAGATATGCCCTGGTTTGTTGACCTGGCAGAAACACTGGAAGAAAGTAAAAGCAACCCGCATTTCGATCTGAATGAATACATCAGGAATAATTCGAAAAAAGCGGCTGACCGAGGGGCGACAGCTATAATATTGTACAATTCTTCCACAACAGACGATAAACTCATCTTTAACGGAAAAGACAAATCAGAACTTTTAAGTATCCCGGTGGTCTATGTCTCAAAGGACGTGTCGGGCAAATATTTTAAGGATAAAACAGCGACACTCGATATAAAACTGAATGTAGCCATTGGTGAAAAGAAAAGGACCGGGCACAATGTAGTGGGGTATATTGACAACAGTGCATTATCAACCGTTGTACTCGGGGCCCATTTTGATCACCTGGGCTATGGAGAGGACGGCAACTCCATGTTGCGGACCGGAGAAAAACTGATCCACAATGGCGCTGATGATAATGCCAGCGGAACCGCAGCATTATTAGAGTTGGCGAGAGTACTGAAAAGCAGCAAAGCAAAGAAAAGCAACTATCTTTTTATTGCTTTCTCAGGTGAGGAGCTTGGACTGTATGGCTCCAAATACTATACAGACAACCCTACTATTGATCTGGGATCCGTCAATTATATGCTGAACATGGACATGGTGGGCAGGCTGAATGACAGTACAAAAATTTTGTCGGTTGGCGGGTATGGCACATCTCCCGCATGGGCCCGGGTGATCCGGACCGATGATACCAAACTTCCTTTTGTTATAAAAGCAGATTCCAGCGGCAGTGGCCCCAGTGATCATACCTCATTTTACAGGAAAGATATTCCGGTACTCTTCTTTTTTACAGGTCAGCACAGGGACTATCACCGTCCTTCGGATGACGCAGACAGGATCAACTATACAGGCGAACTTCATGTGGTCAACTACATTAACAATATCATCCACTCATTGGATAAAGAGAACCAAAAACTGGCCTTCTTAAAGACTAGAGAACCACAAATGGGCACAAGAGCATTCAGTGTCACGATGGGGATCATGCCGGATTATACATTCAGCGGCACCGGTGTAAGGGCAGATGGTGTAACAGAAGGAAGACCGGCTTCCAAAGCGGGACTGAAGACAGGAGATGTGATCATACAGATAGGAGAATATACGATCAGTTCTGTGGAGACCTACATGCAAACACTGGGAAAATTCAAAAAAGGCGATAAGACAAAAGTGAAATTCAAAAGGGGGGCTGAAACACTGGAGGCCCTTGTTGAGTTTTAATTTGTAAATTGACCCAAATGACCCGTTATGGCGGAACGGACCTTTAAGCTTTCGCTGAACAACCACGAACTCGCAGAGGAGTTTTTTGAAGATACCCGCCTGCTCGGCATCATCGCCCCGGTGAAGGATTATCAATTCTGCTGGCACCTGAATAGCCTGCTTGGCCTTGATTTCCGCATCAACCACGATATTGAGATACAGTTAAAAAGAAAGAAAAGAGATTATTTCTTCACGGTATTCGATTATCACGAACCAACAGGCTCCCTGTCATATTACGTGTACAATAACCAGGATGACGGGGAATATCTTTTACCTGAATTCAAGCATTTTGATTTTCTCTGGCTGATGAAAGGCGATATCGTTTCGAACGAGGCTTTGCAGCAAACGACCAGCTCGATCAGGAGTATTCACGGGGTACAACTGGTGACAGAACTTACCCATGAGAAAATAAAAAATAAAGAGAATCTCGTGTTTTGATAAGCCAATGTGATAATGCTTCCATTTGCTGATCGCAGGGTATTTTATTGTGATTTCTGATATCGGAACATCGGCTAATTTCCTAATCTTCAAATCAACTTTATGTGGCAAGAATCAGATAACAAACTCTACCGGAAATTTCAGTTCAGCAACTTCAGCGAAGCGTTTGCCTTTATGACACGAGTAGCCATTGAGGCCGAAAAGATGGACCACCATCCTTTATGGACCAATGTGTATAATACGGTAGAAATATGGCTTTCCACACATGATGCCGGGAATGTGGTGACGGAGAAGGACAGGAAGCTGGCAAAGAAGATTGACGGATTGATATAATAAGCTACTACAAATAAACAAGCCCTTCAAAACTTGAAGGGCTTGTTTATTATGTCAGCTCAAATTCAATTAAAATCCTTTCCCTTCATTGCTGGCAAACTTTTGTACTGAAGGGCAATCAGCAGATGTTTCATTGTCTACCATGATATAATACGTAGGAATCTTTGTTCTCATCCATTTGTCGAGAGCCTGCATTTTCTTTTCTTCCAGCGCCATCTGGGATATCTTGCTGTAATCATCGGTCATATTCATTCTGTGGGGCTCTGAACGGGATTTCAGGTAAATCAGCCTTACTCCTTTTTTGGCCTGTTCACTGGTAAAGGCAACCGGCTGCGAAATATCGCCTACTTTCATTTTGCTGAGAGTAGCGACCATCTCTTTATCCAACTGATCAATTGTAACATAAGGGCCACCGTCGCGGTTCAGGATGAAAGCCCCGGAAAATTTTACTTCATCTGCATCGCTGTATTTTTTGGCTGCTTCGTTGAAGCCAACAGTACCAGCTACTACTTTTGAACGAACAGTATCTAATTTAGCCTTGCCTTCATTGATCTCAGCGTCTGTTACCGGGGGAGTGCGGAGGATGTGTCTTACAATAGCATCATCTCCGTTTCTTTCTACCATCTGAATGATGTGGAAGCCGAATTTGGATTTTACCGGCGTCGAAATTTCTCCATTCTTCAACCGAAAAGCGGTGGATAAAAAAATAGGGTCCCATGATTTTTCATTCCGGTTTACCTGGTATTGCCCACCACGGTCCTTACTGCCGGGATCTTCGGAGTATCTCTTCGCCATTTGCTCAAACGTCGCAATCTTTGACTCGATCTGCTTTTTGTAATTGTTCATTTCCGAAACAATATATTGTTCGAGGTCGCGGGAAGCTTTGGGATAAATAATGATCTGCCCTATCTCCAGTTCCGATTCAAAATAAGGAAGACTGTCTTTGGGTATCTTATCAAAAAAGGCCTTTACTTCTGTCGGCGTGATCTTGACACCGGAGACGATCTTTTGCTGCATTGCTTCGGCCAGTTTTCGTTCCCTTACCGATTCTCTTGCATCATCTTTGATCTGGTATACCGATTTGCCGGCATATTGCTCCAATTCTTCCTGGCTGCCCACCTGGTTAATAAAGTAACGCACCCGCTGGTCTAATTCTGCTTCCACTTCTTCTTCCGTCACTGGCAGCGAATCTTTTTCCGCCTGTAGCATCAATACTTTTGATACAATAGCCTGCTCTGCTATCATGCACTCAGCCCCTTCAGGCACGGTGCTGCCTTGACGGGCAATATCTGCCAGAGAGTTCTTGATATCTGACCAAAGAATAATGCGGTCGCCTACCACAGCAATTATTTTATCCGCAATGGCCTTTTTGGCCTGACCCTGCGCGGCAGCGAAACCCGCTGCAAACAGGCATACGGCAGTCAATATTCGTTTCATGTTAAGCATAATACTCAAAAGTAGTTTTACCAGCCTGCCCGGTAAACAGAAAGAAAAGTATTTAACAAAGTTTTGAGGGGCTTACCTGGTGACGGATAACAGATGCCAGGCAGTTTTTACGCCCACACCCGGCACCAGATAAGTTTATAATGTTCGTTTCACTTCTTCCAAATCATACGCTTCTACCACATCACCCACCTTCAGATCACTGTAATTCTTAATTGTGAGACCGCACTCCATGCCTGCCTGCACATCTTTTGCATCATCCTTAAATCTTTTTAATGAAGCCAGTTCAGCGTTGGCGCCTTCAGCAGTAGGATAGATCACGATACCATCCCGGATAAGGCGGACCTTGGAATCCCGTTTGATCTTACCATCCCGTACATAACAACCCGCCACCACCGCTTTATCAAACTTGAATACCTCTCTTACTTCCACATTGGCCACTATCTTTTCCTGTACGGTCGGCTCCAGCATACCCTCCATCGCACTCTTCACTTCCTCGATGGCGTTGTAGATGATGGAGTACATCCTGATCTGGATACCGGCATTATCTGCCAGTCTTGCCGCCTGCAGTGAAGGTCGTACGTTGAAGGCGATCACGATAGCATCAGATGCTTCTGCCAGTACGATATCGCTTTCATTGATCTGTCCGACGCCTTTATGGATCACACTCACTAATATCTCCTGGGTAGAAAGCTTTTGCAAAGAGTCGCTCAAGGCTTCTACCGAACCATCCACGTCACCTTTGATGATGATCTTAAGTTCTTTGAAATTACCCAGGGCTAAGCGGCGTCCGATCTCATCCAGCGTAATGTGTTTCTTGGCACGCATACCCTGTTCTCTCAATATCTGCGCACGACGGTTGGCGATCTCTTTGGCCTCGGCCTCATCTTCATATACTTTGAATTTCTCACCGGCCTGCGGAGCGCCATTCAACCCCAATATCACAGCAGGCGCTGATGGCCCGGCTTCTTCTTCCCGCTTATTTCTTTCATTGAACATAGCCTTTACACGGCCATAGTGCTGGCCACTCACAACAAGATCTCCTGCGTGCAATGTACCGTTCTCCACCAGTAAAGTAGCTACATAGCCACGGCCTTTATCCAATGATGCTTCAATGATCGTTCCTGTTGCTTCACGGTCAGGGTTGGCTTTCAGGTCGAGTATCTCTGCTTCCAAAAGTATCTTTTCGAGAAGTTTATCAATATTCAATCCTTTTTTTGCTGATATTTCCTGGCTCTGGTATTTACCACCCCATTCTTCTACGAGCAGGTTCATCTGGGAAAGTTGTTCGTATATCTTTTGCGGGTTGGCGCCATCGCGGTCAATTTTATTGACGGCAAATATCATCGGTACCCCGGCAGCCTGGGCGTGGCTGATTGCTTCTCTTGTCTGCGGCATCACGGCATCATCCGCTGCGACCACGATCACGGCAATATCAGTGACCTTGGCTCCTCTTGCACGCATTGCGGTAAAGGCTTCGTGACCGGGTGTATCTAAGAAAGTAATCTCTTTTCCGTTTGCCAGTTCAACCTGGTAGGCGCCAATATGCTGGGTAATGCCTCCCGCTTCACCGGCTACCACATTGGCATTTCGGATATAGTCGAGCAACGATGTTTTACCATGGTCAACGTGACCCATAATGGTAACGATAGGCGACCGCGGCTTCAGTTCATCTTCACTATCCTCATCATCCTCCCCTTCTTCCATTTCCATTTGTTTTTCCATATCAATGAACTCCACATCAAAACCAAACTCACTGGCCACCAGTTCTATCACCTCTGCATCCAAACGCTGGTTAATGGATACCATAATACCGAGGCCCATACATTTGCTGATCACATCGGCAAAACTTACATCCATCAGGTTAGCCAACTCGCTTACACTGATGAACTCGGTTACCATGAGTTTGTTATCTTCTGCTGCACCGCCGGCCATTTCCGCCTGTTCATTTCTTTTTTCACGACGGATCTTTGCCTTCATGCTTTTGCCTCTTCCGCCGGCGCCAGCCAGTCTGGCCTGCGTCTCTCTTATCTTTTCCTGTATCTCTTTTTCATCTATCAGCTTTTCCTCACGACGACCGCCGCCACGATTATCCCTGCGTCCGCCACCACCACGGTTTTGCTGTCCGCCACGATTGAACCCACCACCGGTTCCCTGACCTTGTCCACCACCGCCACGGTTCTGCTGATCGGGCTTCACTTCCTTTTTCTCTATCGGGATACGTTTCCTTTTTCTCTTTTCGTCCTTTTTTGGCCTGGTGTCACTGTCAACCGGCAGATCGATCTTACCCAGGATCTTGGGGCCTTCTAATTTTTCTGCTTTAATGTTCTCGATCTGGGCTGCTTCTTCCTCTTCTTCCTTTACAACTTCTTTTTCAATAACCTCTTCCGTTTTCTTTTCATCAACTACCGCCTCTTCTTCTTTCTTCGTTTTTTTCTTTTTGGCCTCTGCCGGTTTTTCTTCTTTGGCTGCCTCTTCTTCCTGTGTCCCTTTCTTCTTTACAGTTTTTTTAGGACGGGTGGAAGAGTCAATGGCCGACAGGTCTATTTTGTCAACGATCTTTGGTTTCTCGATCTCCGGCGCTTCGATCTTTACCACTTCATCTTCCTTCCTGGGCTCTTCTTTTTTGGGTTCTTCCTTAACAGGCTTTGGTGCTTCCACAGCCGGTTCTTCTTTTTTAGCAGCCGTTTTCTTTTCTTCTTTCTTGAAAAGTATCTCCTCTTCTTCTTTTTTCTTTTTTGCTTCTGCCTGTGCGCCCTTGGGAAGATCCACCTGGTCACTCTTCATCTTGGCGGCCTTATCCCCCTGGAATTCCATCTGCAAAGCACGATACATGTCCTCCGTCAATTTGGACGTGGGCTTGAGCTCATCCTTTGGAAATCCTTTACTGATCAGGAAATCAATAAGGGTATCCTGGCCAACATTGAATTCTTTGGCGGCGGCTAATAATCTTGGAAGTTTTAATTCTGCCATTCAGTTTTTTTATTTGTCAATAGTCAATGGTCAATTGTGAGTAGTGAATGGTGAGTTGTGAGATTTTGCTCACCATTCACCACTGACCATTCACCTGTTTATTCTTTTTCAAATTCTTCCTGCAGTACTTTTCTCAGCTCTGTAATTGTTTCTTTTTCGAGATCTGTTCTACGCTCCAGTTCTTCAGCACTTAATGCTAATACACTTCTGCCGGTATCGCAACCCACACGCTTCAGTTCATCAATGATCCAGGGCTCAATCTCATCGCTGAATTCTTCCAGGTCAATATCAAATTCCTGTTGCTCGTCTTCTGCATCGCGATATACATCTATTTCATAGCCGGTCAGTTCGCAGGCAAGTTTGATATTCACACCCCGGCGGCCAATGGCTAATGAAACCTGGTCGGGTTTCAGGTATACACTCGCATGCTTGCCTTCGTTATCCAGTTCCATGTTGGTGATCTTAGCCGGTGTCAGCGAACGCTGGATCAGCAGCTGGGTATTATTGGTCCAGTTGATCACGTCAATGTTCTCATTCTTCAGTTCACGAACGATACCATGGATACGGCTTCCCTTCATACCTACGCAGGCGCCAACCGGGTCAATACGGTCGTCGTAAGATTCAACGGCTACTTTGGCTCTTTCACCCGGGTCACGAACGATCCTCTTAATTACAATAAGACCATCGAATATTTCGGGAACTTCTATTTCCAGGAGTTTTGCCAGGAATTCAGGCGAAGTTCTGGAAAGAATGATCACCGGGTTATTATTTTTCATATCCACTTTCTTCACTACCGCCCGGATATTTTCTCCTTTTTTGAAATAATCCTGTGGTATCTGTTCGCTTTTCGGAAGGATCAGCTCATTGCCTTCTTCATCCAGCAATAAGATCTCCTTCTTCCATACCTGATACACTTCGGCACTGATAATTTCCCCTGTCCTGTCGCCATATTTTTTGGCGAGAACATTTTTCTTCAGGTCGCTGATACGGCTGGCCAACGTTTGTTTTGCAGCCAGGATAGCACGACGTCCGAAGTCATACAGGTCTATTTCCTGGTACAGCTCTTCCCCTACTTCAAAGTCAGGCTCTATTTTGACGGCATCGGAATAACCGATCTGTGCCAGCGGATCTTCTACCTGCCCGTCTTCCACGATCATCCGACGACGGATGATCTCCAGGTCTCCTTTTTCGGCGTTAACGATCACGTCGAAGTTCTCATCACTGCCATATTTCTTGCGCAACAGGGTCTTGAACACATCTTCTACTACTTTCATCATAGTAGGGCGGTCAATGTTTTCCGCATCCTTAAATTCCTGGAATGCCTCAATAAGATTAATACTTGCCATAACTCTTCGTTTAGAAAGCTGTGAGCTGCCGGCTATGAGCTGCGAGTCTGACTCTTAGCTCGTGGCTCAAGGCTCAAAGCTGTTAAAATTTAATTTGAATTTTTGTGGTTTTTATGTTATCAAATGGAATGGTATGTATCACCACTTCCTTTTTCTTATTCTTTCCTTTTTCTTCCTCTACGACGATCTCTTTTTCTGCAGCGCTTATCAGCTTTGCTTCGATCTTAATGCCGTCTTTTAGGGTTATTTCAACCGGCCGGCCAATATTTTTCATATACTGCCGGTACAGTTTAAGTGGCTCATCGAGGCCGGGAGATGATATCTCCAACGAAAAATCACCACCGGGGAAAAAGCCGCTTTCTTCCAGTTCCTTATAAAATTTCCGGTTGTACTGTACCAGCCTGTCTATACTGATACCATTGTCAGCGTCGAGGAATACCTTCACATTATTGGTCGGTTTGATCCTGATCTCTACCAGGAAAACTGACGGATCATCAGCAATCAATGCTCCTATTCTCTGTTCCAGTGCCGTTATCTGATCGTCTATACTCATAGCGGATAAAAGAAGAAGGGAACGACTTCGTTCCCTTCTATTACCTGTTTCCGGTGCAAAAGTAGGGGAAAAGGGCTATTCATTCCAAAAAACTAATTGCCGGTCAAAATTTTGTGTACCCCTGTCATTCACCGGCAAATAGGGATGGTTTAACCAGATTTTAAGCCTGTGGCGGAGGGTAATAACAGGTGAGTTGTAGTTTTGCTCATCATGTCAGTCACACGTATTCTTTTATATGGACTTCTCGCCTGGTTTCTGTATAAACTGGTATTTGGTTTTATCATCCCCGTTTACAGGACCACCCGTCAGATGAAAAAGAAATTCAGGGAAATGCACGAACGGATGCAGGAAGAGCAAACGAAACAGCAGGGTTTTCATCCGGAGGGCAAACAGCCGGACCAAGCTTCAATAAAAGTTCCTTCCGGTGATTATATTGATTTTGAAGAGATCAAATAACGCAGCTCTCCATAAAATAAAAAAGCCACAGTTTTCTGCAGCTTTAGTGGATCCGCCGGCCGGCGGACACTATCCTACGACCCTCCCGACCAGGGTCGGGATGCTCTATCCAGCGAGCTGCTACGATCAATTCCCTGATCCGGTTTTTATTTTTCCAGCCTTTAAGCTGTTTTTCTCTTATCAGGGCAAGTGATTTGAGATCGAAGAGTTCAGTATAGACAATGATCCAATCCTTTGCTTTGGCTGTATAGCCATTATGATTGGAGAGGTGTTTTCTTAATCTTTCCTCCGGGTTTTGAGAAGAGCCGATATAATAGCTGTCCAGCGAAGCAGCATATAGGATGTAAACATAAAAGGCCATGGCAGGAAATAAAAAAGCCACAGTTTTCTGCAGCTTTTGTGGACCCTGTAGGGCACGATCCTACGACCCCCTGATTATGAGTCAGGTGCTCTAACCAGCTGAGCTAAGGGTCCTGAACTCTTTTGAGTGGACTGCAAAAGTAGTAAATAAAATTATTGCAGACGTCTTAACCTATCTTTAACCGAAAGAAAAATATATTTGCGATCTTAACCCGAATTATGAAGAAAATTGCCTTAGTATCAATTACCTGTCTAATGATCAGTTCGCTTTTTGCACAGGACAGTGTAAAGACCAGCCCTAAGAAAAAACCGGTTATTGATCTTTCCGGCCGCGCCAATGACCACTTTCTTTTGCAGTTAGGTTATACCGGATGGGCGGGCAGACCCGATACCATTACCCCAAGCGGTTTTTCCAAAAGCATCAACATCTATTTCATGTTTGATTTCCCATTCAAGACTAACCCGAAACTGAGTATGGCTTTTGGCCCGGGGATATCTACCGATAATATCATTTTCAAGGAGCATTTTGTAGGGATCAAAGAAAACAATGCGGTTTTTCAGATCAGCGACCGCTCTGATACCAATCATTTTAAAAAAACCAAGTTGACCACGGTCTATCTGGAGGCGCCGGTGGAGTTTCGTTATACCAAAGACCCGATGAACCCGGGCAAAAGTCTGAAGTTCGCCATTGGCGTGAAAGTAGGCACCATGCTGAAGGCTTATGCAAAGAATAAGGATTGGCAGGACAGAAACGATAACACCATTAACGCCTATACGATGAAGGAAGCAAGCAAGCAATACTTCAATACCACCCGTTTGTCGGCTCATGCGAGAATCGGTTTAGGCCTTTTCAGCCTGTATGGCAGTTACCAGATCACCACGCTGCTGAAAGATGGCGCCGGGGCAGAGATCAGGCCGTATTCCATCGGTATTACTTTAAGCGGACTGTAAAGAGCATTCAAATAGTTATTAATAAAGCGATCTGTCTCCGGCAGGTCGCTTTTATATTTTTATCTTTGCCTCCCTTTAAAAACAGGACCTGTGCAATGATCGAAAAGAAAAATGCTATAGAAAAAGAAGAACGGGCTGTGCTGGTAGGCGTTATACAAAAAGACCAGACCGAGCAGCAGGTGCAGGAATACCTGGATGAACTGGCTTTTCTTGCCGAAACAGCAGGAGCTATAAGCGTAAAACGATTTACCCAGAAATTAGACCATCCGCACAGCCGCACTTTTGTTGGAAAGGGAAAGCTGGAAGAGATCAAAAACTATATCCAGGGAAAGGATATCCGTATTGCCATATTTGATGATGAACTCAGCGGCGCCCAGATAAATAATATCGAAAAGGAACTGGAAGTAAAAGCAATTGACCGGTCCGATCTTATCCTCGACATATTTGCCCGACGGGCAAAAACGGCACAGGCCAAGGCCCAGGTAGAGCTGGCGCAGTACCAGTATATTCTTCCAAGATTAAGGGGTATGTGGAAACACCTTGAACGTCTCGGAGGAGGTATCGGCACAAGAGGGCCCGGTGAAAGTGAGATAGAAACGGACCGCCGTATCGTACGGGATAAGATCTCTTTATTACGAAAACGCCTGGCCGAAATAGATAAGCAGGCGTTCACACAAAGAAAAGACCGTGGCGAATTCATCCGGGTGGCATTGGTAGGCTATACCAACGTAGGCAAATCCACCATCATGAACCTGCTGAGCAAAAGAGATGTGTTTGCGGAGAATAAACTGTTCGCCACATTAGACACTACGACCAGCAAGGTGGTCTTTGAAAACACGCCTTTCCTGCTCAGCGATACCGTTGGGTTTATCCGCAAGCTGCCGCACCACCTGGTAGAAAGTTTTAAAAGTACATTGGACGAAGTGCGTGAAGCCGACATCTTATTGCATGTGGTAGATATATCCCATGCAGGGTATGAAGAACAGATGGGCGTGGTGAACAAAACATTGCAGGAGATGAAAGCCTATGACAAACCGGTACTCACCATCTTCAACAAAATGGACCTGTACGAAAAGCAGACATTCGATGAGTGGCTGGAAGAAGGCACGAAACAGGAAATACTCAATGATCTGCGGGAAAGATGGGGACATGAAACGGGGGGCAATGCGGTGTTTGTTTCGGCTATTGAAAGAAGGAACATAGATGTACTGCGAAATACTATCCTGGAAAAGGTAAGGGCAATGTATAAGGTGAGGTATCCGTATAAGACCGAATTCCTTTATTGATGTCTGAAAAAAAATATACCTGGCATAAGATAGCAGAGCATATCAACGAACTGGATTTTGCTACTAATGGTATTGCGGTAGCAGAGATGGACGGGAAGAAGATTTGCGTCGGCCGGTTCAATGATTTCTTATTTGCTTTTGCGCATAAATGTCCCCATGCGGGAGGATTGTTATCAGAAGGATACATAGATGTGCTGGGAAACGTGGTGTGCCCTCTTCACCGCTATAAATATGATATGAAAAATGGCCGGAATATAAGCGGGGAGGGTTATTACCTGAAGAACTGGCCGGTAGAGATAAGAGAAGATGGCATTTATGCGGGTGTGGAAGAAAAGGGCGGGCTTTGGAATATTTTCGGGTAAAAATTGATTGTGGATACCTTGTTTAAAACCTAAAATCCCTATTTTTGCTGCCCCAAAAGGAATTCCTCCTTAGCTCAGTTGGTTAGAGCATCTGACTGTTAATCAGAGGGTCGTTGG
>JAEUVJ010000017.1 GCA_016787085.1 Chitinophagaceae bacterium | reverse complement strand
TTCGATACAAGGGGTAACGATAAGCAGACAGAGTGTTGCAGGGCATGGCTTGACCCGAACGCAACGGATATTGTTTACGGAGGCGCAAAGGGTGGCGCTAAATCATTCACCGGGTGTAAACTTATATTCGGTGACGCAATGATGTATCCAGAGACGCATTACTTTATTGCCAGGAATGAACTTTCAGCATTAAGAAAGTTTACCATCCCGTCAATTCATGAGTGTTTTGATGATTGGGGTTTGAATATCTCGCAGTACGCAAAGTTTAACGGGCAGGATAATTATTATTCGCTATACAATAAGTCGAGGGTGTATCTGCTGGATGCGGCATGGATGCCATCCGATCCATTATACATGAGGTTCGGATCAATGCAGTTCACAAGAGGATGGGGAGAGGAGACCGGGGAGTGGCATGAGGCGGCGAAGAATAACCTGATGGCTTCTGTTGGAAGATGGAAGAACGACACATACGGATTAGCCCCAAAATTCCTGCAAACCTGCAACCCGTCAAAGAACTACTTATACCGGGATTATTATAAACCGTGGAAAGATGGTACGTTGCCAAAGTGGAAGCGGTTTATCCAGGCGCTGCCGACAGATAATAAAATGCTATCTCCTGAGTACATCCTGAACCTTGAGCGAACGCTTAATAATAACGAACGGCAACGGCTGCTATATGGTAATTGGGAATATGACAATAATCCGGCAGCGTTGATTGATTATGAAAAAGCCTGTGATGTATTTACTAATACTCATGTACCTGAAGGCCGCAAATGTATAACCGCCGATATTGCCCGTCTCGGTGGTGATCGTGTTGTTATCATTGAATGGAACGGAATGAGAGGGAAGGTTACGGCGTACAAGCGGGAGAAATTGACAGTAACAACAACCAACATCGAAGCTGCCCGCTCCCGCAACGCAGTAGGTAAATCTGATGTGCTGGTTGATAGTGACGGTATGGGCTCCGGCGTTGAGGATTTCGGAGGGTTCAAAGGTTTTGTGAATAATGCCAGGGCGTTGCCAGATCCAAAGAAGCCTGTTGGCGCAGATGGGAAACCTGTTGTTGAGAACTTCGATAACCTTAAATCTCAATGCGGGTTCAGGATGGCTGAAATAATCAATGCGAATGGGTTATATTTGGAGTGCGAGGATTGGATGAAGCCGTTAATAATCGAAGAACTCGAACAGGTGCAGCAGAAGGCGCTGGATAGTGAATTGAAGCGGGGACTCTTGCCAAAGGATAAGGTGAAGGAGTTGATCGGAAGGTCCCCCGACTTTTGGGACGCAATACTTATGAGGGTTTGGTTTGAGCTGAAGCCACAGGTAAAACTTGCAATGACTACGATATGAAAAAACTCCTTTACATACTTTACATCCCCCTCCTGATCATCGAATGGTTTTTAGATATGTGGGTAAAAATTTGGCAGGTATTACATAATTCCGTAAAAGAGCTTACCTTAGCGCTTGAAAATTATATAAATGAGCCTACTGGCAAGGCGGTTAACGCCCCCACAAACACAGGTAAAGGCAACTAATATACCGGTTCCCGGTGCGCCCTCTTTCCAGTTCATAAACGGAAGGCTTGTAGCCTACACAGATAACCAGGAGAACTATATCGTTCGTGGTTACAATATCAATGATATAGTTTATTCGATTGTACGCCTGATAACTGACAAAGCGAAGGTTGCTCCGTGGGGTATTTATAAGATCGAAGATGAGCAGGCTTACAAGTCGCTGAAGGCTGAGCAATCTAAGAAGGTTCATGATATTGTAAAGATCGCAAGGCTACAGGCTAAGGCGTTGATGCCGGTAAAGGAGCCGGGTAAGTGGGGTGAGTTGCTGAAGTACCCCAATTCGTTACAGACAGGGCCGGAGTTTATATCTGCTGGTATTGCATTCAAGTTGCTTACAGGAAATAAATACATTTCAGGAAGGGCGCTGAAGTCAGGAGCTAACGCAGGTGTGCCAAATGAACTATGGGTGGAACCTTCTCAGTATATGAACATATTCGCTAATGGAGGCTGGCCTGTAAGACCAACGGGTTACCAGCTTACGATATTGACAGATGTAAAGTTCACGCCGGAAGAAATACTACATGAGAAATATTTTAACCCAAACTATGATATCAATGGCGTTCAACTATATGGGCAGGCCCCATTAAAAGCAGGGCTGAAACGCCTGCAAAAATCAAATCTGCAACTAACAGCAGAGGCGGCGAGTTGGGATAACGAGGGGGTAAAAGGTGTATTTGCGTTCAAAGTGTTGCCTGGTCAGGTTGGGCCAGAAGTTATGCAGGCTGATGTTGTTGATCCATTTACAGAGAACATGAGATCGAGTTGGCAGGGCGCAAAGAACAGGGGTAAGATGGGCGTGTCCGGATATGATCTTAGCTGGATACCGGTTGGGCTTAACAGCGAGGAAATGGAGTTGATTGAGTCCGGTTTGGTTGATCTGCGCATGCTGTGTAACGTATTCGGCGGGGTGCCAACTCAGCTATTAAATGACCCAATCAACAAGACATACAATACGTTTAAGGAGGCGGAGATTTCGCTTACATCTCGTTGTGTGTTGCCTGAATTATGCAGCACAAGGGATGCGATGACAAGGAAGGCGCTGACAAACTGGGGTCTTCCTGCTGGACAGGTTATAGACTTTGACATGAGTGTATTCAGCGAGCTTCAGGCTGATGTCAAAGATGTGGCTGCATGGACTTCACAACTGATAGCGATCAGCCCGAATGAGCAGAGGGAGCTTTGTTCGCTTGCTGCACTTCCTGACCCTGAAATGAGTGAGCCGTGGGTTAATACTTTAGGCCGGGTTCCATTATCTGAAAGACAAATGAATGAGGTTGATAATGCTTTGAATGATGAAGGTAACGATGAAGAAGATATTTAGCGAGAGGCCGGAGATTGAAAAGATGGCCTATGACCGTTACCCGCTAACGAAAGCTGAGCGTCGTGGATGTCAAACGGAGAAGTCAAAGAATGACTGGAAGCGATTTGAATATGCAAAAAGGCTGTATCATTCTGTAGGTATAACGAATGAAATTGAGTTTAAATGACCCGTCAGCAGATCATAAAACAATATGAACAAACAAACCGGAAGTTTGAGGAAAAGTTTTTCCCATCGGTAAGGTCAGCTATTCATAAAAAAGTATCTGTTATTATATCCAGGCTACGGGAAGGTGGCTATGATTCGGCAAGAAACTACTTACTTACAGACCTGACCAACCCGGCAATGGCTGAGGCAATTCGTAAGCTTTATATTTTGGTTGGCAGGAAACATGCTCAGATAACTTACTCCAGGCTACTGCACGACAGAAGGAAAAGGAAGTACGTTGGGTTGATGTTGCAGACAAAAGGGTTTGGGTTTAACCAGCAATGGACTGATTTTATAATTAATTTCCTTAGCCGGTTCCTGCTGGAAAAAGTTACAATCGAAATAGCTAATACAACA
>JAEUVJ010000002.1 GCA_016787085.1 Chitinophagaceae bacterium | reverse complement strand
GTTTATTTAAAAGATGTAGCTACTGTAACCGATGGAATTAAAGAAACAACATCCATCAGCCGGTATAATGGTAAAAATGGCATTGGACTCATGTTGAAAAAACAGGGCGATGCCAATGCGGTTGATGTTTCAAAATTGGTTCGTAATAAATTTAAAGCAATTGAAGGGCAAAATACCAATGCAGGTGTAAAGTTTATCATTGCAGACGACAGTACCGATAATACTATTGCTGCAGTTAATTCAGTGGTGTTTGATTTGATATTAGCAGTACTATTGGTTTCGTTGGTAATGCTTTTATTCCTGCGGAGTTTTAGAAACTCATTAATTGTAATCGTCGCCATTCCCACATCTTTAGTTACTGCTTTTGCAGTAATGTGGTTGTTGGGTTATACACTTAACCTGATGACTTTGCTGGCCATGTCATTAATCATCGGTATCCTGGTAGATGATGCCGTTGTAGTATTGGAAAATATTCAAAAGCATTTGGATAAAGGAAAGGAAAAACGGGTTGCTGCAATGGATGGCCGAATGGAAATAGGGTTTGCCGCTTTGTCCATCACTTTGGTTGATGTAGTGGTGTTTTTACCAATCCTGTTTTTACAGGTTTTTGTAGCTGATATGCTCAAACAATTTTCAGTAGTGGTGGTAACCTCTACACTCACCAGTTTGCTGGTGGGTTTTACATTAACTCCCTGGCTGGCATCTCGAATTGGCAAGAAAGAAGATTTAAAACCTGCTAATTTTTTCAATCGCTTTCTGCTTTGGTTTGAACATCAGTTAGATAAAGTTATCAATTGGTATGGCAAACAATTAGAATGGGTGTTAAGCCATAAGTTGATTTTTACCGGAATAGTAGTGCTGCTTTTTGCAATGACTTTAGGTATAATGAGGCAGGGAATTATTGGTAAGGAATTAATATCAACCGGCGACCAGGGTAAGTTTCGGATGAGTTTAGAATTTGATAGGTCCACATCTATCCAGCAAAATAATTTAGTATCTCAACAGGTAGAAACCTATATTCTGCAACAAAAAGAAGTGGCAACAGTATTCAGTAATGTAGGCGGCCCGAGTACAGGTATAGGAAGTCTGGGTGTAGGCTCGGCAAATAAGACTGAATTTACCATTCAATTAAAATCTAAAAAGGAACTTAATAATTTGGCAACTGAAGAGTTTATGAAAACACTTCGGGAAGAGTTGAAATTAAAGTATCCTGCAATAAATTATTCGATGGCAGCATTGGGTTTAGTGCCACGTTCTGCGCCAATAGAAATTACTTTAAGCGGAAATGATTTGAATTTGGTAATGAAATCAGGTAATGAATTAAAATCTATTGTAGAAAAAATACCAGGTGCAGATAATGTCCGTTTATCAGTAGAGGCCGGAAGCCCTGAATATAAAATAGTTCCCGATAAAGATAAGATGCAGCGATTGGGATTAACAACTGCTTATACCGGGTTGAATTTAAGGACAGCATTTACCGGTAATGATGATGCAACACTTACAGAAAACGGAACAGAGTATCCTGTAAGAATTTGGTTAGATGAGTTTGAACGAAAAAACTATGACGATGTAAAACGGTTATCTATTGTTAATCCAATGGGTTTGCCAATAGAAGTTTCGCAGTTTGCAAAAGTGGAGAGAGATAACTCTCCGTCACTGTTAGAAAGAAAAGACCGCCAGCCTGCTGTAACACTCACTGCCGATGCTTTAGGCCGTCCGTCAGGAACGGTTGCGGATGAAGTAGTGGCGTATCTCCAAAAAAATCCTCTGGCAAGTGGAATAGATATGACATGGGGAAGTGATATAAAACGACAGAATGATAGTTTTGGTGCTTTGGGTTCTGTTTTAATGATTTCGTTTTTGCTCATTTATTTAATTATGGTTGCCTTATACGACAATTTCGTTTATCCCTTTGTTGCTTTGTTTTCTATTTTAGTAGCAGCCATTGGTGCTTTCCTTGCATTGAATTTAGCATTAAGTAACTTAAGTTTATTTGCTCTGCTTGGTTTGATAATGCTGATGGGATTGGTAGTAAAAAATGCTATTCTGATTGTTGATTTTACCAATCAGTTAAAGGCACAGGGCATGCACTACAAAGAGGCATTAATTAAAGCCGGTAAGGAACGTATGCGTCCAATATTAATGACCACTTTGGCAATGGTATTTGGTATGCTGCCTATTGCGCTGGCAAAAGGAACAGCCAGCGAATGGAAAAATGGGTTGGCCTGGGTTATTATTGGCGGGCTTTTGTCTTCTTTAATACTGACTGTTTATTTAGTGCCGATGCTGTATTATTTGGTAGATAGATTGAAAGAAAGATTCGGAAGAAAAACTGCACAAAGTAAAATACCTCATATCATCACTAATGGAACTGTCAGCTAAATATTTTTTACTTCTTTTTTTTGGCTGGGCTTTATCGGTAATTAATGACAGCAATGCAAAAGCGCAGCCAGTGAATAATAAACATTCATTACGCATCCTGTGGGATAACGATTTTATCAATGTTCGGGGAGATGGTACAGACAGGTATTATACCAACGGCATCAGGATAGATTATTTTTATACAAAAAAACACAAGGCAAAATTCCCTTCATCACTCTTGCTTAATATTTCAGATGATAATAATAACATCTACGGATGGGGAGTAGCGCAATTTATGTTTACACCCAAAAATATTGATGTACCGGATATTCAGTATAATGACCGGCCCTATGCAGGTGCATTGTACAACATACATTCTCTTCAGTCAATTGACAATATAAAAAAAATAAAAATTATCTCTGAAATTCGTTTGGGTGTAATAGGACCGCTGAGTTTTGCCAAAGAAACCCAAACTTGGGCACACAGGGTAATCAGTTATACAAAACCACTCGGCTGGCACAACCAGGTACCAAACGATATAATCCTGAATTATAACATCAGTATCGAAAAGCAAATGCTACTGGCCTCAAATAAGGTTTTACTGGTTGGTATTATTGAAACATTCAGTGGTACAACTTATAATGCGGCAAGTGCAGGGTTTATGCTAAGAGTAGGCAAATTCAATAATTATTTTGACGAAATTTCTGTGGCACAAACAAAAAAAAATATATCACAGTTATATGTATTTATGAAACCCGCTGCAAGGGTTGTACTAAGTAATGCTCTATTACAGGGAGGTCTGTTAAATCAAATCAGTCCTCAGAGTAATGGCTATGTTTTAAGTAAAGACCAAATAGAGAGAGTAGTTGTATTATATGATGTTGGTATAACATTTGAAAAACCGAAATACAGTATCACTATTAGTCAAAAATCTATTGGAGCAGAGTTTAAAGGACAATACACACAGGAATATGGAAGCCTTATGATGCAATTTAAATTATAGAGTTAGATAGTTGAACTAAAGCAGATAATATTCCAGGATATTTCTGATACTGCCGACAACGAAAACTAAAAACAGTACCAAACACTAAGGCAACTTCACAAATAATACGACCCTTTTATTTACTCGGAAAAGTATTACTTGAAATTGTATTTACATTAACATTTATCACTTGCTTATGTAACACTTGTTATTAAAAAGCAATAACAACTGAAATACCTTTATCACATAAAACAAACTAATCACAATAAAACATTTTATCGTGAAAAAAGTATTAAAAGCCGGAAGTTTCTTGTTGATTGCAGCTGCATTAATTGTTTCAGTGGCATCGTGCAGTAAAGATGACACTCCTGCTAATAATGGCAATAACAATGGAAATATTAACATTGCTAATCTGCAGGCTCAAATTACCAGTTTGCCAAAAGAGCCATTAAACTCTACAGAATTATCCAGCCTTTCTTTTATGAGAGAGGAAGAAAAATTGGCCCTGGATGTTTACATTACTTTGTACAATAAATGGGGTGTAAATATATTCACTAATATTTCCAGCAGCGAGCAAACTCATATGGAATCTGTATTACTGTTGCTTAATAAGTACAGTTTAACAGACCCCGTAGGTACAAACCCGGTTGGCGTATTTAATAATACCATATTACAGGGGCTTTATAACCAACTGGTGGCACAAGGCAATACAAGTGTACTTGAAGCCTACAAAGTGGGGGCAACCATTGAAGACCTTGACATATTCGATTTGAAGAACGCATTGGTCAATATTGACAACCAGGACATTCGTTTAGTGTATGATATGCTGACTAAAGGAAGCCGTAACCACCTTCGGTCATTCTATAGAAATGTACTAAATGCAGGTGGTACTTATACCCCTCAGTATATTACCCAGGCTGAGTTTGATGTTATTATTAACAGTGCGATGGAAACTGGTTTTTAAGATATATAAAACTTAAGATTATGAAATAATCATTTTTTCTTTAACATCTGTCATATTATCAATTGCTGGTTTTAGCCGCAGGCCATTACCTTAAATCAACAGAGAAAAGATGCCATTCTTTACATGAGGCAAGAAGAGAAACTTGCAAGAGATATTTATGAGTTTTTATGTGCAAAGTTGAACGCAAAGCTATTTGGAAATATACGACGCAGTGAACAAACTCACATGGACAGAATGAAAATATTTATTACTTCCTTCAGGCTAAATGACACTACTCCGCTGAGTTTTTGTAGTTTGTAATGTCAGCCTTGATAAAAACAGCCTAAACCTGATTCACTCCGAAGTCATCAACGACCATGAAAAAGTGAATGCAGAAGTGAGTAACTACCGGGATATTCCTGCGGTCTCCAATGTTACCCAACAGCAGGTGCTGGATAATTATTACCAGGTGAAGATGGATATAAAACGGTTGATTGGGGAGGAAGTGGGGAGGTTAAAGGCGGAGAAGGGTGATAAATAGTTGAAAAATTGATACTAGCTGTCCATTTAATTGACCTCTAAACCCTTGTAATCCATTATTTTTGACCAAAGAATGATGAAATACTAATTATTTTAGTATTTTTGGGCTAAACCAATTACCCTCAGGCTTATAAACTTATGACTCCAAAGGAATTCTATATTGATTTTGATTTCACAGAGATTCAAAATGTGCGTAAAGAAAACCTCTCTTCCGATTTGGAAGAAATAAGTTATTTAGGGGTTGATAAGGTTTATTTGTCCGGTGATTATCCTGCTATTTTATTTAAAGAAATAAATCATTTCGATGAAGGTACATTAAAAGACATTGCCCGGATTCAACACCTATGTTGGAACTATCGAAAAGTTATTTTTTTATTTATTTTATCCAAAACAGAAATTAGAATTTATAACTGCTCTAAAAGACCGTTCAATTACGAAAATACAAGCCTTAAATTATCTGATGAATTAGAAAAGTTAGAAATCATTCGTTCTGATTTTGATAATTTGAAAGCACTTCATAACATCAAAGAACTATTTTCCAGGGTTGCTGTTGATTGCGGCCTTCTATGGACTACGGAAAACAAACTAAGAGATAAGATTTCATTACAGGAAAGAATTGATAAATATTTGGTTAAATCACTTTTGAATGCTGCAAAGCAGCTTAAGAAATTAGAATTATCAGACGAAGTCATTCATAGTTTATTGATGCGTTCTATTTTCATTATGTATTTGGAAGATAAGGGGGCAGCAAAAGAAACCAATTTATATAAAAAAATATTGCCTGGTGCTATCAGCTATATTGATATTCTTGCAGACAAAGATTCCACCTATTCAATTTTTGAAAAAGTGGAAGACCACTTTAATGGTAATGTATTTCCATTAATACCTGGAGAAAAGAAGACGGTTACAGAAAAACATCTTGATGTAATAAAAAAATGCCTTTTTGATGGTGATTTAACTGGTACACCAAAATTGTTTAATGAATGGAGACTCTTCCGGTTTGATATAATTCAAATTGAATTACTAAGTGAAATCTATGAGCATTTTCTGGAAGAGTTTAAAGAAAGTCAAAAAGAAAAAGCAGGGCAGTATTACACTCCACCATCTTTAGTGGAATTAATACTGAATGAAAAACTAAAATTTAAAAACGAAACTCAGTGGCAATTTAAAATCCTTGACCCAGCTTGCGGTTCAGGAATTTTCTTGGTTGAAAGCTTCAAGCGGTTAGTTAAACGATGGAAGAATGCTCACCCTGGTCAACAAATAAGTTTTGGTGATTTAAGAGAAATTCTTGAGAAAAATATTTTTGGGATTGAATATGACCGATTGGCAATCAGGGTTACAGCTTTCAGTTTATATCTGGCAATGCTGGAACATTTAAACCCGAGAACTCTATGGATTGATAAGCGATATAGATTTCCTTATTTAATTTTCGACCCGAAAGATAAGGCCCTAAAGAAGCAAGGTGCCAATCTACTTCGGCAAGATAGTATTGGTGAAGTAGCTGTAGATTACTTTGGAAGTATTGATTTGGTGGTTGGGAATCCACCTTTCGGCTCAAAAATTGATTTGCCCTCAATTAAAAAGTACTGTGAACAGCATGATTTTGGTAAAGACATGGTTATACCTTTTTTACACAAATCTGCTTCCTTTACAACTACCGGCTCAGTAGCATTAATTTTCAATACTAAGGTTTTAACAAACACAGAAACTCCATTTCAAAATTTCCGCCAGTGGTTATTTAATGAAACCTATGTAGAAAAAATTTATAATTTTTCAATTTTTAGAAAAACTCCTAAATCTTTTGGCGGACAGCTTTTTTCCTCAGCTGTAGGTCCTGTTAGCATTGTTTTTTATCAAAAGCAAATCCCAGAGAAAAAAAGTTCCACAATCGAATATTGGGCACCGAAGAGTTATGTAAAAAATAGTTTGGTAGAAGGAGTTGTAATTGATTCTACTGATGTTAAATTTCTACCCCGTGAAGAATGCCATAATCCATCAACTACAATTTGGAAAATTGCTATGTGGGGTACTTTGGAAGATTATAACTTAATAAAAAAGGTTGAGCAATTACCAAAATTATCTGAAGTCCTTAAAGAAAGAAGTATTAAGAAAGCTGTTGGATTACAATTTCTGTATCGTTCAACTGAACAACCCATTATCAATAATGAATTACCTAAAATGCCTTATATAAATCCAGAGGCAGTGCATCGTTATTACTCTCCGGAAGAATCATCTATCAAACTGCATCAGGGTTTAAGTAAAGATTTAAAAAAGGTTTATCGTAAATATTATCGCATATCTGAATCTGAGGAAATTAAAAAAATAAATGCCTTTAGGAGAATAGGAAAGCATCAAGAGGTTTACAAAGCCCCTCACTTACTAATAAAATCTGGCCTCAGTGATAAAAAACTATGTGCATCATACCTTGATTATGATTGTACTTTTAATGATATGGTCTTGGGATTGTCGGGCGGTTCTTCAGTTTTTTTAAAAGCCTTATCTGCTTTAATTAATTCAAAATTTGCAACTTACTACTCATTTCTGATTTCTGCTTCAACCGGAATAGAAAGAGAAGTAATACAGCCCAATGAAATACTGAAACTCCCAATGAATTTGAACGATATTGTTTTTGAAAACTTATCGACCCAAATTGAAAAAATTAAGAAAAGAATAATAGCGAACTATCCTCTTGTATCAGACATTTCTGACATTGAACAGGAAATCAATAACGCCATCTTTAAGCTTTTTGGATTTAGTCAAAATGAAAGGATTTTAATTGATGATTTTATCAATATAAGTTTGAGTCTGCTTTTTGAAGGACACAAATCGATGGCTCTAAAAAGTATCACACAGTCTGAAAACAAATCTTTTTCTTTGCTTATTTCTAAAGAGCTAAATGAGTATTTATCTTCTGAAAAATATTTTGTCAATGCGGCCTTCTTTGAAACTTCTAAGGCTGCACCTTTGAATATTGTAAAGATATCGTTTGCAAAAAAGGAAAAAGAAGTAGAGTCGTTTGATTCAATAGAGTATAATAAATATTTAGAAGAAATAAATAAATACTCACTTAAAACTCTGGCAAAAAATATCTACATCCAAAAGCAAATAAAATATTATGATGGGAATGACATTTACATAATCAAACCAAATCAAAAAAGATTTTGGAGCCGTTCAATGGCCATAAATGATGCCAGGGAATTAGTGAGTGAAATCTTGAAAATGTCATAAATGAACGGCAAGCTAAACCAAGATATAATAAATCAATTCAAACTAAAATTCGAAGGTAATTGCATTTACCTTCTATTGGACGCCTATAATTCTCTCCGAAACTCAAATCGTAAAGTAAGTGAAGAAAGTGAAAATAATATAACGGCACAGTTGATTGGATTTGTGATGGAAAGCCAACTCAGGTTAGATTTGCAAATCACTTTAACAAGGGAAAACTATCTTGATACAGATGAAACTTATGATGGCCTGAAAGATGCAGACAAATCTCCACGAATTGATTTTAAATATTCTGTATGGAGTTCAAACGCTGAATTCGAATATTATATGGAAGCTAAAAATTTAGCGGAAAATAACTGGACTAAAAACTCAACAGGAGCAATTGTGGATGCCTATAAACTCAGGAAAAGATATATTGAAACGGGAATAGATAATTTTACCAGTGGCAGATATCCTAATGGTTGCCTTCTTGGTTATGTATTAGAAGGTAAGAGTCATAAAATAGTTGAGCTACTAAATCGAATACTTATTACTGAAAAGAGAGCTAAAGAGATATTGGTTAATAATAAGGCTCACAATGTTAGTTACAGTTACTACTCAAAACATGACGGAACTTCAAGCCCTTTGTTGAAACATTTCATGCTTGATTTATCCTGATGCCATTCTAACCAACCGATGAAAGGATTGCGACGCAACGATGATGCCATGAAATACTGAAGCTGGTATAACAAAATCATTCCAACAATTTCCCCAACTCATCCGTATCCGGCAATATCCCTTTCATTTGCACCGGCGTTTGTTTAGAGGTTTTATAGGTAGCAACTCCCATGGCTTTATCAAAACTCTTAATAGCAAACTCAACCACGGTATTATTTTTTTCTTTGCAAAGCACAATGCCAATGCTGCTGTTTTCCTGCTGTATTTTTACTTTTTCATCCAGTACATTCAGGTAAAAATTAAGCTGCCCTGCATCGGCTGGTTTAAATTTCCCTTTCTTCAATTCAAAAGCCACCAGGCATTGCAGGTGGCGGTTAAAAAACAGCAGGTCAATAAAAAATTCATCGCCATCCACTTCAAGCCGGTATTGGTTGCCAATAAAGCAAAAGCCTTTACCCATTTGCAAAATAAAATTCCGGATGTTTAAAACCACCTGCTGTTCAATATGGCGTTCATCGTCTAGTTCATCACCGGCAATAAAATCAAGCAGGTATTCGTCTTTAAACATTTTTAGTGCAGAAGGCTTTAAGGTTTCAGCCAAAGTACCCTCAAAATTGTTTGGCAGTTTACCTTCCTTGATATATAGGTTGTTCTCAATATGGTGTTCCAGCACAGTCAGTGACCAAAAATTGGCCGCTGCACTCTGGATATAAAAAATCCGGGCTTCCCAGCCCTTTATTTTGGTTAAAATGACGAAATGATGGGAAAAGCTGATACCTGTAAAAGCTTCATAAAACCCCTTATTTTCAATTAGGTTCGACAGTGTCGAACTAATTGAAAAAGCCTCTCCAAAGCCTGTCAGCCCAATTTGGTTCGACACCGTCAAACCAAATACCAGGTGGGGAGCATAAGCTTCCGCAAACAGTCTTATTTTCTTAAGATTACCCGGCGAAAAGCCCCTTAGTCCCGGCAACTCTTTTTGCAAATCTGCCGAAATTTGGTCAAGGACTTTGGCACCCCATTTTTGGGCCTTTATCTTCTCCGAAATCATTAACCCGGTTTTAAAGTACAGCATCAGTTGCTCCCTGTTGGCCAGCCTGGCTGCCACATACCGGCTTTGTACAATTTGCCTTTTTATAGACTGTATAAATTCCGTATAGCTTTTATCAATTTTCATGCTTTTCACCTTTGTAGTTATTAAAATGCTTAAAATCAGGCAATAAAAAAGACCTGTCGAAATCTTATGCAATCATAAGATTCGCAAGTCTCGTCAAATCCGGTATAAAATGGTTCGAGAATTGTACAGTTGGGTGCACATCAACCTCGATCAATAGTCGGGTTTTTTTATTTCATTGATTGGCAGATGCACCCCGACTCAATCGGGGCGCCGGCAACGGTGTATCGGTTCGATTCCGATCCCGGGCACTAGAGCCATCTCTTTTGAGATGACTTTCTTATTTTCATTTGTTGATGCAGGTCAAGTCGCAAAAGATAACTTTTGCATCATACTCTCTTACATTTACTCAATAAAAAAAAGCAGGTTGGCTAGACAACCACCTGCTTGGTCTTCGTTGACCGTTCACATGAGAAAACTATTGTTAAGGTCCCGCCCGTAGCGGGACCATTCTTTTCCTGTTACGCTTATACAACGTAAAAGTACCGGCCCCTTCCCTAAACTATGTTTCCCATTTACTGAAGCATGAATATTACAACCCGATAACGTATTACTATATCCCATAAAAAAGGAGGTGCCCGATGACACCTCCTCAGCCATGAAACGTTATCGTGCGACTTTTCTTATCTCGGCCCGATATAGGTCAGTACATCTGTCCACTCACGGTTAGTGGCAGGATTAAAAGTGGGTCCTGGTGAATAGTTGTACCCGAATTTTGCATAAATAGTTTTAGTGGCCGCGTCATACCGCGAATTAAAGCCGGGCGCCATCGTATAAAAAGTAACGGCTCCCGGAAAAGCATTCTGCACTGTCACCGTATTCGTTGCAGGGCTAACAGTATATTCAGGCTCCTGCGAACCAAATGCATTCAGCACACCGCCAAACAACCCCGGATGATAATATCCGCCAAAATCAGGCACATACATTTTTACGCTGTTAGGCCCTGTAGTGTGCATTTCCACTTCGATCGTAAAAGGATCATAACCCGGAGAAGATGTCGGGTGATAAAAAGCTCCGTCGAGAGTATAGATCCCGTCATACTGGTTCTTCACAGAAAGAGCGATGACCAGCTTCCCGGCTATCTGGCTGATCTCACCGTTGGTGACCTCAAAGATGGTCAGTCCGATCGCATTCTCTCCTACTGCCACATCGGAAGGCTTGATGCGTATCCTTACCGGCTGGCTTCTTTCCGAAGGCGACAGCGTGAACAGGTCATTCTCCAGTGAAAAAAGAGGTACGCCGACAGGTGTGTAATTCGTACCATTATCTGCATTATAATCATTCACTACATTAGTGCTGATCGCTACTTTCACAGACGATTCCTTGCTAATATCAGACCGGATCATAAAACGGACATCGGTTATATCCACTGTTATCTGGTTGTTCGTATAATCCATGGCCACGCTTTTAAAACCGCTGACATCGGAAAACTCAACGATCGGCCTGAAGGTATTGATGGTAATATCATTGAACACCACATTTTTTTTGCAGGAGGAAAATAATGCGGCTGATAAAAACACGAAACTTATTTTGGCTGCAACTGATCTCATAGTTTATCCATTTAAAGATTTAATAACCGGGGTTTTGTACCATATTGGGATTGGCCAGCATTTCTGTTTGCGGAATAGGGAAGGCCCATGCCCTGCTGGCCGGCAACAGCGTACAAAAAGTGGCGCAATCCTGTGTGCGGCTGATACTGCGGGTAGTGCGTTTGATATCAAAGAAACGGTGCCCTTCCATCAGCAATTCTTTTCTGCGTTCTGTTTGTATCGCTGTCAGTAAAGCAGCACCTGCTTCGCTGCCGGTAGCGGCATTGCGGGCCGTACGCAGCGCATTCAGATCAGACAGTGCCTGCGCACCCATGCCTGCTTTGCGTGCATACGCTTCCGACCTGATCAGGTACATCTCACCCGTACGGAATATTTTGAAATCAACCACCCCATCGGGATTACCCGCTGCTGTGGATTTGGCAAAGTATTTTCCCAGTACCAGCCTACCGTTACGGCTTACCCAGTACACATCACCACGTATATCCCCCGCATCATACAAACCAAGCAAGGCATCCACAGGTGCCCATGATACCAGGTCTCCGGACGTCTGATACACTTCTCTTGCCAATGCCGGTTCACCGGATTGATATTTGATGGACCATATCACTTCGGCAGTAGAAGCATCTTCCCACACAGAGGGAAATACCGCAGCCGATGCCAGCGGCCTGGCATTGATCGCTATCGTAGAATATTTGATAGCACTGTCTAATTCATTTGCATATAAATACATTCTTGCCAGCAGCGCATCACATACCAAACGATCCGCATAAGCTCTTGCCGTACCGGCTGTAGAAGTGGCAGATTGAATAGCCCTGTCTGTATTGTCAAGCATAGCACGGGCTGCTTTCAGGTCAGCTTCTAATTTATCATACGTCTGCTTTACTGTAGGTCTTGATGGCATCTGCTCGATATCGAACTTGTCCACGTAAGGAACGCCTAAGGCGGTGGAATTGCGATCATAATCTGTAGCCCACCAACGCAGCAGTTCAAAATGCATCAATGCGCGGATCACTCTTGCCTGGCCTTCTATGCGGTTTACTTTTAATCCATCGGTGGTGGTGAACCTGTCAATACCCCGCATAGAAAGGTTAGCCTGCTGAATGACTAAATACGCATCGTCCCATGCCCCCTGTACGGAAGGATGATCGGCTGTATAATTCCAGCGGAACGCTGTATTCAGGTTCCCAAGATTATTGGGCCCGTTATAAAAATTATCCGCGGCAATGTCGGCTGCTGACAAAAAGATACTTCCCCCGTTCACCCCGCCATATAGTGAGTTCCTTTTTAAGCGCTGGTAAGCCCCTGTCAATGCAAAATCATACTCGTCAACCGTATTAAAAAAGCCATCCCCGTCAATAGTATGTGATGGGTCCACATCCACCACTTTTTTGCAGGAAGAGAACAATGATCCTGCTATGAACAATACCATGATATATTTTACTGTACTTTTCATATTTCTTCTTTTTGATGATTATAAACCAATGCTTGCGCCAAATGTAACAGCGATCAAAGCCGGGTAATGGGCTCCTGTCAGGGCACCGGTAGCAATTTCAGGGTCATACCCCTTAAAGCTATGCCATGTATAAAGGTTTTGTCCCTGCGCAAATACTTTCAGGTTGCCGATCTTCCATTTACTGATCAGGCTTTTGGGTAATGAATAACTGACCATAATATTCCTGAACCGGAGGAAATCTCCTTTCTCCAGGTACCTTGTTGTGTTGTATTGAAAATCACTGAAAGAAGAAGGAATATCTGTGATATCACCAGGATGCTGCCATTCTCTCAGTACATCCCTGCTCAGTTGCGAGAACCAGTATTGCGGGTTCTCCACATCAGCTCTTGCATTATTATAAATATCAAAACCATATTGATAGTTGAATAAAGCTGATACCTCAATCCCTTTGTAAGAAACAGTTGCGCCGAACCCGCCAAATCCTTTGGGGTCAAAGGAACCTGCAATGACGGCGTCTGCAGGGTCATAGACATTGGTGGTCGTTTTGCCATCGGCTTTATAATATAATGCATCCCCGTTAGCCGGGTCAACTCCTGCATATTTTACCAGGTAAACACTGTTAGCCCTTTCACCGATCCTGTTAATGCTGATACCATTGATGATCTCATTATTACCATCCAGTTCCACCATCACACTCTTATTCGTGGTCCAGTTACCATTGATGCTGATGTTAAGGTCTTTACCTTTCACGAGATCAAAAGCCAATGATACTTCAACACCCCGATTCCTCATTTTACCGAGATTTGTCACAATGCTTCCGACACCATTGGTAGAAGACAGTAACCTGTTTAAGTAAAGCCCGTCAGTGATACTATTATATACCTCCACAGCGCCAGATAACCTGTTTTTCAAAACGGCAAACTCAATACCTGCGTTCGCCGTGCTTCTTGTTTCCCAGGTCAACTGGTCTTTCTTCAGGTTGTTCAGCACAAGCCCGCCGATTCCATTATAGGAGGTCGGACCAAATTGTTCCAATGCCTCGTATGAATCACCGATCTCTGCATTTCCTGCCGAACCATAACTTATTTTCAGCTTCAGGTTATCAAAAATCTTTTGTCCTGCCATAAAGCCCTCACTGGTAACTGCCCATCCAAAACCAATACCGCCATAGTTCACATACTTCTTACCTTCTGCAAGTCTTGAACTGCCATCACGGCGACCAGTCAGGTTTACAAAGTATTTGTTCCGGTAATCATAGCTTGCCAAAGCAAACCAGGACAATATTCCTTCTTCAGTAGCTCCACCGCCTACCCGGGGTATGAAATTATTGGTGGGTGTTCCCGGTGTAATACCTGCTGCATTTTTAATGGGCCCTACCAACCCGAACCCGGTATATCCATTGGTCACCGTGTTTCTTTTTATGATCTCATTGAACACCCCAATACCAAATGAATGATCACCTGCTTTCTTCTCGTAATTAAGTGATGTAGTCCCGGTTGAACGTATCCGGCGAAGTGAGTTGGCGTTAAACGCCCCGGATAGCCCCGGCACCACCTGGTTCGCCTGCGTGTTGATATCCGTATAGTTCTCATTCTGGTTGTCGGTGAAATCAATGCCCCATTGCGTTCTTGCACTTAAGCCCTTTACGTAAGGTATTTTGTACTCAATACTTATTGAGCCAATTGCCTTGAGCTGTTTGTTCAGGTTGGTGTTCAGGAAAAGATCAGGAAGAGGATTAGGATTTCCTCCGGGATCACTAAGGTTGTAACTGCCATCGGAAAGATACGGAGTAATGTATGGCATGGTCCACCTGTAGGCATTCAATGGAGTGGTGATCACATTATCATTCTCATCCGTCCCGGAAAGTTTTGAATACCCTATTGTCGTGGAAATACCGATTCTGAAATTGCCCGCCGTGTGATCAAGATTGACCCTTCCTGTATAGCGCTTCAGGTTCGTGGTACGCACCAGGCCATCCTGTGTAAAGATAGAGCCTGATATAAAGAATCTTGTTTTATCATTACCCCCCGTTGCACTCAGGATATGCTGGTTGGTTTTAGCATGACGGAACATAGCACCTTCCCAGTCCGCATTGATCTTTGACAAACTATCGTAGTCTGCCTGCGACCAGCCAAAAGGATTTAACCCGTCGGGCCTGTCATAATACATCTCGTAGTTCAGTTTTTCTCTTGAGGTCATTAATACCAGTTTGCTTTCCGGGAATTGCTGTACACCATACTGGTAGTCGTAATTGAGTACGGTCTTTGCATTTCGCCCTCTTTTTGTTGTTACGACGATAACACCATTCGCCCCTCTCGACCCGTACTGCGAAGTAGCCACCGCATCTTTCAGGATATTATACGACTCAATATCCGCCGGGCTGATACTTTGAAAATCAGCACCGGTTACCTGGATGCCATCTACGATATATAAAGGTTGCGTGCCACCCAGTACTGAACCTTTGCCGCGAATAGTAACAGAGGCAGCAGCTCCGGGCTGCCCGCTTTGGGATTGTATCAATACCCCCGGTGATTTACCCTGCAGTAACTGCTCGAGCGAAGCAATGGGCTGCATGTTTACTTCCGATCCGGAGACCTTCGCCACAGAACCGGTGTATTGCTTTTTATTCTGGGTAGTGTAGCCTGTCACCACTACTTCCTGCAAAGCAGTCTGTGCTACTGCCAGCGACACATTCATGGAAGAGCCGCTGACCGCCACCTCCTTTTCCGTAAATCCTGTGAACGAAAAAACAAGTACTCCGTTGGCAGGAACCGATATGCGAAAACGTCCATCCTGACCGGTGGTAGTGCCTGTACGGGTACCTTTTACAAATACACTCACTCCTGACAGAGCGGAATTATCTCTTGCATCTGTCACCACACCCGATACATCCTGCTGTGCAAAAGCAGCGGAAGACATCAGCATGACAAGAAGAGAGAATAGTAGCGATCTTTTCATGTGCATAAATTTTGGTTTTTTCAATCGGCAGAATAGCAACGCCACTCCGCAAACCATGAGTTAATAAATAATGGCTGGAAACAGTCCTGTAGTTTTAATACCTGATTAACAGCAGACAGCAAATATTCGGAGTATGCTTCGCTATTATAGGTATGAATGACCGAAGCATGAAAAGGGAATGCCGAAGCATGAAATATCAAAGTGGCGGAAAGTAGCCGAACAATGAAACGGGCTGCTTCAAAAAGCAGCCCGTTAAAAAATCAACTTATACCATTAATATCCGGGGTTCTGAGCCGCATCCGGATTACTGAAGAGTTCTGATTGCGGAATAGGCCAGATATACACACTGGCATTGGCCGGCACTACCGGCGCCGTTCCTTTGGCAGGAAATGCCTGCATCGTACGCATAATATCAAAATTGCGCAGCCCCTCGCCAAGAAATTCGATCCTTCTTTCAATAGCGATCTGTGCCAGCAAAGCTGCCGCATCGGCAAAATCACCGGCAACATACGTGGTCGTATTATCTGAACGACGGTGAACGGCATTCAATAACTCGATCGCTCTGGCATCCACCGCATTGGTTTGTCTTACTCTTGCCTCGGCCAGGTTCAGCAGCACTTCTGCATACCTGATCACAGGTGCATAATCCGTATGCGGGTTTGAAGGAAATTTTCTCCATACCGTGGAAGTACCCGATGTGCCTACAAATGCTCTTCTTGCATCTGTTGCTTTCCAACTGGTACTTGATACAATACCCGCCGCAGCGGTATTCAGTGTGTAATCCAGTGCTCCTACAGGGCCCGGCATATAATAATTGGCCAACCCGTTTTGTGTACCCGGAAGATCCAGTGTAGTAAAAGGCATAGAAAAGATAGATTCCAATGTAGTATAAGGCGCTGCAAATACGGATGCGATATTGGCCTCCAGCCGATGACCAACACCGGTCGCTGCCTGGAAAGGCGCCGTCGCTGGTACTAACTTATCTGCGTCGGTGATCACATCGGCCCAGCGCTGCATGGCCAGCAACATACGTGTCTTTAAGGCAATGGCTGTATTTCGATGTGCGTGGGTCGTATTCATTTCGGCGCCCCCGTTATTCAGCGGCAGGTTGGTCTCTGCAAAATTCAGATCAGCGAGTATCTGGGTATATACCTGCGCCACGGTGGCTCTTGTCATCGAGTTGTTTCCTGTACTGTATTCTGCCGTTAAGCGAAGGGGTACACCCGGGCTGGCGCCATTACCATCCGCATACGGCTTGGCATACAACGTAAGCAGGCCCCAGTAGCTCAATGCTCTTAATAATCTTGCCTCGCCCTTGTATTGATTTTTCAATACATCTGTGACCGGCGCTTCATCCACTCTTGCCAGTACAATATTGCATTGGTTGATGCAGGCATATGCATCTCTCCATACGTACTGCACTTCATTGGTAGCCGGTGTAGCGCTGAAGTTCCAGGTTTGTAAACCCGTAACCCCATTATTGGTCCTGTTCAGGAAATCTTCCCCGCGAACATCACCATACACGACAAAGCGGCTGCCGAAAAAGAAGGATGATTTCAACAACACATACATCCCGTTCACCTGTTGCGCTGCCCTCGCTGCAGTAGCAAACGCCTCCGTATCCGGAAGGTCGGACTGCGGGCTAGGGTCCAGCTTGCTTTTATTGCAGGAAAAGAACAGTCCTGCAGATAATGCCAGTATGATTATTTTACTTTTCATTTTATACTTTTTTATTGTGCTTATCATGACTATTATTAAAATCCGACATTCACTCCAAATGTGATCGTTCTGGCCTGCGGAACAGAGTTTCTGTCCACGCTTGGTGTGGAGTTGTTATTCCCATTAGCAGATACTTCAGGATCGAAGCCGGTGTAGTTGGTGATCACAAAGGCGTTTTGTATCGCCGCATATACCCTGAAGCTGCTGATCTTTGCTTTTTGCGTAACACTCAGCGGCACGGAATAACCGATAGAAATATTCCTGGCTTTCAGGAAATCGCCTTTCTCTACATTTTCAGAAATAACAATACCGGAACCATTGGAAAGGTTATCACCGAATACCAGGCGGGGTATATTGGTCACATCACCCGGTTTTTGCCAGCGGGTCAGTGTCTCCACAGAATTATTCCAGTTACGGTTGTCCCTTAACCCGGCCTTTGTTCCGTTATACACATAGTTGCCTCCTGAGAAATAAAGAAGCATGCTGAAGTCGAAATTCTTATAGCGAACTGTATTCTCCCATCCGCCTGTCCATGTAGGCAATGCCGGTCCGATGAGTACTCCATCAGCAGCCTGGTCAACAGCACGGGGAGCAGTGGTGCCATCTAAATAGGTCCAGCGGGTAGCTACCGGTGAGGATAGATCGAATTGCACCTGCTGCCCGTTACGGTAAACAAATATTCTGCGGCCGTTTGCAGGATTTACTCCATTGGTCCGGACAGCATAGAAACTTCCGATAGACTCTCCTACCCTGATAATGCTGGGACGCTCCAGGCCTGAAGTAGCAATAAAGATGTCAGCATTACCCGTTGCGAGTTCCTTTACTTCGTTATGCAATGTGCCGATATTGAAATTACTGCTCCACGTAAAGTCTTTCTTATTGATCACTTTGGCATTGATGGTTATTTCAATTCCCTTATTCACCATACGGCCGATATTTACGGGCACCGTTCCACCGGCTAATGTCGCCAGGCTGGTAGGAAGTGTATTCGTAAAGGCCACACCTTTTGAAGGGCTTTGCGGATCATTCAATATCAGCCCGTCAATATCATTCTTGTAATAAGCAAAATCAAGAGTGATGCGGTTATTAAAGAAGCCTGCCTCAAAACCGATATCCGTTTTCTTACTGGTCTCCCATGTCAGGTCGGTATTACCTGCCTGCGAATAGAACAAAGCTGCCTGCGAACCATACAAACCGCTGGTGAAAAGAAAGTAAGAAGCATAATCAGCGATGCCATTGATATTGCCCACCTGGCCGTAGCTGCCGCGCAATTTGAGATTGCTGAACACATTGGCCAGCCCTGAGTTCTTGAAAAATTCTTCCTGTGATACAGCCCATCCGGCAGAAGCGCCCCCGAAGTTGCCATACTTCTTTCCGGGAGCAAAAGCAGAATAACCATCACGTCTTGCATTAAGCGATAAGAAATACTTCTTCTTATAATCGTAATTCAACCTGCCAAAAAAAGACACCAGGTAACTTTCACCAAGAAAATTAGATGTAGGGAAAGAAGTAAAGGAAGGAACGATCAGGACAAAGCCGCCCTGGTATTCGTCAAAATAAGAATCACCCACCTGTCTGCGTTGTGCACCCCATCCTTCATTGTGTGTGAATTGCTGTTCATTACCCAGCAGCAGGTTCACACTATGCGATGCGCCGATCTTGCGATCGAATGTCAGCAGGTTCTGCCAGTTCTGTCTCTTGAACCGTTGCTGCATATTCGCAGCAGCGCCAAGTGTATTCGTACCATCTCCATGAATGGGGTTCTGGAATTCCTTGTTCAGCGTATTCAGGTAATCTATTCCAAATACCGTACGGAAATTCAGTCCCTGCAACAATTTTACATCTGCATATACATTGGCCAGCACACGGTCGCTTTCAGAAGAGAACTTGTTCAGGTCAAGTATCATCACGGGGTTCGTAAAGTTCAACGCCGTGATATTAGCGCCCTGCCCGATCGTATTACCGGCAATGTTGATATTGTATGAACCATCAGGATTGAATGGCGTCACATTGGGGGCCAGCACCAGTGGCAAGCGGCCAAGACCGGATGTATTGAACGCCTGCCCGGGCAATGAACCAGAGTTAGGCGCCGAATTGATCGAATTGCTGTAAGTGAAATTGCCACCAACAGTTATTCTTTCTGTCACTTTATGATCGAGGTTCATCCGGCCACCCAGTCTCTTGAATGTATTTTTCTTCAGCATCCCTTCCTGGTCGGTATAGCCAAAAGAAAAATAATAGCTCGTCTTTTCATTGGCGCCGGATATATTCAGCGTATGACTGTGAGAGAGCCCGTTCTGGTAAATATAGTCGTACCAATCGGTATCTACCGGTTTGCCGTCAGGCCCTGTTTGCAGGTAAAAACCACGGGTGGTGCCATTAGGCGGTGTACCCACGTTGGTAAGGCCTTCATTCTTTAACATAACATACTCTTCTGCACTCAATACATCGAGCAGGTTCATGGCTTTGGTAGAACCAACCCACCCGTCGTAATTCACTTTCGCTTTTCCCTGTCTCCCCTTTTTGGTTGTGATGATCAATACACCGGCCGATGCCCTGGAACCATAGATAGCGCTGGCAGCAGCATCTTTTAGTATCTCAAAACTTTCGATGTCAGATGGATTGATATCGGAGAGTATATTATTCGGAGCGGTCACACCCGTACTGGTAGGATTGGATGCTGTTCCCACATTACCGACAAACGTAGGCACTCCATCAATCACAACAAGAGGAAAGGAGCTAAGATTGATAGAACTGATACCCCGTACACGGATAACGGGAGGATTATTCAGCACCCCGTTCGGTATCATTACACTTACACCGGCCGCCCTGCCCGATAGCGCCTGGTCAAAACTCTGTACCGGGATATTGCGGGTAGCATCGCCGCTGATCTTGGACACATTACCGGTCAGGTCTCTTTTGCGTTGGGTACCATAACCCACCACCACTACTTCCTGCATGGTGCTTTCTTCCTGCCGCAGGGCAGTATTGATAACAGTGTTAACGCCGATCGTGATCTCATCGGATGTTTTGCCGACATACGAAACGATCAGCACTTTTGCTTTTGCATCCACGGTAATGGAATACATGCCATCGGCATTGGTGGATACGGCGGTCCTTGATCCTTTGACCCCAACAGTGGCGCCCGCTATCGGGCTGCCGTTCTCATCGGTGATCTTTCCTGTAATGGTGCGGCCTTGTGCCGATACCGCCAATACAGGCAATAGAAATGCACATAGTAATAGTAAGCGTCTCATAGCCTTGATTTTAGTGAGGAGATATTGCACAGGCAGTAATGATAGAAAAGATGCTTCACGGGCGGTGGTTCATTTTCGCCCATACATGAAAGATGTTGCCCGAAGCATTAAAAGAGAATACCCGTTTGCGAAGGATGTTAAGTAATCGTTATGATACGGGATAAAATTTACGCCTAGTTAAGTGAAGTGTGGACTATGCACCGGGCTTAGGGCTGTTTATAAACATAATATTCTTCTTATACCGCTTACATAGTTCATGATAGCGGCTGCTTTTCATTTCTAATTATACCAATGATATGTTCTCTTTCTTGTGTCAATTGGGTCAAGAGAAATACTTATACGTCCCTTTAAAGTTTCTTCGGCTTTTTGCTTTACTTTTTCTCTAAGTCGAGCATAAGCAGGACACGGATGTTCCCAAATCTGCTCTATAACTGCATTGATTATATTTTCTTGATCGGGCATGCATGTATACTTTGGTAAGTTAGTGAGCATTGTGTCTAATAGTTTTGCACTCCTATCATTTTGTTGTACGACTAATGCCTCGATAAAATCTTCGGGGGCAGCCCTATCGGCATTATACCCAGTAAATCCATGAGGTCTGATCCCTGAGAATTGATAAAATTGCCTGCGATGATAAGCCTGTAAAACATCAAGATAGGCTGTATCCGGAAACTTTTTCATCAATCGGAATGAAACATCACTTAATTTCCAAACATATCTCAGCAATTTGGTTTTAATAAGTTGTACATCTTCTTTTTTTTTGAATTTGGCTAGCCCGTAAAGAGCATATTCAATATCATCAAACCCTAATTCATAGCCATCGTAAGGATCAAGCCTTCTTGGACGCATTGCCATATCCTTTATATACGGGTAGTATTTTTCTTGAGCATCTAATCGTGTAAGAATGTTGTAGGCAGAACTTAAATAGTTGTGTTTAGTCAAGATTTGTTCAATAGTCTTGTCTCTTGCTTGAGCTGTTTCCCAAGTGCTTCTTCCTATTAAATAGTCCGATACTGCTTCAAACCTGATTCCAAACTCTCCATTATCTGTTGCGACAATTGCTGTGTCGTCAAGATGATTCATCACTATATCAAAGTGATTAAACGATTTTCTGTCAAGCATTTCCCTTATTGCCGTCGCTCTTAATACCGGGCTTTCAGATTTGCTCAATCGAATTAACTCGTCATCAGTGATACTTTTAATGTTTGAACTGTCATGATACGTAACAATGCCTTCAGATACAATATTAAAAAGGAAGGGTTGAAGGGATTTCCTAAAGTCCTTTATTGCATAAGTATTGCCTTGTTCGTTTTTACAAGACGAAAGCAAAACAACTAAAGTCGGAAGGAGAAGATGTTTTAGTCTAATCATGAGTAGTCGATACTGAGACACAGCCGGAGAGAGTTTCCATAAAAGAGCCGCTAACCTTTTGCGGCTTTGCCGCAGTGGCGGTTTTCGGAGCGCAAACTGTCGGCCACCTCCGGCGCCGTAGTGCGTGTCTCCCCGGCGCCGTGGTGCGTGTCTCCACGCACCCTCATTGTATTTCAAATTACTTACCACAAGTCCGAAGCACAATTGAAAAAATGTACCTTTTATTGTCAGGCTTTCGTCTCATAGTATATTACCAAAATTTCCACCATGGCTTTTTATCACTTTCGACTTTTTCAGCAACTGAAGTTGCCGAAAAAGGTCTGACAGGAAACTTACTATGTTCAATACTCAGTTCATTTGCAATTGTCGCTAAGTCTTTATTAAAAAAATGAAAATTTATAAAATATTCTTTGTCGTCGTCTGCCGGTTGAGGTCTTGATTCCAAATTGAACTTTATTTGAATCGTCTTTGTATCGCTCGTTTTGTCAAGAAACTGAAATGAAAGATTGGGCTCGATAAAGGTCATCTCAAGGTGTTCAACTTCCTGGTTTTGCGATAAAGCAGAAAACCATTTTATTATTTGATCAACTTCCCAGGTCGTAAGTGAAGGATCAACGGTTTGCCAGTACCCAACGTTGCTTTTTACATTCAGATAAATCCTCAACCAGTTTGCATCCCACTCATTATCGAAGCTGGTTGGAAACTGGTAGCCTAAGATTTTAAGCTCTACTTCTTGCCCGTCTTTGCCGATGAATTTCATAAAGGAGTATGTCAATTAAGCTTGCCCATAACCATAAATTTATGCTGTAAGACACATTCCGGCGCCTTGGTGCGTGTCTCCACGCACTTTCATTGTATTTCAAATCACCTCCCACAAGTCTTTCAGAAAAGGGAAGTTCTTTTCATTCAATTCATAATAACGGGCGGATGAATATTTATACTCACAAGGATCCTTTGCCAGTTGCCAGTGTTCCGCCAGCGGGTTGCTGTGAATATACTTCAGTTTTTGAAAGGCCACTTTACGGGTAAATAACGGAACAGCCAATGAATCCCGTTTCCAGAACTCATAATCCTTATTGGCCGCATCAACGATGTATGGCTGTAAACGATCACCTCCTTCTTTACGCAGCATTTTCCTGAAAGTATGGGCTGTATATTTCAAAAATGAACCTTGCGGGCTTTCTTTGCCATTGGGTTCGTTGGTACGCCATATCAGGTGAATATGATTGGGCATAACGACAAAAGCAAATACATCTACTTTGCCTGCATCACTTAAATATTGCAAAGATCCGATGACGACATCTTTGTATTCATCAGCACGGAGCAGATGCTGCCATTGATTGATCGTAGCGGTCCAGAAATACAGTTCTCCCTGTTCAATATGCGATTTTCGTGTTGCCTGAAGAAGGGAACTGTCCATGCAATAAAGCTACAAAGCTTTGATGAATTTCCGGGTTCCGGTGCGTGAAGACACGCACCGGGGCTTTCGCCGTCCAGCAATAAAAAAACCGGCCTGCGTTAACAGACCGGTTTTGTATTGTCGCCATTAACTGTATGCTCAGAAGTGACGCACCGTACGCAATGCCAGCGGCTGGCCCTTTGCCATGCCCGTCACATACACCGTATAGCCCTTGCCTTTGGCAAAATTCAGAAAATTGGTAGCGGCATTATTGATAGTGGTGACCACCGTAGCAGTACCTGCCGTTTTTATCTTCAGCCGGTAAACACCTCCTTTTACATTGGTAAAAGCAGACAGCGTCGCCTCATTGGGTACACCGCTGCCGACGTAAGTACGGTTGGTCAGTGTCACACTGTCCACTTCTGTTGTGCCGCTTAATCTTACAAAAGTGAGATCATACGCAGGTAATGTCGGCGCCAGGTGAAGGAACCTGATCTTACCCATGGAAGTATCCGCCGGTTGTACCAGCTCGTCTGTCAGCTTCAGCAGTTTGAACTGGCTGGTGGTATTGTTCAGCGTATCATAAATGAAAAAACTATAGTTGACATCCGGCATCAGCGAGGCATTCGCATTCAGCACCTTTACATTCGGCGTAGTGGTGGGCCGTACATCCACCGCATGATCGGCGGCCAGCGCCGGGGCATACAATAAATTACCTGTGATGCCCGTAGCCTGGTTATTGCCAAGATAGGCAATGGCTGCGGGGGTGAACTTGCCGGTGTCTAAGTACATGTCGAGCGCCGGGTAGCCTGCGGGGGAAGGCGCTGCATTCACCACGATGACGTTGGAAGAAGGCGATACATCCGGGTTATCGTTATTCCCTTGCTTCTTACACGAAGCGATCAAAAGAACGCCGGATGCCATCACTACCAATGATCGTTGTATATATTGTCGTCTCATATCCTGTTATTATGGGTTTGTGATTAGGGGTTTTGATGGGCCAATGGTATATTGATGTTGGCATCGAGTTCTGCCTGCGGTATCTGGTACACCAGTCTCGGGTCGCCGGCAGGAATGATGAACGTGGCATCTACCCTATGGTTGCTTCCCGTTCTGTCAATAGCGATCTTCCATCTTTTGAAATCGTTCAGGTTAAAGCCTTCGCCCCACAGTTCGATCCGGCGATGCAACCTCACTTCATTCACCAGGTTGGCCCCGCTGTTGGAAGATAGCACATAGTTCGGATCCCTTGCACTCACGAGACTGAACAACACCTGTCTTGCCTGCGCATCCTGTCCCTGGTTAGCCAAAGCTTCCGCTTCTATCAGGTACATTTCGGCTACACGCATATACACATAGTCGCCGACCCAGCCACCGGGATCACGGAACTTGATGTTGGCATAAGTGGGCAATGCAGGATAAGCCGTACTGCCCGGCGCTTTGAATACCTGCCTTCTCACATCCGTAGCGGAGATCTGGTCAAACAATTTCCTGGAAACGGATTTATATACTCCCAGCGCACCGGCATAACCGGGGTTGGTATTATCCATGTGTGAGAAGAACGAAGCAAAGATGGTAGTGGTGTTGGAGTTAAGATCGCCGCCCCACATCCATTCCGGGTTGCTGATATCGCTGAAGCCACTGGTGTATTGTGCAGCAGACATCAATGAAAGACCTTGTCTTGCCTGGTTAGCCTGCGTAGCTGCATCGGCCCAGCGTTCCATATTGAGATACGCTCTTGCCAGTATGCCGCGTGCCGCTGCCTGGTTCACCTGCTCTTTTGATGTTCTTGTCCATCCGGCCAGCAAAGCGATCGCTGTCTGGCAATCATCTTCAACTTGCGCATACACTTCAGTCATTGTTCCCCTTGACTTAGAGGTAAGGTCAGAGATATCTGTATAGAACGGTATGCCGTGTGCTGTTTCATTGCCTTTGTAGGTTTGCTGGAAAAGCTCGGCAAGGTTCAGGAAACACCAGCCTCTTACCGCATAACACTGGCCAAGTATTGCCTTCAGTGTAGGATCAGTTGTTGTTTCATTAATAGATCCGATGATCAGGTTACAGTTGTACACGATCTTATAAAAGAAATTCCAGTTGGTGAACACTCTCGCAAAGTTGGCCGCCCTGTCATCCGCGAGGTAGTCAAAGCCAAACCAGTGGTGTGTTACCTGTACCATATCTTCTGCATTCAGGTCGGTAGCCAGTTGAATGGACTTCAGGCCAAAATCATCATGACGGCCGGCAGCCCGCTGGGCAGTATTATAACTATACATGTAGGCATAGATACCGGACACCTGCCCGTTGAAGATAACAGGCCCGAGTTGCGGAGCTGCATCCAGTGCTTCACGCAACTGGTTATCCAGGATGATGCCATCAGGCTTCTGGTCAAGAAAACTTTTTTTGCAGGATGCCAGTACTACGATGGCCATTGCAAAAAATACTATTCGGAGTTTCATCTGTATTCTTTTTGGTGATTGTTTCATGTTTTGTTCCGGAAAAATTATAATCCTACATTTAGACCAAACGAGATCGTCCTTACAGAAGGATACCCATTGAATGTCCCGCCGGTAAAATTCTGGCGTACATCCAGTCCTTGTCTTCTTGTCTGCAGGAATACATTATCGGCCACCAGGTATGCCCTTACATTGGTCAGCCCATACTTCTGTACCATATTTGCAGGCAATGTGTAACCGAGAGTAATGTTCCTGAGTGTAAAGAAATCAGATTCGATCAGCCACCTGTCAGAGGTCTGGTTGGCATTCGTATAATTCTCTGACAAACGCGGAATGGTCGTATTCGGGTTAGCCTTGGTCCATGAATTCAGCATATCCTTATGCCATGTCTGGATATCGTTGTTACCACTATGCATCAGCCCCTGGTAAGTAGCATCGTATGTCCAGCCACCTATACCATACGCTGCGATCACACTAAAGTCAAAATCTTTGTAACGCAGATTGGTATTGATACCGCCTGTGATGTCAGGTATAGCAGATTTACCCGTGTAGTAACGGGTAGCGGTTGACCAATCGCTGGTCAGCACTCTTTTACCGGTGGGCTGCCCATTGGCGCCTAATTCATCTTTATAATAAAGGGCTAATCCACTATTCGGATCTACACCACCGTATACCCAGGTAAAGTACTCATACGGGTCTCTGTCAATAGCTACGCGGAAATTACCGGCAGGCAACCCTACTCTTCCGGCAGGCAGGTAGCCTGTGGGCAGGAACTCAGCCGGCAACTCTTTCACTTTTGTTCTGTAGTGATTCCCGTTGAAACCTATTGACCATCTCAGGTCGCGGGTCTGTACGAGAGTATAGTTCAGGTCAAACTCGAATCCCTTGATGTTGATCGTACCGGAATTGCGTGTCTCGAACTGCACACCCGTTGATACAGCCACCGGAACGTTGAACAGCATGTCAGAGATGTTACGGGAATAATATTCAAAAGAGAACTGGAGTTTCTTGAATACGGTTCCTTCCAAACCAATATCAAGGTTCTCATTGCTTTCCCAGGTAATATTTTTATTACCCCGGTAATCCAGCAGGATGTTGGGAGTTCCAGTTGTAGTAACGATATACTGGTTGCTGTAAGGATAATAATTGATCACACCCGGGTTGGCTGTACCGGCAGGATATAATAAACCTTCATTCCCTGTGGTTCCATAACCGGCTTTTAATTTCAGGTAATTAATAAACCCTGTTTTCCGGATAAATGATTCTTCACTCAATACATATCCGGCGCCCGCTGACCAGAAAGTGCCCCAGCGGTTATCCGGGTGAAAGCGGGAAGAACCATCTCTTCTGAAACTGCCGCTGACCAGGAATTTATTTTTATAGTCATACTGTACACGGCTCAGGTAGCTTTCAATAGCATGATTGGTCTCTCCTGTCTGCGATTCAGTGACCCTGGCAGCGCTGGCATGTTCTGACATACCGGGTATCATGAATACTTCCTTGGTGGCAAACGCATTTTCATTGACCAGTTTGTACGACTCATGTCCCACCAGCACTTCAAAATTGTGTGAACCAAAACTTCTTTTATAATTCACCAGTTGGTTGCTCAGTTCTGTGACTGATTTGAAATTGGTGATAGTACCGCGGCCCTGCACATTCACCTGTCCGCCGCCGATACCGGCTACACCATACAATAGATTTTGTACAGCAGTGGTACGGCTGCCGAGATAATCGAGTGTGTAGTTCAATGTAACAGTCAGGTTCTCCAACGGTTTTATTTCCAGGAAAGTCCTGGCATTGACATTGTCGGCCAATCTTTTCCTGTCATCGAGATCAAGCGTAGCCCTTGGATTCTCCGTGGCGCTGTAGCGGCGGGTTCCCATAGATAAGGTATCGCTTACGCTTCTTGAGCCGAAATCATAGATCTTATTTCCTTTGGCATCCAGTCTGAGACTGCCATCCGCATTTCTTACCCATACCGGGTATGCGGGTGAAATATTCCTCGTCCAGTTGAACATATTCTGGTAAGAGGTATTGTTCAATGCTGCATCCAGTGTATTCTTTTGCTCCGACCGGGCATAATTGGTAGCAAGACCAAACTTCAGCCATTTGGTAAGCGTATTCTCGATATTCAACCTGGCGGTGATCCTTTCAAAACCTGTTTTAACGGCGATGCCTTCATCACTCAGGTAACCGGCAGAGATCATGTAGTTGGTCTTATCGGATGAGCCGCTTAATGTTCCTACATACTCTTGTCTTGCACGCCTGTCAATCATCACATCTTCCCAGTCATCATAATATAACAAGTTGGCATTTGAATTTAATTTACCGGTGGTGGGATCAATCACATATTGTCCTGCCGGAACACTGTATTGCTGGTACCTGTCCAGGCGGCCGTTACCGGCGCCATACATATTTTGCGAAGCAAAAAGACCGGCGGCTTCTTCTGTCAAAGGATTGGTGCCCCTGAACATGGCCTCATGCTTTAAATTTCTCCAGTACAATTCAAGAAATGTTGCCGGATCTCTTATTACATCATACTCAGGGTTGGAGCGATCATTCACTCCATATCTTGCACTCAGTTCAAACTTCGGTTTACCTTTTCCTCTTTTAGTAGTAACAATGATGACACCATTAGTAGCACGGCTGCCATATAGTGATGTGGCCGTCGCTCCTTTCTGCACCGATATACTTTCCACATCCTGCGGATTGATCGCATTGATATCCCCGTTATAAGGCACACCATCCACCACCCATAAAGGTGCAGTAGCCAAACTGAATGAGCCAACACCACGCAGCACCAGCGCCTGGCCCGAACCCGGCTGACCGGATGCGGATGCGACTTGTACTCCCGGCACTAATCCGTCAAAAGCACGGGAGATGGTAGATACCTGCTGCTTGCTGATGTCGGCCGAGTTCATATTACTTACCGAACCGGTGAAGGTCTTTCTTTTGGCAGTGCCATAAGCTACCACTACTACTTCATCCATTTTTACATCAGAGAGTCTGAGGGTAACATCATAATTAGTTTTGCCTGATGAAAGAGTAATGGTGAATGGCTGGTAATTGACCGACGAAACAACAACAGCCACCACGGAAGAAGGCAGATCGGCGAGGCGGAAGAACCCGTTATCATCCGTAGAGGTGCCCCATGGTCCGCCGATGGCCTGAACAGATGCTTTGGGAATAGGTTTCCCGCTTTCATCCGTCACCTTACCGGTGATGGTTCGTTGCGCTAAAAGGGCCAGCGCAGGCAACACGAATAACGTAAGCAGTAATAGTTTTTTCATACTTCTCATTTGAGTTTTTGAGATTAAAATCACGAACAAGGCAACAATTTCTTAACGAATGCTCCGATGTGCGGGGAGTTTATTGCTGAAGCATGAAGGATAAATAGTGAAGTCCATAAAAAAGGCGCTGAGACTTTTACTGAAACAATAAATCCCGCCAACAAACCCGGTATGCCTGACAAAAAATGAATTTTATGCGTTCAAGCAGCGTAATCCGGATACGGAGTATCTCTAAGGTGTATTACTCACTGATCGTTTCCTTCATTAACCGGCTGGTTTTCCCGGCATTTCTGTTACCACTTGTAATGGAAATTGTCCAAGAAAAATAATTTGTAATTGCTTAACACGAAGTGCCAATAGTTTTATACCTGGATACGTTTTATTCACGTTTCAGGCATATACACATGAGAAAGACTTTTTTATTAAACCCCGGCTTTGTAAACCCTAACCGCTGCTGTAATGATCAAGGATGCGTTATTAAAGATTATTTTCATTCCGCTTCTGGGCATTTCCCTGCCCGTCATATCCGATATCATTTCCTATGATCTGTATTCGATCCCGGAACTGATCGCCGCCAATATATTTTTCATTTTCACTTCTTTCCTGATCTGGACAGGTTGTAACTGGATACATGTCAGGCTGCGACCCTTATATGCTCCTGTCTCAAAAATGTTCTCCCGGGTGACCACCGTCTGTTTCATATCGGCCCTGTACGGCGCCTGCACGGGAGGATTATCCTCGTTCATATGGATCAAAATGTCACGGGAAACATTTGAATGGGCAGGCATCTACAAGTTCATTGCGGTATGTGTGGCAGCTGTTCTGATCTTCACGCTGGTATATGAAATACTATTTCTCAGTAAAGAAAGAGAACTCGATACCAAAATTGTGGACCAGCTGGACAAAGAACGTTCGCAGGCCGAACTGCAGGCGCTGACCAACGAAATGGATCCGCATTTCCTTTTTAATTCGCTCAATACACTGAACCACCTTATCCTGAACGATGCCCGGCAGGCTCATTTATTCAATAATAAACTTGCACAGGTATACAAATATTTCCTGATCAATAAAACGAGGGAGCTTATTTCCCTGAACGATGAAATGGAATTCATCGACAATTATTTTTACCTGCTGCAGATCCGCCACGACAATAAGCTGCAACTGCGGGTTGACCTGACCGAAGAAGCAGGCAAAGCCATGCTGCCTCCCTGTGCCGTACAGGTGCTGATCGAAAATGCGATCAAGCATAATGAATTCTCCGACAACCAGCCTTTATTGATCCGCGTATCCATGAACGGGCAGTATATCAGGGTCAGCAACAATGCCAAGCCCAAACCCTATGTGGTGAACTCGACCGGCATCGGGCTGAAGAACCTGAATGCCCGCTACAGGATCATTGCCGGCAAAAGCATAGATATCGAAAAAAACCGTGACAGCTTCACTGTCAAAATACCATTAATAAAGTAACGCCTAAAACCTACGCCATGATCAACGCAATTATTATTGAAGATGAAAGACCCGCTCTTGAGAATTTAGTCAGTACATTAACTTCTATCGCCAGCGATGTGGAGGTGGTCGCCCGGCTCAGCAGTGTCCGGGAAAGTATTGAATTTCTGTCGCAGCAGCCTGCCGCTGATCTTATTTTCAGTGATGTGCAGCTGGGCGACGGACTCTCGTTCGAGATATTTAACCAGACGGGTATCCGCATCCCCGTCATATTCATTACCGGCTACGATGAATTCATGCTGAACGCATTTGAATATAATGGTATTGACTATTTATTAAAACCTGTAGAAAAGGATAGCCTTGGCAAAGCATTGAACAAATACCGGATGCTTGAAAAACATTTTACTAATCACAACTCTATCACCAACCTGTTGCAATACATCGGCAACCACAAGAAAAAAAGGATGCTGGTAAAAAAGGGGATGGAGAATATTTCCCTGCGGCTGGAAGATGTCGTTCTTTTTTATACTGAGAACAAGATAGTGTATGTGATAGACCGGTGGGGTAAAAAATATCTGGCCGATAAGAATCTTTCTGAAATGGAAACCGAACTGGATAATAACACGTTCTTCCGGGCCAATCGCCAATATATCATCAACATCAATTATGTGCGGGGCTTTAAATCGTATGAAAAAGTAAAACTGATGGTGGACCTGACGGTGCCCGACCTGAACCATGCGATCATCGTCAGCCAGGAAACCGCGCCGCAATTCAGGGAGTGGATGCATAATGCGTAAGAGAGCCTGAAGCAGGAGGTATGAAGTAAGAGGTCAGAACATTTGTAATAAAATGTTTTCCTCCGTTAATATGTCTATCTGTAATGTACGTTCAGATACCGTTCCTATATCTCTTACTTCATACTTCTGACCTCCGACTTCTTATCCAATACCTCACATTACCATCAGGCTGCACCCGCGCAGGTCGCTGTTATCGAGACGGCCCAGTACTTCAAAACTTCCGTCGCCATACAAGCGGCCGGCATCATCCGTAGCAATAAAACTGCAGGAATAAACATTGGCCAGATCAATGATATTGATAGCCCCCTGGTGTGTGATGCTTGTAGGGGGTCTGACACTTAACGGATCTTCTTCGTCCCTCAACAATATCTTCATCCACGGCGGGCATTGAAAAATGCCATCTCCTTTTGAATAGGCCTGCGACAAAAGCTCTGTCATCCCGTATTCCGAATGGATAGTCGCCAATTGAAAGGCTCGTTTCAGCACATCATGCACTTCCTGTCTTATCATTTCTTTCCTGCGTCCTTTCATACCCCCGGTTTCCATCACCACCGTATGTTTCAAAGGCATAGAATATTTTTCAGCCAGGTCAAGCAAGGCAAAGGTCACTCCTATCAGCAGGGTCTTCTGTCCTTTGTTTTCTAACGAAGACAGTGTTTCTGCCAGCTTATCCTGTTCATCCAGGTAAAACCCGCTTAGCGGGTGCCCGCTCAACCTGGTCAACTCATTCACCATATAGACCAATGAAGAACTACTTCTTTCCAGGTAAGAGGGAAGCAGACCAATGATGCACCAATCCTGAACGGGGCCATAAAAAAGTTCAAATGTTCTGGTGAAGCTATTTTTGTATAGCACAGTATCTTTTACTAAGTGACGGCTGTTGATACTCCCCGTAGTGCCGCTGCTTTCAAAGATGGCCGCAGGAGTAAATGCAGTTGTTTGCACATCATGTGATTTAAAAAAACGGACAGGCAGGAAAGGGATCGCAGTCAATGAATCCACCCCTGCTGCATGAATATGGAGTGCATCCGTATATGCCCGGTAAACAGGATTATTACTGTACTGGAACCGGAATATTTCCAGTGCCAGCGGTTCAAAATCCCCTTCATGGATGGCAAAAATTTTAGGATGATCTTGACTTAAATACATTAGGTTCAAGCCTGTTTTCAGTGTAAATTTGGTAAAAGTATTTAAATGCGTATAATTTCCATATTGCTGGTATCCTTAATTGTCATCAGTTGTGAAAAAGACAAATTCACTACTAAACCCCAGCTAAAATACCTGTCGGAAAACACTACCAATATTGCGGGTGAACAGTTACTGATCATGCGGCTTGATATGACGGATAAAGAGGGAGATTTTTCCAGTTTCCTGGCGATAAAAAAAACCGTCAAGGGATGCCCGACCAGCAATTATACCGATTCCACACTTTTTGCGATACCCGGCGAGTTTATTGACACCAAACAAACCCGCGGTGAACTGGTGATTACGCTGGATAAGATCAAACGGGGTACCAATACCTGTTTCCAGCCGGGTGGCCTTGTAAGGCCCGATACAACGATCTTCAGTTTCTGGACCAGGGATAAAGCAGGCAATGTAAGCGACACCGCTTATTCACAAGAGATCATCATTATGCCCTGACAGCAGATCCTTTCATGAATATATTGCGGTTCATTGTTTACAGTAACCTGTTTATCGCAGGCTGTGCCGTTCTGATGGTATATCAAACCTGTCTTTTATGGCATATACCTCCCGATAGTTATTTACTGCTGTTCATCTTTTCCGCCACCGTTTGCAGTTACAGTTTTCATTGGTACCTCAGCCGTCCGTCCGTACTATCCTCTCCCCGTATCGAATGGCAGCATCGGTACCACTCACTCCACCTGGTTCTTTTCCTGGCCGGGCTGGCGGGGTCATTATTCTTTTCATGGTATCTTTTACCGTATTGGCCCTGGTTAGTATTGGTTGCCGTTATCACCTTTTTGTATTCAGCCCCCAAGATCCCCCACCCGTGGTGCAGGGCCATGCGTAAAGTAGCTATCGGTAAAACGATCTTCCTGGCCATGGTCTGGACATTTGTTACGACAGTCTTGCCGGTGATCGTAAGTGAAACCGTATGGCATACAGATACCATATTATTTGTTATCAGCCGCTTCTTCTTTATTTATGCGATCTGTATTTTATTCGACTACCGGGACAGGGAAGACGATAAACTCAATGGCATCCGCAGCCTGATCACCTGGCTGGATGAAAAAGGGATACGCTACTTGTTCTTTTTTTCAATAGCCGTGTCAGTAGCCTTATCAATAGTTCTTCTTTTTTACCAGCACTCCCGGATGGAGATCGTTATATTACTCACACCCGTGATCATCACTGCCAGCCTCTTTGAGCATGCCCGAAGGAATTTTTCAGATATGCTTTATTACTTCGTATTGGATGGACTGATGGCCCTCTCGGCCCTGTTGATGCTGATGACAAGGATTTAAGTATTTTTGAAGCCGTTGAATATAAAATCAAATCACTATGGCAAAAGCATCCAGAGGAAAAAAGTCTGTCATCACGCCGCAATCATTCGCTTTCTTACAGCAATACATCAACAATGCCTCACCGGTAGGTTTTGAGACCTGGGGACAAAAACTGTGGATCGAATTCCTGAAACCGTATGTGGACACACATTATGTAGATCCGTACGGCACTGCCGTTGGGGTGATCAATCCTGGTCATACATTCAAGATCGTCATAGAAGCGCATGCGGATGAGATCAGTTGGTTTGTCAACTATATAACCAATGAGGGGCTCATTTATTTGAAAAGGAACGGCGGCGTGGACCACCAGACCGCCCCTGCGTCCCGCGTATTTATACATGGGAAAAAAGGGAAAGTAAAAGCGGTGTTCGGCTGGCCGGCCATACACACAAGACTCGCCGGTGAAAAAGAAAACCAACCCAAAACAGAGAACCTGTGGTTAGATTGCGGCGCCCGTAATAAAAAAGAAGTGGAAGCATTGGGCGTTCATGTCGGCGCCGTGGTCACTTACCAGGACGGGTTTGATGAACTGGTCAACGGTAATTATGTAGGCCGTGCCTTTGATAACCGTATCGGTGGCTTTATGATCGCCGAAGTAGCCAGGCTGATCAGGCAAAATAAAAAGAAGCTGCCTTTTGGTTTATATATAGTAAATGCAGTGCAGGAAGAGATCGGCCTGCGGGGCGCTGAAATGATCGCTCGCCGGATCAAACCCGATATCGCTATCATCACCGATGTAACACATGACACTACGACTCCCATGATCAATAAGAATATCGAAGGCGATGTACGTACCGGCGCCGGCCCATCTTTATCGTATGCTCCGGCAGTGCACAATAAATTGCTTGCCTTAGTGGAGAAAGTAGCGGCGGACAAGAAGATCCCTGTTCAATGGCGGGCTTTGAGCCGCAGTACCGGCACCGATACCGATTCTTTCGCTTACTCCAATGACGGCTGTCCTTCTGTATTGATATCCATTCCGCTCCGTTATATGCACACCACTGTGGAGATGCTGCATAAAGACGATATAGAAAACACGATCAGGCTGATGTATGAAACTTTGTTAACTTTATCGCCGAAAACGGATCTGAAATACCTGTAATAACCAACCTGCACGGAATACTGCCGTAAACATGATACTTTCTTTACTTTATATTGACCCCGGAAGCGGCAGTTATCTCGTACAGATCATTGCTGCAGCCGTAGTAGGCGTAGTCATGTTCTTTAAGAATATAAAGATGTATATCCGGTCTTTATTTATACGGTCTCCGAAAAAAAACAAGGATAATCCTACGGCCTGATGCCTACTGCAACGACCCACCACCCCGCATCATACAGGGACCCTTCAGGGTTTATTTTTGAAAAGGATGGTGTACTATACCGGCAGGTCCATCTTGTTTTCAAAGAACATTTTGATCGTTTCATCCAAAGCGGGTGTTATGATTCGCTGACGAAAAAAGGCCTGCTGGTCTCTCACGGGGTCATTCAGGAAAATCTTTCCGGCAGCAGTGAACATTACGTGACCCTGCAACCGGAAAAGATCAGCTTTATCTCGTATCCGTATGAATGGAGTTTTGATATGCTGAAAGATGCGGCGCTGCTGACGTTGCAATTGCTGAAAGAAGCCCTTGCATTTGACATGATCCTGAAAGACGCCACACCTTATAATATACAATGGCATAAAGGAAAGCTGGTGTTCATAGATACACTCTCTTTTGAAAAATATGAAGAAACCCCGTGGATAGCCTATCGCCAGTTTTGTGAATGTTTCCTGGGGCTGCTGCTAATCATGCATTACAGTAAAAAACAATTGCCGGGATTGATGCTAAGCTGGCCGGAGGGCATTCCGCTTGATATTGTTGCAGCGCTTATACCAAAACGAAGCCGCTTTTCGCTATACACCTACCTGCATATTCATCTGCACGCACGATATGCCGGGAAGGATAATAAAAAGGACTCAACAACCAATAAGTTCTCAAAGCAAAAACTGCTGAACCTGGCCGGCAGCCTCGAATCATTGATAAGTAAGTTAAAGACCCCGGCGCAAAAAAGCACCTGGTCCGGCTATTATGAAGAAGCCGCCCAAAGAAATGATTACCTGGAACAAAAAAGAAAGATCGTTGCAGAATGGGTACAGGAGATGGCCGGTATCCATACAGTCGCAGATCTCGGCGCTAACGAAGGTGAATTTTCCCGTATCCTGGCCACAAAAGACATTCCTGTAGTAGCCGCAGATTTTGATCCTTACTGCGTGAATAATCTGTACCGGCAGATAAAAAACAATAAAGAGCGATATATCCTGCCGCTGGTACTTGATTTGTCCAATCCATCTCCTGCTATAGGTGTGAGCAATGAAGAAAGACCTTCATTCATAGGAAGGTCAGGTTTTGATCTGGTTCTTGCATTAGCCCTGATCCATCACCTGGCAATCGGGAAAAATATTCCCTTAGATAAAATTGCCGCTATGTTCAGCCGGGTGGGACGGCAACTGATCATTGAATTCGTGCCGAAAGAAGACGAGAAAGTACAGCTAATGCTGCAACGGAAAAAGGATATTTACCGGCAGTATGATGAAGTGAATTTTGTAAAAGCATTTGAACACTATTTTATACGTGAGAAAAAAGAAATGATCGGGTCTGGCGGGCGTACACTCTGGTTGTTTAAAAGAAGAGAATTAGAGTGAAAATATTTCATTTCCCATATTATATTTGCCTGGTGCCGTTGTTCTTTGTACTTCATGCCTGCACCGTTCATTGGCTCTATATAGAAGTACCAGTCCTGTTGTTACTGGCAGGCAAATACATGCTGGCTGCCGCCCTGGCCTTTCTTTTTTTTTATTTATTGATCAAAAACAGGGATAAGGCAGCTTGCATCACGTTTGCGATCCTGTTCATCCATTTTTTTTTCCCGGAAGTTCATATACTTATCAGAAAGCACTCCCCCTGGCCTTTTCCCGGAAGATATATTTTTATCATTCCGCTATTAGTGGCGCTGGTCATTTTTCTTTTCATCCGGATCAGGAAAAGCCCCCGTTCATACACTGGTATCACCCGCTACCTGAACATCCTGCTGCTGATCCTTGTTATCGCTGACCTCTCTGTTCTTGTATTCAGAAAAATAAACTCTTCAGCCCGAAACCTTTCACTCGCCAACAGCGATATTGCCATCTCGCCCTGTATGGATTGTCCGAAGCCTGACATTTATTTCCTGGTTTTTGATGAATACAGCAGTTCGGCTTCACTTAAAGAAGACTATGGTTATGACAACCAGTTCCTGGATTCCTTTTTACTGAAAAATGGTTTTAAGATACAACCGGAAAGCAGGTCAAACTACAACAGTACGGCCTTCTCTGCCGCTTCAATTACAAACATGTCCTATTTGGATATTGCTGATACAGCCGCAGTTACTTCCATTGATTATGCGCATGCAGCAAGACTGGTTGGTAATAGCAGGCTGTTTTCGATCATGGAAACGATGGGCTACGATATCCTGAACATATCCCTGTTTGACATAAAAGGGTCAAAAGCCCCGGTTAAATTTTATCATGGCAAAGATGTACAGGAGATCATCATGTCACGGACCTTTACATCCAGGCTGCTGAGCGAAGCCGGCTGGAATTTTTTAAAAAAGCAACAACTCCGGCATATCAGTACCCTGCAGTCGAAAGGAATTCAAACAATACGAATGGGAATTGATACGCTGAAAAAAATATCTGCAGAAAAAGGAAGATCCCCCCGGTTTATTTATAGCCACCTGCTGATGCCCCATCCTCCTTTCCTGATGAATAAAGCAGGTCCGCGAACACCGGAAAAAGTAGCTGCAACACCTGACTCATCTGTAAAAGAATACCTGGACTATGTATTTTACACCAATACGGTCATCAAAGAGATAATAACAGCCATACAGGACAATACGGGCGGCTCTTCCGTCATCGTGATCATGAGTGACCACGGCTTCAGGCATCCGGCAAAAGCTACTATCTCTACAGACCTGCATTTTAAAATTCAAAATGCCCTATATTTCCCTTCCGGGAACTATAGCCGGGTGTATGACAGTATCAGCGGGGTGAACCAGTTCAGAGTGGTTTTAAACACCCTCTTTCGCCAGAATATTTCTTTACTGCCGGATCAGCAGTTCTTTTTGCAGGCACGGAAGTGAACGTCACAGTTGGTAAAACAATTAGTATAAAAAATACCTGATGGCCGGCTTTTTAAAAAAATATCCCTTATTTGTCTTGTTCCTTCCGGTATTTTTTGTTTTGCACGGATACACAGAAAATTATGATCTCGTCCCCCCTGGGGATGCCCTGCTACTTACCGGCATATATTTACTTTCCTCTTTGCTGTTGCTACTATTATTCCGTTTCGTTTGCAAGTCCTGGCATAAAGCCGCCCTGATGACCTTCCTGCTGATGGCGGTTCATTTCTTCTTCGGCAGCCTGCATGACATGTTGCGAAAGGCAGCAGCCGGTTCTTTTTTTTCCAGGTACAGTTTTATCATCCCGTTTTTATTGTGCCTGCTACTGATCGCTTTTTGGATCATAAAAAAAAGAAACGCTCCCTTTACCAGAATGGTTTATTATCTCAACATACTATGCATACTGCTGCTGGCCATGGACAGCGTATGGCTGGTCTCGAAGATGGCAGGGAGGAAGTCATTATCCAACGACCCGCTCAGCACAGAATTCAAACCCTGCAAAGATTGTCCCGCCCCCGATATATATTTTATCATCGCTGATGAGTATGCCGGCAACAGGCAACTGAAAGACCTGTTTCAATTTGACAATAGCGCTTTCCTTTCGGCTTTAAAACAGAAAGGCTTCCATATTATAGAAAACAGCCGCAGCAATTACAATTACACCCCTTATTCTATTGCTTCTGCTTTAAATATGGATTATCTGAACCAGCATGACAAGCAACCATTACTTTCCTATACCTATGAAACGATCCGGAACAACCGGCTCCTCCGGTTCCTGCAGCAACAGCAATATCGGTTCTATAATTTTACCCATTTTGATTTTCGGGGTCAGCCGGCCCAAACAGCGGAAACTTTCCTTCCTGCCAAAACCAGGCTGATCACCGGGCAAACCTTTCTCAGCCGTATCGAAAAAGAGATCAGCTACCATCTTATTACCACTTTGAAATGGGATAAGGAGATCCGGAAAACGGTGTACTTCACCCAAAAAAATAATGAACTGCTTTACCAGCAAACCATTCGAGCAACTAAAGAAAAGACACCCGGGTCAAAATTTGTATTGACACACCTGATGATGCCACACTACCCTTATTATTTTGACAAGAACGGCAATGAATATCCCTTTGAACAATTAACAGAAGGCAACCAAAACAACTACCAGCACTATATTGAATACCTGCAATACTGCAACCAAAAATTGCTTGAACTGATTGACCAGATACTAAAAGGCGCTCCTTCTCCGCCGGTGATCGTTTTGATGGGCGATCATGGTTTCCGTCACTTCAAAGGACCGGTTGATACAAAATATTATTTCAGCAACCTTTTAACGGTGCATCTGCCTGGCCGTGATTACGCACCATTTCATGACAGCCTCAGCAATGTAAACTTTGTAAGGGCTTTGCTCAATACCTCATTCCGGCAGCAATTGCCTTACCTGCAAGACACTACTTTTATTATGGAGAATCCGTAATATCTTTAGCGCTGCAATCATGTTCGATCCAAAGACGATATTAGTATTAGCCCCTCATACAGATGATGGGGAACTGGGATGCGGCGGCAGCATTGCCAGATTTGCAGCTGCAGGAAAGAATATCCACTATGCTGCTTTTTCCATTTGCTCTAAATCACTGCTGCATGGCTTACCGCCCGATACGCTGGCTCATGAATGCAAAAAAGCAACGGCTGTATTGGGTCTTCCGCCTGCTAACGTTGTCCTGTTTGATTTTGAAGTAAGGGAGTTCCCTGCATTCAGGCAGGAAATACTGGAAGAATTAGTGCGACTGAATAAAAAGATCCAACCTGATCTTGTATTTATTCCTTCTTCAACTGATATACACCAGGATCATGGGGTGATACATACCGAAGCCCTTCGTGCATTCAAGAACAGCACACAGCTTGGATACGAGCTCCCCTGGAACCATAGCCAGTTCCATTCCACTCATTTCATCAGTTTGTCAGAAACGGATATTGCCAAAAAATCGGAAGCCCTGAAAGCTTACCAGTCCCAGGCACACCGGAATTATATGCAGGAAGATTTCACCTTATCACTGGCTAAAGTAAGAGGTGTGCAATCCAACACGGAATATGCCGAAGCATTTGAAGTGTATAAGATGATCAGTTAACGCTACCAGTTGATCCTTTTACCCCAATTCCCCAGGCCAAAATACTTATTCAGTGTCATGTTCAGGCCAAACTGGTTGTAGGCCGTATTATTCTGGTAATTGACACGGGCATAACGTACCTGCAATTTGTCCAGTACCAGGGCGGCGCCCAATGAAAACCCGTTCAGGCCGTTCCCGCCATTTCCTATATTCAGCTCCTGGCGGCGCAGGTGATTATACCCAGCGGTAACTTCCACTTTATCGCCGAGATGAATGGTCGTGGCTAATACAAAATGCCGGAACAATTTATCAAATGAAAATCCATTTTTATTTCTGTTCTCAAATCCATTCTCGTTATTGAACAATGTATCGCTATAGCTGATATTGAACCGGTGCAGGTGATGGGCCGTGACGGAAAAACTGAATGGCGCTTTTTCTAATCGTTTGGTCAATCCTACCTGCAGGTCAAAAGGAATATCACCAGGATCAGTACCCTCATACTTCTTTAACTGGGCGCCCATATTCTTTACTACTAACGAGGCGGAGAAAAGTTTGACAGAGTCGTAATACTGAACTCCGACATCCATGGCAACACCGTTTGAGCGATATTGCCCATAATTGGAACTGATGAATTTCAGCGATGCTCCGTAATTCCATTTGTCTAAGTAACTGCGGGAAGCCGATACCTGCATGACCCAGTCTGTCGGCCTGAACCTCCCCAGTATATTCCCCGCTGCATCTGTTTCAGTAGTGTTGCCATAATTAAAATAGTTCAGCCCCCACATGAAGTTTGTATTCAGTTCCGGGTGATGATAACCTAAAGACAAGTGATAGGAAGTGATCCCCGCATATAAACTATTGAACACAGCATTCATTTGTGAATGCATGGCAGGCTTCAGCAAGGCTGGGTTGTTAAACGCAAGCCCGATATCGTTTGAAGGTTGCGAGACATTGATCCCGCCAAGGGAAGACAATTGCGGTGTATTGGGAACTTTCAGAAAATTAAATACCGTATTGCCTCCGAGTGTCTGGGCACAGGCTGTTCCGCTTAGCAGTATTAGCAGTATGATATTCCGTATATGCAATGTGCACGAAGATAAGAAGCGAAAATCTTATCCCACCAGCGCCAGTTCCAGCACCTGGTTCATCGTTTTTACATAATGGAACTTTATGCCTTTTATGAATTCCGATTCTATTTCCTGCACATCTTTTTCATTCTGCCAGCAGAGAATGATCTCTTTCAGGCCTGCTCTTTTTGCTGCCAGTACTTTTTCCTTGATACCACCTACGGGTAATACCTGCCCGCGAAGGGTACTCTCACCTGTCATAGCGAGGAAAGGTTTTACCTTCTTGCCTGTCAGTGCGGAAGCAATGGCTGTCATCATGGTGATACCGGCGCTCGGGCCATCTTTGGGAACCGCACCTTCAGGAACGTGGATATGAATATTCTTCTTTTCGAATAGCTTTTGATCAAGTGCATATTTATTGGCATTGGATTGCAGGTAGGTCAGTGCTGTTGTAGCACTTTCCTTCATCACATTCCCGAGATTACCCGTGAGTTTCAGCTCCCCTTTGCCTTCGCTCAAACTGGTCTCAATGAATAGTATATCCCCGCCAACATAGGTCCAGGCTAGTCCGACCGCCACACCCGGCATATTCGCTGTCTTGTATATCTCATTGCTGTATCTCGGTTTACCTAATATCTTTTCGATATCCTCTGCCGTTACAGATGACTTCAGTTTACCTTTCAGGGCCAGTTGTTTTGCCTGGTAGCGCATAACGGAAGCCAGTTGACGGTCCAATTCCCGTACACCGCTTTCCCGGGTATAATCCTGGATCATTTTTTCCAGCACCTTATCGCTTATCCTGAAATTGCTGCTCTTGAGCCCGTGCAATTCTTTTTCTTTCGGCACCAGGTGGCGTTTGGCGATCTCGATCTTTTCTTCCACGGCATACCCGCTTAATTCAATTATTTCGAGCCTATCACGCAGGGCCGGCTGTATGTTCTGGAGATTATTCGCTGTCGCAATGAACAATACTTTGCTCAGGTCATATTCTGTTTCCAGGTAGTTGTCATAAAAAGTATGGTTCTGCTCAGGATCGAGTACTTCCAGAAGGGCGCTGCTTGGGTCTCCGCGAAAATCATTTCCTATCTTATCTATCTCATCCAGTATCATCACCGGGTTGGAAGATTTTACTTTGCGCAATGACTGCAGTATCCGGCCCGGCATGGCGCCGATATAGGTCTTGCGATGCCCTCTTATCTCACTTTCATCATGCAATCCCCCAAAGCTCTGGCGTATATATTTTCTGCCGATCGCATTGGCAATACTTCTGCCTAATGATGTTTTGCCGATACCCGGGGGGCCGACAAAACAAAGTATCGGGCTTTTCATATCGCCTTTCAGCTTCAATACGGCCAGGTACTCCAGTATCCTTTCCTTGATCTTCTGCATGCCATAATGATCAATGTCCAATGTCTTTTTTGCTTTTTTCAGGTCATAATGATCCTCGGTATATTCTTCCCAGGGAAGATCCAGCATCAGGTCAAGGTGGTTATACACCACTGAATAATCAGGAGTGCTTGGATGCATCCTTTCCAGTTTCTCGATCCCTTTCTTGAACAACTCCTTTGCAGCCGCAGGCCATTTTTTTGCTTCAGCCTTTTTCTGCATCTCCTTTACTTCCTGCACATTGGAGTCGCCGCCCAGTTCTTCTTTAATACTCTTCAGTTGTTGTTGCAGGAAGTACTCCCGTTGCTGCTTATCTATTTCCGTACGGGTCTTTGTCGTTACCTTATTCTTCAATTCTGCAAACTGCAATTCCTTTTGCAGCAACTGCATCAGGAGATCGGCCCGTTCACGGATATTATTCAACTCGAGCAACCGTTGCTTTTCTTTAATATCGGTATTCAGGTTGCTGGATACAAAATGGATCAGGAATGAAGGGTTTTCGATATTCTTCAGAATAATTGAAGCTTCTGTTGGAATGTTGGGGGAAAGCTGGATGATCTCGGTGGCCAGGTCTTTGATATTGGCAACATAAGCTTCAAAGTCTGCATCCTTCGGCGACTCTTCATCATCGAGGCGATGGATCTTTGCCCTGAAGTAAGGTTCATCTTCAATGACAGCATCTATACCAAACCGGCTTTTGCCCTGTATTATGATCGTAGTGCCGCCATCTGGCATCTTGATCTGCTTGACGATCTTGGCTATGGTGCCTATTTGTTCCAGGTCCTTGATACCCGGGTCTTCTACATTACTATCCTTTTGTGCAACGACGCCTATTAATTTATCGCCTTTATAAGAGTCATTTACAGCTTTGATACTCTTGTCCCTTCCCACTGTGATCGGCAGCACTACCCCGGGAAACAGAACGGTATTACGTAAAGGCAATATGGCTATCTCGGCGGGAACTTCTATACCATTGGTATCATCCTGGTCGCTTTCATTCAGGGGGATAATAGGGAGAAAATCCATGTCATCCTCTGGGCGCAATAATAACTTCTCTAAACTCATAATTCGGTCTTCGGTGGTCAATATGTCATCCCGCTTCAGGCGGGACGGCAAAAATACAAAGGAATATATAGTTGCCAATATTTGTGCCCCGGATACAAACATGCCATTTCTGCCGGTTGAAAAGAGCCAAAAAAGAGATCTCCCGTCTTGCCGGGGCCAGACAGGAGACCAATTGTTCATCAGGCTATAGATTTCTTATTTCACAGGGCCAGGCCAAGTGATACCTGGAATCCCTGGCTTTTCCATTTATCCTTATTGTCTATATCGTTGATATTATTCAGGCCCACTACGTATCGCCCTGTAATACGAATAGCGCTTAACTTCAATTGTGCACCGCCCACCATGGCAAAGTCGCCATTCTTGAATGCTTCACCTCCGTTTTGCAGAAAATTCTTATCCTGGTTCATCAGTACACTGAATTGCGGGCCGGCCTGCAAGGTCAAAAAGTTGCCCAGCAATTTATAGTTCAGCAGGATGGGGATGGAGAGGTAATTCAATTTTACATTGCTTTGGTCCGAATTAAACACATTCTCGTAAACGCTTTTGTAACTACTGTCAATGGTAGTGGAATACTGGTTAAACAGCACTTCAGGTTGTAATGCGAACTTACCTCCAAGACCTATCTCGGCAAAGCCTCCTATATGGTAGCCATACCTGAACTGGTCTTTAAAAGATATCCCATCTACTTTAGTGATGTTAGCACCGCCTTTGATCCCGATATGGAACTGGGCGAATACGGCCTGTGATACGAGCAGAGCAGTAACGAGCGGAAGGAACAGTTTTGTTTTCATGCTTTAAAATTTTTGTACCGGAAAAATTTCAATGATAATGCCAGTGACCTTTGTACGCTGTTAATTTCCATTAACTCCATCGCACTTTATGAATTGTAAAACATAAAAGCCGGAACTATATTGCCGGATCAATGTGAAGGTTTTCTAAAATTAAACAGGTCATGAAGCATGGGATGAGCTGCGTTGTATCCAGGTCAAAACATAAAACCGGTATTGAGTGAGAACATCGTGGTCAGGTTATCATCATTCGCCGGGAAATAATAATCCACGATGACCTGGGGTTGAATAAAGAACTTACCTATCGAATACTCCGTTCGCAGGTACATGGATAAAGAAAGCAGCTTGAATTTTTCGACCATACTGATACTTTTCGTACCGGTATTGTAAGCCAATGTCGCACGGGTAACGCCAGTGTAAGTGCCCGTGGTCTGGTTGTATCCAAACCGCTGCGTACCCGCATTCAGGGAAAGCATGGGACTGACACGGATATGGTCTTTATCCGAGAATATATTCAGCCAGTAAAAATCGTGGCGTAACGAAGCTGCTGTTGTAAAATCAACAATAGATTGCTTATTGGTGATAAGAACAGAGACCGTATCTATCACCCGTATGGTGCCGCGTGCCACAGCGTTGGCCACCAGTTTCCGGTATAATATCTCACGCTTCCTGTACTCTGTTTTATTGCCCCAGCCGTAGTTGACATTGATGCCCGGCTGCAGCCATGACTTTCTCCACACAAAGTACCCATATATCTCATTTTGCAAAGGGGAAATATAAAAAGGCAAAGATTCTTTGGTGATATAGCGCATATAAGAGATACCTGCAGCCAGCTTACGGTTCTTCAGGTAATCAAAAGACGGGCTGATGGACATCTGGTACAAATTAAGCTGTTGCCCATCGTTCACTGCATTGCCGGAAATAGTAAGTCCGAGGCCGCTTTTACTATAGTAGCCAAGACCGGGTGACATGATATACGATTCACGCATCTCGATCCTGTTCGTAGTGCGGTTGAAAGAATAGAAATAACCATTATTGAAAGACAGGTTGGCCAAAAAAAAGCTTCTTGGCGCCAATATAGAATCCAGGAAAAGCTCCATTTCGCTGAACAACTCATCATAATCAATACTGGTATCTATGGCAAGGTCCGTATCAGGTAAAACGGCCGTACTATCCTGTTCAGTGTTTTGCGCACTGGCAAGAAAGATGGTGAGCACTAAGCATGTAAGTATCAGGTACCGTTTGATCATCAGCAGTTTTTAGTCGGGCTTCCGGCACTACCGGCAGCTACGCCCGGTAAGACCAGCATATAAAAATTAAGTTTAATAACGAAAAAGCTATAGGTAAAATTATCTTCAGGCCAGCTCAAAAACAGTAATCTCGGGCAAAATACCCACCCGGCCGGGGTAGCCTATAAAGCCGTATCCCCTGTTGACATATAGCTTTTGCCTGCCTTCGTGGTGCAGACCAGCCCATTGCTTATATACATATTGGACAGGGCTCCATTTGAAACCGGGTATTTCTACCCCAAACTGCATACCGTGGGTATGGCCGGCCAGCATCAGGTCGATATCGGGATAGTATTTTCTCACCTCGGCATCCCAATGCGAGGGATCGTGGCTCATCAGTATCTTGAAAGGGTATTGACCGGCGCCATCATGGGCCTTTTTCAGGTCACCATATTTCGGGAACCGGGCTTTGGCGCTCCAGTTCTCCACCCCTATCAGGGCAATTTGGTCCACTCCTTTTTCAAAGACCACATGCTCATTCATCAGCAACCGCCACCCCATTTCTTTGTGAATCGTTTTCAGCCGTTCCAGGTTAGCGGTCTTTTCCTCCCCGGTCTCCCAGTTCACATAATCGCCATAGTCATGATTACCAAGAGTGGAATAAACGCCTAATGGAGCATTCAGCTTACTGAACACATCCATATAGTCATGCATTTCATCCGCGGTGTTGTTCACCAGGTCCCCGGTAAAGAGGATCAGGTCCGGCTTTTCTTTCATCACCATTTCCACACCATGCATTACTGCCTGCTTATCCGTAAAACTGCCGCTATGGATATCCGAAAGCTGCACGATCTTCATCCCTTTGAAGGATGCCGGCAGGTTATCAAATGATAATGGGACCCGTTTGACCTGGTACCGGTATTTATTACTGAAACCATAGAGCAATGATCCGAACAGACCGCCCCCGGCAGCCATCCCAAGCCAGCTAAAGAACACAGACCTGGATATTTTCTCACCCGCCTGCAGATCCTCTCCTTCAGAGTTGGGAAAAAAGAATTTACCGGCTATCCACTGTACACCGCGGCGTATATCATCCATCAGGAAAAAAACAGATGCTATGACCTTGGCAAAAAACAATCCTGCTATCACCGCAAAGACCGTTGTACGAACGATCCGGGATTGGTGCTGAAAATGCAGGTAAGGCAATACCAGCAAAACAAGAATGGCCAATATGGATATGGCCCAGTAAATTGCATAGACGATCGTTTTTGTTCTAGGGCTGGCCGAGTGGGATACTACTTTCACTACCTGGAATACATAAATATCCAGTAACACCATCAGGCCCACCAATACCCACCAAAACGGAGAATTACGCATAATATAAAGCTCCAAAATTAAAGACAGGCCTCGTACAAATAGTATTTTGTTGAAGGCTTATTTTTGCCCGAATGCCTGTAAAATGGGCAAAACTTAATTTTGTGGTTTTAAAGACAGTTGACAATTTTACCAGTCACATTAAAATCTTTAAAAGGAGCAACGAATGGCAAGAATAATCGGCGTAGCGAATCAAAAAGGAGGCGTGGGAAAAACAACAACCGCCATCAACCTGGCGGCGAGTTTGGCGGTGCTGGAATTCAAAACGCTGCTGGTGGATGGCGATCCGCAGGCCAACAGTACTACCGGTGTTGGTTTTGACCTTCATAACATTACCCAAAGCCTGTATGACTGCATGGTGAATGAGGCAAAAGCCAGGGATGTGATACTAAAAACAGAGATCCCTTATCTTGACCTGCTTCCTTCGCATATTGACCTGGTAGGCGCTGAGATCGAAATGATCAACTACCCGAGCCGGGAAATGGTGCTCAAGAATATACTGGAACCGGTGCGTGATGAATACGACTTCATCATCATTGACTGCTCCCCCTCTCTCGGATTGATAACGGTCAATGCGTTGACAGCAGCCGACTCTGTAGTAGTGCCGGTACAATGCGAGTTCTTTGCCCTGGAAGGATTGGGTAAATTATTGAACACGATCAAGATTGTACAAAGCCGCCTGAATACGGAATTGAAGATTGAAGGCATCCTGATGACCATGTATGACGGGCGCCTGCGGCTTTGCAACCAGGTGGTCAGTGAAGTGCGCCGGCACTTTGAAGATATTGTATTCAGTACGATCGTTCACCGCAATGCCCGGCTATCTGAAGCGCCAAGCGTCGGCAAACCGGTGATACTCTATGATGCCAACAGTAAAGGCTCAATGAATTACCTGAACCTCGCTAAGGAAATACTGCAGAAGAACGATATGACAAAGATCAAACAGGAAGAGAGGATACTGGAATTGTGAGTTAAGAGTCAGGAGTTGATAGGTAAGAATTAGTAATCTGAAGCCAACTTCCGAAATACCTGGGCTTTTTGATCTTCTATCCTAAAATTATAAGAAGGCTTACTTTTGCGAATTACATGAAGCAGAGAAATAAGAAGCTGATCAGAACCATGTCCGCTTTGCCTGACACAAAGCTTCCTCTCCTGGCTCATGACTAATAACTCAGAACAGAATGACCAACCCCAAACAAAATAAAGAAGCGCTTGGCAAAGGGATACGATCCTTGCTGCAAAGTATAGACACTGATCTGAAGACCAGCAGTGGTCACCTGAAAACAACCGTGGTAGAGAACGCCACCGGCATTAACCGTATCCCGGTAGAGGATATTGAACCCAATCCCAAACAGCCACGCCGTGATTTTGACGAACAGGCATTGAAAGAACTGGCCGATTCGGTCAAGCTGCACGACATCATTCAGCCGGTAACTGTCTCCAAACTTCCTTCCGGAAAATACAGGCTGATCGCCGGTGAAAGAAGATGGAGAGCTTCCAAACTGGCGGGATTAAAGGATATACCAGCCTACGTTCGCCAGGCCAATGATGCGCAATTATTGGAACTTGCCCTGCTGGAAAACCTGCAGCGTGAAGACCTGAATGCCATGGAAATTTCCCTCAGCTATAAACGAATGATGGAAGAACTGGATTATACCCAGGAACAGGTAGCAGAGAGAATGGGAAAGGACAGGAGTACGGTGGCCAATTTTATCCGCTTATTGAAATTACCTCCTGATATCCAGCTGGCCGTTCGCAATGGTGATTTAAGCATGGGCCATGCCCGTGCCCTGATCAATGTAGATACCATAGACAAGCAGTTGTATATTTTCAAAGAGATCAAAGAAAAAGGTTTGTCCGTACGGCAAACAGAAGCGCTGGTCCGCAACCTGTATAAACAAAGCGGCGCTGTTAAAAAACCTGCAAAAAGCAACTTGTCTCCTCTCTACCAGAAAATAGAAGATAACTTAGCCACACATTTCAGTACCCGTGTTAAAATAAAGAACAGCAATAACGGCAGCGGGCAGATCGTGATCGAGTATTATTCGCAGGAAGAACTGAACAAGATACTCGGACAAATGATAAAAAATGAAGGGTGACCGGGTCAATGCCGTCTTTTTGTATATGGTATTCTTTAAAACAAAACTTCCCAGCTTACTCTCTTTGACTGCCGTTATTTTGTTGATGACGGCTGCCTCTCCTGCTTTTGCCCAGGGAAATGAGACCCTTATTGCTGTTGACAGCAATAGCACTACCACCATAGACACATCTGCCAAAGGAAAGAAAAAGGTACATAACCCCGGCAAAGCCGCCCTCCGTTCAGCCATACTGCCTGGCTGGGGACAGATCTATAATAAAAAATACTGGAAACTGCCGATCGTGTACGGAGCGCTGGGAACATCCGCCGGCGTTTTTATTTTTAACCTGACCAGTTACCGGGATACCCGCTTTGCCTACAAAGCGAAATATAAAGTAACACAGCCCGGCGCCACAGCGGCTGATACCGCAGAATTATTAAAGATCAAACCCCCGCTGGAACGCTACTCATTGGAAACCCTGCGTTACTACCGGGACCAGTACCGGCGTGATATTGATTATGCCGTTCTGTTCTTTGTGGCGCTATGGGGATTGAATGTAGTAGATGCCGCCGTAGATGCCCATCTCAAGTCGTTTGACGTAAGTCGCGACCTGAGCTTTAAATTAAAACCCGGTCGTAGCGAAATAGCCAATACCAACGGGCTTAGCCTGGTACTCACCATCGGCAAGAATATCAATCCCCGGCCGTTGAAGAATACATTTGCCAACTGAGCTATTCTAATTTCACCCCCTCGGGGTTTTGATCGCATACAAATTGTGATGCGTCTAATATTAATACCAGCCCTCCGGGCTTTAATTACCTATGCATGAAATAAGCTGTTTAATCTGTCGGGTTTGTAATACCCAGCAATCCCGAAGGGCTGACATTACTATAACCGGTCATTAGCCGGGGAGATAAGAACCCCGAAGGGGTGATAGTAGTGATTGCGTACTTGTCCCTGGCATTTCTATTACTAATCGCTTCTGATCTGATGCCACCCCTTCGGGGTTTTGATCGCATACAAATTGTGATGCGTCTAATATTGATACCCGCCCTTCGGGCTTTAATTACCTATGCATAAAATAAGCTGTTTGATCTGTCGGGTTTATGATACCTAACAATCCCGAAGGGATGGCATTACTATAACCGGCCATTAGCCGGGGAAGTAAGAACCCCGGAGGGGTGATATTACGAAGTGTATAATACACCGGTGACGGTATGTTCCGTAGCATTGATAATACTTACATTTGCATGAAACAGCCCACAGCAATGAAGATCGCCCTGATAGGTTATGGCAAAATGGGAAAAGCCATTGAAGAGATCGCCCTGCAAAAAGGCCATGAGATCGTTCTGAAGATAGATATCAATAATGCCGGCGATTTTACCAAAGCCAGTTTATCCAAAGCCGATGTCGCTATTGAGTTTACATCCCCGCACAGCGCTTACAATAATGTAAAGCAAATGATGGAATGGGGCACCGCAGTTGTATGCGGTTCTACCGGCTGGACGGAAAGATTAGACGAGATGAATAAATTATGTAAACAATATAACGCCGCCTTTCTCTATGCCAGCAACTTCAGCATCGGCGTCAATATCTTTTTCGAACTCAATAAAAAATTGGCTTCGCTGATGGCGCCACACCCTTCCTACAAAGTAAGTATGGAAGAGATCCATCACACGCAAAAAAAAGATGCCCCAAGTGGAACAGCCATTACGCTGGCAGAGCAGATCATGAAGCAACTGCCTGCCAAAAAGAAATGGGTAAATGAGGAAAGCACTGATCCCGGAGAACTTTCCATCATCAGCAAGCGGATAGATCCGGCACCCGGTACGCATAGTATCCGGTATGCTTCTGCTATTGATGATGTCGAGATCATCCATACCGCCCATAGCCGTACGGGGTTTGCCTCCGGCGCCGTACTTGCTGCTGAGTTCCTGAAAGACAAAAAAGGGATATTCTCCATGAAAGATGTACTAGGATTTTAAACCCGCACATGAAAAAGGTTTGCTTTGCCATCATACCCGTTCTTTTCCAGCTTTGCGTTTTGGCACAGCCCAAAGCCGACAGCCTGAAAAGAGCAATGCAGCAGGAAACCGATCCGTCACACCGGGTTGACCTGTTCCTTGCACTATGCGAAGCCTACCGGCTATCGAACCCTGACTCCTGCCTGGCCTATGCACAACAGGCGATCCATCTTCTGCAAAGCATAAAAGAGCCCGAACGCATCCCTAAAGCGGAGCTATATGTTGCGTTATACTACAACATCATGGGCAAACCTGATACTGCCCTTGCCATACTGAAAAAGAATATCCCGCTGCTGGAAGCAAACCCTGCGTATGCTGTGCTGCTCGGCCAGTATTATTCATCCGCAGGCAACTGCTACATGAAACTAGATGAAAAGAAAAAAGCGCTGGACCATTTTTACCTCGCATTGAAGTCCGGGGAAAAAACCGGCGATCATATGACGCAGTTGCGGGCCTATGTCAACATCGGCTGGGCCATGATGGAACTGAACCAGTTTGAACAGGCGATCTCCAACTTTCATAAAGGCCTTGCATTGATCAAAGAAAAGAACCTGCCCGAAACTTATTCCGGTGTTATTTACAACAACCTGGCATCGAGCTATGGCTCATTGAACAAAGTTGACTCTGCCTACAAGTATGCACAGATCGCTATCCAGAAAGCCAAAGCGCAAAATGATATCGTGGCACACGCCAATGGACTGAATATTCTCGGCACCGCCCAGGAAAAAATGGGTAACCTGCAGGGGGCATTGCAAAGTTTTCTCGAATCAAAGCCGCTGCGGGAAAAAGTAGGCGACCCGTTCTTTATTGTTTCCGACCAGGCAGAACTCGCCAATCTCTACGCCAAACTGGGAAAGACCGATGAAGGTATCGCTACCGGGATGCAGGCATTAGAAACAGCAAAGACCAACAACATTACGGCCAAGCTGCCGATGATCTATACAGCGCTGGCTTCAAATTATGAAGCAGCAAAGGATTTTGAAAAAGCAGCAGCCACCTATCGCAAGATCAATGAACTAAAGGACAGCATGTATGCCGATGCCAATCCCAAAGCGCTGGCCGAGATGCGTACCAAATATGAAACCGAAAAACAGGAATGGATCATCCAGCAGCAAAAGAACAAGATCGCCCGGCAGAATTTCATCTTTCTTGGTATCGCCGGGCTGGCACTGATGCTGGGCCTGCTCGCCTATTCCTATTACAAGCGTTTTAAGCTAAAAAAAGAAAAACAATTGCAGGCAGAGATCATGCGGCAACAGGAACTGGCGACAAAAGCCGTGATAGAGGCCGAAGAAGAAGAACGGCAGCGCATTGCCCGCGACCTGCACGATAGCATCGGGCAAATGATGAGCGCCGCCAAAATGAATCTTTCCGCTTTTGAATCAGAAACACGGTTTGACAATGAAGAACAGCGTCATGCTTTTGAAAAGATCATACGGCTGGTAGATGATAGTTGCAAAGAAGTACGTCACGTATCGCATAACATGATGCCCAATGCATTGCTCAAGAACAGCCTTGCTTCTGCCATCCGCGACTTTATTGATAAAATGGACAAAAAAGCGCTGCAGGTGCATCTTTATACTGAAGGCCTTGATGAACGGCTGGACTCCAACACCGAAACGGTCTTTTACCGGGTGATACAGGAATGCGTGAACAATGTGATCAAACATGCGGCGGCCAGCAATCTCGACATATCTGTTGTCCGGGATAAGGACGGCATCAGCGCCACCATTGAGGACAACGGGAAAGGTTTTGATACGAACGATAAAGAAAAGTTTGAAGGGATCGGTTTAAAGAACATCTTCACCCGGGTGGAATACCTGAAAGGCACGGCCGAGTTCGATTCCGCCCCCGGCCGGGGTACGGCTGTCAGCATCCATGTGCCATTGGCCGGCCCTCTTTAACAAATCCAAAACGGTAATTATTCACCCTCCTGCATCCTTTCTTTCGTCATTGACCGGACTGTACTTTGAAGTACCGGAATTTTAGTACTTTCAACCCGCCCACACCATGAAGAAAGATAAGATCACTATCGGCATAGTTGACGATCACCAGATCGTGATTGACGGACTGATGTCGTTGCTCAAAGGACACGAGCACTTCCATTTTGGTTTTGCCACCACCCACCCCGAAGAGGTCGTAGACAAGATCGGCGAAAAGACCATTGATATCTTACTCACCGATGTGATGATGCCGCAACTGCCCGGCAACCTGCTCGCCAAACAGGTAAAAGAAAAATACCCTGCGGTAAAAATAATGGCCCTCTCCATGAGCGGGCAGGGCGACCTGGTGAATGAAATGATCAATGATGCGGATATCTCCGGCTATGTGCTGAAGAATATCGGCAAACAGGAACTGATCAAAGCGCTGGAAAAGATCGCCGGTGGCGGTATTTATTTCAGTGAAGAGGTAATAACGGAACTTCAGCGCACCAGCCAGCGGAAAAAAGAGAACGAGGAAGCCCACCTGACCGCCCGGGAGATCGAGATCATCCGGCTGATCGAAAAGGAGTACAACAACAAACAGATCGCCGAAGCTTTATTCATCAGTGAAAGAACGGTAGAGACCCACCGCAAGAATATCTTCCGCAAAACCGGCACCAATAGTGTGATCGGACTGGTGAAGTATGCGTATGAGCATAAGCTGGTATGAAAGACGGTTGTATTTGCGAAAGTAGGGGCATGCAAAAACAATTTCTCTATAAATTTGGCTCAAAAAGATTTACATAAAAAAGCGAAAGTTTGGAAGGCAGGGACTTTCGCATATTTACGAGTTGTATGCTATGCTTTAGAGATACCTACTGCGTCAACTAACATTAGGTAATTTTGCCGTTATTTTTTAGTCTTTCAGCAACTTCTGGGAAACAAAGAAGATATTCAATACATTGAAATATTGTGGGAGCTAATCTTACATAATTACCATAAATTTCATTAACAAGATGGTCTAACAGATTTTTCGAATCTTCTAACCCATTAGTAAAAGCAAACTTGCGTAATTTTCCAGTGCTATGAGCCTCATGCGTTCTAAAGCTGTCATCAAAAAGAGTTAAATCATTTTTGACATAATCAATAATCTTCTGATCAATCATTTGATGCCCTTCGAATTGTTTAAGAAACATCTTTTTTCTTGAACGAGCTCTTTTAAAATCCTGATACAAATCGTACTTCCAGACGAGAAAATATAATCCCATGATCTTATCCCAATGGGCCCTGTATTTGAATACGAAAGAATTCAAATGGCGTTGGTAATAAAACTTCCCTTCGAAAAATTTCTCGCTACCCAGAACAGAAGATTGCGGAGTATTGCCATATTCATTTGTATTGGAAAAATAGTTGTTCCATGCCTTAACACAATCGTCCAGTTCGCATGCACAGTTCGTCTGACTAATTGCTAAGTCAAGTATAGCAGTAAATACACGACTGCCATACTCCTCTTTAAACTTGTGGCAAACTTCAAATATATTTTCCAAACCAAACAGAATCTTGCCTGGGCAATCAATATTGTTGTCAAATATCGCATGCAGGTGTTTTTCAAATTGAATTGCTTCCTCCTTTGTGGATATATTAAATTCTACCAGTGGTTGGTTGGTTAATGAATCAAAATTCAACATTTTCATTTAACAAAAATATACAATTAAAAAGTCAGTTTATCCCCGGTTCTCCTCAGTGTTTCAAATTTGGAAAGAATAACTAAATCATAGTGTTGTTATGATTAGATTGTATCTAATCATCGGCTTTGAAAAAGCCGTCAATTATGCAAATCAACAAGGCTCAAGAAAACAATACGTATAAAAACAAAAAATTGCAGATTTCTCAATAGTATTTATCTTAGAGATATTAATCTTCAGGATCTCGCACCCCCTTCACCCCTGATTCTCCCAAGCCCTCCATTCTAGTCAGATTTCACGCTGAATTATGCCTGAATGCAAATATGATTCATCTCTTCAGTACAATTACTAAAAAAATGAAATATATTTCTTCGCTCTTATACTTACTTCTTTTCATGGCCTGCGCAAACGGCCAAAGAGTGAACGTCTCCCAGCTAACCTACAATCAAATACTCTGGTATTATAACAACGTCCCGTTTTCCGGCATAGCCGTTAATATGTCAAATGGAAAACAGGTGTTGGCTGAATTTACTTATAAAGATGGGAAACTAAATGGGCCATGGAAACAATACAATCAGAATGGTCGTTTAAAGAAAGAGGGAAATTATCTGGATAACCAACCTGATGGAGTAGAAAAGGAATACGTTGATATGGACAATGGCAAAAGATTCATCCTTGAATTTATTTTTAAGGGTGGAAAGCTTAATGGACCGCACAGGAGCTATTATGATAATGGGCAAATAACGCAAGAGGGAAATTATTTGGATGGCAAACTTGACGGCATTGAAAAGACCTACGATGAAAATGGAAAAATCATGTTTGAAATTCCGTATAAGAACGGGAATAAGGAGGGACTTCAAAAAGAATACAGGGATGGCAAATTATTATGGGAACACAACTATAAAAATGGTCAGTTGCATGGCTTGAGTAAACTTTACTATCTCAATGGAACCCTTGCACAAGAAACAACTTATATAGATGGGAAATATGAAGGCGTATCAAAATCTTATGATGAGAAGGGAAGAATTTCATGGGAAACACCCTACAAAAAAAACAAAATCGACGGAGTCCAGAAAGAATATAAAGACGGTAAATTATTCTTTGAAACATCCTATGAGGAAGGGATCAGGAATGGGCCTTATAAGTGTTACTATGAAAATGGCCGATTAAATTATGAAGGAACTGATGTCAACGGAAAAACAGAGGGCATCGAAAAAAAATACGACGAGAAAGGAAAGCTCGAAGTTGAAACCCCTTTTAAAAATGGAAAGATTGATGGTGTCGTCAAGCGATACAAAAATGGAAAGTTGGATATGGAAAGAACATACAAGGATGGAAAATTCATATCAGACAAATTCTATTAAAATCTACTGCTCTGCGGTGAGTGTTTTTTGTTTCCGCACGGAGTCTCCTGTACCGGGCTTTGTGTCATGCAGGGACTCCGTGCAGACAAAATTTTACTCCTTAGCTGTTGCCCGGTTTTCTGTATTTTTATTCAACACCTGTGAATAGTTTTTCACAGGTTACCGTTGGCTTCAAGCCTATGACGAAACCTCACAAATTTCAGTTAGACTTTAAATCAGTAAATAACCAAAACATTAAAATGACCAATAAAGCCTTCGTTTTTCTGATAGCAATCATACTGGCAGTCTCAACCATTCAGGCGCAGACTGCCAAACAGGTAAAGCAAATGGTGTATTCCGACTCGCTAAGACTGGTAGAAATATTTAAAGACCTCCATCAAAATCCCGAACTGGGTTTCATGGAAGTTCGTACATCAGGCATTATTGCGAAGGAGTTGAAAGCGTTGGGATACGAAGTAATTACAGGGATTGCAAAAACCGGGGTTGTGGGTATTTTGAAAAATGGCGAAGGGCCCATTGTAATGTACCGGGCCGACATGGACTGCAACTCTGTTAAAGAAATTACCGGACTTCCTTATGCAAGCAGCAAGACCATGAAAAAGGATGACGGGACTGAAGTACCCGTCATGCATGCCTGCGGACATGATGCACATGTAACATGGTTGCTTGGCATTGCCAAAATCATGGTGAACATAAAAAATCAATGGAAAGGGACGTTGGTCCTTTTGGCACAACCAGCCGAAGAAACTTTAACAGGTGCAAAAGCAATGGTGAACGATAAAATGTATGAGAAAGGTGTTCCTGTGCCGGATTACTTATTTGGCATGCACACCTGGCCAATGGCCGTAGGCAGTATCATTAACGGAATTGGGGAACGGGCAGCAGGGAGCGACCAATTAGATGTAACTTTTTATGGTGTTGGCGGACATGGCTCCACACCCGAAGTGACCAAAGACCCGGTGGTAATGGCCAGCAATGCCGTGATGCAATATCAAACAATCATCAGCCGAAACATTGCTGCACAAGATGTGGCAGTGCTTACCGTTGGCGCCATACAAGGAGGCGGAGATAACAATGTAATTCCTGCTTCAGTAGTTGTAAAACTCAACCTGCGCTGGTTTACAGAAAAAACAAGAAACATTTTATTGGATGGAATAAAAAGAATCAATGAAGGCATTGCTGTTGCCAATGGATTGCCCAAAGAAAGTTACCCTTCTATCCTGATGAAGGGAAATGTTTTTCCACAGGTGAATGACGCATCATTAACCAATAAAATTAATAACGTGTTGACAAGCGTTATTACTCCTGAAAAAATATTTACCAATACATTGCCGATTATGGGTTCAGAAGATTTTAATCATTTGGTATTGGGTAATAATAAAACGGTCTGCGATTACATATTTGTAGGAACGGCAAATCCGGATTCCTATGCAAAAGCTGTACAAGAAGGAAAACGGGCCCCTTATTTCAATCATAATGGAAATTACCAGGTTGACCTGGCCGGCATTCCATTAGGTGTACAAATTGGAGCTACTGCTCTTCTGGAAATGTTTAAAAAATAAAGTGTACTGAGAAGTAAATTTGGAAATCATAAACACAAAACTGAAGACCAGGCAGCGGTTCGGGACGGACGAATATCAAATTCCCCGCTATCGGCAATACCTGCCCGCTGCACACAATACCAAAACCAAAATTGAGAATGGCTTCTATATTGAAAAAATTAAAAATCACTGCCAGATGTTTCTTATGCGTCATCCTGATAACATTATGGAAACCTGTTAATGCACAGGAAAATGGAAATCAAAGCGAAAAATATGCGAACGCTTATAAAAAATATCTAAGTGCCGCTTGTCCAATAATAAAAGACAGTATTCAGCACTTTGTTTATTTCGCAAAAGACAGGGAGGCAATTATTGACCACCCCTTCCTGCAGCATCCTGTTTTCAAAGGAGCGCAAATAATGTATTCCTGGAGGGACTTTGAGTTTCAAAAAGGAAAATATGACTTTACCATTTTAAAGCAGGACTATGAATACCTTAAAAAGTCCGGGAAAAAAATCTTTATACAATTACAAGACGTCACCTTCAACCCTAAATACAAAGCAATTCCCGACTACTTACTTACTGATGAATACAATGGCGGTGCAACCTTTCAATACAATGATGCAGGGAAACCTGAAGGCTGGGTTGCAAAACGCTGGAACAAAAAAGTAAGAGAAAGATTTGCATTGCTTCTCCGGGCATTGGGAAAAGAATATGATGGAAAAATAGAAGGTATCAATCTTCAGGAAACAGCCATCGGAGTAAGTTCAAAAACAGACACAAGTTTCTCCGAACAGGGATATATTCAAGGGTTAAAAGAAAATATGCTGGCATTGAAAAAATCGTTCCCCAGCTCAGCGACAATGATATATGCCAATTTTACCCCGGGAGAATGGCTGCCCTGGAATGATAAAGGCTACCTTCGGAGCCTTTATCAATACGGTGAAGAAATTGGTGTTGGACTTGGCGGACCCGACTTAATGGTCACAAGAAAGGGACAACTTAACCATGCACTTAAATTTATGCACGAAGGACACTATACCGTTCCATTAGGAATTGCGGTACAAGATGGTAATTACTTTGGTAAAACCGGTGATGAAAAGGATGATGCAGAAAATAAATCAAGGCAAAACCTTGTTCCGTTATTACATGCTTTCGCCAAAGATTTTTTGAGAGTACGCTACATGTTTTGGGTAAATCAGGAACCCTATTTTAAAGAAGATGTGCTGCCTTGCTTTTCAAAACACCAGTAAAGAAGTACTGTGTACAATATCAGGTTCCCATGTAAAGCGGTATGAGAGGAATAAGATGTTTAGTAAACGACCTGCATAATACTGCCGGGGATTTGAATGGTCTTAATGGCTGAAGCCCGGCTATATTTTATCGCTGGCACTATCATTCAAAGATATACTTCGATCTGCTATCTGCCGGAAAGGACCAGCGCCCGGTAAATAAGTTTTTCAAGTTACCAAAATTTGGTACCTTTATGAAAATCCTGAAATTATGGGACGAAACACTTCCATCTCATTGGGCGATCATTTTGAAAATTTTGTGGACAGCAAAGTATCTACCGGCAGATTTAAAAATGCCAGTGAAGTAATAAGAGCCGGGCTTCGTTTATTGGAAGAGGAAGAAGCTAAAATTGTAGCGTTGCGAAAAGCTATTGACGAAGGTTTTGAAAGCGGATTTGTCAAAAACTTTAACCCTAAGAAACATCTCGCAAAATTAAAATCCGCAAAGAGAAAAAATGGCTAAGTACTCTCTTTCCAATAAAGCATTAGAGGACCTTTCTAAAATCTGGGACTATACCTATAAAGCCTGGTCAGAACTCCAGGCAGAAAAATATTACTACATGCTTTTGGATACTTGCCAGGATTTAGCAGACGGCCATCTTTCAGGAAAACCTTATCCGGAAATCAGCGCCGAAATTTCAGGATTTAAGGCAGGGCAACACATAATATTTTACAGAAAAGCCAGGGGAGCCGGAATTGAAGTTGCAAGAATTCTGCATGGGCGAATGGATTTGAAAAACCGGATTCAGGAATAAAACCACCGCTTTACATAGGGGCTCCTATCTAAAGCAGCACGATAGGAGTCACCTGCTTGCCGGCAGGTTTGTTGCAATGATACCACAGGAATACATTATCCGCGATGCACAACCGGAACAGTTTGCCACCATCGGCCAACTGATGGTGGACGTATATTCCCAACTGGATGGTTTTCCCAAACCCGGTGAACAACCGGCATATTACCAGATGCTCCGGAATATCGGGGAACTGACGAAAAAACCGGGAACTGAACTGCTGGTCGCTGTATCACCCGGCGGGCATATTGCAGGGGCAGTGGTTTACTTCAGCGATATGCAGTATTATGGCTCCGGCGGCACGGCCACATGGGAGAAGAACGCTGCAGGATTCCGTTTGCTGGCAGTAGATACGTCTGTAAGAGGCAGGGGCATCGGCAAGGTATTGACAATGGCCTGTATTCAGAAAGCAAAAGAACAACAGTTATCGCAGGTGATCATTCACAGTACCAAAGCGATGCAGACCGCATGGAAGATGTATGAGGCCATCGGTTTTGAACGTTCAGAAGACCTCGATTTCATGCAGGGCGAACTGCCGGTGTTCGGGTTCAGGTTACTGCTTCAATAGAAACACGAAAGCACAAAACGGCTGAAAAATTGTTTGTGTTTAGCTGCTGCTCAACGGCTTCTTAGTTTTTCTTCTTGTTGACGAACAGCCTGCCCCGCCAAGGACAAACAGCCCGATAAGATAGCCAAGCCAGTAAAAGAAACCAGTATTATTTACGGCATAGAGGCCTGTATCCACACCAAACAATTTCCCGATTACGGAAAAAATGAACAGGAAACCGTGCAGTATCCCTGACAAGAAACCGTATTGCTTCACAGTATTCCCTTCATGGGCGCAGGAAGAAAGAAAGAACAGGCAGATAACAAGAAAGGCCAATGCGGGTATGCTTTTTTTCATTGCTCTCTGTTTTTTTGGAGGCGAAAATAAGCCCGGCGCCAGCTAAAACCTATGAGGTTCATCAACCGGGCATTAATCCTTTTAAAATGCACACCGCTTTTACCAGGCGGGGTTCACACAACCTGATGACTATCTTATTAAATTAGCGGTACCAATATTCACTACCGAATATCCTTCCTGCCCGTTGAATCCTTTCCTGTTCTTTCATCGTATATCATCCCATCATGGAAAGAAAAATATATAACCCCATCCAGAAAGACACGGTCAGCTTTCTGAAAACATCGGCCGATACCAATGGCGACTACACCCTCGTGGAAGTAGAACTCGCCGACGGCGGCGGCGTGGGCCTTCATTATCACAAGACCTATTCCGAAAAATTTGATTGTGTAGAAGGAAAAGTGCAGGTGCAACTGGGAAAGCAAATGCACACGCTACTGCCGGGTCAGTCAGCTACTGCTGAAGCAAACATTAACCACCTGTTCCGCAACCGCAGCGGCAAGCCCTGCACATTCCGGGTTGAGCTTCGTCCCGCGAGCCGCGGTTTTGAGCAATCCCTGCAGATCGGGTATGGCTTAGCCGGCGACGGCCTTTGCAAACCCAACGGCTTCCCGAAAGATAAACTGGCGCTGGCCTGGCTGTTTGAGATCAGCGAAAGCAACCTTCCGGGCTGGATGAGTATTTTTGAATTCATCTTACGCAGGCAGGCAAAGAAAGCAAGGGCAAAAGGAACTGATCAGCAGTTGCTGAAAAAATATGTGCGGTTTTAGAACAGCACTTATGCTATATAAAAGAGAAAGTCCCTTTGCAGGGACTTTCTCTTTATCTCAAAGCTGAACGCTCAGCGAAATATTAATTACCTATTTTGAATTCCACCCTTCTGTTGGCAGCACGGCCGGCAGATGTCTTATTATCACCGACCGGTTGTGTCTGGCCGTAACCCGCTGTGGTCAGCCTGTCGGCACTTACACCTTTCTTCACTAAATAAGCTTTCACAGCAGCCGCTCTCTTTTCAGAAAGTTTCTGGTTGAGGGCAGGTGTACCGGTGTTGTCTGTATGGCCTTCGACAGATACATTCAGCGTGGGGTGTTCCTGCATGATCTTGGCACCTTTGTCCAGTTCAGCCATAGCCACTTTGGTCAATGTAGCACTGCCTGTCACGAACTGTACCTTACCGGCATCGAACTTGAACTGCTCGAGGGTGGGGCAACCATTATTTTCGGGCAAGCCTTTTTCAGTCGGGCATTTATCTTCTTCATCCGGCACCGTATCACCATCTGTATCGGTGAGCGGGCAACCCTGGTAACGGGCTAAACCGGGAACCGTCGGGCATTTATCTTCTTCATCATTGATACCATCCTTATCTGTATCCGGTATCGGGCAACCCTGGTAGCGGGCTAAACCGGGAACCGTCGGACATTTATCTTCTTCGTCATTGATACCATCTTTGTCTGTATCCGGAACAGGGCATCCGTCATACTTCTTAAGGCCCGGAACGGTAGGACATTTATCGAGGCTGTCAATAATACCATCCTTGTCTGTATCAACCGGAGGTTTTGGCGGCTCGATCACTTTCGGCTCTTTCTTTTTACCTACCCTGCCGGCAATGCCGATAGAATGCAGGAAATGATAGTTAGCCGTCTCTGTAGTGACAGGTATGCGGTACTGCGACGTGATGAACAGGTGTGTTTCATCATAGAAATTCACCTTCATCCCAAGGCCTGTAGGAATATAAGCGCCAAAATAAGTGCCGCCATACATATGCCCGCCAAGACCGGCGATGAGGTAAGGCTGCACCCAGAATTTTTCGGAAAACATTTTGAAGTTCATCGTCGCATCAGCTGATAATAAAAACTTTTCGCTGGAAGTAAGTGGCTTATTGGGGAAAGGGTATCGTGTGAAAGTGCCATTCAGCGAAGCTGCAAAATCAATATGCTTTTTCAGGCCTTTAAAGTAGTTAATGCCAAGACCCGGAGACATCTCCCTGAATTTGGCCCATCTTTTATTACCCAAAACTTGTGACAAGGAAGTGGTGCGGATACGGCTGGCGGTCTGGAAATCAGTCAGGGAAAAACTGATACCTACTGCAGCCGGTCTTATTTCATCATCCTGTGCAAAGCCGGAAGGAATGAAAGCAGACATTGCCAATAAAGCGGCCAGGATCTTCTTCATAAAGCGATAGTTTGGTTTAAACGTGACAAAAATAGCGGGTATGTTCAATATCCGAAAATAAATTATTGACCTGCTATTCACTGGTTTGGGAGGGTGATATTTGGGCCATAAATGTGGCTTGTCTGCATAATGGGAAGGCCTGTACGATCACCCAGGGCACTTTTTACTTCCCGGCAAAATAACGTTCTCTCAGCAGCTTATCCTCGCCATAGATGTCGTCATAAAAGACAACACGGCCATCTTTCCCTTCACAACTGATGTACCGGATATAAACAGGGATGCGGTTGCGGATACCGATGCTGTGTTTCTCTTTCCTGCTAAGCCATACTTTCAGCGAATCTTCCTTAGCCTGCAGTTTCTTCTCATCCGTATTGTCGTATTCAAGGATAGTATAGGCCAGTTTCTCCCACTCCTGCACACGGACACAGCCATGGCTCAGCGAACGTATCTCCCGGCTGAAGAGGTAACGCTGGTTGGTGTCGTGCAGGTACACAGCATATTTATTATTAAAATTGAATTTCAGGATACCAAGGGCATTGTCGTCGCCGCTGCCCTGCACCACTTTATAAGGGATGCCCTTACTGTATTTACTCCACTCTACTGTGGCCGGATCCACTTCGTTTCCATCTTTGTCAATCAGGCTATACCCTTTTTTAGCCAGGTAGGCCGAATCCCGTTTGATGCCAGGTAATATTTCTTTTACGATGATGCTGGTAGGGATCGTCCATTGCGGGTACGTGATCATTTCAGATATAGCGCTGGTCAGCAGTGGTGTACGAGTAATAGCTTTGCCACAAATGATCTTCGACAGGATCTTTACCGTGTCCTTATCCCACAACCGCATGGAATAGGATGGCAGGTTGACCCATATATAACGGGAGGGCATTGAATCCGGCAATTGTCTGTACCTGTCCATGGCAATAGCGATCCGTATGAATTTATCTTTTTGCGACAGGTTGAGCATACGCAAAGTACCTTCTCCCGCCTTGCCATCTGCCGTGATCCCTTGCCTTTTCTGGAATTTCTTCACGGCCTCTGCCAGCACCACCGAATCAGCCGGGATGCTGTCCTGCGTTATAAAGTTCTCCTCATATAACCTTGTCTGCAATGCCTTTTTGTACGCATCTCTCGAGGCAGCGTCCTTGCCGGGTGAAGGGACGAAAGTGAATTCACGGCCGGCTGAGCTATCCAGGAAATTTTTGACCGCCGACCTCAGTGCTGCATAAGCCGGGTGCCTGGGTTCTAATGATGCGATTACCGGCGATAATGACCCGGATTGCTGCAAGGCCTGCCATTGCTGTTGGTAAAAAGAATCTGTCAATACAGAATCCTTGCGCAGCGTAACGCTATCTTTTGGCAGACGGCCGAGCTTGATATCTTTTACCATTTTAAAGAAGGCATCCGTCAGCAACAGGTCAGCCTTGGCCCAGAGAGCGGCATCGGTACGGGCCTTTTCTCTCCACTTATCCCTGATGAAACGCTGGTTGATGGAATCCAGCTGTACGAAATGATAATCCTCCGGGAACAGACCGTAAAGCCGGGCATTCGCCAGTATTCCCAGCATGGAATCTCCCAGAGGCTTCCACTCCTCCTTGCTGCTCCACGACGTTTCAAAACTGCCGCTTTCATACACTTTTTGTAAAAGAGGAAGATGCGTAAGGATCACAGAATCGCCGATATCGCCGTTATTATTTTCTGCATATTCCAGGAAATCACGGATGATATCTTTTGTTTTTATATCTAATTGCTCAGGAGAAGCTGCAATATCTGTGGAAGGAGGTTTTTTACCGCCATTACATGCGACCAGGAAAAGTGATAATGCAGCAAGTGCAATGATGGGGTACAAAGATCCTTTTCTATTCATAGATAGTTAAATGGTGGTGGCGGCCCCCATAAGGGACATGCTGCAAAATTAACCGCAATAGCTTATCCTGCATAACATCATATAAATAATTTTACACAAATGAGGCAATACCTGTCAAATGTCAAATACATCTATGACAGCATCCGTATTGATGGGGCCATATACGTGCGGAAAAGTATCCTGTGTGGAGGGAGACCAGTCGAAAATGTACTTGGTGGTCAGCTTATCAGTATCTATTACCAGCTTCACGAGATTGGTTTTATCGGCAAAATACCTCTCCAGCACTCCGGCCACCTGGTGATCCTGCGAGCAATGGATAAATCCTTCTTCTTTCAGCGAAGGATGTTCGTAAAAGCCTTTTGTTTTAGCGGCAGTCCATTCAGCTACCGTGGTAATGTGATAAATGATGGGCATGATCGTTAGAATGACTCACGGGTCAGGAAACAACCCGTTTGATATGTTGTTCGAGTAAAAGGAAATCAGCTAAAGTAACAGCGGTGGCCGCTTCTACAATGACAGGTGCACGAAGGGCTACACAAAGATCATGACGGCCTTTGACGGAAAAATCTTCTATCTTACCGGTGTCCCAGTTCAGGCTGTTCTGCTGCTTAGGTGTAGAAGAAGTGGGCTTGATCGCTATCCGGAAAACCAGTTCGTTGCCATTGCTGATGCCGCCAACAATACCACCCGCATGGTTGGTCCTTGTTTTACCCTCCATATTCTCGATGGCATCATTATGTTCGCTGCCATACATTTTTGCTGCGGCAAAACCGGTCCCGAATTCAACGCCTCTTACTGCGGGGATCGCAAACAGGATATGCGCCAGTGAAGATTCAAGCGAATCAAAATAAGGTTCGCCGAGGCCAACAGGCAATCCACTCACACGGCATTCAACAAGACCACCCACTGAGTCTTTGCCATCAATGGCTTTTTGCAATCCTTTCTCCAGGTCTTTTTCACCGGCGATCTCGATAACTTCAGCATGAATAGAAATGTCACTTCTTTCCACCTCACCCCTAACCCCTCTCTGGAAGAGAGGGGAACCAGACTCCGCTCCTTGGATACTCTTTACAGGTCTGGTAAGCGCTGTGGTAATGTCTTTTACAACTAAAGACATTTCAGTCAATACCTGTTCATTGGTAAAACGCAAAAGGTCATACTGATGCTCCTGCAACCATGCAGTTCTTGCTTGATCATATTTTTTTTGATCTTCCTGCGTATGATAACCGCCATCAATTTCTATGATCAGCTTTTTTTCTAAGCACACAAAATCAGGTATAAATCCGGCAATGGGGTGTTGTCTTCTGAATTTGTATCCATCCACCTGTCTGTTCCGTAGTTCTTGCCAGAGTTTCTCTTCAGCATCTGTTTGATTTTTTCTGTTCTGCCGGGCGAAGTCTTTCAGGCTTTTCCATTCATCTGCATTATTAGTGATGTATCCGAAACCGGAGGAGTCTTCCGCCCCCCTCTCCTTTGGAGAGGGGCCGGGAGTGAGGTGTTGCATTAATTTCTTCGCAATAGCTCCTGCTGCCACCAGTCCCGTTGTCAATCTTGCGCTGAAGTGACCGCCGCCACGATAATCTTCATTACCCCCGAACTTTTGATGCGCTACCCAGTCGGCATGTCCCGGTCTTGGGATACTTCGTTGCTTCTGGTAATCCTCACTGCGGGTATTATTATTTTCAAAAAAAATAGTGATGGGGAAACCGGTTGTCTTTCCATTGAAGAGACCGCTTTTGAAAATGGGATAATCAGCTTCTTGTCTGGGTGTAGTACCCTTTTGCTTGCCGCCTTTTCTTCTTTCCAAGTCAGCCAGCAGGTCTTCCTCTGTCAATGATAAACCAGCCGGGCATCCGTCAATAACAATACCCACTGATTCGCCATGCGATTCACCAAATATGGAAATGCGGAATAATCGTCCGAAACTATTCATGAAATTTCAGCTTATTACTTAAAGATACGTGAGCGCCCAGTTGCTGCAGATGATCATAGAAATCAGGATACGATTTATTTACCGCTTCTGCATCCTCTATGACCATTTCACTGTCTGCCTTCAATCCGGCTACGGCACAGGCCATGGCAATACGATGATCATGATGTGAATGCACATCGGCGCCTTTCACCCCTTTGCCACCGTGTATGATCATGATATCCTCTTCCAGGTCTATGGTCACTCCCATCATATCAAACTCATCCTGCAGGGTAATGGCCCGGTTGCTTTCCTTATGCGCCAGTCTGCTCACTCCTTTTATTCTTGTCTTCCCTTTGCAATACGCAGCTAACGCTACTAAAGGAGGAAAAAGATCGGGGCAATCCGTGGCATCGAAATCAAAAGCATTCATTTCCGTAGGCACCAGGCGTATCCCCTTTGCCTCAATAGCCATACCGGCATTCGCCGCCATCAATGCATCTACAATAGTTTTATCGGCTTGTGCCGATGTCATATCCAATCCGTTTACTAATATGGGACCTGCAATAGCACCTGCTACTAATAAGAAAGCGCCGCCGCTCCAGTCGCCTTCAACAGTGTAATGGTGAGTGGTAAGTGCTGAGTAATGGGGCCCGTCTTCAAAATAGAACTCCTCATAGTTTTTATTGACCGGCACTTTAAAACCGAATTGCTTCATTACATCCAGGGTAAGATCAATATAGGGCTTACTTTTAAGATCGTTCACTTTAATGGAAACATCTTTTGCCTCTGCGGCAGAGTAGGCCAAAAGCAATCCGGTTAAGAACTGCGAACTGAGCGAACCGTCCACTTCAATATCTTTCGGCACCAGCGGCCCCTGTACGACCAATGGCAACTTTCCTTCGTTGCTTTTCACTTTCACATCCAGCTTTGGCAAAATCTCGTCAAAGAAATCCATCGGCCTCGTTACCAGGCTACCTGACCCGTTGATAGTAATCTCCTTTTCACTCAAGGCAACCAGCGGTGTAAACATTCTGATACTTAATCCGCTTTCCCCGCAATGAATGGCAAGTGGTGACTGGTGAGTGGCGAGCGGGAAACCTTCACTTTCCACTTTCCACTCTCCATTTTCTTCTATGACCTTCGCCCCAAGCCGCTGAATGATATCCAATGCCGCTTTATCATCATTGCTATGCCCGGGGTTATGAATCATTGTCGTTCCCTTTACCAGCAATGCCGCAGCACAGGCCCGTTGCATCGAACTTTTAGATGCCGGCGCCTGGATCATTCCATTTAACCGTGATGGTTGTATAATTACTTTCACTATTGTAATTCGTTAATGATATTCTCTAATTGTTTTACGGGTATGGGTTTGACTACTCCCTTCCCTATCTTCTCCAGCAATATATAATTCATTTCCTTTTTCTCCCTCTTCTTATCCATCTTCATCACGTTAAATACTTTTTTCTTATCAAACTCAGCAAAGGTGGGCAGATCGTATTGCAATAATAACCGGGCCACCCGGCTCGCATCTTTGAAACCTGTGATCTCTTCCGATATTACTGAAGCGTACGCCATACCTATTGCCACCGCCTGCCCGTGCATCAGTTCATACTGGTTCTCCAGTGCATGTCCTAATGTATGCCCAAAATTCAGCAGTCGCCTGTCGCCTTTTTCAAACTCATCCTGCTTCACCACTTTTATCTTGATGATCGCATTCCGCCGGACGAGATCGCTGATAGCTTTCTTATTTTTCTGGTAAGAAGCTATAGTATTCGCTTCGAGCTGGCGGAACATCGCTGCATCTTTGATGCAGGCATGTTTGATGATCTCGGCAAAACCATTCTCCCACTCCCGCTGCGGCAGCGAACTCAGCAAACTCATGTCATGTAAAATAAATGAAGGCTGCCTGATTACCCCAACCATATTCTTATACACGCCTACATCAATTCCGTTCTTTCCTCCTATAGAAGCATCCACCAATGCCAGCAGAGAAGTGGGAATAAAACCAAAAGCAATACCCCGCATATAAACAGACGCCACATAGCCGGTAATATCTGTCACCACACCCCCACCGATACCGATCAGCGTTGCCTTGCGGTCAGCCTCAAATGCTATCAATTCTTCAATAATAGCATCTACTGTGGCCTGTACCTTGTAATCTTCCCCGGCTTTCAGCACTATTGTATTCCAGCCGTTGAATTTCTTGCTGTGGGCATCATATACATTCTCATCCGTGATGATGACAGCATGCTTCTGGTCAACGATCTTCTTCAGATAGGAAAAACTACCATCGAACCAGAAACCAGTCGTCGTTGCGGAAAATTTATAATTAATGTGCTTCATACTCCGGCCCAAAGGCGGGCAACTAAATTGAATTATTGACCAGCACTTCTAATAATACAGCTGCAATACAACAGAACCTGACAGTAACATTCCAGCAGAGTTCATTCGCCACTCACCATTCACCACTCACGAATCCAGTACCTTCTTCTGGTGATTGATACTTTCCATATGTACTGCATCAAAGTACTTTGTGATGAACTCCTTGCTCAGTCCCAGTCTCTCCGCTTTGGCAAATGCTTTTTCAATGATCTCGTTCCAGCGTGTCGTTTGCAGGATCGTGATGTTGTTCTCCTTTTTATACTGCCCGATCTTTTCGGCGACCTTCATACGCTGTCCCAGTATCTGCATCAGTTCATCATCGAGGTGGTTGATCTTTTGACGCAAGGCTTCCAGCGCTGCATGGTATTCTTCCGAATTCACATCTTCCTTTCTCCAAATGATCCTTTCCAGCATTTCCTTCAGCGCTTCCGGAGTTACCTGTTGTTTCGCATCGCTCCACGCTTTATCGGGATCAATATGGCTTTCGATCATCAGGCCGTCATAGTCGAGGTCAATAGCACGTTGCATGACATCCAGTAAAATATCACGGCGCCCGCAGATATGCGAAGGATCGTTGATCATCGGCATGTCAGGATGTTTCAGTTTCATATCAATGGCGAGGTGCCACATCGGTGCATTGCGGTATTCGGCATTGCCATAAGAAGAAAATCCGCGATGGATCAGCCCGATCTGTTTGATACCTGCTCTTGCCACACGTTCAACTGCACCGCTCCACAATTCCATATCAGGGTTCACCGGGTTCTTGATCATCACCGGCACATCCACACCTCTCAACGCATCCGCCACTTCCTGCACACTGAAAGGATTCACAGTCGTTCTTGCACCGATCCACAACACATCCACATCAAAGGTCAGCGCATCCTGCACCTGTTTGCCGGTAGCTACTTCTACGGTTGTCGGTAAGCCGGTCAGCTTCTTTGCCTGCTGCAACCAGGGTAATCCTTTGGCCCCGACACCTTCAAACATTCCCGGTTTGGTGCGTGGCTTCCAGATACCAGCTCGCAGCATATCTATTTTTCCGGTAGCGGCAAGGCGTTGCGCCGTTGCCAGTACCTGTTCTTCTGTTTCTGCACTGCACGGTCCGCTGATGATGAGCGGCCGCTTGTTCCAGGCCTGTTGCACTGGGCTTGATGTTGTCGGTTTCTCTAATGTTTGCATCGTAGATTCTTATTTGTAAAGTTAACCCCTTTGATTAAAGGGTAGTTTATTATTTGTTTAATTTTTGCTACCTGATCCTGTTTCTTCCCTCGTTATTCAATTCCTAATGAATAGTGAGTGGTCAGTTGTGTGTGCATTCACTATTCACCGCTATTTAATTATCCTCCTTATTTTATTCGCATCCCCGATCAGCTTCAGCAGGTATTCATTGTCCTCTTTCTCTATACTCTCCCTGAACCGGTTCAACTGCGCAATATGTTCTTTCAATACATCCAAAACATTCTCCTTGTTCTGCATGAAGATCGGCACCCACATGGCCGGGTTACTTTTGGCTAAACGAACCGTACTTTCAAAACCAGCGCTGGCCAGTTCAAATATGGCCTGTTCTTCTTTTTCTTTCTCCAGCACCGTATTGGCAAGGGCAAACGAAGTGATATGTGAAATATGACTGACGTATGCTGCGTGCAAATCATGTGCCTTAGCTTCCATTTCCAGCAGGTGCATCCCGATCTTTTTATACATATATTTTACCCATTCCAGCGCATCGGCATCACTTTCTTCCGGGTTGCAGATGATCACGGCCTTATTCTCATAGGCGCCACGCATGGCCGCCTGTGGTCCGCTGTACTCGGTACCCCACATCGGGTGCGTGGCAACATATCTTCCCCTTCTGGGATGATTTTTTATTGCCTGTATCAATTGTGATTTTGTTGAACCAAGATCCATCACGATCTGCTGGTCTATTTTGTCCATTACCGCCGGCAACAGTTCTACCATACTATCCACGGGTATAGAGAGCACCACTACATCGGATGCAGCGATGGCATCATCTATATTCATGACCTCATCCACCAGTTCCAGCTCCAGCGCTTTTTGCTCATGCTCTTTGTTCGCATCCACACCGATCAGCCGGGAAGAGATCTTCTTCTCATGCAACCGGATGGCTAATGAACCGCCAATGAGCCCCACTCCTACTATCGCAACTCTTTTACGGCCCCCATCCGCCTTCCCCCCGCCGGGGGAAGCCATCTGCGCACCTGCCTCGCTTAGTGAAGACTCCTCTCTTTTTTTAGTTGTCATACTTTACGATTTTCAACCGAATAGTAATTTTTAATATAAGGGTTTTAAGCCCCTCTTTCGGAGGGGTTTGGGGTGGTCTTTATCCTTTGTATCGCTTCTTCAAATTTCTCCGCTGTTGCACATAAACTCACCCGTATATATTTATCACCGGCGCTACCAAATATCCCGCCGGGTGTGATGAATACATTTGAATTATATAACACTTCATCACTCAGCGCATACCCATCCTTATACTTTGAAGGGACCTTTGCCCACACGAACAAACCCGCCTGCTCTTTGGAGAACTTACACTTGAGCAGTTTCAGCAAAACAAATACCTTTTCCCTTCGTTGCCTGTAAACCGTATTTACTTCTTCCTGCCATTCTTTTCCCAGTAACAAAGCTCTGGCCGCAGCTAACTGTACAGGCAAGTACATCCCGCTGTCCATATTACTTTTGAAACGCAGCACTTCATCTATTCTTTCTTTGGCACCGCAAAGCATTCCTACCCGCCAGCCGGCCATGTTGTGCGACTTGCTCAACGAATTCAGTTCGATCACACAGTCTTTAGCACCTTCAGTTTTCAATAAACTTTCCGGCTGATCGTTCAGGATAAAAGAATAGGGATTATCATGAACAATGAGAATGCTATGCTTCTTCCCAAATGCCACCAACTTTTTAAACAACTCTTTTGACGGCAATTGTCCCGTCGGCATCTGCGGATAGTTCACGAACATCAGTTTCACTTTATCCAGTTTCTTTTGCTCCAGCTTTTCAAAATCCGGTTCGTAATTATTCTTTTCTTTCAGCATATAATCCACGCATTTACCCCCTGTCAGTTTTACAGCACTTCTGTATGTCGGGTAACCGGGATTGGGCACCAATACTTCATCCCCTTTATCCAGATAGGTCATGCAGATATGCATGATACCCTCTTTGCTGCCGATCAATGGTAATATATCTGTGTCAGGGTTAAGATCAACCTGGTACCATTTTTTATACCATTCACTGATCGCTTTCCGCAATACCGGTGATCCTTTATAGGATTGATAAGCATGTACATTTGGCTTTGCACTTTCTTCCTGCAGGGTTTTGATCACATCCGGGTGCGGGGGAAGGTCAGGGCTGCCGATACCAAGATTGATGATCTGCTTACCCTGTTTGTTCAGTTCTTCTATCTCCCGCAGTTTTTGCGAGAAATAGTATTCCCCGATGCCTTCTAATCGTTTACTCGTTTGCATTTTTCTTTTTTTCTTATTCCTTCCCTCACTTCGTTTCCACGATATTCATCGGGACAGGCGGGATGACACCCCTGTACCTTGTTCCTTGAACCTTGTGCCTTATTACTTATTTCCACACCCCTCTTTTATATACTCCATATACTTTTAATTCCGCTGTCAAAGGCATTATAGATCCGATCACTTCTTTGAACTGCTCCCGTGAATCAAACTCCATATCCGCATGAAAGCTGTATTTGAAATCACTGCCCGGTATCGGAAAGCTTTGCAGTTTGCTGAGATTGATACCGCCTTCGGCAATTCTTGTCAGTACTTTCGCCAGGCTACCCCTGGAATGGTCCGTATGAAACGAAACCGAAGCCTTGTCTGCCTGCTCCACTTGTGAAGCCATATCTTCCCTGCGCAATACCAGGAACCGCGTATAGTTGTTCTTCATGGTATGAATATTCGGCGCTATCACTTCCAGCCGGTACAGCTCAGCGGCCAGCCTGCTGGCAATAGCAGCCACATGTTTGCTTTTGTGCTGGTGAATATGTCTGGCGCTAAGCGCAGTATCATCTGTCTCCACCAGCTTCCATTTATACTTATCTAAAAAATCATAGCATTGCTGTAACGCCATCGTATGCGAATGCACTTCGCGGATATCATCGAGTTTCACACCCGGATTGACCAGCAGGTTCTGCTTGATCTGCAAATACACTTCGCCAACAATAGTAAGATGAGATTTCTGCAGCAGGTTGTAATTAGCAAGTATGCTGCCTGCAATAGAATTCTCGATGGCCATTACCCCGCCATCGCTTTCCTTTTTATTGGCAGCGATCTTCACTACTTCACGGAATGTATCGCAGGTGATCACTTCCACTTCTTTGCCATAAAAAACCTGAGCAGCTACCTGGTGAAAGCTGCCTTCATAACCTTGTATTGAGACCCTTGTTGCCATATGTTTAAACAAGAATCCCGGCCTTTTGGCCGGGATTCTTTATGTTGATTTTACTTTTTCTCAGTTTGTTTTCAACAAAAGCATTCCCGGCCTCTTTCCAAAAAAGAAGTAATAAAAATAAAAACCAAAAGATGCTTTCGTCATTGACATAGAACAAATATATGTCTTATTGATAAATAAAACTCATCCCCACTATAAAATTATTTTCTGCGGCCACCTGTCTCGGCATCATTCATCCTGATCTTTCTACCTTTGAAGTTCTTTCCGTCAATCGCCTTGATCATTTTCCTGGCAGCACCGGCCTCCACTTCTACCCAGCTGTTCATCTCCTTCATATCTATTCTTCCCAGCACATCCTTGCGCAGATCACTCATATCTAAAATGAATTGAAGAAAACTGGCTTTATAAAACCCGTCTTTGGTTCCCAGGTTCACAAACAGCCGTTGGTATGAACCGCTGCCGTTGGCATTGCCGAACTTTCTACCCTGTGTGTCACGGTGTGTTGTACGTTCAGTTCTTTCGCCCCGACGTTCTTCACGCAAATTCAGATCAGCCGCATTCTCATAATACTTCAGGAAGCGATCAAACTCCAGAGCTGCCACCCGCTGCAGTATTTCCTCTTTTTCCACTGCGGCAAATTTTTCTTTTAATGCCGGCAGGTAGGTTTCATATTCACCATGGCTGATATCGGCCTGCAGCATTTTATCAATGAAATGAAAGAATTGCTTCCGGCAAACATCTTTTCCCGAAGGGATATCCATTTTATGAAAACGGGTATTCACCAGTTTTTCGATCTGCCTTAAACGGTAAGTCTCTTTAGGTGTGACAATAGAGATAGATATTCCGCTTCTGCCCGCCCTTCCCGTTCTGCCGCTGCGATGCGTATATACTTCTGTGTCGTCAGGCAATTCATAATTGATGACGTGAGTGATGCCCTGCACATCAATGCCCCTTGCCGCCACATCCGTAGCGATCAGCAGTTGCAGGTTCTTTTCACGGAAACGCCCCATTACTTTATCCCGCTGTTGCTGTGTCAGGTCTCCATGCAGCGCCTCAATATCATATCCTTCACGTATCAACGACTCAGTGATCGCCTGTGCATCAGCCTTTGTCCTGGTAAAAATGATACCGTATAAACCTGGATTGAAGTCAATGATACGCTTTAACGTCTCATAGCGGTTCACATGCTGGGTCGCATAATACTGGTGGTCAATATTAGCATTGCCCGCATTCACTTTGCCAATGGTGATCTCAAAAGGCTGCCGCATGTACTTCTTACTCACCTGCCTGATCTCCGGTGGCATGGTAGCGCTGAAGAGCCAGGTGCTTTGACGGTTGGGTGTATTTTGCAGGATGAATTCTATATCATCTTTAAAACCCATATTCAGCATTTCGTCAGCTTCATCCAGGACAACATAGTGAATGTTCTCCAAATTGATCGCCTTCCTTTCTATTAAATCTATCAAACGGCCGGGAGTAGCCACGACAATATGTGTTCCCCGTTTCAGATCTCTTATTTGTTGTGTGATGGAAGTACCGCCATAAACCGCAGTAACTGAAACTGGCTCTTTCTTACTTTTAAAAGTACCCAGGTCCTTTGCGATCTGTAAACATAATTCCCTTGTCGGGCAAATGATCAAAGCCTGCGGGAAACGTTCCGCTTTATTGATCAGTTGCAACAGGGGCAACCCGAAAGCGGCTGTTTTACCTGTACCGGTCTGTGCCAGCCCGATAAAATCTTTTGTCCCCTGCAGTAATACAGGAATGGCTTTTTCCTGTATGGGCGTGGGTTGTGTAAATCCTAATGCATGAATAGAGTGTAACAGTCCTTCTTCTATGCCTAATGCGTCAAATGTGGTCACTTGTGATGTATTTTAATAAAACCGCTGATGCGGCCGCAAAGGTAACTTATTTAAGCTGAGTGAACCGTATATAAAAAGAAAACCACCCCTTAACGGGATGGCCTCCAACGATTGCTTGCCAATATGAAAATTTTATTTCGGACTGGCAACAGAAAAACTTCTTACGAAGCTATCTTTTTACGCCAGATGATTACTTCTTCAGAGTATCAGCAGCAGCCTTTACAGTATCGGCAGCAGCTTTAGCAAGAGAATCAGCAGCAGCAGCATCAGCAGCTACTTTAGCAAGGCTGTCAGCAACACGTGCAGAATCAGCAGCTTTAGCAGCAGCATCATCAGCAGATGCTTCATTGTTACAAGCTACAAAACCGAGGCTGGCTACAGCCAATAAGATGAAAAGCTTTTTCATTTGTTGTGATTTTTTTTGAGTTAAAATGAAATATTTCGCTGTTTATACCCGAAACAGGAAAAGGTAACCCGCCTTCTCAAACTTTTTTTTTCAGGGAGCCGAAGGGTTACTATTTTTAAAAAAAAGTATTAAATACGGTACAGTGACACAAGAAGGAATCGAAAAAGCTTTGCTTCGGGGACTGGCACAGAACGACAGAAAGGCCGTTGAAACGATCTACAGGGAAAACTATAATATGGTTCAAGCCCTGATAATCAACAATAACGGATCGGCAGACGATGCCAGGGATATATTTCAGGAGGCAATGATAGTTCTTTATGAAAAGGCGAGGTCGGGTAATTTCGAGCTGAACTGCCAGATCAAAACTTACGTTTATTCGGTCAGCCGCCGTATGTGGCTGAAAAGGCTGCAACAAGCCAACCGGTTCAGTGAGATCGGCGACACGGATAACGTGGTGCCGGTGGAAGAGGATGTAGAAGACCATGAAAAGAAGAACCTGGAATTCGAAATGATGGAAAAAGCGATCGGCAGCCTGGGAGAACCTTGCAGGAGTTTGCTCGAAGCCTTTTACCTGCAAAAAAAGAACATGCAGGAAATAGCAGGCAGTTTCGGGTACACCAATGCAGAAAATGCCAAGACCCAGAAGTACAAATGCCTGATGCGGTTAAAGAAAATATTTTTTACTCATTATAAAAATGGGAACGGTGATGAATGACAATAACGAAATTATGATGCTTGACGCTGTTGAACGTTATATCCGCGGGGAAATGAACCCGGATGAAAGACTCCATTTTGAAAACCTCCGCAAGACAAATGCGGCGATTGATCAGTTGGTAGTAGAGCATACACTGTTCATGCAGCAGGTGAACCAGTTTGGCGAGAGAAAGAATTTCAAAACATCGTTACACGACGTACATACAGATTTGTCTGAACAGGGCAAGATCCATGGAGACAAATTAAGTGGTAAAGCCAAAGTGGTGTATTTGTGGAAACGCTACAGGAGGGTGGCAGCCATTGCGGCATCTATTGCCGGTATCACTACTATCGCTCTGAGTAGTCTTGTATGGTCCATTTCTCCCAAACCTGCCAGTGAAGAGATCCAGAAACTAAACCGTGACCTGTTTGTACAACAGGTTAAAACAGACCTGATACAAAGCGACCTGGCTGATGTAAAAAAGAATTCAAAACCCGACGCTGACAAAACAATTGATTACAAAACAGCCGCTACAGGTTTCCTGATTGACGGAAAAGGCCTGATGATCACCAATGCGCATGTGGTAAGGAAATCAAAAAATATCCGCGTATTTAATATAAAGGGCCAGCAATTCAATGCCTTTGTGGTCAAACTGGATGTACTGAGAGATGTAGCGATCATCAAGATTGACGATACCAGGTTCAAACCCATAGCAGCATTACCTTATGGCATCGCTAAATCGTCCACGGATATTGCCGAGCCGATATTTACTCTTGGCTTTCCCAGAGATGAGATCGTTTACGGAGAAGGATACATGAGCGCAAAAACAGGCTACAAAGGGGACACCCTGAGTTGCCAGATAGCTGTACCCGCCAATCCCGGCAACAGTGGCGGACCTGTATTTAACCAGAGAGGGGAAGTGATCGGTATCCTGAGTGCCAGGCAAACCACCGCCGAAGAAGCCGTATTTGCCATTCAGTCAAAATACATCTTCAATGCGATAGATGAAATAAAAAAGAATGACGAGTACAGGAATATAAAAGTATCCACCCGCTCCACCCTGGCCGGAATGAACAAAGTAGAACAGGTCAAGAAAATCCAGGATTATGTATTCATGGTAAAAGGAGATTAACCCCTATTAAACTATAGCAAAGTAAAAGCCCTCCGCTATGCGGAGGGCTTTTGTATAGAAAGGGGTCAGTAATCGCTTAACTCCAGAGACGGGAAGGATATTCACCGTTTGCAATCAGGTCATTCAGACTTTTCTCTACAAACGGAGCATCTTCTTTATACGTTACACCAAACCAAGATGATGTGGTTGGAATGATCTCCACCTTGCCGCCTTCTTTAATGAACTGGTCAGCTACAATAGGTATAAAGAATTCCGACTTCAGCTCCTGTCCATGATTCTGCAGAAACTCCCTGAAAAGTTTTTGGGTATAGGAAAAATAAGAAGGGTCAAAACACCAGAAGTTCATGGACACCCTTGTATCCAATGAAAGCTCTTTCGGCTCCAGCCCATCCTCACACAATATCTTCCCATCCTTTTTGGCAATATTGATCCGCTCAGTGATAGTGGCCAGGTTGCCATTGGCATCTAATCCGCACACACCCCTGTTTACTGTTCCATGCTCTGATAATGTCCGGAGAAGATCATACCCTACAATGGCATGTACTTTCGCTGAACAATCTGTCGTCAGGAATTTAGCCGCATTCTGAAATGCATTAGCACCATAAAAATCATCCGCATTGATAACGGCAAAAGGCTCTTTTACCACATCCACTGCGCTCAATACTGCGTGGGCTGTTCCCCAGGGCTTCTTCCTGTCAGCCGGGAATTGATACCCTTCTGTAAAACCGGTCATGTCCTGGTAAACATATTCTGTCGCAACACGTCCCTTCAGTTTTGGCTCAAATATTTTTTTAAAATCATCGGCAAATTCCCGACGGATGATAAACACCACTTTGCCAAAACCGGCACGTATCGCATCGTATATAGAATAATCCATGATCGTTTCGCCGCCGGGGCCAAATCCCTGTATCTGCTTCATGCTTCCGTAGCGGGAAGCCATGCCGGCGGCCAGTATTACCAATGTGGGCTTCATAATAGTCCTAAATTTGCGCACGAAAATAGTTTAAAATCAGTAAGAAGTCCAGCTGGTTTTCCACATGCAGTTAGCATTTAATGATATCACCACCGATCTGATACAGCTACCTGGTATAAAAGACATCGGGGTATTTGTGTTAAGGCTCGACAAACTACATCCTGTTGTATCCGGAAACAAATGGTTCAAACTTCGTTACTACCTGGCTGATGCAGCAGAGCAAAAGAAAAAAAGGATCGTCACATTTGGCGGAGCCTGGTCCAATCATATTGTAGCAACGGCTGCTGCCAGCAAAATGTATGGGTTCGCATCCGCAGGTATCATTCGTGGCGAAGAGCCCCTATCCTGGTCGCATACATTACTACAGGCAAAAGAATATGGCATGGAACTGTACTTTATCAGCCGGGAAGAATACCAGCACAAAAAAATACCTGCCGGCTTACTCACGGATGATAATTATTATATCAATGAAGGCGGATCCGGAGAAAAAGGAGTGGAAGGAGCCTCTTCTATCCTGGATCATACTTCAAAAAATTTCACTCATTATTGTTGCGCTGCCGGCACCGGCACCATGATGGCCGGGCTGATCAACGCAATGCTACCGGGTCAGAAGGTAACAGGGATCTCCGTAATGAAGAACAATTTTGAACTGGAAGAACAGGTACGATGCCTTTCAAAAAGTACCAGCAGGGAATGGAACATCATACATGACTATCATTTTGGCGGATACGCAAAATACAAGCCCGATCTGTTCCAGTTTATGAACGGATTCTACAGGCAGACAGGTGTCCCATCCGATTTTGTATACACAGGCAAACTGTTCTTTGGAGTGAGTGATCTACTCAAAAACCGCTTCTTTCCAGCCGGAAGCCGCCTGCTGCTGATCCATAGTGGTGGTTTGCAGGGGAACGCCTCCCTGGAAAAAGGAACGTTAATCTTCTGAGATTTACAGTTTTCAAATATTATCTTTGATCATCATTGAACATGATCCGAAACCTGACCCATATCTTGATGAATAAAGCCTTTATCACCTTATTCGCCTGTATTACCTGCTTTTCAGTACAGGCACAGGATACGCTTCCGAAATTTTCTGTCAAAAATCCCGGTAATAATCGTATCGTGATCGACTGGTTCAACACTTTTGATGACGTAAAACAGATAAGCATCCAGCGTTCAACGGACAGTCTTAAGAATTTCAAAACCATCCTGACAGTTCCTGATCCCGCTTTACCGCAGAACGGCTATGCAGATACAAAAGCCCCTTCCGCCAATATGTTCTACCGGCTTTATATTTTACTGGACAAAGGCGTTTATCTCTTCAGCAATGCCAGAAGACCGGTTTGGGATACCGCCATAAAAAGGGAAATGATCGCAACAGAGAAACTGAACCTGAACCTCCCGGTCATTCCGAATGGAGCGATAAATGGCCCCGCTGTTTCAGGCAACAACCCTGTGAAAACAGAACTATGGACCCCTTCCAGGTTCGTTTATACATTCAAAGACGGCTACATCCGCATCACATTACCGGATGATGAAAAGAAATACAGCATTAAATTTTTTACAGAAGACAGCAAGCCACTTTTTGAACTGAAGGACATCAAAGAAAGAAGCTTTAAATTAGACAAAGCCAATTTTTATAAATCCGGCTGGTTCAAATTTGAACTATATGAAGATGGCGAACTGAAAGAAAAGAATAAATTCTTTTTGCCAAAGGAATTTTAGGCTAAGAGTACAAAGAGATAAAGAGCCTGTTTCAGGACTTCATATCACAAATAGTAATCGGTAAGCTAACTCTATACCTCCTTTTATCCTTCAATCTCTCAGCTCAACGTCAAATACTTTTTCGAAATTCCGCTTCACCTTTTGCTTTGCTTCTTCGAAATCAACCCTCGCCCCTAATTCCTTTTCTATTGATGTGACCTGCTTGTCCTGAATACCGCAGGGAATGATAAAATTAAAATAACTGAGATCCGTATTTACGTTCAACGCAAAGCCATGCATGGTGATCCAGCGGCTGCTGCGCACACCAATGGCACAGACCTTTCTTTCTTTTCCCGGTTTACCGGCATCTATCCAGACACCGGTTTCACCTGCCGATCTCCCTGCCTCAATTCCATACTCTGCCAATGTAAGAATGATCACTTCTTCAATATTGCGAAGGTATTTGCCGATGTCAGTATAGAATTTTTCCAGGTCAAGAATGGGGTAACCAACTATCTGCTGCGGTCCGTGAAAAGTAATATCGCCTCCCCGGTTTGTCCTGAAGAATTCGATTCCCTTTTTTGAACGCATCTCCTCACTGATCAGCACATTCTTCATATTGCCGCTTTTACCCAGGGTATAAACGGGAGGATGCTCAACAAATAGCAGGTAGTGGTGAGTGGTGAGCGGTGAGTGGGCAGAAGTTCCCGATTCCCCGGAATTGCCTGCATACTCCAACTCCCGTAAGGCTGATTTGATCCTTACATTTTCCTGCAGGAGCTGTTCCTGGTAGTCCCATGCCTGCTGGTAATCCATTTGATCCAGGTCGCGGAATATGACTGATTGTTTACCCATATATGAAATGACAAATTTACCAACAAAACACTAACCATTACCTTTGCTGGCTATGCAGGATGAATTAAAGAATGAGAATACGGAAATACAGGAGAATAACGACGACCTGTATGAAAGGTTCAGTTTCAAAACCGATAAAGGACAAGAGCCTTACCGTATTGACAAATTCCTGATGAACCGCATTGAAGGCGCCACCCGCAACAAACTGCAGCAGGCGATCAATGCAGGAATGGTATTGGTGAATGGAAAAGAAGTAAGGCCCAATTATAAGGTGAAAGCATTTGACGAGATCATGGTTTATTCCGATATGGATCCCGAAGAAACGGAGATCGTACCGGAAAAAATGGACCTGAACATTGAATACGAAGACGCCCACATCATGCTGATCAATAAACCACCGGGCATGGTAGTACATCCCGGAAGCGGCAATTACAGCGGTACATTATTAAATGGTGTGGCGTGGTACCTGAAAGAACAGAATCCCGGCTTTAAAGAAGACAGTCTTCCGCGGTTTGGGATGGTACACCGTATTGATAAAAACACCAGCGGCCTGCTTATCCTGGCTAAAACAGACAAGGCGATGCGCCACCTTGCCAAACAATTCTTCGACCATACGATACAAAGACAATATGTGGCATTGGTGTGGGGCGATCTGAAAAATGATGAAGGCACTATCGTGGCACATGTAGGCAGGCACATGCGCATGAGAAAACTGTTTGAAGCGTATCCCGATGGTGAACATGGCAAGGAAGCGATCACACATTATAAAGTGAAAGAACGGTTTGGCTATGTGACATTAGTGGAATGTATCCTCGAAACCGGCCGCACCCACCAGATACGGGTGCATATGAAACATATCGGTCACCCGCTGTTCAATGATGATTTCTATGGCGGAGATAAGATCGTAAAAGGAACTGTCTATGCCAAGTACAAACAATTTGTAGAGAATTGCTTTACTATTTGCCCAAGACAGGCTTTACATGCCAAAACACTCGGCTTTACTCACCCGGATACCGGCAAAGAAATGTTCTTCGATACCAAATTACCGGATGATATAGCACAGGTGATTGACAAGTGGAGAAAATATTCGTCTGCAGTGGGAAGTTCAAAAACCTGAGGTCAGAGGTCTGATGTATCAAGCAGGCATCAATCTCGTCATTCATACCTCTTACTTATTACCTCTCCAAAGGAGTCCTCATGGACAGACCTCACTCCCTGAAGTCAAATAATGTCGCTGTAAAAATGCCTCGCTCCCTTTTCTTGAACATCACATCCCAGTTGCCTTTATATCGGAGTATTTTCGGGACAAGGTACTCACCGAATTTCTGCATCTGCACCTCCATATGCACATCAAAATCGTACACCCCTGCTTTATAACTCATGTGGTAATTGCGGGCCAGCACCTCCATGGTCTTTGCATGAAACCAGGTGGTCATATCATCAATCACGATCCTGTCTTTATTATCAGCAGTTAAATCCTCTTTGGCCTTTACTGTAAAAATGTAACAGGACTGCCCCTCGTACTCCTGCTGGTCAATAGTAAAATCATACAGTTCGGCTACGTCCGGGTCAAAAACGTTGATCTTGTTACCTATGAAAGGGATACCGGGTATTTTTTTGCCGGGGTTGAAAAACAGTTTCTTGAGCTGCTCTTTACTTTTCTCAATACCGCTTTTGCCTTTGGCGGTAAAAGTTATCCCTTTTACAATATTGGTTTCGCCGCACACTGAATCCCGGGTAAAGAAAAGACCGGCATACAACTCTGCCGTGTAATAATTATAATTCCTTTTCCTATCGTAAAAATCACCGCTGGTATTCTCTTCCAGCACCTGCATGGTACGGCAGAAGGCCGACCTGCTCTGTTTTGTCTTGCTGTATAATGAAGCTTTCTGACCTCCTTTCTTATCCAGTATGCGGATATCATTCAGTGAGGTGAACTGTAGTACCCGGAGGTTCCTGAATGCTTTGTAGAAAGTAGTATCGTTCTTCACCCGTTCAATGAATTTCGGCACATTGATATCGTTGCGTACCACCACTTCTGATAGACTGATCATCTGCGCCAGCCGGGCATTATCGGCCGAGTCCTTTTGTGCTGGGCAAAAGGAATAAACAAAGAAAGAGACAGAAAAAAGAAGAAGCCGTTTCATGATGCTCACTTCTCCGGGAAAAGCATTTTATAGTCCACCTTCACCTTCCCTTTGGAAATATCTGTGAGTTTTCCTTTCATGAGTTTTCGTTTCAACGGGGAAATATGATCAATGAACAATTTACCCTCGATATGATCATACTCATGAAGGATCACTCTTGCCGTGATACCGGTGAAGGTCTTTATATGTGATTCGAATTGCTCATCCCGGTATTGCAGGGTGACCGTTTTTTGCCGATACACATCTTCCCTGATCTTGGGAATACTGAGGCAACCTTCATTGTATGGCCATTCGGCGCCGTTCAGTTCTACAATATGGGCATTGATAAAAACCGCTTTCATACCCGGTGCATCCGGATAGCCTTCGTCTTCTCCGTCTTCCTCCATCGAACGGAATATCTGTTCTGTGTCTATCACAAATAACCGGATGTCTTTATTCACCTGTGGAGCGGCCAGGCCTACGCCATTACTGGCATACATGGTCTCCCACATATCGGCGATCAGTTTTTCGAGCCCGGGATGATCAGGCATGATATCAATGGCTACTTTTCGCAGTACCGGGTGACCATATGCTACAATAGGAAGAATCATAAAACCCTCCGTCTCCCTAAAAGGGAGCGTAATTAGTTTACTAAATGATTTGAAATGCAAATTTAATCGAAGATGCTCATAATTCCCTGTGTCATTGCGATCCGCCAAAGGCGGAGAAGCAAAGGGGTCAGGGGTTTCTCATATATTCCTGCAACATGATGGTCGCCGCTATTTCATCCACGAGAGCTTTGTTGCGGCGTTCCTTTTTCTTTAATCCCATTTCGAGCATAGAATCTTTAGCCATTTTGGATGTAAACCGCTCATCTACTTTTTTGATGGGCATGGCCGGGAAATGCTTCTGCAGTTCTTTGATACATTTTTCCACCAGCGGGGTGGCATGAGTGTCGGTATCATCCCAGTTCTTGGGTTCACCGATGATGATAAGCTCCACCTGCTCTTTGCTGAAATAGTCTTTTAAAAACGGGATCAGTTGTTTTGATTCAACGGTGGTAAGACCTGTCGCAATGATCTGCAACGGATCGGTAACAGCGATACCGGTGCGTTTGAGTCCGTAATCTATGGCGAGGATGCGGGGCAAGGCAGGAAAGTTAGGAGTTAAGAGTTATTAATTAGGAGTTGATAAAAAGATCGGCGATGACAAAGATGGCGAAAACCACGGATGCAATGCCATTGGCCGTCATAAATGCCAGGTTCACTTTTCGCAGATCGTTCGGCTTCACAATAGAATGCTGGTAAACCAGCATACCTGCAAATACAGTAACACCTGCCCAGTATAACCAATGAAAGCCTCCGTATATACCGGCGATGATCACCGCAGCAGCGCTAAGCAGGTGCAGCAATTCAGACACCCGCAATGCCTTTGCTTTTCCCAGCCATGCCGGCATGGAATATAATTGTTGCGACTTGTCGAACTCCTCATCCTGCAAGGCGTAGATGATGTCAAAACCGCTGACCCAGAAGATAACGGCCAATGAAAACAGGATCGGCAGCCAGTGAAACACACCTGTGACAGCAAGATATGCACCTATAGGCGCCAGCGACAATCCCAATCCCAGCACTAAATGACAAAGCGGTGTAAACCTTTTTGTATAACTATATCCCAGCACCACCAGTAATGCTATCGGTGAAAGAAAGAAGCAAAGCCGGTTAATGAAATAAGTGCAGGCGATAAACAAAAGACAATTGATGATAGTAAACCATAAGACGCTGTTCGCTTTGATGATCCCGGCCGGTATTTCCCTGATCGCTGTTCTGGGGTTTTTGGCATCAAACTGCCTGTCGAGATAGCGGTTGAAAGCCATGGCGGCACTGCGGGCGAAGACCATGCAGAGGACAACAAGAACTAAATACCTGCCAATTAGATAAGCGGAACCTTCTCCCTCGAGAAGTTTCGCAGTTAATGAATCGGGAGAAATTAATTTTGTAATGTTTTCACTTCTTTCTATATCTTCTGCCAAGCCAACAGTTTTATTAAGATTCCACTGTCCAACTCCATAACCAATTTCATATGGTATGCCGATAAAAAAACCAATCATCGCAAAGGGCATGGCGAAGATGGTGTGGGAGAATTTAATGAGTGATAAATAATTCCTGGCCTTTGTCATGTACAAATTTTAATAACCACAGCCCACGGTTTAAACCGTGGGCTGTGGTTTAACCATGGGCTGCAAATATCGTATATCCTGAGCATCTTACACTCGTCCTCTCACCAGTTCCCACAATACGACACCCGCCGCAGTTGCAATATTCAGCGAATGTTTCATTCCCAGTTGCGGTATCTCGATACAGCCATCACATAAATGAATAGTAGATTGCTCCACCCCGGTCACTTCATTACCAAAGACGACAGCGATCTTTTCATCCGGTTCAAAGCCGATGGCATTTAATTGATAGCTTCCCTCTGCCTGTTCGGCGGCATACACATTATATCCCTGCACCCTCAGCTCTTCAATAGCTTCCCCGGATGTTTTAAAATACTTCCAGGTGACCGTTTCTTCTGCGCCCAATGCCGTTTTCTTTATTTCCTTATGCGGAGGTTTGGCTGAATACCCGATAATGTATATGGCTTCGATCAGGAAAGCATCCGAGGTGCGGAATACACTCCCAACATTGTAGGCGCTGCGGATATTCTCCAATACTACGATTATGGGCATCTTCTCCGACTCCCTGAATTCCCTCACCGACTTGCGGCCCAGTTCTTCCATGCTCAGTTTTCGCATGGCGCAAATATAGCTACGGGAAATGAGCTGCGAGCCGGTGATCTCAAAGGCTCGCAGCTCATAGCTATCAACTCACTGCTTCTCTTATTTCAGGTTCACGATCTTCTTGTCCTTCGGATACTTCACACTATACGTAAACCTTACCTTCTTACTCTCTCCCGGCTTCAATGCGATCTTCCATGTCAGCACTCCCACTTCTTCGTTCACCATGGCTTCGCCGCCTTCTTCCAGTTTTACTTCCACTTCTTTGATCGTACTCAGCGGGTATTGGTCTTGCAGCAGCAGGTTCACATCTGTTAATTTGTTGTTCTTCACGGTGATCTCGTAGGTAAATGTCTGCTTATTGCTGCCGCCACTGGATTTCAGGCTGCTCAGCTCTTTTACCAGCGAACGTTTTACCGCCAGCCTTTTGTCTTTTCCTAATGAAAGGTTCAGTGTATCTGCCGTAGTATTCGGGTCAATCACGGATTTACCGATATAGGTATTATCCATGATGATATTCGCATCGCCCGGCAACAGGTCAAGATTCTGCCAGTCGGCTACTTCTGCCAGCAGATACGCTTCCTTATCCACCCTCGGTATGGCATAATTCTTCAGGATGCAATCAATCTCCTGGTCTTTGATCGTTACACTGTGTATCTTACCATTGCTTTGGATATCATAAGGCAAGTCAATCTCAAAATTGGTATTGAGCTGGCCCTGATTAAGTGTAGTGTATTGCTGCAATGTGCTCGGGTCAATGGTTTTGGCCTCTTCTTTATATCCATCCGCATCCGCGGCTATCACCACTTCATTTAATTGTTTATCATCTTTGAACGATTGCACCATGTTACGGGCATTATTCATTGTTGGAGCGCTTCTGCGCAAAGCACCATATAGTTCAGGAACATATAACTGCAGGTACCAGGGAGAAAGAATGGGCGCAGCCACTCCAAAATTCGGCGTGCCTGTACTCAGCGTCAACTTTGTCTTTGTCCAGTCAATACCGGTATGCTGGGTAACAGATGCCTTATATACCAGTTTCACTTTATTGGTCTTTGAGTTCACCCGGATATCATACATCGGCGTCCAGCCCGCATTATTGGTATAATAGGATAAGGCCACAGGTATCTCTCCTGTATTCTTACAGATCACCTGCATGATCAGCTGTCCGTAGGGTTTTTGCCTGGCAGGCGTGTCGGCTTTCATGGCATCATTGATCCTTTTCTGTATGCCTGCTATCCGTTCATTGGCCAGGTCAATGGACTGGTTATGATTAAAGATATTGGTCTTTGCCTTTTCGATCTTTGCATTGTAATACTCCACCAGTTTGATCACTTCTTCACTGGTCAGTTGCTTACCATTACTGCTGCCGGCACTCACTGTTGTTTCAATAAGCAACCCTGTTTTGGTCATCGTCTCCTGCTCGATGGTAATGCTGTTGCGGATTCGGCTGATGTCTTTGCCGATCGTTTTAATACTATCTTCCATCCTTTCCACTTCACGGCTTTTGACGATGACCGGCGCCTGCGGATAAAAAAGATTGAACTGGTGCGACAATAAGGTCACATCTTCCGGGCAACTGATCTGGAGACTATTCACATCAATAGCCGTACTGAGCTGGTTAATGACGATCGTTTTGATATTACTGCTGCCGCGGACCTTTGCGGTATGGGTCAGCTCGGCGCCGTAGCCAAAGTAAACAGTGGCCTGGGTAATCTCTGCATCCACTTTGACGGTATCCCCGCTGCTGCGGGCAGTGGTTTGTGCGTTCAGACGGGCACAGGATAATACGATCCCTGTGATCAGGAGAATTTTTTTCATGGCGTTTTTAGTTTCTCAATAGATGCCGGAAGAAAAAATGTTACATAAAAACACACCCTGTGATATCCGTCATCCACATAGTCATTTTACGATTTCACCCAATCCGCCATTCACTGCCTTTCTTTTATAGGGAAAACAGGAAGAAATTCTCCACAATTACAGGAAACAAATCCCCGCCTTTTTAAATAGCGTACAAACCCGTTATTTTTGCCGCCTCCCTTCTAATACGGGATCGTGTCAATGGCCAAAGCGAATGTTTCCGAAACTCCTTTAATGCAGCAGCACGGGGCGATCAAGAAAAAATATCCTGACGCTATCTTACTGTTCCGTGTCGGCGACTTTTACGAAACATTCGGGCAGGATGCCGTGGTGGCTTCACAAATACTCGGCATTACGCTGACCAAAAGAAATAACGGAGCCGCCTCTTCATTGGAGCTGGCAGGTTTTCCGCACCATGCGCTGGATACGTATTTACACAAACTGGTCAAAGCCGGTCACCGGGTGGCGATCTGCGACCAACTGGAAGATCCCAAACAGGCCAAAGGGATTGTGAAGAGGGGCGTCACCGATATGGTGACACCGGGCACCACTGTCAATGATAAACTGCTTGAACATCACAGCAACAATTTCCTGGCGGCCGTTCACTTTGCAGATAATGATCAATACGGGCTGGCTTTCCTGGATATTTCCACCGGCGAATTTTTACTGGCAGAAGGTGACCGGGAATATGCCGATAAATTAATACAGGGCTTCAAACCGGCGGAAGTAGTATTTCAGCGGCACAAACAAAAAACGTTTAAAGAGTTTTTCGGCGCCAAAGTATATACGTACACGCTGGATGAATGGATATTTGATAACAACTATGCGGTTGATACATTACTGAAGCATTTCCAGACCCATTCGCTGAAAGGTTTTGGTGTGGAAGAACTAAAGAACGGGCTGACTGCAGCAGGCGCCATCATTCATTATTTAAAAGATACCGAGCATCCCAACCTGCAGCATATCACTTCGCTGCAGCGGATAGACCGGGATAATTTTTTGTGGATGGACCGCTTCACCATCCGCAACCTGGAACTGGTGTATGGCAATTCAGAAGGCAATCATACCTTATTAAGCGTACTGGACAACACCGTATCTCCGATGGGCGCCCGTTTGCTGAAACGCTGGATCGTTTTCCCGTTGAGAGAGATCAATAAGATCAATGAGCGCCTCGAACTGGTAGCCTACCTGATCAAAGAGACCGACCTGCGGAACAAGATCTCGCAATCCATCAAACAATGCGGCGATATTGAAAGATTAGTATCCAAGATACCTTTGAAGAAGATCAATCCAAGAGAAGTACTGCACCTGGCAAGGGGATTGAAACAGGCGGAACTGATCAAGCAATTATGCCTGTCATCATCCAATGAATACCTGAAAAGATTAGGCGATGCGCTGAACCCTTGTCCTTATATCGCTGAAAAGATATTCAAAGAGATCGTGGACAATCCGCCGGCTTTGGTGTCCAAAGGCGGTATGATCAACAGTAAGGTGAGCGAAGAGCTCGACCAGTTAAGGAAGATCGCACACAGCGGCAAAGAATACCTGGCACAGCTACAGGCAAAGGAAGCAGAAGCCACCGGCATTTCCTCCCTGAAGATCGGCTTCAATAATGTATTTGGCTATTATCTGGAAGTGACCAATTCGCATAAGAGCAAAGTACCCGAAGCATGGATGCGCAAACAAACCCTGGCCAATGCCGAACGATACATCACTCCCGAATTAAAAGAATATGAAGAAAAGATCACCGGGGCGGAGGAAAAGATATTGCAGATCGAACTGCAATTGTACGAAGCGCTGTTGAATGAACTGTCTGATTACTTAGCCCCTGTTCAAAGCAATGGCAATCTTCTCGCCATACTGGACTGCATTACCTGTTTTGCCCATAATGCCCTGCAGTACCAGTATAAAAAGCCGCTGCTGCATGAAGGCCAGGAAATGATCATCAAAGAAGGGCGGCACCCGGTCATTGAAAGAAATTTACCCATTGGCGAAACCTTTATCAGCAATGATCTCGAATTAAATAAATCAGCACAACAGATCATCATTCTTACCGGCCCCAACATGAGTGGTAAAAGCGCCTTGCTGCGCCAGACTGCCCTCATTACTTTGATGGCCCACATGGGAAGTTTTGTGCCGGCCAGCGAGGCAAAAATCTCCCTGACTGATAAAATATTCACCCGTGTAGGCGCTTCAGACAACCTGACCGGCGGCGAATCCACCTTCATGGTCGAAATGAATGAGACAGCCAGTATCATCAACAACATCACTCCCCGCAGTTTGATACTATTGGATGAGATCGGCCGGGGCACTTCCACGTATGATGGTATTTCTATTGCCTGGAGCATTGCCGAATACCTGCACCAGTCTCCCCATCAGCCGAAAACACTTTTCGCTACCCACTATCATGAGCTGAATGAACTGGAAGAAAAATTCTCCCGGGTAAAGAATTATCATATCACCAATAAAGAAGCGGGTAATAAGATCATCTTTCTGCGTAAACTGGCCAGAGGCGGAAGTACTCACAGTTTTGGTATCCATGTGGCAAAGATGGCAGGGATGCCCCCGGCACTGATCGAAAGAGCGAATGATATACTCAGGCAATTAGAGAGCAAGCATGTAGACGAAGAAGGCCAGATGTCAGAGGCCAGGAGCGGGAAGCTTGATAGTAAAGTAAAAAATCTTTCCCTGCCGCAGATGCAGCTTTCTATATTCGATGCCCACAGCGAAACCTTTGATGAAATAAGAAAGTTGCTGGAAGGTATTGACATCAACCGCCTCACTCCTGTGGAGGCGTTGCTGAAACTACAGGAGATAAAAAGCAAATTGAAATAGACCAGGTCATTTCGGTCAAATGAGTCATAAAAGTCAGTAATGTTATTTGACCGGTATGACTTATTTGACTCTCTGACTTTTGGCTACAAATAACTCGTCCACCATTTTTGCTGCGAACTCTTAAAGCGGTCATATTTTTTACACAAAGGATACAAGGACAACACGACGGCGATCCAGATCAGGTACACTGCCCACAAGCTGTATCCAAAATCAAGCGGCCGGAACAGGAACGGCGAACCGGGTGACACAATATTATCCACTCCATACTTTCCGCTGGCAAAGAAAGCGATCACACAAAGAATATGGATCAGGTAAAAATGCAGGATATAGAAAAAGAAGGGTACCCGCCCAAAGGTGATAAAGAAATCCGTGAACCGGTTCTTTATATTCTCTATACATACCAGCAATAAAATAGCCGGGCCCAGTGTCATACATATATACACCAACGATGGCGGGTATTTATTGGCATTAAAAAAAGAGAGGATCGTATAGATGCTCCCTCTTGATTGCTCCGCCCAGGGAACAGGGTCGCCATAATTATTAAACCCCCGGAGAATGAAGAAAAGAAGGATCAGCGATGAACCGATATAAATCAATGCTCTTTTTCTGAATACAGTATCGGTATCACGATGAAATAATTTTCCGAAACAATAACCCAGCGCCATTACACCACTCCACGGTAAAAAAGCATAAGCGATCAGCAAACCCCGGCCTTCGCCCAATGACTGGAAATAAAAATTGCCATGCACGAGGTTCCACAAAAAACCAGATGGTCCTCCATTTATCTTCTCAGGTACATCGGCCAGGTTGTGAAAGAAGACGATCAGCAAACCATAGATAAGGATAACCGGATAGGGGAACCGCACCAGCAAACCCAGTATGATCATACTTGCACCGATAGCCCAGATCACCTGCAAGATGAATATGTGGTAAGCCGGATCAAAGGTGATGCCCAGCGTCACGATCACCAGCTCCATCAGCACAAGCCATAAACCCCTTTTGATTAGAAAGAGGCTCAGTTCTTTTTTCGGTTTCCGCATTCCTTGTAAAAAAGCGGAAGTACCCGCCAGGAAAACAAATACCGGGGCACAGAAATGGGTGATCCACCGGGTAAGGAACAATACCGGCGTAGTGGTGGCCAGGTTGGTCGGCACATCAGAAGCCCCGGCGATATGAAAAAAATCCCGGACATGGTCCAGGGCCATGATGATGATCACAATACCCCGTAAAAGATCAATAGACTGGATGCGCTGTTTAGAAACGGTCAACTCCGCCATGTTGTTGGTTTTGGAGCCGATAAGTTAGGAATATTTCCATCCAATTATCCATTCTTTCTGATGGATGGCAGATCATTTTCCACATTAACAAAGGCTTCGGGCGAAAAATGGAGTACACTGATTGCCAAATACAAAAAAAACCTATTTTTACTGCAAATCATGCGACTATGCGACTGCTTAAACTATCTGCACTTTCATCACTTATTTTATTTTTTGTCTCTTCCTGCGAAAGGAATTTTGAAAAAGGACCCTCATCGGAATACGTCAAAACAGAGATAGCGATGACCGGCGCCCAGGAGACCCCTGCCAATGTTTCTGCAGCGACAGGCTCTTTGAATGTCTTTTATAGCAAAAAGAGTAAACTATTGCAATATACTTTTCGCTGGTCGGGATTGGCCGATACCATCGTAGGCATCCATATCCATGGACTGGCGCCAACCGGGTATGCAGCTTCTATTGTTCAAAATATCCTGACCACCCGGAACGAGGCCGTATTCCCCTTCAGGGGGGGCAGTTATACCGGCACATTGCTGGTGGATGGCGCAAGGATAAAAGAAGAAGACCTGCTGAACCATTTGTATTATGTGAATATTCACACGAAAACCTATCCTGGCGGCGAGATACGCGGACAGATCAGGTTCCAGTAAGCTTACAGACCATTTATAATAAAATAACCCGTCCCGCCAAATGGCGGGACGGGTTATTTATTTACCGGGTATCAAACCAGACAGGTTTACTGTCATTCCATTCGCCGTTATAATTAATAAAAAGCTCCTCCCCTGCTTTGATAAAGCGTACCGTCCGGATACTGATCGTCAGGGTATCGAAATCCATTTCATACTCACAATTGGAACGATAGGAATGATTATAAACAGGCACATAGCCTAAGGCCATGCAGCACTGCTCTTTTTTTACCCCCCATTCAAAGATATAATCGTGCAGCAGGGTTTGGTCCAGCAGCCGGCGTTCCTCCCTGCTCATTACGATCACAGGGGCGATCTCCACTACTGTGTTTTCTTCAATATTCTCCGATGTAAAAACACCCCTTCCCTTATCATCAGCAGAAGCAATAAATAAAAATGGTAAGATCATCGTAATGGCAAAGTTAGAAGTACCGCCATAAACAAAGATCAGCGTAATATGCTTGTTATTTAATTCTGACTTCCTGCATCCGGCTTCGGACTTCTTACCTGTACTTCGTATTTTTGAAACATGCAGCCGGAGCAGGAACATATTACTATCAGGGAAATGTTTGAAGCCATTATTCAAACGGAGGATAAGTTACAGATCAGGGATTTTCTGAACGACCAGAACATCAGTGATGTGGCCGCCCTGATAGATGAATTCCCGGAGTACGAAAGCAGTATCATCGCTTCCATGTCGGTGAACCGGGCCGCCAGCGTATTCAAGATACTGGAACTGTCTATACAGAAAAGAATCATCAAGGCATTGCCGCCGAATACGGTTGCATCCTTGCTGAATGAGCTGCCCGCTGATGACCGTACCGACTTCCTCGAAGAGTTGCCCAGCAATGCTGTTCGGGAACTGATCAAACTGCTTGATCCGGAAGAAAGGAAAGTTACGCTATCGCTGCTGGGTTACCCGGAAAACAGTATCGGAAGACTGATGACACCCGATTATGTGTATGTCTATCCGCACAACACGATCGAAGAAGTATTTTCTACCATCCGGAAATTCGGCAAAGACAGCGAGACCATCAACGTGATCTACGTCATCAATAATAAAGGCGAATTGCTGGATGATATCCGCATCCGTGATTTTATTCTCAACCCGCCCGACATAAAAGTATCGGAACTTATGGATGACCGTGTGGTAGCGCTGCACCCCGAGGATGACCAGGAAACGGCCAGCGAGGTCTTCAAAATGAATAACCGGGTAGCGCTGCCGGTAGTAAGCAAAAGCAACAAACTACTGGGCATTGTTACGATAGATGATGTCCTTTGGGTGGCGGGGGAAGAGTTCAGCGAAGACATGCAAAAAATGGGGGGTACCGCTGCATTGGAAGAACCCTATATCGAGATGCCGTTATTCCGGCTGTTCAAAAAAAGGATCGTCTGGCTTATCATCCTGTTCTTTGGCGAACTGATCACCATCGCCGCGATGCAGCAGTTTCAAAATGAAATTGCCAAAGTGGTCATCCTGGCCACCTTTATCCCCCTGATCATTTCCAGTGGCGGCAACAGCGGATCGCAAGCCTCCACCCTGATCATACAGGCAATGGCATTGGGTGAGGTCACCCTCACCGACTGGTGGCGTATCATGCGCCGCGAGATACTCTCCGGCCTTATGCTCGGTATCACGCTTTGCTTAATTGGCATTTCCGTGATCAGTATCTGGCACCTGTTCACCCCGGATACCTTTGGCGAACATTATCTCCGCATTGCCTTTACCGTAGGCTTTTCCTTAATAGGCATTGTGCTCTGGGGCTCGCTGATGGGTTCTATGCTGCCGCTTATTTTAAAGCGACTCGGCGCCGATCCCGCTGCGTCTTCCACACCCTTTGTCGCTACGCTGGTGGATGTAACCGGTTTACTCATCTATTTCTCCCTGGCTTTCCTGTTTTTGAAAGGAACGCTGCTGTAAAATGATCCGTTACTTATTTCCCCTGCCGGTAAATCTTCCGCAAATTTTTTATTTTACACCGCATTTAAAACTGCCAGCGGGCAATCGTTTGCATGTTTTGAAATGTATAACTTTGCCGCAACTTAAACTTAAACCTCATGTGTGGAATTGTTGGATACACCGGGCCCAGGGAAGCTTATCCCATTATCATCAAAGGATTAAAAAGATTGGAATACCGAGGTTACGACAGTACCGGAGTTGCACTTCAAAACGGCAAGGGCGTAAAAGTGTATAAGAAAAAAGGGAAAGTGGCAGAACTGGAAGATGCCATTGTCGGCAAGGATCTTCATGCGCATGTCGGGATCGGTCATACCCGCTGGGCCACCCACGGCGAACCCAGCGACCGCAATGCCCACCCTCACCAGTCATCCAGCGGCAAATTAGCCATGATCCACAATGGCATTATTGAGAACTACGCCCAGCTCAAAAGCGAACTGATCAATAAAGGCTACCAGTTCAGAAGCGATACAGACACAGAGGTGCTGCTGAATTTTATCGAAGAGATCAAAACCAACAATAACTGCTCATTGGAGGAAGCCGTAAGGGTGGCGCTGAAAAGAGTAGTTGGCGCTTATGTAATATTGCTGGTTGATGCAGATGATCCCGACACGATCATAGCAGCCAGGAAGGGAAGCCCGCTGGTAATCGGGGTAGGTAAAGGCGAACATTTTCTTGGCTCTGATGCATCGCCGATGCTGGAATACACCAAAGAAGTGGTGTATGTAAATGACTATGAACTGGCCATTGTAAAGCCGGATGAACTCATTCTGAAGAATCTCGGCAATGAAAAGCTGACGCCATACGTACAAAAGCTGGATATAGAATTAGCGGCGATCGAAAAAGGCGGTTATGAGCATTTCATGCTGAAAGAGATATTTGAACAGCCGCAGACCATTTATGACTGCCTGCGCGGAAGGCTGGATGCCGTGGCAGGTACCATTACCATGAGTGGCATACAGCAATACGCCGACCAGATCGTAAAAGCCAATCGCATCGTGATGATCGCCTGCGGTACCAGCTGGCATGCCGGCCTTGTCGCCGAATACATTTTTGAGGAACTCTGCCGTATCAACGTGGAAGTGGAATATGCATCTGAATTCCGCTATCGTAACCCGGTCATCAGTAAAGGGGATGTGATCATTGCCATTTCGCAAAGCGGTGAAACAGCCGATACACTGGTAGCCATTGAAACGGCGAAAGCAAAAGGCGCCATTATACTGGGTGTGGTCAATGTGGTGGGATCGTCTATTGCCCGTGCCTCGCACGGCGGTGCCTATACCCATGCAGGTCCCGAGATCGGGGTGGCTTCTACCAAAGCCTTTACCGCACAACTTGCCGTGCTTACTATGATGGCACTGAAGATCGCTTATATCAAAGGAAGTGTTTCCCATGACAGGTACATGCACCTGCTGAATGAACTGCAGGAGATACCCGAGAAAGTGGCATGGGTGCTCAAACACAGCGATCATATAAGAACGCTGGCAGAAAAATATAAGGATGCCAGGGATTTCCTATATCTCGGCCGGGGGTATAATTTCCCCGTTGCCCTCGAAGGCGCACTTAAACTGAAAGAGATCTCGTACATACATGCAGAAGGATACCCGGCTGCCGAAATGAAACATGGCCCTATCGCCCTGGTAGATGAAACGCTACCGGTTGTTTTTGTAGCTACCCGTGACACGTACCATGAGAAGGTAGTAAGCAATATGCAGGAGATCAAAGCAAGGAAAGGACAGGTGATATCCGTGATCACGGAAGGCGATGATATGTCTGCCAGTCTTTCCAACGACATTATGATCATTCCGGAAGCCGATGAGATCGTAGCGCCGATGCTGAGTGTGGTACCTTTACAATTACTGGCTTATTATATTGGTGTCGCTAAAGAACAGGATGTGGACAAGCCGAGAAACCTGGCGAAAAGTGTGACGGTAGAATAGTTGCCGGTTACCGGTTCCATGATCTGCAGCGATAGTGATGTATGGTTTCTATACTATAAATTTTCTTTTCTTGTAACCCGCCAACTACTTTTAGAAATGAAATAACCGGCAACAGGTAACCATACACGATGAATAAGATCAACAAACAACCCATCTCCTCTCTCGGATATAACTTCATCGGGGCTCCGCACATTCCCAAAGGCAAAGACGAATACTACCTGCGGAATATCCAGCACCGGACCGATAATACGTACCGTCGCCTGACGGCCATCGAGATCAAACAGCTTATTGCCAATGACAATACCTGCGATGACTGGAAGAATATATGGGTGACCGATCACTTCAATGCTGAACTGGTGCAGCGTTGCAAATTCTTCGGACTGATACGCATCGGTAAACTCGAACCCTTCTTCCTGGAGTTTCATAACCTGAGGGCGCCGGTAGGTTTATACAACAGCATTATCATCAGTTCGGATTTCGGCGATAACGTAGCTGTGGACAATGTGAATTACCTGAGTCACTACATCATCGGGAACGATGTGATCCTCGGCAATATCAATGAACTGTCCACTACCGATCATGCGAAATTCGGTAACGGGGTGATCAAAAAAGGAGAATCCGAATCAGTCCGCATCTGGCTCGAGCTGTGCAACGAGAACGGGGGCCGCAGTGTGCTTCCATTCAATGGCATGAAAGCCGGCGATGCCCACCTCTGGACGAAGTACAGGGCAGATGAAGTGCTCATGAACAAATTCAGGGAATTCACCGACCAGAAATATGATACCCGCCGCGGCTACTATGGCAAGATCGGCGACCGTACCGTGATCAAGAATACCCGCATCATCAAAGATGCGTGGATCGGCAGCGATGTCTATATCAAAGGAGCGAATAAGTTAAAGAACCTGACGATCAACTCTTCCCCGGAAGCGCATACCCAGATCGGCGAAGGCTGCGAATTGGTGAATGGTATCATCGGGTATGGCTGCCGCATTTTTTATGGCGTCAAAGCCGTACGTTTTATACTATCGGATAATTCACAATTGAAATACGGCGCCCGGCTGATCAATTCCTACCTGAGCGAGAACTCAACGATCTCCTGCTGCGAAGTACTGAACTCGCTGATCTTTCCGGCACATGAACAGCACCATAATAACTCATTCCTCTGCGCCTCCGTGGTAATGGGGCAAAGTAATATGGCCGCCGGCGCCACGATCGGTTCTAACCATAATTCAAGAGGGCCTGATGGTGAGATCGTGGCAGGCCGTGGTTTCTGGCCGGGACTATGCGTTAGTTTGAAACACAACTCAAAATTTGCTTCTTTTACCATCATTGCCAAAGGCGATTTCCAGTCGGAACTGCATATTCCCATTCCCTTTTCGCTGGTGAACAATGACGTCGGTAATAATAAACTGGTAGTGATGCCGGGCTATTGGTTCATGTACAATATGTATGCGCTGGCCCGCAATGCCGGCAAATACAGCAGCCGGGATAAGCGTATAGATAAATCCATCCAATATGAATACGACTTCCTGGCGCCGGATACCGTGAATGAATTGTTTGATGCACTCGTCATCATGAAAAAAGCTACCGGCGAAACTTTTTTGGCCAGGGAAGGGAAAAAGATCAGTGAAGAAACAGCGCTGCGCCATGGCAGCAAATTGCTGGAAGAAAATGCTGTTCCTGACAATTCGGAAATATGGGCAACGGGTTTTGAGAATGCTGACCGGAAGGTACAACTGGTAAAACTGCCTAAAGCATACCGCCTGTTCAAGGAACTGATCGCTTACTATGGCATGATACGCCTGGTACAGCTTATCCGGGAAAACGGTATTGACACATTTGAACAATTGAAAACCGTATTAAAAAAACCAGTACGCCACCCGTGGATGAACATAGGCGGACAACTGATACGGGAAAGATCCGTCAAGACGCTGATCCGGAACATCCATACCGGCAAGACCAGCAGCTGGGACGAAGTACATGCTTTCTATAAAACATGCAGTGAGCAATATGCCGCGCAAAAAACAGAACATGCATTTGCCTCCCTGCTGGAGATAAAAAATGTGTCTGCCGAAAAATTCAGCAAAAAATTATTTCACGAATGGCTGCGTGAGGCCGTCAGTACCAAAGAATGGATGACCCGTAACATCTATGAGTCCCGCGCCAAAGACTACAGCAACGCATTCCGGAAAATGGTATATGACTCCGAAAAAGAAATGGAAAAAGTGATCGGCAAACTGAAGGACAATGCCTTTATCAACCAGCAGCAGGAAGAACTGAAGCTGTTCAAAAAACAGGTGCTGGAGATCATCAAAGGTTTTGGCTTATGATCTTTACTGTTTGATGAACCGTATCACATTGGTTTTACCGGCGGATGATACGCCGAACAACTGATAAGTCCCGGCAGCCAACTGATCTGTCGCAATAGTAACAGTAGTACTGCCCGCAGTGAGTTGCCAATTCTGTTTCCACAGCAGCCTGCCCTGCATATCCACTATCAGGATATCCATTTTTTGCGAAGCGGATGAAGCTATGGTCAGTGAAGCAGTTCCAGAAACAATAGTGGGGATAAGTGAAGTAAGGAGCAATCCTTCCGCGCCGTTCAGCACAGCTACAGTTTTGCTGTATGAAACAGTACCATCGGCATCGGTCATTTTCAGGCGGTAGTAATTAATCCCGCTTTGCAGGTCATTATCGGTATAGTTATAATAACGGTTTGTTTCACTGCCGCCAATGGTAGCGATCGTCCTGAAATTCTTTGCTGCACCTGCCCTTTGCAATTCAAACTTTGCAGAGGAAGAACAACAGGCCGACAGTTCCCAGTTCAGCAGGGCTTTGGTTGAACTGAGTTTAGAGGCGTCAAAGGCAATAAGGTTGATGGGGAGGGGGTTAGCGGAAAAATTCAAATCCGTAGCTAATGTAAAAGCAATTTGCGGAGCGATAAATCCTGAGGCTCCTGCTGTTGAAGCAATCGTGCCAATTTCATATCCGCTGATAACTGTCGGACCAAAGGTAATTGTAGTAGCCAGTCTGCTCCATGCAAGTCCATCCCATCGGGTGACGTATGTGCTTGACAAAACTCTGCAAAAACTCTCAAGGTGAACATCAAGCGAGACATTTTTGGTTGACGTTCCTGTATTTTGCTCCAGTGTCCAATACTCAACATAACTGACATGATCTAATCCTGTTCCAACTCCCGGGCCGTAAGGAGTCGTACTTTGGGGATTAGCCCTCTTGTACTCTGCTGTAAATTGGTCACCTGTCAACTCTCCGGATACATTTGTTATGCCTAAGGGTGCATATATACTTCCGGTTCCCACAGGGAATACAAAATTGTCATTGCCTATCTTTCGCATGGGGCCGTTCACAAAACTGCCGGAAGAGCCTGCCGAAGAAGTGGCATTATCCAATAAAGTAAGGAGTTGGAGTGACGAAGTATTCAGCCTGCCATTGGTCAGTTCAAGGTGGTAAGGGAGCGTTAAGGTCGAAAGCAATGTAGCACCAGCAGCATTATTGATGTTTAGGGTTACACTATTGGTAATAGTCCCTATCACGGTAATATTCTGGTTTACCGTTCCATTTAGCTGCAACTGCGGCAATCCTGTTCCTGATTCCATAATGGCCCCATTAGAAGTAATATTTCCTTTTACTTTCACAGGTGTATTGGCTGTACCATTGGACAAATTGAAAAAAGAAGCTCCTCCCATGACTAAGTTACCATTCACGATTATATCATTGGTAAAATTGACTGTAAGCGTAGTGCTTGCATTTATAAGTAAATTACCATTTACAGTCACAGGCATTCCCCCGTTTGCAGGATAAGTTACCGATGCCCCGTATTCAGTTGACGAAAGTTCCAGGTTCCCAAAGGTCCTGCCACTTAAAGAAATAATATGACTGCTAACCGGCACATCAAACTGAAAAGTTCCATTCTCCGTTCCCGCTACTGAAGACAACTGGCTGACAATAGCAGCATTACCCCGTGGTGTACTGTGGATATATCTTCCACCGTTATTGATGCGGAAAGTATTAGTGATTGAAAAGACAGGGCTAGCTGAAGCGCCTGAAGAATTTTGAAAAATTCCATTGCGGTTTATGATCATCGCATCTCCTGGCCCGGCAATGGATAACCCGGGTTCTGCTATATTGGAGTTTGGCAATATTAAACGGATCGCATTGGGAATAGTAGGAGTTATTGCCAGCGTATTGACTGAAACGGTAACAGCTCCGGATGGTAAGTTAACGACATAACTGCCAGGAACAACTGAGTTATCCAATAAAACATCATCTGTAGGAGCGGGTACAACGTCTGTTGACCAATTAGCAGCATCATCCCAAAAGGGTGTACCGGCACCCCCATCCCAGGTAATCTGGGCATTTGAGGAGAAAAAAAATGATGATATAAAAAACAGGAATAATCCCCTTTTCATCCGCTATGTTTTGCGGGCAGGACTGAAAAGGTTTGCAGAGGCGTCGGTTTAATACCTTTAAGTTACGGATTCTGTCTCAACCTTAACGAGCTGCAAAAAGGCGGTGCAAAAAATTCTCCCGCCTGGGGCGGGAGAAAAGAGTTGGAGCGATTCCTTACCGGAAACCCCTGCTTAAATCAAGTGGTAAACAGTGCTTCAACCTCCGGCTTATTTCTTCCTGAAGAACAACCGCACCGGTACCCCGGTCAGGTCAAACTGCTTACGAAGCTGGTTCTCCAGGTAATTCTTATACGGCTGTTTGATATCGTCCGGGAAATTGCAGAAGAAAGCAAATGACGGCACCCTTGTCGGCAACTGTGTCACGAACTTTATCTTGATGGGATGGCCCCGCACCACCGGTGCATGATACGCTTCCACCGCTTTGAGCATGGTATTGTTAAGCTCTGAAGTGGGTATCTTTCTTTTACGATTATCATATACCTCCAGCGCCACTTCCATGGCTTTGAAGATGCGGGTCTTTTCTTTGGCTGAAATAAACAGAATGGGTACATCGGTAAACGGAGCCAGCCTTTCTTTCAGTTGCTTTTCGTATTCCTTAGCAGTATTCGTTTCTTTTTCAACAAGGTCCCATTTATTCACCAGTACCACTATTCCTTTTCCTTTCCGCACCGCCAGGCTGAAGATGTTCAGGTCCTGGGCGGCAATTCCTTTTTCTGCATCGAGCAACAGGAGACATACATCGGCTTCATCCAGTGCTTTGATAGCACGGATCACGGAATAAAACTCCAGGTCCTCATGCACTTTTGTTTTGCGGCGGATACCTGCTGTATCTATCAGTACAAATTCTTTTTGAAAAAGATTATAGTGAGTATGGATCGTGTCCCTTGTGGTTCCTGCTATATCGCTGACGATCGTTCTCTCCTGCCCGATCAGCGCATTCAGTAAAGATGATTTGCCCACATTCGGCTGGCCGATGATGGCAAATTTGGGTAAGGCATCCTTTTCTTCCGTAGCTGCCTCAGTTTCTTCTGATGCTTCTGCCGGGATTATCTCTGCAATGGCATCGAGCAGTTCCCCCGATCCGCTGCCACTTGCGGCAGCAATGAAAAAAATACGATCGAACCCAAGACTGTAGAACTCTGTGGCTTCCAGCATCCGGTCATTATTGTCCACTTTATTGACGGTGAGAAAAACAGGTTTGGTACTGCGCCGCAACACATCCGCCATCGAATCGTCGAGATCGGTCATTCCGGTTTGTGCATCCACCATAAAGATAATGGCATCGGCTTCATCTACGGCGATCATCACCTGTTTGGCGATCTCTTTTTCAAATACATCCTCACTGCCGGCCACAAAACCGCCGGTGTCAATGACGTTGAATGTCTTTCCGTTCCAGTCGGCTACGCCGTACTGCCTGTCGCGGGTCACCCCGCTCACATCATCCACAATGGCTTTTCTCTGCTCCAACAAACGATTGAAGAAAGTGCTTTTGCCAACGTTGGGACGTCCTGTTATCGCTACTGTAAAACTCATATTACCCCAAACCCCTAAAGGGGCTTTTTGACTCCGAAACCTTTATATCTCTTTACGCATTCTGCAGTTCAGGTTTTGGGAATCGTTTAAAAATTATTTGCCGATAATTGAAACTTAAAATTTAAAATGAATATTCAAATCCAGGCCCCCTTTCCTTCGCTTTCGCTCAGGATGGGCAGGGGTTCAATACCCATATTCCTTCAGCTGCATGTCGTTCTCCCGCCATTTCGGTTTTACTTTCACGAACAATTCCAGGAATACTTTCTGCTGCAAAAAAGCCTCAATTTCCTTTCTTGCTTCTGTGCCCAGCCTTTTAATCATACTTCCTTTTTCCCCGATGATGATCGCTTTCTGCGTCTCGCGGTGCACAATGATATCCGCCACGATCTTCACCAATGTTGTCTTCTCTTTGAATTCCCTTACCAGCACGGCTGTATGATACGGTATCTCATCCGACAACAATTCATATATCTTTTCCCGTATCAGCTCACTGACAAAGAATTTTGTCGGCAAATCGCTGATATCATCCCCGGAATAGAAGGGCTCGCCTTCCGGCAACAGTTCCAGGATGGGTTTCAGGAATTTTTTAATATTGATACCGCTCAGGGCGGACACCGTAATCACTTTCCTGCAATAATTCCTGCTTTCAAAATACGTAACTGCTTCTTTTATTTTTTCCTGTGATGCCCGGTCAATTTTATTGATAACAACGATGGCCGGCACTTTTAATTTCAACGCCTCAAAGATCGCATTCGCTTCTTCGTGGTTCTCATTCACGTCCACGATCAGTAAGGCTACATCTGCATCTTCCAGCGCACTCTTTACCGCATCCATCATTTTTTCATGCAGCTTATACCTGGGTTCGATGATACCCGGAGTATCTGAAAAAACTATCTGGTAGTCTTTCTCCGTCAGGATGGTCTTGATCCGGTGCCGGGTGGTCTGCACTTTCGGCGATACAATGGCCATCTTCTCCCCCATCAGCGCATTAAGAAGGGTGCTTTTGCCCGCATTGGGGCGGCCGAATATGTTGACAAAACCTGTTTTCATGAATGAACCCAAAGGTGCACACTTCAGGCTACAAGAATTGAGGAGGTAGTCAGTCCTTGCCAGTTGAAGTGAACAACTGTTTCGGAAAATTTGAAAAGCCATCTGCCGGAGCGGATGGCTTTAGTTGTTGCGAAGGGGAGGTTCGAACTCCCGTCCGCCATCCGGCGGATATGAGCCTGCCAGCATTAAAGACTTTCAATCAAGTGCCATATCCATCTTCTTCCGGCAGCAGTCTTTAATTGCTTTTCTCGTTTCAACGCATCAGATTTATTCTCAAATAACTCAGTATGAACTATTCGCCATGGCCGGTACCTCACAGTCCAGCCTTTTGTTCCAAGTTCATTATGCGATTTGAATCTTTCTTCCAAATCAGAGGTACATCCTATATAGATCTTTTTAAAAGTCTGGCTATATAAAACATACACCGTGAACATAGAAAAAATCCGCCCTTCGGCGGATTCGCTTGTTGCGAAGGGGAGGTTCGAACTCCCGACCTTCGGGTTATGAGCCCGACGAGCTACCGCTGCTCTACTTCGCGATATGGGTGGCAAAGGTAAGGGGTATAAACTTACAGGCCAAACTTAAAGCAAAATAAAAAGGCCCTGAGACCAGAACCTTTTTATTATTAACCCTGTATGTATATGACAAAACTTAAGAACGGGAAATACTGCTGGCCCCGCTTGTTTTGATATCGCGGATGGTACCCGATCCTTTATAATCAATATCGCTGGCGCCGCTGGCCGTAGCAGACAATTCTTTATTTACCGTGATCTTGACACCGCTGGCGCCGGATGCTTTTACATTGCAATAATCAGCTGCAAGATCAAAACCCTTGAATGAACTGGCCCCGTTGGCATCAATATCGAGGTTCATGGCGACACCTGTGATCTTTACATCGGAGGCCCCACTAAGATCAAAGGTCAGCTTCTTCACATCAAATTTGCCTCTCAGGTCACTGGCGCCGGAGAAGTCCACCAGCAGATCATCTGCTTTCAGCAGACCTACTATCGAAACATTGCACGCACCGCTGGCTTTCAGTTTATCAATATTTTTAAATGAGATATACGCTTTTAATTTTTTATCGCCTCTTGTCCATTTCATACCCTTATTATCCCAGCTAATGTTCAGCACGCCGTTCTTCACTTCCACTTTTATATTGTCCAGGTATTTGGCCTCCCCGGCACTGACGGCCACTTTTTCCTCATTGGATTGAGTCAGGTAAACATCAAATGCGTCAGAGGCACTGATGGAATGAAAGTTCTTTGCTTCCCTTACCTGCACATTGGGATCGCTTACAGTCGGCTGTGCCAACAACCCTGCGCTGATCAATACCACTACCGCTATGGCTGACAATCTTTTCATGTTCGTCTTTTTGATTGATTAATGATAGTTGAATTTCGTTTCATACTTATACTGAAGATCAAATTTTAGTCACATGCCCCCCGGTATTCGTTTTGATATTACGGATGCCGCCCTGTCCTTTGTATTTGATATGTCCTCCTGTATTGGCTTTAGCGTTTAACTCTTTGTCCACCGTGATAAATATCTGGGCACCGGTACTCACTTCTGCATCACAATTCGCTGTTTTAAGATCTTCACCAAAGAATTTACTGCCTGTATCACCATCTGCTTCAAAAATATCCGCATTGCCTGACAGGGTGACCTTTGACCCGGTATTCTGATCTACTTTCAAAGTTGTGATAGCCACTTCGCCCTTTACTGTACCGCCTGTATTGGCTTTCAGGTGAAGCGATGCCGATCTGAGTACGCCGCTGACTTCTACACTGGCGCCTGTGGTCACACCCAGCCTGTCTAATTTTTTATACGAAACATAAGCCCGCAGATTCTTGCTTTCCTTCTTCCGGTTGATGGCCCCGGTTTTGGTCTCATACCGGATCTTCAGGATGCCATTTACCACTTCCGTAATGATCTTATCCCGGTATTCGGTTTTATCGGCACTTACCGCCACTTCCTCGGCATTACCTTCTGTAAGAATGAGTTTGATACCTGTCCCCACATCAATTCCGTGGAAACTGCCCACGCTCCTTTTCTCCGCATTAGGGTCGCTTATCGTTTTCTGTGCCAGCAGATTATAACAGGTAAGGGCAAGTAATAATGAAAGAATAAGCCTCTTCATAAACAAAATGGTTTTGCTGTGGTACGAAGGTCATTGTAGAAATGTTACAGCAGATCAGAACTTTTTTACCCTTAATTTTGCACCAGTTCTTTGTTACGTGTCAGACACAGCTTTGAGGTGTCAGACACTCAGTGTTTCCCGGGGTGTTCGCTGTCATGCCGAGTGTATCGAAGCATGGTGACGATCTGAGATCATACCCGTAAAACCTGATCAGGGTAATGCCTGCGCAGGGAAGGAGGTCATTTCATGCCCTTTCTCCAACAGCATTTCCCTCTCATTTTTTAATCTTTTAAAACTAAAAAAATGAAGAGGATTGCGATCATCCATTTTCTTTTGTTCAGCAGTGCAACAGTGCTTGCACAACAGGAAGTCAAAGACAGTTTCTACTTACTAAGCCCGGTGGAAGTAAAAGCTATCCGTGCCGGCGAAAATGCACCATTCACCAAGACCAATCTCACCAAAAAAGAGATCGGGAAACTTAATCTCGGGCAGGACATCCCTTTCCTGCTCAACCAAACGCCTTCTGTAGTGATCAACTCGGATGCAGGGAATGGCATCGGCTATACCGGTATCCGTATACGTGGCACCGATGCTACCCGCATCAATGTCACGTTGAATGGCATCCCTTACAATGACCCGGAAAGCCAGGGTACTTTCTTTGTTGACCTGCCTGATTTTTCTTCATCAGTAGGCAGTATTCAAATTCAAAGAGGTGTAGGCACATCCTCCAACGGGGCGGGTGCATTCGGGGCCAGTATTAATTTCAGTACGAATGAAGTGAACAAAGAAGCTTATGCAGAAATCAATAACAGCGCCGGCTCATTCAACAGCTGGAAGAATACTGTAAAAGCAGGCACAGGCCTGATAGGAGATCATTTTACTATTGATGCCCGCCTCTCCCGCATCAGCAGCGATGGATATATTGACAGGGCCAAAACCAGCCTGGGTTCTTTTTATTTTTCTGCAGCCTATCTCGCTCCAAAGTCTTCGCTGCGGCTCAATATTTTTTCAGGTAAGGAAAAAACCTACCAGGCATGGAATGGCGTGTCTGAAGCCGACCTGAACAGCGGGAACCGCACTATTAATTATGCCGGTATGGAAAAGCCCGGTGAGCCTTACCACAATGAAACGGATAATTTCCAGCAGGACCATTACCAGCTATTCTTTGACCACCGCTTTACAGACAAACTAACCTTTAATACGGCCCTGTTCCTGACCAAGGGAAAAGGCTATTATGAACAATACAAGGCTGACCGGGATTATGCTGACTATGGTATCGCTGACCCGGCTCCCGGCATTTCTTCTACCGACCTGGTACGGCAGTTATGGTTAGAAAATAATTTTTACGGCAATATCTTTTCGCTGCAACTAAAGAATAAACTATCCCAATTCACGATGGGCGGAGGCTGGACCAGATTTGATAACAATCACTACGGCGATGTGATCTGGGCGCAGAACGGTTTGCCTGCTCCTGCTGTCAGGTGGTATGACCACGATGCAAAAAAGACCGACCTGAATATATATTTCAAACAGCAGACACAATTGCGGCCTCATTGGTATTTGTTTTATGACCTGCAATACCGTCATATTTATTATTCCATTGATGGCTTCCGGGATAATCCTTTGGTCAACATAAGCAGCGACTTCGATTTCTTTAATCCGAAAGCAGGGATCAGCTACAATAAAAACGGCTGGAAAGGTTTTCTTTCCTACAGCATCGCCAATAAAGAACCCAACCGGGATGATTTTGAAGCTGGCATAGCCCAGCAACCCAAAAGAGAAAGGCTCAGCGACATTGAGCTGGGCATTGAAAGATCGCTTAGTAAAGCGAACTGGTCAACTACGCTTTACTATATGCACTACAAGGACCAACTGGTGCTCACAGGCAAGATCAATGATGTCGGCGCCTATACAAGAACCAATATTCCTAAAAGTTATCGCCTCGGAGTTGAACTGCAGGGTGGATACAAGGTAAACAACTGGATGAACCTGTCGGGCAATCTTGCCTTAAGCCAGAACAAAGTGCTTGACTTTACCGAATACATTGACGACTATGATCTCGGCGGGCAAAAAACAAACCAGTATAATGAAACGGATATCGCCTTCTCTCCTGCGGCTGTTGGCAGTGCACTGGTCAGCTTTATTCCTTCCGATAAGATCGAAATCGGCCTGGTCAGCAAATACGTCAGCAAACAATATCTTGACAACACGCAGAATGAGAACAGGAAATTAGATGCCTTTTACACACAAGATGTACGGGTGATCTATACGCTTAAAGGAAAATGGCTGAAAGAAATGAACATCACCGGGCAGTTGAATAATATCTTCAATACTAAATATGAGCCCAACGGCTATACATTCAGCTATATCTATGGTGGCGATACGATCACGGAGAACTATTATTTCCCGATGGCCGGCACAAATTTTATGATAGCTGTGAATATAAAACTATAACGAGGTATGAGATGTGGAGTATGAGGTCAGAGGTATGAAGTATGAGTTACTTTCTGCTTCTGACCTCGGCTTCCTACTTCTGGCCTCCGAATTTTTCCTGCCAGTCTAATACGCCACCCAGAACGTTGACGGTATGGGTAAAGCCAAGTGTTTCCAGGAAAAGACAGGCGGTGACGCTTCGCTTGCCGCTGCGGCAATGGAGGATCACCTCTTCGTTTTTGAGATCTTCGATATCATCAATCTGCATAGCCTGGATAGTACCTAAGGGAACTAATTTCCCGCCGATATTGTATTCCGCATATTCATGTGGTTCACGGACATCTATAAGGTTGATCTTTTCACCGGCATCGATCCGGCTTTTGAGCTCTTCTACGGTAATATTCTGCATAAGTATCTTATTCGTCGGGCGAAGTTACGGGAAGACTGTCAGTTACCGGTTTTTCCGATTGCAGCCACACATCCATTAACTGACCTGTGCGTATGTACCTGAATTTTTTCTCTTCGTCATAGCGTTCGGGGCTTTGCCGGTAGATATAAGCACTGCAGGTATCCGTGATTCCCTCGGCTATCACAGCTCCCATCATCAGCCCATGCGACTCAATCAGCGCCCTTGCTTCACAGAACGTCATACCGACAAGCGTAGGAACGACAAACTTTTCATTGCCCACTCCACTGCCCAGTACAAAGCCGATCTCGCTTCCCATCCTGATCTTAGTGCCCGGTGCAATGACAGCTCCTTTATACAATTGCCTCAACACGGCATTCTTCGCAAAATTGGATTCATAGATCGTATCTCCTGCACGCAGCCCCATATTCTTCAGTTCCATTTCTGCGCTCCGGTAACTGAAACCCACGAGATTGGGCATTTCAACCGAAGGCGGTACGGCACGGTTAATGGTCAGATAAACAGTACGGTTCACCTTCACCATTTCATCGGCTTCCGGCACCTGGCGCAACACCAATAAAGGTTTTACCGTATCCACATAAATGGAATCCTGTATCTCTACTTCAAAGCCAGCTTTCTCCAATATATTTTCCGCCTCATCAAACGTTTTCCCGGCTACAGAGGGCACCGTCTTAGACTCATCATGATGCGTGATCCAGTTAAGCGAAAAAATAAAAATGAAAAGTACGGCCACTGCCAGGAATATTCCTGCCAGTATATTGACCCATAACGGCCGGTGTGTGATAAATTTGAACACAGATTGAATTTTGAATTTGCAAATTGACTGCGGCCTGCTATTACACTGCTTCTTCCACCAATTTAGTGTAAAATTCATTCAGGCTCCATCCCATCGCCTTTACCTGCTGCGGTACGATACTCGCATCGCTTTGCCCGGGGATGGTATTTACTTCCAGCATAAACGGTTTTCCCACTGTTTCATTGTAAATAAAATCAATTCTTACCACACCCCGGCAATTAAAAACGGCATATATCTTCCGGGCGGCATCTCGTACTTTATCGGCGATCACCTCTTCCACTTCTGCCGGCGTTATTTCGGTGGATTTGCCCTGGTATTTGGCTTCGAAGTCGAAGAAATCCTTGTCATCATGCGCCCTCACTTCTGTCAGTGGTAACACAATGATGTTGCCTTTGGTTTTAAAAACACCCACGGTGAATTCCCGCCCCTGTATCATTTCTTCTACCAGCACCTGGTCGTCTTCTTTGAAGGCCTTTTGAATGGCCGCCTCCATGTCTTCTGCTTTGGTCACTTTACTCATCCCGATACTGGAGCCGCCATTGTTAGGTTTAACAAAAACAGGCAGCTTCAATTCAGCCGCCACCTGCGAAGCTGGCATAGGAGTATGGCTGAACAGGTGTAAAGAATTGGCAACTTGTATACCAGCCATTTTGGCTACAGCTACCGTATATCTCTTGTTGAAAGTAATGGCCGAAGTCGCCGCATCACAACTGGTATAAGGTATCTGCAATGTATCAAAATACCCCTGCAGCTTACCATCCTCCCCCGGCGTACCGTGCATACCGATAAAGACAGCGTCAAATTGAATTTTCTTACCGCTGACGGTAATGGTAAAATCATTCTTATCCACTTCCGTTCTGCTACCATCAGGCGATTCATAAAACCAGCCCTGCGGGTTGATATCTATTTTATACACGTCGAATTTTTCTTTATCCAGGTGATTACCGATCGTAGTGGCGCTTTTGTAAGATATGACGGCTTCGCCTGAAAAACCGCCGGTCACGAGAGCTATGGTCTTCTTCATGGAATTGTAGTTAATTCTGCTGCGCAAATATTGAGGAAAAAAAGGGTAGCCGGAAATTTCAGATGCTAAAAATGATTTATTTCTGGTTTAAGCAGGAACCTCCCTTCGCTAAAGCCACGGCGAATAAAAATAAGAAAGGTGAAGGCCGTTTCTCCTTCACCTTTTTACGACGGGAAATATCACCCGCCAAAGATGAGCAGCAGAGCTGCTATATTTATGATAACCCTAAGTTAAAACCAATTTTAAAAAATGGCAACTTGCATAGTCGCTTTATTTATGCACAGTGTGCATAAATTTTCCCTCTGACAGCGATCAGATATGCAGTTTCGCTTTTTTATCCATTAACTGCTCTACTGTTTCCTGGTACATTTCATCCGGTACACAGCAATCAACGGGACAAACGGCAGCACATTGCGGCTCTTCATGAAAACCCTGGCATTCCGTACACTTATTAGGGGTGATATAGTAAATATCCGTAGCAACAGGAGCATTTTTCTGATCTGCATCCACTACAGTGCCGTCGAGCAGGGTGAAAGAGCCTTTAACGGTAGTACCGTCTGACACTGCCCATTCTACTCCACCTTCATAGATTGCATTGTTGGGGCATTCCGGTTCGCAGGCGCCGCAATTGATACATTCTTCTGTGATCTTAATAGCCATATACTTTGATTAAAATGTGAGGTAATTTTTCGGCCCTAAGTTATTGAAACTATATTAATCTTTGCACATGATTTTACGCAGCCGAATAGAATTACTGGTCCGCCTGGGAGAATACATAGTATCCGATGAGCCTGCCTGGGTGGAAGCAAAGAAAAAAGCGGGTCATGAAAATGGCTGGTTCATTCCTGAGTTTGTTAACCTCGCCACACAGAGTGTGGCACGGTCATTTCTGCAAAAAGACATACTGGAAAAATGGGCAGCCGCCTATCAATTACCGGCGGAAAACAAAAAACCGACTACCGTGGGGATCATCATGGCTGGTAATATACCGCTGGTCGGATTCCATGACCTGCTCTGTGTATTCATTACCGGCAATAAGGCTGTGATCAAACCATCTTCCAAAGACGATACACTGATCCGGCATCTTGTTGAAAAGATGGGAAGCTGGAACGATGAGGTAAGAACATGGATCCTGTTTGCGGACATACTGAAACACTGTGACGCCTATATCGCCACCGGCAGTAACAACTCAGCAGGCTATTTTGAATATTACTTCAAAAAGTATCCTCATATCATCCGGCGTAACCGTACTTCTGTGGCTGTGTTATCCGGCGATGAAACAAAAGAAGAATTGCTGCAATTAGCCGATGATGTCTATCTGTATTTTGGCCTCGGCTGCCGCAATGTGACAAAGATCTATGTACCCAAAGATTACGATTTCATTCCCTTATTAAAGGCTTTTGATAAATACAATTACCTCGCCGATAACCATAAATACAAGAATAACTACGATTATAACCTGGCCATCCATATCCTGAACAAAAAGATCTACATGAGCAACCCCTCCATCCTGCTGGTGGAAGACAGCTCACCATTCTCCCCGGTCAGCCAGTTGCATTATGAGTTTTATGATAATACGAACGAACTGGCCTCATCACTTAAACAAAATACCTCCATCCAGTGTATAGCAGGTAAAGGTTTCGTTCCTTTTGGCCAGGCACAGCATCCGCGTATTGACGATTATGCAGATGGCGCGGATACCATGGATTTTCTTGCCCGGCTGTAAAAAACCAGTTCTCTTTACGAAGGATAATTGATAAATTTGACAGGAAGTACGAAAGGCTTAGTAAATGATTTGTTAAACTGAACTTACGGGTATTTAATCAGTTAGACAGTTTGTTACTTTGTACATCCAAGGCACGTAATTTGACAGAATGCCTTTTTGAAAACAAGCGTCTAAAAAATAAAAAAGAATAACCGAATATGAAATGGAAACAACTATTGCTGATAGTTGCCGTTAGCGCAATTTCAGCCGTTGGCAGTGTGTGGGTTTACAGCAAATTTTCCCCTAAAGAAACCCTGTATGGTAAGATCTCGAATGACAGCCTTCCTGCAAATTATGCAGGCTTCTACGACAATGTGGCTGGCGTAGCCGAGCCGATAGATTTTACCAAAGCAGCTAATGCTGCAGTGCCGGCCGTGGTACATATCAAAACGAAAATACCCGCCAAAAGAGTAAGCAATAATCTCGGCCGTAACCGGGGCAATAACAATAATATGGAAGACCTCTTCGAACAGTTCTTCAACTTCGGCCCGCAAATACAGCCGGAGCAGAGAGCTTCCGGCAGCGGCGTACTGATCAGTGAAGATGGTTATATCGTCACCAACAACCACGTAATATCTGACGGATCTACGGGTGTGGCCGATGAGATCACGGTTACACTGAACAATAAAAAAGTGTATAAAGCCAAAGTGATAGGCCGCGACCCGAGCAGTGATATTGCCGTAGTAAAAATTGAAGGCAACAATCTTCCTTATCTGCTATATGGCAACTCTGATAATGTGAAACTGGGACAGTGGGTATTGGCAGTCGGTTATCCTCTGACGCTGGAAACCACAGTCACAGCGGGTATCGTCAGTGCAAAAGGAAGGTCCATCGGTATCAACCAGCGGCAGAGCCAGACACCTATTGAATCATTTATTCAGACGGATGCGGCCGTGAACCAGGGCAACAGTGGCGGGGCGTTAATCACTACAGAAGGCCAACTGATCGGTATTAACTCTGCTATACTGGCTCCTAACGGCACGTATGCAGGTTATTCATTTGCTATCCCTGTCAACCTGGTAAAGAAGATCGTGAATGACCTGATCAAATTCGGGGATGTGAAAAGACCTTATCTCGGTATCCAGGTAGAGCCAAGCAAATTTGAAGCGGGTGACGGCGCCCATATCGGTACGGTGGCAAAAGATGGCGCTGCCGCTAACATTGGGTTGAAAAAAGGAGATATCATTACAGGGATCAATGATGTGCCTGTCAACTCATGGACAGAACTCCAGGGTACCATAGCCTCGTATAATGCAGGTGACAAAGTGAAGATCGCTTATAAACGTGATGGCAAAGAATATACTACCAATGCCACTTTAAGCACCAAGACGGGCACATATGATGAATTAGCCTCTAATGGTATCAACGATGCCCTAGGTGCCGAACTGGAAACGCTGGACAAGAAAAAAGCGCAGGAATATGATGTAGAGGGAGGTATCGTGGTGAAGAACATTAAGAAAGACACCCCGCTCGGCCGCACCCGTATGCAGGATGGTTTTATCATTCTTAGCATAAACGGACAGGACGTAACCAGCGTTGAAACACTTACAAGGCTGTTGTCAAGGTTGGATGGAACTGTACAGATAGAAGGTATCTATCCGGGCTATGACGGCATCTACCGCTATCCGCTCAGCCTCGATGATGAATAAATGAAACATCACTGATAATTGAAAATCCCCTCGCCTGACACGAGGGGATTTTTATTAGTTATACGACATTCGCTTTTGAGAAAGCAGGATAAGGTCATTTTTCAAACACTAAGTACTCCCATTTATTCATCACACATATCCTGTCAGCACTAAGGTCCTTTGAGATGCCTGAAAAAACATTGATATACACGCCGCTTGCGACAGACCCGATGATCTCGAATGCAAGGTTATCATGAGAAGAAAGGTTCAGCAATACCAGCACCTCCCGTTCACCCCATTTTCGCAGCCAGGCAAACACATTCGCATTATTACTGGTTTCAAGACGATATGTTCTCACAGCCGGGTCACCAGAGCGCAAAGCCGGGTTATTCACCCGTAGCGTAAGCAGGGCTTTATAAAACTCATGCAGCCCGTACTCACCGTTCCATGGAATAAGATCCTTATCAAAGAACTGAAGACGCTTATCTGTGACCGGCAGTTCCTGCCCGCTATAGATCAAAGGGATGCCGCTCCAGGCTGCACACAATACAGCAAAAGGAACAGCCGCTTGTCCCATCCGTTCATATTCGCTCCCGCTGTGTGAGTTCTCATCGTGATTGCTGGTAAAAAATAATCGTAATGCATCAGGCGGAAACTTATCGCTGTACCTGTACAAGACTTCATCCAGCCCGTTCATACCCGCTTCACCCTTCCAGTATTTCTCCATGCTGTGAAGCAATTCCCAGGAGTAAGTGGCATCAAACACCTCATGGTAACGCACCTCTTCAGTTTCACCGAGCCAGAAAAGAGGCTTCATCCCATCCAGTTCTGTTCTCGCTTCTTTCCAGAAATCAAGCGGCACTAAATGCGCCATATCGCACCGGAAGCCATCCAGATCACATTCTTTAACCCAGAACTTCATGGCCTTTATCATCGCCTTTCTCAGTTCCTGGTTAGTATAATCGAGATGTATCACATCTTCCCAATCGGGGAACGGCGGACGAAAATCTCCTTTATCATCTTTTGAAAAGAACTCAGGATTGGATACTGTCCATACATGGTCCCACCCGGTATGATTGGCCACCCAGTCAATCATTACCTTCAGCCCCAGCTTATGTGCTTTCCTGACCGTACTTTTAAAATCTTTCAATGTGCCGAATTCGGGATTGACAGACATATAGTCCGAACACGCATAATAACTGCCCAATGTTCCTTTTCTGTTCTTAAGGGAAATAGGAGTAACAGGCATAAACCAGATCGCCTGCACGCCCATATCTTTTAATCTGGGTAAATGTTTTGCAAAAGCAGCAAAGGTCCCTTCAGGAGTATATTGACGCACATTCACTTCATAGATATTGGTCGTATGCGCCCATTCAACAGTGGGAAAAGGTTTATTCATCGGATTTCACTTTGTGACTTACCAATCAGAAGCAAAGCTTCCTTTATTTGGCACAATATTAAGCCAACTAAAGCTAACTTTGCCTGTTGTTTATCATACCAGCACATGAAAAGTTTTGAAGTACCGATAATATACCGCAGTCCGCTGATCACCGCTATCAAAAAAAAGCGGAAAGAGGCGGATAAGATGAAAAAAGATTTTACCCCCACCCTGCTTGATTTTGGCCCGGTGCATATTTACCTGGCCCGTCATTTTGGTTTTTGTTATGGCGTAGAGAATGCCATAGAGATCGCTTTCAGAACAGTGGAGGAAAATCCGGGCAAGCGAATATTCTTATTAAGCGAAATGATCCACAACCCGCAGGTCAATGCAGACCTGCAATCGCATGGTGTGACCTTCCTGCAGGATACCTACGGCAAACAAATCATTCCTTTTGAAGAACTCACCCCGGAAGATATTGTACTGATACCGGCATTCGGCACTACATTAGAAATTGAGAAAAGACTGAATGATCTTGGCATCCCCACAGAGCAATATAATACCACCTGCCCTTTTGTAGAAAAAGTGTGGAACCGCAGCGAAGCCATTGCCCAAAAAAACTACACCATCGTTATCCACGGCAAGCCCAACCATGAAGAAACAAGGGCTACATTCTCTCATGCCGCGGTGAATGCTCCCTCCGTGGTAGTCAAAGACATGAAGCAAACAAAAGAACTGGCCAGATATATAACAGGAGAAAAAGCACCTGCCGGTTTTTATGATGAATTCAAAGGGCAATACTCAGCAGGTTTTCAGCCGGAGAAAGACCTGCAAAGGATCGGCGTGGTTAACCAGACCACGATGCTGGCTAGCGATACACAAGCGATCGCTGATTACCTGAAAGAGGTGATGATAAAAAAATATGCCGGCGACAGCATAGAAGAACATTTTGCCGATACCCGGGATACGCTTTGCTATGCTACCAACGACAACCAGACTGCTGTCATGGGTATGCTGGAAACGGAAGCTGATCTTGCAGTTGTGGTTGGGGGATACAATTCATCCAACACTTCCCATTTAGTTGAACTGTGCGAAGCCAAACTGCCCACCTATTTTATCAGCAGCGAAGAAAAGATCATATCGCAAAAAGACATCCTGCATTATGACTTTCATGGCAAACAGGAAATACTCACCAGTAATTACCTGCCGCATCATGAACCTGTCAAGATCCTGATCACCAGCGGCGCCTCCTGCCCGGATGCGCTGGTCGAAGGGGTGATATCAAAATTAGTGCGCTATTACAAGACCCATCTGTCCCTGGCAGAAATGACTGCCGCTTTTGACTAGACGATCCTTGCTTGTATTACCAATGCCCAGATAAGACTTGATGAAATCAAAATCAACCAGCATAAAAAAATGAATGCGCCCCGAAAGAGCAGCCTGAATGCCTGATTGGTTCCGAACTCATCGTTCACTTCCAGGCAATGAAGCAAGACCCTGGGAAAACGCAGGTAATAAAAATTGGATACGATAGCCATTAATGCGGAAGTCATTGACAAGTACGGGACTATATGGTCATAAAGCGAGACCCTAAACATAGCCTCATCAGCTAAAGGCGATGTGACCATGAGCATCCTGACATTCCAGTAAATGGTAATAGCGGATTCAAAAAACACAAGTACCATCATTGTGTAGCTTATAGTAGCAAACCTGCGGATAAATTTTTTTCCTTCTTCATTTATCCTCACCTGGAATAATCCTGATTCTTCCTGTGTCATTGAAAATAATTGTACACTAAAGTAACAAGAAAGAAAACAGGCAGCAAGAATACTCCTGCTGCCTGTTCGTCAAGACGAATAGGATAAACTCATTTATACAACAACTCATAATATTCATGCGCCATCCGGTTGCTGTCGAACTGGAAGCGGACATCCCGCATTCCGTTCTTCATTACATCCCGCCAGGTGGCATGCTCATCATAGTACAAAGGCAGTATCTGCTTTTCCAATATATCATACAACTGGTCGAGGTCATATTGGTCCTGCTCATGCACGGCCATATTTGCATAATCGGCTTTCGGTACCACAAAACCATTGTTGCCATGATTGATGAACTCGGGTATCCAGCCGTCATCGGTAGAAAAATTCACTGCGCCGTTCATCGCCGCCGTCATGCCGCTGGTGCCTGAAGCTTCTCTCGGCACACGGGGATTGTTCAGCCAGCAATCGGCCGCCTGCTTCAATCTTTTTGATAATCCCAGCTCATAGCCCGTCAGCACGGCCACATTTTTATATCGCTTGCTGAGATACACCAGTTGATTGAACTCGCTGATGGCAGGATGGTCTACCGGGTATGGTTTACCTGCCCAGATGATCTGCACCGGGTATTTCTTATTATGGATCAGTTTTTCAAACCGCTCCTCATCCGTCGTGATAAGGCTTGCTCTTTTATACCCTGCAAAACGCCTGGCCCATACGATGGTGAAAATATGCGGGTGAAATAATTTGCCCGTCTGGTCTGCTACGATCTCAAAAGCCCTTTTCTTCAGGTGCTTCTTACGGTCATCAATACCATAATCATTCTCCTGCTCCATGAAGCGGTACAGTTGTTTGTCGGCCCAGTACCACCAGTTCTGTGCATTGGTAATGGAAATGATCGGGCATATCTTGTCATACTTGCTCCACATAGCCCTTGACACATGTCCGTGCAGTTGTGATACGCCATTGGACAGGTGAGCAAAACGCAACGCCGCCAGGGAATGATTGAACGCATTATCCGGCATGCCCGTCAGCGCTTTTACTTCATCCACGCTAAGCCCGCAGAAATAACTCATCTTGTGACAAAGGAAGATATCATGCTTCTCATTTCCTGCTTCTTCGGGAGTATGGGTGGTGAACACCATTCTCTTTTTTACCTCGTCAATATTGTTATTGTATTTCTTATACAAATAAAAAGCAGCAGATAATGCATGCGCTTCGTTGAGATGGTACAATTCAGGATTGAAACCAAGTACATCCATCAGTTTGGCGCCGCCCACACCCAGCAGGATGAACTGCGCTACTTTGGTAGCGACATTGGCATCATACAAACGATGCGTGATGGTTTGCGATACATAATCATTCTCGGGAACATCGGTACTCAGCAGAAATAAAGGCGCTGATTTAAACGTCTCCGGGTTCAGGTAATACACTTTTATCCACACAGGGTGCTCATGTACACTGATCTGGAATTTGATACCTGTATCTTCCAGGAAACTATACAATTTTTCCCGCCAGGTCACTTCGAGTGTCTGGTCCTGGTGGCGGCTCTGGTCATAATAACCATACTTCCATAAAATGCCGACGCCGACCAGGTTTTGTCTTAACTCATAAGCGCTGCGTAAATGCGATCCGGCCAAAAAACCTAAACCACCACTGTATATTTTCAGTGGTTGATGCACGGCAAACTCCATAGAGAAGTAAGCCACTCTTTTGGAATAACGTTGTTCGACCTGGTAGGGAACAGAATAGTTGGTAAAACTCATGAAGTGTTTTATTTACACGAGGGCGCAAGATAAGCGAAAATCGCTATTGATGCAAGGCTTTGAAATACAGTAGAATATTTATGGGTTTTATCTTACTTCTTAGCTTTTGCTTTCTTAACGGCGGGTTTGGGAGGATCCTTTTTCCTGGCGAAGCTTCCGTCAAACGAACAACGAAGCCCGCGATGCACCCCGCAGCCTTCCATTTCTTTCAACGTAACCGAAGAAGAAGCGAATGTAAAACGCAAAACGCAGGGATCGCCGCCCTCCCGGTATTCAGCCACATTCGGAGATTTTATAATAGCCTCGCCTTTTAATTCGCCGGTACAGGCTCCATTGTTTTTATCAAAATGCACAAAAAAGGTCAGCCTGTCTTTTTTTCTTCCGTCGCGGATAGATACAAGATTTAATTTTCCCGAACCATAGTCGGCCGTGTATTTCTGTTTCCGGGAAAAAGTATCTATGGGGTTAATAAGCTCGGTAATCTTATCGTCCAGGGCATCTGTCATGATAAGCGAGAATTTTCCATCACTTAACCCGTACACGTCCTTTCCTTCACTAAGGCTGCCGTCGGCATTTTTACGGATAGTGGTCCTTGTAATACTGTATCCCTTATCAAAACCGGCTGTTTGCTGAGTGGCCGGCGATGGGTCAACCTGTAAAGCAGGCAATCCATCCTGGTATTGATTCTTTTTGTCAAAAGCCATCACAAAAGCGACACGCTTATCCGCCAGCACCGCTTTAGTAAATAAATAGGTAACATCTCCTTTGATCCGGCTCATCGGGTACAACTTTGGTTTTGCATTCTTACCAAAAGCTTTTCTCAGTAATGAATCAGGAGCGAACTGGGTGAACACTTTATAGCTGATGAGTAATGAATCCTTCTCTTTTCTCATCAGGGTAGTATCGGCAAATGAATAAGGTGCATTCCTTTCGGGGAAGAATTCAATGAAATCTGTCACCTCCACAGGCTCTTCCCCTGACAGGGAAGGCTTCTTTTTTTCTCCGCATCCCGCCAGCCAGGCAATCCATACTACCAATAAACAAGTTGTAATGATGACACGCATATTTTATCTCATTGGCAGGCCAATTTAAGCGATTCCCGTTATCCGGTCAATACTAAATTTTGAAGCGCTGTCAATTCTTTTTAGGTTTGTCTAAAAATATTTTTGGCGCATGCTGAATTATTCTACCAGTGAAGAGAACTATATCAAAGCGATCTTTCACCTGCAGCAGGAAGATGGCACGGTGACCACCAACGAACTGGCGGCAGAACTGAAGACCAAACCCGCTTCCGTGACCGACATGATGAAAAAGCTGAAGACCAAAAAGCTGGTACATTATGAAGCTTATCATGGATTCCGGTTAAGTAATGAGGGCAAAAAACTCGCCCTGATCATCATCCGCCGGCACCGGTTGTGGGAATTCTTTTTAGCAGAGAAATTAAAATTCAGCTGGGAAGAAGTACATGCCGTGGCAGAAGACCTGGAGCATGTAAGCAGTAAAAAACTGATTGATAAATTAGATGAATTCCTCGGCTTTCCCCGCTTCGACCCGCACGGTGATCCTATTCCGGATGCCAATGGCAGGATCGAAACCAGTAAGCAGGTTTGTCTGACTGAATTACCCTTGAATAAAACAGCTATCGTTTGCCATGTCAGCGATCAATCCAGCGAAATGCTGGAAGTGCTCGGACATAAGAACATCATGATCGGCACCCGGCTGGAAGTAAAAAAGAGATTTGACTTCGACAATTCACTCGAGATAAAAACAGGAAAACAGGCAGCCACTACCATCAGTGACCAACTGGCCCGCAACATTTATGTAAAAACGGCATAAGCCAGCCATTATTCTTATCTGTCCGCGGCAGGCACAGCTCAGGCAGCATTCATCGAATGGCTCGAACTGGAATTCTTATGATTTTCCGGGCGTGAATGGCTGCGCAGCAAATGTTTGAACCGGCTGAAAGTCTCGGGTTTGATATTCAGGTAAGATGCCAGGTATTTCTGGGGCACCCTTTGCATCAGCGTGGGGTTCTTCATCACAAAATTCAGGAACCTTTCTCTTGGTGTCATCTTCACCATCTGCATCTGCCAGCGGTCTTTTGCCATCAATGTATGCGTGATGACCAGCCGGCCGGCATGTTCCATTTTTTTGGATGAACTGAATAAACTCTCAAGGTCATCATACCTGACAGATATCAGTACAGAGGGTTCGATCGCTTCCACATAATATTCAGAAGGGGTTCGGCTATGAAAGGATTCCTCGCTTAAAATAATATGTCCTTCCATCGAGATCTGGGTGTTGATCTCATGGCTATTCTTTTTGTAATACTTCCGTACAAGACCTTTGACGATAAAATTGAAGTAATTCTCTACATCACCTTCCCTGGTCAGGAACTCCTTTTTTCCGACCCGCCTGACCTTTATGATAGGAAGAAAAGATTTCTCAAACTCTTCATCCGTGACAGTGACAAATTTTCGGAGAAAACTTAAGAATGGCGCTACAGTTTCCATGCTACTATTCAGTTATTAAGTGTTATCACTAATTGATTCGGGGGCAGGGCACAGAACCCCTGTATATGGCAGACATTGTGCCGTTTTTTTCCGGTCTGATGAATTCGATAAAACCTTAGTTTTGCAACCTTCTGAATTTTAACTTTTAAACGGCACCTTTTATGGCTTCAAAGATCAAAGTTACCAACCCTGTAGTAGAACTGGATGGCGACGAAATGACACGTATCATCTGGAAATTCATCAAAGAAAAGCTGATCCTTCCCTACTTAGACCTTGATATTAAATACTTTGACCTCGGCCTTGAATACCGTGACCAAACCAATGACCAGGTTACCATTGATGCCGCCAATGCCATCAAGCAATATGGCGTAGGTATCAAATGTGCTACTATCACCCCCGACGAAGCAAGGGTGAAAGAATTTAACCTGAAGAATATGTGGAAAAGTCCCAATGGCACTATCCGCAATATCCTTGACGGAACGGTATTCCGTGAACCCATCGTTATAAAGAACATCCCCCGGCTGGTGACCAACTGGACAGCCCCGATCATTGTCGGACGTCACGCTTTTGGCGATCAGTACCGGGCCACCGATACCGTGATCAAGGGCAAAGGTAAACTAACTATGACATTCACCCCTGAGGGAGGCGGCGAGCCACAAACCTTCGAAGTTTTCAATTTCAAAGGCGATGGCGTGGCCATGAGCATGTATAACACGGATGAAAGTATAAAGGGTTTTGCCAGAAGCTGTTTTAACATGGCTTTAAGCAAAAAATGGCCCTTATATCTCTCGACAAAAAATACCATCCTGAAAAAATATGACGGCCGCTTTAAGGACATTTTTGAGGAGATATACAAGAACGAATTCAAGGCAGAGTTTGACAAAGCAGGTATTGTGTATGAACACCGCCTGATAGATGACATGGTGGCCAGCGCCCTGAAATGGAACGGTAACTTTGTATGGGCCTGTAAGAACTATGACGGCGATGTGCAAAGTGATACAGTAGCACAGGGATTCGGTTCACTGGGATTGATGACGTCTGTACTGGTAACACCCGATGGCAAAACCATGGAAGCAGAAGCTGCCCATGGTACGGTTACACGCCACTATCGTGAACATCAGAAAGGAAATCCCACTTCTACCAATCCCATCGCTTCGATCTTTGCCTGGACAAGAGGACTCGCCTTCCGTGGCAAATTAGACAACAACCAGCCTTTGATTGATTTTGCCAATGCACTCGAAGCCGTATGTATCGAAACGGTTGAGCAAGGCAAAATGACAAAAGACCTGGCGATCACGATCAAATCAAAAGTGGAGCACGGTAAAGATTATTTATACACCGAAGAATTCCTGGATGCGATAGACGCTAACCTGAAGAAGAAGATGGGCCTGTAAACTGACAAATGTAAAAGGGTGGATGCAAAATGTAAAAGGTAGTACCTTTTACATTTTGCATTTTTCATTTGAAGTTTTGCATTTGCCCCTACTACTTTTTCAGTATTTTTCTTTTGATCGCTTTACTTACCTTGTTTTCCTAAAATCATCGTTATGGACCTGGTCGCACTGGCAATAGCACCCGGATTGGCCATCTGTCTTTTTATTTTTCACAGGGACGCATTTAATCGTGAGCCTAAGATCAATCTCCTGGTCACTTTTATTCTCGGGGCACTGTCCGTTTTTCCGGCCGCATTGATAGAAGGTGCCATCATTGACAAAAATGCTAATAGCATCGCACAGATGGCGATACGGGCCTTCCTGATGGTGGCCCTGGTGGAAGAAGCCGGCAAATTCGCAGCACTCAGGTTCTATGCTTATCCCAAAAAAAGTTTTGACGAGCCGTTAGATGGAATTGTTTACTCTGTCATGGCCAGCATGGGTTTTGCCACACTGGAAAATATCTTCTATGTATTCGGGCCAAATGAGCAACTCAGTGGCTACCAGATCGGCTTCTTCCGGATGTTCACTGCCGTACCGGCTCACGCCACATTCGGAGTGTTGATGGGATATTATGCCGGGAAAGCAAAGTTTGACCCGGCCAATAGTCTTTCATGGCTGCTGAAAGGGTTGTTCTGGGCTGTATTCTTTCACGGCGCTTATGATTTCTTCCTTTTCTTACAATCCTCCTCTGAAGTAGATCCTGAGGCCGCCGGTATCTTATTATTTATTGGCGCCATGGCATCATTGATCATTGCCCTCAGGCTTAGCTTTAAACATATCAAAACACACCGCCTGATTTCTCAGCAAACTTACCAGCCTGAAAAAACGCTGTCCATCCGGAAAGCCTACCCTGCTGATATTCCGCTGATCCGTGATCTTACCTACAAAGTATGGCCACAGACCTATAGTGCTATTTTATCCAAAGAACAAATAGACTATATGCTGAACAGCATGTACAGCAAACCATCCCTGCAATCGCAAATGCAAAAGGGAGACCAATTCGTCCTGGCCTATAACGGAAATGAACCGGTCGGGTTTGCCTCATTTGCATTGACCGGATCCCATACTTACAAACTGCATAAGATATATGTACTGCCCTCACAGCAGGGAAAAGGCACGGGTAAATTCATCATTGACCAGTTGTCCAATGCGATGAAAGCAAAAGGTGCATCCATGCTGCAGTTGAACGTGAACAGGAATAACCCGGCAAAGAGTTTTTATGAAAAGATCGGTTTCGCTGTCATCAAAGAAGAAGATATAGATATCGGCAGCGGTTATTTTATGAATGATTACGTGATGGAGAAAAAGCTGTGAGCTGATAGCTACTAGCTTCGAGCCATTAGCTGTTAGCCGGTCCCAATATCTTGCTTATTGAGTTGTCACCCTGAGCTTGTCGAAGGGGCCTATTGATTTTTCGTCCCGCAGTTCATCATCTTCTTCGGATCGAGCGGCGTTTCAAAATCATAGATCATCAGCTCTATCTTATCGCCCCGTTTGATGATACCAATAGCATCGCCCTGCTGTAATTTCTGTCCCTTACTCACTTTCACCTTTCCCAGTCCTGAATAATAGAAATAATAGTCTTTATTGTTGAACATTACTTCCCATTTTCCGTCATCATCTTTCAGAATGGTGGTGACCGTTCCGCTGATACAGGCCTTTACGGTAGTATCCGACGCACTCATCAAAACTATCTTGGGTTGTTCAGCACCTATATTATAAGCTTGTTTTTCTGCCGGTGGTTCTGAAGCTTCATTCAGCGGGCAGATCAGTTTGAGCGAATCCTTTTGCTGCGCTAATATAGAAACTGGTATAAAGCCAATAGCCGCTATTAAAACAATCAGTAATCTTTTCTGCATCTGCTCAATTTTTATGCATCAGTAATTTTTTTGCCATTTCCGAACTCATCCCTTCTGCCGAAGGCCCATAACCGGTAACCAGCACTCCCTTTAACCCTTTATTACTTTCAACAGCATAAACAGCGGCCTCATCGGCCGGATCAGTATTGCCTTCAAAACGATGAAACTCGGTGATCTCAAAATCCTCCACATTGAATTTATCACCATGACAGATCAGGCAATTCTCCGTGAGGTTGAAGTCCATGGTATAACCTCGTTGCTTCAGTCCGTTAACAGCAGCAGAAACAGTATCGTATACGTACATATGTATAAAGTTTTATAGTGACGCCAGTTGGCCTGGTCAACTCACCAGCACATGTGTCTGTTTGATCGTTCCCATTACAAAAGTGCTTTGCACATTCCCGATATTCTCGGCTTCACTCAGTTTGTTCACATGAAAATCATAATAGGCATCCATATTCTCCACAGCGATCTTCAGCATGAAATCGAACTCTCCCGATATATTGTAACACTCGATCACTTCATCCAGGCTGTTGATCGTTCTGATGAATTTGGCCCCTGCATTCTTGCTATGTTCTTTTAAGGATACATAACAGATCACGAGCAATCCTTTTTTCACCTTTGCCGGGTCCAGCAAGGTGGCGTACTGTTTAATAACCCCGGATTCCTCCATTCGCTTGATCCGCTCATATACCGGCGTGGTGCTCAGGTGGATCTTTTCGGATATTTCCTTTACCGTTATCCTTGCATTCTGCTGCAATAAACGGAGAATGGCCATATCCTTTGCATCAATGACCGGGAGCGCAACAGTAGATTTTTCTTTTTTGACCGCCTTTGCCATAAATAACTATTCGTTTATTCTGTCAAATCCACAAAGAGTTCAGGTTTTCCCCAAATTTAGCTCATTCGCTGTTATTTTATTCTCCTAATTGTAGCTTTGTCATCTAAATCTTATAACCATGTCAGTAAAGATCTCCTCCGGAGTTGACTTCAAACTTGCTTACAAAGTAGCAGATATTTCATTGGCCGAATGGGGCCGCAAAGAGATACGCCTTGCCGAAGCTGAAATGCCCGGCCTGATGGCGATCCGTAAAGAATACGGACCTTCCCAACCGCTCAAAGGTGCAAGGGTTGCTGGTTGCTTACACATGACCATCCAAACGGCTGTGTTAATTGAAACACTCACCGCTCTTGGCGCTGAAGTAAAATGGAGCTCCTGCAACATATTCTCTACTCAGGACCATGCCGCTGCTGCTATCGCTGCCGCCGGTATCGGTGTATTTGCCTGGAAAGGACAAACGCTGGAAGAAGCTGACTGGTGTATCGAACAAACATTATTCTTCGGCAGCCAGGATCGTCCGCTGAATATGATCCTTGATGATGGAGGCGACCTTACCAATATCGTACTGGACAAATATCCTGAACTGGTACAGCACGTAAAAGGTATATCTGAAGAAACCACTACGGGTGTTCACCGCCTGTACGAAAGAATGGCAAAAGGAACCCTCCCGATGCCTGCTATCAATGTGAACGATTCCGTTACCAAATCTAAATTCGATAACAAATACGGTTGTAAAGAATCACTGGTGGATGCTATCCGCCGTGCGACTGATGTGATGCTTGCCGGTAAGGTAGCCGTAGTAGGCGGTTATGGTGACGTGGGTAAAGGTTCTGCCGCTTCACTCGCCGGGGCAGGCTGCCGTGTGATCGTAACTGAAATCGACCCGATCTGCGCTTTGCAGGCTGCTATGGACGGCTTTGAAGTAAAGAAAATGATAGACGCCGTTAAAGAAGCTGATATCGTTGTTACCGCTTCAGGCTGCCGCGACCTGATCACAGGTGCTCACTTCAAACTGATGAAGGACAAAGCCATCGTTTGTAACATCGGTCACTTCGATATCGAAATTGATATCGCCTGGCTGAATACCAACTATGGTCATACCAAAGACACCGTCAAACCGCAGGTGGATATTTACAATGTGGATGGTAAAGATATTATCATTCTTGCCGAGGGCCGCCTGGTGAACCTCGGCTGCGCTACCGGCCACCCTTCATTTGTAATGAGTAATTCTTTCTCCAACCAGACCCTGGCACAGATAGAATTGTGGACCAATCACAAGAACTACGAGAACAAAGTGTACGTTCTGCCTAAGCATCTTGATGAGAAAGTAGCCCGCTTACACCTCTCAAAAATTGGTGTGGAACTGGATGAACTGACCACTGCACAGTCTGATTACCTTGGTATCAGCAAAAGCGGCCCCTTCAAACCAGAGCATTACAGGTATTAATCATATTGCAAATATTTTTCCTGTCAGAAATCCCGGCTGTAAACGCCGGGACTTTTTTTTATGCTGATTGACCGGTGTCAGCCCGGCAACAAGCTGCCAATTGTAACTTCACATATCCTCCGGCATTCATATAATTGCTGAATCCGCCGGGAGAAACATACCTTCAGTAATAAAGAACAGGATTCGACCTTTCAAAAGAATAAAAGAGTATGCTAATTTCCGAAGTAAAGAACAGGAAGGATATCAGGGCATTTCTTGATCTTCCCAAAAAATTATACCGAAATGATCCTGCCTGGATCGCTCCGTTGGAAAATGAAATAGAGTCCGTTTTCGATCCGGCAAGAAATAGTTTCTTCAGTCACGGGACCTGCACACGCTGGCTATTGAAAAATGATGATCATGAGGTCATCGGCCGCATAGCTGCTTTCATCAACCATCATCAACAGTCCGGTGCAGGTGTGCCTGCAGGAGGAACCGGTTTTTTTGAATGCATTGAGAATACAGAAGCAGCTCACCAGCTCTTTGATACTGCTGCCGGGTGGTTGCAGGAAAAAGGAATGGAAGCCATGGATGGTCCAGTCAATTTTGGAGAAAATGATAAGTTCTGGGGATTGCTGGTGGAAGGTTTTTCCCCTCCGGGTTATGGAATGAATTATAATCATCCCTATTACCAGGATCTTTTTGAGTCCTATGGTTTTGAAAAAGTATATGACCAGTTGACCAATACACTTGATATCACCAAACCGATACCCGAACGTTTTTCAAAGATCGCCGCATGGGTCATGAATAAAAAAGAGTATTCTTTCAGGCACTTTACTTCTTCAAATAAAGAAAAATTCTTCAACGATTTTCATGAGATATATAACGAAGCATGGAGTGATTTTGAGAACTTTCATCCGATTAACATGGCCACTATCCGGGAATCGTTTCACCAGATGGAACCGGTCATGGATCAAAAGATCATCTGGTTCGCTTATCGTGACGAAGAGCCCATCGCATTCGTGGTTTGCATGCCTGACATCAACCAGGTGCTCAAACACCTGGACGGGAAAATGAATTTCTTCAGCAAACTGAAATTCCTCTGGTATAAACAAACCACGACCATTGACCGTCTCCGCATCATCGTGATGGGATGCAAGCATAAATACCAGAACCATGGCATCGAGTCTGCCCTGATCCTTTGCCTGCAGGAAGAGATACTGCCCCGCCATACAATCCGGGAAGTAGAACTGGCCTGGGTAGGCGATTTCAATAAAAAAATGTTGGCTATTCATCATGCGACAGGCGCCGTACCGTCAAAAGTTCATCGGACGTACCGCTACATCTTCGACCAGGGTGCGAACGCTAAGGATGAACGTCGCTTCGTTCATCACGCTGTATGAATTTTAACAATCTTTCATTACCGTTCATATACTCATACTGCTGATCATGCTATAAAACCTGTAGCTTGAAACCGGTGAGACCCGTTCACACAGGAAAGCTGCATTCCAAAGTTAAAAAGCATGACAATGAAAAAAACTGTGTCTCTCTTTCTGTTATGTGCCTTCGCTTTCTTCCATTCCATAGCGCAGAATGAACCGGGTATTACACTTACACTTCATTCAGCCATTCTGAATGAGTCAAGAAAAATACAGGTATATGTTCCTTCACAGAACGGATCTGCGGGCCAGGTTTACCCGGTATTCTATGTCTTCGATGGTGAATCGCTCTTCTGGCCGGCTATCGGCGCACTTCGCTTCATGAATTATAGCGGTTACTTACCACAAATGCCGGAAGCTATCATCGTTAGCATTCCTAATACTAACAGGGAAAGAGATATGCCAGTGCCACAGGAGATCAAAAAAACAAACGGAGCAAAGAATTATTTTCGTTTTCTATCGGAAGAACTGGTTACTTATATCAATAAACATTACCCCGTCAACGGGCTCAATGTACTGATCGGTCATTCACAGGGCGGCTTATTCGTAACGTATGCAGGCATAGAGGCCCCTGAATTATTTCCTTTCATCCTGGCATTGGATGCACCTATGACAGTAAATACATCTGTACTGAATGATTACCGGCAACGATTGGAGAAAATCTGCAGCCTGAATTATTTTTCAGGAGAAACAGTATTTGGCTGGGGAAAAGAGCTTTCTCATCCTGCCGGCTGCAATGGGTTTTTACAAAAAAAGATAGAAGAGGAAACACACGAGACCATGCCTTACAAAGGCATCTATGAAGGATTGAAGTTCCTGTTCAGGGAGCATATACCCGTGCAAACAGATATGGCATTGCCTGCCTTACAGGGATACTATGACCGCCTGTCTCAAAAATACCACTGCAGTTATGCTATACCGGCGAAACTACTATTGGCCTCGGCGCAACAGGCCATCAATCAATCCCGGAAGCAGGACGCAACAGCTCTTATTGAATATTTTGAAAAGATCTATGGAAAAAATCAGCGATCTGGCGACCTGCTTACAAAGGTCAATGCCATTACCAAAGGCCCCGACAACAGGGTAAGTTTCTACCTGAATCATCCCACTCCTTCTGCCGAAGCTATCGGTCCTTTTCTTGGAAAATGGAAAGGCACACTCTATGTGCCGGAAGGAACGGATATGGATATCACCTGGGAAATAAAAAAGACCGGTGATAAGTATATAATGGACGCCAGGATAGCAGACGCCTTCAACAGCCTTTCCGATTTCCTGATCATCAATGAAAAAAATGAACTGGCCTGGGGCCGCAAGCACAATGGCGGTGGGATTTACCTCTCTATTGGTGTTCTGTCAGCCGATGGTCTCACTCTTTCCGGGGTGGAAGACCTCATCGGTTTCGAGCTACCTGAAGGCATCCCTCCTTTTAAACCCAACAGGTTTGAATTCAAAAAACTAAAAGACCGGGTCACCCCGGGGTAACTGCTGCGGAAGTATATCATCCGTGGAAAGCTCAGTCACCCGGAGGGGTTTTACTTTTCACCCATTGAGCAATTCTCCTTGTACCGGTTAAAAAGACAGGGCATAAGTATAAAATCTGTCTTTCCTTTTTTATTTTGAATAGCGAACAATATAACGAAACAGTAACCCGTTATCCGTTTTTACCGAAAAACCAAAATCCAATTCATGAAAACTATCTACAAACGTATCCTTGCCGTCAGAAATGTTGCTTCCGAAGATTTTCCCCAGGGCCTTTCCATTGTAATGATGATCTTTTTCGTGCTTTTTGGCGCAGCGTGTATGTTCATGCTGTTATAACCACAATATTGACTATACCCGTGGCCAGTTTGTCTCCTCAAACAAAGGATTATATGGTTGTGCCTTCCTCCTCAGAAAAAGCCGGGGCGAGACCCTACCACCCTATCCCGTAATCCTCTCCGTTATTAGAACTGCCACCCCATAAGCTACCATGTTTCCAATCGAAATATATGGCATTGATCGGGCCACTTGTCCTGTTTCCCGTGCTGATCGTATAGCCCATTTTCTTTAATTCTTCCCGGACGTTTTCCGGTGTAGCCGAGCTCAGCAATATGCTCCCGGGTCTTGGCTTGCGGTCATCTGTCTTTGTCCCGCCAAGTGATAGCCAAAGCTGGTTGCTGTTGATATTGGCCGCTTCTGTCGCCTGCTGCACCGTCATTCCGAATTCCACCATGTTCAGGAAGAATTGCAGCAGGTTCTGATCTTGTGTATCCCCGCCCTGCACGGCAAATGATAAAAAGGGCTTGCCGTCTTTCATCGCAAGGGTCGGCGTTAATGTTACCCTCGGTCTTTTACCCGGCTCTACAACGTTGAATGGATTCAATTCGGCATCCAGCACAAAACTCTGTATACGCTGGCTCAGTCCGATACCACTGTTCCCGGCTATACAGGCCGGGTTCCAGCCGCCGCTCGGCGTGATAGACACTACCCATCCGTCTTTATCTGCTGCTTCCACACTGGTAGTGCCTCTCCATAACCTGTCCATATACTCTTCCGTAATGTTAGCCGATGTACTTCCCTGCACATCATGTGCCGGCATAAAATTCCTTTTACCTGATGTATCCATATTAAAACCCCGCTTCTTAAGCAGTTCCATATACGGGTTTATCTTTCTTTCAAATGGATAGGGGTTACCCGGGCCGATGTAAGGATCATTCTTTTCCTGGTTGATCATTGCTGCCCTTTGTTTTGCATACTCTTTGCTCAATAATCCTTTGATAGGTTCTGCGGGAGGGAAATAAGGATCACCGTAATAGAAGTCCCGGTCGGCGAAGGCCAGGTTCATGGTCTGATATAGGGTATGTATATACTTGCTGCTGTTATATCCCATCGCCTTCAGGTCAAAATTCTCCAGGATATTCAATGATTGCAACAGCATTGGCCCCTGGGTCCATTGCTGCAGTTTATATACATCTATACCTTTATAATTTACTTTCAGCGGTTCTTCCTGTATGGGTTTCCATTTGGCCAGGTCACCTAGTGTAAAAAGGCCACCCTGCTCCCGGCAGCCGCGAACGATCTCATGGGCTATATCGCCTTTATAAAAACGATCAAATGCCGCCATGATCGCCTGTTTCCGGGTCTTCTTCAATTTTAGGGCATTCTGTTCAGCCTCCACCATTTTGCCAAGTGTTTCCAGCAGGTCTTTTTGTACAAAGATCTCACCCGGTTCAGGCGCCTCTCTGGCCGCTCCTGCATGAGGAAGAAAAACCTGCTTACTGTATGGCCATTGTTTGAGCATGGTTTTACTTCTTTCAAAACTATTCGCTGTCTGTGCGTCTATCGGATACCCCGCTGCCATTTGCATGGCAGGGGCCAGTACTTCTTTTAAACTCATGGTACCATATTCCGCCAGCATATAGCAAAGCCCGCCCGGTGTACCGGGGGTGGTTGCGGCCAGCGGACCATACTCAGGCGGGAATTGATACCCGTTACTTTTAAAATAATCAGCCGTTGCCCCTGACGGCGCCACACCCAATGCATTGATGGCAATGACCTTTTTGGTCTTTGGATTATAGATCAGCGCCTGTGTTTCGCCGCCCCAGCTCAATACATCCCACATGGTGCAGGTAGCGGCCAGCATTGCACAAGCAGCATCCACTGCATTACCACCTTTCTGAAAGATCATTGCACCAGCCGTTGCTGCCAATGGTTTGCCCGTGATCGCCATCCAGTTCTTGCCATGAAGCGGCGGCTTCTGGGTGGGCTGTGCATGAATAAAATAACTAATAAACAGACAAGAAACTGCAAGCAGAAAAAACCGGCTCATAAAAAGAAATTTGACGTGATACCGTAAAGATAGGCCAGGGACTGTTTCTTTATGAAATGAAAAAGCCGCATCCCGTTTTGTCATATAACAACAAAACAAGATACGGCCAGCCGGTTCGTACTTACTTTCCTACTACCTCGTAATAGACCTTACCCCCTTCTACCACTTCTTTGTAATACAATCCTCCGGGAGAAAGATATAACTTCTCCCCTTTTATCACCACCGCTTTACTGTCCACAGGCAATGCATCAAACCGGTCGCCGACCACCGGCTCCACTTTGGCAGGAGTTTCTGCTTCGGATATACTGTTGTCTGTGTTCAATACACCATCAGTACCTACCACAGTATACTCTAATTCATTGTCTGCATTTATTTCTTCCCTGTAATAAGTACCATTCAGTTCATAGTATTTCTGGCCGTCAATGACGGTCGCCTTAGCGCCCGGCGGCAGCTCATCCACCACAGCTCCTAATGGCGGCGCCACCACTTCATACTGGTTACTTTCATACGGACGATAATACGTACCCTGGTAGTAATAATAAGGTACCGGGCCGACATAAAAACCCCGGTAGCCCAATGGCAGTGTCGTTATCCGGATACCAACAGGAGGTATCACAAAACGGAAGGATGCACCGTAAGGCCTGTAAAAATATCCCCGCTGGTAACGGTAATGAACACCTCCGAAACGGATGGATACAAAGGGCCGGTTATAATAATAATTCCGGGACGGGTAATACCGTACCGAATGATGCCTGTTGTAGCCATTACCCCGCCTGTAACGCCCTGGCTGTGCAAAACTATCAGCCGTCATTACAAGAAATGCGATGATAAAGAAAACAACAGCAGACAGGTAGAATTTTGTTTTCATATAAGTTTTTTTTAGTAATGATTAAATGTACAGCGGGATACAACCCAAAAAAGTTAAGTCAAAGCAAATTAACCTCCCGAAATAGCTGACGCAGTCAAACTCCGTTCCGTTGTTTGAATAGGCAAAGTCAATCGCCATCTCCGGCCTGGCCGGTTGTTTTATCCCCTTAAATGAACATACAGAATAAAAAGTATATTAGCCATCCAAAACAATCCTTCTGATGATACAACGACTATCTGCCTGGCTGCTTGCGATCCTTATTCTCACTGAAGCAAATGCACAACCAGGCTACAGCAATTATGCACAACAAAGTGACCGCATCAATGCTCTTACTAAAAGCTACCCGCAGTTAGCCAAAGTAAGATCGCTGGCCAAAACAAATAGCGGCAAAGACATCTGGCAGATAACTATCGGCTCAGGCAACATGGAGACCAAACCAGCCATTGTTGTCGTTGGCGGTGTGGAAGGCAATCACGTACTGGGCGCTGAACTCGCTATCGGTTTTGCTGAAAACCTGTTGCAGGGCGGCGCTTCCGACAGCATTAAGGCATTACTGAATAAAACCACGTTTTACATCTTCCCCAATATGAGCCCGGATGCCATGGAACAATATTTTGCATCGCTGAAATATGAACGGCAGGGCAATGCAACAGTAACTGATGATGACCGCGATGGCAAAACAAATGAAGATGGTTTTGACGACCTGGATGGCAATGGCAAGATCACAATGATAAGGATCGAGGCCGCAGTTGGCGAATATAAAACCAATCCTGACGATCCGAGATCACTGATCAAAGCCGACCTGAATAAAGGCGAGAAAGGAAAATACATCTTACTGACCGAAGGAACTGACAACGATAAGGACGGCCTCTTCAATGAAGACGGCGAAGGCGGTATCGTATTCAATAAGAATTTGACCTATAAACATGCTACTTTCTCAGCAGGCGCTGGTGAATTTGCCGCATCAGAAAAAGAAACAAGGGCTCTGCTTGATCTTCTCTTTGAACAATTCAATGTATATGCGGTCCTCAGTTTTGGCAGCAATAACAATCTGAGCACACCACTTGCCTTTAATGGACAGGCTGCCTCTCAGCCACTGATCGCAGGCTGGCTGCAGCCCGACGTAAAAGCCGACAGTATGGTTTCCGACCTGTATAATAAAACGGTGAACATGAAGGACGCTCCGAAAACAGCTGTAGCAGGCGGCGACTTCTTTTCATGGGCCTATTATCATTACGGCCGTTACAGTTTCAGCACACCGGGCTGGTGGGTACCCAAAACAAAACCCGATACCACCAAAGGTGAAAAAGCATTCACGACAGATGATCCGGTAGCCAATTATTTACGATGGGCCAGCCAGCAGGGCATCACCAATACCTTCACCGACTGGAGGCCCGTTCAGCACCCTGATTTTCCCGGGCAAAAAGCAGAGGTGGGCGGCGTTGATCCTTTTGTACTGACTAACCCTCCTTATAAATTAGTTCCTGACCTGGTAAAAAAACATGCTTCCTTCTTAGTAAAGCTGGCATCCTTCCAGCCTGAACTGGATATCATCAATGTAAAAACAGAAAAAGTCAGCAATGGATTAACAAGAATAACAGCAGACATCATGAATAAAGGAGCATTAGCCTCTCATTCGAAATTGGGTGAAAGGAGCTATTGGGTCAAACGCATCAATGTAAAAACGAATACTACCGGCAACCAGTCTGTCATCAGCGGTAAAAAGATACAGACCCTGAATTCACTCGAAGGATACAGTTCACAGCAACTGACATGGCTGATCAAAGGAACCGGCAAACTATCCATCGAAGCCGGATCTCCAACAACCGGTAGCAAAACAGTAGAAATCACTTTATGATAACCCATTCACTATTCACATTATGAAACGCTACATACAACTCATAACTCTTAACGCTGCACTCTTAACTGCTTTCATAGCAAGTGCACAAACTCCCGACCAGCTCTTCAAAGCTGCCGGCTCGCCGGTGAATCCTAAAGTGCAGGTAAGCTGGAACCGGTACAACGATCATGCGGCAATAACAGAAATATGCAAGAAGATCGCTACGGCCTATCCTGATCTTGCAAAGCTTGAATCTATCGGCAAGTCTTATAAAGGGCGTGATATCTGGTGCCTTACCGTAACTGACTTCAAAAAAGGCAATCCTGATAAAAAACCGGGCATGTATATTGACGGCAACATCCACTCTAACGAAGTACAAGGCGCCGAGTTCTCTTTATATACAGCCTGGTATCTTACAGAATCATTTAAAGACACCCGCTTCGTACAGGAACTCCTGGCCGATAAAACATTTTATATCATCCCGACGATCAATCCCGATGGCCGCGACAGTTATTTTCATGAACCCAACACCGGCAGTTCGCCCCGCAGCGGTGTGATACCTGTTGACAATGACCGCGACGGACAGGTGGATGAAGACGGGTACGATGATCTCGATGGCGATAACCAGGTGCTCATCATGCGCCGCAGGAATCCCAATGGCCGCTATCGTATTGACCCGGCCGAGCCAAGAAGGCTGATACAAGTGGGCCCTGATGAAAAAGGCGATTATGAATTACTCGGTCTCGAAGGGAAAGATAATGACGGTGATGGACTGGTGAATGAGGACGGCTATACATTCGAATACGATCCTAACCGCGACTGGGGATGGGGATGGCAGCCCAACTATATACAGAACGGCGCTTACAAATACCCTTTCTCCATCCCGGAAAACAGGGCCGTGCAGGAGTTCGTGATGAAGCACCCGAATATCGCAGCGGCACAATCGTATCACAATGCCGGCGGCATGATACTCCGCGGGCCCGGCGATCCCAACGATCTGCAAACCTACAACCCGCAGGACCTCCAGGTGTATGACTATATCGGCAAAAAAGGGGAAGAACTGATACCCGGTTATAAATACCTTGTTGTGTATAAAGATCTTTACTCTGCCTATGGTGGTGAACTCGACTGGTTCTATGGTGGCCGTGGTGTTTATACTTTTTCCAATGAACTATGGACACCCTACCTGTTCTATAACAAAGATGCTACCCGTGACCCGCAGGATAATACTTCTTTTGTATTCGACCGCTGGACACTGTTCAAAGATGCTTTTGTAGACTGGCACGAATACGATCATCCGCAATATGGCAAAATAGAGATCGGAGGTTTCAAAAAGAATTTCGGCAGGGCGCATCCCGGTTTCTTATTGGAAAGCGATGCACACCGTAATATGTCATTCACGATCTATCATTGTTATCATACACCGAAGCTGGCGGTAGATACTATTAAAGAAAAAGATCTTGGAGATGGTTTGAAAGAAGTGACAGCCGTTATTGCCAACAGCCGCCTGATGCCCACTCACAGCAGCCAGGACCTGAAATATAAAATTGAAAGGCCGGATTATATCACACTCACCGGTGCCAAAGTATTAGCAGGTCTGATCGTGGACAATGCCGATCTGAACATTACTACCGAGCAAAAGACCGACCCGGCCACCATTGCTGTACGCAATATACCCGGACTGGCAACGGTGACCGTAAGATGGATCGTACAGGGCAGCGGGAAATATACCGTAGCGGTGGATAGTAAGAAGGGAGGGATGGTGAGTAAGGTGAAGTAAACGAAAATCATTCTGATTTTGACAGGGAGTCATTGTAACATTTTCACGCCGCGGTTGGTGTTTTCTTTCTTCACCGACCGCCCGAATAACAAGCCAACTTAATTACTGTATAGGAAAACACTACAGACCCCTTCCTACCGGCAGGCAGTAGGGCGGGTGGAAGAAAAAAAACGGAGCAAGATAAAGCTAATCACCTTCTTATCAATTATTTTTTACAACTGATGTGCTGGTAAAAACAATTACATACATTTAGTATAACATCCCGCCCATATTAAAGCTATTCTTCTAATCATTTTTTATGAAGAAGCTTTTATTCATAAGCCTTATTCTTCTGATCGTAAATTCAGCATTTACCCAGGTCACTTATACTTTTACTGGAACCGGTAATTGGACCGATACCGCCAACTGGGAAAATGGCTTTGTCCCTCCCGGTGTTCTTCTCCCGGGATCAACTATTATTATTAACCCGGCTGGTAATGGCGAATGCGTTTTAAATAAACCGCAGACCATTACGTACGGTGCTACATTTATTCTCCAACCAGATAAGAAACTTAAGATAACCGGTAGTCTGTTCATGGCTCCGGTAATTCCGCTTTATAAACTGCACGGGTTAGGCTTTTCGCCGTACTATGACGGACAAAATCCCGGTTTTCAATCTCAGATCAGTGAACAACAAATAGCTTATTTGATTCAGCGGGTGGCACTGTATACAAACTGGATCCGCTCCTATGGTAGTACACATGGCCTTGAAAAAATTGGAGTAAATGCACACAGGCAGGATCTAAAAGTTGCAGCAGGCGCATGGCTTGATAGTAATATGGCAAATAATCAAACGGAAATTGCAAATCTTATTTCAATGGGATTGGCTGGTGAAATAGATGTTGCTGTTGTTGGTAGTGAAGTTCTGCTAAGAGGAGATCTTACAAAGTCCCAGTTAATCGGGTACATCACCCAGGTAAAAGCTGCACTTCCAAATATTCCGGTCACCACTGCAGATATTTACCAGACATTTCTTTCCCATCCAGACCTTGTTAGCGCGGTGGATGTTTTATATGTTCATATTTATCCTTTCTGGGAACGAAAGAGTATTAATTGTGCCACCTACTTAATTGATAAAGTTTACACAAATCTGCAAACAATATCACAGGGTAAAGAAATTGTAGTCGCTGAAACCGGCTGGCCTAGTGAAGGTGAATCTGAAGGGCTTGCCGTTCCTTCACCTGTCAATGCTTCAACCTTTTTTTTGCATTTCACATCATGGGCAAAGACAAAACAGGTAAAATATTTCTATTTTGAAGCCTTTGATGAAACCTGGAAGGGAACAACACGTGAAGGTCTTCGTGGGGCTCATTGGGGAATATGGGAAAAAAACGCAGGCGTGTTAAAACCAGGCATGGATAGTGTTTTCAATGGAGTAACAATATCTGACAACTGGATACTGGATACAGCAGCTATCCTGGCTGACACGCCATCTATTGCATTCACTTTTGTTCCACCTCTTGGTGTTCAACAGGATGTTCAAGGGATAGTAAAAGGAGTTTTACCTTTTGATTACAAGGTAGCAGTATACATCTATGCAAATTGCGGATGGTACCCCAAACCAACTTACGCTGAGCCTTTCACACTCCTGCAGTGTGATGGAAGTTTTATTTGTCACATAAATGACATATACGAAACCATTTTGAGAGCTTACCTGCTGCCTGTTTCTTTTAATCCGGGAGGAAATTCAATTCCAATAGAAGTTGCTGAACAAAATGCTATTGCCATGACCGAAGTTTTACGACCTGCTACATTTGTAGCGAATCTTATAACTTACGATGCAAACAATATTACACAAACTACTGCTGAAAGCGGTGGTAATATAACCTGTGATGGTGGTGCAGCAATAACAGCAAGAGGCGTATGTTGGAATACAACCGGTGATCCTAATATTACAGCCGACCTGAAAACGTCAGATGGTTCAGGAATAGGTTTTTTTTATAGCAATATCACCGGCTTAAATCCCAACACTACCTATTATGTAAAAGCTTATGCAACTAATAGTGCAGGCACGGCTTATGGCAGCGAGAAAATTTTTACAACAGCTTCTGCATTGCCACCTCACCGCCATATTAAAAAAGTGCTTATTGAATAAACAAAGTAGTTTGTCCTTTGACGCCGCGGTTGGTGTTTCTCTCTTCACCAACCGCAATAATGACGGAGTCAACTTAATTACTGTATAGGAAATCATTACAGATCGTTGGCCGGTAGAAGGAAACACCTGCCATAAGGTCATCAAGCAGCCACTCAAACAGATTGCTTCGGTCCGCCAGCAACAGTCATTATACTTCCAGCCTTCTATGGCAGCCTTCGCAATGACGGGCTCTCCGCGGTTTCGCAGAGACATTATAGCTCCGGAGTCCCCGTCATTGCGAGGCCGGAGAATGATCACTCAATAAAAAAGGATGACGCTTAGCCGAAGCAATCTGAGAAAAATTCATTTCACCTGCCTGTGTTTAATAACCAAGCACTGCCACGGGGGCAGGGCAAAGCTAAGCCCTATGCCACCACGCTGATGAATGAATAGATACACCACAGCAGGATCGCCAGCACCGTTCCTTTAAGTATATGTTTCATGATTTGTAATTTTCCCGTAAAGAAAAACTACGGGCCGGCCGGAGAAAATACCTTTATTTACCAATTGACGATTGTAATGGATGAAATGCAGGTATTGCAAGTATTGGGATCAGTCATTATTTTTATATCCCGGCTATGAAAAACAATCTGCCCATTCTTGCCCTCCTGTTTCTTTTAACGGCTTCCGGGTCGTATGCACAACAGTTAGATTACCCGCAGCGTTCCTGGCTAAAGGATAACGCCTACACCATTCACCCGGATGAAACTTTCGGCAAAGCAAGCTGGGAATACATCTTTCCGCATATCAATGATAAAAGGATCATCCTGATCGGGGAGTTCACGCATGGCGCCAAAGAGATATCCATAGTGCGGAATGACCTGGTCCGGTTCTTACACGAAAAACTGGGATTCAATACCCTTCTTTTTGAGGCAGGAATCGGCGAACTGGCAGCGGTTGATATAAACAGGCAACAACTGAATGCTGCACAGATGACATCCGGCTTTTACCTAAACGGGCGCACCAAAGAGAACAGGGAGCTGATGAACTATGTAAAAACAAATAATATGGCGATTGCCGGTTTTGATGTGCAGCGGTCGGGCAATACGTTTATTACTGTATTCAAAAACACGGCCCGTAAACAGAACCTCGATACCGCCATCTGCAGCCAGCTAGAAAACAGCTTTACTATCCTGGATCGTGAACTGGCAAACCGAAAGGCTGTATATGATTCTGTCAGCTCAAAGACCCTTCTGCTGATAGCCGGCTATCAGCAGGTATATGATCAGCTATCTGTAAATAAAGCAGGCAATTTTTCCCGGGAACATGTATTCACCCTGAAGACCATTGCCAGCAGGATACGTTTTCTTCAATACAAACTCCGGTTCGTTAAAGACAGGGACTGGAACAGCGCATGGGAAGCCCGCGACTCTGCCATGGCGGATAATATCCGGTGGCTGGCTGATAGTGTGTTTAAAAATGAAAAGCTTATCATACTTGGTCATAATTTTCATATTGCGAAATCCAATGAGCAGTTAACGGTAATGGGCGGCATCCTGCGGACCCGTTATCCCAGACAAATGTATTCATTAGGCGTCTTTGCGGGCAGTGGTTCATACGCTGACAATTATGAGAAAGAAACAAAAATGCTGCCACCTGATTCTGCCGGTACAGACCTGAAACATATCATCACCCTGCTGCCGGGGTTCACCAGTTATCTTAATATACCCGCCAACAAAGTGAACGGAACAGACTGGCTGCATAAGAATATCGTGGTGAATGACACATTCATTGATCTGAATAGCTCAAACAAAATGATACTGGCAAAACAATTTGACGGGGTATTGTTATTGAAAAAAGTCTCTCCTCCCGATCCCTGATGATCCATGCCGGCTGAACTGCAGATACAATTACGCCCGGCAAATCCCGGTGATCTTACTATACTCCGACATTGGGATGAGCAGTCACATGTCATTGCCTCGGGTCCTCTGATCCGCTTGTATCCAATACAAAACCACGCCGGTTCTATGAACAAATGGGATTCTGCTTTATAAAAAAGCAACCATTCGGCGAAGATGATTGCTTTGAGTACCGCTTGACCGTGCTGATTGTAAAACGCAGTGACCCTGTTCCTTTTACTCTCCAGTGCCACAAAGTATTTTAATGCCTTTATAATACTGTAGAACAAACTGAAATAAGAGATAAAAAGCCAGCCGACCGGGCAAGGCATCGCTCTTAAAAAGCGTCTTACTTCCCGGAGCGCTGAGACAGGGTTTTGTTCAATGTTTGACCCGATCTTCTTTCCTTTGCTTTTACAACCCAACTGAAACACATGATGCGGCTGGCAATGACCATTATCCTACTGTTCTTTTATTTACCTGTTCTATCACAGGTAACAGAAAGCCGCACGTATGCCCTCAGCGGTCTTGTCACCGGCAGCAAGGGGGTGGTAATCCCTTACAGCAGCGTCAGCCTGCATAAAATAGCCGATTCTTCACAGGTAGCGGCTGGCGCCACAGATGAAAAAGGCAGGTTTCGTTTCAGCATTGCACCCGGTTCGTATTTTCTGAAGATCAGTTATCTCACGTATGAAGAAAAACGGGTAAGCGATATTATTATCACCAATAAGGATATGGACCTCGGGACAATAATGATGAATACGGCTACCAAACTGTTGACCGAAGTGGTGGTGACGTCAGAGAAGAAATTAATGGAACTGGACCTGGACAAAAGAGTGTATAACGTCAGCCTCGATGTAAGCAATATCGGCGCCAATGCTTCGGAAATATTATCGAACATCCCATCGGTAACGGTGGATATTGACGGCAATGTTAGTTTGCGTGGCAGCCAGGGTGTACGTATACTGATAGATGGCAAGCCCTCTGCACTGACCGGCATCCGGAGCACTGACGCTTTACGCAACCTGCAGGGCGCCATGATCGAACGGATCGAAGTGATCACCAATCCTTCTTCCCGCTACGATGCAGCCGGCGAAACAGGTATCATTAACTTCATACTGAAGAAGAACAGGACAATAGGCTTCAATGGCAACTTTACCGGCACGGCCGGTATTCCCGGTAATTTCAGTGCAGCCTACAGCATCAACTACCGTACACAAAAGATGAACCTGTTCTCCAGCTTTGGCACCAACTACAGGAGAAACCCGGGCAAAGGATCCTCTACGCAGCAGTTCACCGGTACGGATACCAGCTTTGTGTATGATCAGACCAATAACCGCACCCGCCGTGACTTTTCGGTAAACTTAATGGCCGGTATTGATTATTACATTACACCCAATACCACATTAACAGGCTCATTCCTTATTGATGGCGGCAGGGAAAAGAATCTGAGCAAGATACTGTACGAAGACTTTGACCAGTCAGGGCAGTTAGTAAGAAATATTCTTCGCACGGATAATGAAAAAGCCAAAGAGCAGGATACCGAAGTGTCCCTGAGTTTCAGGAAAAAATTCCCCGGCAACAATGACAAAGAATGGATCGCTGACTTTAAATGGACCAACAGCGGGGAAACAGAAAGCTCAGATTACACACAAGAAAATTTCACCACTAACGAATTGCTGAAACAGCGTTCCGGCAACCCGGCCTATGAGGATAATATATTATTGCAGACAGACTATGTTCATCCGTTTAAAGAAGACGGAAAATTTGAGATCGGCTTCAAAGGCACGATACGCACCATCACCAATGAATTCCTGGTAGAAGAACAAACCGGCAGTGGCAACTGGGTAACATTACCTGCCTTTGATAACAACATGGAGTTTACTGAAAAAGTATATGCCGTATATACCATGATGGGCAATAAGATCAAACAATTCTCTTACCAGATCGGGCTTCGTGGCGAACTGACCGATATGCGTACCGGCCTTGTCAAAACGAATGAAGTGAATAAGCGGAATTATTTTAACCTGTTCCCTTCAGGCAATATCGCTTATGAACTGAATGAAAAGAATACACTACAGTTAAGTTACAGTTATCGTATCAACAGGCCGAATTTCCGCAACCTTACTCCTTTTGCTGACTTCAGCGACCCCAGGATATACTTTGTTGGCAATCCTAACCTGAACCCCGAGTTTTCCCACTCAATGGAAGTAGGCCATTTACTCGACTGGGGTAAAGGTTCATTGCTGTCAGGTATTTATTACCGTCATAAAAAAGGAGTAGTGGAAAGAATACGGTTACTGGATACAGTGACAGGTATCAGCAATATCATTCCTGTCAATCTTTCTACACAAAACGATATCGGTATCGAAATGGCTTTCTCGCTGACGGTAAGCGACTGGTGGAAATTCAACAGTAATTTCAATTTTTATCATGCCGTGGCCAAAGGTGCGTACAATGATATATTATTGCAAAGCCAGACAACGACATGGACGAACCGCACTGCTTCCCGTATGACCTTCTTCAAACAGGTAGATTTCCAGGCCTCGCTGAATTACCAGTCCCCGCGCATCACCACGCAGGGAAAAGATCTTTCCATTTATTCAATAGACCTTGGCCTGGCGAAAGATGTATTCAAAGGAAAGGGCACTCTTACTTTGAATGTCAGGGACCTGTTGAACAGCCGCAGAAGAAGGTCTATCGTGGACATACCCGGCTATTATTCAAAATCTGATTTCCTGTGGCGGCCAAGACAAATAACGGTAACCCTGAACTTCAGGCTGAACCAGCAGAAGATCGAAAAGAAAGAAGAAAGAAATGATGAGGGCGGGATGGATAATTAGAACTTACCCAACAGGGGATATAAAGACCAGTAAATCGGGTATACTTTTCTTTCTACGGTTTTCGTGTGAAATAATATTTTCAGATAGCTTATAACACCTTCAGGTCATCAGAAAAAAGTATTGTTTATTCAAACTCAAAAAAATCTTGCACCCGTTAATTCAAATTAAACAGCTGCGCTAAGGCCCTGTAATGGTCAGCGTAAATCCTGTATTGATCCGCAGGTTCCCTCCTGTCTTTATCCACACATTCCTGCAGGTCACATTACTGCTGATGACGGGTTGGTTAACAGGCCCACCCTGAATGACCGCATCCAGTGTAGCACCCGGGGTTGCGTTGCAACTCCAGTTTGTAGCTGTGGCCCAGGCCGTACTGGTAGTTCCGGTCCAGGTAGCACCCAATCTTAATATCCTGTTACTGCTGGTAACCGGAGTGCCTCCTGTACATACACAACGATACTTATATCCATACATGGCCGGCTGTACATTCGTAACGCTCAATGTTTTCGTTGTTGCGCCTGCATAGGTAATATTATTGACAATGTTAACAAAGCCGGAACCATTATCCACCTGCCATTGGAAAACAGTATTGTTCCCTGTAGATAAAAAGCTGAAAGAAGTATTGGCTCCGGGGCATATTGTATTGGCCGTAACAAGGAAGACATCCTGGCTGCCAAAATCAATGGGTGCACACCAGGGATTGCTCACCCTGACTGTATAATGACCCGCCTGCGAATTAGAAGCAATGGCAAACTTGTACCAGATAGTATCCTCACTGGTAAATTCATCCCTGCCGACACCTTCCATTGAATATACTTCCACCCCGTCCTTCAGTATCTTATAAGTCTGGTCAGTGATCGTATTACTGATACCAAGACGTACCGTATCGCCAATATAATAATTGCCGCCGCCGGAAAAAGTCCCCGTAATGAGTGGCACAAGTGTAAGTGTTCCCGATCTGATCATTCCTTTACAGGTAATACCGGTATTGGTAACATATAACCGGTATTGCGCAGCGACAGAAGGGCTGTAAGTAGCCGAGTTTGCTCCTGCGATCGGGGTAAGGATGGTATCTTTATACCAGGCATAGGTAGCGCCCCCGGTAGCGGTAAATGTTGCAGAGCCTCCCTCGCAGGCCACTGCGTTCACAGGCGCCAGTGTACCTAATGCTGCAGCACCGGTGCAGGCTGTAAACATGATCCTCTCCCATTGTGATTCAGAACAACCGGCAAAATAATAGTCAACCGGGGACCCGGCCCATATTACTTCCAATACCCGAACATGGATATAATAAACCACATTATTGGTCAATCCGGTCTTGGTGGCAAAAGTATCTGTAGTGGTTAGCAATTCTCCCGGAGGCACCAGCGTAGGGTTCTTTTGCTGGGATACGGCATACTGGTAAGTCACTACCGGTTTAGGGCCGCAGGATGCCCAGCGAAATGTGACCGCACCCGAACCCCAGGCCGTGATAGAAAGATTATCAATGCTGCCATAAAAAGCATAAAAACTGGTATCCTTTGATTCAGCACATCCTTCTTTCGTAGTGGTGACACGATACTCACCCGCATCCTGGGCTGAACGCATAAAAGCCGCCACACTCAGTGTACCCCCGTTTCCATCTAATGGCCCGCCTTTCTTTTTCCGTGCCGAACCGTTAAAAGGATATACCTCAAAAGTATATTGCTGCCCGATGGTGGAAGGCTGAATACCGTATCCTACTCCGCTTTGCCTGCAATATATAAAGGCACTTTGCGGTGCAGGCGGGGCTAATCCAAAGAACACCGGATCGGTCAGGGTGCATGTTTGCGAAAACAGGTCACTGATCAATAGCATATTGACAATAGAGAAAACTATCTTCTTGTAGCAGGTAACTGATGAAATGATGCTGCCAGTTCTTCTCATAGATAAGACATTTGATACAAATCATAGACCGGGATACTGCTAACTTGAATTCAGCGGGGAACAGACCGAAGATGCCAGGAATAAAAAGGACTGCAAGAAGCTTTGCAATAACTATCCTGTTCCCTGAAAGTAATCTAAAATAGCCAGACCTTGAAATCCAATCAGGCCGAAACAGTTAAAAAACCTTTACCTGTCTGTGTCCTCCATTATTTTCCCGGTTATTTTCCTGTAATAGTAAGTTTAAACCCGGGGTTAACAGTAAGCGATGCTCCAGGTTTGATCTGAACGCTTTTACAAGAAACATTACTGCTGATCACAGGCGCATGAAAATAACTATCAATAATTACATCTGTGTCGGCATCAGGCACCACCCCGCAACTCCAGTTAGCAGGGTTCTGCCATTGCGAATTACTGCCCCCCGTCCAGTTAATAATGAATTTCAATGTTCTTCCCCCACTTGTAACCGTATTACTTCCGTTGGTTGACACACACCTGTATTTGTTACCATTAAGACTTGTAGGCGGATTTGTCAGTGTAAGGGTTGCAGAAGTAACGCCGGAATAAATACTGTTATCAGACAAATTCTGAAAACCCGTTCCGTTATCCACCTGCCATTGATGTGTATAGCCTGCCCCCGGTGATGTAACTGTAAAGGAAGCCGATCCTGCCGCCGGGCAAATGATATTATTATTTGTTTCCAGCGGAACTAAACCTCCATGAATATAAAAAGTTGAAAAACCATAGGTGTTATTGAACTTAATGTAAGAGGAAGTAGCATCATACGGGCCATTGGATACCTGTGGCAACAGGGAGGAAACACCCTGATAAAGACCTTCTGAACAATTCTGCTGCACACGGGTGACATTCAGACCGGATAGAGATACCACATCCGCAATCCCATCATCTGGCTCATTGATCAGCCGCTGAAGTTCTGTATTAGTAAAGAATAATTTCACACCGACAGGAGTAAGGGGCGCAGTGCTTGTCAGTATGGTAAAGTTTCTGTCCAGGTATTCCCTATTACCAATATCTCTTCGTATCACAGCATCATTCCGGTAATAAGAAGCGGTGATCAGGCCCACAGGGTTTGTTACGCTACTGAAATCGAGCGATGCAATGAGGTTGCCGTTATCATCAATCAGGTATTCTTCTTTGGGGCTGTTAGCCGGTATTGGCAGTGATAACCATGTAGAACTGGTGCAGATACCCGGATTAACCGCGCCAACCGTGGCTTTGCGTATTTGAAAAGAATGTGTGACCGATCCGGAAGGGCTTTCACTATCAAGTAATATCAAATAAGTAGTGCCGGCAGTAAGCAGGCCGATCGCACACTTGCCAACACCGTTCATATCATCAATAGCCGTCCACCCGGTATTACTGCACCCGTGATCAAGTGGTTTATAAAAATAATCCACCCATTCTGCATTGGATGCAGATGTAATATCAATATAATAAACCGCCGTCTCAGAAGGAGTGAATTTATACATTACTTCTTTACCTGGTGTGGCGTAACCGGTTGAATTAACGGGGTAAGTGCCTGTGAAATTCCAGCTTCCTTCTCCGGTTGGGATCGCTGCATTGATCGTTGTATTCAGAGTGACCGGTTGTGCATTGGAACAATTAGCGGTAATGAATCCTGTTGTTGACCAGCTAAATGGACTGGGCTGCTGTAAACAAGCGGGCCGCAGGTGAAAATAATATTGAGTGCCGGGCACAAAGGGACTATAATAAACAGGCTGGTAATTGATGACGCCCCATGCCGATGCCGGTGGTGAAGGATCAGAAGTGAAAGCCCATTCATAACTAGAAGGGCCTGAACCCTGCTGATCCCAGTTAAACCCGACCAGGTCTTCTCCAATGTAAATTGCGTTCAGCCCTGTTACTGATCCGCTAAAAAAACTGACTTCAGAATATCCAAAATATAGATTTCCACAATAAGGATCAAAGGACCTAACAGAATAAACACCCGTCTGCGCTGCCGATGTCAGTTTGAATTTATACCATACCGTATCGGGGCTTCCTTCTTCATTAGCATTACCGATACCCTGCAATGTTGTAATATCCACGCCGTCCTTCATAAGAGTATATACCAGGCCGGGCTTTGTCTCACTGAGTGCAAGCCTGACAGTATCACCATCACAAAAAGCTCCGCCGCCGGATAAAATACTGTTCCGGAATAAGGTGTCTATTACCGTAGCTGAATAAACAATACCTGCACACCCCGCTGCGGTGGTGACATACACCCTGTATTGACCCGGTAGAGAGGCGTCGTAAGTAGGGTTCGTAGCACCTGGTATAGCCGTATTATTTTCATTATACCATTGGTAAGAGGTGCCGCCACTGGCATTCAAGGTTGCCTCATCTGCGGTACAGGTAATGGCAGTAGCAGGTGTTATTCCACCCGTCGGGGGCGAACCTGAACAGGAAGTAAAACGCAGGGTCTGGTAAGGAAGATCACTGCAGGCATTAGGAGAAGGATAATTATAAAGACCTACAGGGTTAGAGGAATTGCCATTGCGCCAGACTTCCCTGACCCGAACGTGAATGTAATAGGTTTGCCCCGGAATAAGAGCTGTCCCATAGCCGCTGGTATCCGTCGTGACTATGTAATCACTAAAAAGAACAGCGTTAGGATTAGGCTGTGTGGTCACCGCATATTCATACCGCACATCGGAGGTGGGACCACAAGCGGCCCATTGGAACCATACATCATTGGAACCCCACCCACGTATGGAAAGATTATCAATATTGCCATAGTAGGCATAAAAATTAACCGTAGCCGATTCACCACAGGCATTGGCAACTGTTATCCTGTACTCACCCACATCTTTGGCAGATCGCATGAATGCCGCAACACTCAACTGCCCTCCATTACCATCCAGCGGTCCGCCTTTCCGGCTCATAAGCTGGCCATTGTTTGCATATTGATCAAATGTATAGGTCTGCGGTCTGATGGAATTACTGACACCAAAACCCACACTGTTGTTCTTGCAAAAGATGGCTGTTTCCGCCTGCCCGAAAAGATTGGGAAATACAAAAGGGGCACATGGCTGTGTATTTCCTGCAACGGATAAAATGATAGCCGCAACAGGCAAAAACACTTTTTTCCTGTATAGAGATAAGGAATAAGACCCGTACTTGATACTCATTTAATTTTCCTGGTTTCTTTAACCGGCCTGCAGTATGATCATAAGGCGGAAAACAAATAACAGGGGCACGAAAAGCAATTGAGTTTACCGGAGTACTAGGTGATGGTTTTTAAGAAGTATATGGACCAGGCAGCAGAAAAAAGTTCTTATATCGCCTGCAAATGAAAATAATTTAAAAGACCCATACTGTCAAATTTAAGACTGGCTGCTTTCATTGCATTCTTAAAATTTGATAATTATCTTACTAACACCCATGCTGCCCATTTGTAGGGTTCATTCCTGTATAATTTTTTCATAGCACCCTGTGCCTGGTAAAACGCGTCTGTTATTGATTGCCTGTTGAACAGATTTTTATACAAGGTTTGCATAAATACAGCGGTTTCTGCGTCCGGCACTTTCCACAGGCTCATCACCAGGTTCTCCACGCCTGCCATCCGGAAAGCTCTTTGCAGCCCATATACTCCCTCACCGCCATCCACATCGCCCAGTGCCGTTTCACAGGCAGAAAGAACTACCAGTTTTGTATTCGGTAAATACATGGTTCCTGCTTCGTAGGCGGTGACGATACCATCTTCCATCCCATTCATCACTCTTCCACGCCAGGTATTATTAGCGCCCGCAAACAGAAGCCCTGCACGCATCAGCGGATCGGCCGATTCTCTGAATGCCCTGCCACTTGTTTCCAGTTGACGAAAAAGAGTATCCCTGGCATCTTTTTGCGGATCAGGAAAAAAGAACCCATGCGTGGCAATATGTAATACAGCAGGTGAAGCTTCCCCGCCCAGCGACATGAATGATTCTTCCGAAGCCTGCATCCCTGACAAAACAGAAACGGTCATTCCGGCTGCCAGCGCCTGCTTTTGTATAGCGGCCGTTTCCTCCAGCGTACCGGGCAGGTACCTGAATGATTTTCCTCTTGTGAGATCTTCCGGCAGGGAGCGGGAAACTTTTATCCCATTGCGATAGGCCGCAACAGACTGTTTGAGCGCTGTTGTGTCTGCATCATATACAATACCTCCATACAACATGATATGACCAGTGCGGGTAATATGACCGGTTTCCCGGCTGGTGATAGCGGCCGTCGTCGTTACCTGCTGCAATTTGTATTTATCACAGAGTACACGTTTGTCATCCATCGCCAGGGCACAAAACGATATCCTGAACAACTGCCCTGCAGGAGCAAAATAAATTGTAGAGATCCCTGTAAGATGCTTTTCGAGCGGCTTCCATACTATATTGAATAGTGCAGGCGAAGAATAATAATGATTGGTCTGCTCTTCTTCAGCCGTTGTCTTATAATCGAAAAATCTTACCAAGGTCTTCTCTTCAAATAATGGTACCATAACAGGCTCCGGGATATTCTTCTTTAGTACCAAAGCAACATACATGATGCTATCGCTCTCCCGCCTGTCATTATTCAGGCGGAACTGAATGAACTCAACGGCCGCTTCACCGGGTAGCAATTTCTGCTGAATATCCTGCCAACCGGTCTTTGTCTGCAGTTTTCTGAAAGCCGTTGAACGGCGGGACAATTCTTTCTCGATCTCATTCGCCTTTTTTTCGATCATCGCCGCCTGCTCAAACTTCGCACTGCTGCCTTGCGAATATAAATGTGCCAGTTGCCGTTTCATACCTGCCCATTCATTGTACATATGCATGAGCACACTGTCCTTGCTTTTATAAATGGTTTGCCTTACCTGTTGCCCTGATGAAAGGATCAGGTTACGGTTACGTAAGGACAGGGTATATGGCTGCGCTGCTTTATTATGGTCCATTTTGTTAAAATAAAAAGACTGGTATTCGTCCGCCGTCCCGCTGATGTTTTGCAGGTAAAGTTGTTTTTCCGTTTCACTGGTGAACCGGAATATCCCTTCCAATTGCTCATACTTGAGCTTTGACACCTCATTGAAAAGCCGGGCGGCAGCAGCTGTCTCATGCATATTCCGGTAGACCCGGGCCAGCTCTTCTGTATTGGCAATAAAGTAAGGATGCTCCTTTCCAAGCTCCTTTTCCCATATCGTTCTTGCTTGCAGAAAATAACCGGATGCCTCTTTATACCTGCCCATAGCATAATACAACTCGCCGAGATTATTCAATTGTATGGTACGGCTGGGATCATCCTCCTCGAGCTCCTCCTCATAAATGGATTTTGCTTCTAAAGCCAGGGGTTCCGCTTTCTCAAACAAACGCATCTCACGATACAAAGCAGCGAGGTTATTACAGCTTTGCCCATACTCATATCCCCCGCTGTCTATTATCGCTCTTATATTTTTTGCTTCTATGTAAAGAGACTCTGCTTCATTGTATTTTCCCATATAAGCATACAGGTCTGCCAGTATATTGCAACTGCGTGCATAATCGCCATTCTCCTTCCCTGCCAACGCCCTTCTTTCCTTTGCCTGCAGGTATAGCTGCTCCGACCGTTCAAACTGTCCCATATCCCTGTACAGGTTTGCAAGACTAATACAGGTAATTGCAAAAGGGTCATTCTGCCTGGCAGGGGTCAGCTTTTCCCTTATATTTTTTGCTTCCAGGAGCAGAGGCTCGGCCAGATCATATTTACCAAGATCCCGGTATAACGCCCCCATATTATTGCAGCTCTGCGCATAAAAAGGATCCTTATTACCCAGTAGTTTTTGCCGTATCTCTTTAGCCTTATTATGGATGATCAGCGCTGAATCCAATTCTCCGCGCAAATTATAAACCGCACCAAGAAGGTTGCAGGCCCATGCATAATCAAGATTCATTTCACCATGCTTTTGTCCGGTTGCTGTCTTTATTTCCATCCCGGTCTGAAAGGCCTGGTCATATTGCCTTGTTGAAAAAAAGATATTGGCAATTCCTTTGCTTAACTGAACATAGGTAGTGCCGCTGACAGAATCGGCAGGAATGGCCGCTTTTGCTTTTTGGTAAAAAACGATCGCCTGATCCGGTTTACCCAGTTTAATGTAATAAGCAGCGCTGTCACTGTCCTCTTTCCATGACTGGCCGTATGAAAGACGAGCCGTCAATAAAAACGACAGCACAAAAAAAATGATACCGCTCATTTTCATACTATTCATATTGACAGGTTATAACAACAGGAATAAATGGGTACTGCTAATGTCCCCACGCTGCTTTTGCTTCCTCTTCAAAACCATATTTCAGTAAGAAAAGCACATAACTTTTCAACAGTGTTTGATTACCCGGATTTTGATTTACTATTTTATCATAGCGGTCAGCCGCGAGATGGATGAAGGCATTCCTTTCCAGCCTGTCTATCTGTTGCATCTTCGATTCAAGGCTTTCACCAGTCACGTCGGCTGTTAAGATACCGGCTTGGCTTCTCTCCTCTTCCTGTGTCAATAAGGTAAAATAAATAGGTACCTCATCTTCACAATCGCCATCCTCGCTGGTTACTCTCCAGAAATACTTCCCGGTTACCCCTTTCATCGTTTCACTTGTGTTCAGCATTATCACTGTATCCTTACCCGTGGTCTTGAAAAATTCTTTGCCCCGACCATCATAGATCACAAAAATGTACCGGGAGGAAGGGCTGGTCTTATGCCATTTGAAGGTTATGGATCGGACTGATGTCTGCAACCCATTCACGGGAAATATCCTGTTGCCACATTCATCTCCACGGGATACACCGCCCCAGACACCCGCTATATTTTCCTTTTTCAGCTTTTCGAAGTCGTGATGAGGATCGAGCAATTCATGAAATAACAATTTCAGGTATTTGGTAGTAATACCGTCCTTTGTCTTTGGAGTTGACCCGGCCAATAACCCCTTTAATGGCTTACGTGTTACTGCACTATTGAGAACAAAGAAACCTCCATTCATATCAACGAGTGTTATTTCAGCCCCTTTTTTCAGGGTAAAGGAGTCTGTATTATAGACCAGTTGCCGTGGCTTTGCTGTTACCGGTTTCTTTCCTTTACCGGCGATCAATACCTCTCCGCTTACCAGGTAGATACAATAATCCGGCGATTGCGCTATTCCTTTCACATAAAGAATACAAAGGAGTAAGGTCAATACGTTTTTCATACAGCTTGTTTATGGTTAAAAACTGTTGTAAACCCTTTTCTTTTATGCAGCCATACAGCTATCATTTTATACAAACCGAGCAGTTCTACACAAAGGACCAGGGCTATCATGATCGGCAACAAGGGAACTTTCACTTTGAATTCACTGAATATGCCAAGGAATACATATAGCATTATAATGATAGCGAGAAACTGGATCAGCAAAAACCTGCCGTGAGATGGATGCTCCTTCCTGCTGTATTGCGACAGCATATAATATAAAAAAAAGAAAATGATGACCGACGCAAGGAGGTAAGATACCCATTCCGGCGCCTGGCTGGCATAATTACCTGCCAAAACCATCGAGAGTATATTGGCGTGTATCACCACGCCATACATATCGGGGTAACTTTTCCCGGCCACCTGGCCGTTCAGGGGAGAAAAATAAATATCATCCATCACCAATGGCGGCTTCTTGACAAAGTAACCGAGCAACACGATCTTACCATGAAGCAGCTCAGCCAGCTGGCCTGTACTATCGTAGTCGGGCAATTGCTCTTTTGATATAGTAATATAATGCTCCAGGTTCCGGGTATAATTGATGACTTCGAGATTCTTTTCCCGCTGTTGCAGAATATTGTACTTACCAGGAGAGAACTGTTTGATAACAGCCGATGTAAATGCCATGTTAATGCTATCTCCTGTTTTATAAAATGGCGGATAATTCCTGATAACGGAGTACCTGTTTCCGACAAAGTTGATATACCCGGAAGGAAAGTGATCTCCATTTTCGAAAAAATTACGGATGAACAGGGCTTTACCTGTAGCCGTATCAATATCCAGCCGGGAGGCAAAAACAATATTACCCGGCTGTCCGATAGCTTCTTTGAGGATCGAATCTTCCTTCGCCGGCATAGTATACTCCTGCTGGTCGGCTTTTTTTGCAAAAACAGCATCTACGCCGATCACAGCCGGAGAATATACTTTAATGCGCCTGATCTGGCTGGCGATTGTTGCACGGTCGTCCCCGATCTGGATCAAAACGATGTTGGAATCTTTTGTAGTATTTCCCAGGTGCCTGTCGGAATAATACAGGTCGTAAATATCAAAACCCAGAAATTCCTGCCGGATGCCTTTGCTGAACTCAAACTTGAATGGAATGAAACTGACAGTGAATGTTATAACAATAGTAAAAATGGTAGCGAACAGGCTTTCCCGTGCAATATGTAATTTCTTCATGATGATGGCTTAAGTCGAGGGCGACGGGAATTATGATCAGTTGCGCTGCTACGATCAAAACGTATAACTCTGCTGGATTTAATAGGAAGGATCTTTGCCCTGGCGCTCATTTGCCTGAAAGAACTTCAATTTACGGCATTTTTCAGTAACGCCGCCCCGTGTATCTCTCTTCAATAAATAGTAAAGTCATGAAATGTGGTGAATAAAGACCAGGTGTGATAGTAACAGCACAAATGGATCACTTCCGGGATCGCTACCAGCTTCCGCTGGCTCCGCCGCCGCCGCCGCTGCCGCCGCCGAACCCGCCAAATCCGCCGCCACCGCCTGACCAACCACCTCCGCCTCCGGACCAGCCACCACCGCCTTTTGAGCCACCGCTAAGGATACTGCCAATGATCCACCCGGTCCAGAAATCACCATACCCGCGTCGTGACATCATACCGCCTCCGCCTCTGCCTCCTCCTGCACTACCAAGAATTATAAAAAGTATGATCAGGAAAATGATAACTCCCGCACCGATACTTTTACCGATCCCTTTGCCATATCCTTCAGGCGCTTTATACTCTCCTGCAGCCGCTTTCATGATATCATCAACTGCCTGGTCAAGTCCCCTGTAGTAATTACCTGCTTTAAAATTGGGTGTGACGTGCTGGTCAATGATACTTTTTGCAGTAATATCAGGTATGGCACGCTCCAACCCATAGCCTGTTTCAATCCTGATCTTTCGCTCCTCTATCGCCACCAGTATGACAACCCCGTTATTATTTTTTTTAGAGCCAACACCCCATTCTCTCAGTATCTGGAATGCAGCATCCTCTACGGAATAACCATCCAGCGACTCCACCATAACGATAGCGACCTGGTTAGAGGTGCTGTCGTCATAAGCGACAAGCTTTCTTTCAAGAGCTTCTTTTTGTTCCGTTGTAAGTGTCTTACTGAAATCATTGACCAGCGTTGGCGGAGATGGCCGCCGGGAAATGATATCATTCATCTGTGCTGACGCACAATAGGAGACCAATAACAGAAGTATGCTGAAAAATCTTATCATGATACTAATGGCCGAAAACTATATCATCCGGCAGCTCATTTTTATCTGTATCGTTATCAAATGGAAAATGATGATGGAGTGCTTCTCCAATATCTGTTACACACTGACGGATCCCGTCCGCATAATTCTGCTTATTGAAATTACCGGTCATCATCTTTATCTCGTCATGCCAGTAGGCCTGTCCCATCCGTTCGTATATCCCCTTGTCGGCAAATACGGCCAGCTGGTGATCCTTCATAGCCACATACAACAATACCGCATTACGGTCATCAGTCTTTTCCATTTTCAAACCAAAAAAGATCTCAGCCGCCCGGTCTATGGCATCCATATATCGGCATTTGCTTTCCACGAACACACGTATCTCCCCGCTTGTTCTTTTTTCTGCATGGCGGATGGCTTCGACGATCCGGGCCTGATCCGGTTCCGTAAAAAACTTTCTTTTTCTTCTGAAGAATGAAAACACGTTGCCTTGTTTAAAATTTTATTTCGATCGCTTTGTCACTTCCCGCCACCGCTTCAAACCCTTCCTTTGTTTTGAAACCAAACAATCCGGCAGCTAAACTGGACGGGAATGAACGCACCTTTTTATTGTAAGAAGCTACGGCTTCATTAAAATCACTTCGTGCCACTTTTATCCTCCTTTCTGTTCCTTCCAGCTGCGTTTGCAAACCTGCATACGCCGCCGTCCCTTTTAATGACGGGTATTTCTCAATAAGAATGATCATCCGGTTAGTAGCTATAGCAAGGTTATCCTGCAACTCATTTTGCTTTTTAACGTTATCTGCCGTCAACTCAGTGTTGCTAAGCCCTGATACAGCTGCAGCTCTTGCCTCTGCAATTTTTTCCAAAGTGGATTGCTCAAAATCAGATACACCTTTTACCACATTGACAAGATTAGGCACCAGGTCAAGCCGGCGCTGGTAGGTATTCTGCACTTCTGCCCATTGCTGGGTTACTTTTTCTTCTCTTTTTACAAGCGCATTAAACGTTGTAATAAAAAAGATAATTAGTACACCAAGGATGCCACCAATGATATAGGTGGTATATTTTCTTCTTTGCATGAAATAACCGGCTTAGAATTCGACCTTCGGGGCTTTATCAGCGCCTTCATCTGCTTTGAAACCTTCTTTTGCTTTGAAGCCAAACATACCGGCAAAAAGGTTCATCGGGAATGAACGCACTTTGGTATTGTATGTATTGATGGATTCATTGAAGATGCGCCGTGAATCACGAATGCCATTCTCAATTCCTTCCAACTGCCCCTGCAATTGCTGAAAGTTCTGTGTGGCCTTCAGGTCCGGGTAATTCTCTACTACTGCCAGCAAGCGGCTGAGTGATCCTGTCAGTTGTCCCTGCGCTTCCTGGAATTTGGCGATATTTTCCGGTGTTAATTGGTCGGCCGTCAGGTTAACAGAAGTAGCTTTTGCACGGGCCTCTACCAGCTTCGTCAATGTTTCCTGCTCGAAGTTGGCTGCTCCTTTTACTGTATTCACGAGGTTGCCTACAAGGTCTGCCCTTTTCTGATATTCTGTATTCACATTGTTCCAGGACTTTTTTACATTCTCATCCTGTTTCACCAGGCCGTTGTACCCGCCACAAGTCCATGCACCGAGTATTAATATGATGCCTAAAACAATAAGTAATCCCAGGTTTCTTGTCCCTTTCATAACGATTTAATTTTGTGACACCGAAATTAGAACATTTCGTAGTTCCTACGGGTAAATTTTCGCTTCGCAGGAAATGACTTAACTTGAACAGGCTTTCCGGTTAGCTCTGCGGCATGATTTTAGAGCCGGTTGTCTCCATAAACAATACTTATGAAATTTTCCCGTCAATACACCTGGCTCCTTTTATTACCGCTTGCTACGATGCTGTACTGTAAGAAAAAGGATAGCAGCAACCCGCCAGCACCCCCACCGGGCCCGGTCGAAATAAAGGATAGCATTATCGTGAATAGCCTCAATTATCCCTGGGAGATACTCTGGGGACCGGATAATCATATCTGGATGACCGAACGTGGCGGTCGTGTCAGCCGGGTGAATCCTGCTACGGGTGTGGTGACGCCGCTGCTGACCATTGCTGAAGTAGTGAGTAATGGTGAAGGCGGATTACTTGGCATGGCATTGCATCCCAAATTCTCTACATCTCCTCATGTTTTTGTGGTGTATAATTACAACAACGGAGGCAACTACCGGGAAAAGGTGGTTCGCTATACCTATACCGGCACCACACTGATCTCCCCGTTAACGATCATTGATAATATCGCCGCAGCCAGCATACATAACGGAAGCCGCCTGCTGATCACCCCCATACCGGATGAAAAATTATTCATCACTACCGGTGATGCAGCTAACACATCACTGTCGCAAAATATTTCTTCTTCCAGTGGTAAAATACTGCGCCTTAATCCCGACGGGACCATCCCTGCTGATAACCCGGTTGCTGGCAATCCTTATTGGTCAATGGGACATCGCAACCCGCAGGGTCTTGTACTGGCAAACGGTATTTTGTTCAGTTCTGAACATGGTCCAAGTAACGATGATGAGATTAATATCATCAGCAAAGGACGGAATTATGGCTGGCCGAATGTGGAAGGTTTATGCAATACGACCGGTGAGCAAAGTTATTGCACCGCCAACAATGTAGCCGAACCCATTAAAAACTGGACGCCGACAGCCGCCGTAGCCGGTCTTGATTTCTATAACAGCGATCTGATCCCCCAATGGAAAAATTCACTGCTGCTGGCTACTTTGAAGAACTCAAGGCTTTACCAGATGAAAATGGATAACTCCCTCGGCAGTATAACAGAAACGAATGAACACTTTACCAATAAATATGGCCGGATGCGGGACATCTGTATCTCGCCGGCAGGCAAAGTATATATCTGCACCAGCAATGGCGGCAATAATGACAGGATCATTGAAGTAACAAAGAAGTAAAGAAGTGTCTTACGAAAAGGATCAGCGCTTTTTAAGTTTGGTAACAGCACTCACCTTGCCAACAAAAACAGCGGGTATTCCCCCTTGGCTGATATTCTGAGTAAAACTGGCAGATGTTTTCATGATCAGTGTATCGCCCGACCAGGATAACCTGGCACCAATCGGTCCCGTGGGATTATTACCAGAGGGATTGGGCGAACTTCCGAATGAACCCGTCACTGTAATAGAATCAGCACTGTTCTTTACATAAGTGGATGTGCCGCCGGTAGGCGGAACAGAAGCGGTAAAAGGGAAATCTTCATCGTCTGTCAATACGCCATTGGTGTACATTTTTACATTCATGGTCGTATCTATATCATACGCAACATTTGTCGAGATAAACTGGTTGGCGGTAATTTTTACTGTACCCGTACAGTTCTTTCCGTAGTAATCGCTGGTTGTGACTGATTTTGTTTCTTCACCCAGTATGGTAAAGGTGACGGTGCTGAGCGTAACGGCGTGCACACCTACATAATCATAATCACCTTCAATACTATTGTTATTATTACCACCGCCGCCATTGCCATTTCCGTTCCCGGTTCCGAGTTCAACACTCACTTCCTTTTGGCAGGAAATAAGGAGAACAGAGGTGCAAAGAAAGACCAGCAAGGCAGTTATTTTGACTCTCATAAAGTAACTTTTTCAGGCCATGAAATTAAAGGAAAACCGCTGAAGAAATACAGCGGCAGGAGTCAATTCAGCATATTTAATATAAAAGGCCTCCATTTCAGCGGAGGCCCTTGTTTCGTGCAGATATGTTACCGGAATTTTACGACTGAACGGCAGCAATACCCGGCAAAACCTTTCCCTCAAAATATTCGAGCATGGCGCCGCCTCCCGTTGAAACGTAGCTTACTTTTTCAGCAAACCCGAATTGATTCACAGCTGCCACAGAGTCGCCACCGCCCACCAGGGAGAAAGAACCATTTTGAGTAGCTTCTGCGATGGCAGTTGCCACTACTTTAGTACCGTGCTGGAATTTTTCCATTTCAAAAACACCCATCGGGCCATTCCACAGAATGGTCTTCGACCGTTTGATCACATTCGCAAACTGATCACAGGCATTGGGGCCGATATCAAGTCCAAGCCAACCATCAGGGATATTATTACTTGGCGCTACAGATGTTTCTGCATCAGCGGCAAACTTATCAGCAATTACAGAATCAGATGGCAGGTGGATAAATACTCCTTTCGCTTCCGCTTTTTTGATCAGTTCATTAGCAGTATCCAGCCTATCCTCTTCACAAAGCGATTTACCGATCTTACCCCCTGCCGCTTTCATGAACGTATAGGCCATACCGCCACCGATAATTATATCCGTTGCCCTTTCCAGCAAATTCTCAATGATGAGTATTTTATCCGACACCTTAGCGCCACCAATAATAGCTACAAACGGTTTTTGAGAATTGTGCAGCACCTTTTCGGCGCTTGACACTTCGCCTTCCATCAGCAGTCCGAACATTCTTTTATCTGCCGGAAAGAACTTTGCAATAACGGCAGTAGAGGCATGGGCACGATGCGCCGTTCCAAAAGCATCGTTCACATATACGGTACCCAGCTTCGCCAGTTTTTCAGCAAACTGTTCGTTGCCCTTTTCTTCTTCCTTGTAAAAACGCAGGTTCTCCAGCAACAATACCTGCCCGGGTTGCAGTTTCGCAGCCGCATCTTCTGCTTCTTTGCCGATGCAATCATTAGCAAAAGCCACCGCAGCGCCTCCAAGCAATTTGGACAAATGATTGACCAGGTGTTTCAGCGAATATTTTTCCGTTGGCCCGTCCTTAGGGCGTCCGAGATGCGACATCAATATCACACTGCCCCCATCGGCTGTTATCTTTTTAATGGTAGGTATGGCCGCTCTCATCCTGGTATCATCCGTGATCTCATATTTATCATTCAGCGGCACGTTAAAGTCAACGCGGATCAATGTTTTTTGACCCGAAAAATTGTATGCAGAAAATTTTGACATGGTCATTTCAGTTTGTGGTACTCAAAATTAGCAGAAAGAAAAATGTCCCGATAAGACCGGGACATTTGCTTCATATCTTATTTGCTTATCAGTTTCGCAAAATAGTGCACAGTTCTTACGAGCTGGCTTACATAACTCATTTCATTATCATACCAGCTTACCGTTCTCACCAGTTGTGTATCTCCTACTGTCTGTACTCTTGTTTGTGTAGCATCAAACAATGAGCCGTAAGAAATGCCGATGATATCGCTGCTCACGATCTCATCTTCCGTGTATCCAAAGCTTTCATTGGCTGCTGCTTTCATCGCTGCATTCACTTCTTCTACGGTTACTTTTTTGCCCAGCATAGCTGTCACCTCAGTCAGTGAGCCGGTCAATGTCGGCACACGCTGTGCACTGCCGTCTAATTTTCCTTTCAGGCCAGGCAATACCAGTCCGATCGCTTTGGCAGCGCCGGTACTGTTAGGCACAATGTTCTGTGCAGCGGCTCTTGCCCTTCTCAGATCCCCTTTGGGGTGAGGTGCATCCTGTGTGTTCTGGTCGTTGGTATAAGCATGTACTGTGGTCATCAGCCCGTTCACGATACCGAATTTTTCATCCAGCACCTGTGCCATCGGCGCCAGGCAGTTGGTGGTACATGAAGCACAACTGATAATAGTTTCGCTTCCATCAAGTGCTTTATGGTTAACATTGAAAACGATCGTCTTAAGGTCGCCAGTTGCTGGAGCGGAGATCACCACCCTTTTCGCTCCGGCGGCCAGGTGTGCTTCTGCTTTTGCTTTATCCGTAAAGAAACCGGTACATTCCAGCACCACATCCACATCATGGCTTTTCCAGGGAATATCCGCCGGGTTCTTCTGGGCATATATCTTAACGGTATCACCGTTCACAACAATAGCATCTTCATTAGCTTTTACATCGGCATCAAAACGGCCCTGCGCACTGTCATATTTCAGCAGGTGGGCCAATACTTTAGGGCTGGTGAGGTCATTGATGGCTACTACATCAATGCCGTCCATTTTATAGATCTGGCGATATACAAGGCGTCCGATACGTCCGAATCCGTTGATAGCAACTTTAACTGTGCTCATTTTCCAATAGTTTAAATTTTAAAAGGAGTGGCGAAGGTATGAAAAACTACATTTTACCCACTATGACAGAATTCATCAAAAAAAGGTATATCAGTCATAGGCCATTTCGGGAAATGTGTACTGACCGGGGAAAACAGCCGCCTGATAAAAGCCGAAAAACATTTGGCTGAAAAGCAGTACAAACCTATCTTTGCCGTCCCTTAAAAACGGCCCGTTCGTCTAAGGGTTAGGACACCACCCTTTCACGGTGGTGATACGAGTTCGAATCTCGTACGGGCTACCATGCTTTGAAGAAGAACACTCCCCGCAATGAATGTTGCGGGGTTTTTATTTTATTCCCCGGCTGACAACTTACTTAACTGAATCCGACAAAGCAAAAGAACCCGCTTACTGCAATGAAAGCAGTCTCTTTTGCGAAATAGCAGGCTTACAGGTGCTCGTATTTTTATTCTGATACCGATGTATGTGTTTCTAACGATACATGCTCGCTGGCAAAGGATCAGTTGTGCAAGGGTGGTGGCGCTAAATGCAATTCCGGACGACCGAAGTCTTTATTACCAGAGCTGTTGCCACACTCCGCTGATTACCAGCATCCCTTATTTGTCGTAAAGGCGACTCCTCTATCTACCCATTTTATGTATGTTTCGGATCGTAATAATTAACTTTATACAGTTATACAGAGACTTTCATCATGGCCAGAACCTCATCAAAGGTATCAGAACAAGACTTCCTTCATATTATCTCCGAAGCCACGTCGGGTCTTACGGGCAAAGACCTTTTGGATGAACTTTGCCGGGGTTTCGCCAGGGTGCTGAAAATGCAATTTGCACTTATTGCAGAATGTATTGAAGAAGGCGGTACCCATGTACGCACTCTCTGCTTTGTCAATGGCAATACGGTGGCTGACAATATTGAATATGACACCAGCGGCCGCCCCTGCGAACTGATATTAAAAGGCAGCGAAATTTTCATCCCCCGTGAAGTATATAAACAGTTTCCCGAATCAAAAGGAATTGAAGCGGCCACAGGCGTGCCCATTCATAGTTCTGTAACAGGGAAAATAATCGGTCACATCATTGTATCTAACCCGCATCCTGTCACGGATGAAAGCAATCAAACGGCTATTTTAAAAATATTCGCTTCACGGATTGGAGCTGAAATCGAGCGAATGAAAGCAGAAAAGGAATTGCAGCGTCAGATGAAGGAAAATGAATTTTATGCTTTCACTATGAACCATCTCCGCGAAGCAGTATTCTGGATTGACCAGGAAGGTAATATCTGGCAGGCCAATAAAAGCGCTGAAGAATTATCGGGCTACTCCGTAGATGAACTGAAAAAGATGCATGTTTTCGATGTCAATCAAACGGTACAGCAGTCAAACTGGACATCCGTTTGGAATAATCTCCGGGAAAAGAAAAAAGTGAACCTGGATGCAAAATTCAAACGAAAGGACGGAACGGTCATTGACATTGAGATCACGCAAAACTTTATGGTATTTGAAGGCCGTGAGTATACCTGTAGTATTGTACGGGATACCCGGCAGCGGAAGATGGAAGAAGAACTGCTTCGCACAGTATCAGAAGCTACCTCTGGCCTGACAGGCGAAGACTTTTTGATTGAACTGGCGAGGCACATCACCATGACACTCACCATGCGCTATGCGCTGATCACAGAATGTGCAAATGATGAAAAAACAAGGCTGCGCACCCTTTGCTATGTAGACGGGGAAAAAGTATTGGATAATATCGAATATGATACGGCAGATATTCCCTGCGAGATCATTATGCAGGGCAAAGATTTCTTTATGCCCGCAGGCGTACAGGCAAAATATCCAAAAGAAAAAGATATTGAAGCAGCAGTAGGTGTCCCGATCTACAGCACCCGGACAGGAGAAATCATCGGTCATATTCTCGCTGTTGATCCTAACCCTGTCACGACGGAAAAGAACCAGGCTGCCATCCTGAAAATTTTTGCCGCCAGGGCCGGGGCTGAAATAGAACGAATGAAAGCGGAAGAAAAATTAAGGCTGGCGAATATCGAACTGGAAAGTTTGCTGGAAGAAAGCAACCAGCGCTACCGGGATCTGTTTGAGGAAGCTCCTATTGCGTATGTGCATGAAGGACTTGATTCAAAATTTATAAAAGCCAATAAGGCCGCCTTGCGCATTCTGGGCGTACGGCCTGACGAAGTATCTCATACTTATGGAAAGACACTGGCGCCTGATACACCTGATGCACAGCAACGGCTCAAAGAAGCCTTTGACTCCATAGGACGGGGTACAGATACCAGCGGGGTAGTGCTGGAACTGCGACGCAAAGACAATGGACAGCCTATTTGGATACAATGGTGGTCAAACCCAGATCCCGGGGGGCAATTTACCCGGACTATGTTCGTGGACATCACCGACAAAGTGATGATGGAAAAAGAACAGGCCCGGCTAAAAGCTCAGAACCAATACCTGCAGGAAGAAATAAAGCTGAATTACAATTTTGCAGAGATCGTCAGCAAAAGCGGAAATTTCAAAAAGGTATTACAACAGATACAACAGGTGGCTTCCACGGATGCCACCGTATTGATACTTGGAGAATCCGGAACAGGGAAAGAACTTATAGCAAGGGCCGTACATAATATCAGCAACCGCAGCAAGCGGCCATTAATAAAAGTGAATTGCGCTACTCTGCCGGCCAACCTGATCGAAAGTGAACTCTTCGGCCATGAAAAAGGCGCCTTCACAGGAGCTATGGACCGAAAGATCGGCCGTTTTGAATTAGCAGATGGCGGATCTATTTTTTTGGATGAAATCGGCGAACTACCAGTAGAGCTTCAGGCCAAGTTGCTGCGTGTGCTTCAGGAAGGCGAATTTGAAAGACTGGGCAACCCCAGAACCATGAAAGTAAATGTGCGGGTGATAGCTGCTACCAACCGTGACCTTCAGCAAGCCATTGAAAAGAAAGAATTCCGCGAAGACCTGTATTACCGTCTTAATGTATTTCCCATCATTTGCCCGCCGCTTAGAGAGCGAAAAGAAGACATCCCGCTTCTGGTAAAACATTTTTGCCAGAAACATGAAGGAAAGATCGGCAGAAAGATTACTGACGTATCCGATACGGTCATGAATGCGTTGATGGCATATAACTGGCCGGGAAATATACGAGAGCTGGAAAATATTATTGAAAGAGCCATGATATTGAGTACGGGCAGCTCACTGGAATACGGAGACTGGATACCCACTGAAAAAATAGTCCATAGCGGAAACGGCAATGATCCCAAAGCGGTAAAGCTGGAAGATGTAGAACGTGAACACATCATTGAAGTTTTGAAAAAGACCGGCTGGAAAGTAAGCGGCGAAAAAGGAGCAGCGAAAATTCTTGGACTCAATCCTACTACACTGGAAGCCCGGATGAAAAAGATGGGAATAAAAAGGGAATCCTGATCTTTCTATGACCGGCGAAACAATCTTGAATACCGTATAGCAGCCGGGACGGAAATGATCTTCCTGATATGAAAAAAAGCCACGACAAACAGAACAATTCCGATAATGATGTTTATAGCCAACTGGTATGATTGAAGCGATTCAAGCAGGTATTGTCCTCCAAAAATGAAAAGGGTGAACCCGGCTATAGTTCCGATGCCTATACCTGTCACATATATATTATAATGATAGTACCCGGTGCCCAAAATACTTTTCTCCATCAATACAGTGCTCCAGCCCAGCCAGAAAGGTATGTGCAGGGGATTGAAAGCGCTGACAAGGATACCGGTAGCAAATGGCGGTAATACAAGGTTGGGCAAAAGCCCTTGTGCTACCTGTACTGAGCCCGCGGTAATAAAACAAGTTACCGAAAAGATAACCAGCAAACCCGCAGTCATCCATTCCAGTGCCTGGAAAAATTTCCGGCTTCGTGTCAGCCAGCTCATACCCGATAATGCCACCCGCACAATGATCACTTCTGCCAGCATAGAACCCAATGCATAGATCATTCCCTGGCCACTGCCTTGCTTAGAAGATACCTGTATGGCCACTATATTCATCGCACCCGGAGGCAACGAACCCAGGAAACTGATCAGCATCCCCCAGTAAAATATCCGGAGAGGTTGTTTCATCCATTAAGCCCTTTTGCCTGCAGCATCTTCGATCATTTTTATATACTGTTTATTTTCCTTTAGCATAGAGAGTCCGGCCCTGGTAGCCATATAAGGCTGTTTTGTTATTTTGTGATTGAGGCGGCTGATCTTCCATAGTATCTTCCAGTGGCGGGTGATCTCCCTCCATGCAAAAAAGACAGAATGTTCGGGATCGTATATATGAGTGGGCTCGCTGCCGGCTCCGTTCAGTTCGATGATGGAAAAATTCTTCCCTTCTCTTAACTCCTCCCAGGTATTATACCTGATATCCATTCTGCCGTAATAAAAACCGTTGACCTGCCGGCATACGTTATCTATCGCCTTCACCAGTCTTTCATCGGCCAGGTGACTGGCATCAACAAATTTGGCCCCACGTACATGATTGCCGTACGGGACCATAATGAACTCCTCTCCCTCCGGCAAAACTCTTCCAAGACGGGCCCCATAGGTTTTTCTCAGTACAGGCAGTTGAAGAATATACCTTTTGTTTTTTTTGAGCAGCCCTTCAATATCTGATACCCCATCGCCTGTGACTGTCAAGAACTCTTTGCTGACGATCCCGGAGATATGTCCTCTTTCTTCGTTAGGGTACCGGTAATAGAAAATGCCCGCCTCATTTTCAAACGGAACAAACTCCTGCATCAGGAAATCTACTTTTGAATGAAGCACATACTCCACCAGTTCCATTTCATTATCCAGCTTTTTGACCGCTTTCCCCTGCATACCAATATCAGGTTTACCCACCAGGGGGTAACGCAGGTGATTCATATAAACAGCATTGATCACTTCCGCCGGTTTAGTACCTGCTGTAAAAAACAATGTTTCCGGGTAACTACCTTCGGGCAGCAGGTCATAGATTTCCTTTTTGGACTCCATCAGGAAACCGCCGTTCTTAATAGAAGGATTCGATGTATTGAAAAAGAAGAAAGATCTTGACCTGATACATAGCCATAGCCAGTAAAAATAAACCGGCCCGTATACAACATGAAAAGGCCAGTATTCCCAGTTAAACAGCCTTATAAAAAAAGGATGATATTTCATTCTTCGTATCATAATAGTTCCGGTGCGTTAAGTAACCCGGTCTTAATTTCATATTCCTGGCCCTCATTCAGGTCAATGTACTTCATCACGGCCCTATCCTCATTGAGCATGATACCGGTTATACTGACCGTTGAATAGGTATTATCTCTTTGCATCAGCAGGTCGTTGCGTGTATCACCCTCTCCGCTGAACCGGTGAAAATGCAGAATATCCTGCTGCGTGGGTTGCGGATGGCTGTTCAGGAAAGAAGCAAACCATTGTTCTCTTTTTTTAATGACCAGTCCATCATATAATGTAGCCGATGACCAGATATATGGCCGGCTGACGGATAATTGCCTGCAGTAACGCTCTGTTCCGTCCCACCTGAATTCATATAAACATCCTTTTTCAAAAAGCACCAGCGTGAATGGCTCTATCTCCGACAGATCAGTCTTTGAGAATGACCAGGATGGACGTTCAGTTGCGAACACATCTAAGAATATCCGGCCCCTGCTTTTACGATAAGGTGGTTCCGGAACGTGGCATAAAAAAGCTCCGTTCAGCAATACAGCCGCATCGCCATTCTCCTTGATAGCGATCCAGGTACCACCTGCCGCCCCATCTTTGGGAAATACCAGGCGACTGCCGTTGTGGTCATATATGGTCGGCGCCAGGGCTCTTCCCCGGCTGTTCTTTTCATCCCGGTTAGAAGTGATGAAAATATTTCCCCTGGCCGGTATAAAACTTACTGTGCACATTGCTGCCGGTATTTAATAGTGGAATAGGCCACTCCGAATTCGGATGGCAACACAAGCGACGATACTTCATGGATTCCTACCCGTATCAGGGCCATGTGATGAATAGTATGCTCCAGGTTATAAGCGATCTCCCGGTAATAATTACTGGGAATGCTGATTGCTTCAGCAGTATCTTCATAATCCTCCGCTTCAAGTACCATTTCCTTATTAGGCCTGTCTAATTGATGATAGATATCTTTCAGCAAGGAAGTCGCCAGGTTCCTGTTGGTTTCAATACGGTAATCTCTTTTCCGCTTCTCGTAATTCACCATTCCTGTATCATACCCGTTCTCCAGGCACTGGAACAATTCAATGATATGCCTGACATGCTGGCCGATAGTAGCACTAAAAAGGATAGCGCTTGGGCGGCAGTATTCTGCATCTGACAACCTGCCGAGTGAATCACTTAATTGTGCAAATACATTCTGGATGGGATGTTTGAGCAGCATAAAATGGTTTTGTTTGGTTTAACGCAGTTCAGCACTGCCAAAAAGATGATTATACTGTTTGCAATGGATCAGCGCATATCTGTATTGGATAAAATCCGGTGCACCGGGTATATCATACAACTGGTTGCCGGCGACTGATTGCAATCTTCCGAGATCAATAAAGGTGGCTGGCAATACCTCTTTCGAAAGATACACATGCAGATCCGGGCCATTGGATATGGAAACTCCTTCCAAAGCCAGTTTGTATTGCGTACCCTGCAGGTAGATCTTTGCCGTTCCGCTTACACTGCCATAAGGCCCGTTCACAAACACTCCCGAATAGCGGCTCATGGCCATTGTTGTATCCACCGTATCGTCCAGTGGTGTGGTTGGGGTATTCTCTTTGACACAGGATACCAGAAATAGCATTAGTATCATGACGGAAAAAACAAAAGCTTTCATGATGTAGTTATTGATATTTTAAATGAATTTCTTAATGAGCCCGGTTATTTCATTCCGGTAAGCAAAAAGCAGGATGACCGATGAAATAAAAACCAGCAATGCATAAATAAAAAGTTGCCCGCCATCTCCCTGGACAACTATTCCCAGTTTGGCCAGGTGAAAGAATATAGCGCCTCCCATCAACCCGATCGCCAGTAAGGCGCCAAAGTGTGTGGTCTTCGGGAAAAGTATCAGCAGTGAAGCGATCAGTTCGAAAATACCAGTACCGATGCGCCCCCAGGGTTCCATTCCCAATACAGAAAAGATATACACCGATTCTTCAGCAGCTGAGAACTTAAAAAAAAGTGTCTGTAGCATGATCACGGCGGCGAGTATCCTCAGCGCCCAGAGACCGATTGTAGTAAAAGAGATTGTCATAGCCTATTGATTAACGTAAAAAGATCAATGAAAGATTTTTTCCCAGCTGGCGTCCGCTTTCTTTTTCAGGTTCGGCTCATCTTTGTTCCAGCTCTTCAGTGTATTGTTTAAAAAACTATTGTAAAAGAGATATAACTTTCCGTTCACGATCTTGAATGTTTCGGGGTCAATGCTCACCTTCTCTCCCTTTGCGCCCATCGCATAAGCACACCAGCCGCCGTATTCAGGCTCGTACTTTAAAGGGTCCTTCCGGAATTCTTCCTTATTCTCCTCAGAAGAAAAATAATAATAAACACCTCCCTGGTTCACAATGAATGATTTTTTCCCCTTGATCGCCTTACCCGACCGGAAATAGGCCACCGGATCATATCCGCTGATGGCAACGCCATGGTCGAGATTGAACTCTTTTATTCTTTTCTGTGAATCCTGTGCCCATACCTTAACAGATGTGAGACTTATCATCATGACCAGCAAGAAAGACTTGAATCGCATAGTTTGTTTTTTAATTACGATAACAAATGTAGAAATGGATGCGACCCTCACCTGTCAGGCAAATGACAAGTGAAGCAGGTTTGATCTTCTTTAACAAACGGCCTATCCGGAGCAGGCAAACGCCTGGTCATTCCGATTCCCAATATTTCAGGGAAGTCCCAAAATGATGGGAGAATATTCCTTACAAATTGAACCCGGGCATCACTGCATGATTTTTTTGTAACCCTTTACAGGCAAGGGTTACAAGGAAAACAGAATTGCCTGAAAATTTTCTGGCACAGCTGTTGGCTATACAGGAGAGCAAAATGAAAACAAACATGAACAGGACTATATCAAAAAAAGATTTTAAAAAAGAAGTTGTTGATAGCATGAGCTTATCCCTGGTACAGTTCAGGATCGAATGGAGCGGCGCCTGCCAGATCATTTCCCCGATATATGACGAACTCGCCAGTTCGTACCGCGGACAGGTAAAGTTCTTTACCGTAGATGTGGAAAAAGAAAAGGGGATCGAAGACGAGTATGGTATTATGGAATTACCCACGATCCTTTTTTTCAGGAGTGGCATAGTAGTGGATCATGTCACAGGACTGACGCCGAAGAATGTTATGATCAGCAAGATCGAGAATGCTTTATCATCGGACTCACATTAAACCGCTTTATAAACTCTTTAAAACCTCAAACTATGTCTGAAGAAATGAAATACTTCTATCTGAAGAACCACCCGGTGCTTTCAACATTGACCGACCAAAAATTAAAGGATGCCGCCTCCCTTTGCAAGATCAGAACCGTGTACCGCGGTGAAATGATCAGTTATGGCGAAAGTGGTTATACCCGTATTCATTTTCTTGTAAAGGGGAAAGTGAAATTGACCGACGCTGCCGGCAATACAGAAAATGAGCTGATCAAGGACATTCTTACGGAGCCGGATATCTTTGGTGATCTCGGCCTGGAAGGCAGACTGGTCAACGATGAGTCAGCGGAAGCATTAACGGCCAATACGATCATCTGCTCATTCCTCGTCAGTGATTTCCGGAGGATACTTGAAGAGAACCCGTTTATGGCACTAGGCTTTGCCAAAAAAGTAAACAGCAAACTGCAAAGACTAGAGAACCGTCACGCTGATCTTGTGTACTTAGATACAAAGGACAGGCTGATCCGTTTCATCAAGAACTGGGCCCGCTCAGATGGCAACCGTGTCGGTGACAAGATCGTCCTGAACAATTATCTTACCCATAGTGATATCGCCGGGTTCATTGCCACATCACGTCAGAGTGTGAACATGCTGCTGAATGAACTGAGAACATCAGGCATGCTCTGCTACAACCGGAAACATATTGAACTGAACAATCCAGTTGCATGGAATTGATAACAAATTGTTAGAACAAGTCAATCTGCCGCTAATGTAAGCAATGCGACAGCGAAGCTTTACCCTGGATTATAGTTTTGTCTTCGGAACTTATTAAGACATTTTCGTGGTCGTCCCTCTGTTATCGGGACAAGGTTTGGGTTTACAACGTACCCTTAGGGCAAACGGCCCTGTGAAAACAGAGGCCGTTCCTGCTGCCCTTCGTCAAAATCAAAATGAATGACATCTGTCTGTTTATACTTCAAAGTGCACCAGCCATACCGGCTGAAAAAGTACAGTATGAAAGGGGTTGACCTCTCCTATTGCTATGCAGATGCAACTGCAGACAGTGCTTCCATTCATTTCCTGGCCGACAACTCTTATTTACCCGCCAATAAGATCATCCGGGAACAATTGCTGGCACAGCAAGGGAAATTCAGCGTGAGCTATTCCATCAGCGGCACAGTCTTAGAATTATTGCGTAAACACCGCCCGGATGTGATCGCTTCTTTTCAGAAGCTGGTGGATACAGGATATGTCGAAATACTGGCGGAAACATACTATCATTCATTGAGTTCATTACACTCCAAAAAAGAATTCCGCCGACAGATCCGGCAGCATGGAACACTTGTCAAAGAATTATTCGGTATTCACCCTGCTGTATTCAGGAATACTGAACTGATCCATAACAATGCCCTTGCTGGTGAAATAGCAGATACAGGATTACGGGGAATCCTGTGTGAAGGAGTGAAACGAATACTGAATGGACGCACCCCTAACAAACTATACTCTGTGCCGGGTAAAGAAAACATAGGGCTATTTCTCCGCAACGCACAACTATCGGATGATATCGCTTTTCGGTTTGATGATGTGAACTGGAATGAGCATCCCCTGACTGCAGAAAAATTTGCTGACTGGCTGCAAATTCATCCTGCAGATACCTCGGTCATCAACCTGATGATGGACTATGAAACTTTTGGTGTTCATAAAAAACCGGGCAGTGGAATATTTGAGTTCCTCGAAGCGTTACCTGCCGCCATCCTGGCAAATAATGATCTTATCTTTTCTACTCCAACGGAGATACTGGATAAGAATAATGCGGAAGATTCATACGATGTTCCGGCAACAGCTTCCTGGGAGAATGACACTACTGACGCCTGCCTGTGGTGCGACAATATGGAGCAAAACAAAACGCTGAAGAAAATATACAGCATTGAGAACATGGTGCTGAACTGTGGCCACGAAAAAGCCATTGACATGTGGGGACGCTTACAATCAGCTGACTATTTCTATTACATGTCGGAAGAAAGCAGTAAAAGAACGGCTTACAAGTACCATAACCCGTTTGCCACGCCGGAAGAGGCCTTTCAGAATTATTCCAACATCGTGGCCGACCTCGAGATAGCCCTGATAGAAAATGAGATCAGGCGAAGGAAACGGACGCCGGCAAAAGCATCATTTATAAATACTATTCTTTAAACCTATAAACAAACAAAACCAATGGATAAAAAATTAAAAGGCCAGGTAGCTATTGTCACGGGTGCCAGCAGCGGCATCGGTGCAGGCTGTGCCAGAGAACTGGCAAAGGCCGGAGCAACCGTTATCGTAAACTATCCGGTTGCATCCACGAAAGAAATGGCACAGAAAGTGGTGGATGAGATCGCTGCCAATGGTGGCACCGCCATTACTTATAAAGCTGATGTCAGCAAAGAAACAGAAGTGCAGAATATGTTTGCCGATGTGATTGGTCAGTTCGGCACCGTAGATATACTGGTGAACAATGCAGGGCTTCAGAAAGACGCTCCGTTCACAGAAATGACATTGGACCAATGGAACTTTGTACTCGGCGTGAACCTTACCGGGCAATTCCTGTGCGCAAGAGAAGCGATCAAAGAATTCCTTCGGCGCGGCGTGAACGGCAAATCCAAATCTGCCGGCAAGATCATCTGCATGAGCAGTGTGCATGAAGTGATACCCTGGGCAGGACATGCGAACTATGCGGCGTCAAAAGGCGGTGTAAACCTGATGATGAAAACAATAGCACAGGAGTTTGCGCCAAAAAAAATACGAATCAATTCCATCGCCCCCGGCGCTATCGCCACTCCAATCAACCATGATGCATGGGATACGGCTGAACACCTGCAAAACCTGTTAAGGTTAATTCCGCAGAAAAGGGTCGGCCAGGTAGAAGACATTGGCAAAGCGGCCGTATGGCTGGCAAGTGACGACGCAGACTATGTGAACGGAACAACATTATTTGTAGATGGCGGAATGACATTGTACCCCGGGTTTGAGGATAATGGATAACAAATGGTGAGTGGTAAGTATTCTTTGAATACGATATTCCCTACTCGCTACTCACCATTCACCACTTACCCGCATCTACGTACACAGTACAATCATCATAATCATGAACGCAGAACAAAAAAGATTGACTACAGGCTCTGCCTGGAAGAAATGGGGGCCCTATCTCGCCGAACGCCAGTGGGGCACGGTCAGGGAAGACTACAGTGAACACGGCAATGCCTGGGATCATTTCCCCCACGACCATGCCCGCAGCCGTGTGTACCGATGGGGCGAGGATGGTATTGCCGGCATCAGTGATGACATGCAACGGATATGTTTTGCTGTAACATTATGGAACGGCAAAGACCCGATACTGAAAGAAAGACTGTTTGGCCTGACGGGTAATGAAGGCAATCATGGTGAAGATGTAAAAGAACTGTACTATTATCTCGACAGTACACCTACCCATACGTACATGAAACACCTGTACAAATACCCGCAATCGGAATTTCCATACACAGACCTGGTACATACCAATCGCAACCGTTCAAAGTTTGAAAAAGAATATGAACTATTGGACACCGGTGTGTTCAACGATGGAAAATATTTTGATGTGTTCACCGAATATGCAAAGAACGATGCGGAAGACATTTTAATAAAGATCACCATTCATAACCGCGGGGATGAAACCGCCTACATCGCAGCATTGCCAACACTCTGGTTCCGCAACCTGTGGAGCTTTGGTTTATCCAAAGAGAAGCCACTGATGTATTTAAAGAAAGTGCCGAACGGGTATGGCGAAGTGAAGATCATTGACTACGCTGCCGGCGAATATCATTTTTATTTTGAAAGACCCGTTCGTACCCTTTTTACCGAAAATGAAACGAACACAGAAAGATTGTACGGGCAACCGAACAAAACGCCTTTTGTAAAAGATGCTTTTCATACAGCAGTGACACAAAACAATTATGAATACCTCGAACAGAAGAATGAAGGGACAAAGTTTGCACCGGTGTATGAATACCATCTGGAAGGACGATCATCCATTACCATCAAATTAAGACTAAGTAAACATGCTATTACTGACGATCCTTTTCACAAGGACTTTGATACTATATTTGAAAGCCGCCTCAGCGAATCCGATGAATTTTACGGCGAAGTGACCGCGGCAAAAGACAAAGATCTCCGCAACATACAGCGGCAGGCATTTGCCGGTATGCTGTGGAGCAAACAGTATTTTAATATTGACATTCCCCGCTGGCTCAATGGTGACCCGGGGCAACCAGCCCCGCCTGCACAACGGAAGAATGGCCGTAACCATCAATGGCAGTCATTGAACAATGAGGATATTATTTCCATGCCCGACAAATGGGAATATCCCTGGTATGCCGCATGGGACCTTGCCTTTCATTGCGTGCCGCTTTCGATGGTAGATGCAGGGTTTGCAAAAGAACAACTCATCTTATTCCTGCGTGAATGGTACATGCATCCCAACGGCCAGTTGCCCGCTTATGAATGGGCCTTCAGCGATGTGAACCCTCCCGTACATGCCTGGAGTTGCCTGCAGGTATATAAAACTGATAAAGAAAAAACAGGCAAACCGGATATTGAATTCCTCGAAAGAGTGTTCCAGAAGCTGCTGATCAACTTTACCTGGTGGGTGAACCGCAAGGACCATAAAGGCAATAATGTATTTGAAGGGGGTTTCCTGGGATTGGATAACATAGGTGTATTTGACAGGAGCAATACCATTCCCGGTGGTGGCATACTGGAACAGGCTGATGGCACCGCATGGATGGCGATGTATTGTTTGAATATGCTCGAGATGGCCCTCGAGATATCTCAGTACAACAAGGCCTATGAAGATGTAACGACCAAGTTCTTTGAACACTTTGTGTATATCGCCGAATCGCTCAACCGGATCGGTGAGGACTGGACCGGCAGCTGGGATGATGAAGAAGGTTTCTTCTATGATGTGTTGTCATTACCGGACGGACGATACATCCCTCTGAAAGTAAGAAGCCTTGTTGGTCTTACCACTTTGTTCGGCGTACTGGTATTAAAAAAAGAATTGCTGGAAAAAGTCCCCGACTTCCACAGCCGGCTGAAATGGTTCCAGCAATACCGCGAAAAGAACAGGCAGTATGCCGTGATCGAAGAACTGAATGATCATGACGATATTCTTTTATCACTCGTGCCCAAACATCGCCTGGAAAAATTGCTGAGGGCACTGCTGGATGAAAAAGAATTTCTTTCTCCCGGTGGTATCCGCTCCATTTC
>JAEUVJ010000073.1 GCA_016787085.1 Chitinophagaceae bacterium | reverse complement strand
ATTTTGGGTTGCAGGGTATTTCATAGCTTTTTTATTATCCTGTAAAAGAAATTCAGGCATCAACTATAAATATAAATAAATTAGGCAGCTTTACAAGCTAAACCCCGGCGATTTTATGACTCCTGAAAGGAAAGAAAGGCTGACATCGGTACTGAACAAGCGGCAACATGATATCACCGTCGTGCTGGAAAATGTTTTTGATCCGCATAATATCTCTGCCGTAATGCGAACCTGCGATGCAGTGGGCGTACAGGATATCTATATTCTCAATACAAAGATCCCGAGGCATAAAAAATGGGGAGCCAAAAGTTCTTCCAGTGCTGCCAAATGGCTTACCGTTCACCAGTTCGAAAATGCAGCGGAATGTTTTTCATCATTAAGAAAACGCTATTCAACCATTTTAACCACGCATTTAAGCAGTGATGCCGTAGATTTATATTCCATTGACCTGGCACAAAGCATTGCCCTCGTATTTGGTAATGAACATTCCGGTGTCAGTGATGAGATAAGAGCTATGGCAGACGGCAATTTTATTATCCCGCAGGTGGGTATTATCCGGTCGCTGAATATCAGCGTAGCCTGCGCCGTGACGATGTATGAAGCATTCCGGCAAAAAACAAAGGCTGGGCATTACAACCAGCCGAGGCTGGATGACGTCAGGTATAATGAATTGTTCACCGAATGGGGCTATAAACAAAACAATGAACAAGGAGTTTAGAATTATGAAAACAGTTCTGTCTATATTATTCCTTATCCTGCTTGGCAGTGTACAGGCACAAGTAATAAAAAAGGTGAAGATCACCGAGCTGGAGAAAATAGTAACCGATAGCAAAACGCCGCTGGTGGTCAATTTCTGGGCTACCTGGTGCATGCCCTGTATCGAAGAGATCCCTTATTTTCAAACGGCCATAGAGAAATACAAAAATGACAGCGTACAATTGCTGCTGGTCAGCCTGGATATGAAAGACGATTATGACAAGCTGCAACCTTTCGCCATTAAACGAAAGTTCACAGCCCCCATCGTATGGCTGAACGAATCGAATGCCGATTATTTCTGTCCCAAAGTGGACGAAAAATGGTCAGGCGCTATTCCCGCCACACTGTTTATCAATAATAGAACGGGTTACCGGAAATTCTTTGAAGAACAGATAAAGGAAGAAGCATTGGAAAAAGAGATCATGGCTATACTTGGATCCCGATAACAACCGGGTTAAACAGCTTCTTCCCGTTCCCGTTCATATTTTATTTTGGCAAGCAGGTATAAAAAATAGATGCCTGCGCCAAGACTGGTCAATGCCAGTAAGACGCCCATGAAGCTTCTGATCTGGATAGCCTTGGCTAAACAGAATCCGACCAATACCATAAAAGCAAAAATGATCAGGCGGTTGATGAGTGTACGTGACATCATAAGCGGGGTTTTGCGGTCAACGAATAGTGTGTTGGTAAAACTGGGATGCTGCCTTTTTTCATTTCCATAAAAGTTTCAAAAAAAAATATCCCGCCGTTATTCCGGCGGGATATTTTGTATGCTGGTAGCGTTGCCGGTTCAGAGTCTTTTGATCGTACAGCCTACCGATTTGGTCTTTTGGGTAGAAACAGTTTTGCCTGCTACCAGTTCATCAATGGCGATGGACAGGTGCTTGCGGGTCACTTCATCCGGGCTGCCGGAATTGTCGTCAATAGCGCCATGGTAAACAAGTTTTCCGCTTTTGTCAAACAGGAATATTTCCGGGGTGCGGGTAGCGCCGAAGGCGTCAGCCATTACCGAATTCTGATCAACCACATAGTTCCAGTTGTAACCTAATTTTTTGGCATAACCCTGCATATCATCATAAGAGTCCCCTTTTTCACGATAGGCTTCGTTGGAGTTCAGCAATATGACGCCGATCTTGTTATCAAGGGCTTTCTTACATGATTCCATCGTTCTTGATTCATACTTATGGACAACCGGGCAGGTATTGCAACTAAACATGACCATCAGGCCGTTCTCTTTCATGGCTTCCTTAAAAGATACTTCCTTACCGGAAATGTCTTTCATTTTCGTACCGGCATTGGGTATAGAAGAACCGATAGCCAAAGGATCGGCTATGGGTCTGAATGCCACTATTGAAATCGCGGCTAAGGCTAATACTGAAAAAAGGATCTTTTTCATATACTTTTTTTTGGGGTTTCCTTTCAAAGTTCAGCAAAAATCATACAGGATGATTGCCGCCTGCCAGTTTTTTATTCCTTTCGTCCACCTCATGTTTCAGTGAGCTGATGCTGACATTCAGCTCAAACCCGATCAACAATACCAGTGAATTAAAATATATAAGCAGCATGATAATCAGTATGGTGCTGATAGAACCATATAATTCATTGTAATTGGAAAAATTGCTGACATAATAAGAGAATGCCACGGTAAAGGAGATCATCAGGAAAGTGGCAAGGATAGAGCCGGGGCTGATGATCTTCCATTTTTTATGTACCGCCGGGGCATACCGGTAAATAAAGGAAATGGAAAAGAAGAATAATAATACGATCAGGAACCAGCGGATATCATAGATAATAGCCAGCCAGAGTTTGCTTTTAACGCCAAACCATTTCAATACGGCGCCCTGCATGATGAGGGCCAGCAGGCAAAGAAAGAAAAGAACAAAGAGTATAAAAGTGAGCCGTATGGCCACCCACCGCTGGTGAATGCCCCCTCTTTTGATAAAACCAATATACTGTTTGTTGAAAGAACGCATGATCCCCATCATGGCATTCGAAGAGAAGAATATTGCCAGCACGAAACCCATTGACAGCAATCCCGTTCTCGGCTTGTTGAGTATATCATTGAGGAATTTGATCACCCCGGCATTATTCTTTTCGCCCGGTATGATGTCTTTTACCAGTATAAAGAGCTGGTTAGTGAAGTCTTCCGAAATAGGCATATACGGAAGCATAGTAAAAAGAAAGATGATAGCCGGCGGAATGGCCATGGTAAAATTGAATGCGACCGAAGACGCACGTTCTGTAAACCCTGTCTTTTTTGCCTGCAAAAAGAAAAACCGAACCACGTCAAACAGCGGGATACCCTGGAAGCCCGGAAGGAATATCCGTTTACTTTTCCTGATCACAAAACTGACCGGCACAGAGACGAGGATTCTCCGTTTTATCCGTGTCAACTGTTGTGAAAGGTTCATTTGATATTCCGTTTATTCAATTCCTCCTGGTAGAGCCGTGCATATTTCATGTGGTCGTCATAATCGGTGGTAAAAATATGCGTCCCGCTGAAATCACTGTTAGCAACAAAGTACAAATAATCTGTTTGAGGAGAGTTCAGCACGGCCTCTATGGTCTCCAACTGAGGTGTACAGATAGGGCCCGGAGGCAGTCCTTTGTTCAGGTAAGTATTATAAGGAGATACTACACTCTTATGTTCATTCAATACTCTTTTCAACCCGAAATTTTTTAAGGCAAACTTGAGCGTCGGGTCGGCCTGCAAGGGCATGCCTTTCCTGATACGGTTCAGGTAAACACTGGCAATATTCGGCCGGTCAACTGCTTTATTGGTTTCTTCGTCAATGATGGAGGCCACCACGGAAACTTCCAGAGGTGTCAGTTTGAGGCTATCCGCTTTTTGCTTTCTATCAGCGGTCCAGAACGTTTTGTAAGCTGTATAAAATTGCTGGAAAATACGGGATGGGGGAGTGTTCCATTTGATATCATACGTAAAAGGCATAGCTACGGACATCACTGTATTAGTGTCAAGTCCATAAGATCGTAGTGAATCCGGATCATTCAGAAAATTAATCATCTGCAAAGAATCACATTCAAAAGCGTTGCCGATCTTATTGGCAAGACCTTCTTTTGTCCTGATCTTGGTGATCACAAAATTCACCGGCGTTTGCTGACCGTTATTGAGCATTCTTACCAGGCCCGTCATACTCATTCCATCACTGAGCTTGTACCGGCCTGGTTTTACATTTTTATACCCGACAACCCCGGAAGCCATATTGAACCACATACTACTCCCTATGAAGTCATTTTTCAGCAACTCATCCCGGACATCTTCCAGGGATGACCCGGTTCTGACATACAGGTAACTCTCTTTATTGACTGTAACTGCAGGACCGAAAAGTTTCCAGGCCAGGAAACCGGCAAGCAGAAAAATAAGGGCCACTGCTGTGAGGATAATCTTCTTTTTCATAGTTATGGATAACAAAATAAACAAAAAACCCTGCCACTTACGACAGGGTTCAGAAAATTATAATAAGTTAAGCATTACGGGTTAGGTGTCGTAGCCGGTGGTGTGGTCTGCAGCGGTACAGTGTTTACTGGTTGAGAGGGCTGACCGGCAGGTACTGTTGCTTCTGTTGCATTGGTGCTGGAGGGAGAAGTACTGGTACCTGTCCTGGCTATAAAAAAGGTTGAAGCCAGGCAAAGAACACCAATGACCCCGGCAAATATCCAGGTGCCTTTTTCCAATACATCGGTTGTTTGCTTTACCCCCATGAACTGGTTGCTGATACCCGCAAAAGTACCAGCCAGACCACCCCCTTTGGGATTTTGAACCAGTACGACAAAACCAAGTACCACAGAGGCAAGGATAATCAGGATCACAAATAAGATAGTCATATCAGCTCTTTTTCTTTAATTCTTCAATTTTCGCTGCAAAATAAGCGGTTTTTGGGGGATCAAGCAAACTTAATTTACGGTATATCTCTTCGGCTTTGGCATAGTTTCCCTGCTTTATCCAGACCTCTGCCATGGCTTCCGTTACCACATGGCGCTCCGCCAATGAATGCTCAGCCAGTTGTTCCACTTTTTTCTCGGCTCCCGGGTCGCTGGCCACGGCAGTGGAGATATCTGAGGCAGGCACCTTTTTAAGGGTTTTCAGCCATTCAGTAAAACTTAATAATTGCTGACCGAAACGGTCCTTCGGCTTTTCCTGCTCTTTGAACCTGATCCCCTGCGAAGCAAAATAATCCACCGTATGGTAAGGTTGAAAGCTTAACGGAGCTGTAGCAGGATTAATGGGCTCGATCCTGAACTCGGGCATACGCATAGCCGGCTCAGCGCTTAGTTCCGTTTCAGGGCTGCTGTTCTCTTCTTCGCTCTGACCATTATCAGTTTGTATGATAACAGATTCTTCTGTGCGGGTGTCAGGGAGTGTAGCTTCTGCTATGTTATCATTAGCCGCTTCCTCCGGAGGAGCTTCAACAGTATTTACTTTCTCTTCCAGAGCCGCTTCGGTCATTGTATGAGCAAGAATAACTTCAGGGAGTGATACTTCTTCATGAGAAATAACAGGAGGCTGTTCCGTTTCCTGCACAACAGGATTTAATCCTTCAGAAGGAAAATTTACTGAAACATTACCCGTATGGTCATTTTCATTCAGCAAATGATGCAGCCATAACCTGTTGGGGAAATAGAGGGCTGTCTTCTGCACCTGGCTTTCGTATAGTGACGGGTTGTCTTCCTTCAGCTTTTCAGCATATAATAATTGAGCCGGGGCAAACCAGGGATATTGAACAGATAATTGACGCAACTCGTCTGCGCTGCATTCGCTCAGCGGTTTTTTCAGAATAGAAATAGCCAGTTGATCAACAGCCCTGTTCATAGCTGCAAATTAACGGAATACCATGTAAAATCAGGTGAGAAAAAAGTCTACCAGTCTGAAAAAAGACGGTTAAAGATATCATCGGTAAGGCCCCGGATCATTTCAGTAAGCAGGCTGGCCTCTGCCTGTTGCAGCGATTGATTGGCGGAAAAATCAAAATTCCGGCTGACATCGTATTCCTTGGTTTCTCCTCCTTTGATATTATTTAAGATAACATGTACGGAAACGTTGATCCTGTTGGTAGCGCTCTGGTTATTGGCTACACCGGCTGTACTGAATGAATAATCCCTGATCTCGCAGCTGATCTCCCAGTCAGCGTTATCGCCGGCGGTTTGTTTCAACCTTGTTTGGCTCACGATCTTCTGCCTCAGCTTATCGGTTAGCTGGGGAGATAACTGGGGGTTGACATAGCTGGCCCTGTTTTCGATATAATTTACTTTCACCACCCTGATGGTGTCAGGAACGTTAATATCCTGGAATTTGTAAATATTACAGCCGGTATGGGTAATACCAGCCGCTATGATAATAAACGGTAATAAAACAAATAATATTTTCTGAAGTGTTTTCATTATTCTTCTATATCATATTCTTTCAGTTTCCGGTATAGTGTTCGTTCACTGATGCCGAGGTCAAGCGCTGCATCTTTTCTCTTCCCTTTATGTTTCTTCAGCGCTTTTATGATCAGTTCCTTTTCCTTGTCCATGATGTTCAGGCTTTCTTCCACTTCTACATGATCATGGATGGCACTACTCATGCCGATCGACACGGGAACGGATGGAAGCGGCTGCACATTCGTCTGCATCAATACCGGTTGCAGGTTGTCATGTGGTTTCAGCTCCTTCAGTTCGTTAATGAATGCTGTATTCTGTGTGGCCAGCGCCGGGTTTTGCAACACATCCAGGAACATCCTTTTCAATTCAGTTACATCCTTCTTCATATCGAAGAAGAGTTTGTACAGTATCTCCCGTTCGTTGGCAAACTCCTGCGGGCTTCCGTTGGTATGTGCAAGTACAGGCAGCCTGTTACTCGAATACGGTTGTAAAAACTTTGAAAGATCCCGGGCCGATATCTGCTTATCCTGTGAAAGAACTGAAATCTGTTCTGCAATATTCTTCAATTCCCTGACATTGCCGGGCCAGGGATAGTTTATTAACAGTTGTTTTGCTTCCTCATCCAGTTGTACAGAAGCTGTCTTGTATTTGTCTGCAAAGTCAGCAGCAAATTTCCTGAACAGCAGATGTACGTCTTCTTTACGATCATGCAGCGCCGGTACCCGGATCGGTACTGTACTCAAACGATAATACAGGTCTTCCCTGAATTTTCCCTGTTGTACCAGTTGTAACAGATCTTTATTGGTAGCAGCTATCACCCGTACATCGGTCTTCTGCACTTTGGAAGAACCTACACGGATGTATTCTCCTGCTTCCAGTACACGCAATAGCCTTGCCTGTGTGCCCAATGGCATTTCGCCGATCTCATCTAAAAAGATAGTGCCGCCATTGACGGTTTCAAAATATCCTTTTCTTGAATCCACCGCACCGGTAAATGATCCCTTTTCATGGCCAAACAATTCAGAATCTATTGTTCCTTCCGGTATGGCGCCACAGTTGACGGCGATAAACGGATTGTGTTTGCGGTTGGACAGTGAATGAATGATCATCGAAAAGGCTTCTTTGCCCACGCCGCTTTCACCCATGATCAGCACGGTAAGATCAGTGGCCGCTACCTGCACTGCCACCTGCAGCGCATAGTTAAGGGCAGGGGAGTTGCCAATGATACCAAACCTGTTTTTTATACTTTGAATGTCCATTTACTTTATTTCTTTGAATTGGGCCCGGCTGTTTCCATCAACGCAAATGCAATAAATGCGCCGGCCGCCACAATCCCCGACGCAATATTCTCATTAAAAACTGCAATAGCTGCGGCTAATACACCTGCGACCAGAAAAAAATATTTTGCCAGTATGTTCATGGTCAAACAATTTCACCTAACAAAGTGGCCTGTGTGCAGTCTGTCACTTTTACATTAACATAATCGCCCTTCTTTAGTTCAGGATTTTCCTTCGGAAAAACGATCACCTTATTCTGAGTGTTCCTGCCTTTCCATTCCTTCTCGTTCTTTTTGCTGTCGCCTTCTATCAGCACTTTGAATATTTTGCCCACATCTTTTTGGTTGCTCTCCAGTGATAATCTGTTCTGCACTTCCACTATTTCCTGCAATCTTCTTTTCTTGACATCCTCCGGTATATCATCCTTATATCTTCGCTGGGCCAGTGTACCCGGTCTTTCGCTGTAGAAGAACATGTAACTAAAATCATAGCGGCTGTACTTCATAATATCAAGTGTGGCCCTGTGATCTTCCTCTTCTTCTGTACAAAACCCGGCGATGATATCTGAACTGATACCGCATTCAGGCATTATTTCACGGATACGGTCCACTTTGGCCATGTACCATTCCCTTGTATAGGTGCGGTTCATCAGTTGCAGTACCCGTGTTGAGCCACTCTGTACCGGCAGGTGAATGTATTTACAGATATTCTCATATTTTGCCATCGTATAAAGCACATCATCTGTGATATCCTTTGGATGCGAAGTAGAGAAACGTACACGCAGCAGGGGAGAGATCAACGCTGTTTTTTCCAGCAATTTTGCAAAAGTAACGGTCTCATCTTTTGTTTCGTCAACGAAATAATAGCTGTCCACATTCTGTCCCAGCAAGGTTACTTCACGGTATCCTTTTTCAAAAAGATCGCGGCATTCAATGAGGATGCTTGCAGCATCACGGCTTCTTTCACGTCCTCTTGTGAAAGGAACGACACAGAAAGAGCACATATTATTGCAACCCCGCATGATGCTGACAAATGCAGAAACACCATTACTATCAAGGCGAACGGGAGAGATGTCTGCATAGGTCTCTTCACGGCTTAGCAAAACGTTGACAGCTTTTTGCCCGCCTTCTGCTTCTCCCACCAATGCAGGTAATGTCCTGTACGCATCCGGTCCTACAACTATATCTACCAGCTTCTCCTCTTCCAGGAACTGCGATTTTAACCGTTCGGCCATACATCCCAGTACACCCACCAGCATGCCTCTTTTCCTTTCCTTTAGCTTTCTGAACTCAGTAAGGCGTTTGCGGACAGTTTGCTCCGCTTTCTCCCGTATAGAGCAGGTATTGATGAAGATGAGGTCGGCCTCTTCTACATTACGGGTAGCGCCAAAACCTTCTTTATTCAGGATAGCCGCCACCACTTCGCTGTCGGCAAAGTTCATCTGGCAGCCATAACTTTCAATATAGAACCGTTTTTTGTACTCATTAGGATCGCTGGCATAGGGGGCAAATGCCTCACCTTGTCTTGCCTCGTCCTGCACTTTATCAGTCACGTAGTCTAACATTCCATTCATTTTTCCCGATAAACCGGGATGCAAATATACCCAAAAGCCAGAAGATTGTGACAGGTTGACAGCAACCAAATAGCTCCTGAATTACAAACACTTGAATTTGCCATTGCTCCAATTCTTTTCAATCTGTCAGCAGGCTATGAGTATCTTTGGGCGTCTAAAAACTGATGTTGAAACGAGCCGTTATTTTCCTGACCATCCTTTTGCTGACAAGCGCTGCTTTTGCCCAGGAAAAGCAGGCATCCGGCATACTCAGCGGCAACGTTATGGACGAAAAAAAGAAAGCGCTGGAGGGAGCTTCAGCAGAGATGATCTCCCTGGCCGACACAACAAAAATCGTCTCAACACTTACTGATAAAGAAGGCGGGTTCTTCTTTCAGCATATCGCTTACGGCCACTATCGCCTTAAAATAAGTTATGTTGGCCTGCAGCCCCTGATACTTGACAGCATTTACTTCAGATCGGAAAGATCAGACTTCAACCTGGCCGACCTTACATTACGTCCAAAGAATTCAGAGAATCTCGGAGAGATCATCGTATATGCTGAAAAGCCATTGATACAGTCCAAAGACGGTAATATCACTTTTAATGCTTCAGAATCGGCATTGAGTGCAGGAAGTAATGCCAGCGATCTGTTGGCAAGTGTACCATTGGTAGCCAAAGACGGCGATGGAAAAATATCTGTGAGAGGAAAAGAACCAAAGATCCTGATAGACGATAAGCCGGTAGAGTTGAACATGCAGCAACTGCAGGAATTGCTTGAATCTATGCCCGGCAGTTCTATTGAAAAGATAGAAGTAATGACCAACCCTCCGCCGCAATATGCCAATGAACAGGGTGGCGTGATCAATATCGTTACCCGTAAAGGTAAAGTGGGTAAGACAGGAAGACTGAACATTTCCGGCGGAACAAGAGGAGAGACGGCGATCAGTGGCAATTATACGTATCGTAAACAAGGCTTTATTCTGGCGATCAATGGGGGAGTAGGGTATAGCCGCTTCCAGGGTAACGGGTATTCATACCGGAATAATATTTATACGGACTCCTCCAACTTTTTCAATACACGCAGTAACAGCGCCAGTAAAGGGGTAAGACCTAATTTCCGGGTGAATGTGGATTACGATTTCAACAAGTATCATTCTGTTAATGCTGTCCTGCAGTTAAACTCGGCCGATACCCGAAGCAGCAGTATGACTGAATATAAGAACATCAATCGTTTCGGTGACATTTACCGTTTGAGCGAAAGAACGATCCATAATGAGGGGGAAAGCTACAGCGGCTCTTTCAGTCTTTCTTATTTGCTGAAAACAAAAACTCCCGGCGAGCAGCTAAGGGTCATTCTCTCTTCCAGTTTATCCAAAAGTAATAGTGACCGCGACTTCTTCCAGCAATTCTTTTTTCCCGATCATACTCCTAATGGTATTGACTCCACACAGCAGCAGCTGAACGACAATTCAGGCAGTGGCTATACTGCCCGTGCTGATTATACCAGGCCTTTGAAGAACAAGACTACTTTCCTGAACCTGGGGAGTTATTATACAAGGAACAACAGTGACGTCTATGCGGATGCCAGCTATTTCCGCAAATCGGATTCCACTTTTCCCGGCCTGGACCAGTTGAGCAATGATTTCCGTTTTCACCAGACCGTGGTCAATTTCCGGGGATCGGTAAGACAGATCATTGCCACTAATTTCAGTGCCACGGCCGGCATCGCTGCAGAACAGACAGGCATTTGGTTTGAATTGTTCAAGGAGAACCGCGAAGCAAAGAACAATTACTGGACATGGCTGCCATTTGCCAATATCAATAAAAGCTGGCCCGAAAAACTGAATCTTACACTTTCCTGGCGGCGGAGCATCCGAAGACCCGGCATCAATGAACTGAATCCGACAATTGATTTTGGCGACCCGTACAATATCCGTTTCGGTAATGAAAAGCTGGAAGCTTCCACGGCAGATAATTTTGATTTTGTGGCTGGCAGAACCAAAACAAAGTATTATATCAATATCGGTTTAGGCTACAATATCGTCAAAGACATCTTCAGCCGGGTCCGGACGTTATTGGACGATGGTAAAACGCAGATCACCTGGGAAAATATCAGCGGGAGAAAGGAATATGAAGTGAGTACCTGGGGCGGGTTGACGATAGCCAAAAAACTGCGCACCAATGTCAGTGCCAGTTATACCTACAATGAATACAGTGTTTTTGACAGGACATATAACCGTTTCCGCAACGGCGGCTCATTTACGTCTAATGTCAGCACCACCTATACACCGAAGGATGTCTGGGTATTTACCGGCAGCTTTAACTTCAACCGTTTTGCCAATCCGCAAGGCTATGCCCGCTGGAACTGGAGCATGAACACCGGCATACAACGCAGGCTCTTTAATAAAAAACTGACCGCAACCGTAAACTTTATAGACCTGTTTGCCCCGCAACGGAACAGGAGCTTTACCTATGGCCCTAATTTTAATTTAGAAAGCTACAACAGTACCAACACAAGAAATATCCGGTTCACACTCGGGTACAATTTCACTAAAATGCCGAAGAAGAAACCGGTGAGCCTGCCGGTGAAGAAATAGTTGCTGCTTTTCGTTTCTTATAGCCCTGTAAGGGCTAAATGTTTATAGTAGTAACCGTAGAGGGAGGTTTGCCCCTACGGGGCAAAACAATTTATTCCGGATCTTTGAAAATATACCTGTCGTCAAAATTCACCCCGAACCTTGTAAGGAATTCTTTGTATTCATCAATGAATGTCCTTTTTTGATGATGCGTTTCCTGGTTTTCAATGTATGCGGCCACTTTACTGATATCGGACTTTGCATAAGAAAAAGCCCCATAGCCCTCCTGCCAACGGAATAAAGAAGGAGAAAGCTTTTGCGCATTTATCCATTCCGAAGAATCCCCTTTGACTATACGTATTAAATCAGATAACGACTGATCCGGACGCATACCAAAGAACAGATGCACATGGTCGGGCATACTGTTTATCGCTATCATTTTGTGCTTATGATTCTGAATGATCCCGGTAATGTATTTGTACAGGCGTTCTTTCCATTCATTTGTGATGAGAGAACTGCGGTATTTGACAGCAAAAATGCAATGAATATACAATTGCGTATAGGTGTTGGACATAGAACAGGTTTATTATCCATCTGTTTTGCCCCTACAGGGCAAAATGCGTCTGAATATACTATCCTACAAACATTTTATCCCTACGGGATGAAGGCACTTAGATGGAAAATTCTGAATGTCAGTTAAACAACCTGGCACGGTCTTACAAAAAGAAGAGCGGAAGACGGGACTCGAACCCGCTACCTACAGCTTGGGAAGCTGTCGCTCTACCAGGTGAGCTACTTCCGCTAATACGATCTAAATTACGAAACAGTTTTAGAAAATGATACCTTACGGGATAACCAGCTATCCTTCACCGGCACGATCCAATTGTCCTCCAGTTCTTCTTTTGTTTGAACTAGATTATTGAAGTATAGCGTATCTCCGTTAATAAACCCGTTGTCCGCCGCATATTGCAATTGCGACATCGGCAGCAACTGCACTTTATCTTTTACAAAAAAACTCAGCGTTGTCCTATCAAACATATTCACCCCAAAACGCTGTTCAATATCCTTTATTAAACGAACCGAACTATCCGTACTGCATCCGCTGACACCGGTAGCGGTCTCATCGGCCATTAAAATGATGAACTGCCCGAAAAAAAGATAAGCCGCTCCTTTAACGGGCGTACCATGGCTTTTCCATTGCATAGCGAATTCCTTTAATAACTCTTCAATTTCCAGCGCTTCATTAAGGGTGAAAAGTCGGCTGCTCTGATACACCCATACCCGGGAGTCGGGATGAAAACTACCGTCGAGAAGGTATTTATAGTCCAGGTTCATGCCGCTAAATTACGTCAGAAAAAAATGATCGGATGAAGGGTAATCCCCAACCGGATAAAACCGCTGCACTGGTACACTGGACCTATTCCTATAAAGAATGGAGAACCTTTATTTTATGGAAAAAAAGGAATAAAGGTTTTTTCCACTACCTCTTCTACCTGTTATTGCCCAAACGAAAACAGGGATTGCCTTTTGCGGTTGTCACGATGTCTAAAGTATATACAGAAGACCTTAATGAGATTTTTCGTGATACTGACCGGCTTTTAAAAAGGGTCGGGGTTCGTGATACCGGCAAGATGAATATCCTGGAAATCACTTATGAGATGATCACAGGGGATAGGCCGGCGCTTAATGATATCTACCTGCCGATCCCCAGGGGAAAGCTAAGGGAAGCGATCGGGCTACAAGAGATCATCACGGCACATAGTTGATCCTACAGCTATCTATTCGATAGATTGAGCGATGAGTTCAGCTATATCCATCACTTTTACACTTTCTTCTTTTTCGGCCAGCTTTACACCATCTGTCATCATGGTATTACAGAAGGGGCAGGCTGATGCGATCACCGCGGCCCCGGTTCCGATCGCTTCATTACTTCTTTCAATATTGATACGGGTATTCCCTTTTTCTTCTTCTTTGAACATTTGCGCCCCCCCGGCGCCGCAGCATAAACCATTACTCCGGCACCGTTTCATTTCCACCAGTTCCGCATCCAGCAACTCCAATACTTTTCTTGGTGCCTCATAGATATCATTTGCCCTTCCAAGGTAGCAACTGTCATGATAGGTGATCTTTTTCCCCTTGAAAGAACCTCCTTCTTTCAGTTTGATCTTTCCTTCGTTGATGAGTTGTTGCAAGAATGTGGTATGATGTATCACGTCGTAATTACCACCAAGCTCAGGATACTCGTTCTTCAATGTATTGAAACAATGCGGACAGGTTGTCACTATCTTTTTAATACCGTAGTTATTCAGTATTTGAATATTCTGATAGGCCATCATCTGGAACATGAATTCATTCCCGGCCCTGCGTACCGGATCGCCGGTGCACATCTCTTCCTTTCCAAGTATTGCATAACAGACCCCCACTTTATTCAGTATGGTGACAAACGCTTTGGTGATCTTTTGGGCCCTTTGGTCAAAACTGCCTGCACAACCGACCCAGAACAATACTTCGGGTTGCCGGCCGTCTGCAAATAACTCCGCTACAGTAGGAACATGCATGCAATCAAATTTTCTCAAATCTAAAGAATTATGCATAATGCAGGCAAATTATAAGCATCCTATCTTCCCCTGCTTTATTTTTGCCGGATATTGATGAGTATAAAAAAATTCTTCCAACGATTAACCAACTGGGAACTCTGGAATTTTTATGTTCTGTATGCTCCCATCAGCCCTGCCTGGTTCTGGTATTGCCTGCGCAGCCGTTCGTTCTGGTTCTTCAGTTCATCCAACCCGACCATTGCATTTGGTGGCTTTCATGGTGAGGGCAAAAAAGAGATGTATGACCAGTTACCCCCGCACCTGGTGCCCCGTACGATCTACATCATGCATGACTGGTCATTTGAAGTGGTCAAAAATAAAATTGCTGAAGCCGGTTTTACCTATCCTTTCATTGTAAAGCCCGATGTAGGCATGAAAGGTATCCTTTTCCGCAAGATCGAGAATGAGGACCAGTTGCACAAATACCATGAACGCATCCCGGTGGAGTATATCGTACAGGATCTCGTAGAACTACCGGTCGAAGTAAGTGTATTTTATTACCGCCACCCGGCCGAGGAAAAAGGTGTGGTGAGCGGATTTATTGACAAAGAACTGTTACAGGTAAAGGGGGATGGTGTCTCCACTTTGAAACAACTTATTCAAAAGCATCCCCGCGCCAAATTCAGGATGGAGGAGATGGAGCACCGGCATGGGCATCGCTTTGACCGGGTATTACATGAGGGGGAAGTATTTTATTTGTCCTATGCCGGCAATCATAACCGCGGCGCCCATTTTACTAACCTGCATAAAGAGATAGATGCGAACCTGCACAAAGTGTTTGATGAACTGAGCCATTATAACAGTAAATTCTTTTATGGCCGGTATGATATCAAGACAACTTCTATTGAAGACCTGAAACAAGGAAAGAATTTTCTCATTCTTGAGTTCAATGGTTCAGGCGCCGAACCAAACCATATCTATGATTGTAATATGAGCATCTGGAAAGCGTATGGGATACTTTTACAGCATTGGAAAGCCCTCTACAGGATCAGCAGGTATAATCATAAGAACGGGGCACCTTACTGGTCTTTCAGCAAAGGCAGGAAATTTTTAAAAGAGGCCAATAAGCATTTTAAATTACTTGAAAAGTTTGATTAGAAAAAACCGGGAGACGGGAATGGCACCAGGGATATGACAATCTCAGTTTCCCGTTTACAACTTACCATTATCCATTCTCCATTATTCGTATTTTCGTCGTATGCTACGTCTCCGAAAGATTTTTTTCACAGGTATGCTTGTCAGTTTCCTGGGTTCATTGCCCCTCGGCACATTGAACATAGCAGCCATGCAGATATCTATCTCTACGGGAACGATAGCGGCTATCCTTTTTTCATTGGGCTCATTACTGGCTGAAGTGATATACGTCAGGCTTTCCCTGGTGGCCATGGACTGGATCAGGAAACAAAAACGCATATTCAAAATACTCGAGTGGGTTACGCTTGTTATTGTATTGGCCCTGGCATTTTCCAGTTTTTATGCGGCCCTGCATCCCAAAATGGAAAAGAATGTAGTATTGGACAGTCCTTTGCCCAAATTCGTACTGGGCTTTGTCATGAGTGCTGTAAACCCGGTGCAGATCCCGTTCTGGTTTGGCTGGAGTACAGTTTTGTTTACCAAAAAAATACTATTGCCCCGTAGTGATCATTATAACGCTTATATCGTTGGCATTGGTATCGGAACCTTTATCGGGAATTGCGTCTTTATTTTCGGTGGCCTGCTGATCGCCACGAAGATCAATGACAACCAGGATATTCTCAACTGGGTGATCGGTGGCATATTTACTATCACCGCCCTGATACAAATATGGAAGATACTTAAGAACAGAAATACGATGCACAAGATAGAACACCCCGAAGAAGTGACGCAGGGCCTGGAAGAAACGATCATAGATATCACGGATCACGAAAAAAAAGACTGAAACCGACACAGGCATTATCCGAATTTCACAGAGGTCATATTCAGCGATCCCGCTACTAATTTATCATTGAAAAAAACCGGAGCCTCATTTTTTTCCTGCAACCCCAGTGTGTACATCAACGGGTAATAATGGTCCGGTGTTGGAATAGCCAGTTTCGCTGATTTACTGAGTGTTTCATAGTTGATAAGGGCCTGGTGATCGCCATCAGTGATCTTCTTTTTGAAAAGTTCGTGCATCTCGATGGCCCAGTCATAACCATAGTTGGGTTCCTGAAATTTATCCCATGCCACCATACGCAGGTTATGCACCATATTACCACTGCCGATGATCAGTACTCCTTTTTTACGCAGTGCAGCCAGTTCTTTCGCAAGCTCATAATGATAAGATGCCGGCTTACTGTAGTCAATGCTCAGCTGCAAAACCGGGATCTTTGCGTCAGGATACATGCGGCGTATGACGGTCCATGCACCATGATCAAGACCCCAGTCATGATTGAGACCCACATTTGTTGATTGGATCAGTTCTTTTGTTTCATTGGCCAAAACGACATCTCCCGGGACCGGGTACTGCACATCATACAGCTCCTGCGGAAAGCCACCAAAGTCATGGATCGTTTGCGGATGCTCCATGGCTGTAACATGTGTGCCATTGGTCAGCCAATGCGCGGAAATGACAAGTACAGCTTTGGGTGCTGGCAACTCTTTACCTGTTTTCTCCCATTGCAGGCTGAATTCATTGTTCTCAATACCGTTCATCGGTGACCCGTGCCCGATAAACAATACGGGCATTTTTTCATCCTGCTCATTTAGGTTGTCAGTAAATTTTTTAAATGTACCTAATCCGCTCATGGCTGTTACTCCTGTTAATATTGTCAGAAAATCTTTTCGCTTCATGCTGCAATTACATAACAAAGAAAAGAGCAGATGGTTTAACAGCACTTTTAATCAACAATGAACAGCTTGCAGCCCACTGAGGTAAAACTCCGGTGTGCTTCATTGTTATCACCGACAAAATAGGTCATGCCTGCTATCATTTTCATCATACGTCCGTCTTCCAGCTCGGTCGTCATTTCACCTTCTATACAATGAAGTACATGTCCTTTTTTACACCAATGATCAGCTTTATATCCCGGTGAGTATTCTACCTTCCTGACACGGATACTGTTCATCATTTTTACCTGCCAGTACGCAATGCCGGTTTCTCCCCTGTGTTCTTCCTTAGGGATCAATGACCAGTCTGATGTTTCAAACGGGAAAGAGGTCATGTTCATATTGATCAGTTTTTAATGCGCCTCTATCGTTTCCACATCTGGGATGCCTTTCAAATGCAGCTCGATGTGTTTATGATGCGCTTTGGTTTTAAATTCATTGATCACTTCGATGATGTCATAGTCTATATACACACTGTGCGCCCCGTCAATATCAACGATCGCATAATCCGGCACTTTCTCCAATTCATCTTTCAGTTTTTTCTTGTTGATAAAGCTGACGTTGATCGCCAGCCGGAAGAAGTAGTGACGGGAATGCCCTTCATTTCTTGTCTGTAAGGTAAAACCTGCTTTATAAGTATTCTTAAAAATAAAATAAGCAGAGTAAGCCACACCAATACCAACACCGATCAGCAGATCGGTGAATAATATAGCAATGACCGTAACAATAAAGGGCATGAATTGCTCCCTGCCAAGTTTATACACCGACCGGATCATTTTCGGCTTGGCAAGATTATAGCCTGTTCTGATGAGGATGACCGCAAGAATGCAATAAGGGATCAGGTTGAGCAGGGATGAAACAAAGAATACAAAAATAAAAAGCCATATACCGTGAAAGATCGCAGAGAGTTTGGTACGGGCGCCTGCTTCAGCATTGGCGGAGCTGCGGACGATCACGGCTGTAATAGGGATACCCCCAAGCATTCCGCTGAAGAAATTTCCCGTTCCCTGAGCAATTAGTTCCCGGTTCTGCGGTGTGATGCGGTTATACGGGTCTATTTTATCTACTGCTTCAATGCTTAACAGTGTTTCCAGCGTTGCCACTACACAGATGACGATCGCATTCTTCCAGATGGCAGCATTGGTGAAAACAGAATGATAATCGGGTAGTTTGATCTCTGCAAACATGTCGGAAGGGACTCCTACGAACTGAGAATCGTTTAACGCAAGGACAGGAACAAAATGTTTAAATAGTAATGCCATCAGCACACCAAATACCACTACTACAAAAGACGTGGGCAGGAAGGTCAGCTTTTTGGCAAGAGTACGTTTCCAGATGATCAGTAACCCCAGCGATAATAATGCTATGATGACGGCCCCGGCCGAGCTATGGTGATAAATGTTCTGTACATGCGCAAAAGCATGATCCAGCGAAAAGATATTGAACAATTCCTTTGACCAGAAGTCCGCTTTATCGTATCCGAGCAGCAGGGGAATTTGTTTTGAAATAAGAATGATCCCGATGGCAGCCAGCATTCCTTTGATAACAGTAGAAGGGATGAAGTGAGTGAACCCGCCTAATCTGAAAACACCCAATAATACCTGGACAAGCCCGGCTGCGGCCACAGATAAAAAGAATATCTCAATACTTCCAAGTTCAGTGATGGCCGAAGCGCAGATGGCTGTCAGTCCCGCTGCAGGGCCGCTCACACTGATATGAGAATGGCTGATGACAGCCACGGCAATACCGCCGATGATGCCGGCTATCAGACCGGAATAAACAGGTGTATTGGAAGCTAAAGAAATACCAAGACAGAGTGGGAGGGCAACAAAGAAAACCGTGATACTGGCTTTGAAGTCGTGTTTGAGAAAAGAAATAAGATAGAACCGGGCCTTCCGGTTAAGAATACTCATCATAAATAAAGATCGGTAGGCTGCTGTGAGCAGGCAGGCAAATTTACAAATCTAAGTGTGGATTTATGATAGTTGTCCTAAAAAGCAACCCACTTTTATACTTCTTCTGCCCATTTATCTCTTTCATCCGGGCTGAATTTCCAGGGTGCAAAATTATTTTCAACGTTACTGAACATGCCATTCCATTCCTGTGGAGCATTGCTTTCTTCCATAACCAGATAACGCCGGAGTTGCAAAATGATATCCAGCGGGCTGATACTGACGGGACATTCCTGCACACAGGCATTGCAGGTGGTACAGGCTCTTAGTTCTTCTACAGAAATATAATCGTGCAGTAAACTCTTACCGTCATCCTTGAACCCGCCGTTCTTATTAATATTTTCCCCGATCTCTTCCATCCTGTCTCTTGTATCCATCATGATCTTGCGGGGAGATAGTAGTTTGCCGGTGATATTGGCCGGACAGGCAGCGGTACATCTTCCGCATTCGGTACAGCTATAGGCATCCATCAGGTTCTTCCAGCTCAGGTCAGGAATATCCTTTGCACCGAACTTCTTCGGCGGCTCCGTTTCCCCACCGGCTGGCGGGGCCAATTCCGGTTGCATGGCATACAGCACTTCTTTTTGTACAGAGGGCATATTGCTCATTTCACCTATGGGCTCCAGCCTTGCATAATACGCATTGGGGAAAGCCAGGATGATATGCAGGTGTTTGGACCAGGGCAGGTAGTTCAGAAATGCAAATATGCCGATGATATGCAGCCACCAGCAACTTCTTTCCACCGTCATCAGCCCTCCATCGCTCATGCCATTTAAGACAGGCTGCAGGTATTGGGAAAAAATGAAATTACCTGTCGCGTGTGCCGCATAATGTTCAGCGCCTCTTGCCTGTAATAACGTATCACCTGCATTCAGGAACAGGAATAAACTCATCAGTACTATCTCTGTGATCAAGATGTAGTTCGCATCGCTACGGGGCCAGCCGTCAAGGTCCTTGCTGATAAAGCGTTTAAGTTTGATGATATTTCTCCGTACCAGGAATATGGCACAAGCTACGATCACCAGCAGGGCAAGTACTTCAAACGCATTGATAAGAAAAGTATAAAAGCTTCCCAGCAAAGGAGCGAACAGCCGATGGGTGCCAAATATGCCATCCAGGACGATCTCCAGTACCTCGATATTGATGATGATGAACCCGGCGTACACAAAAAAGTGCAGCACAGCCACAAGCGGATTGCGAAACATCTTTTTTTGCCCGAAAGCAAGTAAGAATACATTTTTCCAGCGCTGCCCGGAATTATCGGCCAGGTTCTCGTCTCTTCCGAGTCGTATATTCCGGCTGATCTCTTTTATCTTTTTGGCAAAAAACCAGATGGCCAGCCCGCTGATGAATACAAATAAAATTTGTTGTGCAATTTGCATAGCAATCCATTACAAGTGCTAATTTACGGGTTGTTAGTATAAGAGTACAAAAAGTTTAATGGATAATGACAGCAGTAAAGAATTATATACTGGACGAGGCCGTAGCCGAAAAGAAGCTCCGCCGTATGGCGCTTGAAATAATAGAGGAAAATTTCGATGAAAAAAGTATTATCCTGGCAGGCGTCAGGGATAGTGGCAGTGTAGTAGCGAAATGTATTCAGCGGATGATCGCAGAAGCCAGTGATCTGCCCACTGAGGTTATCAGCCTCTCCCTCGACAAAAAAAATCCCAAAGAGGTCACACTGAGCAAGAAAATTGATTTTACCGATAGGGTTGTTATCATTGTGGATGATGTGGCCAACAGTGGCAAAACATTGCTATATGCCCTGAAACCATTCCTTGAATTTCATCCCAAAAAAATACAGGCCCTTGTATTGGTCGGACGCAGCCATAATTCCTTTCCAGTCCATCCTGATTATGTCGGCCTTTCTATTGCCACTACTTTGCAGGAGCACATCTATGTAGAAGTAAGTGAGGACAAAGTGCTGGGCGCTTATATGAAGTGACCGTTTGCCGCCTGTACTATTTTTCCTGTTTGAACCTTAATTGTTGCGAAATTTCCTGCAATAACAATTATGAAGCGGCTGATCATACTATTTTTCATCCTGATCTCATTGACCGGTTTTGATAAATACAACCGGGTATCTCAAAAAGGACTCAGGATATTATTCGTTGGGAACAGCCTTACTTATACCAATGATCTTCCTGCCATGATCAAAGAGATCGGGGAGCTTGACGGGGTGACGATCACGTACCATTCCTTTCTTTACCCCGATTACTCATTGGAAGATCACTGGAATGATGGAAAGGTAAAAGCAGAAATAGAAAAGAACCACTATGACTTTGTAGTGGCACAGCAAGGCCCCTCTGCATTACCCGAATCGCAGGTATTGCTGATGGAGTCTGCACGAAAACTGGCTGACCTCTGCAACAAACACCGTACAAAACTGGCCTTGTACATGGTCTGGCCTTCTAAAGCCCGTGCTTTTGACCATGACAACGTGATCCTGTCATATACAAAGGCAGCTAATGCCACTTCATCCCTGCTTTGTCCTGCCGGTCAGGCATGGAAGTATGCCTGGGAGAAGGACCCGGGGTTGCCTTTGTATTCACCCGATAATTTTCATCCCTCTGTAACGGGAAGCGTACTGGCGGCTTTGACCATTTACGCTGCACTAATTGATAAAAAGAGATTCGATTTTATCAGTCTTGATAAATGCTCCTGGAAAAAAAATATATCAGGCGAACAATTAGACGTATTGAAACAGGCAGCATTAAGAACGCTTATAAAATAATAAGCCTGCTCATGTAAATATCCGACCGGGGAGAAATGGACAAGTGGGAGTTTCGACGGATGTATGGCCCAGCACGAAGTTGTTTTTGGCCTAATTTCAGGATGTATCTGATCTATTGACAAAAAGAACGACATGAAGACCGTTATTCTTCTTCTTAGCCTACTGATCGTAGTAGCGACCGCCAAAGCACAAACCGAAAAGGAAAAAGAGTACGTGCAACGGGCCATGCTGGATTACGTGGAAGGTTTTTATGAGGGCGACACCAATAAGATCAACAGGAGCATATCGCCTGAAGTGGTCAAGTATGGATACTGGAAAGATGAAAAGAGCGGCGTGTATGGAGGCGAACCGATGTCATTCAGGGAAATGATCGCCTATGCTGCCAGGGTAAAACAAACAAACCGCCAGCAGCCAGCCACGGCTGTGAGAAAAGTGGAGGTGTACGATATCCAGGATCAGACCGCAAGCGGTAAGATCACTGCCTGGTGGGGAACTGATTACCTTTTATTGGCAAAAGTAAATAACCAATGGATGATAAGAGCGGTGTTATGGCAGGGGCCCCTGAAAAGATAGATCATGCCGCTTTTTGTCAATTCCTGCTTTTTTAGTTCTGCCACGCATCGGATATTCTTTCAGGCATATCTTATTCGCCGGGATTTCATACATTCAAATGGAGCAATACTTTCACATAATCACTGAAAAGAATAAGTTCGCCCTCAACAAACCGCAGGACAAAGACGTCGTTTATTATTCAGAGCTGAACGAATGGGATACCAGCAATGCCTTCAGAAGTTTTAGCCTCAAATACGTCATAGATCGCTGCATTTATTATAAGGCCGGCAACAAAGAGTATGCAGTAAACAAAGGGAATTATTTACTCGCCTGTAAACAGCCATATGTGCATGCCTATTTTGAATCGCGGCAACCGGTAAAAAGTATCTGTATTGATATTTGCCCTACTACGGTCGCCGAAGCTTTTACAGTGCTCACTGCCCGGGATGATCATGCGCTTGACAACTATCTTTCCGGTTATTTCAGGACACCGGAATTTTTTGAAACAGTCAACCCTGTCTGCCATTCGCCATTCAAAAAGAAAATAGATGAGTTGGTGACCGCAATTACAGGAGGAGAGGGAAGTGAACATGTCAGCCGGGAGTGGTTCATGGACCTGGTGGAGATGATCGTCTGGCATGAGTATGGGAATTATATCTCATTAAACGGCATCCGGTCATTGAAAGCGGAAACCCGGAAGGAAATACTCCGCCGGCTTAAAACCGCTCAGCAGTACATGGATGATCAATACCTGCATATCGGGGACATAAAACAGGTAGCTTCTTTCTGTACTATGTCAGAATTTCATTTTTTCCGTTCATTCAAACAGGCGTTCGGAGTATCTCCTTACCAGTATTTACTGGGGAAACGGCTGGAACTGGCAAAAGAGCTGATGATGACAGGTGAAATGACCATTACACAGGTTGCCTTGCACTGCAGTTTCCCTGATCTATTCACTTTCAGCAAGGCATTCAAACGAAAATTCAAATTATCTCCATCAAGTTTTATTGCATCAAATAAGCCTATTTGACCGCTTATCCTTATTTTGACCTGTTTGATAAGCAAGCAGCTTATGACAAAGCAGGATACAGTTATGTAATTACATTTATACGGGCATCAACAGGGTATAAACTGTTTATGTAACCAAAACCAGCTTACCCATGATCAACGCAATCATTATCGAGGACGAACGGATCATCGCTGATGAGTTCAAAAGATTACTTGCCCAGCATTCTCCGGAAACAGAGATCACCGGCACCTTTTCAACCGTAAAGGAAAGCATTGAGTATCTTTCCTGCAATAAGCCTCCTGATCTTATTTTTTCAGATGTTCAGTTACCGGATGGTCTTTCTTTTGACATTTTCAATAAAACAAATGTTCAGAGCCCTGTAATATTCATTACTGCCTTTGACCAGTTCATCGTAAATGCTTTTGAACACAATGGTATTGACTACCTGCTGAAGCCGGTGGATGAAGCAGAACTCGTCAAGGCGATGAATAAATACAAAAACCTGGAAAAACACTTTACAGGGTATCATTCTTTTATCAATAGTTTCCGCAAAACGACCCGCACAAGACTGGTGGTAAAGAAAGGTATTGAGAACATTTCTCTACGGACAGATGATATCGTTATCATTTACACAGAAGATAAACTGGTATTCATCATTGATAAAGAGGGAAAGAAATACCGGGTAGATAAAAACCTGGCAGAACTGGAGGACGAACTGGATAAAACCAGTTTTTTCAGGGCCAACCGTCAGTACATCATCAATATCGGCTTTATCAAAAGCTACAAGACCTATGAAAAAGTGAAATTGCAGGTGGATCTGTCCATGCCTGCATTGAACCACCATATTGTGATCAGCCAGGAAATGGCGCCCCTGTTCCGACGATGGATCAGCGAACTTTGATCTTTTATTATAATGCGTATGATACGACCATTACTCTTTTTTTTCTTTACCACTCTTTATGGGAATTCCTTTTCGCAGGCCGGAGGCAAGGCAAAGATGTTCCGGGATAACCCGGCCCACAGCAGTTCTGTATCTACAGGTGCTGATCTTGTGTATGACACCAAAGCATGGCGGTTTGATGCCGGATCACCTATCCGTTCCACCCCGCTGATCAATGACAACACCGTTTTTTTTGGTACAGCAGCAGGTGTATTTATAGCATTAGATAAAAAAACATCGCAGGTAAAATGGAAGTACAATGCCGGTACTGCCATTCATTCATCTGCGGCTTGTGAGAAAGGGAAGGTCTATTTCTCCGATAACGGGCAAACCCTGTATTGCCTGAAAGAGCTGAATGGGCAATTACTTTGGAAAGTAAAGCTGGGAGAGAAGACGGCTTATCCCTGGCGTTATGACTATTACTATTCTTCACCTGTTTTACATGACGATAAAGTCCTGATCGGAAGTGAGGATGGTTGCCTGTATGCTCTGAATCCGCAAACAGGAAAACAATTATGGAAATTTAAAAGCAAGGGGATCATTCGCAGTACAGCAGCTGTCTATAAAGAAGCAGTGCTCTTTGGCGATACCGAAGCTTCGTTGTATGCAGTGGACCTAAAGACCGGGAAAGAATTATGGCAATACCGAATTAACGGAGATACGATGAATAATGAAGATTATGGTTTTGACAGGAGAGCCATTACATCCAGTCCGGTCATTGTGGAAAACAAAGCAATTTTTGGTGCCAGGGATGGCTTTCTTTATTGCATCAATGCCGATAACGGAAAAGGCCTCTGGAAAATGGATCATTACGTTTCATGGGTCATCTCTACCGTGGCGGTAAAAGATTCGTTCGTGGTGACGGGCACGTCCGACGGACGTTTTGTACAGGCCGTAAATATTGAAACGGGTAAAGAGATATGGAAATTCAGAACACCGCTGGCTGTTTGGTCGTCGCCGCTGATCGTGGATGATAAAGTATATGCGGGAACATTTGACGGACAGTTATACTGTATTGACCTGAGAACCGGGCAACGTGTTTCCCAGTTCAAAGTAAATGGTAAGATCATGTCTTCCCCAGTATGGGATGGAGGTTTACTTTACTTCGGTGCAGATGATGGGTACCTGTATGCGCTCAGCGGACATCCCGATAAACGTCAATTCAAAGGTCAGGCTGACCGCTATGTATATTATGAACCCGGAGTGAGTATTTATTTCCGGGGTAACAGTGATTTGATGACGAGGAATTACCTGCGCAGTAACGGATATAAAGTGATAGGGGCAGATTCGCTGGCATATTATATGTCACGGGAATCAGTTAACCCTTCTGTTTTTGTATTTGCCACCTCGTATTTCCCTTCCTCGGTTACTGAAAATGGAAAGAACAGCATTATCCGCAAATACCTTGACCGGGGCGGAAAGATCGTAATGACAGGTATCAATCCCATTGTTTATAAAATAGATGATAAAAGCAAACAGCCTTTTGCTTTCAGACCCGGTGCCGCCGATACCCTATTCAGTCTTGATTACGGCAAAGGGGATACCCGCACATTCATGGGTGATATTCCTTGTTTTCCGACTGAAAAAGGAAAACAGCTTGGACTGCCAGATTTCTGGAGTACTTCCCTTTTTATACATGAAAAAAATGTGGATGTGGTATTGGGCAAGAATGAAAATGGCGATGTTTCGGCTTTTGCCAAAAACTATTCGAATGGCGGTCAGTTGGTTCAGTTGTGGCTGGATGCAGATAAACCCGACCGGTTAGATGCTGTTATCAAGGCAGCAGAGTGGAAAATTGAGTGATCAGAAATAAAGCGCATAAGCTTTGAACTTTCCTTTGCTGTCCAGCATCAGCGCAGGTGCAGGACATTTGAATGCATTCAAAAAAGCAAATGCCGTCCGCAACCATTTTTTATTCGTTCTTATTTTGGTAAAGTCTATATCCGGCGCTACATAGAACTGGCGTTTACGGGGAATATCAGAACGGTCAATATCATTGCCCAGGTCATCTATCCATATATTCTCAAAACCGCCATACATACCATCTGCGCCATAGCCAACCGATACGTTCAACCAGGCAGGAAGCCTGCTTTCAGGAAAAAAAGATTTAAGATTTGCGCTGAGCCAATAGGTCTGTGCATTGTAATCTTTCAGCATTCGTTCATACCATGTTTTACCAAAAAGGTTATCGGCCCTTTGTTCAAGCAGGGGTTCATCATATCTTTTTTTGTGAAAGGAGAACTTAAACTGAACCCGCTGTTCCTTCCATAAAAGCTCCTGACCGATAAAAAGTCCGGAGCCGCCGATATTGGCAGCAATATCGCTCCAGCTCCATCCCCATTTGGCAGAATGGGCATCCAGGAACTCAATAGCTGTCAGGTAAGCCATGCTACCGATGCCCCCGATGATCACGGCTTTCTTATGTGGCATTCCTGTCCATTCCCACATGGCGGAAGAAACTTTCCCGGCATTATAAGCTCCCCAGGCATGGCCGATCTTGTCCATCTGCTGCCACTCTTTGCTGTCATTGAAAGTCTGGAAGCTTGTCCTTTCATATCCTTTATACCAGGCGTTATTTAATAAAAGTAATGAGCCGCCGTAGCCAACGGTATGGACACCGGCAATAAGCCATTGTCGTTTATTCTTTATTTCCGGAGTAATTCCTATACCTGAATAATGAGGCGGCCGTGGCCCCAGGCTAGCCAGGGTTTGTATAGAAGATGTATCGGTTATAATGACGGTTCTGCTTGTGTCAATAACAGGAGATCTTTGAGCAATTGCAAAACACCAGCCGAAGGAAAGCAGAATGACGAGCTTTGTACGGAATGATGAATTGTGCCGATCGCTTTGCTCTGGGTAAACTGCAAGAGACGATGATAGTAGCAATGCCGGTGACCTCATTAAACAAAAATACGTTTTGACAGGCTTTTCAGTTTGAAATAGTAAAAATTGATAACTTCAGCCTTCAAATTTAAACTTGCAATATGGATACAGCAATACAGTCCAAAGTGAATACCTGGCTCGAAGGAAGTTTTGACCAGCCGATCAAAGATGAGATCAACAAACTGATGAAGGAAAACCCAACCGAGCTGGCAGATGCTTTCTATCGTAATCTTGAATTCGGCACCGGCGGTCTTCGCGGTATCATGGGTGTGGGCACCAACCGCATGAATAAATACACTGTGGGTATGGCCACACAGGGCTATGCTAATTACCTGAAACAATCTTTTCCCAATGAGCAGGTGAAAGTAGCCATTGCGCATGACAGCCGCAACAACAGCCGCTTCTTTGCTGAAACAACAGCTAATGTTTTTGCTGCAAATGGAATTAAAGTGTTCTTGTTTGAGGCGTTGAGACCGACACCGGAATTGTCCTTTGCTATCCGTCATCTCGGTTGTCAGGGCGGGGTAGTGTGTACTGCTTCACACAACCCGAAAGAATATAACGGTTATAAGGCTTATTGGAAAGACGGGGGGCAACTCGTGCCGCCACATGATAAGAATGTGATCAAAGAAGTAGAGAAGATCGCCAGCGTGGATGATGTAAAATGGAGCGGCGGTGAAAAGAATATCACGATCATCGGTAAAGAACTGGACGAAGAATATATTAAAATGGTGAAGAGCCTTAGTGTCTACCCGGATGTAATTGCCAGGCACAAGGATCTGAAGATCGTTTATACACCCATTCATGGCACCGGCATCATGCTGGTACCCGAAGTATTGAAAAGGTTTGGCTTTACCAATGTCACTATCGTAGAAGAGCAAAGCAAGCCCGACGGCAATTTTCCTACCGTGGGTTATCCCAATCCCGAAGAAAAAGAAACGATGAGTATCGGTTTGAAAAAAGCCAAAGAACTGGATGCCGATATATTATTAGGCACCGATCCGGATGCAGACCGCGTGGGTATTGGCGTCAAGGATAATCACGGGGAATGGGTGCTGATGAACGGGAACCAGACCGCTGTGCTTGCCTTCAATTACATGATCGAAGCGAGAAAGACGAAAGGCATTGCACAGCCGAATGATATGGTGATCACCACTATCGTGACCACAGGCATGATCAATGAGATCGCCAATAAGAACAATGTAGCCTGTTATAATGTACTCACCGGTTTCAAATGGATCGCTGAAATGATCCGGGAAAAAGAGGGCAAAGAGAATTATGTGATAGGGGGAGAGGAGAGCTTTGGCCTAATGATCGGTGACAGGATACGTGATAAAGATGCTGTCAGCGCCGTAGCCTTGCTTTGCGAAATGGCGGCGTATGAAAAAGACAAAGGAAAGACGCTGTTTGATAAACTGCTCGACCTCTACGCAGAGTATGGCTTGTTCAAAGAAGACCTCATCTCCATTACCAAAAAAGGCATGGACGGCCAGCAGCAGATCGCAGCAATGATGGAGAGCTACCGCAACAACCCTCCAAAGACCATCAATGGTTCTGATGTGGTGGAATTGCTGGATTATGAATTAAGGAAGGGCAAAAACCCGCAAACAGGGAAGGAGTGGGCGATTGAATTACCGAAATCAAATGTATTGCAGTTTATCTTAGCTGATGGCAGCAAGATATCAGCAAGACCATCGGGCACAGAACCAAAGATCAAATTTTATTTCAGCGTGAATACCAGGCTAAACAACCGGGCTGACTTTGATAAAGTAAATAAAGAACTGGATGAAAAGATAAAGGGGATCATTAATGATATGAAACTGTAGAATTTACTTATGAATGACTTCATTACTCCTTTTTTAGATCAATTAAAGCATAAAGCAATAATTTCTAGTTACGGTTCAGAAATTTCTCCTGATCAGGCAACCTATTTCATATCACCTGCCAGAGGAAATGGAATTAACTTTAAAATTGATGGTGCAATCATAAAAAGCAACCTGCTAACCGATACCTATAAAGAAAAACTAAAAACCATATTCTATAATAATATATGGCCAAAATATGATTTGCAGATAAATATTAATCGCCTAATTCAGTTTATCGACTTAAACTATCCGACTAATTTGGCTATAGAGAAGCAGGGCAGGGTGCTATACTTTATTCGTTCGCAATGTCCATATGACGGATACCAAATAACGATTTCAATAAGCGATTATGCATTTTCCGAATTATGGCGAAAGGCCTATGTAGCAAATGTTGACGAATTTTTCTTTTATGTTGATAGCCTAATAGACAACAGTTATTTATCCTGTATTACAAGAAGTGATGACGCTTATCATGAAATTGCCTTGACAGTTGCAGGATTGAATAGATTAGCGGAATATGAGAAAAAACAATACTCCTCAATCTGTTTTGTAGCAATGTCATTCGATGAGAGTTTAAGATACATTTTCGATCAGGCAATCGAACCCGCAATATCTGAAACAGGATTTGAAGCATTGAGAATAGATGACAACCTTAGTATTGGAAGCGACATAACAATAAATGATGCGATTTTAGCTGCTTTAAAGAAATCTAAGTTCACAATTGCAGACTTTACTCAACACAAAAAGGGGGTATATTTTGAATCAGGATATGCGTTGGGATTGGGACAAAAAGTGATATACACCTGCCGTGAAGATGAAATTGAAAATGCTCACTTTGACACCCGTAATTACCCGCATATTGTGTGGAAAGACACCGAAGACCTGAAGAAAAAGCTGATAGACAAGATTGAGGTTTTTATCAAAAGCTAATTTCTCTTTTTCTCTTTTCTTCTCTTAGCCCTATCTTGCGCCCAGCTTATGAGACCCATTGAAGATACATACCGCCACAAAGGATTACGAAAAAAACTCGTTGATACGGTTCGCAGCAAAGGCATCACAGATGAAAAAGTGCTGCAAGCCATTGAAAGTATTCCGCGCCACTTTTTTCTCGACTCTGCATTTGATGAAGTAGCGTATGAAGATCGGGCTTTCCCTATCGGTGAAGGCCAAACCATCTCGCAGCCTTACACCGTAGCTTACCAGACACAGTTGCTCGAAATAAAGCCATTTGAGAAAGTACTGGAGATCGGTACCGGCAGCACTTACCAGGCAACAGTGCTCGCCATGATGGGGGCCCAGGTGTACACGATCGAAAGGCAGCGAAAACTGTTTGATGGTAATAAGAATTTTGCTTACCTGAAAAAATTTCCTTCCATTAAATTCTTTTACGGCGACGGCTATGAAGGCCTGCCCACTTTCGCTCCATTTGATAAAGTGATCATTACAGCTGCAGCGCCACAAGTGCCGGAAAAATTGATCCAGCAGCTAAAACCGGGAGGCATGATGGTCATCCCGCTCGGTGCTGGCGAAGTGCAGCAAATGCGGCGTATCACCAAACTGGAGAACGGGGTTTTAAAAGAAGAGGTCTTTGATAACTTTTCTTTTGTTCCCATGAAGGAAGGGAAGAAAGGATAGCACAGTAAGGGGAATTAAAAAGGGACTACCGGTTTCCCAATAATCCCTTAATCTTATTAATCCTGGTTCAGACGTTTACAAATGTATCGCCTCCCCGTACGCTACCTCTATCGCATCTTTCACGCTTTCGCTGATGGTCGGGTGGGGGTGAATACTGTTCAGTACTTCATGATAAGTGGTCTCTAATTTTCTCCCTACCACTGTTTCCACGATGATCTCCGTTACATTGTAACCGATCATGTGCGTACCCAGCCATTCGCCGTATTTGGCATCGAAAACCACTTTTACAAATCCTTCCATGTGGCCGGCAGCCGATGCCTTGCCACTTGCACTCAGCGGGAACTTGCCCACTTTCACTTCATATCCTGCATCCTTTGCCTGTTTTTCCGTATAACCAACGGAAGCTACTTCAGGTACACAGTAGGTACAGCCCGGTACATTGTTATAATCTAATGCTTCTGGTTTGTGATTATATTTTTTCTCGTTGTACCCAATGGCTTCTATACAAATGATCCCTTCTTTGCTGGCTACATGTGCCAGTGCCTGCCCCGGAGCGCAATCACCGATAGCATAGATACCCGGCACATTGGTCTGGTAATATTTGTCCACCATCACACGGCCCTTATCGGTTTTAACACCATTTTCTTCCAAACCGATCCCTTCAATATTGGCTGCTACACCTACAGCGCTTAATAAAATATCTGCTTCCAATATTTTTTCGCCATCCGCTGTTTTCACTTTTGCCTTCACACCGGCGCCGGAAGTATCAACCGCTGTCACTTCACTGCTGGTCATGATATCTATTCCCTGTTTTTTCAGGTTCTTTTCGAGTTCTTTGGAGATATCTTCATCTTCCACAGGTACTACCCTCGGCATGAATTCCACGATGGTCACTTTAGTACCCATACTGTTGTAGAAATAACCAAACTCAACGCCGATGGCACCGCTGCCCACAACGATGATGGATTTGGGCTGGGAGGGTAGGTTCATCGCTTCGCGGTAGCCGATGATCTTTTTGCCATCTTGTTTCAATGCAGGCAGTTCACGGCTTCTTCCGCCGGTAGCGATGATGATGTGTTTGCCTTCAACTATTTGTTTTTTACCATCAGCAGCCGTTACCTCCACTTTCCCTTTGCCGGCGATCTTACCAAAACCCATCACCACATCAATCTTATTCTTGCGCATCAGGAACTGAACACCTTTACTCATTTTTTCGGCCACCCCACGGCTTCTTTTGATCACCGCCGGAAAATCAGGCGTACCGCTGGCATTGATACCATAATCTTTGGCATGTTTGATATACTCATTTACCTGGGCACTTTTCAGCAACGCTTTGGTAGGGATACAACCCCAGTTCAGGCAAATGCCGCCGAGGCTTTCTTTTTCAATGATCGCTGTCTTAAATCCTAACTGTGATGCACGGATAGCTGCCACGTAACCACCGGGGCCGCTGCCGATCACAACTACATCGTATGCCATATTGATTTGATTAGTTGATTAATAATGAGGTGCGAAGTTATCTGAAAACGGGGAATGGGCAAAATTGCCTCTCTACTGATCGGGTACTGCAGATTGCCGCCTTATTTATTAAAATAGAGAATGTTAAACAACTTGCTTCCGGTCGTATCCAGTCCATATACAACAATAGATGAGGTATCCTGGTTCAACAAGGCATATCCGGTCATATAATACAATTTTTTCCTTTTCCTGAGCAAGTAAATGGTGTCTTGAGATAATGCATAATGGCCATATACCTGGCGCTGACAAAAGATCACTTTGGTGTAATAGCTGTACCTCTTGTCTTTAAGGATGAAATAATTGTCAAAGAATTTGCCGGGTTCCTTTGCCTTCAGTACCACATTTGCCGAACAGCCTGCCAGCACCAGGCAGGTAATTATAATGAGCAGCCGCATAGATTACGATCAGGCAAATATCCGCAATCCTTCTTTTCATTTATCTAAAAAAGGACCGGTTTGTACTTTTTTTGAAATATTCCCTTACCTTAGGTACCACTTCGAACCTTCCACCTCCCGATCCTTTGGCCTTCTGAATACTTCCCCCTTTAGAGAGCTTTTTTGTAAACCTTGGCATTTACCTGCTACCACCCACCCGCAGGTATGATCCGCTATCTCTGCATCATATCCTATCTACAACCGTGATCAATACCCGGGATCGCCATCGCATGGCTATGGATGATCTGTCATGCAATTCAAGATCAAGGTTAAACCAATCACTGACATAAAAACAATACTATGAGAAAGTGTGTTCTCTCGCTTGCCTGGCTGGCAATTGCTTTGCCGGTTTTCTGTCAAAATATAACCACAGTTGAAGAAGATCTGAAAAAGCTACGGAAGAAAAGAGTGACCAACTATATAGTTACTGGTTCACTCGTTATGCTGGCCGGCGCTGCCGACGGCGTCAACCAGGCATTACAGTTCCAATACCCCGGTTTCAAAAAGGTATTCCCAAATGCCAACGACCAGTTCTGGAAACCATCGCTCAGTGGCGCCAATAAATATAAGAACGGCGATCCGCACCAGGGAGCGAGGTTTCCCGGCAGCCGCACCTGGCTCGTGTTCACTACCGATGGGTATCACCTGACACGTTTCGCCGACCATCTTTTCCTCTCAGGCGCTATTGCCTTTAAGATAGCAGGCCATGAAAAGAAAAAATGGTATGTGTATGTGGCCGAAGCAGCAGGATACTGGCTTATCAACCGGGCCGGGTTCTGCATGACATATAACCGGTTCAAATGTTATCCTTAAAAGAGGATATTTACCGGATACATACTCTTGCTGCAACCTTATGGGTTTTGCCTAAATTGCATCACTCATAATATACCTATGCGTTATATCCTGCTGATCGTTATTTCTTTTCTGCATTATGTTGTCATTTCGCAAACACTTTTACCCACTCCCAGGAACATACAAGCTACCTACAACAAGGGTACAAGATCAGTGACCGGGGAACCTGGAAAGAATTACTGGCAGAACACCGCCAACTATGACCTGAACATACAGTTTGACCCTGGCACCAGGCTGCTCACAGGGGTAGCAGACATCGTATATATCAATAACAGCCCGGACACCTTGCATCAAATAGTGTTCAAGCTGTATCCGAATATCTACCAGAAAGGGGCGCCGAGACAGGTGAGTATATCAGCTGATGATCTTACAGACGGGATGATCATTGACTCATTACAGATCAATAATAGTATCATTCCTCCTGATGCGATCCGTGTGAATGCAACGAATGGCACCTTACGCAACCAGCCTATAGGCCCCGGGCAAAAGATCCATTTCCGCATTTCCTATCACTATACACTGAACAAAAGGTCGCATATCCGCACCGGCGAAATAGCACCCGGCGCTGCATTCATTGCATATTTCTTTCCCCGTATTGCTGTATATGATGATATTGACGGGTGGAACACTATCCCTTATACCGGCACGCAGGAGTTCTATAATGATTTCTGTCATTTCTCCGCCGCCATCACGGTCCCTTCACACTTTATTGTATGGGCTACCGGCGACCTGGAAAATGGAAGCGAAGTATTATCACCTGCTTTCTACCGGCGTTTGCAGGAGGCAGAGCAAAATGATGCCATGAGCTGGATCGTTGATACGACTGACCTCCGAAAAGGAAATATTACCAATACATCCAAAACACACAACACCTGGCATTTTGATGCGGATGATGTCGTTGACTTTGCATTTGCTGTCAGCGATCATTATGTATGGCAGTCATCCAGTCTTGTCGTTGATCCTAAAACAAAGAGAAGAACAAGGGTAGATGCAGCATTCAACCCGAAACATCATGATTATTTCTATGTGGCCGGCGATGCCCGGAAAACAGTAGAGATCATGAGCTACACTTTTCCTGCATGGCCTTTCCCGTATTCCCATATCACTGTTTTCGATGGGCTTGACCAGATGGAATATCCCATGATGGTAAATGACAACCCGGTAGAAGACCGCCATGAAAGCATCACGCTTACTGACCACGAGGTGTTTCATACGATGTTCCCTTTTTATATGGGTACCAACGAGACCAAATATGCCTGGATGGATGAAGGATGGGCCACAATTGGCGAATGGCTGATCTCTCCGATGATAGACTCCACAATCGTGGATGAATATGGTGTGGCGCCGACAGCGTTGAATGCAGGCAACGAGACAGACCTGCCCATCATCACACCCAGTACGGAATGGAACAGGGCTTATTTCACGAATGCCTATCCCAAGCCGGCCATGGGTTACCTCTATGTCAAAGACTATCTCGGCGATGCGCTCTTCACGAAAGCATTGCATCATTATATCCGGCAATGGAAAGGCAAGCACCCGATGCCAAATGATTTTTTCTATTGTATGAACGAAGGCGCCGGGAAGAACATGAACTGGTTCTGGAAGAAATGGTTTTTTGAGAACGGCATTCCCGACCTTGCGATCACTTCTGTAAAAAGATCCGGGAAGAAGGTAAATGTTTTGATCACGTCAAAAGGAAGCAAACCCGTACCGGTTGACATCGTCATTGAATACAAAGACGGCAGCAAACAGCGCATTCACCGCAATATCGGTGTGTGGGAAAAAGGGAATAAGACCGTCACTGTCTCATTTGTTACAGCAAAAGCTATTGAACTCCTGAAACTGTATCATCCGCATACACCGGATAGTTATCCGCAGGACAACACATATGAAATAAAATAAACGAGAACGTTGCCGGAAAAAATGAGACTAAGTTCATTCGTAAAACTCCTATAAGAAAAATAAAGGATAACACTTAGTCATTAAAAAATAATTCAGCAAATGAAACTTGAATGCGTTAAGATGATAACTTCAATATGTTAACAACATTTAAGGTCAATTTCGATTTGTAGCAAAGAGCCTATGGAAACTTAGGCTCTTTTCTTTTATTATTTTTATTGCACCTTACACGCTACACTACCTTACCACTACCAGTTTGAACACATATACCTCGTTATGATTGGCCACTTCGAGTGTATAGGTTCCGGGGGCCATCTTTTTTTCGATGCTGACCGGGTAATTGCCTCTGCCGGCAACAGCCAGTTTTCCTTTTTGCATCAATTGCCCGTTCATGGCTGTAATGGTGTATGTGAATTCAGCATTCAGGGCACTGCTTGCTGATATAGTTATCCTATCCCGCACCGGGTTGGTCAGCAGCATTAACCGGTTACTGTTATTCACCGATACCGATACGGTCTTTGAGTATTTTTCACGGCCGTCTGTATCCGTTGACCTCAGCTTATACCAGGCGATGTGGTGTATAGGTTCATTATCATACGTGAAATAATTTTCCACTCCGGGATTATTGCGTGCAGCGGTCCTTCCTGCCTCGTAGAACGATATATTGTCATTACTCCTGAGTATGGTAAAATGACTGACGTTCTGCTCCTGTGCCGTTGTCCATTTCAACTCTGTTCTGCTATCCTGGTACCTGGCTGTAAAACTGATCAGCGTTAACGGCAACGGGAACAACCGATAACCCGGGGTAAACAGACCAAAAGAAGAAACAACACCTGAAGCCACTGTGCCCATGGAGGTAGTACCGCTGGCGGGTCCACCTACATCGGTCCATTGAGCGCCGGTATAATAAGCTGCTGCAATTCTTGCTACCTGCCAGTTGGGAAATGTCAGTTTACTGTTGTCCCAGTTCATGCCGACCGATGCCGACCCGCCTGATACCCTGTCCACCTGCCAGTATTCAAATGTATCCACCGCTACCAATTGTATATCGAGTTGGTTCAGGTTGGGTGTGTTGATCTCGTGCTTTACATTGAACTCACTGCTCGCTGTGAGGCTATTCAATGCAATGGTGCGTTCCACACTTCCGTTGCCCACCGGGAATATAAAATTGGTAGCGCCGATCTTCTTTACCCATCCATTCACATGGCGGCTGTCTGCATCTCCGCTATAAGAAGACCCCGCTTCATAGATAAGATAATTGGGCGTGGCCGAAGTAATGATGATGCCGTTGGTGAAAGTATGAATACCGCTTACACTGAGATTATTATTGATCGTAATGCCTGAGCTATTGTTGGAGTTCAGGTGATAGGTCCTGAATGGCTGCGAGCCGTTCACATTTTGAGCGACGCTGCCGCTCAGGTATAAAGTACCTGTACCTGCCGCCATGGCTGACTGATCATTCACCAGGTTGCCTTTCACATGTAAGCTTCCCTGGTTGACCAATACGCCTGCTGATGCATTGGTAAAATGACCGAAACTACTGAACGACCCGCCGCTATGCACCTGCAGGTTACCTGTATTCCTGGCAGCATCCTGGGCTGCCACACTGCTGCACAGAGCCCATATTATCCCGGCAAAAAATTGTTTTTTCATAAATAGGGATTAACTAACAAAGAGGTTACTGTGTAGTGACCTGCCAGTTCAGGTCAAGCATGGTAATGATATCACTGTTATTGGCGGACGAACAGAATACTTCAAAATAATCGTTGGGTGAGATATCCGATAAATAGATCACGGTTGAAAACTGTGATGCCGTACCAGCCGAACTGGTCCGGAGTGTCGTTTCACCATAGCGGGTCCCTGATACTCCATTTTTCACCAGTCCCAGTGAAATGGTCCGGCTGGAGTTATTGACCGACAGGTTCCCGGTGATCACCACGATACCATCTCTTTTATTCACCGGCTGAAAAGTGATCCTGTTCACATTCGCCACACCGCCTGACGCATTGGTGATCGTCCACTTGCAGGTGGAGGAACCGATCTTGGTATAGTCCCAGTTAGCTTTATACCAGGAGTTAGCCGTCGTGAGTGTGGTTGTGGTCGTGTTGTTCAATAAGTTGATATAACAAACAGGTTTTTTGTCCCCAAGACCGGCATTACTTTCTACGATAGCATTGGCATCTCGGCCATCTGTACGGGTAAAATCAAAACCTTCGATGTACTTACCGATATTGTTCCAGGAATTGCCCGTTATAGAAATACTTGCAAAGGAGGAAAAGGTGGATGGCTGGTAGAATATAGCTGTATCACTGCTGTTGACATTATAATATCCACCCGAAGCAAGCTGGATAGTAGCGCCGGAGGCTTTGCTCAGGTTGATCCCGTAATTACAGCCAATAAAATCGGTTTCGGCTACTTTAACTATCACACCTGAAGCAGCGCTATGAATTAAGATACCGCTTCCCTGCGCATTAGAAACATCACATTCAAACACCCATATTTCAGCATCAGATGAATCGAGGATCGAATTATAAAAACGATCAAAAGAACAATCCTTTACTTCATTATATGTTCCGCTTCCCGCAAACCGTATGGCATCTTCACCTGCCACCGTTCCGTAACCGGCCAGCGTAGTGGCATCAAACTGCAGCATCTTGAAGTAGCAATCAGATATACACCTGAACATCGGTTGATTAGCCAGCCCGCTTGCCGCAGCAATGGTAGCCGTGCCATAAGACAGTCCCTGGAAAGTAAGCGGATAGGGCAGATCAATAACAATCGTTTCTGTGATATCATACGTTTCTTCTCCAAGTCTTACAATCGAAGGGCCGGTCATGTGCAGGTTCAGGAACTCCACAGCTTCCTGCAGAGTGTTCCAACTGCTTTTGGCACTCACATCTAACAGGTTTTCTGACGTGTTCCTCTTTTCTTTCACTATCCAGTTCCCGGATGAAGCCACAAATGTTTGCCCGCAAAATCTTGTCAGCGTTGAAGCAGTGCCTTGGTCAATAGTAGCGCCGCCATTACCCTGTATCGTAATAAGGTCGGTATGGCTGCCTGCATTTTTCACCGTGATCTCAAGACCGTTATCAGCTGCTGTAACAACCGGTAATGTCAGCGTAATATCATTGCTCGCTAAAACATAGGTCTCGCCTTTTGTCAGCGTAGCCGAAGCAGTTTTAGTAACAAGGTTCTTTTCCCCGTTTCCAAGTCTTACCCATTCGGTTCCATTCCAGTAATAGTAACCATCCGTCAGCGAACCACCTGAACTGAATACCAGCATGCCGGCAGGTACAGTGCCCGTCAGCGGAGCAACAGAACTGATACTGTTCAGCGTTACCCGAGGTGGGAGGAATCCTTTATTGGTGCTTTCCAGTTCCAGCAGTGAATTTGCATCAATACTGTTGGGGTTGTTGCCGATCTTTACCTGTGCCCCGGCATACATGGTTAGCAGTAACATAATAATAGTGAGCCTTTGTTTCATAGTATGGATTTTTAGATGCTGATCTGGTTGTTTTTTAGTTTATCCGTTTATTTATTAAATAGACCTGTGTCTTTTTTTGCAACTGTATGATCTTTCATATTCCGTGTCACTTCAAACAAGTCTTATTTTATGGATGATTATTTTCTGGCTGTACTTAACTCACAATACAGCCCGATGATAAAATAACGTTCCGCAGCAAAAGGGCGGAACAGGTAGACCGGGAAAGAAATATTTTTGAATGTAAACCCCGCCAGCATACCCGGTTCAATATCTTGAATCCCTGCCTGCCGGGTATATTGCATGGTCAGCCCGGAAAAGAAAAAGGGGAATAACTGGTACGCAAGCTCAGACCAGTTAAAGAAAAAATTATCCGCATTCTTATTTACGGCAACACTGTATTGCGACTGTGCGGAAAAATATAACCGCTTCCATGACACTTCTGTATTGGCAGCTGCGGAAACACCGGTGAACCGTCCTGCTGAAAGACCCAGTAAAGGAGTAATGCTGAATGTCGTTTCGTCGGTTGTTCTTATTGTTTTTCCGCCAAAGAAAGAAACAGTTCCCGTTTCTTCGTAGTTATAACGGACTTCAGCATACCAGTCATTATGTGTCTCGTAGTGTATCATGGGTACAATGCATGCAGGGAAAAGCTTTCCCGGGTAATTGTAATTCTCAATCACCCATTTTGACTGCGCTTCGCAATCAATGGCCGTCACCAGGTATAGCAGCAGCCACCGCATGAGTATTCTTTTTTTTATTTTTTTCGATAACGATCACTTCTGCCGTAGCTAGTTTTTCCAGCAGGGCAATATCTTTCAGAAAAGGGTTCCAGTAAAAGATCAGCCGCTCGATCGGTTTCCAGAGTATCACCCAGCTGAATACATCCAGCGCATTGCTGAATGCAGAATGAATACGGTGTTCCCAGCCAAAAACATAAGGAAGTGCTCCCTGGCAGATCATCACCAGCAGGATGCTGGCGCCAAGAAGTATAAACGCCTTCTTCTTAAACTTTCTGAATTCAGCTTCTTTGATCGCTTTTTTGATGGAAAAATGGCGGCGTATGGCTTGTATCAGCGGGTCAGTGATTTTTTTATCCTCTGGAGAGCAGGTGATCTTGTACCGGATGGTGGAAAAACGCTTGGCGCCGATCACGGAGTTGGTAAGGTACTCCTCAAAGTCATAACTCAGCTGCCGGTTATAGATCGGGCTGGGGTCGTGCGGGTTAAAATAACCGGCAATGGTCTGGCTATCCACGCTCAGGAATATACTGATGCGTCTTGCCAGCGGCTTTACGCTTTTCATCGGTATGGATTTTTGCTACTGATCGTTGGTAAGTGTAGTTGACACAATTACCATACATGAAATAATGTATTTATATCGGCAGTAATTGCCTTACTCCCGGATAAATATCATTGCCTAATGAATATTTGGTGAAGGGGTAATGAAATTTACTTATTCAAAAGAACCCTGAAAAAAGATAGAAATATCTTCTATCTATTGCTTGAAATTGGTTTAAAGAAAAGAAGAGACTCATTTACTTACCAATGAAAATGTGGAACCCGGTGCCGATCGTGATCCGGTTGGTAGACCATATCCAGTCATTCACCCTGATCGCTGTATAACCAACCGTCAGTTCAACTGAGATCTTTTTATTGATGAACAGTGCGGGCCCTGCCGACAAAGAATAATAATGCCCTCCATGAGTATTGTTGCTCTTTCGTTCGCTGACAGAAGCCGGGCCTCCGGGCTGGAACACCGCTTCCCGCTCAGTTATCTTCACCTTTTCAGTATTGTAAGCATAACTGGCTTCAGCAAGTACATTGAACTTTTTGACAGATGGCAATATGTAATACCTGACAAAAGGAGAAAAACCGATACCGGAGAAAGTGGACTCATAAAAGAAAAAGAGGCTGTTACTGTTGACTACATCATTATACTCCCATTTTGCCTTCATTCCGGATATATTCAACCTGATACCTGCACAAAGCCTGTTCATAAAAAAGTACCCGGCTCCCGGTAATACCCGGTAGCTGGTCTGCTTCATAATATGTGAATAGTCGCCGATATTATCTTTACTCCTCCTGTAAGAAAAATCAGTTGCTCCACCCACCATCCACTGGCCTTTGCTGAGCTGTGCATTCAATACTAATGAAGAGGAGAGAAGCACAAGAATACAAGCAGCCGTTTTCATGATAAAGTTTTGGGGTGAGAAAGATTAGGCAAAGATAAAAAGGCGGCGGTAAAGGCCGATGTTAAGATAAGATAAAAGCCTTCCCATCTGAAATGGGAAGGCTTTCTATATTCAAGGTCTGTTTGCTTACTGGTACAGGAAGTTCAATGCTGATGTGGTAGGTGTCTGGCCGGGCAGACCGATCGTTACCACGGCGCTTTCCGGCAGACCATTGGGTTTATACTTATAAACATAGGTATAAAGATCCTCAGGGGTCTGGGCCGCATCGAAATGCTCTTCCCTCGTGATATTGTTCTTCGAAACACCTTGCCAGAGCAATGCCATAAAATCACGGTGCTCATACAAAGGATTTGTCCCGGAATCGAACTGGTAAGTAACATGTCCTGCACGAACCAAATGGTTGGGCACGCCATCCGTCATCATCACTACCGATTCAGTAAGGTTGCCATTGGCATTGTACGCAAAATTGAATTCGAGGAAAGGTTCAAAATCGGCGCCCATATTCAGGTAGATCGTCACTCTTTTCAGGTTGCCGGCCTCATGCCAATAATTTGTATAGGCGGTACGAACGGGACCATCAAAATAACTGGCCCTGATCATCTGGCCGTTCTCGTATTCGGGAACGATCTTCTCGCCAAGAGATGTATTCACTTCCGTGATCTTTTTCTGCGCATCGTAAGTGATGTTGAAGTCCACAACGTCACCGCCGGTGTTTAGTTCACTTTTTACCGTGGCCTTTTTGATGGTGCCATCGGTATTGTAAGTGAAGCGAACGTACTCATCCCCGTTCTTGTATTCTTTGATCTTTGTGGCGCCGGCCGGGGGTGGGTTATCAATATCAGAATCTTTCTGGCAGGAAGTAAACACCAGCATGATGATGCTTACAAATAATACACTGAGATACTTCAGCGGGTGGTTGGTTACAGTTTGTTGCATAATGAATTTTTTTGAGGATGTATTTAATGCCCCAAAAAAAGGACAGCCCCTCCGGTTGAAAAAAACAACGCTGAATGAAATGCGATTTTGCAAGCCTGAATTGCGTTAACGTTTTATTATCGTTTGCAGACGGAAAACTCTAAAAAAACAGCGGCTATGCATCCATGATCCTTTTTCCGAAAGGCATCAGTGATATTTCGACCAGCTTGAAATGCTGGCGGCCCCAGGGGATGCCGATAATAGTAAGAGAAAGCAGCAAGCCCATGATAATATGAATAAGCGCCGTGTACCAGCCGCCGAAAAGTATCCAGATAAGATTGCAGAACATAGCGAGGCATCCGGTGTTTTGCGTATCACTCACCACTTTTTGGCCAAAGGGCCAGAGCACGAGACCCGCCAGTTTAAAACATTGCAAACCCCAGGGGATGCCAACAAAAGTGATGCATAGAACCAACCCGCCCACGAAGTAGCCGATAGCGGCGAACAAACCCCCGAATATCAACCAGACAAGGTTACCTAAAAGACTCATGAGCTAAAGTTATTATTGTTTTTACAGATTGGGGAGTCGGCGTTTGCAGACAGATGTTTTCTGCCCGCTTTTCCCTTCCCGGGGTTGCTATATACCTTCCCGTGGGTATTGAAAAAAGGTACTTCATTCATTACCTTAACTGTGATTTTTATTTTTTCTGGAACAGGATAATATAAAACCAGTATTGTTATGAAATATGTATTGTTTGTTTTCCTGTTTGCGTTGCTACAGGTTTGCAGCAGCGCACAGTCAGCCGCTTTTTTGGATATTGATGCAAAGAAGGAATTTAAGGGGATCCCGTTTCTTTCCACAACGGATTACAGCAAGCTGCAGTATAAAAACCGTTCCCCCTTGGGATTCAATATATACACCCTTAAGGGGGCGCAGTTCAAAACAGATTCCTTTACCCTGCCGGAAGTATTCGTAAGTATACAGAAAGGGAGAATAATGAATTTTTTAATGCCCATTCAGACAGAAAGTGATTATTCGGCCATATTCCGGGCACTAACAGGTGCGTTTGAAACAAAAACAGACCTGGGGAAAAACAAAGTCTTTCATGGAGATAATATTATCTTCAACGTATTCGACACACAGGGAAAATACCTGTTTATGGCTACCGGGAAGCCGGATACCGTGCCGGACATAAAAGATAAAAGCGGTATCATTGATCTGCTGGGCAAAAAAATTACAGACCCTTCTGTTGTGCAATTCATTTCATCTGTTCCCGGGAAACAGGAAAAAACGGAATACCAGGATGCCAGCGATATAACCTGGCCGGGTGAGGGGTTGGTTTTTGGTTTTAAAGGAAAGGGTGACGAAGCCGTCTTCAGTTATATCATTGTTTACTTTATGAAGGATAATTACTACTGGAACAAAAAACCTTTTAAAGGGGCCATCCCATTACCGTATGGAATTACAGCCGGCACCTCACAGTTGGAGTTAAGGGATATGTTTGGCGAGGAAGCCCCCGGGGCTGCCAATGCAAAGAACAAGACCTACAGGAAGTTCAGGACCTACTGCATATTTGGCGACCCTGTTAAACAAACCGACAGTCACCTGCTTAACCATATTACTTTTCAATAGCTCCTTTGGAGCTACTATTTAATTGCAACCTGGACATTACAACCCTGTGTTGTTATATTTCTGAACGGTCTGGAACACTCAGGAGAACCGGGGAACTAACAAATTGCAATAAAAGACAACGTTCACTCTTAATTTTCAACTCATAACTCTGTCACTCACCTGCACACATGGCTTTCACATTCCTCTTTGGTGTCAAAAGGCCCGTCACATTCTTTGAGCTCGCCATTAGGCAATCTCCTCATGCAGAACCAGCCCTCATTGTTCTCAATACAAATGCAGGGTATTCCGCCGCGTGAAATAGCCGGTTCGGGTGGCGACGTGGAAAAACGGCTTTTCTTTACGGCTTTTTTCTTTACTGCCTTCTTCTTTGGTACTGCTTTTTTTGCAGCAATTTTTTTAGCTGCTTTCTTTTTAGCTGCGCTTTTCTTTGGCGCATTCTTCTTTGGTTTTTTGGAAGGCATTGCGTTTACTTGTTTTGTATAGTGGCGTAATAGGTAAAGACAAGCGCTTTGGGATCTTCGAGTACTTTATCAGTTGTGAAAATGACGGCTTTCTTCCCGCCGATCTTATTGGGTTCGTTCCGGATGATCTGCGTGATGGTAATGGGGGTAGTGGTGTCGCCCGCCGCAGGAAAACGCTGATCGTTAAAAAAGATAAGATGTGTGGTGTCTTTCTTAAGACCAAGCTGGTAGCGGTTTATCTGTTTATTGTTTATGATAGTATCTTTCAATCCGTCTTTATGGTCCTTTTTCTTCACCGTGGATATTCGCAATACCTGTTTGAACCGGATTCGGTCCCGGCGCAGCCAGCCAAGATAAGCGGGCCCAAGACCAGTACATTCGCCATCAGTGTAACTTGTTGCCATATAGATAAACTGTCTTTCTGCAGAAGAGATCACTTCGAAAAGGTATAAATAACTTCTGTTTTTCATATCGGCTAGCCTGGCATACTCCTGGTCACTTTTTGCATTCACCAACCTGTACTCAGGAACGGCATCCCTTTCTACTAATCTCTCTATCATTTCTGCTCTGTATATTTTTATCATTGCAGGATTGATCTTTTCAAAACCTGCCAGTTTTGGCACGGTATCAAAGAAAGTTTTATCAATATTATATTCAATCGAGAACGAACGGGAAGCTGGTTTACAGCCATAGAGCCCTGCCCATGCTGCTGCAATTATCAATAATATCGTTTTATAATTTGACATATTGCCTGTTATTATAGGTGGCGCCGACAAACACACGGTTCATATCATTGTTTGGATGCAGGGGTAACTTCAGCCCGATATGTATCAGGTCCTGTATGCCGTAATGAAACCCCTTTTTATCAACAAGACTGCCCACTACACCAGCGTCAACTGCAAAATTTTTATCGGTGAAAACTTTTACCTGGTAAGCTGATGTATTGAAGGTATGTGGCCGCGGCTTCTTTGAAGCGCCGGTGCTGTCATTTTTATACAAGGGAATATTAATGCCGAGTAAACCGGATACTTCATATAAGAGAGGCGTATAGCCGGTAAACTGGTCAAAACTGACCTCGGTACGGTTAAAATCATTCCTGGTATGAAAGAACAGAGCACCGCCACCCGTCCAGTAGCGATCGAAATTATCGGCCAGCGGAATAATGTCAAAAGGGAAAGCGCCGTCGTTATAGTAGTTGAACGTAAAATTGCCAAATGTGCCGGTAATAGAACCAACGATCTGGTTGCGTTTATGATTGTTCAGGATAAAATTGGTCGAAAGCAGGGCCGCATTCTTCAGGTTGAGCGAAATATTGTAGTAATCCCCGGTGTGGATCGTTCTGAAATATTTGTAATAGGGGAGAGTACTACCCCATCCATAGCCGGCAGAAAAGGTATTGGTAAAGTCCACCTGTATATCACCGACCAGCGGATTAAGGTTGGCGCCGATAGTTTTTGTGTAAACAGACAGCTAAGGCCCGTAATGAACGATAAGATGGTTCTTATGTACACCGGTGATGCTAAAGCCTGAAAAGATACGAAGGCCGGGAAACCGCTGTGCTTTGCCATACGTGATGTTCAGGTGGCAGCCGGCATTGAACTGAGAAGTGTAGAGCCATTTACTCTGGGCAATACTATCGCTGCAAATTGAAATGAAAAGAAAGAAAAGAAGGATTGTTTTGGTATGATAGCATTGAATTTTCATCAGCAGCAGGTAATGGGTCAGGTTTTAACGGCCAGTTCCAAGCTACGAATGTTTTTGAAGAATGAAATGCATTTCCGGACTTGAAGCTGGCAGTAAAGAGCCCGGTTAATCTTTGCTCAGGTCAGGAACGACGTGCGTATTGTTATAATCGGGGTAATGCGGGAACGGGAAGTAGTGCCAGCGTCAGACAGCCGGGAACCAGGGATCAGACTGTTACCTATGAGTAATGTTGGTGAAAGCGAAGGATAGAATTGACTTTCAGGCCTTCAACCTGCTCTTTTCCAGCAAAAAAGCTATTTTCGGCCCGTTTCTAACAGCTGTGGGAAAAAGAATAGGATTTCTCCCTAAAATTTTCATTCTCTATTCTTTATTTCTCGCTGTGAATCCCTACCTTTGCCGTCCTAAATTTTCGAATGTCATGGCAAGAGTATGTCAGGTTACAGGTAAAGTTCCGGTGGGTGGAAATAAGGTTTCTCACTCCAATATCAAGACAAAGCGCCGTTTTCTGCCCAACCTGCAGAAAAAACGTTTTTTCCTGGCCGAAGAAGACAAGTGGATCACATTGAAGCTGACCACGGATGCTATCCGCACCATCAACAAAAGGGGATTATATACCGTAGTGAAGGAACTGAGAGCTCAGGGACAACATATTTAATTTGAAGATTTGGAAATGTGCCGATTTTTGAATGACGGCCTTCCATCTCCAAATTGACAAATTATCAAATTTTCAAATCAAGAAAAATGGCAAAGAAAGGAAACCGTGTACAGGTAATTCTGGAATGTACTGAACACAAAAACAGTGGTCAGCCCGGCACCAGCCGTTATATCACGGTAAAGAACAAAAAGAACAATCCCGAAAGATTGGAGCTGAAGAAATTCAACCCTATCCTGAAGAAAGTAACTGTTCACAAAGAAATAAAGTAACCGGCTGACCAGGCGACCGGTTGATTCATTAACCGGATCGTACCTGATGAACTGGTGAACTAATAAACTATTTAACTATATATCATGGCAAAAGCAGCTAAAACCGCGATCAAGAAAGACCCCAAGCTGGCAGCAGAGGCAAAGAACTATACCAAAGTGATCAAAGCTGTGCGCAGCCCGAAGTCTGGCGCTTATACATTTAAGGAGCAGATGATCCACAAGGATAAAGTAAAAGAATTCCTTGCCCAGAAATAATTACCCTCTCGTCCCTTTGAAGGCGAAAATCTGATATTTGAAGCTGCTGCTATACATTAGTGGCAGCTTTTCTGTTTTACCCCTGCCCATCCTGTCTGCCCCCAACGAATATCGTGGGAGTGAAGCGCCGGAATGGGAAATTCAGGCTTGAAACAGTTGTTAAGTATCTTGCACACTATGTTATTTTGTTGCCCTGTACAAACAGGCAGTACCGGGATATTCATTTCAAAACGTTTAAAACTCCCCTTTAGGGGCTGGGGGTTCTATGGGACTATTCAATAAACTCTTCGGCAAAAAAGAAAAGGAAAGCCTCGACCAGGGTCTGCAAAAGACCAAGGAAGGTTTCTTTGCAAAGATCACCAAAGCGATAGCTGGTAAAAGCACCGTGGATGAAGAAGTGCTCGACAACCTGGAAGAAGCGTTGGTAGGAGCGGATGTGGGCATTGATACAACAATCAAGATCATTGAACGGATAGAAAAAAGGGTGTCAAAAGACAAATACCTCAACTCATCTGAACTGAATAAAATGCTGCAGGAGGAAATTGAGGCAATACTGGTGGATGCACAGGAATCAAACAGTTACGACTTTCATTCAGATCTGCCCGCCAAGCCTTATGTGATACTGGTAGTAGGCGTCAACGGGGTGGGCAAAACCACTACCATCGGCAAGCTGGCTTATAATTTTAAGAAGGCAGGAAAGAATGTCCTGCTGGGCGCTGCCGATACATTCCGGGCTGCTGCTGTTGATCAGCTCACCATCTGGAGCGAAAGGACAGGAGTGCCGATCGTCAAACAGTCAATGGGCTCTGACCCGGCAGCCGTCGCCTTTGATACGGTGCAAAGTGCTGTATCCAAACAAAGCGATATCGTACTCATAGATACAGCAGGCCGCTTACATAATAAGGCCCACCTGATGGAAGAACTCAGTAAGATCAAAAGGGTGATCCAAAAAGTGATACCTGATGCACCTCATGAAGTGATGCTGGTACTGGACGGATCCACCGGGCAAAATGCATTGGAGCAGGCCAAACAATTTACCGCGGCTACCGATGTAACAGCGCTGACCATTACCAAACTCGATGGAACCGCCAAAGGGGGTGTAGTACTGGCAATCGCCAATCAATTCAAAATACCGGTGAAGTTCATTGGCGTTGGTGAAAAGATGGAAGACCTGCTGGTTTTTGATAAGCATGAATTCGTGGATAGTTTATTCAGCCTCGAAGCAAAGTAGCTATTCGGGCAGATGGGTCATTGATAATATTCTGGCCCAGGTGCCGCCGCAGCAGGCGCACATTCCCATATCCTCATACAACTCGTATTTAGCGCAAACTACCAACCCTTCCTCCTGAAAAATGGTGGGAATAGAATCAGCAGGATAAACGTTTCCATTCTTTTGGATGGCCCATTGACCACAGGGAGTTCCTTGCTGCGTGATGGTAACACTTTGGCTACAGGAATGCTTGTTACACCCGGCTGTGATCATTATTGCCGCCAATATCCAAAGAACCAGCAATGGTTTCATAAAGGTCTTTACCTATGTGACAACTGTATTCGCTATACCGTTGCTTCACCAGAGATCATCTTTTTCGATGCAACATATAATACGGTCAGCCCGATGATAGTGGACAAGACAGACCCGGCCAGTACCGCCACTTTGGAAAAACGGATCAGCCCGTCATCGGTAAAGGCGAGATTGGCAATAAAGATGGACATGGTAAAGCCGATACCCGCAAGGATACCTGCCCCAAGCAAATGGCCCCATGTTAATTCGACCGGTTTGTTGCCTAACCGCAGTTTGACCAGTAAAAAACAAAATAGCACAATGCCTAGTGGTTTACCAATGAATAAACCGGCGATGATACCGAGACTGTTTGGTGTGGCCAGTTCATTTACCCATCCATCTGACAATACCAATCCCGTATTAGCCAATGCAAACACAGGCAGTATAAAAAAAGCAACCGGCTTATGCAAAAAATGCTGCAACCTGTAAGAAGGGCTGGTCTCATCATTCTTTCCGAAAGGGATAGCAAAAGCCAGCAATACCCCGGTGATAGTGGCATGAACACCTGACTTTAGCATACAGTACCACATGACGATACCGGGTATAATATAAAAAGCGAGATGATATACTTTCAGTTTACCCATCAGCAGCAAACCTGCAAAGATGCCAAGTGCGGAAAGAAGATAGATCCAGTCAATGCCGCTGTTATAAAACACCGCGATCACCAGGATAGCGCCTAGATCATCAATAATAGCGAGTGCGGTCAGGAATATTTTTAATGCAACCGGCACCCGCCTGCCCAATAATGCCAGCATTCCTAAAGCAAAAGCAATATCCGTCGCCATCGGGATACCGAAGCCAGACTGTGTGGCTGCACCGGCATTAAAGAAATAATGGATCGCAGCCGGCATCAGCATACCCCCTACAGCGGCTGCTACCGGCAGTAATGCATTCTTCACTTCCTTTAGCTCACCTATGTACAGTTCCCGCTCTATTTCCAGGCCCACCAGCAGGAAGAATACAGCCATCAATCCGTCATTGATCCAATGCTCGATGGAATACTTTAGGTCTATAGTTAAAAAAGAAAGATCCAGGTATTGGTGCCAGAAATGCATGTATGTCCCGCCCCACGCCGAGTTAGCAATGAGGAGGGAAACAAGGGTACAACCTAGTAAAAAGATACCTCCGGCCTTTTCACTATCAAAAAACTCCTTGTATAGCCGTGTAATGATCATAGCGCCTGATAGATTATAATAGCTAAAATGTGACTGGTTGAAAATGATCTCTCCTGCCGGGAGACCTGGTGATCTGCAAAAATACCCACTATTGTCGGAAGACCGGGTTAATTGCCGGTTAGAATGATTTCTTGCCCCCGAATAATTACCTTTGCAGCTTGCATGAAAACGAAAACACTAAAGAAGGACAAGGTCAATATCATCACCCTTGGGTGCAGCAAGAATATGGTGGACAGTGAAGTGCTGAGCGGACAACTGCAGGCCAATGATATAGATGTCGTACATGAGAACAAAAAATCCGACCACAATATCGTGGTGGTGAACACCTGCGGATTCATTGATAAGGCCAAGGAAGAAAGTATCAATACCATTCTTGACCAGGTAGAACTGAAAAGAAAGGGAAAACTCGATAAAGTATATGTAACCGGTTGCCTGAGCGAACGCTACAAGAACAACCTGGAGGCAGAGATACCCGAAGTAGATGCGTATTTCGGCACTATGGAACTGCCGCTGATTTTAAAACAGTTTGAAGCAGATTATAAAACCGAACTGGTAGGTGAACGTTTACTGGCCACACCGCAGCATTATGCTTATATGAAAATTTCTGAAGGCTGCAACCGCACCTGTTCGTTCTGCGCTATACCGCTGATGCGTGGCGGACATGTCAGCAAGCCTATTGAAGAACTGGTAAAAGAAGCAGAAGGGCTGGTGAAAAAGGGAGTAAAGGAAGTGATGCTGATTGCACAGGAACTGACATATTATGGACTTGACCTGTACAAAAAAAGAATGTTGCCTGACCTGCTGAACAGGCTTGCGGATGTAAAAGGGCTGGAATGGATACGCCTGCATTATGCCTATCCTTCCAAATTTCCATTAGAAATATTGGATGTAATGTGCCAAAGGGAGAATATCTGCAACTATCTCGATATGCCTTTGCAACATGCCGCCAACAACATGCTCAAAGCAATGAAGCGGCAGATCACCCGCGAAGAAATGGAGGAACTGACCTCAGCGATCCGTGAAAAGGTGCCGGGTATTTGCTTACGCACTACTTTGATCGCAGGATTTCCGGGTGAAACATTGGATGATATCGAAGAACTGAAAACCTTTTTATTAAAACAGCGCTTTGACCGTGTCGGTATTTTTACATATTCGCATGAAGAAGGCACCAGCGGTTACGAACTAAATGATGATGTACCATTGGAAGAAAAGGAGAGAAGGGCACAGGAGATCATGGAAGTGCAGCAGGAAATATCCTATGAACTGAACCAGGACAAGGTAGGCAAGGTTTTCAGAACACTCATCGATAAAAAAGAAGCCGGCCGTTACTTAGGCCGCACGGAGTTCGATAGCGTGGAAGTAGATAACGAAGTGGTGATCCATTCTCCCAAAAGGCTTCCTATTGGTGAATTCGTAAACGTAAGGATCACGAAGGCTTATGACTATGACCTCGAAGGCGAAGTGGTTTGACCCGCTGCTTTCAAAATAATTACCTGCTTTTTTATAATATTCCTTATTTTCAGTTTTCGATTTGCCGGTATATCACTGCTGTTTTTAAAATCATGCTGAAACCCTTCAGCAAAAAAAACGCATCACCATGAACCGGAAGATCATTTCTCACCCCTGGTCCCGCAGGCAATTCATTCACAATCTTTCATTGAACGCAGGCATGGCAGCATTGGCCATGAATGGCATGCATGTATTTGCATCCTGTAATGATAATAACCCGGCCGGCGAACAAAATAAAACATCAGCTATGTCAAAAGGCAGTAAAAAGAAACTTGGTATCGCACTGGTCGGTTTAGGCGGTTATGCCGGCGGGCAACTAGCACCAGCTCTTCAACAAACAGAGCATTGTTACCTCGCAGGTATTGTTACAGGCACCCCTTCCAAAATTGATACATGGAAAAGCAAGTATAACCTCCCGGATAAGAATATTTACAGTTACGAAAATTTTGATAGTATAAAAGACAACCCGGATATAGACATCGTTTACGTAGTATTGCCGAATTCCATGCATGCAGAATATGTGATCCGCGCCGCCAAAGCAGGCAAGCATGTGATCTGTGAAAAGCCGATGGCCATTACCGTAGAGGATTGTGATAAGATGATCGCTGCCTGCAAAGAAGCCGGAAAGATGTTATCTATTGGCTACAGGTTACATTTCGAGCCATATAATCTTGAAATGGCAAGACTGGGACAAAAGAAAGTATATGGCAATATCAAAAAGATGAATGCAGGATTTGGTTTTACGATCGGCAACCCTGCGCAATGGCGCTTGAAGAAAGACCTGGCCGGTGGCGGGCCGCTGATGGATCTTGGTATCTATTGCATACAGGGTTTTTGCTACACAACAGGCATGGAACCTATTGCTGTTCGTGCACAGGAAGGAAAGAAAACCGATATGGAAAAGTTCAGGGAAGTGGAACAGTCATTGTCATGGCAGTTTGAATTTCCCGGCGGTATCGTTGCTGAAGGAAAAACCAGCTATGCAGATTCCATGAATAATTTAAGGGCAGAAGCAGACAAGGGATGGTTCGAGGTGGACCCTGCCTATAATTATTCCGGTCAGCGTGGCGCCACTTCAGACGGGGCTATGGATTTTAAACATGTGAACCAGCAGGCAAAACAAATGGATGATTTTGCCGATGCTGTCATGAACAACCGGCCCACACCTGTGCCGGGTGAAATGGGTAGGAGGGATGTGAAATATTTACAGGCTATCTACAAAGCAATGAGAACAGGAGAAAGAGTGGAAATAAAATAATTTCAGACGCAGAAGCTTCATCATTTCTTCAGATACGCATTGGGAACATTTTTTGGTGTGTAATCAATAGCATACACATGCTTCAACAGTGTAGTCACCACTTTTGAAATGGTCATTTCGTTCCGGTGCATTTGCGGCAGCAGCCCCATCATAGCATAACTGACCGGATTAACTGATGGTATCAATGTTTCCCAATCATATCCTTTTCCCCATATCAAACCAGGAACAGTTACCGTAATATCCGCGTTTTGCGAAAGAATAAAATTCATCATATCAGCAGAGTTGTCCGAGTTCTGGTTCACCGTATGAAAGATGGGTGTCTGTCCGCCAAAACCGTTCTCATCTTTTCCGGCTTTTGCATTGATATCAGCGCCGTGTTTCACCAGCACTTCTGCGCAGGAAGTATGATTGAATTCTGCACAGACATGTAACAGTGTCGCTTCATACAACGGAGTATAAGCACAGCGAAGTGTGATTTTTTTTGAAACGGCCCGGGGATCTGTTGCTAGTTGTTGCTCCAGTGTACCGGCATCATCCAGCAGAACTGAAAGCAATAGTTTGTCATCAAACTCAAGGCCATGATCCACAAAAGCTTTTGTACAATCTTTAAATCGGGGAGTACGGGTGTATTCACTGGTAAGCTCATAAATGAGAGGTTCACTTCGAAAAAGTGCATTGGGACTGACACCCTGCGCAAAACACTCTTTGATGCCCTCCACCGAATGCAGTTCAATATCTTCAACGATCTTTGCTAACCAGTCCATGCGGGCAGATTTATTTTCCGTGAAGATCTTCGAGAATGAAAATGGCATTCCTGTTCAGGTCATAAAAGCCAAACTCACTTGTCTCCCACGCAGTCCGCGGAATTAATTTGTCCGCAGTAACTGTTCCTCTTTTGACAAACTCTTTAAAAACAGTCCTTACATCTTTGGTAACAATGCGTATGACGGAGCCTCCAAGTAAAGGATCGTCCGGCGTATCAGCGTGCCATTGCAAGTGCAGGTAAAGACCATCCCGCTGCAAAACGGCATACATTGAGTCGGCAAACACGGCCTCAAAACCTGTTTTTTCTTTATACCAGGCAAGGTCCCTTGCTATATTCTGAGAGGGTAATACCGGTACAATAGGCCCAAGCTGAGTTTGACTATTCATAAGCGGCTAACTATTACATGAATGCTTCCCGTAAGTTAGCTCATTTATCAACGATAACCGGGCATGATGTATAGTGGCAGGTTTCTTCTTACTTCCAACCACCTCCCAGCGATCGGTACAATTCTACGATAGCACCCAGTTCCTGTCTTTGTATTGCTGCCAGGCTCAGTTCGGCCTGCAAAGCATTACCCTGTGCTGTTATCACCTCCAGGTAACTGGCCATATCGCTTCTGAATAAAAGCCGGGCATTGAATACGGCACGTTTCAATGTATCCACCTGTGCAACGGTGATCTGTTCCTGTTGTTTTAATTTATCTGTTTGCACCAGGGAATTACTTACTTCAACGGTGGCTATCAGCACGGATTGCCGGAAGCGTGTTACCGCCTGCTCTCTTTCTAATTTGGCTACTTCGAACTGTGTTTTCAATGCACGTCTTTTGAAGACAGGCTGTGCAATAGATCCGGCGGCTAATCCAAACAACGAGCCGGGCACACTGAACCAGTTACTGGCTTTGAAAGATTCCAGACCTCCGCCCGCTGTAATATTCAATGCCGGGTACATATTCGCCTGTGCTATGCCCACCTGTGTATTGGCTATCTTCAGCGCCAGTTCTGCGGCACGTACATCCGGCCTGCGGCTTACCATGGCTACCGGAAGACCGGCAGCAAGATCATTCGTAAAAGCAATATCACCCAGCGATACATTCCGGTTAACGTGGCCCGGTAATTGCCCGGTCAGCAACTGCAACGCATTTTCCTGTATAGCGATGCTTTGTTCCATTTGCGGGATCAGCAGCGACGTTGCCTGCTTTTGTGATTCGGCCTGCTGCACAGCTAATGCATTTCCCAGACCCGCATCTTTCAATAAACGGGTAGTGACCAAAAAACTATCGCTTAACCCTAGATTTCTTTTGGTTACATCCAGTTGTTTATCCAGCATCAGCAGATTGAAGTAACCCTGGGCAATATCCGCTACCAATTGGGTCTGTACCGCTCTTGCTGCTTCTGTCGTTTGCAGGTATTGTGTCAGTGCGATCTCTTTCCGGCCCCTGATCTTTCCCCATATGTCTGCTTCCCATGAGATGGTGGCAGCGGCATTGTAATTCTCGAGATAACTCTTGCCCAGGAATGCATTCAGACTGATACCATTCAAACTGTTATCGGACGGGCGGCTGATCTGGCCGGTGAACTGAAGATCAACTTCCGGCAGCAATAAGGACTTGCTTTGCTTCACCTGTTGCTGTGCTATTTCTATCCTTTTGATCGCTACTAACAGGTCATGGTTATTCTTCAGCGCTGTCCCGATCAGGCGCTGCAAGGCGGTATCCGTAAAAAAGTTTTTCCACTCTATATCCGCGATACTACTTGTATCGGCATAGCCGACCTGCGAGAATTGTTCCGGCAACTCCAGTTCCGGCCGCTGGTATTCTTTTCCCACTTTACAGGCTGTCAGAAAAACGGCCAGGATAATGAACAGGTATATTTTATTATAGCGATTATATAACATGATCTCTTTGTTTATTCATTCAAAAAATTATTCAGCCAGGCCATGCTGTTCCGTATCTTTTTTCCGGCCAAACCTTTCATGCAGGTACTGGAAAATGACAAATAATACCGGGATGATAAATACACCGAACAGCACACCGGTCAGCATACCACCAATGGCTCCGGTACCGATGGAGCGATTACCAAGAGCGGACCCGCCGGTTGCCCATGTAAGGGGCAATAAACCGACTATGAATGCAAAGGAAGTCATCAGGATAGGACGAAGCCTGAGCCGAGATGCTTCAAGCGCCGAATCAATCAATGACATACCTGCTCTTCTTCGCTGCACGGCATACTCCACGATCAGGATGGCATTCTTTGCCAGCAGGCCCACCAGCATGATCAAACCGATCTGTACATAGATATTGTTCTCAATACCGGTAAAACCGATAAAGGCAAACACGCCCAATACTCCCGTCGGCACGGTCAGTATCACCGCCAGCGGTAACAGGTAACTTTCATACTGTGCTGCCAGCAGGAAGAACACAAATACCACACTGAGCAGAAAAATGAAAGCCGTCTGATTTCCCGTTTTGATCTCTTCTCTCGTCACACCTGTCCATTCATATGCATAGCCACGTGGCAATACCTGTTTTGCCGTCTCTTCAACTGCTTTGATAGCATCTCCTGTACTGAAACCCGGCTTAGGTTGCCCGTTAATGGTTACTGCATTGTACAGGTTATTACGGGTTACCGTTTCAGGGCCATACACCCGTTTAAGTGTTACCAGTTCGTTGACGGGTACCATCTGGCCAGACTGGTTCTTTACATACATACCGTTCAATGAGCCTGCATCGGCACGATAGGGGATATCAGCTTGTGCCATCACCCTGTAATATTTACCAAAACGGTTAAAGTCGGTGACGAAACTGCTGCCATAGTATATCTGCAGGGTTTGCATCAATTCATTAAGCGATACGCCCAATTGTTTTGCCCTCAGGTCATCCACTTCGATCATGTACTGCGGGTTGCCTGCCGCGAAGGTGGTGAAAGCAAAAGCGATCTCCTTGCGCTGCATCAGTGCCCCGATGAACGCATACGCTGTATTACCTAATTTATCTAAGGGGCCGCTTGTCCTGTCCTGCAACATGAACTCAAAACCACTCACATTCCCGAAGCCTTGTACAGTTGGGAAGTTGAAGAAGAATGTACTGGCGCCTTTTACTTCGCTGACCTGCTGCGTTAACATGCCGGCGATCTCATCAGGATTTTTTACCGGTCCCCGCTTATCATGATCCTTCAGCCTGATAAAACCTGCCGCATACGGAGATGCATTGGAAAAACTGATAAAGTTGAGTCCATCCACTACATACAGGTGATCCGCCGCAGGCGATTTTTTGACAATGCTGTCTATCGCTTCTGTCGCTTGTCTTGTCCTGTCTAATGAACTCCCGGGAGGTGTATTGACTGCATATAACACAAATCCCTGGTCCTCTGTCGGGATAAAACCTGTCGGTGATCTTTGCACAAGCCAGAAACTGACCGCAGATATGATCACCAGTCCTGTCAATGCGATCCATTTATGACGTACCAGGAATTGAAGACTGCGGATATATTTGTTGGTCATGGATTTGAACCCTGCATTGAAACCACTGAAAAAGCGGCTGCCAAACCCTTTTCTTTTCTTGTGCCCGTTTTCTTCTTCACTATGCGGGTTCTTTAAGAACAATGCACAAAGCGCAGGACTTAGCGTTAATGCATTCACGGCAGAGATCAGGATCGCAATAGCAAGTGTAAAGGCAAACTGTTTATAAAACACTCCCGCCGGCCCCTGCATAAATCCGACAGGTATGAATACAGCCGCCATGACCAGCGTGATGGAGACAATGGCGCCGGATATCTCATTCATGGATTGTATGGTAGCCGCTTTTGCAGGCAATGCCGTTCGTTCCATTTTTGAGTGCACCGCCTCTACCACTACGATCGCATCATCCACTACGATACCAATCGCCAGCACCAGGGCAAATAACGTAAGCAGGTTCAGTGTAAAGCCGAATACCTGCAAAAAGAAAAAGGTTCCGATAATGGCCACAGGCACTGCGATAGCGGGAATAATGGTAGACCGAAAATCCTGCAGGAATAAGAACACCATCAGGAACACGAGTATGAATGCGATCACCAGTGTTTCCCTTACCTGGGCGATGGATTCATCCAAAAAGTCTTTGGAATTATACATGACCGTTGTCTTTACCCCTTTGGGAAGGGTAGTGGTAAATTCATCCAGCAGCTTTTCCACTTTTGTAAGAATGTCATTGGCATTAGAACCAGCCGTCTGAAGAACAGCAAATCCTGAAACCGGTTTGCCATCCATCCTGCTGTTGGACGAATAGGTATAAGAACCAAACTCTACACGGGCAAGGTCCTTCAAACGAAGAATGGAACCATCACTGTTGGCCTTTATCACTATATTCTCATACTCCTCATCCTGGTTCAATTTCCCTTTATACTTCAGCACATATTCGAATGTCTCTGTACTGTTCTGGCCGAGTCGCCCCGGAGCAGCTTCAAGATTCTGGTCTTTGATCGCATTCAGAACATCCTGAGGAGAAAGATCGTTTGCGATCAGCCGGTCTGGTTTTAACCAGACACGCATGGAATAATCTTTGGTCCCGAATACCTGTGCCTGCGCCACACCGGGTACACGCTGCACCTGGGGAATCAAACTGATCTTGATATAATTCTCGAGAAACAATTCATCATACCGGGCGCTGTCCTCGCTTGACAAAGCCACGAACATGATAAAACTGTTCTGCACCTTCTGTGTAGAGATGCCTGCCTGTACGACTTCCTGTGGCAACTGGCTGACTGCTTTTGACACACGGTTCTGAACGTTCACCGAAGCAATATCCGGATCGGTGCCCTGCTCAAAGAAAACAGTGATCGCCATGCTTCCGTCGTTATTGGAATTGGAGGTCATGTAGGTCATGTTCTCCACACCATTGATGGCTTCTTCGATAGGAGTGGCGACAGAACGGGCCACTACCTCAGCATTGGCGCCGGGATAAAAAGCCGTTACCTGTACACTCGGCGGCGCAATATCGGGGAAGAGGGTAACGGGCAGTGTATAAAGCGACAGCCCACCCAGCAGAAGTAAAATAATAGAGACCACTGTTGATAGAACAGGTCTTTCAATAAATCTTTTTAACATGCGGTTATTTTTTCCAGCTAATGAATAATGGTTGTAAAGGAGGCCCGGGTGGTATAAAGGAACAATTGTTCATCCTTCAGTAGTTCTTATTTTGCTCTTTCCATTTCACACTTTGCGAACTCCATGCTCGGCATTACAAAGGTTTTGCTTTTAGTAAACTGTCCAGTGATATAGGTTGCGGCACGATGACCATTCCGTCCTGCAGGTTACCGGCGCCTGCGAAAACGATCTTTTCGCCTGACTGTATTCCTTGCTCAACGAAGTAATAGCCTGTTGTTTTGCCTGATACAGTAAGCGGCCTGCTGGCTACTTTATTACTATCCCCCACGGCAAATACAAATACCTTGTCCTGTATCTCAAAGGTGGCCTCCTGCGGAACGACCAGTGCATTGCTAAGCAATTGCGGAACCCGAATCTTCCCGGTGTTGCCTGAACGCAGTAGCCTGTCGGGGTTAGGGAATACAGCCCGGAAACTGATAGCTCCGACACTATTATCGAATTGCCCGGCTACGAGTTGCACTTTCCCTTTTTGCCCATACTGGCTGCCATCGGCCAACAGCAGTTCTACAGGCGGTATTTGCTTTATTTTCTCTTCGACCGTAGTGCCTGCATACCGGTTCTTGAATTGCAGAAAATCATTTTCGCTCATGGAGAAATAAGCATACACTTCCTGTATCTCGGAGATCACGGTCAGTGCCTGTGCTGTGGAAAGACCAACAAGGCTTCCTGTCTTATGAGGGATGCGGCCGATATATCCATCTACCGGCGCTGTAATGGTGGTATAGCCGACACGGATAGCAGCTCCCTGTACCATTGCTTCTGCCTGCGTTACATTAGCCGCCGCCGCATCATAGGCTGACTGGGCTGTTTGTAACTGCACATCCGATACTATGTTGTTCTGCACAAGTGGTTTTATCCTGGCCAGGTTAATATCTGCATTGGCAAGGCTGGCTTTTGCAGAAGCTAATACGGCTTTTGCATTATTCAGTTGCTCCACGTAAGGCCTGTCATTGATATGAAATAAAGCCTGGCCTTTTTTTACACGGGCTCCTTCGTCCACGTATATCCTGTCTAAATATCCATCCACCTGCGGACGTATCTCAATATCCTTGCTGCCTTCGAGCGAAGCAGGAAACTCCTGGTAGGTGGTTGCCGGTACAGCACTTACCGTCAGCACAGGCAATGTTGGTGGCGGCATCTGATAGGCGCCGTTATTACCCGGGGAAGATCCGCAACTATACAACACAAAAGCGGAAATCACAACACTAAACAGACCGGTTAGTCTTTTTACTACAACTGTTGGTTCAATGGTCATCATCTTGTTCAATTTTTATTCTTTGTTAATTCAATACATCAGAGGGCGCCGGGATCGTATGCACTGACGAACAGGACATACCATAACGGACAGCATGAACTGTCTTTCTTAGCACGGTTGTTTTGCACAATGATACGAGTGCCGGCCACAGACCGGCTGACATGTTTTCATGCCATTGTTTTCTGCATGGGTTACAGCAAGCGTACGTTAAAGTGATTGACTGGTGTTGTTAACGTTTATAAAGGAAAAACGCTACTATCTTATTTAATAAATCAGGCCAGGTTTTTGACAAATCCTTCTACCGCATCATCCAGCACCATTTTGTTCAGTTCACCGCTTACCGGCGAACTATCCATGATCTTGATCGAAACAAGCCCATGGAGGATGGACCAGAAAGTATGGTACTTTAAACACACATGGGTGTCGGGTTGTTTACTTTTCGGGATCGCTTTTTTTATCGCCTCCATGATAAAATAATCAAATCCCTCGTTGTCATCGAGACAACCACCCTCACAAGAGGCCATGCCCACACCATACATCAGCCGGTAATACTCCTTATTCTTCAGCGCAAAATTCCAGTACGCATCAGCCATCGCCTTCAACTGGTTCACCGGGTCTTTATGCTTTTCCTTTGCCTGCTGGACTTTCTTCGTCAATAACCGGAAACCCTCATTGGCAAATTCAGCCAGTATTGCTTCCTTGTTCTGAAAATGATCATAAATCACCGGTACGCTGTATTCAATAGCATCTGCGATCTTCCGGATGGACAGCGACTGCCAGCCCTCTTCCTTTACCATCTGCCAGGCAGTGGAAAGAATGGCCGACCGCACTTTTCCCTTTTCCCTCAGCCGGCGTTCCGTGATACCCATATCATGATTTTACCTAACACTGTTAGCAAATGTAACAACGTTCTGACCATAACAAAAAAAATATTATCCACCGCAACCAGCTTTAACGGGAGCAAAGTACAGCCGGCCCGCTGACAACCCTATGGCAGTCCGGTTTACCATCAGTATTTTTTTTCCCGTGTATTAATGAGCATCATGATGTAAAGCTAAATACCCGGCCAATGAAAAGAAGGGTAGTAATGCGGCTTTTAAACGGGCTGATTGCGACAGGCAAAGACCACAGATCATGGCAGAGCTGCTCTGCCTCCGTTCAACCCGGCGATCTTCTTCAGGATCGTCTGCCGGTCTGCCGGTGTATGTGCAAGGGATAGCGCCTGCTGAAGACACTGCTTTGATTTGGTATCATCTGTTCCCGAATACAGCTCGCCGAGCAAAACAAAATAGTAATGATTATTCTCCAGTTTCAGTTTCTCCGCTTCTGCAATGGCTTCCTGTTTGCCATTGGCCCTCGCAAGAGCATAGGTACGATTAAGCGCCGCTATCGGCGAATATTCAAACTGCAATAACCGGTTATAGAGTTGCAGGATGTTCTCCCATTTTTCTGTTGTATCTGCCTTCAGGGTATGCCAGTAGGCGATCTGTGCTTCGAGATGATATTTTGATACAATAAGGCCGGTTGACGCCTCATGAAGATAGAAGGCTCCTTTGCCGATCAGTTCCTGGTTCCAGAGTGTCTCATCCTGTTCATCATAGAGTATGATCTCACCGGCTTCATTCTTCCTGGCCGGAAAACGGGAAGCATGAAAACACATCAGCGCCAGCAAAGCGTACACTTCAGGTCTGCGGGTGTATTCATATTCCGTGAGCAGGTACACCAGCCGCATCGCTTCGAGACAGAGCTCTTCCCGTATCACCGCATCATGACTTTCCGAATAATACCCTTCATTGAACAGCAGGTACAACGTAGTGAGTACCGTAGATAACCTTTTACTGATCGCCGCCTCACCGGGAAAAGCGATAGTGACCTTTTCTTCTCTCAGTTTTTCCCTGGCCCTTGACAATCGTTTATTGATCGTTTCTTTATTCGTTAAAAAAGCGTGGGCGATTTCATCAATACCAAACCCGCAAAGGATACGAAGGGCAAGACCTATTTGCGCTTCTTTGGAAATGGAAGAGTGACAAATGGCAAACAGCATCTGCAATTGGCTGTCGGCAATATTCTTTTCTGACAGGTCTATATCAAATTGTTCATTGGCATTGGCTGATCGTTTGATATGAGAGGCGATCTTACCGGCAAAAAGCTGGTCACGAAGGATCCTGTTCTTTGCCTTATTCTTTGCTACGGTATATAACCAGGCAACGGGGTTCGCCGGTATCCCTTTATAAGGCCAGGTCTCCAGTGCCGCTAAGAAAGTTTCACCGGCAATGTCTTCCGCTTTTTCGATATGCGCAATACCGAATGCCTGGCAGAGTACTGCCGTGATCCTGCTAAACTCCGTCCGGAACAAATGAGGTATCAGTTCCTGTTGCTCCATATAAAATCTTGTACCGGTGTAAAAAGGCGGGATAGCGGTTCATTTAATTAATGCACTCCATCTCCCTTCGCTATTCTTCTTACTTCCACCGTGTTCCCTTCTCCCTGCAGTACAGGGCTGCCTTTAGCAAACTCCACGGCTTCCTCTGCCGATTCTGCTTTTACAACAATATACCCGCCGATAGTTTCCTTGATCTCACCAAAAGGGCCGTTCGTCACTACCAGCTTTTCGCCCACGTTCTTTACTACCCGGGCATTGTCAAATGGCAAACCATTGCCACCGACATACTTGTTCTGTGCGGCAATGCCGCCGATCCAGTCCATTGTTTGTTTCATCCATACCTGTATCTGCTCCGGCGAAGCCACGCTCTGGCCATCCATATGCCGGAAGATCAGCATAAATTCATCCATAGTTGTAAGTTTTGAAATGTTATTGAAATCGGGTTTATACCTCAATAACAATTGAAGTATAAAGAATGGGACAGCCCGTAAGAAATTTCATACAAAAGATATTTCACCCGGGATATATTGCTTTGCGATCACCTCCATAGTATCCGTATCAACGATCAATATTCCCTCATTCATTCCATCCAGTTGCCCGGCCAGCATCCCCTTGTTGTTCCATACCGCTGTTCTACCCCCACAATCGAAGTCATCACAATGACCTACACAATTGGATAAGAGAATAGTCATTGAATATTTCTTTGCTGTTTCTGACAAGGCCTGGCTGGCTTTCACCATCCCATCCGGGGTTTTGGCCACACTGGCAATGTAGATATCAGCGCCACCCTGACCGGCACGGGCAGCATGCTCAGGCACCAACAATTCGTAGCAGATGGCAAATGAAAGGGTATGCTTTCCTGTTTTCAGCAGTATATCACGATCTCCATTGACAAAATAGGGATACTCATCTGCGTGCAGGTGATGTTTGGCATACAGCAGTCGCAGCTGCTGCGGCTGAAAGATGATCATACCAATAAGGATACCGTTCTCACTTCTGACAGGCATACCAACAGCAATGATGAGCCGGTATTCATCACTGACATGCTGGAATACATCCAAACAGTTATCATCCTTATCAATCGAAAGATCTTTTGCGAGACCCGGTTCATAGCCCGTCACTGACAATTCAGGGAAAATGATCATACCGGCTCCTTCCACTACAGCAAGGCTGATCAGTTTTGTATGCCCGGCTATATTGGCCGGGATATCTCCTTTGACAGGTTTTGTTTGTGCCACGCAGATCTTCATGATGACAGGGTGTTGCTCCGGCTAAAGTTAATCAATAAACAGGGCAGCAAGGTCATCTCACCGGAAAAGATCATTGCATCAACCGAACTGCCGTCAAAATGATAATGATGATCATGATGGACGTATAGATCACTTTCGTGTACTTCGCCAGCCAGTTCGGAAGACAGATATCAAAATTATCTTTTGCCGAAGAAGAATATTTCCGGGCCATCAGCGTAAGCGGGCAGGAGAAACGGAAAACAACAAGGATCAGCCCTTCAAGGGCCACGAGGGCAAAACCGATCCACAGCCATTTGTCCATTTTGTTGACAATAACGGCATACAGCATATAAAAGATCACGGCATTGAAGAACACCCAGATAAGGGTATGAACGAACTTAATGAGTATAAGCGACCGGTTCCGGTTCATAGAAACATTTCCTGCTGCAAAATTATAATGGGTCAGGTCATGCTTTGCCCGAAGGTCAGCAAATTGTTGTCGGGGTCAAGTATAGAGAACTCTTTTTGCTGCCAGGGTTTGTATTCGGGCGGGGTACAGTTCACTTGTTTGCTCTTTGCAAATCCGTACCAGCCATCTATATCATCTGTACGTATATAGACCTGCCCGTAATTCTCTTTCGGGTCCAGTTCTTTGAACTCAAAAAAATGGATCTGGATATTGTCCTTTTGTACCATCAGGTAACCCTCGTAGTCCGCACTGCCAAATTCTTCAAACCCAAGTTTATCCAGGTAAAATTCCTTTGTAACTGACTTGTTGCGCATGGGTAATTTTGGGTTGATCGCTGTAAGCATGTTATATGATTGGAGTAAACTGTTATAACGATTCAGCACTGACAGGAAAAGAGGCCGGGGAGACCCGTCGCCCACCAGCCGGGACAAACTCCACAGCCCTGCCGGGGTTCAGACCCGTAAACAACCACGGAACCCCCTGGCAGCATAATAGGATTCCGCCCCATTATGATACACGAAGACATGGCCGTAGCGGCGATCGCAAAAAATAGCGCCGCCATGTTCCCTGATAGCCTCAGGAGTCTTTACCCAGCTCGACGTTTTGGTATCGAATTCTCCCAGCTCCTGCAATTGCCGGTATTGCTCTTCCGTCAGTATCGCAATGCCCATAGCGATTGCCATATCCATAGCGCTGTTCTTCGGTTTATGTTCTTTTCGTGACGCCAGCGCCTCCCCGTCGTAACACACACTTCTGCGGCCGGCAGGGCTTTCTGCTACACAATCATAAAAAATGTATTCACCCGTCTTTTTATCATACCCTGCCACATCCGGCTCACCGCCTGTGGCTTCCATTTCGCTGAGCGACCATAGTTTTTCCGGGCTGGCTTCCAGTTTTGCCTGCACTTTGGTCCATTCAAGGCCTTTATGGCGTTTTATGTTCTTCTCAAAACGGCTCTTTAATATGATGAGCAGCGCCGAACGTTGTTCCGGCGACAGCTTTTTTTTAATGCTTTTTGTGTTGCTCATACTTTTGTATTGAGTAGTTGATGGCGAAGTAACGTTTCAGGTATTTCCAAAAAAGGCATTTGAAGCCTTTAGTACGAATATAGCACAAACGCTGATAGAAGTACAACTGCTGAGATACTTCCGTCAGTCTCAATTTTCACAAAATTCATGTCAGGCGTCCGATGTTTTTGTCAGTTACTTTTGTCAATTATAATTTGGGTCAAATTCCACAATCCACTCGATGCCGTATTTGTCTCTAAAACAACCAAAATATGAACCCCAGGGACTATCACCAATAGGCCCTTCTATTTGTCCTCCTACTGAAAGCCCATTAAATAATTTGTCTGCTTCTTCTTTACTTTCTGCACTTATTACAATTTTACTTCTGTTCTCATTTTCGTTTGTCCTTCCCATACTTTCAGGGACATCATTTGCCATCAACATATTACTTTTACCGATAGGCAAAGCAATATGCATAATTTTATTTTCTTCTTTTTCCGCAACCCTGAATTCAGGGCTTGCGAGGTCTTTGAAACGAATAACCTTTGCAAACTCTCCACCAAATACTGATTTGTAAAAGGTAAAAGCTTCTTCGGCATTGCCATTGAAGTTAATGTGAGGATTGATATGTGCCATAATTTTATTTTTTTGAATTGTTTATTATAATAAAAGTCTTTTGAGAAAATCATTTGTTAGATAAAGATGTCAATAAATTTTCCAAATTAACCATTGATGCTTTAAATCCTTCTGTGAAGCCCATTGCGATCATTCTCTCCATGCGTTCAAGCGAATCATTATAAATAATAATACGCACTGTTGTCTTTCCATTCTCTTCGCTGAAAGTGTAATACCAATCAGAGCCGAATGGTTCAGGATTTTCATCTTTATCTGCAAAAACATTGAACATTTTGAAGTTGGTCTTAGGATTAATGGAAGTGTATTGCTGAATGGCCCAGCGTTCTTGTCCTTCCGGGCTTACCATTGCATAAAATCTTTTGCCACCAACTTTGAAATCCTGGTATTTTGTTTTAGATAAAAAGGGCTTAGGCGCCACCCATTGGTCAAGAATTTCTGCTTTGGTAAAAGCATCCCATACCAGTGAAAGACCGGCATCAAATTCCCTGGTGATGAATACCTTCTTTGCTGCTTTGTCAACAGTAAAATCAAATAGCAAGTTGTTATTCATTTTTTTTGTTTTTTCATTGTTGATAATACTTTGTCAAGCTGATCAAATTGAGTTTCCCATATTTTCCTGAATTGGGCTAACCAATTGTCAAATTCCCTCATTTTTTGGGGATTAAAGTGGTAGTAAATTTCTCTGCCGGACTGCTCAGGTTTGACCAGCCCGCATTCCTGTAATACTTTAATATGTTTTGATACGGCTTGCCGGCTCATATCAAATTTTTCCGCCATTGCATTTGGCGTTAATGCCTGAATAGCAATTAAAGTTAAAATAGCCCTGCGTGTCGGGTCAGCTATGGCCTGGAATATGTCTTGTTTCATAGTATAATATATAATTACGCAACCTTCAGGTTGCAAATATATATGCAACCTTTAAGTTGCGCAAATCTATTTTCAATTATTTTGCCGGGGGTAAAATGCCCTGAAGTTTTAGCGATTTCCGGGGGATATACACTTTATAAAGGAACCCGTGTTATAGCATAATTGCCGTTACCCGGTTTAAGCCGTGATCCCGCCATGAAGAATTATTTTTTTGATTTGGCTTTACCCGGCCCCGGCTTAGGTTTGAATGCCGCTTCGTATTTTTCGATCCACTCCTTTGCACTCATCTTTCTCATTAATTCACCAATGAGTTTATAGGGGATCGCATCCAGTTTTGTAAAGCGGACACAACTTTTTCCCATGTCGAGTTTCTGCTTACTGTGTTTTGGATATTCGGTTACGAACCATTTCAATAACCCGGGATCAGAATAGATACCCATATGGTAAAAATTGATAGAATTTTTTTGCGAAGCAATTCCCGCGAAGGGGAGCGGTTCGCTGGGCTTGCAATGGTAACCCGCAGGGTAAAGTGTATGCGGAATAACATAGCCCAACCCGCCATAACTAATGGCTGGTTCAAACCCTTTGGGCAGGTTTTTTACAATGACATCGTGAAGTTTGTTAAAAGGTTCTGCCCTGTCTGCCGGAAGGCTGGTCAGAATCTCCTTTATTGTTTTTCCAACTGCTTTCATGTTTTACTGATTTTCGTTTTTTTGCACAGTTCATGTTATGTGCAGTTATTTCTCTTTTTTATTTCAGGCTATGTCTTACTTGCCATAAAAAATGATATCTGTTCATTTGAGTTCTGAAAGTATCAATTTTTTTTGCGTCAATGTGTTCTTCATTGCTTTTTCCCTTACTATCGGGTCATCGCTATGTATTAATTCAAAATATTCAGTTGGTACAACTTGCCATGATAATCCATATTTATCTTTACACCATCCACAAGAGCCTTCCTCTCCACCATTTTCAGTAAGAGCTTCCCAATAATAATCCGTTTCAGCCTGGTCTTTTGTATTGATAACAAAAGAAACTGCTTCGTTAAATTTGAATAGCGGGCCTGCTGCTAATATACTAAACTCCATTCCTGCTATTTCAATTACAGCCGTTTCTATGCCTGCTTCATTTCCACTTTCGTCACTATCGAACTTGCGAAAATCTTTCAGCTTACCGTCTTTAAAAATGGATAAGTAGTAATCTGCTACAGCTTTGGCATCTTTCTCGACCCACAAATAGGGTGTAATTTTTTGAGTAATCATATTTTTATTTTTACCGGAGTCATTTGCAATTACGATTTGATTGATTGCGTTATCAGAGTTATCTGGCTGATTTGCATCTGAAAAAAAACAATAGGGAAACGGCTGGTCTCATAAGCTTGCAGGCAACGTCAGCCTGTAAAAAAACGATTCACCGTTGCTGACTAAAAATACAGAAAACCGGGCAACAGCCGGAAGGTAAAATTTGCTGGTACGTAGTGCCTGCCTGGCACAAGGCACGCCACAGGAAACTCTGTCAGGAAACAGGAATTATTATTGCCGTTAAATAAAATAGCTTATTCCACTTTAATAATTGTAGCCTGTCGAGCGATAATGCTCCAGGAATTGTTCTTATAAATCCAGACATGTGTAAATCGCCTGCTTACTGTCTTGCCTGCATTCACCTGCTGCCCTTGTGGTTTGATCATCTCGCCACCCATAACAATTGCTACATTATCAGTGAAGACAATTTTCTCGATATTTCTTTCAAAAGAAAGGTAGTTCAGGTTTCCCGATCTGAGATGTGCCTTTGTGCCTTCCGCTGTTCCAACCACATTGGCAGGCGTATTGACGATCATATTTGCCGACCAGATTTTATCAAACAATACGGCTGAATCTCCTTTTAAAACGGATTCCCTTTCAAGATTTTCTAATCGCCTTATTTCAGCTTCTCTTGGGTCTTGCCCCAATACAACGCTGGCAGTGAGTGCCAGGCAAAAGGTAATACCAAAAACTATAATAAACTGTCTCATATATTGATATTTAGCTTATTTGATTTGATGCTATGAGCTAAGCGTTCACAGCACGGTTGCCGCCAACGACAGTCTCCCGCCCCTGGCGGGACAAGTTGTGAAAAAACTATTCACCGTTGCGGATTAAAAATACAGAAACCCGGGCAACAGCTAAAGAGTAAGATCTGTTTGCACGGAGTCCCTGCCTGGCACAAGGCCCCGAAACGGGAGACCACGTGAGGAAACAGCCGACGGTCACTCCTGCCATCAGGACAGATACGCTGAAGTAAAAGCAGTGAGCGGCCTTTGTTGGTGTTGCGTGTAAGCTTTGTGTTTAGGGCAAACACCAACAAACGAAGAGGGGACTCTTTATACCACCGTAGTCTTCGCCGGGCCAAATTATTGATCTCAACACAGCGGTGGCGAAAATCATCATATTGCTGGTGCTTCTGCCCGCACTCATTACCCGCACACAACGGCCAGGGCTTTCTGCTGTGCTGATATTCCGTGATTCTTCAGCCCGAACCGAAGCTGAGTAAAGTTATAAAGATGATGTTATATTCTGTTGCTTGGCTTTATTCGTTCAGCCTGGACTGCAGATGATAAGCGAACAGGACGATCAGTACATATTCTTCAGCCAGCATAGCAGAAAACCATATGTGCCTGTTGCACAACTCACAGTTTGTTCATAAAGATATTTGTTTTTGCCTTTGTGGAGGAAGTAACTTAAAGTATGCAAGGCAAAAAAAAGTTTACCGAAAAGCTGTTCACCCATTTTCAATTGAGTGACCGCGTGCC
>JAEUVJ010000039.1 GCA_016787085.1 Chitinophagaceae bacterium | reverse complement strand
TTACTCAACAGGAAATGGCGAGCCGGTTGACGGAAGTACGTATGACCTGGCGCAAACCATCAGGCAGGATTATGATTTCGGCATGGTGAACCTGCAGGCATTGCCTGCTGTGCCGGATAAGGCCGATGTGTTGGTCATTGTTAAACCGTCCCTGCAATTTTCTGAGAGTGAAAAACTGAAAATAGACCAGTTCATCATGCGGGGTGGTAAACTGCTTTGCTTTATTGATAATCTTTTTGCAGAGCCGGACAGTCTCGCCTTCAAACCTGAAACCGTAGCGTATGACCGCAACCTGAACCTGACCGATATGTTCTTCCGCTATGGTGCACGGATCAATACTGACCTCGTAATGGACCTGCAATGTGAATCCATTCCTTTTGTTGTAGGAAGTGGCAGCAACGGTCAGCCGCAGCAGGAATTTCTGCACTGGAATTATTATCCTTTGTTTCAATCAGCCAATAATCACCCGATCAACCGGAACATAGGATTGATAGGATCGAAGTTTGTGAATTCGATAGATACGATCAATGTACCGGGCATCAATAAAACGGTTCTTTTATCCTCTTCATCGGCCTCCCGCATTATAACCACACCGGCATTGATCAGCCTGAATGAAAACAAGAATGCTCCGGAAGATGAGAAGTTCAAAAGATCCAATATACCTGTGGCCATGTTGCTGGAAGGCAAGTTCACTTCCTTGTTCCGCAACAGGGTGTCCAAAGCGATGATGGATAGCCTCGCTTCTTACAACACGCCTTTCCTGGCAGAGTCTAAGGATAATAAGATCATCATTGTGGCCGACGGGGATATGGTGTTGAATGATTTTGTTTCGATGGAAGGTCCCGGCACACAGCCGGAACCCATTCCCATGGGCTTTAATAAGTTCACCTATTTCGCCTATGCACAGCAAAATGAGAATGGTAAATACTTCATTCCGGTAGCCAACAGACAATTTCTGCAGAATTGCCTGGAGTACCTGGTTGCTAATCCTGCTGTCATTGAAACACGTAATAAGAACATCGTATTGCGCCTGCTTGACTCCGCCAAAGTAAAGGAGCAAAAAACAACCTGGCAATTAGTCAATATTGCTTTGCCTGTATTACTGATCATACTTTTTGGATTCATCTACCAGCAGCTCAGGAAAAGAAAATATGCAGCATAGATCTTACACTAAATTCTTGTTCCTTGCTCCTTGTCCCTTGAACCTTGTCTCTTGTGCCTTCTCCTGTATCTTTGCCCACTAAATCCCCCGCATGACCAAAGACCAGATCACCTATCTTGTATTCGGCGTTGTCCTGATCATTGCATTGGTCTTTGACCTCGGCTTGTTAAGCAAAAAGAACCAGAAGGTGACCGTAAAGCAGGCGTTGTACCAGACCTTTTTCTGGGTAAGCCTGGCGCTTGCCTTTTTTGTTTTTATGTGGATCGAAAAAGGGCAAACACTGGCGCTGGAATATATCAGCGCTTACCTGATGGAGTGGAGCCTGAGTATTGATAATATTTTTGTTTTCATCATCATCTTCGCCTCATTTGGGGTAAAGGAAAAACATTATGGCCGCATATTACTGATTGGTATCCTGATGGCCATCGTTTTCCGTATCATTTTCATTACAGTAGGTGTAGCGCTGGTGGATCGGTTTCACTGGATACTGTATGTTTTTGGTTTTTTCCTGGTTTATACCGGTTATAAGATGTTCACGGCAAGCGATGATGAAGAGTTTGAGCCGCACAATACCAAAGTGTACAGGTTTCTGAAAAAGGTGTTGCCCCTGGTCCCGCATGATGGTGACGGTAAACTGACTGTTGTGGAGGAAGGGAAAAGACGATACACGACGCTGTTCCTCGTGGTAATGATGCTGGCTGCCATTGACCTCTTGTTCGCATTGGATTCTATCCCCGCGGTAATGGGTATATCAAGAGATAAGCTGGTCATTTATACATCCAACATATTTGCCGTGCTTGGTTTGCGATCCCTGTTCTTCCTGCTGCGGGGGGCCGTCAGCAAGTTTGATTACCTGCAGCAGGGTATAGCCATTGTGCTGGTCTTTATCGGGCTGAAGATGCTTGGCGAGCATTGGATCAACCAGTGGATAGATAAGACCATCCAGGTCTTTATTTCCCTGGGTGTGATCATGGTTTGTATTTCCGGTTCTGTTTTTTATTCCATTTTTATGAAGAAAAAAGGGGTACCAGCCGATGTAACGGATGAAGAAGTATATTAGGGAAATAACTAACCTGCAAAAGATGCACATCCTTTGAAATACACATTAGATCATATTGCCCGCATTACCGGTTCCGCATCGGTAGTTACCGCCCGGCCTGTTGAGCATCTTCTGCTTGACAGCCGGAAAATATATTCCCCTGCCGCTTCTTTATTTTTTGCACTGAAAGGGCAGCGGAGAAATGGTCACCTGTTCATAGCCGAGGCATATAAAAAAGGGATCAGGAGTTTTGTGATTAGTGAGGATATTGATCCATTGTTGTATCCCGATGCTGATTTTGTACAGGTAAATGATACACTGGAGGCTTTACAACAAGTAGCATCATACCATCGCAGTCAGTTTACGATACCTGTGATCGGGATCACCGGCAGCAACGGGAAAACAATAGTAAAGGAATGGCTGTACCAATTGTTGCATCAGGACTATACCATCGTAAGAAGCCCCAAAAGTTATAACTCGCAAATAGGAGTGCCGCTGAGTGTATGGCTAATGAATGAGCAACACACGCTGGCCATCTTTGAAGCTGGTATTTCCAGGCCGGGAGAAATGAAAAAGCTGGAAAGGATCATTCAGCCGACGATCGGTGTACTCACCAATATCGGCGAAGCACATAGCGAGGGATTCCAATCACAGGAGCAGAAAGAAGCAGAGAAAAGGATCTTATTCAGGCATGCCGAACAACCGGCAGCACTTGAAATAACGGGGATCAATAAAAAGGCTGATGGTACGACCATATTAGCAAAGAGCAGTGGTGATACGGAGTCTTTTTTTATTTCGATCCCGTTCACTGATGATGCTTCCATACAGAATACAGTGACCTGCTGGCAGGTGATGCGGATGCTTGGATATGGACATGATGTGATCAGCGAAAGGATGAAAGCACTGCAACCGGTCAATATGCGGCTGGAATTAAAGAAGGGGATCAATCATTGTCATATCATCAATGATAGCTACAGCGCCGATCTTAGCTCATTGGAAATTGCACTGGGTTTTCTGGACCAGCAAAAAGCCGGGACAAGAAAAACAGCGATCCTTTCGGATTTTTTGCAAAGCGCTTTACAGGAAGAGGAACTTTATACAATAATTCTTGAGAATTTAAAGAAGCATAAGATAAGCAGGGTGATAGGGATCGGGGAAAAGATATCTGCCCGGTTCAGCCAGCTGATCCATGCAGCTGATGCGATAACCGTTGAATTGTTCAGTTCAACAGATGATTTTATCCGCTGTTTCCGTTCCACCGATTTTAAGGAGGAAACGATACTGGTAAAAGGCGCCAGGGTATTTGAGTTTGAAAAGATCGTTCAGCTGCTGGAGCAAAAAGTTCATCAGACTGTTTTAGAGATCAATCTCAATGCTATTGTCCATAACCTGAAAGTATATCAAAGCTACCTGAAACCGGAAACGAAAGTGATGGCCATGGTAAAGGCATTTGCCTATGGCAGCGGCGGAGCAGAAATTGCCGGCATCCTTCAGTATCATAAAGTGGATCATCTCGGTGTTGCTTATGCAGATGAAGGCATTGAATTAAGAAAGGCTGGTATTACATTGCCCATTATGATCATGAATCCTGAAATATCAGCCTTTGATTCTTTGGCAGAATACAATCTCGAACCGGATATTTATTCTTTCGATCTTTTAACTGCTTTTGAGAATTTTTTACAGAATGAGGGACTGCAGCAATTTCCGGTACATATCGAGATCGAAACGGGGATGAACCGGCTCGGCTTTGCGATGACAGAGATAGAAGAGCTGGCGGATCGCCTGGCTAAAAGTTCTTTGGTAAAAGTGCAAACGGTCTTTTCCCATCTTGCTGCGAGCGAAGACCCAGCCGAGGATGCATTCACCCTTGAGCAATTCAGCCGTTACCAGTCAGCAGTCAGCAAGCTGCAGGAAAAACTGTCTTATCCCTTTGCACGGCATATTGCTAATTCAGGCGCCATATTCCGGTTCCCTGAGCTACACCTCGATATGGTTCGCCTGGGAATTGGGCTGTATGGTATAGACAGTGCGGGAACTCATCAATCAGCCTTGCAACCAGCCGCCACATTAAAGTCCACCATTGCACAACTAAAACACCTGAAGGCAGGAGAGTCTGTCAGCTACAACCGGAAAGGTGTAGTAGAGCAGGACGCTGTCATTGCTACAGTACGTATTGGATATGCGGATGGCTTTTCCAGGCGGCTGGGAAATGGTAACGGTAAGATGTGGGTAAAGGGAAAATCAGTACCTGTTATCGGTACGGTATGTATGGATATGGCGATGATAGATGTGACAGATATCAAAGATGTACAGGAAGGCGATGAAGTGGTCATATTCGGGAAAGAGATACCTGTGCAAACGGTAGCCAAATGGGCAGATACGATCCCATATGAGGTGATGACGTCGGTTTCGCAGCGGGTAAAAAGGGTGTACTTTGAAGAGTAAATAAATATTTCTTAAAAAACAACCGGCCAGCCTGTTGCATTTCTTCATCTATTTCCTGCTCTGTTGAGATGCCTTATATTTGCTCCTTTAATAAATTCCGGAAGTGAAGCTCAGAAACGTCATACTAATTATTGCCGCTATCATTGTGACCGACCAGGCGATCAAGATCTGGATCAAGACCAGCTATGGCTACGGCGATACAGGGATCACCGGTTTAAACTGGTTCAGGCTTTATTTTATTGAGAATAAAGGGATGGCCTGGGGCTGGGAGTTTGGTGGTGAGTGGGGTAAAATGATCCTGACACTTTTCCGTCTGGTAGCGGTCATATTCGGTACATGGTATATCGGCAAGATCACCCGGAAGCATTACAGCAGGGGTTTTATTGTCTGTGCGGCGCTGATCTATGCCGGGGCACTGGGTAACCTGATAGATAGCATGTTCTATGGGCTGATCTTTTCCCAGAGCGATTACGGTATCATAGCTTCTGCTTTCCCGGCTGAGGGAGGATACGCCGGTTTCCTTCATGGCAAAGTAGTGGACATGCTTCATTTCCCGATTATCAGGAATGCTCATTTCCCTTCATGGATTCCGTTTGTCGGCGGGGACGATTTTGAATTCTTCAGCCCGATCTTTAATATAGCCGATGCTTCTATTTCGGTAGGGGTGATCACCCTGCTGGTTTTTCAAAAAAGGTTTTTCAAAAAACACAAAGAAGAGGATAAGCCCACTGTGGTCACCAATACAGAGGTAAGTGACAAAATGCAGGTGCTTTGATCTGGTGAGCCCGGTTTACTGATGTTGTTTCAGCACTTTTTTGTAGATAACAGCTCCATCCAGTTCTGCTCTCAGTACATACATGCCGGCCGGCAATACACCTGTGTTCTCAAACGATAAGGGGCTCACTCCCTCCTGTATGGTTACCGATTGCCGTTTAACTGTCTTGCCGAACTGATCTACCAGTTCAGTTTTTACTATTCCTTCTCTGGCAGAAGAAATATCAAAATGCAGTTCATTTATGAACGGATTAATCACTGATACGAAAGCAAAACTACTGGTCCCGGAAACTAATTGGATCGTCCGTGAGTAAATGACCTGCCCGTCGGTATTACGCATACGGATACGATAGTATGCCTTCCCGTTTAAAACAGAAGGGTCGGTAAATGAATAGACGTTTTGTGTCGCTCCCGGATCATTATATCCGCTGATGGTGCCAATGATGCTGAAATCATTTCCATTAGCGCTTTTTTCCACATCATAATAAAGCGGTTCTGTTTCCGTTGCGGTTATCCATTTCAGTATAGATTGGTTGTTGGTGATCTTACCGGTCAGGGATATAAATTTTGTATCCAATGGCGGGCCGCAGGGGATCACCGTAAGGGTGACAATATTTGATGCATCGGTTGACCGGCAATTCGGATCCGAAAGATTGCCTAAGGTGGTACTTACTATTAACCTGTACATATCACCGGAGTTGGCAGGTAACGTAAGTGCAGGTGGAATGGTGTATGAAGTAACATATTCCCATGCAGTACCATTCCAGAAAGGAATGGCGGGGCCGGAAGGCGCTGTCACGTCGGTCCATATCGTACCACCATCTGTACTGCGTTGCCATTTGTAATAAACATAGTTATTAAAATAGGATCGTACTGTATCGTAAATGGTCAGCGGGTTGCCTTCACAGATAGAAGGCGTAATGGATGGAGAGTACCGCATATTGGGCAAACAGGTCGCTACTGAAATATCATCCAGCGCCCAGTCATTTCCACCACCACCGGGGGCATTATTAAAGAATTTTAATGTAAAACTGGTTTGGGCGGGACCAGTCAAAATGGTGAACCCTCTTTTTACCCATTGCCCGGTATAGTTAATATAACCTGTCGTATAATAATCAACGCCATCTACTTCAAATGTGATATTAGGTGCTACGCCTGAAGAGTCGCCGGGACCGGTTGGAATATAGCTGGCGCTTCCGCTGGAGCCACCCACGCCGTTGGAGTCACATCCGCATTTCGAACAGATATTTCTCATCCAGCAGGATATTTCATAGTATGTGTTCGGGCAAAGGTTGGATATCGTTTGCTGAAAGGCCGAGTCAATACGGTAAGCTGCGTTGACGATAAGCATATATCCGCCATTGTTATTGGCTACTGTATCCGCAGCGGGATTGCCTAAAAGCTGGTTAGTTGCCCCTGTATGATCGCCAATGATATCCCAGACATTGAACACACGATGTGATGGTGACGAGTTATCCGGTTTCGGCCATGCGTTGGAAGTGCTGTAATTGGTCCTCGTACTGGTGTTGTTTGCAATGCCATAGTAGTAGTCGTTGGGACCACCGGTAGTAAAAACAGAATAGGTATAGCCGACCGGTACATTGGCAGAAGTACCCCTGTTGCGGGTGGGACCCGATCCGAAGGTACCATTGAATTCTGTACCGATAGAGTTAGCCCCGATCGCATTAGAACACATACCATAATTGGTGTATATGGCTACAGTGTTTGACGGAAAGGTATGGGTATTAACGGATATGGAAGAAGTAGTATAGGTCATAGTACCGCCACCGGTATTGATCGTTGACCCGATTGCAGCATTGACGGTTACCCTGTAGGAAGCCATCATAATACAGCTGCTGCCATAGAATGATGGTTTGTGTCCGTTATTATTTCTTATTCTTCCTCTTCGCGTCATGGTGGCCGGGTTATCCACCTGCCTGTAGCCAAGGTTCATGGTGATAGAGCTGCCCGTTATCCATCCTTCATCATCTACAGCATCATCATAGACATCGGTAAATTGCCGGAATATCTTTCCTTCATTTGTCAGTACACTCAGTGTTCCCGGAATATAAGTAGTGCCTGCAGGAATATTATCGGTGAACCTGCAACTGTCATAAGCCCCGGCACGCACAACAACAGATGCCCTAATTTCAAGTACATCTCCTGTTTCTACCGTACCGCTGGTGGGTTTGCTGATATTGACATAACTTTTTCCAAAATCAATGATGGGTGTGACGAGGGCAGGGTGGGTAACGCATATATTAAAACCTCCGTTGGTAGCAATGGCAGCAGCGCCAGCCGAGTACACCCTGATATAATATGTAACACCCCTGGCAAGCGTGGTGGAGGTAATATTGTTAGTACCGCAAGCTACAGAAACAAGCCCCGCACAAGTACCGGAAAAAAGCTGGAGCCGCGGTCCTGAAGTATTCAGGTTTGACCCAATGCTGCTAAGTGCAATGGTATGGTCAGTAGAAACCGTTGTAAAACGATACCATACATCATCATTTGGATTACCGGTACAGGTACCCACCGGTACACCGGAGTTAGTAGCATTTACTACTGTGCCTGCGGTATTGGCGCAAGCTGTATTGGACGTCAGTAATGTTGACGTCGCACAGTTGTCATTAACAGGTTGTGCAAAGACTGTATTATTAACCTGGAGAATGAAAGTCAGCAACAAAATAATACAGGAAGGCGTTTGCACGCTTGCGAGTAAAATTTTTTTCATGGGCACGGTTTTTTTTCAAGGATTCCGGGTTTTATGAACGAAAAATTAGTAAATAGTTTAATGGATGAACAGAGTGAATCGTCTTAGTTAAAACATAGGGTTTTTCCGTATTTTCCGAAGAGCGGAAAATCGTTGGAACACAGGAGGGGCACAAGGAAGCGGATCATCTCAGCGGAAGCAGATTAGAGAGAATATGTGTCTGTGTGAGTAAAGGCAATAAAAAAGCCCCGGATGGGGCTGTGTTTGTTTTATGGGGTGTGGTTGGTTACTCGTAATTGCTGAACCATTCTTTCTCGGTGAGTTCAATGTCAGAAGGCAACCTGCTCTTGTCTTTTTTATCCGTTTTTCTTTGATCATTACCTGTGCTGGCAAGGGAAAGCTTCCTGACCCTGGCAGTATTACCGTTGTTACCAGCATTTACTCCTGAAAGTAATGCCCTTAAGTAAGGGGAATCTGGTTTATTGTTGTTTACATTCGACTGGGAAACCGCTTTAAGCGGATAGGGGGAAAGATGGGAAAATGGCCTGGCGATACTTCTCATAGTGTAGGGATTAGTTGTTTTTTAAAAGGTATCAGATTAACGGATACTAAAGTAGAAGGATGCCGGTCAATTCGCAAGCTTTAACCAATAAAAAAGAGAAATACGGTCAGTACTTCTCTTTTTACTAAGGGTTTTTACGATTTATCTTCAGATTTTACCAACCATTTTGGACGGTATCACCCATTCGTCGAACTGGTCGGGGGTGACATAACCAAGCTTCACTGCCATCTCCTTTAAAGTTGTTCCTTCCTTATGGGCTTTCTGTGCTATCTCGGCGGCCTTGTAGTACCCGATCTTTGTGTTAAGCGATGTTACCAGCATCAGCGAATTGTCAACATGTTTTTTGATATTGGCCTCAATGGGTTTGATACCTATGGCGCATTTATCGTTGAATGAAACGCATCCGTCACCTATCAGCCTGGCACTGTGCAGGAAATTATAGATCATCACCGGTTTGAAAACATTCAGCTCAAAATGACCGGTGGCGCCACCGATATTGATCGCTACATCATTGCCCAGTACCTGTGCGGCGATCATGGTCAATGCCTCGCATTGTGTCGGGTTTACTTTACCGGGCATAATGGATGATCCCGGTTCATTATCGGGAATGAAGAGTTCGCCAATGCCACTTCTTGGCCCGGATGATAACATACGGATATCGTTGGCGATCTTCATCAGGCTTACGGCCACCGTTTTCAAAGCGCCGTGGGCTTCTACAATGGCATCATGGGCGGCAAGCGCTTCAAATTTATTCTGTGCTGTCACAAAAGGAAGACCTGTGAGCCTGGCAATATGTTTGGCGACATTTTCTGAATAGTTGGGCGGTGTATTGATGCCTGTACCAACGGCAGTGCCACCCAGCGCCAGTTCACTTAAATGAGGTAATGCGTTTTTGATCGCTTTTAACCCATGATCGAGCTGTGACATATAGCCACTGAATTCCTGTCCTACCGTCAGGGGCGTTGCATCCATAAAATGGGTTCTGCCGATCTTCACCACTTTGATGTATTGCTTGCTTTTCTTCGCCAGCGTATCCCGCAGTTTTTTGATACCGGGAATAGTGACTTCCATCAGGATCTTATAAGCAGCAATATGCATGGCAGTGGGGAACGTATCGTTCGAAGATTGTGATTTATTCACGTCATCGTTCGGGTGAAGGAACTTGTCTTTATCTGTCAGTTTACCACCCTTCAGTACATGGCCACGGTAAGCGACCACTTCATTTACGTTCATGTTGCTCTGGGTGCCGCTTCCTGTTTGCCATACCACCAGCGGAAAATAATCATTCAACTGGCCTTTTAGTATTTCATCACATACTTTGCCGATCAGGGCAGATTTGGCTTTAGGCAAAACACCCGCTTCGAAATTGGTGATCGCTGCGGCCTTTTTCAGGTAGGCAAATGCAGCAATGATCTCTTTGGGCATCCGGTTGATGTCCTGTGCTATTTTAAAATTATCAATACTGCGTTGTGTCTGGGCGCCGTAATACGCATTGGCGGGCACTTTCACTTCGCCCATGGTATCTTTTTCTATCCGGTATTCCATAATCAGAAATTAATACGTTTGAGAGTTTTTTTGGTCCGGCAAATGTACATTCATGGAGGCAAATGGCTGCCCTGTTCTGTATGATAAATGTCATATTGCCGCCGGGTCTGATCTAAACGGTATTTCATTAAAAAAACTCTTTTATGCGCCGCCGTGATTTTCTAAAACAGGCATCTGCCGCTTTTGTGATCCTCCAAAGCGGGGATATCATATCGCTTGTCAGTGGTGAGGATATAATTTCCGCCAAAAGACCTTTGCTGCGGTTTGCCGTAGCCTCTGACGGTCATTATGGGCAAAGCAATACAGAATATGCAACATATTTTGCCGACACGGTATCGCATATCAACCGGAATCATGCAGAGATAGCCTTCGATTTCTGTGTGATCAACGGGGATATTATTCATGATGATAAGAAATGGTTTGCTGAGGCAAAAACAGCATTAGATAAACTGGTCATGAAGTATTATGTCAGCCAGGGCAACCATGATCATGTAACGGCTGAAGAGTGGCAAACGATCTGGAACATGCCGGCGAACCTTGATGTCAGGTTCAAAAGGAATACGATCCTGATAGGTACTACTTCCGACGAGAAGGGGACTTACCTCTGCCCGGATATAAACTGGTTCGCACAGAAATTGGAGGAGCACAAAAGACAGCAAAATATTTTCATCTTTGTTCATATCAATCCCGGCAAAATGACCCGTCATGCTGTAGGTTGCCCTGAGTTTTTTGCGTTACTTTCAAAGTATAAAAATGTACGGGCGGTGTTCAACGGGCATGATCATGACGAAGACAGCATCAAAATGAAAGATAACCTGCCCTTTATTTTTGATGCGCATTTTGGCGGCAACTGGGGAACGGCCTACCGGGGATTTCGTGTCGTTGAACTAAGAAAGGATAACAGCCTTCTGACCTATATCCTCAATCCGTCGGATAAACTGAACGAGCAAACTTTATAACACATGAGAAACATTCTTGCCATTTTCTTTTTGTTCTTTTCTGTACACGTATCAGGGCAGCCTTATCTGCCCAGCTGGGAAAGCTTAGACAAAAGGCCAACCCCCATGTGGTTCAAAGACGCCAAGTTTGGCATCTTTATCCACTGGGGCGCATATGCAGTGCCGGGCTGGAGCACCAAAGGCAATTATGCCGAATGGTACCAGTATGGTTTGCAGACCACGGATTCGGCAAGAATGCGTTTTCATAAAGCAAAATTTGGTGACCGGAGTTATTATGACCTGGCGCATGATTTCAAAGCCGAACTCTTTAATCCGGATGAATGGGCCCGGCTTTTTGAGCAGTCCGGGGCCAAATACATCGTGCTTACATCCAAGCATCATGACGGATTCACCTTGTGGCCGAGCAAAGAAGCTGACAAAACATGGGGTTTTAAATGGAATGCATGGGATATAGGTCCGAAAAGAGACCTGTTAGGTGATCTGTTCAAAGCAGTCAGGAAAACATCTGTTCATGCAGGAATGTATTATTCACTGTATGAGTGGTTCAATCCTTTATGGAAAAATGACCCGAAGCGTTTTGTGGAAGAACATACATGGCCGCAGATGAAAGATCTTATTCATGCCTACCAGCCGGATGTATTCTGGACAGATGGTGATTGGGATGCACCTGCCGAAACATGGAAGTCGCAGGAGTTTCTTGCCTGGCTTTATAATGAAAGCCCTGTAAAAGATAAGGTGGTGGTGAATGACCGCTGGGGGTCAGGCATCCGTTTTAAGCATGGCGGGATTTTTACTCCGGAATACCAGCCCGATCTTGATTTTGAAGATCACTACTGGGAAGAAAGCCGGGGCATGGGTTATAGTTATGGTTACAACCGCGAAGAGGATGCATGGGATTATAATTCTACGCAGTCATTAGTGATCGCATTGGTGGATAAGGTGAGCCGTGGCGGAAATTTTTTATTAGACATAGGCCCTGATGAACATGGAAAGATACCGCCCATCATGCAGGAAAGGCTGCTGGAGATAGGCGAATGGCTGAAGATAAACGGGGAAGCTATTTATGGTACATCAAGATGGAAAATACCCGTGCAGTGGAGTGAAGGAAGAAGGGATTACAAAGGCAGTAACGAACATATTGCCGGAGACTGGAAGACCGGTGGAGATATCATGCTTAAGCTGACCGTTGATCCCGATCCGGGTTATGCCGTGAAGGAGGTGTTTTATACCTATCATTATACTAATCAAAGCCTGTATGCCATTTTCCCAAAGTATCCTGATAACAGGAAACTCGTACTAAGAAAAATGCAGCTTCCGTCCGGAACCAGGATAAGATTCTTATCAACAAAGGAAGAGCTTTCGTGGCAACAGGCAGGAGAAAATGTTGAGATCAGTTTGCCTGAGTTTAATCCCAATAAAATAAAACCACAATATGCTTTTGCGGTGAAAATAGAAAAATTCGGTGCATATATGCCGAAGCCGCAGATCGTGACTGATCACAGCAAGAGTATAATGAAACCGGTTATAACGATCCATGATGTTTTGGGCGCTGATGTGTTTTACACAACGGATGGCACAGAACCGTCGAAGAATTCCAAACTTTATACGGGCCCTTTTATAACCGACAAGAGTGTTGTACTGAAGGCGATTGCCTGTCCGCAGGCAGGCTTTACCGGGATCATTCCGGGGCCGGTAGCTTCAGCTGATATTAAAGTTTACAACTGGATGCCTCCTTTAACGGTCCGAAAGCCACAACCCGGTATCACTTATAAATATTATGAACCTTCAGGCAGTATAGATATGGGTTTCATAAATGGTGATCCGGTGGTAACAGGAATTGCCACCGTTATATCCAATGAGAAAAAACGGCGTGCAGATAGGTTTGCCTTCGAGTTTTCGGGCTATATACATATAGCTAAGCAGGGGGTGTATAATTTCTTTACCGAGTCCGATGACGGCAGCAAGCTTTTTATTGATGATACCGAAGTAGTGAACAACGATGGTAATCACGGTGCTGAAGAGAAAAGCGGAAAAGCGGCATTGAAAAAAGGGTATCATAAGATCCGTGTCCTGTATTTCGACAATGGTGGTGGCAACGAACTAAAAGTAAGCATACAACCAGAAGGCAGAAAGAAAGAAGCTATACCTGCATCCCTGTTGTATCACTAATCTGAAAACTACAGCTATGAAAATAATAGGAATATTGCTTTTCGTTTTGGTAGCCATGACGGTTTCTGCCCAAAGCAAAACAGAGAATATTATTATCATCACTACCGATGGACTTCGATGGCAGGATGTGTTCAAAGGAATGGATCCGGCTATCGCCAATAATAAGAAATTCAACCAGGACGACAGCGGGTATATTTATAAGAATTACTGGCATGATACAGAAAGTGAACGCAGGAAAAAACTGATGCCCTTCTTGTGGAGTGTATTGGAGTCAAAGGGACAGGTATATGGCAACAGGCAATTCAATAACAAAGTGGATAATGCCAATCCCTACTGGTTTTCTTACCCCGGTTACAGCGAGATCATGACGGGTTATGCTGATACGGCTATTAATTCAAACAGTTATCCTCCTAACCCCAATATAACTGTCCTTGAATTTTTTAATAAGCAGCCAAAACTAAAAGGAAAAGTGGCCGCATTTGGCGCCTGGAATGCTTTTGACAGGATACTGAATGAAAAACGAAGTGGCATTCCGGTGATGTCGGCTTTTGATACGACAGGAGGAAACAGGCCCACTGCTAATGAAAAACTCATCAATGCCATGCTGAAGGATTCTCATAAACCCTGGCTGGAAGGAGAGTGTCTCGATGTGTTTACACATTATATGGCGATGGAATGGCTGAAAACAAAAAAGCCTAAGGTATTGTATATCGCCTACGGAGAAACGGATGAATGGGCCCACGCCGGCATGTATCGTTCGTACCTGGATGCGGCACACCAGGTGGATGCGTGGATCAAACAAATATGGGATATTGTGCAAGGTGACCCGCTGTACAGGAACAAGACCTCACTTTTTATTACTGTAGATCATGGTCGCGGTGATATAAAAAAGGAAGAATGGACCAGTCACAACAATAAGATACAGGATGCACATGAGATCTGGTTTGCAGTGATGGGGCCTGATACAGAGGCAAAGGGAGAAATAAAGGAGACGATGCAATTGTACCAAAAGCAATTTGCACAAACGATAGCCAGGCTCATGAACTACACCTTTAAAGCAGATCACCCGGTGGCTGAACCGGTAACACCGATTCTGAATACAAAGCGCTAATAGTTCAAGAGCAGGAATTTAGTATATTTAGTACGGGTTAAAAGTTCTGTTTGACCCCTTGTTGTATATCTGTTTTAGCTGCTGCATATGAAAGTACTCTTCTCCAGGAAAATATTGCTTGTTGCCGGAATATTGCTTGCTATTATAATAGCGTACCTTTTTCTTTCCGGGCCACATAGAGTGGATTACAGCGCAGATGTAAAACCTATTCTCAATAAAAAATGTATCAGTTGTCATGGCGGAGTAAAGGCCAAGGGAGGGTTCAGTTTATTATTTCAGGAAGAAGCGCTGGCTAAAACTAAATCGGGAAAGTATGCTATCATTCCCGGCGATCCTTCAGGGAGTGAAATGATCCGGCGCATTACAAATAAGGATCCGGAAGAAAGGATGCCTTACCGGCATGAACCATTAAGTAAAGAAGAGATCAGTATCCTGACAAGATGGATAAAACAGGGAGCGCCATGGGGCGATCACTGGGCATATCTGCCGGTAAAAGAGACGGAAGTGCCAGAGGTAGAGGATGACTGGATCAAAAATGATATTGATAAATTTATCTATGCACGGTTGAAGGAAGAAAAATTAGAGCCGTCTGCCGAAGCAGATAAAACGGTGTTGTTAAGAAGGGTTAGTCTTGACCTGACCGGCATGTTACCTTCTGAAAAATTAGCACGGCAGTTCCTGAACAATACAGATACGAATGCTTATAGCATGCTGGTTGATTCCCTGCTGGCCTCTCCTCATTTTGGCGAACGGTGGGCTTCCATGTGGCTTGACCTGGCCCGCTATGCAGACACCAAAGGATATGAATCGGACCAGGGTAGAACGATCTGGCAATACCGCGATTGGGTGATCCGTGCTTTCAATGAGGACAAGCCGTACGACAGGTTTTTGACAGAGCAAATAGCCGGCGACCTGTTGCCTGAACCTTCCGATGCAGATTATATTGCCACGGCCTTTCACCGCAATGCGATGAACAACGATGAAGGAGGAACAGATAACGAAGAATTCAGGATAGCATCTGTTATTGACAGGGTGAATACAACATGGGAAGCGCTGATGGGAACGACATTCAGTTGTGTGCAATGCCATAGTCACCCCTACGACCCGTTCAGGCATGATGAATATTATAAGTTCATGGCTTTCTTTAATAACACAAGGGATGAAGATGTGCCTGGCGAGTATCCTGCTTTTCGTGATTTTAATGATACGCTGAGACAGCAGTTCGATGCAGTAATACGCTGGGTGAAAGAGAATGCATCCGAATCACAGGCAAGGACCATGACCACTCTATTGCGAACATGGCAACCGGCGATCAACTCTAATAAAGCAGATAGTCTCGTCAATGCAGTAGTGATCGGCAATAATGATATTGTGCTGGTGCGTAACCATGCGATCATAAAGCTGAAGGGGATAGAAATGGATAATGTCAGCCGGATGGTATGCAGATTTTTTACCAATAAAAAGGGAGGTGTGCTAAGAACAAGGGTAGATGCTCCTGATGGACCTGTTCTGGGCACGAATAGGCTTGATACATCCGGTAAGATACAATTCCTGCTGGTTGATTTTCCCGTGCAGTCAGGCGTGCATGATGTTTACATTACGTATGAGAACCCCGGTTTGAAGAATACGGTGGATGCGCTGTACCTTGACTGGTTCTCCTTTACTGAACAACTTCCGGGAAAAAACAAACCCGGCTATGAAGCCAATAACAACGCATTCCGGAAATTATTAACGGCTGATCTGCCGGCCACACCAGTAATGATGGAAAGAGTGCCAGGGCAAAAAAGAAAAACCCATGTTTTTGAAAGGGGAAACTGGCGGGAAAAGACAAAAGAAGTAGAAGCGGGAGTGCCGGGCTCATTACAGTATGCTATGCCTGCGGGTGCGCCTAAGAACAGGATGGGACTTACCCAATGGCTGACGAGTAAACAAAACCCGTTGGTCTCCAGAACGATCGTGAACAGGTTATGGGAGCAGTTATTCGGCACAGGCATAGCTGAAACATTGGAAGATATGGGAACGCAGGGCATTCCTCCAACTCATAGAGAGCTGCTGGATCATCTTTCCTGGAAGCTGATGAATGATCATCGCTGGAGTCTGAAAAAATTATTGAAGGAAATGGTAATGAGCGCCACTTACCGGCAGGATTCAAAACTGACGGATGAGATGAAAGAAAAGGACCTCTTCAACAGGTTTTATGCAAGAGGGCCGAGGATCAGGCTGAGTGCTGAGCAGATACGTGACCAGTTCCTTTGCATCAGCGGTGTGATCAATCCCAAAATGTACGGACCGCCGGTAAAGCCCTGGCAGCCGGAAGGAATATGGTTATCTCCTTATAATGGCGCCAAATGGGAAATGAGTAAAAATGGCGACCAGTACCGGCGGGCTGTTTATACATACTGGAAAAGATCATCACCTTATCCATCCATGATGGGTTTTGATGCGCCGCAAAGAAATGTATGCAATGCACGCCGTATCCGCACCAACACCCCTTTGCAGGCATTGATCACTCTCAATGATTCTGCTTACCTGGATATGGCAAGACATTTTGCGTGGCGGATGAAAAAAGAAGCAGGTAACAATATACAACAGCAAATAACAAAAGGGTACGAATGGATGCTGTATAAACCATTACCACAGGCAAAACTGCGGGTATTGACGGAGCTATATATTAAAACGGTTAATGAATTTAAAAAGGATGCAGAGAGTACCTGTGAGGTAGCCGGTTTTAACGATGAGCATAATAATCCAAACGATGCGGCATTGGTAGTAGTAGCGAATGCAATGATGAACCTGGATGAGGTGATTATGAAGAATTGAGTGGTCGATTGGCACCCTTCGACAAGCTCAGGGTGACAGAACGATATTCAATAGTAAACTGATGTGATAAAATCTGTTTGTCATGACACAAAAAGAACTGAATGATCAGCGGTTGCTCAGGGAAGCGCAGGATGCCGTGAGGCACATGCATACCCGGCGTCATTTTTTAAGAGAAAGCGCTATGGGTCTGGGTGCTTTGGCTATTGGGTCATTACTCGGCGGCTGCGGCCGGAGACAGGAGAATGTCATGTCATCCATCGCTTTTGACCCGGCACATCCTTTACTGCCTAAATCACCACCATTTGCCGGCAAGGCAAGAAGCGTGATCTATCTGCACATGGCCGGGGCGCCATCTCAATTAGAAATGTTCGATTATAAACCCGAGCTGATGAAGATGGACGGACAGGATTGCCCGGGTTCATTACTCGAAGGAAAGCAGTTCGCCTTTATCCGGGGTGTACCCAAAATGCTCGGCCCCCAGGCTAAGTTTGCACAATATGGCGAAAGCAGGGCCTGGGTAAGTGAACATCTCCCGCATTTTTCTACTGTAGTAGATGAAGTAAGTTTTTTAAAGGCTGTTACGACCGATCAGTTCAATCATGCACCGGCGCAATTATTACTTCATACAGGCAGTGCACGATTAGGACGGCCAAGTATGGGCAGCTGGGTGACGTATGGACTGGGAACTGAGAACCAGAATTTGCCGGGTTTTGTCGTATTGACAAGCGGGGGCAGTTTTCCGGATGCAGGCAAGAGTGTCTGGGGAAGCGGTTTTCTTCCTTCTGTGTACCAGGGAGTGCAATGCCGCAGTGAAGGAGACCCGGTATTATTCATCGGTGATCCCAAAGGAATGAACCGTGATATCCGTAAAGCCTCTATTGAGGCGATCAATAAAGCCAACCAGCAGGAATATGAAGAATACAATGACCCGGAAATACTATCCCGTATTTCGCAGTATGAAATGGCCTATCGAATGCAGATCGCTGCGCCTGAAGTGATGAATATAAATGATGAACCTGCCTATATCCATGAAATGTATGGCACCCGGCCCGGCAAATCCTGTTTTGCCAATAACATTCTGCTGGCAAGAAAACTGGTGGAGAAAGGAGTACGGTATGTACAGTTGTTTGACTGGGGGTGGGATGCACATGGTGATGGCCCTTACAATGCGCTGAACGTAGGCATGATCAACAAATACCGCAGTATTGACAAAGCCATTACGGCGCTGCTCCTTGACCTGAAACAAAGAGGATTGCTGGAAGAAACACTCGTAGTATGGGGTGGTGAATTTGGCAGAACACCGATGATGGAAAACCGTAACGGCCAGCAGAATCCATACAAAGGCAGGGATCATCATACAGCCGCCTTTACACTTTGGATGGCGGGTGGCGGTATCAGGAGAGGATTTACCTATGGCGAAACAGATGAGATCGGGTATTATCCTGTCAGTGGTAAGGTGGAAGCGTTCGATATGCAAGCCACTATATTGAATCAATTAGGTTTCGACCATGAGCAATTCACGTACCCGTTCCAGGGCCGGCCATTCAGGTTGACTGATGTTAGCGGTAAAGTTATCCATGATATCATTGCTTAAAAACACTATGTAAACATTTTGAAACGTAAAGATTTTATCCGCCTTGCCACTGCTTCAGCCGCCACTGCGATGGCCAATCCTCTTGAACCCATATTATCTTCACCGAAACCTGATTTCAGTATGAATAAAAACTTTGAATTGAAAATACTGGCAACTAACTGGGGCTTTAGCGGGACCATGGACCAGTTTTGTGGTGCTGCCAAAAAAGAAGGCTATGATGGGATCGAGATATGGTGGCCGGGCTCTGTTAAAGAGCAGGACGAGTTGTTTACGGCTGTAAAAAAGCATTCGCTTGACCTTGGTATTCTCCTGGGTGGCTGGCAGAGCGATTGGAAAGAACATGTAGATACATTTAAAAAAGCCGTGAATGAAGCGGCAAATAACAGTGTTCAAAAACCTTTATACATCAACTGTCATTCAGGGAGGGATCATTTCAGTTTTGAACATAACAAGCTCTTTGTGGAATATACAAATGCCCTTTCGAAAGAAACAGGCATTCTTATTTGTCATGAAACACACAGAGGAAGGATCATGTTTGCAGCGCATATTACCCGCCAGTATATGGAAAAGTACCCGGAAATGAAGCTGACCTTTGATGTATCTCATTGGTGCAACGTGCACGAAAGCCTGCTGGATGACCAGGCGGAGACAGTGAGTATGGCCCTGGAAAGAACAGAGCACATTCATGCCAGGATCGGTCACGCAGAAGGGCCGCAGGTGAATGATCCCCGTGCACCTGAATGGGAAGCTGCTCTTCATAAGCATCTCGGGTGGTGGGACAGGATCGCCGAAAGAAAAAAGAAGAACGGGGAAAGACTGACGATCCTGACTGAGTTTGGCCCGGCTGACTACATGCCTACACTTCCGTACACCCGCCAGCCGCTGGCTGATCAATGGGCGATCAATGTGTATATGATGCAATTGCTGCGTAAACGATATCAATAATTATTTTATTCATTCTTCATGTTGCTGTTGTCAATAACTGATCTCATCGCCCGTTTTCATCCCGTTCTTGTCCATCTTCCCATCGGCATTTTATTGCTGGCCTGCCTGTTCCAGTGGCTTACAATAAAGAACCGTTACCTGTTCCTGCAACCGGTTATTCCGGCCATCTTATTCTGGGGAATGATAGGGGCAGTTGCTTCCTGTATCAGCGGTTATCTTCTTTCCCAAAGCGGAGAATATGATGCGCAATTGGTCACACGTCATCAATGGCTCGGTATCCTGGTGGCTGCATTCTCCTTTATCTTGTATGTATTATATAAACTATCATTAAATGAATCATGGGCAAGATGGCTTTCGGTCATACTGGTTATACTGGTGACTGTCACCGGTCATCTGGGAGGTACGCTAACTCATGGAGAAGGCTATCTCACCTCAGTCCTTAACAGGGATGAAAAAAAACAAACAGCATTTAAACCTATTCCTGATATTGAAGAAGCGGCTGTGTATGCCGATATAGTTCAGCCTGTACTGGAAGCAAAATGCTATAGCTGTCATAGCGCTGTTAAGCAAAAAGGAAAGCTGCGTTTAGATTCGCCCGAAAGTATGATGAAAGGTGGAGAGAGTGGTAAAGTCCTGATCCCGGGAAAGGCTGATGAAAGCGAACTGGTCAAAAGAATATTTCTTCCGCTGGGAGATGAAGATCATATGCCGCCAAAGGCAAAACCCCAGCTTACCGAAAATGAAGTGCTGCTGCTGCACTGGTGGGTCAGCACCGGGGCAGGGTTTGATAAGAAAGTAAAAGAATTGACCCGGACAGAGAAGATAAAACCGGTTTTACTTTCCCTGCAATCCGGTGAAGGATCGGAGAAAGCTGCAACGGATGTGCCGGGTACTCCTGTTGATGAAGGGGATCTCACTGTTATCAATAAACTAAGACAGGCAGGGGTAATGATCATTCCTGTTGCACAGAACAGCCATTACCTATCCGCGAATTTTGTGACAGCTGGTTCTGTGTCAGATAGCGTATTGCAATGGCTGGTATCATTGAAAAAGCAATTGATATGGCTGAAACTGGATAATACATCTTTAAGTGATTCTTCAATGAACTACGTGGCGGCATGCATGGCGCTTACAAGGTTACAGCTGAGCCATACTCCCATTACGGATAAAGGATTGGTAAAACTGCAATCATTGATGCAATTACGGTCGCTTAACGTGGTGGGGACAAAAGTGACAATAAAAGGTATCCTGGCATTACAAAAATTGGCTGGTCTGAAAAGTCTCTATGTATATCAGACCGGTGTAAATAGCAGCGATTGGGATGAACTGCGCCGGGCATTGCCTGCTGCACAGATTGATACGGGAAAATATACAGTGCCGGCACTTCCGACAGATACAGCCGTGATCAGATTTTAAGAAAGCAGTGCATTGGCCCGAAGCATAGCTATCGTCCTTTAAAATTCGCTTTTCTTTTTTCCAGGAAGGCTGTTGTGCCTTCGGTCATATCTTCTGTAGCAAAAGCATTACCGAATTCTTCTATCTCGACGGAGTAACCATCCCTCGTTTCATCAAATACTGCATTGGCTGCTTTGATACAACCAGCAACGGCTAACGGTGCTTTTGCATTGATGATACCAAGTATTTCTTTTGTTCTTTCGAGTAAGCTTTCAGCCGTAGTGACATAGTTCACCAGCCCATATTGTTTTGCTTCGCTGGCATCTATCATATGGGCAGACATCAGCAGTTCCAGTGCTTTGCCTTTTCCTGCCAAATGTACAAGACGTTGTGTTCCCCCATATCCGGGTATCAGGCCCAGGTTTACTTCCGGCTGGCCGAATTTTGCATTCTCTGACGCAATGCGGAAGTGACAGGCCATGGCCAGTTCACAACCACCGCCAAGGGCAAAGCCATTGACAGCGGCCACTATGGGTTTGTCGGAATTCTCGATGCGGGAAAAGGTATCCTGTCCTCTTTTAGCCAATGCTTTCGCCTGTTCTTTATTCAATCCTTTGAATTCTGTGATATCAGCGCCGGCTACAAAGGCCTTTGACCCGGCGCCGGTTATGATAACTGATCGTATACCGTTATCCGGTAATATCTCATCGAGTGCTTTGTTCAGATCATCAAAAACCTCCTTGCTCAATGCATTGAGTTTATCCGGGCGATTAATGATGATGGTACAAATAGCATTTTCTGTTTGAACAAGCAAAGTATTGTACATGACCAGTTTTTTTTCAAAAATAGTCATTACCTGTTTGTAAATGCTATAGGTTATTTATGCCTTTTTATCTTTTCAAAGGCTTTATAAAGACTGGCACAGCTAATGGTGGCCAGCGACATCAGGAAGGTGCCTGCCAGGACAACTTTTACAAAGAGCAGGGCTTCTTCCGTCCATGACATGGGGAAGTCGTAAGTAAAGCCGCGGATAATGATATAAATGAAAAGTGAGACAGTGGCAGATGAGTACAGCGCTTTTGCCCATATACTGTTGCGGTGCTGTAGCAGAAATTGTTTCATGGTTAATGTTCTCCGTTCTAAGGTTTTAATGGAGCGGCAAAGATAGCAGGCGTCCTTCCTTTGTTTCCGGCGAGATTAGTGAATGGCAGGATCGGTATAATGAAATGCAGAAAAAAGAAGATGAGATGTTTGGCAGGCTGGCTTAGAAGGGGCGGTGTTTTTTCACCCATTCAGTGATATAACCGGCGATCTCGCCGGTAGGAGTGCCGGGAGGAAAGAGTTTTCCTACCCCCTGTTTATTTAATAGTTCCATATCGTCTTCAGGAATGATGCCGCCACCTGTAAGCAACACGTCATCCAGTCCCTTTTCTTTCATCAGGCTGATGACTTTGGGAAATACCGTCATATGAGCGCCTGACAGAATACTGATGCCGATAGCGTCCACATCTTCCTGCAGGGCGGCATTGACCACCATTTCAGGGGTTTGGCGCAGACCGGTATAGATCACTTCCATACCGGCATCCCTTAATGCAGTGGCGATCACCTTGGCCCCGCGGTCATGACCGTCTAATCCTACTTTGGCGACTAAAACTCTGAGTGGTCGGTTCATATCGGCAATCTTGTATGATCAAAATTACATTTCTTTCAGCAACAGCTTAGTAATTTGCATAATGCAGTACAGGAAATTCGGAAAAACGGATCTGCTGGTGAGCGAGGTAGGGTTTGGCGCATGGGCCATCGGTGGCGGCGCCATGATTGGCTCCACCGCTATCGGCTGGGGAGAAACAGATGATACTGTTTCCCTCAAAGCAATTCATACGGCCATTGAGAGGGGTGTCAATTTTTTTGATACGGCAGATATTTATGGGCTTGGCCATTCGGAAGAGTTGCTGGGAAAAACGATCGGGAAGAATAAAAAGATGATCATTGCCACGAAAGTGGGTAATGTGGCAAGAGATGAAAAATTCACAGCAGATTATTCAAAACAATACATCATTGGAGCCTGTGAGCAAAGCCTAAAACGCTTGCAAAGGGAAACGATTGACTACTACCAGTTGCATACTGCCCGGGTGGAACATCTGTTACGGGGGGAATGTATTGAAGCCATGCAGCAACTGCAGCAACAGGGAAAGGTCCGTTACTGGGGGTTGTCACTGAATACATTTGAGCCGTCTGCCGAAGCAGAGTATCTGGGTGAGTATGGTTTCGGTAACGGGTTTCAATTAGTGTTGAACATACTTAATCAAAAGGCTTTGCCTTTAGTGAAAAAGGTTTCCTTAAAAGGTTATGGGGTCATAGCAAGGATGCCTTTGCAGTTCGGTCTGCTGACCGGTAAGTTTGATAAAGGAGTCTTGTTTACCGACAATGATCATCGTAAGAACCGTCTTGTGCCTGCGGTCGTAGGTGCTGCCGGCAAGGCTCTGCAACCGGTTTGGTCGCTGTGCAGTAAATATAATTGTACCAAAACGCAACTGGCTTTGAGTTATGTGCTGAGTTATCCTGAAGTATCTACAGTGATACCGGGTATCCGTACCTCCTCACAGGCTGTATTAAATACATCGGGTTTGTTCCGGCTTGATCCGGGGGATAGAAAGATGATCGAAGACCTCGGAAAAAAAGAACTGGCTAAAGTAATGAAGCTGATACAGCAGCAGGGCTGATCAACCGGTAAAGGCTTCCAGCGCTTTTTTTATCCGGATGATGGTTTCTTCTTTCCCTATTATTTCGGCTATATCAAAGACCCCCGGCCCGAATTTCCCCCCTACCAGCATGATGCGGAAGGGTAATAACACATCGCCGGGTTTAATATGATTAGCTGCTGCGATCTCTTTAAAATTATTTTCAAGTGTATGCGCTGCCCAGTCATTATTCAGTTCGAAGTTGCGTATCAGTTCTGCAAAGAAGAGTTGTTTTGCATCATTCCATTTGGGTTTGACCGCATTAAGGTCATATTGTTCTGGTGATCGGAAAAAGAAAATGGACTGATCATAAAAATCGGTAAGGAACGTACAGCGGTCTTTTACCAGGGCAATGATCTTGTCAAGTATATTATCGTCAGTCACAGCAATGCCTTTACCTGTCATCAAATCTTTGACTTCAGACCTCAGATATCCTGCCTCTTTTCTCTTTATCCATTCATGATTGAACCATTTCGCTTTTTCATAATCAAACTTTGCTCCGCCGCTGTGTACTCTTTCAATCGAGAACTTTTCGATCAGTTCGTCTTTGGTGAAGATCTCCTGTTCTGTTCCGTCATTCCAGCCTAACAAGGCCAGCAGGTTGATAAAAGCCTCCGGTAAAAATCCTTTTTCTTTAAATCCTTCGGTGAGTTCACCTGTTTTTGGGTCAGTCCAGCTCATGGCAAAGACAGGGAAACCATATTTAGCACCATCCCTTTTACTTAATTTTCCATTGGGACCAAGTATCAAAGGAAGATGAGCCCACTGAGGCATATTGTTCAGGCCGAAAAGATATTTCCATAACAGAATATGTACAGGGGTTGAAGGCAGCCATTCTTCACCGCGGAAGGCATGGGTGATCTTCATCAGGTGATCATCCACTACTACGGCCAGGTGATACGTAGGCATACCGTCAGCTTTCAGCAATACTTTATCATCCACTACAGCCGTATCAAAACTGACTTCGCCGCGGATCATATCAGAGAAAGAAACGATCTCATTCTCCGGCATCCTGATGCGGATGACATAACGGGTATTTGCGGCCAGTAGTTTTTTTACTTCATCAGCCGGCAGGGTCAGAGAATTTCGCATTTTCTGACGGACGGAATGATCATATTGTGGTGATGGGTTTTGTTCTGTTTTAAAATCCTCCCGCATCTTTTCTAATTCTTCAGGAGTGTCAAATGCATAATAGGCATGGCCATCTTTTATGAGTTGCGCTGCATATTGACGATATATTTCCTTTCTCTCACTTTGACGATAAGGGCCATATTCTCCCCCCTGTTTAGGGCTTTCATCAGGTTCCAGTCCGGCCCATTTCAGGCAATCAAAAATGTATTGCTCAGCTCCCGCTACATAACGGGCCTGGTCGGTATCTTCTATACGAAGAATAAAATCGCCATGATGCTTTTTGGCAAAAAGGTAATTATACAGCACTGTTCTGACGCCTCCAAGATGCAGGCCCCCTGTGGGACTTGGAGCAAAACGAACCCTTACTTTTTTACTCATAGGCTGCAAATATAAATGGATAATGGCACAAGGATAAGGCAACATCAGACGAGGTAAAGAAGAAGGCGAGGCGGTTACTTGTGCTTTGCATCCTGTAACTTGTGCCTTTCTATGAGATACTTTGTCAAAACACCCTGGTGGCTGAAGAAGATATACCCGTCATACACCTGGGATATCAAAACAAATGAAAAGATACTCTATCTCACTTTTGATGACGGACCGCATGAGCAAGCTACCATTTTCGTTCTGGACGAATTAAAAAAATATAATGCCAAAGCCACGTTCTTTTGTATAGGTAAGAATGTAGCCGCTCACCCGGATATCTATAAACGTATTTCCGATGAAGGTCATGCTGTGGGCAATCATACTTGCCATCACCTGAATGGATGGAAGACCAGGGATGAGGAATACCTGAAAGATGTAGCTGATGCTGCCAGGCTGATCAATACCTTTTTATTCCGCCCTCCTTACGGAAGGATACGGTCATTCCAGGCAAAGAACATTGGAAAAGCGATGAAGCAACCTCTGGCTAAGATCATTATGTGGGATGTGTTGAGCGGCGACTTTGATACGATGTTGACAAAAGAAGAATGCCTGCAGAACGTAGTGCTCAATGCAAAAAAAGGGTCGGTCGTTGTTTTTCACGATAGCCAAAAAGCGTTTCGGTTACTGGAGTTTGTATTGCCGAGAGTGCTGGATTTTTTTACTGCAGAAGGGTATCGTTTCCAGGCATTGTTAGAATCTGATTAAAATAAAAAGACATTACGGCCTGTTATATGCACAAAAAACTGAGCTTCATATAAAAAGTTAGGGCCTGGGTAGAAACCCTGGCCCGTTTTTAATCCGTACCCTATGAAAACTGGTTTAAAGGTATACTATTTTTTAAATAATCCAAACTAATTTCAATTTGTTTGATACTGAAATGCTTGTATTTTTTTTGCAGGAATAAGTTTTTTCTACATACATGAAGCTGATAGATACACATGCACATATATACCTGGGTGACTTTGATTCTGATCGGACTTTTTTAATAGAAAGTGCTGAAAGAGTTGGAGTTACAAAGATTCTCATGCCAGCTATAGACATAGTGACTCACCAAAAAATGATAGAGACCGAGGCCTCATCAGGAGGGATAGGTCTTTCTATGATGGGTCTTCATCCCTGCTCGGTTAAGGAAAACTACCTGACTGAACTGGCGCTGATCCGGGAGTATCTCGAAAAAAGAAAATTTGTGGCAATTGGAGAAACAGGCCTTGATTTTTACTGGGACCTTAGTTTTAAAGACCAGCAATATGAAGCCTTTCAACAGCAAATTGAGTGGGCGATTGAATATGATATTCCTGTGGTTATTCACTCAAGAAATTCGACAGATGAATGTATCAGAATGGTATCAAAAAATCAGCAGGGCCGTTTGAGGGGTGTGTTTCATTGCTTTTCGGGATCAAAAGAGCAGGCAAACCAGATCGGTGAACTCGGTTTTTACCTGGGAATAGGAGGCGTGTTGACATTTAAAAACGCCGGACTGGATAAGGTTATTAAAGATATTGACCCCAGGTACCTGGTACTGGAAACCGACGCCCCTTACCTGGCGCCGGTGCCATACCGGGGAAAAAGAAATGAGCCTTCTTATATTATATATGTAGCGCAAAAACTTGCTGAAGTAAAAGGAATGACGGTCGGGGAAGTAGCAGTTATTACCACCGCCAATGCCCAAAAATTATTCGGCCTCTAAGGGTTGAAAACGTATTTTTGCACCCCTTTACAGGAGACTTGTCCGAGTGGTTGAAGGAGCACGCCTGGAAAGTGTGTATACCCCTAAAGGGTATCGAGGGTTCGAATCCCTCAGTCTCCGCTTTTAACCTCCATAGCTTTAGCGGTGGAGGTTTTCTGCTTAATACAGGCTTGATTTCAGTATAGATAAATGCTAAAATAGTATCAATGGCAGTAGTCATTTTTAGTCAACTTTGTTTCGAAATGAAACGCTTATGACTGCTTCGCCTTTTTTGTTCCGGTCACTCCTTATTTCAGCTCTTTTTGTTCCCTTGCTATCCCAGTCGCAACCAGCTTATACTAAAATGCCTGATGGTATTATTATTTACCCTGCGACTGAAAAAACGGGACAGGCCAGAGCTGTGCGGATACAGGCATTTGCTGATAACATGATCCGGGTGTCGGCCAGTCCCGACAGTATATTTCCTGCTGTTAAAAGCCTGGTAACTGTTCTTCATGCACCGGTATTGGCACAATGGGATATATCGGAGGCAACCAATAAGAAGGCTGTTATGATAAAAACAAAGGCGATCACCGCAGAAGCGGACCTGAACACGGGAAGTGTTATCTTTTTTGATAAAAAAGGGGAAAGGATCCTTGCTGAAAGAAGATCCGGCAAAACTCTTCAACCTGCCGTCTTTGAAGGAGAAAGAACATACCACATCAGCCAGCAGTTTGAAACAACAGCCGATGATGCATGGTACGGACTTGGGCAACACCAGGATGGGCTGATGAATTACAAAGACTACCAGGTATTCCTTTTTCAGAATAATACAGAGGTGGCGGTACCGTTCCTGATTTCCAAAAACAATTATGGTATACTCTGGGACAATAACTCGATAACCAAGGCCGGGGATACCCGTCAATACAAAGCATTTTCTGCGTTACAGCTATTTTCTAAAAACGACGAGCCGGGATGGCTGACGGCTTCTTATTATAACGACAGAAATAAACCGGCGGAGATACTCATGCAAAAGGCAGAATCAGATATGCCGTATGAATACCTTAATGACTCAAAACTAAACCTGCCTGCCAGCTTCAAGCCGGATAAAGGCTTTGTACGATGGGAAGGAAGTATTGCATCTGGTATTAAAGGTATTCATAAGCTGAGAGTGAGCTACGCGGGATATATGAAAATATGGGTGGGAGGTAAATTAGTATTGGACAGGTGGAGACAGGCATGGAACCCGGGTACATCCATCCTGGATATCCGATTTGTAAGAGGCAAAAAATTACCAGTAACAATAGAATGGACACCGGATGGGGGAGAGTCCTATACCTCTTTTAAGTGGCTGGATCCTGTTGAAAGCAAGGAAGAAAATACGCTCAGCTTTTCATCGGAAGCCGGTAAGCAGCTTGACTATTATTTTATTCATGGGAAGAATATGGATGAAGTGATCAGCGGTTACAGGACATTGACCGGTAAAGCCACAATGTTGCCTGTATGGGCTTTTGGCTTATGGCAAAGCAGGGAACGATATAAAACACAGGTCGAGATATTGAATACGGTGCAGGAGTTCCGCAAAAGAAAAGTACCGTTGGATAATATTGTATTGGACTGGAGCTACTGGAAGCAGGATGACTGGGGCAGCCAGGAATTCGAACAAGCCCGTTTTCCCAATCCCGATAGCATGATGAAAGTGCTGCATGATAAGTATAAAACACGGTTCATGATATCTGTATGGCCGAAGTTCTATGAAGGCATCAAAGCCTATAATGAGTTTGACAAGAATGGCTGGCTGTACAAGAGGAATATCGCCGACCGCCAGCGTGACTGGATAGCACAGGGCTTTGTATCTACTTTTTATGATGCTTTCAATGAGAACGCTCAGAAAGGCTTCTGGAACCTGATCCATAACAAACTCTATAAAAAAGGAGTGGATGCATGGTGGATGGATGCCAGCGAGCCGGATATACTTTCCAATGTAAGTCCGTCAAAACGTAAGCAGCAGATGTACCCGCTGGCGTCCGGTATCACTTCTGAGTACCTGAATGCATATCCATTAATGAATGCCAAAGGTATTTATGAGGGGCAACGGGGGGTTGATCCGGATAAACGGGTTTTCATACTTACCCGCTCCGCCTTTTCGGGTATGCAGCGTTATGCAGCGGCTACCTGGAGTGGCGATATATCCAGCCGCTGGCATGATATGAAACTCCAGATAGCTGCCGGGGTCAATTTCTCGATGTCAGGATTGCCCTATTGGAGCATGGACATTGGCGGTTTTGCCGTTGAACCAAGATTTGAACGACCAGATGCAGAAACATTGGAAGAGTGGAGGGAAATGAATGCACGCTGGTATCAGTTCGGAGCATTTGTTCCGTTGTTTAGGGTACATGGCCAGTATCCTTTCAGGGAAATATATAATATATCACCGGAAAGCCATCCATGCTATCAAAGCATGTTGTACTATGACAAACTTCGCTATAGATTATTGCCATACATCTATTCACTGGCAGGCCACACATATCATAAGGATTATACCATCATGCGGGGGCTGGTGATGGATTTTGCAGCAGATGAAGCGGTAAAAAATATTTCAGATCAGTATATGTTCGGCCCGGCTTTACTTATTAATCCTGTTTATGGCTATAAGGAAAGGAGCAGGCAGGTGTATTTGCCTGTAGGCAAGGGCTGGTATAATTTATATACCGGGCAGTTTAAAGAAGGCAGACAATCGATCAATGCCGAAGCTATGTATGAAAGAATGCCTGTTTTTGTAAAAGCAGGCTCTATCCTTCCGTTCGGGCCTGCATTGCAATATACCACGGAGAAAAAGGCCGATACGATCACATTATATGTATATGCCGGTGCAGACGGTGAGTTTACATTATACGAGGACGAAGGTCTGAATTATGGTTATGAGAAAGGGCTATTTGCCAGTATCCGTTTTACTTATTCTGAAAATGCTAAAGCGCTGATCATAGAAAAAAGAGAGGGAGAATTTCCGGGAATGCTGAAGAAGAGATATTTCCGTATAAAATATGCAACGAAAGAAAAGCCTTTGCCACTTGAATTGGATAAGAAAGATGGCATCCTTATCACATACAAAGGAACTAAGCAAACTGTTTCATTAAAGTAGAAAAGTTGAGATGAAAAAATTTTTATGGGTTGCTTCGCTGTGGTTACTCAGCAATATGCTGTTTGCACAGACCGGTGCCAGGAAGCATGAATCCTTCAATAAAGGCTGGAAGTTTTATTTGGGAGAGATGACCGGTGCTTCAGCTATTTCGTTTGACGATGCTCCCTGGAGAAAACTTGATCTGCCGCACGATTGGAGCATTGAATTACCCTTTGATAAAGAAAGCCCGACCGGCACAGGTGGCGGGGCATTAAAAGGAGGACTGGGCTGGTATCGAAAGACATTTTCATTGCCTCTTACTGCAAAAGGAAAATATGTCGCTATTACGTTCGATGGTGTTTATCGCAATAGTGAAGTATGGATCAACGGGCATTTTCTTGGAAGCAGGCCCAACGGTTATATTTCATTTCAATACGAATTGTCGCCTTACCTGAAGTATGGCCATGAGAAGAATGTGATCGTGGTGAAAGTGGATAATTCACAACAGCCCAATTCAAGATGGTATTCTGGTTCAGGTATTTACCGGAATGTTTGGTTGACGATCACCGACCCGCTTCATGTGGCCTACAACGGTTCTTATATTACGACACCTGAAATAACTTCCGATGCGGCCAAAGTTTCATTACAACTGCGATTACATGCTCCGTTAACGGGGAATAGCATTAGTGTAGTTACCACTATTTATACAAAGGATGGCAGGCAGGCGGCTGTTAAAACAACAAAATTATCATCCATACAGGATACGCCTGTTGTGGTGATGCAGGATTTTACCGTTGTAAGACCCGTGCTATGGTCTGTTGAAAACCCTTATTTATATAAAGCCGTGACCCGGCTTACATCGAACGGGATGGTAGTGGATGAGTATACCACTTCATTTGGCATTCGTTCGTTTGTGTTTGATGTTGGCAAAGGATTTTTATTAAATGGCAAACGGGTTAAGATCCGCGGGGTCTGTAATCATCATGATCTGGGTTGTCTGGGAACTGCTATTAATGCATCCGGGTTGCGCAGGCAATTACAGTTGCTGAAAGAAATGGGTTGTAATGGTATCCGCACCTCACACAATCCTCCTGCACCGGAATTGCTTGATCTTTGTGACGAGCTGGGCTTTATTGTAATGGACGAAGCCTTTGATATGTGGAAGTTGGAGAAAACAAAGTATGATTATCATCTCGACTGGGATGCCTGGTATAAAACGGACCTTACCGACCAGGTGATGCGTGACAGGAATCACCCCTCTGTTTTTATGTGGAGTGTTGGGAACGAGATCATGGAGCAATGGGTCAAAGAAGAAGAAGCTGCCCGGATAAAAACGATGACGGCAGAATTGAATTCGATCGTTAAGACACTTGATAGAACAAGGCCAACGGTAACAGCCAATAATGAGATCAATCCATGGAACCGGATACTACAGGCGGATGCTCTCGATATGGTAGGATATAATTACAATCATCCGAAATGGGATAGTGTGCTTCATCGCTGGGGAAGAAAACCCTTTATCGTTACCGAATCTGTTTCCGCATTGACGACAAGGGGTCATTATGATCTGCCCAGTGACAGCATCCGCCGCTGGCCTGCCCGCTGGGATGTGCCGCTGGAAAATGCAAACCCCGACTTTACCTGTTCGGCCTACGATAATTGTTCAACACCCTGGGGTAGTACACACGAAGAGACGCTAAAGATATTTGAGAAATACGATCATATCTCCGGAATGTATATATGGACAGGGTTCGACTATATCGGTGAACCAACACCTTATCCCTGGCCAGCCCGCAGCTCTTATTTCGGGATTATTGACCTGGCCGGTTTTCCGAAAGATGTTTATTACATGTACCAGAGTGTATGGACCGATAAACCAATGTTGTACATTTTCCCGCATTGGAACTGGAAACCCTGGCAAACAGTTGATGTATGGGCCTATTACAATAATGCCGATGAAGTGGAATTATTTTTGAACAACCGGTCATTGGGCGTAAGGAAAAAATCAGGGGATGATCTTCATGTAATGTGGAGAGTGACGTTTGAACCCGGCGTAATAAAAGCTGTGTCAAGAAAGAACGGGAAAACTGTTTTAACCAAAGAGATCAGAACAGCAGGAACACCGGCCAGGATCATATTGGAGGCAGATAAAAAGACCATCAGCAGCCGGAATACTGAACTGGCATTTATCAAAGTAAAGATCACAGATGCAGAAGGTAACGTTGTTCCTGATGCGGCTCACCTTGTTCAGTTCAATGTAACAGGAGGGACGATTGCAGGGGTAGATAACGGATTGCAGACAAGTATGGAATCTTTCAAAGACAATAAGAGGAAAGCATTTAATGGATTATGCCTCGTTGTGTTGAAACCTGGCGACAAACCGGGGACGATCACATTGAAGGCTGTATCCGAAGGGTTGAAGCCTGCAAGTATTGCTATCGGGATCAAATAATCTTACCAGTTGGCAGCCTGGTCTGCATTCAGTCTTTCTGAAACGTCTTCTGGTTTGTGTTCCTTCCAGTAAGGGTCATGTTTTACAAACCAGGATATCCAAAGACTGCGGCTGAGCCGCATCAACCAGGGTTGGAGTATGAGCAGGAGTACAGCATTAAAGCCCATCCAGTAAAAGAAACGGTTGTCTTCAGTGGAGAGGCCGATGACCACCCACCAGGCCATAAGCGTCGCCACGCTCAATGCAACTGTCAATGCATAACTCACATAGCTGGTGCCATAATAGAAACCTACTTCTATCTCTGTTGCCTGTCCGCAAACAGGACAGTTTTTATTCATCTGCATGTTCTTTTTTAAACTGATGCTGACAGGATGCTGAAATAATTTCCCTTCGCGGCAGCGGGGGCAGCGGCAGCCGATGGCGGATGCTAAGTAGCCCCGGTGAGGTTTTGTTTCTGGCATTATGGCTGATTGGTTATATGTTGCTGAATGATCTTTTCTAATGGAGAAGCTTGTACAACACCTGACTGGCGCCACAGTGATCTGCCATTTTGAAACAGCATCAGGGTCGGCACACTATGAATGTTCAGGCTGTCAGCTAGTGCCGGGCTTTTGTCAATATCAATTTTCAGGATACGAACTTTATCGCCCATCCGCTGATGCAATTCTTCCAGAACCGGTTTCATCAAACGGCAGGGACCGCACCATTCTGCGAAGAAATCCACCAGCACCGGCGTGTTTCCCTGCAGGATCTCTCCAAAACTTTCTCTTTTATTGCTTGCTGTTTCCATTTTTTTCCTTTTTAAATAAGCTAAACAATAAACCACCCATCAGGGCGCCATAGCCGGTGCTGTTATGCCATTTGGAAGTGATAGCGCAGGTGCCGCTGTTACAACCCACCTGCTGCCAATATAAAAAACCACCTATAGCCCCGATGATAACACCGGCAATGACCCATTTATTATTTAGTACCCAGCTCTTCATATTCAACGTCTTCTTCTTTCAGTGAAACTTTGTTTTTGTTGCCCGGAACTGAACAGGCGCTTGAACAACATACTCCGTCTGTGAACAGGGCGAATACGGTAAGCAAACCACCCAAAATGATCCCGGTCATTTCCCCGTTTTGGACAGAGGAGTACAAAATTAAGCCACCCAGCCCAACCCGGATGAATTTTAAAGGCGTCCAGCCTCTTTTCAATCGTTCAATTAATTGCATGTTCCGTTTATTTCCCCTCAAAAGTCCGGGTAAAGCAGGGCTTTCTTCGTGACAATTGTTACAGAAATGAGCTGGTCTTGTCCATTATTAAACTGTTCACTGAATAGTCATTTCGCACAAATTATTACGATAATGACCTTGCTCAAACATTTCTGTGACAAATGTCATTTATAATGCTTATCGCAGGACAGTACTTTGTAAATAGTATTCTCACTCACAACGAACTCGTTATAAATATCACGATATATGAAAGTTGAGCAGATATACACCGGATGCCTGGCAGAAGCAGCTTATTATATAGAAAGCAATGGGGAGGCAGCCATTATTGATCCCCTGCGGGAAACTAAACCCTATATGGAAAGGGCTGAGAGGAATGGAGCGACCATCAGGTACATTCTTGAAACACATTTTCATGCTGATTTCGTAAGCGGGCATGTTGACCTGGCGAAGAAAACAGGGGCCACGATCATCTTTGGACCTACCGCTTCTCCGGGTTATACGGCTCATATTGCCAAAGACGGAGAAATACTGAAACTCGGTAAAGTTCAAATCAAAGTATTGCATACCCCGGGGCATACCATGGAGTCAACTACCTACTTGCTGATAGATGAAAAGGGAAATGAGAATTCCATCTTTACCGGGGATACATTATTTATTGGCGATGTCGGACGCCCTGATCTTGTGCAGAAATTGAAAGTGGAAATCACACCGGATTTTCTGGCCGGCCAGTTGTTTGATTCGCTTCGGAATAAGATCATGCCACTGCCCGATCATGTGGTCGTGTATCCCGGTCATGGAGCAGGCAGTGCCTGCGGTAAGAATATGAGTAAGGAAACAACAGATACGCTTGGGCACCAAAAGAAAGTGAATTATGCATTGCGGGCGAATATGACCAGGGAGCAATTCATTAAAGAAGTGACCGGGGGATTGACAGAACCTCCCCAGTATTTCCCATTTAATGTGTTAATGAATGTAAAGGGCGGTATAGAGAGTGTGGATGAGATCATTGCCAGGGGCAAGCGTCCGCTGGCCGCTAAAGAATTTCAAGCGGTATGGGAAAGAATGGATGCAGTGGTATTGGATACAAGAAGCAAAGAGGCCTTTGTAGCCCGGCATATTCCTGGTTCCATATTCATAGGTATTGATGACAATTTCGCACCCTGGGTGGGTACACTGGTGACCAGCCTGAAACAATCTATATTGTTTGTGGCTGATGAAGGACGGGAAGAAGAAGTAGTCATCCGCCTCTCAAGAGTGGGGTATGATAATACCATCGGTTACTTGCAGGGAGGAATTGCCGCATGGAAGGAAGCGGGTTATGATACGGATGTTGTAAAAGAGATCAGTGCGAAAGATTTTGATATCCTCTATGAAATGGACAGCCTGCATATACATTTGCTGGATGCCAGGCGCAAAAGCGAATATGATTCTGAGCATCTTGTTGGCGCAGAGAACTTCCCTCTTGATCTTATCAATCAAAATATGTCTTTGATCGACAGGCATAAAAAATATTTTGTCCATTGTGCAGGCGGGTATCGTTCTGTCATTATGATATCCATCCTCAAGTCAAGGGGATTTACGGATCTTGTCAATATCCGTGGTGGTTATAAAGATTTAAGCCAGACCGGTCTTGAAAAGACAATGTATAAGGAACCCACAACGATGCTTTGACAATCACTATCTGCACCTGAGGCCGGTCCGGATGGGCCGGCTTTTTTGTGATAGCTGTCACACGGCACATCTGGCAATACCGGTAATTTTGTACAAATAATTATCATGGCAACTGTACAAATGACCACGCAGGATTTCAAAGAAAAGGTTTTCAATTACGAAACGGAGAAAGAGTGGAAATACCTCGGTGAACTTCCGGCAATCATTGATTTTTATGCTGACTGGTGCGGGCCGTGTAAAATGGTAGCGCCTGTGCTGGAAGAATTGTCCGAAGAATATGCAGGCCGCCTGCTGGTCTATAAAGTAGATACAGAAATTGAGCAGGAGCTTGCCCAGGTATTTGGTATAAGCAGTATCCCGACATTTATTTTCATCGGGGCCGATGGCGAACCAATGATGCAGCCTGGTGCATTTCCTAAAGCTGTTTTTAAAAGAGTGATCGAAGAAAAATTGCTGGCCCCCGTAAAGAACGAAGGTTAATGAGGACTCAGCATAAGCAAAATAAAAAAGCCATGCCGGTGATGAACCGGCATGGCTTTTTTATACAATCCATTTTTATTATTGATTCAACAGGTCAGCATAGTACTGAGTGCTGTAATCCGCAGCGCCATCCTGCCGGTGGATCAATTCTCCTTTTTCATTAAAAATATATGTGACCGGTATCCCCTGTACATTGAACAGTTCAGGAAGATTGCCTGCCGGATAAAAAACGGGAAGATTCATCTTTGTTTTAGCAGCAAACTTTTTAGCTGTTTCAAAATCATTGTCCAGTGAAAGCATGACAAAAACTGTTTTACTCTTATCTGCCTTGGCGTGCAATTGTTGAATGGATGGGATCTCTGCCCGGCAGGGAGGGCACCAGGTAGCCCAAAGGTTAACAAACACCTTTTTGCCTTTGTATTGGGAAAGATCAATCATTTGCCCGCTGCTACTTACCATATTGAAGGAGGGAAGGCCCGGTACAGACACAGCGGAGGGCCTTGCCGCATCAGTAGGCTCATAGTTAACGGCCGCAGTTTTCTCTGCAGTGGAGCTGTTACAGCCGGCAAAAACGACAAGAATAATGATAGCGGCTAAAGTATTTTTCATATAAGAAGTGATTTAAGTATGCAATATGCCACCCGGATCCCTATATGGGGGTGATAAATATCACCTTTATGTACGCAAATACTTCTGCAAATTTGTCAAAAGATTGATAAAATGCAACAGTTCTGGGATCAGCGATATGCAGAAAATGAAACGGTGTATGGATATAAGCCCAATACTTTCTTTAAGCAGTTCATTGACACTCATAAACCGGGGGCACTGTTACTTCCGGCAGAAGGGGAAGGCAGGAATGCTATTTATGCTGCTTCAAAAGGCTGGAAAGTGGATGCATTTGATTTCAGTGAAGTGGCCAGGCAAAAGGCAATAGATTTTGCCCGAAAACAGGGGTTGCTCATTAATTATGATTTAAAGAGTATAGAAGATTTTAAGGTTTCAAAACAGTATGATGCGGTGGCCCTGATTTTTGTTCACCTGCCGGAGCCGGTAAGAAAGAAGTTTCATCAGAGTATATATGAATCAATAAAACCCGGGGGCTTCCTGGTACTCGAGGCTTTTGCCACGGAGCAACTGCAATTCAAAAGCGGCGGACCAAAAGATACTTCTCTTCTGTATGATGCTCCATCGCTTTGCCAGGATTTCCCTTTTTTGCATTTGATAAGTTGCGGGCAGCAGGAGATACTGCTTGATGAGGGGGGCTTTCATAAAGGGAAAGCTGCCGTTTTACGAATGACCGGGCAGCGCCTATGACCAGTAGGATCAGTTACTTTTCCTTTTTGAAGACCACGTGCCATATTCCCCTGAGATCACCCTCTTTGTAGTTGAATGCTGAATCAGCAGGATACTTCTGCTGAATGGCTTGCCATACATCTGGTTTAATTTGTGTTACCCTGTCGCCATGGCAATTGAGACAAATAGACTGGAGCAGGATGGGTTTGAAATAATGACGGTTTCCTGCAGCATCTTTTTCAAATACCGGGGTCACTTCTTTTTTATCCTTTATCTGTTGATAAAAGACGGACAATATCTTTTGCTCAAGACTGTCAGGTATATTGGCCGGATTCCTCGTTTTATCGGAACTACGCCTGATAGTGACCTCTTCAGTAGCGTATGTATGGGTAAGCTTACCCGCTTCCGTGTTACAAAAAGCAATGGCCCCGGTCAAACCTTTTTCCCCGATAGCTTTCAACAGGGTGTTCCTGAGCGTATCAAAAGTGCGGCTGATCAGCGAGTCGCCCTTGCTTTTCCACAGCGCCTCATTTTCTGCTTCTTTTTTGCCGGTGCAGGAAGCGATCATAGCTGCACTAAAAGTCAGTAACAAAACCAATTTGAACATGACTGGTGTTGAAGTTTTTAAAAGTTGCATAATTTAATTCCATCTCATTCCACTACCTCTGTTATGTTCTGATTGTATGATCTTATCAAATTCTTCTTTGCTGAGTATGACCGGTTCGTAATTGATGTCCTGCATTTTAAGACGCCGTACAAAGGCCCGTAGATGATTTTCAGATGCCATTCGTAAATAGCTGTACACTTCGATAATGCCCTGCTGCTTCGTTTGTTTTATTCTTTCATCCAGGTCTTTGATGTCCAGCTCTTCTATTTTGGCGCCAGCTTTCAATGCCCCCGTTAATGAAACGCTGCCTGCGCCGGATAATTCGGTGTAATATTTTTGCAAAATAGTATCGGTGAATATACCTTGTTTGTCGTTATTCTTTGTTACCGGATCTTCCAGTTTATAGGCTTCTATCAGTGTTTTCATTCTATCCATGTGAACCTGCTCGCTGTGCCGGATATTGCCAAAGGGATTAACCTCCCATTTGTCAAAGAGGAAATTATAGACATCCCTTGCTAACTTTTCTTCTTCCCGCATATACAGGATGGCGCCCTTTTCCTGCTGGCTCAGTATTGAACTTTCCTGCGTAATGGCACTTATAGCGGCCAGCATGAAGACTGGTGCAAAAAAATATTGTTTCATGGCTTTATTAAAGAGGTGAGTAATTCATTTTGCCTTTAAATATAGGGTAGCCGGCATCCATTTTCCTGTGATAAAAATCACCCTGACAGGTGGCACAAATGACACATCGTTGTATACTCGAATGAGCAAAACTTACTTGCCGAGATAAGCCGAATACATCCACACCAGTTTTTCCTGCTGCCGGATGTAATCACTCATCAACGCGTTGGTACCTTCATCGCCGGCATCTGCAGAAAGACGGAGCAGATCTCTTTCTATTTCCAGCAATACACCGAACGAACTCACAATGGACTTTACCGCTTCTGTTCCGTCAGTCACATTTGTTTTTTCCTGAATGGCAGAATGCTGCAGGTATTCAGAATAGGAGTGACCGGGTGTGTGGCCGAGAGTAAGTATTCTCTCCGCTACCTCATCCACTTTGAGCTGAACGTCAGTGTACAGTTCTTCAAATTTTACATGCAGCTCAAAGAATTTTTCTCCTTTTATATTCCAGTGAAACCCCCGTGAATTGATGTAGAATATCTGGAAATTAGCCAGCAGGGTATTGAGTTTGTCTGCAAGTTTTTTTGAAATGGCAGCATCTAATCCGATCCTGTTTGTTTTCATATATGATCTTTTAAAAATGTCCTTCAAAATTATGAAGACCCATCAGGCAAAAAAATGATTATTGTTTTTTCAGCAGGAATTTTACTCCTGCTCCTGAGACGGAATGTGATAAATATCACAGAAAGCCGGAAAGGGTGAGAAATAAAGCAGAATCATCTTGTTAACTGATATGACTCAACGGTTTTTGTGACAGAACTCGCAGAGGAATGTTTGCATTCGCTCCAATTTTACAGAGCAATTCAACCTAGTTCATTTAAAGAAACAGTATATGAAACATCTCGTGATCTTAGGGGCGGGAACCGCCGGCACCATGATGGCTAATCACCTGAACCATCACCTGAAGAAACCAGAATGGCAGATAAGCATCGTAGATGAAAGAGAAGAGCACCATTATCAACCCGGATATCTTTTTTTGCCCTTTGATATATACACGCCGGAGGATATTGTAAAGCATATCGAAGAGTTCGTTCCGAAAGGTGTATGCCTGGTAAAAGGCCAGATCAATAAAGTGTTACCGAAAGAGAATAAAGTGAAAATGGCAGATGGTAACGAACTGAATTATGATGTATTGATAGTGGCCACCGGAGCCAAGATAGCTCCGGAAGAAATTGAGGGTATGAAAGGAGGTGAATGGCAAAAGTCTGTTTTTGATTTTTACACTTTTGAAGGGGCCCTGGCCTTACGAAATAAGTTAAGAGACTGGGAAGGGGGGAATCTAGTAGTGCATATTACCGAGATGCCGATCAAATGCCCCGTAGCTCCGCTGGAATTTGCCTTCCTGGCTGATTCTTACTTCAAGCATAAGCACATGCGGGATAAAGTTGAGATCACCTATGTGACCCCGCTGAGCGGAGCCTTTACCAAACCCAAAGCGACTGAAGCACTGGAGCATCTGCTGCATGAGAAGCATATTAATATAGAAAGCGATTTTGCCATTGAGCATGTGGATAATGAAACAAAAGAGATCGTGGATTACGGAGGAAAGGCTATCCCGTTTGATATATTGGTAACTGTTCCGACAAACAAAGGGGATGAAGTAATGGCTAGATCAGGAATGGGAGATGACCTGAATTATGTACCCACGCATAAGGCAACCCTGCAGTCAAAAGAATATGCCAACGTGTTTGTTCTTGGTGATGCCAGTAATATACCGGCATCTAAAGCAGGGTCTGTAGCCCACTTTGAAGCAGAAATACTGACAGAGAACATTCTGCGGTTTGTCAAAGGTGAACCGCTCAAAGAGGAATTTGATGGGCATGCCAATTGCTTTATCGAGACAGGTAATGGCAAAGCATTGCTTATTGATTTCAATTATACACATGAACCGGTGGAAGGAACATTCCCGTTTGCAGGTGTAGGCCCGCTGAGATTGTTAAAAGAAAGCCGGATGAATCATTTAGGTAAACTGGCCTTCCGTTGGATTTACTGGAATGTTTTACTCAAAGGAACGCATATACCGTTTGTTTCAGCCACCATGTCTGAAGCCGGAAAAAAATATAATTAATCAAGTTAAATCAACTAGTATGGAAAAGACTATCGCCGGCAAAACCATCGCCGTAAATGAGGAAGGATATCTTACTGATTTCAAACAATGGGACAAATCCATTGCAGATGTTTTGGCTGCTGAGGCCGAAATTAACTTAAGCCCAAGGCATTGGGAGATACTGGGCTACCTGCAGAATGAATATAAAAATGAAGTACCGCTGAGTATCCGGAAGATCGGGAAAAGCGGGGTGGTGGATATCAAGGAGTTTTACCAGTTATTCCCCAAAGCTCCGCTGAAGACAGCAACAAAGATCGCAGGTATTCCCAAACCCGCCAGTTGCATTTAAAAACCTTAAAGCGTATCAATCATGAAAGAAACTAATGGTGAAATAAAAAAGATGATGATCATCTTGTCAAAAGCCACATTGGAGAATGTGTATGCGGCTTTTGTACTGGCCAATGGAGCCCGCATGGAAGGGATCGAAGCGGAAGTATTCTTTACTTTTTTCGGCCTGGAGGCCGTACACAGAAAAAAGCTGGCAAAACTGCATGTGGCTACAGTGGGTAACCCCGCCATGCATATACCAACGATGATAGGTGGATTACCGGGTATGGAAGCATTTGCTACATCTATGATGAAAAAGGAAATGGAAAAGATAGACATGCCGGAAGTGCCGGAATTCCTGGATATTCTTTCTGCATCCGGTGTCAGGATGTGGGCCTGCAAACTGGCCATGGATATGTTCCATTACAAAAAAGAAGACCTGTATGAAGGGGTGGAAGATGTGATAACAGTGGGAGATTTTTATAAAAAGAGCGAAGGACAGGGTGTTCACATGTTATTTATCTGACCGGAAACTCAGGTACTATATTATTTTAGATTGCGAGCATAGGTTGAAAAATAAGCGGCCCCGTAAGACCGCTTATTTCTATGTTTAATGCGGTAGTTTTTCCCGGAAGTAGCCATACACCCATGTGCCGGCAATAGCGCTCAGTAATGAAATAATGATTACCGTGGCGCCGGTACCAATCTGGGCAAATAAAGGGCCAGGACATGCGCCAGTCAAGGCCCAGCCAAAGCCAAATAATAGGCCCCCGTAGATATTTCCCTTATTCATTTTTTTATTGACAAATACGATGGGTTCATTGTAAATGCTTCTGATCCTGTATTTCTTGATCAGCCAGACGGAAATCATGCCTGTAACGATAGCCGATCCGATTACGCCATACATGTGAAAGCTTTGCAGTCTGAACATCTCTTGTATGCGGAACCAGGATATCACTTCAGATTTTGTCAATAAAATACCAAATACTATTCCGGCAATAGCATATTTGAAATTATACCACCACGGATGCCTGAGTTCTGATTCGTTAATGCAGACCGCGTCTAAAGAACGAACTTCAAAATCGGCATTCTCTGTCAGGAATTCCCGGTGCTTCTTTACAGGTATTGTTTCTTTTGTACTCATGATGCAGGCTATAATTTTAATATGACGGGAAGTAAAAGATTTGCTACAATGAAGCCGCCCGCCATAAAACTGATGGTGGCAACCAATGAAGGCCATTGAAGTGTACTCAATCCCATGATGGCATGCCCGCTGGTGCAGCCACCTGCATACCTGGTTCCAAACCCTACCAGGAAACCGCCTATTACTATTAAAATAAACCCTTTTATGGTCAGCAGACTTTGCCAGTTGAACAGATCTTCAGGTACCTGGTCCCGGATATTGGTTACTCCGTAGCCGGCCAGTTCTTCTGCTAATTTCGAATGAATGACAACAGAAGCCGGCCCGGATAGCCATGATGCGGCGATCAGACCGCCAGCTATGATACCTGCTACAAAGAACAGGTTCCATATCTCATTTCTCCAGTTATACCGGAAAAAGGGAATATTGGCAGGTATACAGACTGCACATATGTGACGCAGTGAAGAAGATACTCCGAATGATTTGTTGCCGATGATCAGCAATAAAGGAACCATCAGCCCGATGAGCGGACCGGCGATGTACCAGGGCCAGGGTTGTTTCAGCCATTCCAGCATAAATATTGATTGGTTTGGAAGCAAAATTACCAATTATGCGGGAAGTGGATTCTACCCCATATATTTTAAGCTGCCCGGTTTTAAATCTTATGTCTCAGGCTGGTCCATGCCCCGCCGTTATATACTTCTATCCCCGCAGCTTTCAAAATTCCTTTGGCGATACCGCTTCTGGTGCCGCTGCGACATACCGTAATAACAGGTTTGCCTGCTTTTTTTAGTTCGTTCACTTTGATGCGGATATTGTCCAGCGGGTAATTCTTTGAACCCTGAATGTGACCGGTCTTGTATTCGCCGGGGCTGCGAACATCTATAATAACAGCGCCTTTTTTTACCAGGTCTTTGAAGTCAACAGTTGTACCCCCGAATAATTTCTTTAATAACCCTATCATATTTTTTAATTTATAAGTAACTGGATATCTCCAAGACCTCCCCCGTTATATACATCGGTAATCCCCTTTTGTTTCAGGATACTTACGGCCATTCCACTGCGGCTGCCACTACGACAATAAATTACAAGAGGTTTCTGAAGAGATCGGAACTCTTCTATTTTAGCCGGCACCTGGTCCAGCGGAATATTCATAGCTCCGGGAATGTGCTCCATTTCATACTCCCACTGATTACGGACATCCACCAGTACAGTGGACGGGTTCTTTACCAATTCTCTTAATGCACTCATGATATATTGTTGAATTTATTTCAGAAAAGGGCCGGGGCAAAAACTCCGGCCGGTTATTAACCATTAAACCTTACTATATAAAACTTTGTAGATATTTTTTCATAACAATGTTGACGGGCATACATATTCACTGATCCTGAAATTTCCACTTTCCTTCAGGGCCTTAAAACCACCTTTTACATCAATTAAATTATCGTATCCCCTCGCCCGCATTATGGAACTGAAAATCATGGAACGATAGCCGCCGGCACAATGGACATAATATGTCTTGTTCTTATCCACCTGTACCATACTGTCATTGATAAAATCAAGCGGTGTGTTTTCCGCATCAATGATGTGTTCGCTTACATACTCACTTTTCTTGCGTACATCCAGTATGTTGACTGTTTCATTTTTCATAATGTTGGCCAGTTCACCGGGAGTAACTGACTTGATCTGGTCAATTTCTTTGCCTGCTTTTTCCCATGCACTTAACCCGCTTTTCAGGTAGCCGATGGTATTATCATAACCTACACGGGCCAGCCGGGTGATCACTTCTTCTTCGCGGCCATCATCGGTTACCAGCAATATTTCTTGCCTGATGTCAGGGATCATGGCCCCGACCCATGGAGCAAATTGTCCATCTATACCAATATTGATTGAGTTAGGTACAAAGCCTTTGGAAAATATCTGGGGATCTCTGGTATCCAATATCAGGGCGCCGGTCTCATTGGCGGCAGCTTCGAAAGCTTCAGGACTCAATGCATGTTGACCACGTTCCAGCACTTTATCTATACTCTCATAACCTTTAATGTTAAGCATTACGTTCAGCGGAAAATAAGCCGGAGGTGCTGCCAGGCCTGTCGTTACTTCTTTGATGAATTCTTCCCTGGTCATATTCGCCCGCAACGCATAATTGGTTTCCTTCTGATGACCCAATGTATCTGTAGTTTCTTTACTCATATTCTTTCCGCAGGCACTGCCGGCGCCATGTGCAGGGTAAACAACAATATCGTTAGCCAGTGGCATTAATTTATTCCGTAACGAGTCAAATAAATAACCTGCCAGCTTATCCTGTGTCAGGTCGGCTACCACTTTCTGAGCCAGGTCAGGACGGCCTACATCGCCAATAAACAGTGTGTCGCCGGAAAACAAAGCCACATCTTTCCCATTCTCGTCTTTCAATAAATAGCAGGTGCTTTCCATGGTATGACCGGGAGTATGCAATGCTTTCAGTGTTACATTGCCGATTTTGAATTCTTCACCATCTCTGGCGATATGTGCATTAAATTCCGGCTTGGCATTTGGCCCATATACAATGGGGGCGCCGGTTTTTTTACTAAGATCAAGATGACCACTTACAAAATCAGCATGAAAATGGGTTTCAAAAACGTATTTGATAGCTGCTCCATTACGTTCAGCCCTCTCAATATAGGGTTGCACCTCACGTAGCGGGTCAATGACAACGGCTTCCCCGTTGCTTTCAATATAGTAAGCGCCTTGAGCAAGGCATCCTGTATATATCTGTTCTATTTTCATAATTGTTTTTTATTGATTGGTAAGCAAATTTCCTGAATAAGGATACATTGCACTATGACTTATGTCACAGAGGCAGATGCAGTAATTATTTTATAAATAATTCCTTTGCAATAATATAGATACCCATTGCCAATACGAACCAGCCAAAACCTTTTTTCAGTGAATGACCGGATATTTTTTCGGATAGTTTGCTGCCAATAAACAACCCGGCAATGGAGAGTATTGTAAAAACGAGCAGGATCGTCCAGTTGTACTCAAACTGTTTAAGACTGAAAAGAAAACCAAGAAGGGAATTAATGGCAATGATGAGCAGGGAGGTTCCAACGGCTTTTTTCATCGGGAGCTTGAGGAACAGCACAAGGGAAGGAATGATCAGGAAACCGCCTCCTGCTCCGAGTAAACCAGTCACTACACCCACAAATAATCCCAGTAGCATAAGAGGTATTGCTTTGTTTCGGCGTTCAGGTTGGCGATGGATGGCTTCTTGTTCAGGTATATTGCTGCGGATCATGGAGAATGAAGCAGCCAGCATCAGTACAGCAAATATGACCATTAGGAACATTTCTTTCGAAACAGCAATAGCGCCTATGGTAAACAAATGATCAGGGAGAGCAGGCAACAGGTAATGCCGGGTAATGAAAATGGAAAAGATGGAAGGGATACCGAATTCAGTGACGGACTCAAAGTCAACAACTTTCCGGGAATAAGCCCGTAAACCGCCCACCAAACTGGTAGCGCCAACAATAAACAATGAGCTGGTAGTGGCCACCAGCGGGTTCACATCCATCAGGTAAACGAGTACCGGCACAGTCAGTATGGAGCCGCCGCTGCCTACCAGGCCAAGAGAGATGCCGATGAGGACAGAAGCAATATAACCCAGTATTTCCATTCAGTTTTATTGCAAGATTACCGCATTGGTCTTTTTCAGAGTGTGACACCTATCACGATGAACAGTACTATGCCAGTTCGATCATATTACGGTGCAGTTTCACTAAACTCTGCTGTTCCATTTTTTTCAGCAACCGGGAAATCACTTCTCTTGAGCTGTTCAGGTCATCGGCTATTTGCTGGTGAGAGATCTCCAGCATTTTTTTACCTGATTTATCAGCATAGCGTTTCAGGTAGAATTCAAGACGTTCATCCATATTTCTGAAGGCAATATTATCCACTACGGACAATAACTCATCAAAACGTCCCCGGTAGGTCTGAATGACGAACTGGTACCAGCTTTTGTACTTGTTCATCAGGTCTTCCATCAATTGGATGGGGATCATCAGTACTTCTGTATCTTCCTCAGCCTGAGCCATGATCTCACTGGTTTGCGATTGAAGGGCACAGATCATAGAAATGGCACAAGCCTGTCCTGGCCCGAGATAGTACATCAGGAACTCACCGCCATCCGGGTTCTCCCGGTATATCTTAATCTGTCCTTCCAGTACAAGAACGGTCGATTTGATATATTGACCTGTACGCATGATCACATCGCCGGCCCTGAACGACCGTTCGACCGCGTTATCTTCTATGAGTTGAATGAGGTCAGGTTCAAATTGGGGGAAGAGTTGTTGCCAGTTCATATTGTAAAGTTAGTCTTCTAATACTTTCTCCATTTGCATACTTCTGCTGCCTTTGACCAGGAAATGGGTATTGGCAAATTGCTGTTGCTGCCACCATTGTTTTGCCTCAGTCGCATTTTGAAATTGCAAGAAGGGATGAACGATCTTTAAAAAGTCGCCGCCTACCAGCACTACATTTTTCCATTTATATTGTTTGATCAGATCGGTAATTGCTTTGTGCTCATTCAGGCTTTCCTCTCCCAGTTCCGCCATGGCGCCAAGCATCAGCACTTTATTATCTGCATGCAGCTTAGCGAAATTCTCGATCGCCAGCTTCATGCTGCTGGGATTGGCATTGTACGCATCCAGGATGATCTTATTGCTCCCTTTCGTTACCAGTTGTGAGCGGCTGTTAGAGGGAATATAATTCTCAATAGCTGTTCGGATCTTTTCTTCAGGCACGCTGAAAGTTCGGCCTACCACAACGGCCGCGAGCACATTTGGAAGATTATATTCCCCGACCAATTGTGTTTTGATAGCTGTATTGGCTGATCCTTTGATTATGTCCACTACAAGGAATGGTTCACTTTGTTTCACCCTTCCCGCTACATCCACCTTTCCTGATGTGCCATATTTAATGATCGTCTGGATTCCTTTGCTCATGTCATGGAGATAATCATAATCCCACATCACAAATGCGGTCCCGTCTTTCAATGTTCTGAGATGGTCAAACAATTCGCCTTTTCCTTTTCGTACCCCTTCTATACCGCCAAAACCTTCAAGATGGGCTTTGCCGCAATTAGTAATAAGTCCGTGTGTGGGTAAAGCGTATTTGCAATAACCGGCTATCTCACCGATATGGTTAGCGCCCATTTCAATTACGGCTACCTCCGCATCGCCTTTTATCTTTAACAGGGTAAGAGGTATGCCGATATGGTTATTGAGATTCCCTTCTGTAGTGTAAGTTTTGTAAACTGACGAAAGAACAGTGTGGATCAGTTCTTTCGTGGTTGTTTTACCGTTGCTACCGGTTACGGCGATAAAGGGTATGGAGAACTGTTCACGATGATGTTTTGCCAGTTGCTGCAAAGCAGTCAACACATCAGCCACTAAAAAAGTTTTCCCGGGTATTTCATACCCTTCCTCATCAATGACAGCACAGGCGGCGCCGGCATCTAAGGCTTGCTGGACGAAAGTATTACCGTTGAAGTTCCCTCCTTTCAACGCAAAAAAAATGTCGCCTTGTTTTAGCTTACGTGTATCGGTTTGTACAGAAGGGTATTTTGTATAAATATCGTAGAGTTGCTGGATCTGCATACAACAAAAGTAAGTTGATAGGCAATAAAAAAACCCTCCCGGTTAAATCGGGAGGGTTTGAATAAAATCTTTTATCAATTAGCGCTTTTGTCTTCTTGTCGGGAACTGCTGGCCCACTTTGCGGCCATTACCTTCAGGGCTACCCATGCGGTCCATAGCGCAACGGAAACCTAAAGTACTCAGGGCCTGGTCTTCTTCGAGGAAGCGGCGTGCACCGGGGCTCAGCCAATAAGCACGGTCATTCCAGCTACCACCTTTGTACACCCTTGACTTATCACTGATCAAAGTGGTCATTCCATAACCGTAGCTTGCCTGAGAAGCAGTGTCACCATCTAAATAGTTGATCACATTACCGCGCTGATAGTTACGGCGGTTCTTGCTTTCAACATCTGTTACCTGTACCATTCTTACACGACCGGTAGTATCATTGATCTGTGCTTCACCGGTTGTGGGATCTTTGTATAATTTCATATATACGTTACCACGCATCGGAGCAGGGTTGTCATCAAAATCCATAGTAGAAAGCGGTCTGTAAACGTCCTGTACCCACTCACTTACGTTACCGGCCATGTTATACAGTCCGAAACCATTAGGGAAAAATGATTTTACTTCCGCTGTATAGAAAGCACGGTCGTTCAAACCACCCGCTACACCAGCGTTATCACCTGATCCGCGTTTGAAGTTAGCCAGGAACTGGCCCTGCCATGTACCATGACGTGTATCACGCAGACCATTCACGTTTTGTGACCACGGATAAATTTGTTTATTGGACTGCAATTCCTCACCGCGTTTACCTTCTTTCACAGAAGGGCGGGGGTTTTGGTTGATCAAACCATATGCTGCATATTCCCACTCCGCTTCAAAAGGCAGACGATAATCCGGTAAAAGGATACCATCTTCCATAGAAACTTTTGTGCGGGGTTGTCCGGTAGATGTCTTTAGTTCACTCTTTTTGGAAGTAGCGCCTTTGCCCGGGGCTGTCTGGTACAGATCAAGCAAATACGACTTGGTAGTAAAGTTGTTGCTGCCCTGCTGCCCCTGCAAGCCTTGTTTGTTGATGAATTGCCTTTTTAACAGAATTCCTTCATTCACCCTATCGCTTCTCCAGAGACAGAAATCATTGGCCTGTCTCCAGGTAACACCTACCACCGGGTAGTAATTAAAGCCGGGGTGGCGGAAATAATATTCTACAAGAGGTTCATTATAGCTAAGCTCGCTTCTCCAAACCAGAGTATCAGGTAATGCACCCTCAATGATAGGAACGTTAACCGGATCGCTTGGGTCAAATACTTTCTGCAGCCAGAACAAATATTCCCTGTAATGAACGTTGGCTACTTCAGTACGGTCAATGTAGAAAGAAGGAACGGATACACGACGGGGTACGTTGTTCCAGTCTCCCATGACGTCTTCATCCGTCTGACCCATGGTAAAGGTACCACCCTGAACAAATACCAAACCCGGACCGGTGCCCTGGTCTTTGGATTTTGCTACCTGGTAGCCTCCCATATTCTTGTCGTTATAGTTCCAGCCTGTTACATCAGATTTATCGGTCTTTTTCTTACCGAACAGGCCTTTGCCTTTACAGGATGCCAGGAGCACAACGGCAGCCAGAAGGATTACTAAGTTTTTCACGATCATTGTTTTTTGCATAAACCTATGGATTGGAATAAATTTAACGCCGGCTTAGGTAAAAATATTGCACTTCGTACTGATTTTAAAAGCCGGAATTGCGAATATATAGAGTTTGGGTAAAAACTCTTTTAGCACATTTACTTTTTTTGCCACGGGCTTCTACTGCGAAGTATTCTGGGGCTCTGCCTCATCTTGCCTGCAATACGGTCAAATCAGGGCTGTATAACTTTTGATGCTCTGGGCAAGAAAACGGATTTTTGCCGGTATGCTGTGGAGAAAATTGTTGTTCTTTTTTGCAGGAGCGATAGGGGCCTTGACCGCGACTACACAGCGCTCATACCGGGCCAGTTCTGTATTATCATCCGGTACATGGTACAGGATATCAGTCAAAGACCCCGGTATTTACAAAATGGACCTTGCTTTTCTAAGCAGCCTTGGTGTGAACACAACGGGTCTTGCCTCTGGCTCGATCAGGTTATATGGCAACGGGGGGCAGATGCTGGCCGAAGCCAATGCAGGCCCGTGGTGGGACGACCTGCAGGAAAATGCGATTCAGATAGTGGATGGTGGGGACGGTATAATAAATGGTAACGACTATATTCTCTTCTATGCACAAGGCCCCGGTCAATGGATAAAAGATTCAGCAAACCAGCGGTTCTCGCATCAAAAAAATTTATATAGTGACCGTTCCTGGTATTTTCTGACGGTAGGGGGTACAGGAAAACGAGTAGTTAATGCACCTGTTGTTACCTCACCCAATATTTCCATCAATAGTTCTTCGGAAAGATATTTTCATGAACTGGATACCGTGAATTTCCTGTCAAGCGGAAGAGAGTGGTATGGAGAAGAAATGTCAGAACTACCCGGCAGAAGTTTGTCAAGAAGTTTTTCTATCAGTATCCCGGAATTAGTGAGCGGGTCATTGCTAACGATACGCAGTCATTGCATTGCCCGTTCGGCCGGTGGCGGGGGTGGTTTTGATGTGAAACTGAATAGCAACTTAGTCACGCAGGTCCCGATATTGCCGGTGGGTACCGGGCAGTATGATGTCTTTGCACAACAGGCCACATCTGTCGTTACAGCAGCCGTTCCCGGCAATAATTTTACAATCAGTTATACATATCGTCCCGGCAGTTTTAATGCGCAGGGCTGGCTGAACTGGTTTGAACTATTTGCCCGGAGAAACCTTTCACTGAGCGGAGCTAGCCAGGTCTTATTCCGGGACTGGGCCAGTGTGGGTGTTAATATCGGTGAATTTGTAGTATCGGATGCCGGACCTGATACACAGGTATGGGATGTGACTGATCCGCTGAATCCCGCAAGAATGCAGGGAACGCTGTCTGGAAATCAATACAGGTTTGTCAATAGCTGCAACAGGCTTCGGGAGTATGCAGCTTTCAATAGCACCAACCTGTTAGTGCCAAAAGCAGAAGCAACAGTTGCCAATCAGAATTTACATAGCACTACACCTGCTGACTATATCATAGTAGTATATCCTCCGTTTCTGGCAGAAGCACAGCGGCTGGCTATGCTTCACCGGCAGCGAAATAGTTACAGGGTTTTAGTTGCGACAACAACACAGGTATTCAATGAATTTGGAAGTGGCAGCCCTGATCCGGTGGCGATCCGTGATTTTGTGAAAATGTATTATGATAAGTACACAAGTGCTGCAGATAAGCCAAAATATCTTTTGCTTTTCGGTGATGCGTCTTTTGATTATAAAGACAGGATAGCCAATAATACCAACTATGTGCCTGCATGGGAGAATTATTTTTCTTTAGACCCGCTGGCAACATACGCTTCCGATGACTTCTATGGCTTTCTGGATGACAATGAGGATATCAATTCCGGCGCTGTTATCAACTATCTGGATATCGGTATCGGGCGTGTGCCGGCAAAGAACATAGATGAGGCAAAAAATTTTGTGGATAAAGCAGAAACATATTTTTCTGCCGAAAGTATGGGCCCCTGGAGAAACCAGCTCACTTTCATTGCCGATGATGAGGATCAGAACCTGCACCTGCAGGATGCAGAAATAATTACCGGCACAGCCAGCAGTGTTGCCCCTGTCTTTAACCAGGAAAAAATTTATCTCGATGCCTTTCAACAGCAGAGCGGATCGGGGGGCAGTAGTTACCCCCAGGTAAACCAGGCCATTAGCAACCAGGTGTACAATGGTACACTGATCTGGAACTATACAGGTCATGGTGGGCCGAGAAGATTAGCTGATGAAACCATTTTAGACCAGGATATAGTCAATAACTGGAATAATCCCGGCAGGTTGCCCCTGTTTATTACGGCTACCTGCGATTTTGCTCCGTACGATATACCGCAGGTGAATTCGATCGGGGAAAATATTTTGCTGCGTCCGAAGACCGGTGCCATCGCCCTGATGACGACAACCCGCGTCGTGTTTGCATTCAGCAACCGCATTATGAACAACAACTACCTGCAGTTTGCGCTGCAGCCAGATGCGAACGGCAGATACAGGACATTAGGCGATGCCATGAGGGAGGCTAAGAATTATACTTATCAAACCTTTGGCGATATTGCCAACAACAGGAAGTTCACCTTGCTCGGCGACCCGGCTTTGACCATCGCCTACCCTGTATTGAAAGTAAGGGCGACAAAAGTGAACAATATTCCGGTTGCCCAGGCTGATACACTTAGTGCAAAAGAAAAAGTAACGATAGAAGGGGAGGTGACCGATGTGGCGGGTAATGTATTGACATCATTCAACGGGAATGTGTACCCGGCTGTATTTGATAAGCCTCAACAGGTAAATACTTTAGCCAATGATCCCGGCAGCCAGCCAACAAATTTTAGCACTCAGTCAAACGCTTTGTTTAAAGGGAAAGCCTCTGTCAGCAATGGCCGTTTTTCCTTTTCTTTCAAGGTGCCGAAAGATATCAATTACCAATATGGCAATGGCAAGCTAAGCCTGTACGCTGAAAACGGGTTGCAGGATGCCAATGGCTTTTTTACAAACCTGGTGATTGGCGGGGCCGGTAACGCTACTGATAATGATGACGAGGGGCCTGAGATAAAGCCTTACCTGAATGACGAGAGGTTTGTCAATGGGGGTATTACTAACGAAAGCCCGGTACTGATCGTGAAGCTGGCCGACTCGTCGGGTATCAATACAGTGGGTACAGGTATTGGTCATGATATCGTAGCAACTCTTGACAATGATAGCCGCCAATTTTTTATTCTCAATGACTTTTATGAAGGTGAATTAGACAGCTATCAGCGGGGTGGTGTCAGGTTCCAACTGCCGGAACTGGAGGCAGGACATCATACCATCAGTATCAAAGCCTGGGATGTACTGAACAATTCGAATGAGGCCATTTTGGACTTTACTGTCGCCAAGGACGAAGAACTGGAATTAAGTCATATTTTGAATTATCCTAATCCCTTTACTACAAGAACGCAGTTCTGGTTCGGGCATAACAAGCCGGGACAGGACTTGCAGGTTAGAATACAGGTATTTACGCTTACCGGAAGGGTAATAAAAGTGATCCAAAAGACAATAAACACCCCCGGAAACCGTTCAAGTGAATTAGAATGGGACGGTAGAGACGAATACGGCGATAAAGTAGGAAGAGGAGTTTATCTTTATAAACTTTCCGTGACTGCACCCGACAAATTAAAAAAAGAAAAGATCGAAAAACTGGTCATTTTTTAGTTTCGGGTAAATTTCAATACTTTAGCCGCTCATTTTTATCCAGACCCTCATAAATTTATACAACCAATAATTAAACATTTTCTGATGAGACCATCTGCTTTAAAACTAACTGCCGGTATCATTCTGCTTTGCGGCTTTATTTCTGCCCTGAGGGCCCAGGTTCAGGAAATCAACGTTGTTACGACTGCAGTACCATTTTTGCGCATTTCTCCCGATGCACGTTCAGGAGGTATGGGCGATATTGGTGTAGCTACATCACCTGATGCCAGTTCCGGGTTCTGGAACATTGGAAAAGTTGCTTTCAACGAATCGAAAGGTGGTATTGCTGCCACTTATACTCCATGGCTGAAAGATCTGGTAAATGATGTTTACCTGGCTTCATTGGCCGGCTACTACAAATTTGATGAGAACCAGGCTATCAACATGTCTTTACGTTACTTCAGTCTCGGTAATATCCAGTTTACAGATAATCTGGGCAATGAATGGGGCGCAGCTAAACCGAGAGAGTTCAGTATTGATCTGGGTTATTCCCGCAAACTCTCTGACCGGGTAGGTCTGGGTGTAGCACTCCGTTATATCAATTCCAACCTTACCGGTGGTGGTGTTACCAGCGGAAGTACTTCGTACAAAGTAGGCAGTTCAGTAGCCGGTGATATTGGTCTGTATTATGATGCGAAGAACCAGGGTGGCGACGGCTGGGCATTTGGCGCTACGATGACTAATCTTGGTGCAAAAGTTTCCTATACTGACAATGCGGATATGAAAGATTTCATTCCGGCTAACCTCGGCTTAGGTACTACCTATACAAAGAACTTTAACGACCAGAACAAGATCAGTTTTGGTATTGATATCAATAAACTGCTGGTGCCTACACCTCCCACTGATCTTTCTGATCCCAATGCTATTGCCGACTACAGGAAGAAAAGTGTGGTAGGAAGCTGGTTCAGTTCATTCGGTGATGCGCCTGATGGCTTCAGCGAAGAATTGAAGGAATTCCAGATTTCTGCCGGTGTTGAATACTGGTATAATAACCAGTTTGCTCTTCGTGCAGGTTACTTCTGGGAAGACCAGACAAAAGGCAACCGCCGTTACTTCACAGCGGGTCTGGGCGTTAAATACAATATTTTCGGTTTGAACTTCTCTTACCTCCTGCCTTCAGGCAGTGGTGTAAGCCGCAATCCGCTTTCCAACACCCTCCGTTTCTCTGTGTTGTTTGATCTGGATGGTGGTGCTGGTGGAGAATAATAATACTTTCTTTACAGATAAAAGCGTCCCGCCTCAGGCAGGACGCTTTTTGTTTTGTTAGTTTGCAACCAAAACCAGCCCATGGCTTACCGCATAGGATCAGGAATAGATTTTCACCAGTTGGCAGAAGGAAGAGAACTCTGGATAGGCGGAGTGAAGATTCCACATCATAAAGGGGCTCTCGGGCATAGCGATGCTGATGTATTACTGCATGCTATCTGTGATGCATTGCTGGGGGCGGTATGTCTTGGTGATATTGGTTTTCACTTCCCTGATACCGATCCTGCTTATAAAAATATTGACAGTAAAATTCTCCTGCAGCAGACAATTGAACTGATCAAGAAGGAAGGATATGCGATCGTAAATATTGACAGCACCCTTTGCCTGCAGGCGCCTAAGATCAAACCCTATGTGCCGCAAATGCAAAAAACAATAGCAGAGATAGCAGCGATCACAGAAAAGGATGTTTCGATCAAAGCCACCACTACAGAACGGCTCGGTTTTATAGGAAGAGAAGAAGGACTTGTGGCATACGCTACCGTTCTGTTGATGAGAAAATAATACTGCCTCTTGAGGCCTTGTGCCTTGTCCCTTGTTTCATTTACCTTTGCGCCCATGTCAGTTGTTGAAATAAAGATCATCAATCGTTCTGCCAATGCGTTGCCTGCCTATGCAACGACCGGGTCATCCGGGATGGATGTGAAAGCTTCGCTGGATATACCTGTGACAATGCAACCACTGGAGAGAACATTGATCCCCACAGGTCTTTTTGTAGAAATACCCGAAGGGTACGAGATACAGGTTCGTCCCAGAAGCGGACTGGCGGTCAAACAGGGGATCACCTGTCTGAATACCCCGGGGACAATAGACGCTGACTATCGCGGAGAAATTAAGATTATTTTGATCAACCTTTCCGGCGAAGAGCAGGTCATTCTACCGGGTGACCGTATCGCACAGCTGGTAGTGCAAAAGGTGGAGAAGGCCTTGTGGAAACCAGCAGAGGAACTGGCGGTCACCGAAAGAAATGCCGGAGGGTTTGGCCATACCGGCAAACAATAATGAATAAGCCAATGATGAGAGTTTTACTGATCATAATAAGCGCAGCCTTTTTCCTCTTTACTGCCTGCCGTCCTACCCGGAAAATCCAGACAGCTATTACCAAAACAGATACTACTACGGTCATTACGCCGGTTAAAAGCGGGGAAGATTCAGCAGCTATCATACAGGAGAGCTATGCAAAACTCTTGTCGCAGCGGATCGCCTTCACTACTTTCAATGCTAAGGTAGATGTGGACTATGTGGGTGGAGATGGAAAAAAGGAGAATGTGAATGTCACTTTGCGGATGTACAAAGACAGCGTGATCTGGCTGGCTGTTACCGGGCTTTTCGGTATTGAAGGGTTGAGGGCATATATTACGCAGGACTCTATCAAACTGATAAATAAACTTGACAGGATCTATACCGCCCGCAGTGTGGCCTACATACAGGAGGTAACCGGCCTGCCGCTCGATCTTGCTTCCATGCAGGAACTGATCATCGGCAATCCTGTTTTTTTAGACAGCAATATCATTTCCTATACCCGTACGCCGGAAGCGATCTCTCTTTTGTCGGTGGGCGATTTTTTTAAGAACCTGGTCACGCTGAATGATGGTAAAATGTACCATAGCAAGCTGGATGATGTGGACATTACCCGCAACCGTACCTGCGACCTGAGTTATGATGAATATGAGAACAAGAAAGGACCTGACTTTTCTGCTAAACGGCGTATCACCGTATCCGAGAAATCAAAGCTGGATATCAAGCTGGATTTCAAATCCTACAGCTTTAATGAAACGTTAAGCTTCCCCTTTTCTGTGCCGAAAAATTATAAACTGAATTAGTATAATAAAATTTATTCATCAATTATCCGTTATAATTCTTTGTTTCCGCACCCTGTTTTTTATTTACCACGCCAATAATAAACTATGCTGAAAAAACATCTGCTCATTACCCTCATTTTTACTTCGGTTGCAACTGCCCTGCTGGCACAGCCGCAGGACAAGGCCCAGCTGGAAAGAGAAAGACAGGAAATACAGAACGAGCTGAAGCAGATACAGGGAATGTATGATAAGATCAAAGGTCAAAAAAAGCAGTCTCTCGGCCAGCTGAACATGCTGAAGAAGAAGATCAATCTGCAAGAGCGCTATATCAGCAGCATCAACCGGGAACTGAAAATGATAGATGATGACATCTACCTCAGCAACCTGGAGATCTATCGCCTGCAAAAGCAGCTTGACACGTTAAAATCACAATATGCCCGGAGCGTGGTGTATGCGTATAAGAACCGGAGCAATTATGATTATGTGAATTTTATTTTTTCCTCCATCAGCTTCAATGATGCGATACGCAGGATATCTTACCTGAAAAGCTATCGTACCTACCGGGAAAAACAAGTCAATACCATTTTGGAAACACAGCAACTGATCGGTAAGCGGCAGCAGCAGCAATTAGGAAGAAAGCAGCAAAAGAATATGGCGCTGCAAAGCCAGGTAAAAGAAAGAACTGTCCTTGATGTACAGAGAAAGGAAAAGGACGCAGTGGTTTCAGATCTGAAATCGCAGGAAAAAGATCTGCAAAAACAGCTGGCCGTTAAAAAGAAAAGGGACAGGGATCTGAAAAATGCTATTGATGCCATTGTAAAAAGGGAAATAGCCAAGGCAGCCGAGGAAGCAAAACGAAAAGCAGAAGCCGAGAAAAAGAATACTGTTCTTTCGCCGGTTGTAACGAATCCTGCATCGGGAACTACCAAAACAGCTGAAAAGGTTGAAGTGAAGAAAACGGGCAGTTACCTTGATCTGAATGCAAGCGACGTAAAACTCAATGGCGAGTTTCAGGCCAATCGCGGCAAGTTGCCCTGGCCGGTGGATAATGGGTTTGTCAGTGTTCACTTTGGGCCTTATACGATTGAAGGAACTGATCTGCGGGATAACAACCCGGGTGTTACCATTGCTACGCCCAGTGCCGGCGGTGCTGTCAAAGCGGTATTTGATGGAGAAGTAGTAGCCATACATAATTACGGGGATGGCGTAGCGGTCATTATCCGTCACGGTAAATATTTTACTTCTTATAGTAACCTGTCTGGTGTAAGCGTAGGCAAAGGAGCACAGGTAAGAACAGGGCAGGCCATCGGCCGTGTAGGTGAAGCGCAGGATGGATCAGGAGGCCAGGTAGATTTTATGCTGATGATAGAAAAGAATAATGTAAATCCTGAAACATGGTTAAGACGATAAGTCTTGCTACAGGTATCCATATTAAAAAAGCCCCTTCACAGGGGCTTTTCCATAACTAAAAATCGTTCATATAGTTCCTCGTAAAGCGGAACAATATTGGCTATATCAAATTTTTTTGCATGTTCAGCAGCCCTTTTCTTAAATCCTTTTAGAATAGTATCATCCTGTAAAATATCCAGTGCTTTACGGCTCATGGTCAGGATATCCCCTACGTCAGCCATGTATCCGGTTTCGCCGTTGATGTTTATTTCTTTCAAGCCACCAGCATTGGTGGATACGACAGGTACGCCGGCTGCCATCGCTTCCAATGCCGCCAAACCAAAACTTTCATATTCTGATGTTAGCAGGAACAGGTCGGCAATAGCGAGAATATCTTCCATTTGCTCCTGCTTGCCTACGAAACGCATATCATCACAAACGCCTAGCGAACGGGCCAGTTCCTCAGCCGCCTGCCTTTCAGGACCATCACCGACAAACAACAACTTTGAAGGGATCTTCTTCTGTACTTCATAGAATATCTTCACTATATCCTGTACCCGTTTTATCTTCCTGAAGTTAGAAGCGTGCAATAATATCCGTTCCCCATTCGGGGCGATCACTTTCCGGAAGGCATCAATCGGCTTCCGGCTGAAGCGCTGTACATCTACGAAGTTGTAGATGACCTCGATCTCTTTTTCAATGTTGAATGTCTTGTAGGTCTCATCCCGGAGATTGTTGGATACAGCCGTGATCGCATCGCTTTGATTGATGGAGAATGCTACCACCGGTGCATAGGTCTTATCCCTGCCCACCAGCGTTATATCCGTACCATGTAAAGTGGTGATAACAGGAATATGCATCCCTTCCTTTTCCAGTATTTTCTTCGCCATATAAGCGGCAGAAGCATGCGGGATAGCATAGTGTACGTGCAAAAGATCGAGGTGATTGTTCCTGATCACATCCACCATGGTGCTGGCCAGCGCTGTTTCATACGGCGGATAATCAAATAATGGATAAGTAGGCACCTGTACTTCGTGGTAATAGATATTCGGGATGAATTCACTCAGCCTGACTGGTTGCTGGTAGGTAATAAAATGTACCATGTGGCCTTCCCGGGCCAGCGCCTTTCCCAGCTCCGTTGCCAGTACGCCGCTTCCGCCAAATGTGGGATAGCAAACAATTCCTATACGCATAAAATATATCGCTCAATTGAGCACCCTAAGGTAACAGTTTTGCCCGACGAAGGTTTGCCGTTTATCTTAAATCTTTGTTTTGCTTTTCGGGCTATCCGTTATCTTTAGCAAAATTCATATACATGAGGACTTTTTTTCTCCTGGTTATTTGCACCCTCGTTTCCGCCGTGACATTTTCCCAGAAAGAAGACTCCCTGATGATACGCCGGATCGCTGATGAAATACTGCTGAATAGTAAGGCATACGACAATTTACGGTATCTGACCAAACAAATTGGAGGAAGGCTGGCTGGTTCGTCTGGAATGGTCAAAGCGGAGAAATGGGGTTATCAAACCATGCAGGATAACGGAGCTGACAAAGCATGGCTGCAGGAATGTATGGTGCCGCATTGGGTAAGGGGAGGAAAGGATGAGGTAACATTCAGAGGTGCTACAACAAAAAAGCTTGATGTGATCGCATTGGGTAATTCAATGGGCTCTGGACCAAAAGGAATTACAGCCGGAGTGGTCGAAGTAAGATCATTTGATGACTTGGAAACCAAAAAAGACCTGGTGAAAGGCAAGATCGTTTTTTATAATTATAAATTCAATCCCACTTATGTCGGTACCTTTTTATCATACAGGGATGCAGGTCAATATCGTGGCCAGGGCCCCAGCCGGGCTGCGAAGTACGGCGCAGTGGCTGCCATTGTAAGAAGTATGAGCCACAGCGTGGACAATAACCCGCATACCGGCGCTATGCGATATGATTCATTGTATCCAAAGATACCGGCTGTAGCGATAGGGTTGAGAGATGCCGATTGGCTGAGTGAAACACTGGCGAAGGGAAAAGGAAATATTCACCTGAAAACGAATGGGAAATTTTTACCGGATACGATCGGGCATAATGTGATCGGTGAATTGAAGGGAACTGAATTCCCTGACGAGATCATTACGATAGGCGGACACCTCGATAGCTGGGACAATTGTGAAGGCGCTCATGATGATGGCGCCGGTTGCGTACAGACCATTGAGGTCATGCGGGCTTTAAAGGCTGCCGGGTATAAACCGAAAAGAACGATCCGTTTTGTTCTTTTTGCCAATGAAGAAAATGGTTTGCGTGGCGGTAATAAGTATGCAGACGAGGCAAAGGCAAAAAATGAGAAACATATTTTTGCCATAGAAAGTGATGCTGGTGGTTTTACACCGCGAAGTCTTGGCTTTACAGTTTCGGATGAACAGTTCAAAAAAGTGATGGCATGGAAAGAATTGATCGCTCCGTATGGCTGTTCAGAGTTTGTAAAAGGCGGCGGCGGCGCCGATATCGGACCATTGAACCGGGCATTGGGTACACCTACCGGCAGCCTGAACCCAGACTCGCAACGTTATTTTGATGTTCATCATGCCAGGAGTGATGTATTTGAAGCGGTGAATAAAAGAGAACTGGAGCTTGGAGCAGTAAATATAGCAGCGATCATTTATTTGATTGATAAGTATGGGTTATAATAACCAGGTATGCTGACAGATACATTAAAAAAACTATTCCGGAGAGATCTTGAAAAACTGAAACAGGAGATCAGCCTGTATGCAGATGAAACCAGAATATGGGTCATTGATAAGGAGATCGCCAACTCAGCAGGAAACCTCTGCCTGCACCTGGTAGGGAATCTGAATACCTATATCGGGGATGAAATAGGTAAATCAGGATATATACGTAACCGGGAACTTGAATTCTCGCAAAAGAATATTCTGCAACAGGAACTGATCAAAAGAATTGAGGATACGATTGCTGTTGTTGATCATTCATTGGGAATGCTAAAAGAAGATGACCTAGACAAAGAATACCCGCTGCTGGTATTTGCGGAGAAAACTTCAACAGGCTATTTTTTAGTTCACCTCGCTGTTCACTTAGGGTATCATCTCGGGCAAATAAATTATCACAGGCGTTTACTGGGTAAGTAAGCTGTTCAAGGCTTTTTCTACTGACTTAAAGGGAAAGCTATCTGTTATTTTCTGCATCTGTTTTTTTATCTCGTCATTGCAAAGGTTGCCAATACTCCCTTCGTGGGTGTGATGAATGTTTGTGTCGTAATTAAATGCGCCTGCTTCAATATCCATCCCCACTTTTTTATAAGCATCCCGGAATGGCATACCCTGTAAGACCAGTTTGTTCACCTCTTCTACGCTGAACAGGTATTTGTATTTTTCATCCGCCAATATGTCTTTTCTTACCTCAATGTTGGACAACATGAGTTCTGTCATTCCGATGCAATCTTTCAGCGTCTGAAATGCCGGGAACAGGTGTTCTTTCAGTAGTTGCAGGTCGCGGTGATAGCCGGAAGGAAGATTGGTGGTCATCAGCATGATCTCATTCGGCAGTGCTTTAATACGATTACAATGCGAACGGATCAGTTCAAAAACATCCGGGTTTTTTTTATGCGGCATGATGCTGCTGCCTGTTGTCAGTTCAGCCGGGAAACTGATAAAAGAAAAGTTCTGGTTAAGGAACAGACAGGCATCCATCGAAAGTTTGCTTAACGTATCAGCAATATTCGCCAACGCCATGGCGGTGATCCGTTCTGCTTTACCTCTTCCCATCTGGGCATACACCACATTATAGTTCAGTTCTTCAAAACCGAGTAGCTTTGTTGTCATTGCCCGGTTGATGGGGAATGACGATCCGTAACCTGCCGCTGAGCCTAAAGGGTTTTTGTTGACCACATCATAAGCTGCTTTCAGGGTTATGGCATCATCTACGAGGCTTTCTGCATAGGCTCCGAACCACAGGCCAAATGAAGAAGGCATGGCCAATTGCAAATGCGTATAGCCGGGCAACAAGCATTCCTGGTACTTTTCGCTTTGCGATTGCAGGAGTTCGAAAAGAGGCTGAATGGTTTTGACCAGCTCTTCTATTTCATTTCTTAAAAATAGTTTTATATCTACCAGCACCTGGTCGTTACGGCTGCGGGCAGAATGAATTTTTTTGCCGATGTCGCCCAGCTTTTGTGTCAGCAGCAGTTCGATCTGTGAATGGATATCCTCCGCATCATCCTGCAGGATGAACGTCCCTTCCTCTATCTGTGCATATATACTCTTTAGTTCTGCCTGTAAGCGGGGTAATTCATTTTTGCTGATCAGCCCGATGGATTGCAGCATCTGGATATGGGCTAAGGAGCCCAGCACATCAAAAGCCGCCAGGTAAAGATCCATTTCCCTGTCTTTACCGACAGTGAATGTTTCTACTTCTTTCAACGAGGCTTTATCTTTTTGCCAGAGTTTCATAGCAACTGATTTACCAGTTTTATATACGTCTCAATCCCATCTTTTATTTCATCAGTGTAAATATACTCATCTGCTGTATGGCTTCGTGCACTGTCTCCCGGCCCCATTTTCAATGTCGGGAATGGCATCAGGGCCTTATCAGAAGTAGTTGGTGAACCATAATAGCCCCTGCCAAGGACGATGCCGGCCTTCACCAGCGGATGGTCTAATGATATAGAGGTTGATTTCATCCTCGTGGTGCGTGGCTTGAACTTACTTTTCATGTTCTTCTGCAGCGCATCCAGTATTTCTTCAAACGTATAGAGCTCATTTACCCTTACATCAATTACAAACTTACATTGGGAAGGAACCACATTGTGCTGCTGGTTCTCTGTGCCGATAATAGTAACGGTTAGTCTTGATTCGCCCAGCAGCGGGCTTACTTTTTCAAACTTATATCCGCGTATCCAGTTGATATCATCCACGGCTTTGTATAATGCATTCTCGCCTTCGTTCCTCGCAGCATGACCTGCCCTTCCCTCAGCGGTACAATCAATGACCATCAACCCTCTTTCCGCAACGGCCATTTCCAGTTTGGTAGGTTCGCCTACAATGCCACAATCAATTTTACCAAGATAGGGTAATACCAGTTCGATACCGTTCACGCCGCTGATCTCTTCTTCAGCGCTGGCAGCGAATATCACGTTATACTTCGCATCCTGTTTTTCATAGAAATAAAGAAAAACAGCCAACAGAGATACGAGGCAGCCCCCCGCATCGTTGCTTCCTAGTCCGAATATTTTCCCGTCCTTTTCAAATGGCGTGAAGGGATCGAATGTGTAACCTTTGTTTGGTTTTACGGTATCATGATGCGAGTTCAACAGGATGCTGGGCTTAGCGGTATCATAATATTTATTCAGGGCATACACATTATTACCAACACGGGAATGCGCAATGTTCCTGGTGCCGATGAAACGGCAAAGGATACCGGCTGTTTCATCTTCTTCTTTGCTGAAAGAAGGAGTAGCTATCAGTTCTTTCAGCAGGTGGATAGCATCCTGATGCAGTTGATGTATTCTTTCACTATTCATTTTCGATCGTTGTTCCGGAACTTCCGTTCACCAGTTGTTCCAGGTTTTCTGCCTTGCCGATGATCACTTTTTTTACCCCGCTGTTCAATGCTGTAAAAGCATTGTCCAGTTTGGGTATCATGCCGGCAAATATCTTTTGTTTGGTTTTTAATTGCTGATAATAGGAGGGGCTGATCCTGTCAATAACCGTACTGTCATCATTCGCATCCAGCAGTACGCCGCTTTTCTCAAAGGAGTAGACCAGGCTGACATCATATTCTTTGCTCATTCCTTTTGCCACTTCCTGTGCAATGGTGTCTGCATTGGTATTCAGCAATTGCCCCTGCTGGTCGTGTGTGATGGGCGCAAACACGATAGCAATATTCTGGTTCAGCAGGCTCCTGATCAAAACCGTATTGATAGCATCCACATCGCCAACATAACCATAATCCAGAACGGGATGTTCTCTTTTATGTGCCAGTATCACATCACCGTCTGCGCCGCAAAGACCAATAGCATTGCAATGATAGCCTTGCAATGCGGCCACAATATTTTTATTAATATAGCCAGCATAGACCATTGTAACGATCTTCAGCGTTTCCGCATCGGTGATCCTTCTGCCTTCTACCAATTGCTGTTCAACGCCAAGTTTTTCTGCCAGCCTTGTGGCTAACTTACCGCCCCCATGCACCAGTATCTTCTTTCCATTGATATTGGAAAAGTCAGAAAGGAAGGCAGAAAGTTTTGCATCATCATCAATGATATTACCCCCGATCTTTATGACATACAGCTTTTCCATTTATAATGCCGGCTTGAGAATCTCAGATAATACGGCCTGTGCTGCCCATACCCGGTTGGCGGCTTCCTGTGTAACGAGGCTATTGGGGCCATCTAGTATCTCATCACTCAGCTCTACATTCCTTCTTACCGGTAAACAATGCATTATTTTTGCATTGTTGGTCAGTTTCAGTTTTTCATTGGTCAGCATCCATTCCGGGTCATTACAATACATCCTGCCATAATCATTAAAGGTGCTCCAGTTCTTCACGTACACAAAGTCTGCATCTTTTAATGCCTCATCCTGGTCAAGGGTGACTGTTGCCCCTTTGGTAAATTCTTCATTTAGTTCATAGTCTTCCGGGTGAGTGATCACGAAATCAGCTTTACCCCAGGCATTGATCCATTGGGCAAAACTATTGGCCACACATTGGGGAAGCGGCTTGATATGCGGGGCCCATGTCAGAACGATCTTAGGTTTTCGATTAGCAGTTTGTGGTTTATAGTTTTCTGTGATGGTAATGATGTCGGTCAAAGATTGTAAAGGATGCAGCGTGGCGCTTTCAAGACTTACTACCGGTATGCCTGCATATTTGATGAATTGTTTTATGTACAATTCACTGTAATCATCTTCTTTATTCTTTAATGAAGGGAAAGTCCGGATGGCGAGTATGTCAAAATATTTACCCATGATCGGGGCTGCATCTTTTACATGTTCTACTGTATTCCCGCTCATGATCGCTTCTTCTTCAAATTCCAGTGCCCAGCCTTCACTGCCTACGTTGAAGATGATACATTCCATACCAAGGTTTTGTGCAGCCACCTGTGTACTTAACCGGGTACGCATACTCGGGTTCAGGAATAAACAACCTATGCGTTTATTAGCGCCCAGTGTCCTGTCTTTAAAACGGTCAGCTTTATAGCCCAGGGCTTTCTGAACCAACGCATCAATATTGGTAACGTCTTGAACGGAGATGAACTGTTTCAATTTTTCTATTTTGTTTCAATTGTTAGTCAGATATGCTGATCACACTTTTTCACCTGCAGTTATCTTCTCTAATTCCTCTTTGAGTGAGTCTATGAACTGCTCTGCATCTCTTTTCTTCAAAGCCAGTGACGGTAATAAGCGAATTACATTGGGTTTGGCCTCGCCGGTAAATATCTTCTGATTCCACAACAAATTTTTCTTGAGGTCTTTTAACTCTTCCGGCACATCAAAGCCGATCATAAGGCCCCGGCCTCTTATATTTTTGATCTCAGGTATTTCTTCCAACTGGTCCTTCAGGTACTTGCCCACCATGACGGCGTTGCCCATCAGTTTTTCTTCTTCAATGATCTCCAATACGGCTAATGCCGCTGCACAGGCAAGATGGTTGCCGCCAAAAGTGGTGCCAAGCATAAAGTGTTTGGGTTTGATATGCGGAGCAATAATGATACCAGCCACCGGGAAGCCATTGCCCATTCCTTTGGCCATCGTATATATGTCGGCATTCACTCCTGCAAAATCATGGCTAAAGAATTTTCCGCTTCTGCCAAATCCGCATTGTACACTGTCAGCGATATAGACCGCCCCGTACTCATCACAAAGGGAGCGTATCTTTTTTAAAAATGACTCTTCCGCTACATTGATACCTCCTACACCTTGTATTCCCTCGATAATGACCGAAGAAATTTTCTTTCCATTTTCTTTGAAGCACTCTTCCAGTGCATCCTCATCATTGAAAGGAAGAAATAGCACGTTGTCTGTTTCATTGACAGGAGCGATATAATTTTTATTGTCCGTGGCAGAAACAGCGAGAGAGGTCCGGCCATGAAAAGATTTATTGAAGGCGATAATTTTCTTTCTTCCGTTGTGAAAAGAAGCCAGTTTCAGCGCATTCTCATTGGCTTCAGCCCCGGAATTGCAGAGGAAAAGCTGGTAATCAGGTTTGCCGGATACCTTTCCCAGTTTTTCAGCTAATTGTTGTTGCAGTGGTATCCGGATGGAATTGGAATAAAAAGCGATCTGTTCCAACTGGTCTTCAATTCGCCTTACCCAGTGCGGATGGGTGTGCCCGATACTGATCACAGCATGGCCACCATACAGGTCAAGGTACTGTTCGCCTTTGTCGTCCCATACGTAGGAGCCTTTGGCTTTGACAATAGTAATGTCATTCAGGGGATATACATCAAATAAATTCATTTATATCAATTTCAGTTTTTGCAATGGGGTTTTACACAACAGGAAAGGAGTTGCATCTTTGATCCATTTCCTTTCCTCATCGTTCAGTTTTGTTTTTACTTCTTTCCAGTCAGCTTTATTATCCAGATAATTCAGTAATAACCTGTCACCGGCCAGTAATTCAATGGCTGTTTTGTCGTTGAAAGCTTCATAGCTTCCCCGTCGCCATTCAAAGCCAGGGCTACGGCCTTTGACGTATTTCATTACCCGTAGCGAATGTGCCAGTGAATGATACCCGCTTTTATTATGTACCAGCCAATGCAACCCATGGCAGGTTTCGTGGGTGTATTTGTGAAAGACCGGTTTAAAGATGAGCGGCCTGGTGTAGCAATTTTTGTTGAACACAGGATGCTTACGGCTGTTCCAGTCTTCTGTAAACACCCAGTCGAGTAACGGAGAACCGATCATTTCAAACGGAAGCGTGGTGCCGCGGCCTTCACTGATATTTGTTCCTTCCCACAGGCATTGGCCGCTGTACAATGCGCAGGTGTTGACAGTCGGGATATTCGGAGAAGGAGAAATAAAGACAGCTTCTTTCTTATTAAACGGGTACACTATCAACTCCCACGAGCCATTCAGTTGGGCTTTGAAATAACGGCAAAGCTCACCGGTGGTCAGGCCATGCCGGTGCGGTAAACCTTCCAGCCCGATAAAGGAGGCATAGTCTTTTGTCATCCGGATGCCTTCTACCTGTCTTCCGGCCGGATTGGGTTTATCCAGCACAATGATCGTTATTGGAAGATGGAGAGCTGTTATTTTTTTCAGCAATAACCATATCGTACTGATGTACGTATAATAACGGCAACCCACATCCTGGATGTCAATGATGAGGGTATCAAGTTGTGCTAGTTCTTCTTCATTTGCCGTCAATGAAGGATCGGATGAATTATACAGCGATATCCATTTTATACCGCTACCGATCTTTTTATAGAGTGAAATATCATCCAGCTTTACCTGGTCCTGCAATTCACCAAAGAGGCCATGTTCGGGGATAAAGACTTTTTTGAGACGGCCCTGTTCAGCCAGTGATTGAAAACTATATTTTCCTGTAACAGTATGCCAGCCGGATTGATTGCACAATAAACCTACAGATTCCTTTTTCTTCAGCAGCTTGTATAAAGGATATCTTTTCATCCTTTAAAATCCTGCTGGTTTAAGGTGAAGACCTGCTTTTTCATCCAGCCCGAAACGGAGATTCATATTCTGAACAGCCTGGCCGCTGGCGCCTTTCAGCAGATTATCTATGGCAGAATGAACCACCAGTTTACTGCCTGCTTTTTCCAGATGTAACACTGCTTTGTTCGTGTTCACCACCTGTTTCAGGAATATTGGTTCTTTGCTGACATGGGTAAAGGGATGCCCTTTATAAAAGTCAGTAAATAGTTTATTGAGCTCTTCGATGCTCAATTCGCAGGTGATGGTGGAGCTGACGAAAATACCTCTTGTAAAGTCTCCCCGCCACGGAACGAAGCTCAGGTCAATGGTACTGCCGGGTTGTAATTGCAGCAATGATTCGCCGATCTCACCAAGATGCTGATGCGTTAATGTTTTGTAGGCCTGGATATTATTGGCTCTCCAGCTAAAGTGGGAGGTTTGTGTTAAGCTTTGTCCGGCACCTGTAGAACCGGTAATGCCGGTTGTGTAAATGTCATCCAGTAAACCTGCTTTGGCCAATGGTAATAACCCTAGTTGAATAGTAGTGGCGAAACAACCGGGATTGGCAATATTGCCGGCCTTTTTTATTTCTTCTTTGTTTAATTCAGGCAGGCCATACACAAAGCTGCGGGTTCCGAGTTTCGAGCTTTTGGTCAGTCTGAAATCATTGGCAAGATCTATGATCTTTATTTTCTCAGCAATCTTGTTTTCGGTGAGAAATTTCTTTGACTCCCCATGACCCAGGCAAAGAAACAATAAGTCAATATCTTCTGACAACTTATCGGAAAACACCAGGTCCGTATCGCCTAAAAGATCCTGGTGAACGGAATGAACCGGCTTGCCCGCATTGCTGCGGCTATGAATAAAAGAAACAGTCACATACGGGTGGTGAATGAGTAAGCGTATCAGTTCGCCACCGGTATAACCTGCTCCGCCGATTATGCCCGCCTTAATGTTTGCCATCTGCCTCTTCTTTTACCTGGTGATAGATCATGGTCTGGTTGCCAAATATCTTGCTGAAACCCCTTACATCTTCACCACTCCAGCCATTGTTCATTTCACCATATTTACCAAATTTGCTGCTCATCAGGTCATACTTTGATTCAATACCGATAATCAGGAAGCGATAGGGGTGTAGTTGTACAAACACATCACCGGTTACATTTCTCTGCGTGGTTTCCAGGAAAGCTTCGATATCCCTCATGACAGGGTCCAGTATCTGCCCTTCATGCAGCCAGTTGCCATAGAACTGGGCCAACTGGTCTTTCCATGTCAATTGCCATTTGGTCAGCACATGTTTTTCCAGGGCATGATGTGCTTTCAGAATAACCATCGGGGCGGCGGCTTCAAAACCTACGCGGCCTTTGATACCGATGATGGTGTCGCCGACATGTATATCACGGCCGATGCCATAGGGGCCGGCAAGGGTCTGTAAATACTGAATGGCTTCAGACGGGTGAGCAAAAAATTTATCATTTACCTTCTTCAGTTCACCTTTTTCAAAGTGCAGCTTAACTTCTTCGGTATCGTGTTTGGTTACCTGCGTGGGCCAGGCCGATTCCGGCAACATGCCTTTGGAAGAAAGTGTTTCTCTTCCGCCGACACTGGTTCCCCATAAACCTTTATTGATCGAATAACCTGCTTTTTCAAAATTCATCTGCACGCCTTTATTCTTCAGGTATTCTATTTCCTGCTCACGGCTCAGTTTCAGGTCGCGGATAGGCGTAATGATCTCTACGCCGGGTATCATGATATTAAAGACCATGTCAAACCTGACCTGGTCATTACCGGCGCCGGTGCTGCCGTGTGCTACTGCGGTTGCACCCAATTCCTGTACATGATCGGCAATATGCAAAGCCTGGCTTAGTCTTTCAGCGCTTACACTCAGCGGGTAGGTGTTATTCTTTAATACGTTGCCGTAAATGAGGAACCTGATGATGCTATCATAATAACTTTTGACAGCATTGACGGTCTTATGCGACTTTACACCCAGTTTATGTGCATGGGCATCTATTTGCTTTAACTCTTCTTCTGAAAAGCCACCTGTATTCACGATGATGCTATGCACTTCATAGCCTTTTTCTTCGCTCAGGTATTTTACACAGTAAGAAGTATCTAATCCGCCGCTGAATCCTAAAACAACCTTTTTTGACATCTTGTTTCTTGTCTTATTTAGAGATGGAACAAATGGAATAATGATTTGAGCCTGCCGGTACTGTTGCCGTCCTTGTCCTTTTTCATAAAGGGGCGCAACAATTTCCATTGCTTGAAGCGGAGTAATCGTTCAAAGCCTTTGACATTCTCTTTAAAGAATTCTTTGGTCTCTTCCGGCTCATAGTGATCTTTTGGATCGTAGAGCATGGCGGTGCACATACAATTCTTCCTGTCTTTGCTCATCAGAATATCATAATTCACACAGCTTTTACAGCCTGCCCAGAAAGCTTCATCCTGTGTCAGCTCTGAATAGGTGACCGGTTCATAACCCAGATCGGAGTTGATCTTCATGACCGCTAACCCGGTTGTCAGACCAAATATTTTTGCTTCCGGGTATTTTTGCCTGGAGAGATTGAATATTTTTTGTTTGATGAGTTTGGCCACCCCGCTTTTCCTGAATTCAGGAGCCACGATCAGGCCTGAATTGGCTACATACTCACCATGGCTCCACGTCTCTATATAACAAAATCCGACCCATTTGCCGTCTGTGGTAAGGGCTATTACCGCTTTAACTTCATCTATCTTTTGCTCGATATATTCAGGAGAACGTTTGGCAATACCTGTACCACGGGCCATTGCCGATGATTCCATCTCATCAGTGATCGTTTTTGAATGCACTTTATCATCCGGTGTTGCTACCCTGACGATGATCTGTTGATTGTCCACTTTGCCGAAAATATTAGATTGAATATTGGAAGACCAGTCCTTGAATTACCTTTTGGAGAATGCTTCACTGACAGGGACCGGGGTCAGGGGTTCGTCCTGTCAGACTACAGGATTACGTCGCGGGCGGGAAAACGTGAACACATCAAAACCTACCGCATACACACCACTGGTATTGGGTGCATGAAAGGCAAATTGCTTTGTATGTGTCAGAATATTATTCATGTTTACAAACAAATTGTAAATTGGGTACAAATGTATAATAATAATTGATTTACCTTATAAATTTTTTGTTACAAATTACCGGTCATGGATGAGCTGAAACAAACGGGAGTTAGTGAGAATAAGAATAGTTTCACCCGCAAAGCAGGACGGTTTTTCAGGAAGATTCTGATCGCCGCCTTATTGATAGGTATATTGGCTATCTATTGGTTCTTCTTCAATAAATACAGTGATGGGGAAAGGAAAGGCACCCTGATCAAGATCACCCGTAAAGGCAATATTTTTAAAACGCATGAAGGCGAAATGTGGCTAAGCTGCCGCCAGACCATGAACCCGGAGAAATTTTATTTTTCTGTTACCAATGATAGTATAGCCAATGTGATGAAGGTACTGCAGGATGAATGTGTGCAGGTTACTTATGTGCAATACCGGGCAACATTACCGTGGAGAGGAGATAGCAAGTACATCGTCACCGGTGTGATCCCGATACGGCAGCAGAATCAGTGAGCAGCCAGCAGTAAGAAGATAGCCGGTCTTTTATGAATATCTGTTCTCTCTTTTTTCCATTCTGCGACGGTCCGGGTCTTTATCCATTCTGCAGAACCAGTCAGATCAACCGCTATACAGAGCCGTGTAGAAGGCTTACAGTGGGTAGCTAAAGTTTCAAAGAGCTGGTTGTTACGGTAAGGTGTTTCAATAAAGATCTGTGTACAGTTTTTCTTGTGTGATTCAGCTTCCAGTTCTTTGATGGTTTTTATTTTCTGGAGGTTATCTATCGGTAAATAACCCACAAACTGAAATTGCTGACCGTTCATGCCACTGGCCATTAAAGCCAGCAATATGGAGTTGGGCCCAACCAATGGTTTGACGGGAACTTCCATTTCCTGGGCAATTGCTACTAATGCCTGACCGGGATCGGCTACGCCAGGACAACCGGCTTCGCTGATAATGCCGATGGTTTTTCCTTCTTTCAACTTTTGTCTGAATGTGTCAGACACATTTGAGCTGTCTGACATTACGAACCATTCATAATCATCTATCACTATTTCCTTCCATATCTTTTTCAGGTAACGACGGGCTGTCCGTTCATTTTCGACGAACAGTATATTACATTGTTTGATAGCTTCTATGATATAAGGAGGTATCGCATCGGTACCGCTTTCATCCAGCAGGGAGGGGACCAGGTAAACCATTCCTTTGCCAGCCATTAACTGTTTTTTACTTTATGAACGCTTAAAGTGGCGGCCACGATGGCGTATGCCGGGGCAAAAATGATGACGACATGCATCAGGAAAAAGACGATGCCATTGCCAATAGCCAATCCTTTATGCCGGCCGATGAAAGAAAAACTCTGCTGGCGGGTAAAACCGCTGCGGGCAAAACTGTAGTCGAGCATGGAGAAGCCGAAGTAATAACATTCCATCAGCAAAGCAATGATAGGAGTGATCCACCCGGCCAGAGGCAAAAGAGAAAGCAATACCAGCCCGGCCAGGTAGATGGTCTGCCCGCCGCAATTACGAATCGCCATACGTATACTCCTGGCAGCATCTTTTCTCATCTCTTTCCAGTTGAAGGAATAGGTCCTGTTGTTCATGATCGCTTCGGTCTTTTCACTCAGGTAGGCAAACAGCGGCGAACCGATGATCAGGATGAGGTATTTGAAAAGGGAAAAATAAAACAGCACCAGTACCAGCCGCAGCATCATGCCCGTCATCACAAAGAAGAAACTCAGCCATTCACTTCTTTTTTTCTGCAGCCAGTTCTCTATCCGCATCTGTTCGCTGATCCAGGAGATGACATCATCGGCGGAAGACCAGAAGAAATACATGCCTGCGATAAAAAGAATGGTATAGATAATACCGGGTATAACGATCCATTTCCAGAGCTTATGCTCTTTAATAAAACGGTTGGCTTCTGACCAGGATTGGAAGGCTATTACTATTTCTTTGAGCAAGGCCTAATTTTGAGTGGGTAAATATAATTATTAAGGCACAAGAAACAAGGAACAAGAAGCCAAATGGAAAAACTGCCCGTTTCATTTTACAGGCGGAAGAATGTATTCCAGGTAGCCAGAGAGCTGCTGGGTAAATTGATCGTTACCAAATGGGACAATGTTGTCACATCTGCAAGGATAATAGAGACAGAGGCCTATGCAGGTATCACAGATAAAGCATCTCATGCCTATGGGGCCAGGCGAACGAGCCGGAATGAAGTAATGTATGCGCATGGCGGTGTATCGTATGTGTATCTCTGTTATGGTATTCATCATTTATTTAATGTAGTGACAAACACAGAAGGGACCCCCCATGCTATATTGGTACGTGCCGGCGAACCCGTGGAAGGAGTGGAAACCATGCTGAAGCGAACCGGTAAAAAGAAATGGGATCATACATTGACCCGTGGCCCGGGTAACCTGTCAAAAGCATTAGGTATTTACACGCATCATAATGGTCTTTCTTTAAATGACGACGAACACCTGTTGATCATGGATGACGGTTTCAGGTATAAAAGAAGTGAGATCATTGCTTCTCCGAGGATAGGAGTGGATTATGCCGGAAAAGATGCCTTGCTGCCTTACCGGTTTTTTATCAAAGGGAGCCCATATGTAAGTGGTAAGCCGAAATAAGGTCACCCTTTTTCTTCAAGGTTGGCATCCCGGATATTGTCGGTAATGATATTTTCTGTGGCGGCCACATTCGCAAATGCTATTTCCATTTTATCCCTGTCAAATTCTTTTTCATTATTGGCCAGCCACACAGCGGCTACACCATTGCCGATAAAGTTGGTGATGGCCCTTGCTTCGGACATGAACCGGTCAACGCCGAGTAATAACGCAAGTCCTTCCACGGGAATGACCTTGATCGTAGTAAGAGTAGAAGCCAGTACAACAAAGCCGCTGCCCGTCACCCCGGCTGCTCCTTTGGAGGTTAACATCAGTATGCCGATAATAGACAATATCTGCTCCCAGCTAAGATGAACGTTAAATACCTGTGCCAGGAAGATCATACACATAGATAAGTAAATAGTAGTGCCATCGAGGTTAAATGAATAACCGGCAGGTACCACCAGACCCACAACAGGTTTGGAACAACCCATTCGTTCCAGTTTTTCCATCAGTGATGGCAAAGCCGGCTCTGAAGAGGAAGTGCCCAGAACAATCAACAGTTCTTCCCGGATGTATTTCAGGAAACGCCATAAGCTGACCTTATACATGCGCAGTATGAGATACAGTACCCCGAAAATAAAAACGGCCATGGTGGCATATACCGTTCCCATCAGTTTGGCCAGAGGATATAATGTCTCAATACCGTATTTACTGATGGTAAAGGCCATGCCGCCGAATGCCCCGATAGGCGCCAGCAACATTACTTTGTGCAGCCCTTTGAAAATATATTTGGACAAAAGCTTTAAGGAAGAAACCAATTGTTCCTTCCCCTTATAATAACCAAGTACAATGCCGGCAATAATAGCGACCACCAATACCTGTAGGGTGGAATTGTCCCGGAAGAAATGCCAGAGATCGAATGACTGGCTGCCTTTGACATATTTGGATACATCGCTTCCCCTTACAGAGGAGGCATCAATACCTGTGCCCGGCTGAATGATCAGCGCCACCACTACACCTGCCAGCAGGGCAAAAGTGGTCACCACTTCAAAATAGATCAGTGCTTTGCCACCTACACGACCTACTTTTTTCAGATCGCCCATGCTGACAATACCCAGCGTGATGGTGAGGAAGATGATGGGATTGATGAATAATTTGACAAGACTGATAAAACAATCGCCGAGAAATTCGCTGAGGGATGTGCCGAACTTTATTTCCTGGCCGAGTAATCTTGTACGTACCGTTTCATCCAGTACCGGGTGTTTGGCAAAGGAAGGAATAAAATGCCCTACCAGTACCCCTGCCGTAATGGCCAGCAATACCCAGAAAGTGAGATTGGTGAATAGTTTTTTCAAACCTTATCGTTCAATAAGGTCGTAAAATAACTATTTGCCCTGTTGTTATAAAATCAAATAACAATGCCCTGCATCAGACAGGGCATTCAAATATTTATTAAACGCAAAATTTAGAACTTCGGACAGTTCAGCTTCTTCATGTTCGGGTCGGTGTATTTCTTGATATAGATAAGCGATATCTCCACCCCACCCCTGGAGTTGGAAGCGGGTTTTAATGAAGAGGTATTGACATCATACGAAGCACCGAGATGCCATTCACCGAATTCAAGTCCGACATAAGGAATAATAGCGTCTTTCAAACGGTACCAGCTGCCCAGATAGACATTGGTAGGATTTTCTTCATCATTATTTACATTCATTGAATAGGCCGCACCGATCATGGTATTATGTGCTTTGGCCTGCATGCTGTGGTTAGCGGCAAAGTGTAAGTAATTGTATGTGCCTGCAGGGATCTTGGCACCGCCTTGTATCGTTGTCCTGGGGTTCAGCACAAAGTTGCCACCCTGGAAACTTTCTTTCGGGCGGTTGATATGGTACATCGAAGCACCGAGGTAAAAATTATTGTATCCGTTGGTAGAACCGTTGTAGATAAAACCGGCATTCAGGTCAAAATAACTTACGTTGACCTGCTGGTTGGTAAATATCTCCTGCGTTACACCGGTAAATCCGAAAGGGGTCAACTGGTCCTGGAACTTCAGATTCAGTGTATTCAATCTTTTGTTGACATATGTTCCCTGGAAACCGGCCCCGATCTGGTGATAGCCGTTTTCATCGAGTCCTTTATGATAAGCTAATGATAAAGCGGCGTAGTTATTTGTCAATGCGCCATCGCCGGCACGGTCCGTAAAACCCATGATGCCGACACCAAACTGGTCATATTCCGGGATGCGGTTTTTCATGATACCCATATCCCATGACACGGTTGCGGTAGTATAGGCGTTGCTGATAGAAGGCCACTGGTTTCTGTAATTGCCGGCCACCCTGTACACGCCATCAAACTTACCGGTAAGCGCCGGGTTGAGGGTAAGCGGGGAAGCAAAGAATTGGGAAAAGTTAGGGTCCTGTGCATGAGAAACGCTTGCCAGGGCTATGCAGATAGTCAGGGTTGATAAGATTTTCTTCATTCTCAGCAATTAAGTTTTTTCTCGGCTCTGACAGGTGAAATTTTGGGAAATCCGTCCTGTTCTAAAACGCCTTTTTGTCCTTCAAATTGCGCCTTTCTACGGGATATTTGTATGGTCATCAATTCGGAAACGGGAAAATACAACAAATCCGTTAGCAGGGGAAATTT
>JAEUVJ010000061.1 GCA_016787085.1 Chitinophagaceae bacterium | reverse complement strand
CTGTGTGATCGTAATGCTCGCTGTTGCCGTACAGCCGTTGGCGCCGGTCACGGTTACTGTATAGGTGCCCGCTGCAGTGATCGTTAAGTTCGCTGCTGTGCCGACTACCGTCGTGCCGTCTGACCAGCTATAGCTTGCACCACCGGTCGCTGTTACACTGATGGATGTCTGCGTACAGGTCAGTATGGTGGTTGCGCTGTTGTTCGTAATGCCTGCTGTCGGTACAGTCACATCCTGTGTGATCGTAATGCTCGCTGTTGCCGTACAGCCGTTGGCGCCGGTCACGGTTACTGTATAAGTACCCGCTGCAGTGATCGTTAAGTTCGCTGCTGTGCCGACTATCGTCGTGCCGTCTGACCATGAGTAATTCAATCCATTTCCTGTTGCTGTCAGGCTAATAGATGATTGTGTACAGGTCAGAACTGTCGTATTGCTGTTGTTATTGACTGTCAAAGAAGGACCTTGTAACACTTCAAGTATTAATACAGCGACAGAATCACAGCCATGAGAGCCAGGAAGAATTACATTGTAAGTGCCTGCTGTGCTAAAAGTCTGTCCATTCCAGGTATAAGGCAGTTGACTTGAGCAGATCGTATTATTTGTCGTGCTGACAGAGGGTGATATGACCGTTACCGTAACTGGAACAGAAGGTGCAGACGTACATCCATTAGGCGCTGTATAAGTTACTGAATAGGTACCAGAAGCGACCACGACAATACTTTGCGAAGTAGCCCCTGTGCTCCAGGTATTACCGGATGTCCGGTTAGAAGAAAGAGTAACGAAATTGCCCTGACAGAAAGTAGTGGGTCCCCCCGGAGTGATCACCGGCGGATCCGGTGTAATATTTACCGTGAGGTTTAATGTTGCAACCGAGTCACATCCCACAGCATTTACAAATGTCATACTATAAATACCGGTTGCATTGTAGTTATTACCATTCCATACGAATGGCAATTGGCTGGAACAGATCGTGGCATTGGTCGTACTGGCGCTATGCGCATTAACGGTAACTTGTACGGGCGAAGAAGCAGATGAAACGCATCCGTTCGCAGCGGTATAGGTTGCGCTAAAAATTCCGGAAGCAGCGGTCACAATATTTTGTGATAATGCTCCTGTGCTCCAGGTATTGCCATCCGTTTTATCAGAAGTAAGAGTCACACTTCCTCCTTCGCAAAAGATCAGCGGGCCGCCGGCAGTAAGAACCGGCGCATCGGGAATAATCTTTGGCGCAGCTAATCCCGGTGCCACGTCACTACTGCATCCATTGGCGGCCGTTTGAGCAACAGTATACGTTCCTGCGGCTGTCACGGTGATAGCAGACATATTAGCCCCATTGCTCCACAATAAAGTCCCTGTATAGTTTGAAGCAGTCAATACTGAATTACCACAATTGTTTTCCACACTTACTGATGGCGGAGCCGGTACCACTTTAGGCAAGGCCCGTCCGCCTCTTGTTTCTATTCTTGGACTGGTACAGCCGCCTATCGTTTGTGTTACCGTGTAAGTACCCGCCGCATTGACCGTTATCACAGGGGTTGTCTCTCCTGTATTCCACAGCAATGTACCGGTATAATTCGTAGCTGTCAGCAATGAAGAGCCGCAATTGTTTACTGCAATTATCCTTGGCACTGCCGGTACGGCTGCAGGCGCAGCTACGCCACTGGCATTCGGGCTTACACAGCCTTCTATAGTCTGATTGACTGTATAGGTACCTGCTGGAACTGTTATAGAGGGCGCAGTAGCTGAATTACTCCAGAATAATGTGCCGGTATAGTTAGAAGCCGTCAATACGGATGTGCCGCAATTGTTCACCACCGTTACTGTGGGGGCAGAAGGAATAAGTTTTGGTGCAGAGGTAGCGCTGCCCGCCGGGCTTATGCAGCCATTGGCAGCCGTTTGCGTAACGGTATAAACAGCCGCATCCGTTACCGTAATAGATGCCGTTGTTGCGCCATTGCTCCATAATAACGTACCGGTGTAACCAGATGCGGTCAATACAGATGTGCCGCAGTTATTCATAACAGATACTGCAGGCGCAGGAGGCACTACTTTAGGGTCCGCTACCCCACCGCCAGCCGGGCTCACGCAACCATCTATGGTTTGTGTCACCGTATAAGCCGCCCCAACTGTCACAGTAATGGAAGCTGTGGTTTCACCGGTACTCCACAATAAGGAACCGGTATAGCCTGATGCAGTCAGTACGGAGTTGCCGCAGTTATTCACCACCGTTACCGTCGGCGCAGAAGGTATAAGTTTGGGCGCAGATACACCGCTGCCTGCCGGGCTCACACAACCATCTATGGTTTGTGTCACTGTATAGGTTGCCGCATCGGTCACCGTAATAGATCCGGAAGTTGCCGTATTGCTCCATAACAATGTGCCTGTAAAATCAGAAGCTGTCAATACAGAGTTGCCGCAGTTGTTCACCACCGTTACCGTCGGTGCAGAAGGTATAAGTTTGGGCGCAGATACACCGCTGCCTGCCGGGCTCACACAACCATTTATAGTTTGTGTCACTGTATAGGTGGCCGCATCGTTCACCGTAATAGATCCGGAAGTTGCCGTATTGCTCCATAACAATGTGCCTGTAAAATCAGAAGCTGTCAATACAGAGTTGCCGCAGTTATTCACCACTGTTACCGTCGGCGCTGAGGGTATAGCATTAACCGTAAGTAAAGCTGCATCAGAATTGACCACTGATACTGTATTTGTCCATACAGCCCTGTATTGTTTGTTGTTGTCTGCAAGGATAGCCGTGAAAGTAAGCGAAGTAGCAGTAGCGCCACTGATATCAGACCAGTCTGTACCGTTCTCACTTACCTGCCATTGAACAGTGGGAACAGGGAACCCACCTGCAGCAGTAGTAAACGTAACAGAGCTATTATTACAAGCAGAAACCGCTGATGGATGAGTAGTGATAAGCGGTGGTGAAGAACATTCAATCACTACATCTCTTAATACAGGAGTGAATTTGGTATCCGATGTTGCCATTTCCGCCCTGTATTGTATATACTGGCTGGATACACCTATCGGGTTACCTGAAGCAGCAATGGGTAAAAAATCAGACCAGGTACCATCAGGCGTAGCAACATTTCCTGTTCTTGCAAACATATTCAGCGTCGTTCCGGAAGGTATACTGCTATTCCATATCATAGCGCCCCACGGTTTTACAGTGCCGGCATCAAATACCCTGGAGGTAAATGTACCTGATGAGGCGTAAGGTATGATCCGCGCCCTGCTGACAGATAATGCACCTTCGGCAGCCGGGAAATCGCTGATCTGAATGTACATGTTTGATGCAACAGTCATGCTCAATGTCGCGGCCGGTGTTGTATTGCCATCAATATATACTTCGAAATTATTAGCGTTCCACTTTATGATATAACGATGTGGTGCACCAAGCAGCCCGGAGCCAAGATTGATATTGTCTGACTGGGATGACCTCAGATATAGATTGCCATCAGCGCTGCCCTGCCCGATCATTACCCACGGGCCTGAATCGAATGCCTGGTCGTTGGTATATCCGGCCATCTGGAATGAACCCAGGTTGAATGTAGCTATAAAGTCAAGCATTGTGCCCGGACCATACGAATTAGCAGAGAATGCACGGGCGCCGCTTACCGTCACAGCCCCGTTATTGACCACCACGGACCCTGATCCGCTATAGGTAGCCGAACCCCATCCTGCCGGAACAGAAGTGCCGGGAAATTCCTGGTCTAAAGTAGCCTGTAGAATTACATCACCATCGGCTTCTGATACGATCATAGTATTCGGATCAGTGGATCCCTGGCTGAAATCAGCCGCTGTCAGATCATTTACACAGGGGAATGCAGGCATCACAAAACTCAATGGCTGACCTGGCGGCACAGGAGAAACAGTAGTATTGATCAGCAGGTCTTTGGATGTAACCCTGAAATAATAAGTAGTAACAGGAGACAGACCTGTTAAAGTAACGGAATGACTGGTAGCAAGAGTGGTGCTGGACGAATTCGCTGTAAGACTTCCGGCAGTGGTACCATAGTCCACTCTTGAATCAGCAGGTTCATCGGTATTCCATGTAATGGTAGCCGTACCATTGACACTGGTAGTGGCAACGATATTTGTAACAACCGGAGGCGTTTGGTCATTGGAATAAGTGGCAGTATATGTGTTGGTGCCGGCCAACACGTCAAAAAATACATAATCTATTCCTTTGATGGTTTGATTGGTAAATGAAAGCGGGTTGCCGTTTACGGTAACAGTTACTAACTGCCCGTCTGCAGAATATAAAGGCAGCATGGCCCTTAAATTAAAGGCGCCGCTATAAGCCGTTATCGGGAAACTCAATACGGAACCATTCCAGGTCATAGTTCCGAAATAAGAATTATTTCTTCCATCCAGCCAGGTAAGCATCTGCCGGGCAGAGACCACCGGAATATTTCTTGCGATGGCGGAAGCGATGATCGCATTGGAACCGGTATGATTGGCCGTATCTGTGTGCATGTTGGCAACAAATACACCATAGTATCCTTCGGGACCAATGGCTTTATCTAAAACGGCATTAGTAAAATCTGCTACGCCAATACCTGACTCATCGGTCATTTGCGTGGGCGCCTGGTACACGTCAATCAAAGAACCATCCGTATCAGCAAAACGCATCGGCATGCCGGAACCGGTAAACATACCGGGACGGTTTTGAACCCATGTATCTGGCCAATAATAATAGTTTACATCCATACGGATACCATTTTGAAACTCCACTTTTGGCTGAGAGGCCCAGTCGCTCCAGGGAAGACAATGGGTACGTGCTGTACCCGGAGAAGTTATTCCGGGCAGGTTGGTCAGCAGACCCGTTCTTTCATTCGTAATGTCAATCAGTAAAGAAGACTGCGTAAAATCAGCACAACCGGTAGAAGCATGCAGGGATATTTCAAATCCTTTTTGCTCCATCGCTGCCGCTTCCGCATTGGTAATAGGTGTAGTCGGGTAAACATACGATGTACCCCTGATAGCCGTCCAGTTATTAACATCCTGCTGCGTATTCGGGCCGAGGGTCTGGTATTGGTTGAACCGGCCAATGGTACCATTATTATCATGGTCATCGCCCGTCATGATAATGGCAGCTTTCAGATCACGTGGCAGGTACCAGAACCTTGGCAAAGGTTTACGGTGAAGGTTTGATTGCAGAATGATATTAGCCAGCAAACGTTGTTGTTCATCCGCCTGCGGTATAGCGATCTTGTTGAAGTCAATCCAGTCAGGATAGAACATATCGTCTGAACGGATGGGCCCGGGCGTACCATCTCTTTTTTGTCCCGCCCAGGCGGGATTCCCTTGTCTTGTATAAACGATAGATCTTGCCAGGTCATACGTGAAAGCAATAGCTTTCCCTCCGTTTGTACCTACAGCCATTGTCGTTACAGCAGGAAAACTGGTAGCCGTTGACGCATCCGAATACAAAGTAGCAATGGATGCAGCGCCATTTAACGGGTACTGGTTAGCTTCACCATGGTATTGTACGGTCTGACCTACAATACCTACGCCGGGACCATTTGCTGTATTTACCAGTAAATATTTGTCGCTAAGCGTACCGGTTGCTGCAGACAAACCTAGCAAAGGAGTAAGCAGGGGACTTGGTTTGAAGGCGATCAATGTACCTCCAGCATTTACCCAGTCGGTAAGCATGGTGACCTGTCCTGCATCTACTGTCAATTCACCCAGTATCACCACATCATAATTATTCAGTACAGACGCATTCACCGCAGCAATATCTGCCGCAGCAAAATGATTCAACCCTTCTGCCCTGAGTATTTCCACTGTATAACGGCTGAAAGGGTTAGCCAATGAACTGATCACAAGCACCGGGCCTCCGGGACCATCCGCCGGATTTTGCGGGGATCCCGAAACGGTAGTGAATGACCAACTGAGATCCGCTTGAAGTGGATTTCCTGCCAGGTCCTTTACGCCAAGCGCTCCGCCTTTGATAGTCGCTGTATAAGTGGAGGAATACGCCAGCGATGAGGAAGGTGTTATTCTGGCCATCCTTGCCGCAGCCAAATAAGTAACGGTAGAGGGAACAAGACCATTACCTGCATCACGTAATTCAAATGAAGTGGCAGAGATCGTGGCAGGGTCCATGTCTTCATTGAATACAACAGATACCGTTGTATTCGCCGGAGCTACAGATGAACCGGCAGCCGGTAATGCGGCCATGATAAGCGGCGGATCTGCATCCGGGTTATTATTCGGTGTAAAAACAATATCCACCCAATAGTTACCTGACTGGAAGAAAGCATTGGGGAAAGAAGGTATAGCAGTAAACTTAAACACCCCATTAGGACCATCCTCTCCACTAGCCAGTGCACGAAGCGGTCCATTGACCACAGCCGATGTGAAATAAGGATTAGTCACGGCATAATCACCCGAATTGCTGAAATAAGCAGCGACATAGGTGATGTTAGGAGAAACGGAAACAGGAGTTGTAAATAATACTTCCTGCCAGCCGGATGCTGTTTCATTCGTAAATGTAGCTTCGGCCAGCAGATTTCCGGTACCGGTCCACAACTGACCGATATGTGTGCCGGTAGCGCCGGCGCCTTTGTAGTAGCGGATACCATTGATGTATCCCAGCTGGGTAACACGGAACTTAAGACCTACTTCGATACCTGTGCCGTTGTTATCGTTGGTTAAAGGAACGGCCGGCACATCTGTAGGCTGAAATATATTAAGCTGTGAATAGGAAAAAGAAAAAGTAAACAGGCAGGCTAAGGCCAGTAAGTGTTTTCTTAAAAATGCAGAGTACCTGAATGCCATCTCACAAGTGTTTAGGAGGTTTAGTTGGCTTGTTCAGCGGATTGGTATTTACAGCAGTTCTTGATAGAGGATATTACTTCTATGGCCAGGAAGGATGATCGTGATTCGTTATAAACGGCTTCAGGAGGATATCTTACATACGGGTTCCGTAAGGATATTTCAAATGACGATGGCTTAAGAAGGATATTTTTTATCTGGCCGGATAGCCAAACTAAATGGAAGTCAGGCAAATTAAGAAAAAATATTATGGAAAAGGAAATATTAGGAGGCAAAAGTTTCAGGTAAGTTTCAGGAATTAAAGAGCTTTGTCCAACTCGCTGTATTTAAATGGCATAGGGTTTTCCCGTTCCGCTCTCCGGGCTGGTTTGATCCCGGGCAGGCCACCGTTTTTAATGGCCGAAAACCACGGCCTGCTGTTGTCGTCATCTTTCCCTTTGATTAAGTTTTTATACGTAAGCCCGTCAACATCTTCAGAAAGATAATCCTGTCAGGCTGCCCGCACCAGGTACTTAATTGCTGTAAATTGGTTGTGCAAATAAATAATAGCTTATGAAACGAACACTTTTATTCTTTTCCCTTTTCTATTTTATTACTTCATCCGCCCAAACCAAAACAGATTCCATTCAACATATCCGCCAAACAGCAACATGGTATGACCTTGACTTTACTGAAGCAGAAGCTGATTCAATGCTCGCACAGTTACGCTTTACTCATACGCTTTATAAAGGAATGCATCAAACACTCCCCCCTAATGATATCCCTTATCCTTTCGCATTTGATCCTTTGCCCTTTGGATATACAGTTCCTGTCCACCAAAAAAAGATCAACTGGACGATCCCCGTTACCAACATGCCTGCTGATAAAAATGAGCTGGCTTTTTATTCCATCCTTCAGTTAGCATCACTGATAAAAAATAAAAAGATCAGTTCCGTTGAACTGACACAATTCTTCATTGGCCGTTTAAAAAAATGGGGTGATACACTCGAGTCAGTCATTACCTTAACAGAAGACCTGGCTATGCAACAGGCGAGACAGGCCGATGATGAATTAAAGAAGGGGATCTATCGTGGCCTGCTGCATGGTATTCCTTATGGTTTAAAAGATCTTTTCGCAGTAAAAGGCTATAAGACCACCTGGGGATCTACGCCCTATAAAGACCAGGTCATAGATGAAGATGCTTTTGTTTACCTGCAATTAAAAAAGGCCGGCGCCGTACTATGTGCTAAACTTTCATTAGGCGCACTGGCCTACAATAACAAATGGTTTGGCGGTGAAACCAAAAATCCATGGAACCTGAAACAAGGCTCGAGTGGTTCGTCTGCCGGTTCAGCCGCATCAGTGGTTGCCGGATTATTACCCTTTACGATCGGCACTGAAACCCTGGGCTCGATCGTGTCTCCTTCCACCAGATGCGGAGCGACAGGATTGAGACCAACATTTGGATCTGTCAGCCGCTATGGAGGCATGGTGCTCTGCTGGAGCCTGGATAAGATCGGGCCGATATGCAGAAATGCAGAAGATGATGCCATCGTTTTTCACTACATCAAAGGCACGGATGGAAAAGATCCCGGCGCTGTGGATCACGCATTCAATTATGACCCCAGAACGGATATCAAAAAACTAAAGATCGCCTATGCAGAGAACTATTTCAGGAGGCTGAATAAAGATGCTCCCGAATGGAAGGTCATTGATTTTTATAAAGAGAAAGGCGTAAAGGTGGAACCGGTCATATTTCCTGATTCAGCTATGTACCCTTACAACCTGATCAGCATTATTCTGAATGCAGAAAGCGCTGCCGCTTTTGACGAACTGACAAGAACGAGCCGTGATGATCTGATCGAAAGACAGGACAGGGATTTCTGGCCCAATAGTTTCCGGGCAGCAAGGTTCATTCCGGCTGTTGAATACATCAACGCCAATCGCTATCGCTATAACCTGTGCAAAGCCATGTATGAGTTTATGAAGAACTATGATGTGCTGATCGTTCCGACATTCGGGGGACGACAGTTAGCCATTACCAATCTTACAGGTAATCCGGTTGTATGTATGCCGATCGGCTTTAACAATAATGGCAGCCCGTTAAGCATCACCCTGATCGGTAAACTCTACGACGAAGCCAGTATCTTAGCGGCCGCCAAAGTTTTCCAGAACCATACGGATCATCATAAAAAACATCCGGAAAAATTCAAACAATAGAACTCCCATCAATAAGATCAAACTGATGACGATGAAAAAAATGCTGTTACCTGCACTGACTGCTCTGACACTGTTCTCCTGTTCTCAAAAAGAAAAAGCTGATCTGATAGTATTCAATGCTACCATTTACACTGTGGACCCATCCTTTTCAACGACTGAGGCCATGGCAATAAAGGATGGAAAGATACTGGCAACGGGGAAGCCGGATGAACTGGAAGCAAAGTTTGACGCAAAAGAAAAACTGGACGCAGCAGGTAAATTCATTTATCCGGGCTTTATTGATGCGCATGCACATTTTGCAGGATACGGCAACAGCCTGCAACGGGTCAATCTCGTGGGTACGGAAAGCTGGGAAGAGGTCATTGAGAAAACGAAAAAGTTCGCCATGGATCATGCTGTCAAACCCGGCGAATGGATCAGCGGAAGAGGATGGGACCAGAACGACTGGGCAACAAAAGAATTCCCGGGTAAGGAGGCATTGGACCTGGTATTTAAAGACAATCCCGTTATCCTTACCCGCATTGACGGGCATGCAGCCATTGCCAATCAAAAGGCATTGGATATAGCAGGCATACAACCCGGTTACAAACTGGTGGGTGGCGAAGTGGAAGTAAAAAATGGTAAACTAACCGGGATATTAATTGATAACGCTATTGACCTTGTTTCATCGAAAATACCTGGTCAGACAAAAGAACAATTCAAAGAGGCATTGAAGGATGCCGAGAAGAACTGCTTTGCTGTTGGATTAACAACGATAGATGATTGCGGTCTCGGCTTTGAAGCAGTGGAAGGGATCAGGGCCATGCAGGCAAACGGCGAATTAAAGATGAGGTTGTATGTAATGCTGAGTGATGAACCCAAAAATTACGATTACCTGGAAAAGACAGGGATCATCAAAACAGACCGCCTGCATGTACGAAGCTTTAAAGTGTATGGAGATGGTGCATTAGGGTCAAGAGGCGCCTGCCTCCTCGCTCCTTACAGTGATAAGCCCGGGCATTCCGGTTTCCTGCTGAGCCAGCCGGAACATTTTGATTCTGTCGCCAGCCGGATATTTCAAAAAGGTTTCCAGATGTGTACCCACGCTATTGGTGACAGCGGCAACAGAACATTGCTGAACATTTATGCAAAATACCTGAAAGGGAAAAATGACCTGCGCTGGCGTATTGAACATGCACAGGTGGTGAATCAGAATGATTTCGTTTTATTTGGGGTCAATGCTATTATTCCTTCTGTTCAGCCCACACATGCCACTTCCGATATGTACTGGGCCGGTGACCGTTTGGGCAATGAAAGAGTAAAAGGTGCTTATGCCTTCAAACAGTTATTGCAACAGAATGGATGGATACCGCTGGGTACCGATTTTCCCGTGGAAGATATCTCTCCGTTCAAAACATTTTACGCTGCTGTTGTCCGAAAAGATGCCAAAGGCTGGCCAGGTGGAGGATACCAACCCGAAAATGCACTGACAAGGGAAGAAGCATTAAAAGGTATGACCATCTGGGCCGCCAAAGCCAACTTTGAAGAACAGGAAAAAGGGTCTTTGGAAAAAGGGAAGCTGGCAGACTTTATCATACTGGATAAGGACATGATGAAGGCTGATGAAAATGAACTGCTGAAGATACAGGTAATAAAGACCTTCGTCGGCGGGGAGAAAGTGTATGAAAAGAAATAAAGAGTAGCAGGGTTTTATTGATCAAAAAAGATCCGGAGCAAAAAATTTCAAGTGCACCCTGCACACACCAGCCTTATGATGGAAACACATAGGCACATAGGACACAATAGAAGAAATAACATAGTTTTCTGCCTGCACCTTCTGCGGAACAAGCCATAGCCCTATGTTTCTATGTGCCTATGTGGTTCCAGATTTATTCTGAGTTACTGCATACAGATAGTTACCAAATTTCATTTATTCTCCTATTGACTACAGTCCGGCATTAACCCAATTACGAGCCCTTGAAATACTTGTTATTGATACCGGTTAAGCGTCGCAACAAAAGCCGATAGCTTTTCGGCAGCCAGATACATAATTTCCCTTACCTCCCCGGCAGGGAAATTCACATTTGTTAGCAAAACTGTAAGCCACAGGACTTAGCCGTAAGTGAAAAAATTACTATGTTTGCACAATGATTAGCAGCGAGAAGCACCCGATCCGCATTGCGATCCTCGACCTGAATGAAGGCCTGCCCAACCAGGGCATGCGTTGTATCCGCCAGATCGTCCACGAATGGGCACAAAGCAGCAGCGCCACCATCGAAAAGCATGAATTTGATGTAAGAGTAAAGAACGAACTCCCCGATACCTCTTTTGATATTTACATTTCCAGCGGCGGCCCCGGCGATCCGTTGTCCACCCGCTTCGACGACTGGGATATCAACTGGAACCGGTGGCTGAATGAAATGGAAAGATGGAATAACAATCCTTCCAACACAAAAAAGAAACACATTTTCTTTATCTGTCATTCCTTCCAGCTAGCCAGCCGTTATTTTAATATCGGCGTTCTCCGCAAAAGAAGGTCAACCGCTTTTGGCGTATTCCCGGTTCACATGCTGGAAAACGGAAAAGAAGAAACAGTGTTTGGCGGATTGCGTGATCCTTTTTATGCCGTTGACAGCCGGGATTACCAATTGGTGCAGCCCAACCATTCGATATTGAGGGAAATGGGGGCGCAGATACTCTGTATTGAGAAAGACCGCCCGCATGTACCGTACGAAAGGGCGGTGATGGGTATCCGTTTCAATGATTATATGATCGGCACCCAGTTCCATCCGGAAGCTGACCCTGTCGGTATGAGCCGGCATCTGCAAACAGAAGAGAAAAGAAAGATCGTCATCGAAAGTTATGGCGAAGAAAAGCTGAACAATATGCTCGACCACCTGAGCGATCCTGATAAGATCATGTGGACCTACTCCCGCATTCTTTTTAATTTTCTTGATTCAGCCATTGGCCAGCCCGGTTTCGGAGCTAATTGATATTACTCAGCCGGTCTTTCTTGCAAACAGCTCCTGTCTTTGCTGAAATTTTGCCGCTTTCTCTTCATTCAGTAACTTGATCTTCGTTAAACTGTTAATGAATGATACCATCGCTGCGCAAAAAATTCAATACCAATTTCACCATTGAAAAATACGGCAACTTCCTGGTAGATCTGAATGAAGCCCATCCCGGCACTATTGAGTTCCGGGTAGCAGAAACGCCGGTATTTGTGCCGAAAGATTTCACAAAGAAATTACTGGATGCCTGTGAAAGCATCGTTGACATCATTGTTGATCCAAAATTCAGGGAATTAACAAAGAATGCGATCCCCAAAAACCTGCACGTGCCCGGAGAGAATGATCATTCCCATTTCATAGCTTTTGATTTCGGTGTTTGCATCAATGATAAGAAAGAATATGAACCACAACTGATCGAGATGCAGGGCTTCCCTTCCCTTTTTGCTTACGAGGTAGTGCTGGATGATGTCTTTCGCAAACATTTCGATGTGCCCGCCGGCTTTGAAGCGTATCTCGGCGGTCATACCCGGGAGACTTACATACAGGCATTAAAGGATATTATTGTCAAAGATGAGAACCCGGAAAATGTGATATTACTGGAAATATTCCCGGAAAAACAAAAGACAAGAATAGATTTCCATGCTACCAAAGATTACCTGGGTATCTCTATAGTTTGCCTTACAGAGCTCATCAAAGAAGATAATAAACTGTACTACCTGAAAGACGGAAAGAAAACACAGGTAAAAAGGATCTACAATCGTGTCATCTTTGATGACCTGCAACAGCAACCTGCCGATGTACAGGAAAAAGGAAAGTTATTGTTTGAAGAACTTGATGTGGAATGGGCGCCCCACCCCAACTGGTTTTACCGCATCAGCAAATACACGATGCCATTTATTAAACATCCGTATGTGCCTCCCACCTATTTTTTGAATGAATTGAAACAGGCGCCTGCCGACCTGGAGAATTACGTACTAAAACCTTTGTTCTCATTTGCAGGACAAGGTGTGGTGATAGACGTAACACAAAAAGATATTGACGAGGTAAGAGACCCTGCAAACTGGATACTGCAACGTAAAGTGCAATACGCCGATGCCATTGTAACTCCTGACATTCCTGCCAAATGCGAGATCCGCATATTCTATTTCTGGAAAGACGGCGCAGCCAGACCCGTACCTGCCAATAACCTCGCCAGGTTAAGTAAAGGGAAAATGATCGGAGTTAGGTACAATAAGGATAAGGAATGGGTGGGAGGAAGTTTTTGTTTGTTTGAAAAATAAATATTTAAACTTTTGAATCGTGAATACTGACACAGATCGGAAATCTCACTGGGAAAATATTTACGACACCAAAACAGAACAGGAAGTAAGCTGGTTTCAGCCCTATCCTAAGACCTCTGTTGAGTTCCTGGAATTATTCAATCTCCCGCTGACTGCCAATATCATTGATATCGGCGGAGGTGATAGCCATTTAGTGGATGTACTGCTGGATAAGGGATACCAGAACATCTGGGTACTGGATATATCCGCCAATGCTATAGAAAAGGCAAAGAGCAGACTCGGCGAAAGATCTGCTGTTGTTCAGTGGGTCGTTTCAGACATTACAGAGTTTAAACCTTCTGTTCAGTTTGATTTCTGGCACGACAGGGCCGCCTTTCATTTCCTGACAACAGAAGAAAAGATCAATAAATACGTATCCATTGCAGAACATGCCATCAAAAAAAATGGTTACCTGGTATTAGGCACTTTTTCGGAGCAGGGGCCAAAAAAATGCAGCGGCCTGGAGATCAAACAATACTCAGAAGCATCCATGTCGTCCCGCTTTGAGGCATCCTTTGAAAGAATCAAATGTATTCAGGAAGATCATGTGACACCTTTCAATACCACACAGAATTTTTTATTTTGCAGTTTTAAAAGAAAATAACCATGCAGCCGATCAGGAATATTCCACCGAAAGAACTCGTACCTGGCATTTCCGGTCATTATGCACACGGAACGAATATGACCTTTGGATACGTAGAAATAAAAGCCGGCAGCGACCTGCCTGTCCACCATCACCCGCATGAACAGATCACGTATATCCTCGAAGGGCAGTTAGACATGGTGATCGGTGGTAAACCCTGCTCGTTAACAGCCGGCATGTACTATGTCATACCTTCCAATGTGCCACATGGGGCTGTAGCTAAAACGGATTGTAAAGTGATTGATGTGTTTAACCCCGTAAGGGAGGATTATACCCCCAACCCCTAAAGTGGAGTAAAGTGAATTCCAAATTCATTCATGCAGGTTTAACGTGTGCTTGTTTTCCCCTTTAGGGGTTAGGGGGTGTCCTTAAAATTCTTCTTCAGCTCTGCCAGTTTTGCCTGGAACGGATTTAAAGGTTCCGGTTTTCTATTGAAAGCCTTCTGTCCTCTGACTTCAGACCTCTGACCTCTTACCTCAGTCTTTTGTTCCCCATCTTTTAACGACAGTGATATTCTTTTCCTCGCAATATCCACTTCCAGCACGGTCGCCATTACTTTTTGCCCCAATTTCACCGCTTCATTCGGATCGCTGATATAACGGTTGGCCAGGTGAGAGATATGCACCAGCCCATCCTGCTTCACCCCTACATCCACAAAAGCACCGAAGTTGGTAATGTTGGTGATGATACCAGGCACTTTCATTCCGGGTTTCAGATCATCCATTGTACTCACTCCTTCTGCAAAACGAAACTCTTCGATCGGCGATCGGGGGTCACGGCCTGGTTTTTCCAGCTCTTTCAATATATCTTCAATAGTGAACTGGCCCGCTGTTTCAGACACAAAATCCTTTGCTTTGATCTGCTTTCTTACTTCAGCATTTTGTATCAGCTCTGCTACCGTACTATTTGCTTTTGAGGCCATCGCTTCCACGATATGATAACTCTCGGGGTGTACGGCAGAATTATCTAACGGGTTCTTTGCATTGGCAATTCTTAGAAATCCGGCACACTGCTCATATGCTTTAGGCCCCAGCATGGAAACTTTCTTCAGTTCCTCACGGCTTTTGAAACCGCCATTCTTTGTACGGTATTCTACTACGTTCTTTGCTACAGTAGCACTCAGCCCCGAAACATACATCAGCAAATGTTTGCTGGCAGTATTCACATCTACCCCCACATAGTTCACGCAGCTTTCCACCACCTGGTCCAATGCTTCCTTCAAACGATTCTGATTTACGTCATGCTGGTATTGACCTACGCCGATACTCTTTGCATCTATCTTTACCAATTCACTTAACGGATCCAGTAACCGGCGACCGATACTGATAGCACCGCGTACCGTCACATCCTCATCGGGGAATTCTTCTCTTGCCACTTCACTCGCAGAATATATGGAAGCGCCGCTTTCATTCACCATGAAAACGGAAACCGGTTTGCCAAAATCAATGCCTCTTGCTAACTGCTCCGTTTCTTTACTGGCTGTTCCGTTGCCGTAGCCTATCGCTTCAATATCATATTTTGCTACAAGCTCCTTTATTGTCTGTGTGGCGCCATTCCAGTCATTCTGCGGTGCATGAGGGAAGATCGTATTATACTTTAAGAATGTTCCATGTTCATCCAGGCAAACCACTTTACAACCCGTTCTGAAACCAGGGTCAATGGCCATTACTCTTTTATGCCCCAATGGCGATGCCAGTAATAACTGGCGGAGATTTTCGGCAAACACCCTGATCGCTTCTTCATCGGCCCTTGTTTTGCCGGCTGTTCTGAATTCAGTTTCGATAGAGGGTTTCAACAAACGGGAAAAACAATCTTCGATCGCCAGGCCCACTTGTTGTGCTGCTGCATTGGATGCTTTGACAAACACTCTTTTCAATTCCTCCACACCTGTTTCCTTCTCAATGTTGATATCCATGATGAGGAAACCCTCTTTCTCGCCGCGGCGGATAGCGAGGATACGGTGAGAAGGGCTTTGCGCCAGCGGTTCCTTGAATTCGAAATAGTCACGGTATTTCTGTGCATCCGCTTCTTCTTTTTTACTGGTCAGAACCCGTGAAGAAAGTACGGCCTCTTCGGTAAATAACTTACGGATAAGATTACGGGCCTGTTCATTTTCTGACACCCATTCTGCAATGATGTCCCTGGCTCCCTGTAATGCATCGGCTACATCCTTGACCTGCTCATTTGTATACTTTGCCGCTTCCTCTTCTGCATTCAGCGATTGCTGTTCAAATAATACCTTAGCCAAAGGTTCCAGCCCTTTTTCCATCGCCACAGTAGCTTTCGTTTTGCGTTTGGGCTTATAAGGCAGGTATATATCCTCCAGTTCGGTAGCATTGATACAATCTTCAATACGCTTCTTTAGCTCCGGCGTCATCTTGCCGGCATCTTCGATCGTCTTGATGACGGTTTCCTTACGCTTTTCCAGTTCAGCAAAATATTTGATCTGTTCGATCACATTGGCAATAGCTACTTCATCCATGTTACCGGTGGCCTCTTTACGGTAACGGGCAATAAAGGGGATCGTCGCCCCTTCTGTATGCAGATCGTGGATACTACTGATCTGTTTCAGGGAAAGATGCAGGGTGCCGGCTATATGTTGCGAATACTTCAGCTCCATAGGTCATTTTGATTTGGGGCAGCAAATGTAAAGGTAGGCGCAAAAGAAAAAAATTTGTTTTTGATGTTAAAATGGAATACAAAAATCCCACAAAGAAATCTTTTCACTTTTGAACCCGTGATTTCTTTGTGGGAAACTACCGGCTGTTTATTTTACTCTTCTTCTGCTGTATTCTTTAATGCCGACAGAACAGGGTACGGGTTTTTAATGACAATATTCTTACCGGCCAGGTCTGTTTCCTTGCTCATCACTTCGATCATGCCTGCATCTTTCATCCCCGTCTCCACCAGCAGCATGCGAAAACTGTTCTTTCCTTCTGCCGCCAGCACATACTGGCTGTTGCCATATCGCACCACCGCTTCCTCCGGTACTGCCAGCACTTCCGCATTGCTGATCTTTATTCTTGCTGTAAGGAACATGCCCGGCAGTAAACGTTCCGGCTGTTTTTCAAAATGACAATGGATCAGGGCGCTTCGGTTATCATCCACATTTTTGGTGATGAGCAGCACTTCACATTCATATTCTACTGATGGTTCATCCACAAAAGAAACTAACACCGTTTGCTTTGGCTTCACTTTGCCAATATCCTTTTCAAACACCGTCAGTGCTGCATGCATATCATCAGGATTGATCAGTTCAAACAATACTTCAGAAGCATTGACATATTTCCCGATGTTCACATTGACCTTCGACACAAATCCATTAATAGGTGAATATACCGGCACGCTGCGGGAAATAGCATTCTCGTTCAGCTTATCAGGATTGATACTGATCAGGCGTAACTTTTCAGCATATCCTTTTACCAATACTTTCTGTGAAGCATAATCGGCCTGTGCCTGCTGAAATACCTTATCGGCATTTACATTGTTCTCATTCAGCAGTTTTTGTCTTTCGTAATCTTTTTCGAGATATTGTAACCGGGCGACTGCCATCAGGTAGTCCTGCTGCAACTGTACCAGTGCCTGGTCCTCCATCATAGCGATCACTTCTCCCCGGTTGACATGCATGCCGGGCAACAACCTGGTTGTTTTCAAATATCCTCCCAGCGGAAAGCTGACCGATACGATATTCTGCGGCGGCACGTCCACCAGTCCATTTACTTTCAGTTCGCTGTTCAGTAATTTTTTTCCTATCGCACCGGTCTGTATCCCGGCATTCTTTACCTGTTCGTCAGTCAGGGTCACCATATCCTGTTCCTGCTCTTTGACTTCAGGTTCTTCGCTTTTCTTCGAAGAACAGGCGGATAAAACGATCACTGCTATCATTAAAAATTTGTATCGCATACGATCTATTTTGTGGTTAAGTACTCCAGTTGTATCAACGCCTGGTTATACTGTCTTACTGTTTCGAGATAATTTAATTCTATGTTTACGGCATTATTCATCAGCAGGGTCCGGTCAAGATAACTGATCTCCCCTTTTTCGAAAGCCAGTTTTGCATTCCGGAAGATCAGGTCTGCCTGTTGCAAACCGGTCTGTTCATAATAGGCGACTGCCTTCCGGTATTTGGTATATTCTTCTGCCAGTTGCTGTATCTCTGTTTTGATCTGCTGAACACCTGCGGCGGTAGCGATCTTCGCGACTTCCTCACTCACCTGGCCTGCTTTTATTCGTGCTTTGGCCGCCTTATTGAACAGTGGAATACCCAATGACAAACTAAAGACACTGAACCGGTCACTTCCGCTATAATACTTCTGGCTGATCCCATCAGGACTCTGGTAACCGATGATGGACAAATTGCTGTACCCGACTGCCATGTCTGGCGACAACTTTGATCGCTCGGCCGCTGTCTGGGCTTTCATCGTGGTCTCCTTCGATAAATTGTAACGAACCAGCGGATGTGATAATGCCAAAGAAGTATCGGCTATCCAGGAGCCGCTTATTTCCTTTTTCAGTGAACGATATGCCGGCAACAACTGTTCATCGGTATTCAGCAGCCATTTTAACTGCTGTTGAAGAATTATAATATCTGCAGTCAACTGTTCCTGCTGCAGTTTTAATTGCTGCAACTGTGCATCTGCTGTTGTTTTTTCCAACAGGTTACTTTCGCCGGCCTTCAACCGTAAAGCGGCTGATTGCTGAAAGCGACCATACGCAGAATCCAGTTTTCTCAGCAATTTTTTTCGTTCCAGCATTTCAGCCAGATGATAAAAAACCAGTTTTACTTCCCGCTGTAATTCAGCCTGCTTCCAGTCGGCCATCTGCTGTTGTGTAACTGCATGTGCCTTGTACAATTCCTGTTGCCTGCGATAAACCACCGGCAGGCTGAAAGACTGGTTAATAAAAAAGCGGGTATCATTCTTAAAACTGTTGATATTGCCATACTCCGCCCCTACCTGCGTTTTAGCCGGGTCGAAAACTCCTGATTGTAGCTGCTTCCAATACTCGGTTTCCTTTTTTACCGATTGCAGTGAAAGATTCTTTTCTCCTGCCATCTTCAGCATATCATCCAATGAAACTGTCCTCTGCGCCATCAGCGATGAACCCAGTAATAACAAAACGATCGTTGCGGCGCCTGGATTGATCTTTGGTCTCCGTTTTTTGTTCCTTTCTTTTTCTACCCACGCATACAATACGGGTAATACCACCAGTGTCAGGAATGTCGCCGTGATCAAACCGCCGATCACGACTGTCGCTAATGGCCGCTGCACTTCAGCGCCGGGTCCGTTACTTAACGCCATCGGTAAAAAGCCTAACGAGGCCACAGCAGCCGTCATTAATACCGGCCGCAAACGAATTTTTGTTCCTTCCATAATAATGTATTTGACATCATGTAAACGCTGGTGCTTTAGCCGGTTGAATTCGGCAATCAGTACGATACCGTTCAATACAGCCACACCAAACAAAGCAATAAAACCTACCCCCGCCGAAATACTGAAAGGCATTCCCCTTGTCCAAAGAGCGAATACACCACCGATAGCTGATAACGGAATAGCTGAAAAGATCAGCAGCCCGTATTTCAATGAACCAAAAGCGAAGTAAAGCATCACCAATATGAGTAACAAGGCTGCTGGTACAGCGACGGATAACCGCTGTCTGGCTTCTACAAGGTTTTCAAACTGTCCGCCGTATGTTACATAATATCCCGCTGGTAGCCGCAATTGCTCTTCTGCTTTTTTGCTCAGCTCATTCACCATGCTTTGCACGTCCCTGCCTCTTACATTGAATCCGACAACTATTCTTCGCTTTGCATCTTCCCGCTGGATCTGGCTGGGGCCTTCTTTCACTTCTACCGATGCCACCTGGTACAAGGGTACCTGCATTCCGGCGGGTGTAGCAATAAGCAGGTTCTGCACATCAGTTATATCTTTCCTGGATTGTTCTGACAGCCTTACCACCAGTTCAAAACGTCTTTCATTCTCGTAGATCATTCCTGCGCTTTCGCCTGCAAAAGCGGTCCTGATAGCCCGGTTTACTTCTGCAATCGTCAGTTGGTATCTCGCAATGGCATCGCGGTGGTATTCTATCACTATTTGCGGAAGACCGGTGATTGTTTCTATATAAAGGTCTCTGGCTCCGTAAACTGTTTTCACAATTTCTCCCAGACGGCCTGCATATTGTGCGAGGGTATCCAGGTCTTCACCAAATATTTTGCAGACCACATCTTGTCTGGCCCCGGTCATCAGTTCGTTAAAGCGCATCTGTACCGGGTACTGAAATCCTGCCGTCACGCCGGGTACTTCTGATATTACCTTACTCATTTTATTAGCCAGTTCATCAAAGGTTCTGGCCGAGGTCCATTTACTTTTGTCTTTCAGGATCACCATCATGTCCGATGCTTCTATCGGCATGGGGTCAGTAGGAATCTCGCCTGATCCGATCTTGGTCACTACTTTTTCTACCTCGGGGAAGCGGCTCTTTAGCAGGCCTGCTGTCTTCTGCGTAGCCCTGATCGTTTCAGTCAGTGAGCTGCCTGTCATCGTACGTGTATCAACTGCAAAATCCCCTTCTTCCAGTTTAGGGATGAATTCACCACCCAGCCGGGTAAGGATAATGACAGAGCCAATGAATAGCAACAGCGACAATGTGATAATGATTTTAGGGAACGCCAGTCCCTTTACCAGAACAGGTTTGTACAGTTTGTGGAACAGTGTCATCATCCTGTCGGAAAAATTCTTTTGATGGGTTATTTTCCTGCTAAGTAACCATGACGAGATCATTGGTACGTAAGTAAGGGATAGGATAAATGCCCCGATCAGCGCAAATGAGACCGTTTGTGCCATTGGCTTGAACATCTTTCCTTCAATCCCTACGAGTGTCAGGATTGGGAGGTAAACGATCAGGATAATGATCTGACCGAATACCGCTGAGTTCATCATTTTACCTGCAGCATGTTCTACCTCAGCATTCATTTCGGCAAGTGATAAAAGCGGTGGATGGTTACCTGCAGGGCGGCTATGAGACAGGCGATGCAGGACGGCTTCTACGATGATGACAGCCCCATCAACGATCAGCCCGAAATCAAGGGCTCCAAGGCTCATCAGGTTGCCTGAAACACCAAAGAGATTCATCATGATGACAGCAAACAGCATGGAGAGAGGGATAACGGAAGCAACTACCAGTCCCGCTCTCAAATTGCCAAGAAATAATACCAGTATAAATACTACGATCAATGCGCCCTCCAGTAAGTTCCTCCTGACCGTACTGATGGCATTATTCACCATTTTGGTACGGTCGAGAAAAGGTTCAATCGTCACGCCATCCGGCAATGTTTTTTCAATTTGTTTTACTTTCTCTTTTATCAGCCTGATAACACGGGAAGAGTTTTCTCCCTTCAGCATCATGACGACGGCACCGGCTACTTCGCCTTCATCATTAAAACACATGGCCCCGTATCTGACAGCATGGCCTGTTCTCACTTCTGCAACATTACCGATGTAAACAGGGATACCTTCGGATGTGTGTTTGACAAATATCTTTTCGATGTCGGCAATGGTCCTGCTCAGGCCTTCACTTCGTATATACAATACGGAAGGGCCTTTTTCAATATAGGCGCCTCCTGTATTTTCATTATTCTGCTGTAAGGCATGAAATACGTCAGTAATTGTAACATTCATACTTTGCAGCCGGTCGCTGTTAACCGCTACTTCATACTGTTTCAGATACCCTCCAAAGCTGCTGACATCAGCCACGCCGGGCACACCAAGCAGTTGGCGACGGACTATCCAATCCTGGACCGTCCTTAATTCTTCCGGTGTATATTTTCCTTCGTACCCTTTTTTGGGTTTTACAGCATATTGAAATATTTCTCCCAAACCGGTAGTGACAGGCGCCATTTCAGGGATACCCGCATCAGCAGGTATCTGGCTTTTTACCTGTTGTAATCGTTCGAATACCTGTTGACGGGCCCAGTAAAGATCGGTTTTGTCAGAAAAGACCAATGTTACCAGTGATAATCCAAATCTGGAAAATGAGCGGCTTTCTTTAATGCCCGGAATATTGGCCGTGGCCTGTTCGATTGGAAAGGTAATAAGCCGTTCTACTTCCGGGGCCGCCAATGACGGTGAGGTGGTGATCACCAGCACCTGGTTATCTGTGATGTCAGGGACTGCATCTACGGGAAGTTTGGTAAATGAAATACTGCCCCATATTATCAATCCGAGTGTCAATAATATAACGATCAGCTTATTCCTGACGGAAAAGCGAATAATTGCATGCAGCATGTAAATATTTTTGTGCCTTTAAAAAAGTAGGTTCATATCGTATCAGGCACAACGGGGAGGCTGGAAAATATCAAAGGAAATGAACCGTGGCTTATTGATCTCATTAAACAAATGAAACTCCGTAGCGATCTCTGCCGGTTTTTCTATCTCAACGGTCAGCTGCAGGCATTCACAGACACTTGTCGCTGTCATTACACAGCAATCTGTATCGCGGAAAGGTAATTGCTGGTCTCTTTGGTAATCATCATCCACCACGATAGGGTCTAGGTAATGCAACTTGATAAAAGACCAGAAACTGATACCCGGTGCCAGTTGGCGATGCTCTTTAAAATGCTCGAAGAGCACAGGTATCTTCAGCAGGTTATGCAACTCTGCAAAAGAGAACATGTAAACAGAAACAAGGAATATGCCGGCTAAGCGTTTCACGGTTTAAAGATACAAAACCATCTCTTATTCATACTATTCAAAATACACGGGCCTTTATTTCATAAACAGGCGCCATAACTGGGTGGTGAAAAAGCAAATGGCAAATCCCATAATGATAGGCAGAAAGGTGGACACCAGCGTCCACTTCACGCTTTTTGTCTCCTTGTAAATTGTATAAATAGTAGTGGAGCAGGGATTATGCAGCAAACTAAAAAGCATCAGGTTGATCCCGGTGAGTAAGGTCCATCCTCCTGCTCTCAATACTTTTTCCGTATCAGCAATGGAATCAAGTTCAAACATTACTCCACTACCTGCACCCACCCCGGCTATACCCGAACTGATAACCGTCAGCATCAATATGGTTGGTATCACAATTTCATTGGCGGGAATAGCAATGATATAGGCGAGCAGGATCACCCCATTCAAACCAAATAATATGGCAAACGGATCGGACCAGTTGATAAAATGCTCCGCTAAACTTAAACTGCCAATATGAATGTTTGCCACCAACCAGATCAAAACGCCGGCAGGCAATGCAAACACAATAGCCCGCCACAAAACAAAAATGGTCCGGTCAATAAGCGAGGTGTAAAGTGTTTGCAATATCCGCGGCGGACGATAAGGAGGTAATTCCAGGCTAAAGGCAGAAGCTTCGCCTTTTAAGACGGACCTGCTCAACGCCCATGAAACCACGAGACTGAAGAATATCCCCAATACAGCAATACCTACCACTGCTCCGGCTGAGACAACACCGGCCCATTGTGATGAAACCAATCCGCCAATAAATATAGTGGCTATTAAAATTTGTGTAGGCCATCGCCCATTGCATAAGGAGAAATTGTTGGTGATGATAGCGATCAGTCTTTCCCTCGGGCTGTCTATCACTCTTGTGGCCACCACACCGGCGGCATTGCACCCAAATCCCATACTCATCGTCAGCGCCTGCTTGCCGTGTGCTCCGGCTTTACGAAACAAATTATCCATATTAAATGCCACCCGTGGCAGATAACCAAAATCCTCCAGTAAAGTAAATAGCGGGAAAAAGATCGCCATCGGCGGCAGCATCACTGAAACTACCCATGCTACGGAAAGATAGGCCCCATCAATCAGCACGCCGCTTAACCACCAGGGTAACCCTATTGAGTTGGCCCCATTTTTTAAAATAGGCTGAAGCGTATCGATCAGCAAAGAAGCCAGCCATCCTGAAGGAACATTGGCCCCGGCTACCGTAACCCAGAAAACAACCGCCAGCAACAGAAACATGACAGGGAATCCAAGCCAGCGGCTTGTTACTATCTTATCCATCTTCATATCAAAACTGTAAGGCGATTTTTCATTCTCTGCCTTTACCGTTTTCTTAGCTATACGTGAAGCCCCTTCATAAATAGATTCAGTGACCGTATCATGAAGGTTCACCCCAAGTTCCCAACGCAGGGAATTGGCCAGTGATAATATCTCTTCTGATGATGTTTTCTCTTTCTTCTCCATGACCAATCAATTTTTTCTATGCACCTACTGACAATGCAGCAGGGCTTAATGCTCCCAGTTCGCCGGAGCTCACTGCATCAATCATCCCCTGGTCACCTTCCAGCAATCGCAGGGCTACCCAGTTCAGGTTAGGCAATCCGGGAAATTGTACTTTTAGTTTTTCTACCAAACTATCAATCGCATGGTTGAGTTTGGCCGAACGGCTTTTAATACGATGTGGCCGGCAAATATATTTTCCTGAAGCCACTTGTTCCACTGCAGCGAGCAATTCCATCATCCCTTCTTTTTGTCTTGCCGCAGCGGGTATTACAGGTATGCCTAATTCTTTTGACAAGGTTCGTTCATCAATCTCAATATGATTTCGCTTTGCTTCGTCCATTAAATTCAAACAAAGCACAGCCCTGTCGGTGATCTCCAATACCTGCAAAACAAGGTTCAGGTTTCTTTCCAGCCTGGTAGCGTCAGCCACGATCAGTGTCACATCGGGGCGGCCAAACAAAATAAAATTTCTCGCCACTTCTTCATCTGTACTGGTTGACAGCAACGAATACGTACCCGGCAGATCAACTACTTTATATCGTTTATCGTTATAAGAAAATCCCCCTTCTGCTCTTGTTACTGTTTTACCGGGCCAATTACCTGTATGCTGTCTTAAACCGGTGAGATTATTGAACACAGTACTCTTCCCGGTATTGGGATTACCGGCCAATGCAATAACATAATCCACTTTATCCATCGCAATACCGAGACGGATAAGATTTTCCTTATGATGCACAGGACAATTCTCACAATTATGCTGATCACTCATGTCTATGCAATGCTTTTATTTATAAAAATATAATCCGCCTGCTTCTTTCTTATGCCAATGGTCGCTCCCATAATACGATAGCCGACAGGGTCTCCGGAAGCACTTTTGATCTCTGCAGTAACGACCGTGCCGGGTACGATCCCGAGATCGAGCAATCTTCTCCGTTGCTGCCCCCGGCAATGGGGTGATATACCCACTACTTCTGCTTTCTCCCCTATTTGCAGAGAGGATAACAACGCATGCTTTTGATCAATGGGTTTTGACTCTGGTATTAATTCCACCGTTATAGCCGAAGCGAACAATGGTGTAAGAATATGCTCTTCTCCTTCGGCTGCAAAAGTGATCTTCCCGTCCGATACATCCATCACATACACCTGCATGCCCGGGTAAAGGCCAAGTGCCACCAGTTGCTCATATACATAACCGGGCTCATCTTCTATATGAATGATCCGGCCGATATCACCTTCTTTTAAAGATGATAAATGACTCCCTTTATGCAGGGGCAGGTCGCCGCTGGCAGAAGGGATCGGATCACCATGAGGGTCAAAGACAGGATTACCGATAAGCCCGGCCAGCTTATCAACTGCCTCTGATGAAAGCTGATGCTCTTTCAGATCGGCCACAACATGCCATTTCGTTTCCTCAATACCCGTTTCATCTGCCAGGTACTTTTCCCAGATACGATGCACCCTGATAACCCGAAGCGCATAAGACCTTCCCGCATCAGTTAATTGAAAGGACTCGCCCTGTGATGCGATTAACCCCATATCCTGCAGCCGGTCAAGTATAGCTGCTGTTCTGTTAGATGAAATATGCAGGTTGCCTGCCACCGTATGTAACCCGCAGGGAAGGTTCTTGTATTCACAGTCGAATAAGAATTTCAATGCATCCTCCATCTGCACTTTCAAAGTATTCATTCGTGCCCTGGCCAGCAACGAAAGAAGGCCCTTCTCCGGCCAGAAGACCCAGGCAAGGACCAGCAATACCAATAATCCTATCAATAATAATAAGCCGGGCTGCATTTTTTAATTCACCTTTTCAATAGTATAATATTAGTCCAAACTTTTTACATAGCTCAGAAATAGCTTACTTCTTCACAGTTAATCTTACCCCTGTAAAAAACCTGATCCCCTGGTTGGGGGCATACACATAGGAAGGATCAAATGTCAGCGCATAAGGATTTTCCGCTGTGGCCATCACTTTCCCGGCCGCATCGTATTCCACATTTTTATCAAAAGGATCATGAGATCTCGCAATGATAAAAGGCGTATTCCTCGCAGGTGTCCAGTTCAGCAGATTTTTTACTCCACCGAACAGTTCAATATGCTTGTTAACCAGCTTTGTCACCTGTATATTCTGAATGCTCCATACCGGTGAAGTTCCCGGTCGCGGATCGGTATCAGATAGTAAAGGTAACCGCATCGGTCCGTACATATTACCTGTGTAATCAATCGTTATGCCGGCTGCCGGCAAACTATAGGTAATGGCCCATGTGCCGCTCCATTTTTCCGTAAGCATCAGTTGTTGCTGAACAGCTTTTCCCTGCTGATCTTTTTCCACTTTTTGCACATCCTGCAACGTAACCCCCAATAGACTCTTAAAACGTTTACCGCTGTTCAGTTCAAGATTGAGTGTTACCCCTTTTGATGAAGCGTAGCCATTGAGATTGCTGTAAATAATTTTATTGGGATCGGTATCATAATCCGGGATGATCTGGTTGGTAAAATGAGAATACCACGCCGATGCATCCATATTTAAAGAAACGCCCTGCCATTGAAAATGATTCGTATAATTCAAATTCACATTATAACTCCTTTCCGGCTTCAGCGACCCGTTGATCTCAACAGCTCTTGCGCCTGTCAGTGCCGCATGTTCTTCCGTAAATAAACTCACCACACGAAACCCTGTCCCTGCATTCAGCCGGAACACCTGCCTATCCTTTAACGACCATTTCCAGGCAAATCGGGGCGTAAAAATGCCTTTATGCACCAGGTGATGATCGTAACGGAGTCCCAGCAGTAAAAGATGTTTCGGACTTAGTTTCCATTCATCCTGCAGGTAAAGGCCAGGGATAATATAGTTGTCTGCCTTATTCCTCCCGGTCAGCGTATCCACTGTAGCTGTTGAATTATCATCATAATAATTATACCGTAACACGGCACCGGATAAAAGGTTATGATCCGTACCAATAGCCTTATCCCAGTTCAACTGGCTGAAAGCAATTTTTTGTCTCCCCATATAGGGTGTTGCACCATAATAAGAGTTCTGATCATGCCCGGTGACAGAAAAGGAGAAGAACATCTTTTCCTGAACCGGTAATTGGTAATTGCCAATCAGTTCCCAGCGGCTGGTATAAATGCTTTCGCCATAAATACTATCAGTACCCCTGAAGCTTTTATTCCATCGCATATCACCTCCCCACCTGTCTTCATAAAAATAACGTCCGGCCAACGTAGCCACCCTGTTATTCTTCCGGGCAAAGCTGAGCTTATTGAACAAAGAAATGCGATGCTGAAGCGTCACATCCGTAAATTGGTCGTTGTTCTTATCAAGCAGGTGCTGGTAATTATAATAATTGACCCCCAATAATGAAGTTGCTTTTTTACCGAGTTTGAATTTTACTCCGGCGTCTAAGTTATGTTCCAGCCAGCTTGTTGTCATGAAGCTGGCTGTGAATAATGGAGCTTTATCAGGTGATTTGGTAATAATATTGATCAGCCCGCCGATGGCTTCCGAACCATATAAACCTGATGCAGGGCCTTTGACGATCTCAATTCTTTCGATCAGTTGCGTCGGGATGCCAAACAATCCATACACAGAAGCAAGGCTGCTAACGATGGGCATACCGTCAATCGTTACCATCGTATAAGGGCCCTCCAGGCCGTTGATATGAATGTCGCCCGTATTGCAAACGCTGCAATTTAGTTGCGGACGTACACCATTTACATTCTGTAATGACTCAAACAGCGAAGGTGCCGGGTTCTTCTTCAAAAATTGCGGGGTATATACTTCCACAGAAATGGGACTTTCTGATCTTTTAACCGGCCGCATCGTTCCGCTCACGACTACTGCATCCAGTTCCTTTTCAAACGGGGTAAGCAGGATCACCAGGTGATCTTTTGAGCCCGGTATGATCCATCTTGACAGAAATCCTGTAGCAGAAACCGTTAGGGTATCATGTATATTATCAATGATGAACTTTCCTTTGGTATCACTGATCGTTCCTCCGATCGCACCGGCTTTGGAAATAGTAGCCCCCTGCACGGGCTCACCATTTGCTTCATTCAATATCACGCCATGCCGTTGCTGCGCACGGAGACTGCCGGTCAGCATTATACACAACCCTATTAGCCATAGTGATCTCATTTTTTTACCTATCTAAATAAATTTTTAGTCTTGTCTAAAAATTTATTTAGACAAATATAATTATTAGGTGGGTGGCAACCAAAAAAAGGTTTCCCTTTTATAACGGACGGCCAAAAGAAGGGGAATTTCGCTAAAGGGCATTGAGAAAGGTACGCTCTAAACTGATGAACCAGCTTGCGTTAGCCATTCGCTGCATATTGCCGCCGAGTTGAAACCGGTAACCCAGGTTCAGCTTCATATTACTATTGAAGATCAGCTGGACCGCGGGGGCCAGGTCAATATAATACACCTTCCGGTCCGCCTCTAACGATTGCTGTGCCAGCAGTTCAGCATAGAGGTTCAGGTTGGTTTGCTTATAGTCTGTGTACTCCCTGGGCAACACAAGGTAGCCGGCAGACAACGAATAATTCATGGCCTGGTAAACACGGGAAGGCACATAGATCACATTCTTACTATTTCGTGATTTGTCCAGCACCTGCGTATGACTGACAGTACCGGACACCGCCAGTTTATTCCACAACTGGGTAGCGATCAGCCCAAGCTGTACACCGCTCTTATCGCCCTGCAACGTGATCTCATCATTATGAAAAGGGACACGGGTGTAAGAGCCATCCGCAAATACCGCCATGCGGAAATGCTTATGCACATCATCTTTTGATAAGAAACGATATTTCAAGTATGCATACGTTGATTCCCAGGCAAAATTGGAGGTATGCATATCGCCAAATGTTACTCCGGTGCGCAGCATCCATTTTTTGCTCAGGCCAAGCATTACTTCGGATACATACCGCTGCATCCGCTGGTCATGCCAGGTCTGCGGACCCATGAACTGGCCACTGATTTTTACGCTGATGGACCGGGCTGGTATGTTGGAAGCAGGATCGGAAAATACATATAGTTCCTGGCCATTGACAGCAATAACAATAAGAATACTTATTACTAAACAGGCATGTTTCATGATGATTCGCGGATCATTCTTTCAAAAGCTCTTTTATACTATCCTCTAATTCCTTCCCTTCCGGGTCAATGCTTACCACATCTCCCTTTTTATTGATCAGGTAACTGGTGGGCAGTTGGTAAATATTCCAGTTAGTGGCTGTTTGTGCATTCCAACCTCTCGGATCTATCACCTGCACCCAGGTGATCTTGTCTTTTACGATAGCCCTCTGCCAGTCCTTCTTATCTTCATCCAGCGACACACTGAATATCTCGAAACCCTGTTTCTTATATTTTTCATACAACTTCACCAGCTTACGGTTGGCAACCCGGCAGGGTCCGCACCAGCTTGCCCAGAAATCAAGTAAGATGACTTTGCCTTTAAAAGAAGAAAGCGTCAATGAATCGCCTTTTACAGTCGGCAATTTGATATGAACACGGGGGTCAGCGATATTCGGCAACTGTTGTGCGTGGCTAAACGCCGATAGTAAGACCAGGAATAAAAAAAATAATTGCTTTTGCGTTTTCATATTTATTGAATTATATCTGCGGCTTCCCCTTTGGCAAGCCGCAGATTTCTAAATGGTGACATGATACATTCTTGTGCCTGCAGCCACGCCTGAGCAATCTCCAGCGACTTTGCCCGAACCCATGCATTTCAGTTTTGTAGAAGCGCTGTATTTTTTGAACTGCTTGCTGGTCAGAAAATCTTTGTCCACGACGGTAATGGTTTTCTCGCCTTCCAGCACCTGGCTGCTTATATCTACAAAATGGAAGTGTTTATTGCCGATCTGCACATGCTTGTCATTTTCCACTTTTACATTTCTGAAACTGCCTGTGAGCTTCAGGTTACCTATCGCAAACCCGGCATCTTCCACCGCCTTTCTTATTTCATCAATATCCACATCTGCATTATCCTTAAAAACAATATCAAACGCTGAGTTCTTAATATCAGCATGAACAGACTGAATAAAAGACCGGGCCTGCAGCGCCTTATTAATCGCATTACTGCACATGGCACAGGTCAACCCGGTAGCCTGCAACCTCGCTTTGGTGAATTGCCCAAAGGACAGAAGTCCCGAAATCATCACCAGGAATATGATCAGTGCTCTTTTCATACTAAATATTTTAAAATTACAAATCATGTCCCCGCTTTGCAAATCATTCTTTCCTTTTAACAGACCGTATTTTATTGCCCGGGGTTGTCTTTATTTTATCTTAAACCGGGCACCGGCATAAAACATCCGGCCGGAAACAGGGCCCCACACCAATGATGCATCGAAATAGGAGCCGAATGGCTGATCAGCACCAAGAATGACCCTGTCCTGGAAATAATTGGTCAGGTTCTCGCCACCGATATATACATCTACCGGGGATTTTTTGCCAAATGTTTTGCTTACCTGTGCGTTCATAATGACATACGAAGGCGAAGTAGTGTTTAGTTTATACGTGTCAGGATTGTCGCCGGTAAACGGTATCCGTTTCACTCCGTTATAGGTAACCGTATAATCAAATTTCCAGGAGCCTGTTTCGTACGCCAGGTTGGCAAAGCCCCGGTGCTTTGACACAAGAGGTCTTTGCAGGAGCTCACCATGATAATTGGTCTTTACATCAAAGAACCGGTAAGCTAAACGCAGATCAAGCTTTTTCACCAACTCATAATTCATCTCAGCCTGCAAACTGTTGGAATACGATCTTCCTTTGAGATTGTAAAAATTAAGCTGGCGTGCCGACTGGTCAAGGTCCACAACTACCTGGTCCTGGAAATCTGTTCTGAAAAAATCAAAACCCAATGAACCATTGCGGTTGAATAAACGGAATTTCTGGTCAAGACTGATCCCTTCATTCCATGCTATTTCCGGATCTAAACCATAGGCCTTGCCCGCAGCCGCATTAAATATATTCACTTCCCTTGCACTGACCAGCACTCCTGTATTCTCTGCAAAGATGTTGGCAGTTCTCTGTCCCCTGCCTGCAGCTAACCGGATAACGGTCCCTTTTACCGGCTCGTACCGCATGTGCAGTCTTGGCGTAAAAAAGAAACCGAACAAGCTATTATGATCACCCCGCATGCCGAGTATCAGGCTGTACTTTTCTCCTTTGCTATAAGTATACTCAATAAAAGCCCCGGGAGTTGTCTCTGTTCTTTTATACAATGTGTTCCTGAACAATTCATCATACTTATCAGCCAGTATGCCCACCCCGGTCCTGAATTTGTGATTTGTATTGGAAATAATGGACTGGTAGATCAGGTTAGCATAAAAATTATTCTGTGTGGCATTATAGACCGTTGTTCCAAAATACGAGTCCTGCTCATGCCGGAAAGTGGATAATTGCAGACCGATACTCTTATACTTTTTCTCAGGAAATACATAGCCGATCTTACCGAAAGCCTCGTATCGCTTTGTTTCAATACCAAGACCATAATGGTTCGTTGTCAGCTTATCCTTTTCAGGATCGAACATGGTGTGGCCGCCGGTTTTAGTATCCAGTAATATCCGGAACCCGGCCTGGCCTTCAATACCATTCGGGTCATTATACATCCACCGGTTCAGGGCTGTAAACAAATTACCTGTCGGCAGGTCCCTGAAACCGTCCTTGTTAAAATCAACATCACTATTATTCAGAAAAGCATCATGCAGCAGCAATGCCGTTGCCCATTTTTTACCAAGTTGCCTTGAAAGGTTCAGGTTCAGATCTGTTTTGCCCATATTATTGACATACGCATTGGCATAAAGCTGCTCGCTGCTCACCGGTTTCTTCAATTCTATATTGATCTGGCCGGCGATACTTTCAAAACCGTTGGCAACGGAACCTACCCCTTTCGATAGTTGAATAGATTCGATCCAGGTACCCGGAATCGAATTCAATCCCCACGGCGTAGCAATACCTCTTGGGCCTGGTAAGGCTTCCATCGTAAGCTGTGTATAGTTACCGGACAAACCCAGAAGCTGTATCTGTTTGGAGCCTGTTACAGCATCATTATAAGAAACATCCACGGACGGATTGGTCTCAAAGCTTTCACTCAGGTTACAGCATGCCGCCTTGACCAGCTCCCGCTCTGTCATTACCTGTGTGCGTATAGTGGAAAGCGGGGAGATATAAGCCGGCTTTCTTGTGGATACTACTTTGATACCTTCCAAAGGTTTTGCGGTATTCAATACAATGCTTAAATGATCACCCGGCCTTACATCAATATCCTTTGGCTGAAACCCTACATAACTTACCGTGATCACCTCATTCTCTTTACTCAGCGACAGCCTGAAAAAACCATTTTCTTCTGTAGCGATCCCTTTGTTACTACCCTGTAATAAAATACTGGCGCCTTTCAGCGGTTTCAAATTCCCTTTCGCATCTTCTTCCATGATCACCCCCATCACCTGGTTTTGCAGACCGTTATCTGCAGTTTCGTCTGCCTGACCGGTACTCACATTACCCTTTCCCCGGTAGAGACAGCAATCCGGGAGCTTGTTATAAACGTTGTCATCTGCTTTCGCCAGTTCTGTATCATGTCCTGCTTCAGCAAGCTTACTGTGAATTTTGTTTATAAAAACTATGGCGGGGTCATATTGAAGCGTCAGCATTTTTGACTGGGCGTTCCATATAGCAGAGCTGACACCTTTCTCTTTCGCCGCATCCTCTATACGTTTTTTGCACATGGAACAGTTTCCCTGTACTTTAAAACTGACTGTCGTATCCGCGTTTTGCGGGCTGGCCGATAAACTAAAGGATATGAACAGCAATACAATTATCTTTTTCATACACCACTCTTTGTATGGCTATGTCATGTTCAATGGTACTCCTTCTTTCAGAATAGTGTGCCGGGTGAACAAAAAACATAGCCATGATAATATCCCCCGATCTTTCGACCGGAGGACAAATGGGTTCAGCGATCTCTTAACTATGTTTTTCGCATTTGCCGTTCTTGCAGCAATCCATCTTTCCATGCTCAGCTTCCGCTTCCTTGGAACAGCAACTCATGGTCTTACCGGAACCGGCTTCTTTGCAGCAGCCTTTGTCTTTACAGGCTTGCATGTTTGTGCACTTACCATCCTTCATTTCACATTTGCCTGTGCACTCATGTTTGATTTCTTTTGCTGCTTCTCTTTCGTACTGGCAGCATGCGTGGAGTTTTTTATACGCTTCGTCCGTGGTTTTGAAGTCCCGGGTATCATAACCCACTTTGGCAATAGCCTGCTGGATCTTTGCCGCATTGGTTGAAGAACTATTGTAGGAAACGGACAGCACTTTGGTATCCTTATTCCATTCTGCAGCCGTGGCGCCGGCCTCTTTGGCGGCTTTCTCGATCTTAGATTCGCACATACCACAATTGCCGGACACAGGAATATTCTCTGATTTTTTCTGAGCAAACGAAACAAAAGAAATAGCAATGAATAAAGGAAGAACTGAAAATATTTTAAGCGTTTTCATGATAGTTAATTTGAAGATTTGGTAATTAGTTGATCTGAGAAATGCTCCCAAAAAGGGATAACAAAACATAAAACTAATGGCTAAAGCTAATAGCTCAGGACTAAAAGCTTATTGATTCTCAAATCAAATTCTGAAAACGCAATTCTGCAGGTAAGTATCCTGTTCCGTTAATAACGGCGGGGAATGATTGTGGTGGTGTCTTTGTTCTGTGTTATTGACAAAAGGTGCACTGATAAACATAGACGGGATATCAGCAAGTACTTCTAAAGAAGGAAGTTCAAATGATACATGGGTCGCCGTCTTCTGGTCTACTTCCATTTTAATGATCATCACTTCATCGCGGCAGCAGCCATTGGCTTTGTGCATATCCATACCACATTGACCGCATACTTTTACTTCTGCAGAAAACAACTGGGTGGATGCCAACCGGTTCATGCAATAGTGAAAATTCACGATCACACCGCAGGTGACTGCGACATAAGTAAGAAGCGTTATAGAGGCAATGATCTTTTTCATGAACCGCCGTAAAGATAGAACGAAATCCGGAAAAGAGATAATGAGCCTTATAAGTTAACAGGATGACAAGGATCATGAACTCTTAACTCATTCCTTTCCAGTGTCAATTGACAAAACTCCAGTAGATACCCACCCGTATTACGAGACCGGGATAAGGATAACCGGGCACATACTGGTTATTATTGGTAAAACCAAAACCATTACTGCCGCTGGCCGTATTCAGGTTCTCCGCCCGGATATAGGCTTTGAAAGGACGGATACGAAAATGCAGGTATGCTGTGATATCGGGCATCGGGTTGCTGATGCTGGTATTCTCCTGGTAATAGAATTGCCCCAGCACCGGGGAATAGCCATCGGCTTTGTAGGAAGTATGATAGCGCAGTTCAAGTCCTGTTGCCATATCCAGGTTTTTCAATCCGAGATTTCCTTCATATCCTATGCGGTTTCGAGTATACACAAGCGGAAGGTTGACAGGGGCATTACCAATCGCTTGCTGGAAATGAATATCCGTATGCCAGAACCAGCGTTTGCCAATTTTGAACGTTTTTTCGGCGCTTACCCGCAAAACGTTGAAGAGGGAACTGTACTGCTCCGGCTGGTAATAATCTTTGATATAGGTATAATTGGTCAGCAGGTAGTAATGGCCTGTCAGTTTTAATTTCAATGATGACTGGTATAATGAAGCAAAGAAATGAAGGGTATTTTCTTTTTTGAAGTCCTTTGCCGCCGACAGTAGATAGAAACTGCTTTGATCATTAAAAATGAATGAAGGTGTACGGTTCACATTTTCAAAACCAAGTTGCACATAACCCGGCACTTTTTTCCCGGTTGTTTTTTGCAGGCTTGCATACGCAGAGTAATCTCCTGCATTCAGCCCGGTAAAATAGAGTTTACCGCTGAGCAGCATATCCCATTTCTGGTTACGTGTCCGGTTACGGTATTCGGCATGTCCAAATACATTATAATACGCTTTTGCATTGGGCAGTTCCTGCTTCATATTCTGCAGCGCCGCACCCAGTTTAATGAACTGGTGCAGGTTCTTTGCATCCGGGAACTGGTAAATAGAAAAATCATTGACGAGTTCTTTCCACTGATCTTCTCTTTGCACCGTATCAGTGATCTGACCAAGCTCAAGGCCGTAATAATCCTTATAAAAAGCTGAGTCCCCAATGTAGTCCCTGAACTGGTACTTTAACCGGCTGTACTGAAAGGTATGTTCAAAACGCAACCTCGGGAAGAATAAAGGAATCACCGTTGAATCTGTTACTAAAGAATCCTTTTTGCCGAGGTCATATTGCTGGCGCAACAGGACAGTAAATTCATTATACCGGTTACCCGTACCTACATCGGTATTGAAAAAATTACGTGTCAGCCCCTGGTCGCCGCCGATCTTTGTCGGAATGGCAAACCGGTCTTTGAAATCCGGATCATTCAGGTAATCTTCGGAATCATCTATCCCCCCGCTTTCACCGGATTGCAGTTTATTACCCGCCAGGATGAAATAATTATTATACCGTTTATTCACAGATTCGAACCTGGATGTGATCAGGTAATTATTATGATTGGTCTTAAGATTTTTAAAAATACCCGGTGCATTGATCATCCGGTATTGAAATAAGAAATTCCAGTTGGGTTTGATGTTCTGCGTGTGCATCAGATCAATGATCTGTTCAGATCTGGCCGCCAATTGGTAGTTCAGCTCAGAGTAAGGTCTTGTTGTATTAAAGAACCTCGCCTTGTCAACCGTCCATTTATATATATCAAAAGCATGGAAACCGGGGTCCCATCCCGCTTTCAGTACAGGCGAGAACAGGAGTGAGCGGGCAGCTGTTCCTGTATTACCTAAAGTGACATGAATAGCCGGTACCGGGAAACGACGGGCAAAATCAGCAATAGAAGAATCCAGCATATAATTGCGGGTAGAATCCAGGTAACGGAAACGGATCGTGATGGAATCTTCGTTCCTGTCCCTTCTTTTCAAACTGTCAGTACCACCTCCGCCACTAATGCCGCTTCCAATATTCCCAAGCCGGCCGCCGGCTGAGCGGATCAACTCTCTTTGTGAAAAAGCATCGGCTGTGATAAATAAGAAAAAGCAAAGCAGCAGGTATGTGCACTTATTTGACAGGGCTGGAATTTTTTTAGTAGTTAGATATCGTCATGACTGATAAAAGAACAAAAGTACCTTATGATAATCACCGGGTCATCGCTGCAAATTAATGAGGCAAAAGTACAATGCCTGACCAAAACTGTTAAATAGCGGCCGCCAGTTCCTTAAATACAGTAGCCAGCTTGGGCTCTGCCAGCCTGGCCGCTTCCAGCACTTCTTCATGCGTGGTGATAAGGCCATCTTCCCGCAACCCGATATCCGTGATGACGCTGATCGCAAAAATTTTCATCCCCATATGTGCCGCCACGATGGCCTCTTGTACAGTACTCATGCCCACCACATCAGCACCGAGGGTGCGGATCATTTTGTATTCAGCCCTTGTTTCAAATGTCGGTCCCGTCACTGCCACATATACTCCTTCTTTCAGATCATACTGATGCCTGTCCCCTATTTCTTTTGCCCGGGCAATCAGTTCTTTGCTGTAGGGCTCGCTCATATCCGGAAAACGGGGGCCAAGTTCATCTATGTTCTTCCCGATAAGAGGATTCGGAGTGAACAGGCTGATGTGGTCGGTAATGATCATGACATCCCCTACCTTGTAGCCGGGATTCACACAACCCGAGGCATTGGAAAGTAATAAGGTCTCCACCCCGAGGAGTTTCATGACCCGGATAGGAAAAGTCACTTCCTGCGCATCATATCCTTCATAAAAATGAAAACGGCCTGCCATTGCGATCACTCTTTTGCCGCTCAGCCGGCCAAAGATCAGTTTACTCTTATGTCCTTCCACCGTGGACACAGGGAAATGCGGTATCTCTTTATACGGTATCTCTTTTTCGACCTCGATCTCATTTGAAAAATTTCCCAGGCCGCTGCCCAGTACCACTCCTACCTCTGGTTTGTGCTTATATTGTTTCTGCAGGTATCTGACCGCCTCGTTTATCTCTCTCAGCGCTTTCTTGTTGCTCATAAAAAATGATAATCCGGCAAACGTACTGAAAATTGTGTAAAGATGCAGGTGAAGGATTGCCTCAGCAAATCATAACAGGTTTGGCAGGTCATGTTGATGGCTTACTATCACCCCTTCGGGGTTTCGATCAAATTCGATTTATAATATACTACTATAAATATCAGCCCTTCGGGCTTTAGCTTTTATAATCTTGAATGACACTTGTGCGGTGAACAGTATATGTTTCCCATCAATCCTATGAATTTACTATCACCCCTTCGGGGTTTTGATCACATTCGATTTACAATACATCTAATATTAATATCAGCCCTTCGGGCTTCAATACCTATTCAATTCGCCGGGTTTATAATCTTATGCCAATCCCGAAGGGATGTCATTACTATAACAGCACAAGGAATAACTGATCTGAACCCCGAAGGGGTGGCATTAGGCTTTACAGAAGAACTCTTCCCACAAAAACACTAAACACACAAAAAATATAAAAAACCTTTATCTATCGGGGTCGTATAACCAGCTACTCATACCGGAAAAAATCACAAACCTCTTCATCACATAACAGGCGTTGTAATACCGGATCTTTCAATACATCAGTATAATCCATCCATTTGCCATTCACTTTTATCTTCCGATAGATAAGACGGATGCCCTGGCTGTAATCCACCCACCAGTAAATATGGCCAGTGTACAAAGGCTGAATCGGTTTACCATCCAGCCGGTGCCATCCGTAAATGGCCACTCGTTCGGGTCTTGTATCTCTTAATACCTTTCCGCTGATGACCACATCCTTTTGTATGCCGGCGATCAGTCCTTTTTTCCCTTTTCGCTGCCCCTCCACAATAAGATGATGATGCCACATGGTGGGTGTACTGTCGCGGAACGCATACATGGGTACGGGTTCCAGTTTTACTTTGGCTGCTTTGTAAATATCATCCGCCATTTTCTTTGTCGGCAAAAAACAATCAAAACTATCGGCGATTCTCTGGGCTGCATAAGGAGTGATATGTATTCTTGCCCAGTCATCATCTGTTCCCACACTCAGGTAATCGGACGCCACATAATACGTAGCTGACCATGTCTTTCCTGTTGAAGAATCAACTACAGAAGTATTCACAGGAATAAATCTTTTCAAAAAAGAAGGAATGTTTCCGGCCAGTATTTCTTTCACAACAAAAGAATCCCTTTCTTTCCATTTCATCGGAAATGCCTGGCGGTAGAATTCAGTTCCTGTCAATGAAGACGTCCTTTCCGGTCCTTGTATTTTTTTGACAGAAGAACAGGCTGCCCATAAAAATAACAGCAATATGATAACAAGGCGACTCATACGCTAAGGCTGCACGATGAATTTGGCGTGGCTCACTTCTCCGTCCTTCACACATTTGAGTATATACATACCGCTGACAAGACCTTCTATATTCAGCGGATAGTTTACCTGGCCTCCCGGTAAAACCATCCTTTTAACCGTTCTTCCGGATGCATCCGACACATACAACATGGCATTTGACGTAAGCGTCTTCCGGAAAGATATATGGATCGTGCCCCGCGCAGGATTGGGATATACCAGCGCTATCTCATCCAGGCCCGCAAGTGTAATGCTTACCGTTTTACTGTACTTGAAAACACCATTATCATCCACCATCTTCAAACGGTATAAAACTTTACCGCTGATGGCTGCTATATCGTCGGCAAAAGAATAATTATTCAAACCGGCGATCCATGTCACTTTCCCTGCTTTCACAAATGATCCGCCATTTACACTTCTTTCTACTTCAAAGTGACTAAAGCCTTCTGCTCTTTCGATTGTCCAGTTCAATAGAACCGTATTACCTGAAAGCCGTCCTTTGAATGCAGTAAGATCAACCGGTAAGGTCAGCCCGCATGATGCCGACCAGGTAAGATCAACATACTCCGGGTGATCCACAAACGGGTTCCGGTTTCCCTGGAAACCAAGCGCAGTATTGTTGCGATCTGCTTCCTTCTGGCTAACCGGGTCGCTGTCGTGCCATGACAACATCAGTTGCAGGTAAGGGATCTCTACCGATGGCCAGGTGGTTCCGTCCATAGCTATATCACCACTGGGGTCGTCGGCTTCCCAGGCTGCCATACTGTTCTGGTAACAGGTGACCATATACAAAAATGCACGGGCCACATCGCCTTTGTATTCGTTGATGGGTTCAAAAACGGTACCCGTCATACCCGGCCAGTTGCTGCTTCCCAGTTTACTGCCGTTGTCAGAGGTTTGCGAGGCGGTTCCCACTCTGCCATAAGGAAAATTTGATCGAAGACCATTCACTGAACCATCGGTCGGGAAAATATGGTGATAGTCTGTACCCGGGCCTGCACCGGTACCGCCACCAAACCAGCTTTGCGGAAATGAATGCTCCCGGTTGTAACAATCGCCTTCACCACTGTATGAGCCGCACTGATCAGTACCCGGTGTAAACTCATAAGGATCGGGACCAGTCGGATCATCCGAATAAATATCCCATATCACGTTGCCGCCACCCAGCTCGGCAGGTTGTATATCACCTGTCTGGTAGATCGTCCACAGGTCATCATAACTCTGATGATTGAGGCCGCTATTGATAATATTGCGCAATTCTGTTTTCAATGCTCCACAGGAAAGCCCCGTTGCAGAACTGTAATAGTTCAGCGGGATGCCATTATTGACAAGTGTTGTGAATGTTCTGACCACATTGCCCGATACCAGGTAATCAGGGAGGCCCGCACAAGTATTGTAATTGTAAACAGTGACATAATACGTGGTACCTGTTGTCAATCCGGTAACAAACGTGGATGTATTTGTGCCGGCATACAAAACCTGCTCACCTCCGCTATATGTTGTATTGCCTGTATAGCTTGTACCATCAACCGGCGGGGTAAAACTATTTACCGAATTCACTTTAACAACATACCCGCTGCCATTACCACCGCTCCAGCTTACGGATGCAGATACTAAGGAAGCATTAGCGTTTACAGTACTTACCTGTAAGGTAGGCTCACCGCAGGAAGTAGCCGTACTGTTGGTAGCCGGGTTTGTTATATTGTAACAGGAAAAAGTATTATCAAAACTAAAGACAGCCACATGATAGGTTGTACCCGGCAACAGGCCGGTTACTGCCGCTGAATTGCCTGTCCCGTTATATACTACGTATTCATTGGCAGCTATCGTTTGCCCGCTGCCGAAAACTGTACCTGCTGTATAAGCCGTACCCGTAACCGGGGTACCGGCTACCGCACTGCCTTGTTTCAGTATCACCAAAGAATTAGAACCGCTGCCTGCTGTCCAGTTAACGGTAAATGAATTATTGGTGACCGATGCAAATGAAGCTGCCGAAGCTTGTGTAGCCGGTGGCGTACAGCCTGAACTCAGTGAATAGTTCAGTGAAATATCATCAATACCCGTGGTGGCCCGGTTGCCTGATCCGGTAGCGGCTGCCAGGCTGGTGATCCTTATCCAAACATTCTGACTGATATCATCTAAGCTATTGCCAAAGCTGACCGTTACCGTTGTGTTGGCGAATGTACTGCCCCCCGTTTCGATCGTAACGGGTACGGTAGCTACCTGTGTAAAGGCTGACGGGGATGTTCCCACACCATAATCAACTCTCCACGTGGTGATGCGTGGTGAGGTAACATCCAATGACTGTAATTTGAAACTTAATGTAAAAGCGCCAAAACCGGTAGTATTAGCTAATTGCATTTCAAGCGCCGCACCGGGATCGGCCACGGAACCGCTTTGCCGGATACCAACCGATCTGTCGGTATGGGCGGCCTGCGTTGCACCATTGGCCGAACTGATCAATCCATCCGCAGAAGCCACGTTCTTCCAGCCGGAAGTAGTGCTGTTCCAGGGAGAATTAGCATCAATTGTATTTGTAAATGTTGCAGCTGTTCCCAGGGCCGAAGCTGTAGCATTCGATGACACCCTGAAACCAGCCGGCAAACCAGAGCCTATTCCGTCAAAATCCTGTGAATAGTTACTGCCGCTTAAAGTGATCTGGCTATGAGCGGTAAAAGCGATGAGTGCAGACAGTACAGGAAGGTAAAATTTCTTCATAACAGCAATTTGGTAGAACACCTCCGTTCAAAACCGCAATTTAAAACAATCGGGCCTTCCAGCCTTCAGCCAGTATATAATGTTTCGCATAAAAACTATTCACTATTCACTTGCCTCGCATTGCCTGCAATGACCTTTAACATATCTTCGCCGGAAATTTTCCGATATGAATCTCCACGAATACCAGGCTAAAGAATTACTGAAAAAGTATAATGTTCTTGTGCAGGAAGGATTTGCCTGCAGCACCGTGCATGAAGCGGAAGAGGCTTACCGCCAGATCAAGACACAGTTCGGCAGCAGTTTCGCCGTAGTGAAAGCTCAGATACATGCAGGCGGCCGTGGTAAAGGCACCGTCAAAGAAACCGGCATCAACGGAGTAAAGGTGGGCAAGAACGTGGATGATGTCATAGACATTGCCAAAAAGATACTCGGCGGCACATTGGTCACTATACAGACAGGTCCTGCCGGTAAAGTGGTGAACAAGATATTGGTAGCACAGGATATGTACTACGATGGCCCTTCCCCGAGAAAAGAATTTTACTTATCCATTTTGCTGGACAGGACCAAAGGACAAAATGTGATCATGTACAGTACCGAAGGTGGTATGAACATCGAAGATGTGGCGCATGATACCCCGGAGAAGATATTTAAAGAATGGGTACATCCTTCCGGTGGCTTACAAGGTTTCCAGGCGAGGAAGATCGCCTTCAATCTTGGATTAACCGGTGAAGCATTCAAAAACTGCGTGAAGTTCGTTACGAATTTATATAACGCCTATGTTGGGCTCGATTGCTCGATGCTCGAGATCAACCCACTGTTCAAAGCAGCCGATGATAAGATCGTGGCCGTTGACTGTAAGATGAACCTTGATGATAACGCCCTTGTTCGCCATGCCGACCTGACATCATTAAGGGATACATCCGAAGAAGACCCGACCGAAGTGGAAGCCGGCAAATACAACCTGAACTTTGTAAAGCTCGATGGCAATGTAGGTTGTATGGTGAACGGCGCCGGTCTCGCCATGGCCACCATGGATATGATCAAACTCAGCGGCGGCGAACCTGCCAACTTCCTCGATGTAGGTGGTACGGCCAATGCGCAAACCGTGGAAGCCGGTTTCAAGATCATCTTAAAAGACCCTGCTGTAAAAGCGATCCTCATCAACATCTTTGGCGGTATTGTTCGCTGCGACCGTGTGGCGCAAGGTGTGATTGATGCTTATAAAAATCTCGGCAACATTAAAATACCGATCATTGTTCGTTTACAAGGCACCAATGCCGAAGAAGCAAAGAAACTGATAGACGAAAGCGGCCTGAAAGTACAATCGGCGATACTGCTGAGTGAAGCAGCGGATCTGGTGAAGAAAGCTGTAGCGTAACTATATTGTCACTCTGAGCTTGTCGAAGAGTTCCGAAGGGTGATCAACGATACAAAAATCCTGGCTGAGAGGCCGGGATTTTTTTTGTTCCAAAAATGCTTTGAAAATGAATTAAATTCGGAAGAAGAAATGATGGCAATACACGAGTTGAATACAATCTTTAACACCCCTCATAACTTCGAACCAATTTCATTGACAAAATGCTTTTGAATACAACTTTAAATGGAATATTGAAATGGCAAAGACTCATGCAAATAATTACAGCTTTACTTTTCTTGATGCCCTTGTTTACTTTTGGGCAAAGCACTTCTGTTCAAACATTACGTTTTGCATCCGGCAGTTACAAAATCGACAAAAAATATTTTTCAGCTCTAAATGAAATTGGGCATAAATGCTCATCCGACACATTCGGGTTTTTAAAAATATTCGCATATACCGACACAAAAGGTTCGATCAAATACAACAAACGACTTTCTAAAAAGAGAGCCGAGGTGGTTTATAACTACCTGACAAAACATTTCAAGTTTGACATAACAAAAGTTTATATCACCTGGTTAGGAGAAGAAACCGATGGAGCATACGATTTGCATTTCCCTGATGCACATGTTCAACAAAGATGTGTGGACATAATTCTTTCTTTTAAAAAGCCATTAGATTGACAAGGAATAAAATTGCATACAACAGCCGAATTTGTGCTATTGGGTGCGCCGCAACCGGAATGATAGGAGTAATACAGACTGTCAAATCACGCAACTCTGAAACTAATATAGACCGCACTTTACCCACATGAAAAAGCTCCTCCTCATCCTTCTTCTGATCATTGCCGGGGGGCTTATCTATTTCTTATCCGGCAGTACCGTCACAGCCAATCTTGACAGTTATGTTTATGACCTGCCGTTTAAAGAAGGTACCAGCCATAAAGTGGTGCAGGGATACGGCGGTCTGTTCTCCCATAAACATAAAGCGGCACTGGATTTCAGCATGCCCGAAGGCACCCCGGTATATGCAGCCCGGGAAGGTGTTGTGTATAGCTATAAAGATAATAGCGACGAGGGCGGGCCTTTTGCCAGATATGAAAAGAAAGCGAATTACATCATGATCAAACATAGGGATGGCAGCTTCGGCTGCTACTGGCACCTGCAGAAAGCTGGTGTAGTGATAAAAAAAGGAACCGTAGCCAAAGGCCAGCTGATCGGGTACAGCGGCAGCACCGGTTTTGTATTGCGGCCTCACCTGCACTTTGCAGTAAAACGAAAACTGAACTATGAGAAAGATTCTTTTGTGCGAACAAAATTCAGAACGACTGACGGCATCCGGCTTTTAGAAGGAGGCGAAACATATCAAAAGCCAGTCGAATAAATAAACGAGTGCAATATCATCGTTTATCAATCAGTAACCTCCTGTTTCAGAAATTTACACAGTATCTCTGAACCTTATAAGGTAATAAGGTCAAACTCTCCTCCCGGATTATTTTTCTACTAAGGTTAAAAGCTGCATCCATAAAAAGAAACTAAACCTTAGTAGAAAAACAGATTATTAGTGACGCCAACCTTATTACCTTATTCAAGAAGAACAATACAGAAACAAACAACATCCATCAGGAACAATATGGATTCTTGCTTACTCCTTAGCTTTGCTGCATGAGCATTACTATTCGCCCCATTCAGCAAAGCGATAACCCGGTGCTGGCTCAGATCGTCAGGGATACACTGGCCGAATTTGGCGCCAATCATCCCGGCACGGTGTATTATGACCCCACTACGGACGCTTTGTATGAATTATTCCAAACAAAAGGCGCAGGCTATTTCGTTGCCGAGATGAATGGTGAAATTGTGGGCGGTGGCGGCATCTATCCTACCGATGGCCTGCCTGCCGAAACCTGCGAGCTGGTTAAAATGTATTTATTGCCGCAGGCAAGAGGTACAGGACTTGGAAGAACACTGATAGAAAAAAGCCTGTCCTTCGCTGAAGAAACAGGCTATACAAATGTGTATCTCGAAACGATGCCCGAACTGAAACAGGCACTGAATATCTATGCAAAATTCGGCTTTGAATATCTGCGAGGTCCGATGGGCAACAGCGGCCATACCGGCTGCAGCCTGTGGATGTTGAAGAAGTTGAAAGGTTGAAAGTTCCAGCAGTTCACGAGTTGGACTCCGTTTTGTAGGTTTTTTGAACTAATGGAACACCTGGAACTCTTAAACTTGTTTATCTCCCCCTCACTTTATCCACCTGCCTTTTCGTTAAATATACCTGGAAGCCGATGCCGAGGTTGAACCCACCATCGCCGTCAAAATCTTTGTACTTGGAATGCGAATAACCCATCAGCCCTTCGATGGATACATTTTCATTGATGAATACAGCAACACCTCCGCCAAGAAATATATTGGTACCGGTATTGCTGGAGGAGAAACCCGGCTCTTTATACTTTGAGCTCAGGTAGCTAAACGAACCCTGCAGCAGGGGCTTTACATTTGAATTGGTAAAAAGAATACGGGCAAAAGGCCCGATACCGAAGTTGGTCGTTTTGGAATCGCCGATCTTCTGGTGGGTGATCCCAAGATTGCCGCCAATGGCAATATTCTTTGCCACAAAGAAACCTACACCGGGAGTAAACCCGATATACGTACTGTTATCACCCGTATTCAGGTCCAGTCTGCCGCCTACCATCACATCCCCTTTGTCTGTTTGTGCATACATCGTGGTAACAATGCCGGTTACTAAAATGGCCAGGATGAACTTTTTCATACTCGTTAGTTTTGATTTATTTTCTAAGGTAATTAAGTTTTGATTACAACAAGCTGCTTTGTATCAGTTCCACCTCATACACCGGGCTGAAGAGATACTGCCTGCCTGTCTTTATTTCCATGCATTGAAACCGCTTCCGCAGTTTCTTCCCTTTTTGAAAAACACGTCCGTCATCAATCCGGAAGGTGGCATTGATCATTAGCTCTTCTATCAGCTGAAATTTACTGTCAGCCGGATCATATCTTCTCAATACTCTTAATAAACCATCCTCCGCACAACTGCTGGCAGCCGGATTGTGAAGTGAAACCATGATCTCTTTTTCAATATCGGGCGGGAAAACTTTATGCTGAAGGAACTGGTGCAATAACCGGCCATAGATCGTTTTCCACTCACGGCCATGGGCCATTACTTTATTGCCAAATTGCTCAAAGGTCAGCAGGTGGGCTAGTTCATGCAGCAGGGTGATGAGAAAAGCATAACGATTCAGGCTACCGTTCACGCTGATGCGGTGATTGGCATGATAAGTACGGTGCCGGTAATCTCCAAGGATACTTTTTCTTTCCCTCGCCACTGTAAGATGAACCTTGAACTGCCGCAGGTAACTCAATACAGGCTCATAGGTTCCCGCTGGTAAATAATCCTGCAACTGTGAAATAGGCGCTTCCTGTTTAGGCATTCTTTTTCTGCTTGAGCAATTTCAGGAGGGAAGATACTTCGAGAACTGTATAAACAATGTAGAGCCCCATGCAGACAAACAGCGCCTGTTTATTTACATTTTTCTTCACCGACATGATATACGCAAAAGCCGCGGCGGCACACACAAAGAATTTGATCATAAAACTGCCATACATGGCCCGTACAAAAGCATTGGGGTTAGGCGCCGCCAATGACCGTTTGGTCAATAAAAAAGAAGCCAGGCTGACGATAAATAAAATAAGGTTGCCTCCTATAACGACGGATTGATCAACATTCCATTTTTCGAGTATCGCTCTGCCTGCTACAAAAAAACCATTGAGCAATACAAACACGAGGATCATCGGGCGAAGAGGGCCTATACTATTCCGGTTCATCTTTTTTGTGTTTACCTGTATCCCGCACCAGTTTATAAAACATAGCGCCTAATGCGAGCAAAGGTAAGACACAGGCCAACACGGGGGAAGTATGCAGCCATTTGTCAGCTTTCAGCCCGGCAAAAACTGCCAGACCGATAGCTGCTAATAATTGCGAGCCGAGACCCGCATAGCGAAGAAGGTCCTTATTGGAGTGATTAGTGGGCGATGGCCGCTGTTTGTCCATTTTTACTGATCTCTGCGATAGTATGGCTGCCGTTGCCATTCTTTTCAGGAGCGGCTGCAGCACCCATATGACATTGACCATTGAATACGGCTGTTGGCTCTATCTGCAGTTTACCGGCATACACATTGCCTTTCACCACACATTCACCACGCAGCTGCAGCAGATCCTTGGTTTTGATATCACCAGTCACCTTGCCGACTACATCTGCCTGGTTACCGGCAATATTTCCTTCTACTGACCCATTGGCGCCGATAACGATCTTGGCCGCACTGGTCACATTGCCGATGATCGTACCATCGATCCGGAGATCACTGTTGCTGCTGATGTCGCCTTTGAGAGTAGTACCGGCACTTACCAGGGTAGCGCCGCCGTTTCCGTTAGATGTTTTTTCGGGTAACATGTCGGTTTTGTTTTTTGCGTTAAACATAGGTTGTGATTTACTTATTCTATTATTCCGGCGGATGATCCATCCGAAAAGTATAAAAACATTTTGGCTAAGTCAATGCCTGTTTACACTTAATCCTCCCACCGCTAGTCACTCGATATTTCTTCTTTGGGCAATTGCAGCTGCGCCGTATCCAAATTGACGGTCTTCCCTTCTCCCATCAGCGGTCCTTTTCTCAATCCTTCCTGGTATTGTTTTAACTGTTCCAGTTCCCGGGACATCTTATCCGCATCGTACTTTAACTGCTGATATTCACGGCCTATTCTGAGATCATCATACCCGGGAATATAATATTTGAGAGGGGTAAAAATGATCAGCGCCACGGTCAGGCCTACCAATACTACAAATATTGTGCTCAAACCAATGTAAACACTGAGACGGGACAATTTAAAGGTGACAACCTCCTCATAAGTATCGTCATTCATGACGACAAGCCGGTAACGGTTTCGCAATCGTTTCAGCGTAGATCCGGCGTCCAGTTTTGCCATAATTGAATTTTAAACGCTTTAAAGGTAAGGAATGAGCCTGTGTCAGAGCCATTTCATCAACGAAACAGGCAAAAAAATATTGGCTTCTGTTTATACTAAAATATTTGAAATTCAGTTATTAAGAGTTTAGTTTGCGGCGGAAAAATGGGACCTATCCGAAATTATACTGTTACTGCTTTTTTATTCGTTATCCTTTGCCAGTTAACTACGACTTCTTACGGGCAACTGGGTGTTGACCTCGGCATTAAAAAACCCAAAGAATACGATAACCGCACCTTACGTTCGGAAAGATCAGATCAGAAAAAATTTACGCTACCCAGGCGGCTCATTCAGAATACCGTCACGCATTACAACTACTACTTTAACGCCAACAACAAGCTGAATGAAGTATTGGAAAAGGCCAAGCTTTCTTTCAAGGACGACTATTCCGCTTTACTTCCTTTTTACAACTATACCCTTGATGCTACTGCGGCCGACAGCACCCAGTTGGATTCAATTTCTTACAAATCACAAACGGGCATTGCACTGCATGACCTCCGTGGCGACTGGGTAGATAATCTTTACCTCCTGTGGGGAGCTTCCTACTACCTGAAAAAACAATTCGACTCGGCCTACCTGATGTTCCAGTTCATCAACTATGCTTTTGCCAAAAAAGAAAAGGATGGCTACTATATGAACATCGGCAGCCGCATGGATGGCAATACGGCTTTCAGCATAGCTACCAAAGAAAAGAACAGTTTGCCCCGCCGGGTATTTTCTGAGCCACCCAGCCGCAATGATGCCTTTATCTGGCAGATCAGGAATTTCCTGGCTCAGGACCAGTTTGCTGAAGCGGCCAGCCTGATCATTACACTGAGAGATGATCCGCAGTTTCCCGAAAGGTTGAATGATGACCTGGCCGAAGTACAGGCCTACTGGTTCTACAAACAGAATATGTGGGACAGTGCAGCGGCACATTTGACCAAAGCACTCACCAATGCCACCAATAAGCAGGAAAGGGCAAGATGGGAATACCTGCTGGCGCAATTGTATGAAAGAAGCGGGCAATCTGAGGAAGCAGAAGAATATTACAGCAAAGCCATTCGCCATACCACCGACCCGATACTGGACATTTATGCCAGGCTTTTTTCGATAAGAGTGAATAAGGATGGCGGCGAAAACTATATCGCAAAGAATATCGAAACCCTGGTAAAGATGGCTAAGCGGGATAAATACCAGGATTACCGTGATATCATTTACTACATGGCGGCACAGATGGAACTGGAAAGGAATAACTATGATGGCGCCATTGCCCTGTTGCTGAAAAGCACCCAATACACATCTAACGATCCATCGCAGCGGAACAAAGCTTTTCTTCAGCTGGCAGAACTATCCTTTGCCAAGAAGCACTTCCGCAATGCCTACAATTTTTACGATAGCCTGAACATGGGTGATCCTTCGATAAAAAATCCGGAAGCCATAGCCGATCGGAAAAAAGCTGCGGGATTGATAGCTGACAACCTCGAAGTAATAGAACGACAGGACAGCCTGCAGCGTATTGCCGCCCTGCCTGAGGAAGAAAGAAAAGATTATGTCAGGAAATTAGTAAAGACCCTTCGCAAACAACAGGGCCTGAAAGATGAGGGTATTTCAACCGGATCAGGTATTACACTGCCCGGACAGGACCAGACTCCGCTTTTCCCCACCAATACCAAAGGCGAATGGTATTTCTATAATGCCAGTTCACGGCAAAAAGGCCTGGCTGATTTCAAAACAAAATGGGGAACAAGGCCTAACCAGGACAATTGGCGGAGGGCCGCTGCCATCAGCAGCATCATCCGAAACGCCAATAGAATTGACGGTAGCAATACTAAACTGGCGGGCAATGCAAAAGACCTTACCGCCAATGAGCCTGCCGAGATCACTTTTGATGCCTTGTATCAAAAACTGCCGCTGACCGATACACTGATGAAACAATCCAATGATTCGGTCCAGATGGCGCAGTTCAATCTCGGTAAACTATATATCCAGGAGATCGAGAACTGCCCGATGGGCACCGAAACCCTGGAAGATCTGCGCATCCGTTTTCCGCAGCATCCAAAAATGGATGAAGTGCTTTTCCAGCTTTACTATTGCTATAATAAGAACGGGGAGACGGCGAAAGCAGCTGCTATCAAAAAACTGATGAATGACCAGTTTACCGGGAGCAATTTCACTACCATCGTCACTACAGGAAAAGACCCGCAGTCAAAAACGGGCAACAGCGAAGCCACAAAGACGTATGAAAGAATATATGATCTCTTCATTGAAGGAAAATTTAATGAAGCGATTGCAGAAAAGAAGATAGCGGATAGCCTGTACGGCAAAAACCACTGGACACCGCAATTGCTCTATATCGAGTCGGTCTATTACATCAAACAAAGACAGGACAGCATAGCGAAAATATCCCTGAACAACATTATCAGCAATTTTGCACAAACCCCTTTGGCTGAAAAGGCAGCTACCTTGCTCGATGTACTCGGCCGCCGCCAGCAGATAGAAGAAGAACTCAGGAAGCTGGTTGTTAACCGGCCTGACGAAGATACGACGACCCGCTACCGGCCCGATGCGGCTGTTGCCAATAACCGCCCGCAACAAACCCTTCCTGCTGTTTCAAAAGATACGGTAACGACACAAAAACCTGCTCAGGTTCCGCCTGTGGCGATAAATAATAAGCCTGCCGCTGATACTGTTTCGAAAAGGCCCTTACCCCCTGCTACCAATTATACATTCACCCCGGACGCTCCTCACTATGTCGTACTTGTATTGAGCAAAGTGGACCGGGTGTATGGCAATGAGGCCAAAAATGCCTTTGCCCGTCATAACAGGGACACTTATTATAGTAAGCAAATGACGGCCGAGTTGATAGAAATTGACGCCGACAACCGTTTGCTGATCATGAGCCCGTTCAAAAATGCACAGGAAGCCATAGACTATATTGACAAAACAAAACCGCTGACTGCTTCGCAGATCATTCCCTGGCTGACAGGTGGTAAATATTACTTCGCCGTCATCACCGAACCGAACCTGGAAGTGCTGAAGAATAGTAAAGATCTCGATAAGTACAAGCAATTTCTCGACAGGAATTTCCCGGGTAAGTTCTGATGAGACCCTTCTGTTGTAGCCGGTAATGCTTTTGGGAAAAAATTAATCCGGCCTATAGTGGCACCGGTTTCCTTTTTCTTAATTTCGGCTGGCTATTTTCTGAATAAAGCGTGGCATGATTACTGAGCATTGAACCTGTAGCCGTCATTCACGTCTTTTGAACTATCACAATCAATTTTATGAAAAGAGCTGTCCGCATTTTCTGGCGAATCTTCCTTTTTGGCTTTGGCGCTTTTATCCTGTTGATCGCTGCTGCCAATTTTGGTCTGTTAGGCAAAATGCCCTCCCTGAAAGACCTGGAGAACCCTTCTATCCAGCAGGCTTCTGAGGCTTATGCGGCTGACGGCACCCTGATGGGAAAGTATTACACTGAAAAAGGGAACCGCAGCAATGTCAAATACAGGGACATCTCCAAACATGTGATAGATGCCCTGGTGGCCACGGAAGATGAGCGTTTTTACAACCATTCGGGTATTGACTTCCGGTCCACTATGAGAGCTGCTTTTACACTCGGCAAACAAGGAGGCGGCAGCACCATTACCCAGCAATTAGCGCTTAATCTGTTTAATGAAAGATCTTCGAACAAAGCAGTGCGGGTGATCCAGAAACTGAAAGAATGGATCATTGCCATCAAACTCGAAAGGAATTTTACAAAAGAAGAGATCATCACACTTTACCTGAATGCCGTTCCTTTCGGCGATAACATCTATGGAATCCGTAATGCTTCCAGGACCTTTTTCCAGAAAGAACCTGACAGGCTCAATGTAGAAGAAGCCGCCGTATTGGTGGGCATGCTGAAAGCAAATTACACCTATAATCCCCGGCGTAATCCCAAACAATCAAAAGAAAGAAGGAACGTGGTGATAGACCAGATGGTGAAAAATAATAAGCTGACCGAAGCGGAAGCTGCAAAACTGAAAGTAAAACCCATAGAGCTGCGGTATAAAAAAATGGATGAGAACACCGGGTATGCACCATATTTCCGCGAAGTGCTGAGGGATGAAGTGAAGAACATCCTGAAAGACATTGAAAAGCCGGATGGCGGCTCGTATGACATCTACGAAGACGGGCTAAAGATCTACACCACGATCAATCCCCGTATGCAGGAGTATGCGGAAGAAGCAGTGGCCTTGCAGATGCCGGTATTGCAAAAAGCTCTGGTGCAACAGGCAAAAATGAAGACTGGCGCCATCTGGAAGGAACATCCCGAAGTATTGGAAAAAGCAATGAAGGAAAGCGATCGCTGGAAAAACCTGGCAGAAGACGGCCTGAGTGATAAAGAGATCAAAGCGACCTTCTCGCAGAAAGTACCTATGAAAATATTTGCGTGGAATGCAAAGCGGGAAAAAGATACGGTTATGACGCCGATGGATTCCATCAAATATCACCGCCTGATGATGCAGACCGCATTCATGGTGATGGACCCTGTGACCGGCGAAGTAAGAGCATGGGTGGGTGGTATCAATTTCAAAACCTATAAACTGGATCATGCCAATCTGAGAACAAAAAGACAGGTAGGTTCTACCATCAAACCGTTGCTTTATACACAGGCTATGGAGGATGCAGGCTTTGATGCAGAAACTGAAGTACTGGACCAGCAACAATCATTTGGCAAGAACCAGTTAGTGCCCGCCACTACCAAAACATGCACAGGACGTGCCATGACGATGGCCTCAGCGCTGACCTGGTCAAGAAACTGTGCCACCGCCTTTATTATGAAACAGGTGGGGCCGGAAAGATTTGCTGAATTCCTGTCAAAACTGAATATCCCGACTAAAGTGGATCCTTACCCTTCTATTGCATTAGGATCCTGCGATCTTTCCCTATTCGAAATGATGTGGGGCTACAGCATATTTGCAGGTCATGGCTACTCCACAAAACCTTACTTCATCAGCCGTATCGAAGACAGGAACGGCAATGTGATCAAACGCTTTGACTATAGCACTAACCGCAAAGAAGTGGTCAGTGAAGTAACTGCCTATAAAATGGCGATAATGATGCAGGGACCGGTAACGAAAGGTACAGCCGCCGGAATGATGCAACGCCTGGGAGCCACGGAAATAGGCGGAAAAACAGGAACGACCAATTCCAATGCCGATTTCTGGTTCATGGGCTATACCCCCCAGTTACTCGCAGGCACATGGGTAGGCTGCGATGACCGTTTTATTACCCTCGAGAGTTCTACATTCTATGGGGGCTCTGTAGCCAGACCGATCTGGGAAGCCTTCTTTAAGAAAGTATATGGCGATAAAACATTAGGCATTGACAAAGACGCCCGGTTTGCCAAACCCGCTGAAATGGAGAACGAGATCAACAGCGCAGATATCATGAACATTATTGAGAATGTAGAACCGGGTGCTGAAGGTGAGGACCAGGGAGTAGGAAACGAAGACGATTATAACATTAATAATGGCTATATCGGGCCGGAATCAAAACCTGTTCCGCCGGATGATGAACCTAAGCCCGTAATAAAAGATACCGCTTCTATTGTTGACTCAAAACCTATTGGCGCAGCAACAGAAGAAGAACCAAAAAAGAAAAAGGGTCTTCTGAATAAGATATTTGGGAAAAAAGATAAAAAGAAAAACGAATAAAAGCAGCCAGCCTGAATCTATCAACCGGCCTTGTAAATACAAGGCCGGTTTTTTATTGAAAAAAGCTGAAGATTAAAGAACTAAGGGTTAGTTATTTACATAGGTGCTATGTCCTTTGCCCGTAAGACCCAAAACCTTACCTTTGCGCAGTTTAAAATTGTACAGGTTACAGGCTCTCTCCCACCTTGCATTCCATTTTTCCGGGTCAGGTCTGTGATCTAGAATCTAAAACCTTCCTGCCGGCAGGCAGGCCTGATATCCATATGGCAGATATTTTTGAACGTTTACTGAAGAATTACGGCCCCATCGGGCAGCATCGCGAAAGAGCGCATGGCTATTTTGCTTTCCCCAAACTGGAAGGCGAGATCGGAAGCCGCATGAAATTCCGCGGGCAAGATATGATCGTCTGGAGCCTGAACAATTACCTTGGGCTCGCCAATCATCCTGAAGTAAAAAAAGCAGATGCGGATGCTGCCGCCAAATTCGGCCTCGCCCTCCCTATGGGTGCACGCATGATGAGCGGCAATAGTAATTACCATGAGCAACTGGAAGCCGAGCTGGCAGCCTTTGAAGGAAAGGAAGATACCATCCTGCTGAACTTCGGTTACCAGGGAATGGTGAGCCTGATAGATGTACTGTGCAGTCGTCACGATGTGATCGTGTATGATGCCGAAAGCCATGCCTGTATCATTGATGGCTTACGTTTACATGCCGGTCACAGGTATGTGTTCAAACATAACGATGTAGAAGATTGCGAAAAACAATTACAGCGTGCCACCGCATTGATCGAAAAACAAAACGCAGGCGGCATCCTGGTCATTACAGAAGGTGTATTCGGAATGGCCGGCGATCAGGGCAGGCTAAAAGAAATAGCTGCTTTAAAAAAGAAATACCAGTTCCGCTTACTGGTGGATGATGCACATGGTTTTGGCACTTTGGGCAAAACAGGAGCCGGTGCCGGTGAAGAGCAAGGCTGCCAGGACCAGATAGATCTTTACTTCTCCACCTTTGCCAAATCTATGGCCTCGATCGGCGCATTTATTGCCGGTGACAGAAAGATCATTGATTATATCCGTTACAATATCCGTTCACAGATATTTGCTAAAAGCCTGCCGATGCCATTGGTGATCGGTAACCTGAAGCGGCTTGAGCTTTTACGTACGAGGCCTGAGCTGAAAGCTAAACTCTGGGAAAATGCCCAGAAGCTGCAGAATGGCCTTAAAGAAAGAGGATTTGATATCGGCAAAACCGATTCGGTAGTAACACCGGTATATATGACGGGCGGTGTGGAAGAAGCAACGGCCATGGTAATGGATCTGCGGGAGAACTACAAGATATTCTGTTCTATCGTAGTCTATCCTGTTATACCCAAAGGCCATATCATATACCGCCTTATTCCAACGGCTGCTCATACCGATGCGGATATCGAAGCAACGCTAAAAGCATTCTCAGCCACCAAAAAGAAGCTGGATGCCGGCGAGTACAAAGCAGAAGCTATTCCGGATATGGCTGAAGCAAAGTAAGGCACACATTACATTATAGGAAATGAGAAAGTAACATTGCTTTCTCATTTTTCTTTTACACTGATATTTCACTAAAAACACATCACATGAGAAAACTTTTTTTGCTGGCCATCTTACTTCCTTTGTTCAGCATATCACAGAAAAAACAGATCACGTTAGAAGATCTTTACAAAACAGGCACATTCCGGGGCGAGACGGTAGCCGGTTTTGCGGGGGAAACAATGGATAGCCTGCTCCAGGCTGCTAATATCAAAGAATATAACAATAAACTTCCGCTGGAGGATTACACTGCCAGCCATGACAGAAAAAAGGTACTCATCTTTACTAAAAGAGAACGTATCTATCGCCATTCCTCGAAAGCATACAGCTATGTCTATGATCTTTCTACCGGTAAGCTGCAGAAGATAGACACGGCTAAACTGCTTCATGCCGGCTTCTCCCCGGACGGCAGTAAAGTGGCCTATGTTAAAGACAACAACCTTTATCTCTACGATATAGCCGCTAACAGCATAAAGGCTATAACCACAGATGGCAAATGGAATTACATTATCAATGGCAACTGCGACTGGGTATATGAAGAGGAATTCAGCTTTACACAAGCTTATCAATGGAGCCCGAAAGGGAATTATATAGCCTATTACCGATTTGATGAGACCAATGTGAAGGAATACAACATGACCCTTTATGACAATGCATATAATGAAGATTACCGCTACAAGTATCCCAAAGCAGGTGAAGAGAACTCAAAGGTGGATATTTACATCTACCATGTCAATACCGGACAAAAGAGCAAAGCCCAATATGAGCAGGGCGATATTTATATCCCCCGTATCAAATGGACTACAGATGATAATTCATTGATCGTTTTCTGGATGAACCGTCACCAGGACGAATTAAAGCTCTTGCTGACGAATGCTTCCGATGGCAGCAGCTCGGTGCTATACCAGGAAAAGAATAAATATTATATAGATATCAATGACGACTGGCAGTTCCTGAAAGATGGAAAACATTACCTGCTCACCAGCGAGATGAGCGGCTACAATCATATTTACCTCTACAGCCTGGATGGAAAGACCAAAACACAGATCAGCAAAGGAAACCATGAAGTGACTGCCATCAATGGGGTAGATGAAAAGAACAAAAGAGTTTTCTATACGATGGCCTATCCCAGGCCTATGGACAGAAACCTTTTTGTTACAGATTTTACAGGTAAAAAAACAACACAGCTTACGCAGGGTGAAGGCTGGCACCGGGTCGAGTTGAATGATCAGTTCACCCAGCTTATAGATTACCGGTCCGATCTCAATACACCGCAATCAGTAACATTAAATAGTATTGAAACAGATAAGAAGAAAGGGATCAGCCTCAAACCGATCAAGCCCCTGGGAGAAAACAGCAAACTGAAAGCAAGGATCGAGGAATACGAAACCGGTAAGGCCGAATTCATTCGCATACCGAACAGCAAGGGCGACACTCTGAACGGCTGGATGCTGAAACCTGCGGGCTTTGATCCGGCAAAAAAATACCCGGTACTCTTCTGTAATTATGGAGGTCCGGGATCACAGCAGGTGTCCAATCGCTTCGGAGCTGTGAACTTCTGGCACCAGATGCTGTCTCAGAAAGGATTCATTGTCGTGAGTGTGGACAATACAGGTACGGGCTACCGGGGAGAAGAATTCAAAAAGAAGACATACCTGCAACTCGGAAAGTATGAAATAGAAGACCAGATAGATGCAGCAAAATATATCGGCACTATGTCGTTTGTAGATAAAAATAACATCGGTCACTGGGGATGGAGCTATGGAGGTTTTATGAGCTCACTGGCTATTACAAAAGGGAACGATGTGTTTACAGCAGCAGTAGCCGTAGCGCCTGTTACGAACTGGAGGTATTATGACAATATCTACACCGAACGCTACATGCGTACCCCGCAGGAAAATCCAGGTGGCTATGATGACAATTCTCCTGTCAACTTCACAGATATGATCAAAGGCAAATACCTGATCATTCATGGTACCGGCGACGACAATGTTCATTTCCAGAACAGTACCCAGATGATAACGGCACTGATAAAAAGCAATATAGATTTCGAAAGCGCCTATTATCCGAATAAGAACCATGGTATTTCCGGTGGCACTGATAATACCACTTATCATTTATGGAGCAAAATGACAAGCTGGATACTGGAGAACCTTGGAAATGAGAATACGAAAAAACTGTCACCTCCTGTAAAGCCACAACAAAAAGCATTTTAAAAAGGATGGATGAAACTTTGTTTATCCTGTCCTGTTATAAATTCAGGACAGGATTTTTAATATAGACAGGAGATATAAGGCTTTTATACAAAAAAGAACCCCGACGAGAAGTCGGGGGCCCTAATCAAAAACCATTAACCATTAAACCTTATCCTATGAAAATTCATGAGCAATATCGTTAATAATAATTTAATAGAAAATAATTTTTTGCCCTTTTTTTCTCAAAAAGCATCAAAATGACACTTAATTTGATTGAACTCAATGTCCGAACTATGATTGATGGCTTTCTATTTTCCGCAAACGATTGAGAAAAAATTGGGATGTTCAGCCACATTATTGAATTTTGACAATTGATAATTGATATGAGAAAAATAGTTATTGCTATTACCGGGGCCAGCGGCTCTGTTTATGCAAAAATATTATTGGACAAGATATCAGCTCTTCAATCGCAGTGGGATGAACTGTCGCTGGTCATGACGGAAAATGCCAAACAGGTCTGGGAAACTGAATTGGAGAATGACCAGTATAAGTATTTACCCTTAAAAAAATATAGTACGCAGGATTTTATAGCACCTTTTGCTTCCGGATCTGGACGTTATGATACCATGATCATTATCCCCTGCTCCATGGGAACCCTTGGTCGCATTGCTTCAGGTATTTCTAATGACCTGATCACCCGGGCTGCCGACGTGATACTGAAAGAAAGAAGAAAGCTGATCTGCGTGGTGAGAGATACTCCTTACAACCTCATTCATATCCGGAATATGGAAACCGTTACTTTGGCCGGAGGTATTATTTGCCCGGCCACCCCTTCTTTTTACAGCAAACCCAAAACCATTGAAGAAGTTGCAGCAACAGTTGTTGACCGGGTATTGGACCTGGCCGGGTTTGATATCACCACTTTTCGATGGGGAAAATAAAGCGACTGCTTTTAGGAACAGCCGCATTAAAAAAATTACTACAACCTAAGCCCCTATTTTCCGCCGCCCTGCCCAAATGGAGTAATGCCGATTGAAATTAATACGCCTGCACTTTTAAGTTTTACATTACCATAACCAACACCAGCAAGGGGTAATTTCAGATATGGTTCAATTGCTAAAGAAAATGTCTGGTTGATTCGCCGCTGGTATCCTGCTGATAAAGAAAGTACAGAAAAGTAATGCTTGTATTTATTCTCCTCTTTGTGAGTATAAATGTATGGCTGGGGGTTTCCGGGGTAATAGTAATAATAGTCGTATTTCTCCTTTTTCATAATAAAAGAGGATAAACCGGCCGAAGCAAAAGGGCTGCCTTTTGACGACTTTCTAAATCTGTACGAAAGCGTTAATGGTATTTCATACACCTTGCAGTCAGCTGCTATGTTTTCCAGGTATTGGTTCGGAACAGGCGCTGCTGGTTTGTAATCCGCAGGCTTTGCATCATATATTTTACTGGCAGAATAAAAGCCTGTTCGTATTGTCCATCTCTCTTTGATAGTATAACCTATGCCTGCCCCGGATACCATTCTGATTTTGCCCGGGTTATCCCATCCTATTGCGCTGATATCCGGCCCTGCTGAAAGACTAAACGAAAAGCTGTTTCTTTTTTTGTTCTTCTTTACTATTGCTGCCTCTTCCTCTTTGACGACGGGTTCAGATGGCTGACCGGCACTGTCTTTCGGAGACTGCGGTTGGTTTATTGCAGCATCCGTTTTCTTATCATTTTGGCCGTCCTTTTTCGTACCATCAGTTTCTGCTACATTACGATCCCTCTTATCATCCGCTGTTTTAGTCACGACATCATTCTTTTTATCCGTAACATCTGCTTTGCCTATTAAAATTTCATTCCTGTTCGCACCATCATCCTTTTGGCTGGTATTGTTTCCTGCTTTTACCTTTCCGGCTATTCCTCCCTGAAATACTTCTGCTTCGAAATCACTATCCTCTTTCTTAGCTGGCGCTTTTACTTTCCGGATGCCATTCGTTTTGCTTATGCCTTTTTTTTCCGGGGCAACAACTGTAATTGTCGCTGCTTTATGTAACCCCTGTTCTTTTTTTGACTCATCGTTTTCTGTCCTGGTATTGTTGTGGTCACCAGCAGTTCCTTGTGTTCCCGGCTTTCCTGTTTCTTTATTATCACCGGTTGCTATTTCCTGTGAAGCAGGTTTGCTTCCGGTTTTTTCTTGTGAACTATCCTGCTGCCCTGGTTTTTCTTTATGATCCGTTTCACCTTTAGTAGTAGTGATCAGTTCACCGGGGCGCCATGGTTTTTCCAGGATCAGCCATGTCATACCACCACCCAGCAATAAAATGAGCAAAAGGAAGAACAGAAAGCGCCGCCTGCGATCCTCTTTCTGCGGAAGCTCGCGGTCAAGCAGCTTTTCCATTTTTGTCCAGGCCTTTTCATCGTAACTCGGATGATGTTGCTCGGCAGCCTGTCTCAGCTTATCATCAAAATTCTCAGATTGCATTTTTCGTTTCTTCGGGTTGTTGATTACGGAATAATATCTTTTGTAATTGCCTCCTGGCTTTTGACAAATTTGATTTGGAAGTGCCGGTGGAAATACCCAGGTGTTTGGATATCTCTTCATGGCTCAACCCGTCAATGATAAAGAGGTTGAGTACGGTCCGGTATCCCGGCGACAATTCCTGTATCGCCCGGATGATCTCCTCATGTGAAAGCTTATCTATTGCATCTTCATTGACAGCCTCTACCTGGTAAACTACGTGGTCGAGGTCGGTCAGCACCTTGTGCTTCTGGTTTTTTCTGAAGTGGTCAATAGCGGTATAGACCATGATCTTTCGCAGCCAGCCTTTAAAGGAACTGACCACATCTGAATAGGCTGGCCTGTAATGATGGATTTCCCGGAAAATCTTAAGGAACCCGTCATTGAGTATCTCTACAGCATCTTCCTGGTTATTGGTATAGCGGTCACAAACAGCCATAGCATATCCATAAAATGAGTTATAGATCACTTTCTGGCTTTCCCTTTTATTGAGGGCGCAGGCTTCGACATGGTAGGTTAATTCCTCTGCTGACAGCAAGTCTTGTACGATTTCACTATCATATCGTTTTACCATGCTAAACGGTTGCCTGACAATACAATTTACAGATTACCGGTGTATCTGTTGCCGGAGATTTACACAGGCTTCCTTCTATTGCACAGGAAAGCCTGATTTTCAGCCCTGTTGAGTAGTAATAAACCCTTCTCAGCGATCATGCCACTCATGTGTGGTATGATGGGATACCAGGCACCATCTTTCATTGCGAATAGTATAAACACGGATATACCGGAGATGGTAGCTGTCTGTCTTATCCTTATTGATCTTCTGAATGAACATTTTTCCTTTGGCTATGGCAAGAGAAGGATGTAATTCTACGCTGACGGAATCATGTTGCCGGACAGAGTAATTGGCCCGTGTCACTGTTGTCATCCACCCGGCCTTCCCTTCTATCTTTCCGCTGCCATGGCTGAATACAAAATCCGCTGCATAGAGCGTATCCAATGCTGCTGTATTCCTGCCTGCCACGTAACTATCAATTTGCTGGTTGAGCCAGAGAACATAGGCGCTGTCGCCTGCAGTACCTTGTGCAGCCGCTTTACCTATTAAACAAATTGAAAGAAAAAACAGGATTATTACCCTTTTCATGGTGTAAATGTACAGGATAACGCAGTGCTAAATGTACAATCTCCCCACTCCCGGAAGGTAGCCTGCTCTTTTAGCAAGGAATTTGCTACAGGTAAAGGTAAATGGCCATTGAGGCGCATAAAAAAACAAATAGCTGAATATGAAAAAGCACATCCTTTTTTTCTCCCTGATCATAGTTTTCAATATGGCAGGAGCACAGTTAAAAACCACGGTTAAATGCCCTGATTTTACTGTGAACATCCTCGGCGGCAAGGTCAATGATGTATTGCCCACTTTTACGGTCGGGCAGATCAAAGAACGGTTCCCCTGTTTTACCAGCGCCGAGGATGAAACAGCCACAGCAAAATGCGGCGGTGGTGTTTTCTTCAAGGATAAGGATATTTACTTCTATACCTCCCGCAACTATGTGGAAATAGGGCCTAAATTCAAAGGCAAATTAACCCTGCCACTGATGGGGGCCAACCGGAATGCGCTTTTCAAATGGCTGGGTGTTGCCAAAATAAAAGATGTAAAATGGGATGCTTATACCACCGCTTACGGAATACTAGTTCTATACTACGACAAAGCCAATAAAGTGAATAAGATCCAGTTCAGCACCGAGTCGGTTGAAACGATCAAATTGTGTGAGTAAGTCTAAATAATGCGGACCTCTGTACGGCGGTTCATCTGCCGTCCCTCCTCCGTTTCATTATCGGCTACCGGTTCGGTAGCGCCATATCCTTTGGCTACGATCCGGCCAGGCTGAATACCTTTTTTAACCAGGTAGCTCTTGATGGTTTCTGCTCTTTGCTGGGAAAGTTTCAGGTTCAGCGTGTCATTGCCCCGGCTATCGGTGTGGCCGGCGATCTCCACTTTGATATCATCCTTATTCTTCAGGTATTTGAATAACTCCTCCAATGAGGGAAATGACTCAGGACGTAAGCTGGCTTTACCGGAATCGAAATGCACGTTCTCCAGTGTATAGGTACGGGCGGCTTCATATTTAATATTCACTTTGTATGGCTCGGTAAAGAATTCATCGGTTTTTAAAGCAGGTATACTAATAGTGCCATATTTAGTAGTATCGGTAATGCTTTTAACGGTTATAGAGTAAGAGGCTCCTCCTGCCAGCTCTATGTTTAGCTTACCAGCAGCATCAGAATATCCGCTCTTTATTTCATTCGTGATGTTATTCCTGAAAAGTACCTGCTCACCTTTGGAAGGTTTTCCGTCCATGGTCGTAACGGATACATTTACCTTCGCCATTTTCCCACCAGCCGGATCAGCAGAAGGCTGGCCTTGCGCCATGATCTTAATACTAATTGAAAATAACAGCAACGCTAAAATAGTCCGCAACATGAGGCTGGGAATTAAAACTTTTTAAAACGGAAATTACCGGATTTTATTGTCAGTCCAAAAAAGCATAAACATAAGTTTTATACACTATGTATTTTAAGTAAGATTATTTACTTTGGAAACTGAAAATCCAATATACGACCCATGAAACCGTTATCCACCCTAAAGCTTTTTGCTTTATCCTTTTCAGTCATTCTTTTTTCTTGTCAAGTATTTGCACAACAAAAATTTACAGCCAGCCCGGTAAGTAGTCCTTCAGCCCGGAACTTAAGCTCGCATTTCACCAGGTATTCGCTCTTTTCCATCCATACACAGGCAATAGCCACGTATGCAAAAGGAAACAAAGGGAAAGAAACCGCATTTGAACTGGAATTGCCGGGTTTAACTTCCTGGAGATTCTCTATTGCAGAGCATGATATTCTTAGTAAAGACTACAAGCTCATCATCAATGGACCACAGGGAAAAACAATACTGCCCAGACCCGCCTGTATGACCTATGCAGGTTACCTGTCAGATGTGGCAAAAAGTAAAGTAAGGCTGACCCTGGACAATGATATCATCTATGGCATTATTAAAAACGGCGATGTTGAATACTTCATCGAACCGCTCAGGTATTTTGATCAGCAGGCCTCACCGGATGTGTATGTAGTATATGATACAAAGGATGCAAAAACAGACGCAGGCCTTACCTGCGGGGTACAGGAAACAACGCATAGAGGAAACAGCCTGCAACGGGTGACCGCCGGTACCAATTGTGTGCAAACACAGTTAGCCATTGCTTCAGATGAATCTATGTTCCTGCGATACGGATCGGCCCTGGCAGTACAAACGCATAATATCGGTGTAATGAACAACGTGATCTGGGATTATGTCAATGCACAGTTTGATGATAATATAGAGTTTGTGATCGTTACACAGAACGTTTCCACTTCATCCGCCACCGACCAGTTATCTCCTGCCTATACCGGTACGAACTCCGGCACCATCCTGGCCAATTTCAGAACATGGGGACAGGCCGGTAATTTCGGCGTTACGTATGATCTCGGCCAGTTCTGGACAACAAGAAATATAGATACTGATGGAGCGGGTGGAGGCGCCGGTACAATAGGTCTTGCTTACGTTGGGGCAGTTTGCGGTACATTCAGGTATCATATCCTTGAAGACTTTACCGGAAGCAATCCCTCCGGATCAGGATATCTTTTAAGAGTGCTCACTTCTCATGAGATAGGCCATAATTTCAGTTGCAGTCATGATGGGGCAGGTTCTGGCTTTATCATGGCGCCGAGTGTAGGAAATACCAGCATCTGGAGCGCTGCCAGTATTGCATCAGTAGATGGCTATGTGCCGGGGCTTGGTTGCTTGAGTTCCTGCGATGCAGCCGGCACTCCCATTGTAAACTTTATTAGCTCTCCCGAAGCAATCTGTACAGGAGGCACCATGCAACTAACCGATCGCAGTCTGCAGGGCCCGACGGCCTGGAACTGGACGATGACTGGAGGAACACCCGCCTCATCCTCTGTGCGTAATCCGACTGTATCATACGCAACAAGTGGCGTTAAAAATATTACGCTGACCTCATCTAATAGCGGAGGGTCGGGCACCATGTTCTCGAAAAATATCCTGGTAAGCAACTCTCCCGCAACCGCCTGTGCCAATACCGGCGCCAGCAGCGATGCCGGGGTAAAATCTTTTAGTCTGAATAACATCAATAAAATAACCGCCGGCGCCTCCACCGACGGCGATAAGTATATGGATTTTTCCTGCACAGATGTTACCGCTCTTTTAGCCAATACCACGTATAGTGTATCTGCCAATGTAGGCACCACTACCCCTTCCAATCAATTCAATCTTGTACAGGTATTTATTGACTACAACAACGATGGTGATTTTGCCGATGCTAACGAATCTGTGTATTCCTCTCCATCGTGTTATATAGGTACGCATACATTCAATATCACGACGATCGCCAGCCCTCCTGTTACTAACCAGTTCCTGAGGCTTCGTGTACTTGCCAAAGATTGTGTCGGTGGTATCAACTCCTGTTACAATGTTACCAATGGCCAGGCAGAAGACTATTCCGTCTTTTTTGCATCCGGTACATTATTACCGGTAACATTGACAGACCTCAGCGGTTATCATGCCAATGGCGTCAATATTCTGAACTGGCAAACATCCGGCGAAAAAGATAATAGCCATTTTGAAATAGAAAGAAGCGTGAACGGAGCCAATTTTGAAACCATAGGTTTTAAAAACAGCTTATCAGGTAACAGTTCGTCTGTTTCGGATTACAGCTACACTGATCCCCTGGCAGGTGGCTTTGCCAGCTATAGCCGTTTTTATTATCGTTTGAAGATCGTAGATATATCCGGAAGGGCTGAATACAGCAAGACCATTACGATCACCACCAGGAATGAGAAAAGTGAAATGCTCGTCAGCCTGCAGCCTGTTCCATTTTCCGGTTCAGTTACTGCTACCATACACCTCAAAGATGCCGGAAAGGTCAATATGCAACTGACAGATATGACAGGCCGTATCCTTTACAGGAATGAAAAAACATTGGCGGGTGGCATCCATACCGTCAGCTACAATGGCCTCGACAAACTGGCCAGAGGAGTATATATCATCAGGATTACCGGAGACAATGAAAGCATCAGCCGGTTAGTCGAAAAACAATAATCAATCCGTATAGGTGAAAAGCCCGCTGTACAACAAAACAGCGGGCTTTTTTATGCCGTTTCATTTTGTCCTTTACCCAAAAACACTGACTTTTATTTTGTCTTTTGTCTTGTAACACTAAAACTTTTGCTATGAACCCAGCCGCCAGAACTGTTTTTTACTTTGGCCTTTACCTGTATTTGGTAGGGCTTACCCTGATCACTGTTCCCAATGTATTAATGAATATGCTGCAGATGCCTGAGACCAACGAAGTATGGATCAGGGTGGTAGGTGTGCTGGTCATTTGTATTGCTTTTTACTACCACATGACGGCCCTGGCCAACGTAATGGCCTTTTTCAAATATACCATACCGACCCGTTTTTTTGTATTCATTTCTTTTACAGCACTGGCGTTATTGGACTATGTTTCGCCGATGATCATTGGTTTTGGCGTAATTGACCTGCTGGGCGCCATCTGGACATGGATATCACTACCTCCAAAAGGGCTGGCCTCAACATCAGCTTCGTCCTGAAACTTCCACTGATATTCGTCATGTTCCAGGGGATGCTTGTCATATTTTTCTGTAAGTACGCTCACCTTATAATTCACTGTAGTATGTAGCTTTGCTGTATGAAAGTCCCAGTCGTTTATACCCCCGCTGAAGATGCCCTGTCTATTGTAGAGTCAGGGAACAGATTATTTGTACAGGGCAGCGCTCAAACGCCTACCTGCCTTTTAAAAGCGTTGGCAAAACACGCTGTTCGTCTCAGGAACGTCGAGATCGTTTCCATTACCATGTATGGCGATGTGCAGTTGGACAAACCGGAGTATGAAGGCATATTCAATTTCAATGCCTTATTCGTGTCTGCCAGTCTCCGCAAAGCCGTTAATGAAGGAATAGCCGATTATGTACCTGTATTCCTGAGCGAAATACCTGAACTGTTCAAGCAGCGGATATTACCGATAGATATCGCAATGGTGCAGGTATCACCTCCCGATGATCATGGTTATTGCTCCCTGGGCGTATCGGTAGATATTGCCCGTTCTGCGGTGAATACGGCTAAATACATTATTGCCCAGGTAAACCCGAATGTGCCCCGTACGCATGGCGATGGCCTGATCCATAGCAGCCGTTTCACCAGTATGGTATGGTGTGATGAACCTTTGTACGAAGCTAACTTTAGCGAGAAGGTAGGCGAAACAGAATTAAAGATCGGAGAACATGTAGCCAGCCTGATCGAAGACCGGAGCACACTACAAATGGGTATCGGCTCCATTCCTGATGCTGTGCTTCGTTTACTGGTCAATCACAAAGATCTTGGCGTACATACCGAGATGCTGTCCGACGGGATCATTGATCTGGTAGAAAAAGACGTGATCAATAACCGGTATAAAAAGATACACCCGCATAAATCAGTGACGGCTTTCGGGCTTGGTTCCCGCCGCCTGTATGACTATGTGGATGATAACCCCGCATTCAATTTCCTGGATATTGATTATGTGAATGACCCGCACATTATACGCCGCAACAATAAAATGGTTTCTATCAACAGCGCTATCGAGATTGATTTAACAGGACAGGTATGTGCTGACTCTATTGGCACTTATCAGTATTCAGGCGTAGGCGGCCAGATGGATTTTATGCGCGGGGCCGCCCTGAGCGAAGGAGGTAAACCCATTATTGCATTACCCTCCCGTACGGCCAAAGGTATATCCCGGATCGTGCCAATCCTCAAGCCGGGCGCCGGTGTAGTGACCACAAGGGCACACATGCATTACGTAGTCACCGAATATGGTATAGCCTATCTGTTTGGCAAAAACCTGCGTCAAAGAGCCAAAGCGCTGATTGATATAGCTCACCCCGATGACCGTGAAACACTGGAAAGGTCATGCTTTGAACGATTCAAACATTTCGGCGAAACGACCCTGACATAGGCAAAACTGCCTGTTCCCTTACCGTTGTCAAATTATGCCTGGTCAGCGGATATTGTTTTTCATCAAGGTTCCCTTTCCTCTTGTCAAAGCTATTTTTTGCCGGTCGTTCCCGTTATTTCTTTTGTACTGTAATTATTCCCGGATCATTAACTAAAAAAAATACAGTATGAAAAAGATCACAGCTATTACAAAGTCACTGGCCTTGCTGGTGGTGATGGCAGGTGCTACCCTTTTATTCTCTTTTTCTTCACACAAAGGCGGTGAAGGATTTGAGATCTTCCTGAACAACAAACTGGTATTGCAGCAATTTGGCAATAATATGAACCATGTAAAAAGCATTCAGCTCGACGAACGGTTCACCAACGATCAGCTGGTGGTAAAATACTATCACTGTGGCCATATAGGCAAGAACAGGAGCATCGCTATCAAAGATGCCCAGAACAAAACATTGAAAGAATGGAAATTTGCCAATACCTCTGCAGCCAGTCTCTCCATTTCCGATGCCTCCATGTCCTGCAAGGTTAAAGACATCCTGGCGGTGCAGAAAACAAATCCAGGCCGGTTAAACTTATACTACTACAGTGAGGAGATACCCAAAGGCAGGTTACTGGCGAATATCATTTCCGCTGACCTGGCAAAGGCAAAATGAGGACATGATTCAATCTTTTCCGGCCATCCACCCGGGTGGCCGGTTACTTCCAGCTAACTACTTCAGCAATAGTTTTTCACTGATCAACTTTACTATTGCATCCGGGGAAAGACCAATATCAATAACAAGAGCGTTTTCAGGTACCTCGAGTACGTCGAATTGAGACTGCAAAAGATCTACAGGCATAAAATGATCTTTTCTTTTCCTCATCCGTTCACTGATCAGGGCATAATCTCCCTGTAGCAGGACCCAGTGAACCCTGCGATCCAGCCCGGCTGACAACAATTCACGGTAATGCTGCTTCAAAGCAGAACAGGCAATGATAGCACCATTCTTTTGCACTTCGTCCTTTGCCAGCTGATGAAGGCGAAGCAACCAGTCCTTCCGGTCTTCATCATTCAACGGCTGGCCCGCCTTCATTTTCTCTTTATTAGATACCGTGTGAAAATTATCGCCGTCAAAGAAAGGGATACCCGTAGCCGCGGATAATTGCTGGCCAATGGTTGTTTTACCGGACCCAGCTACACCCATAATATAAATAACCGTTGGTGGCATCATGGTAAAACTCTGTTGAACTTTTGCAATTCGGTTAGCTCAGCAGCACTAAGCACTTCATTATTTTCATATTTCGATTGAAAGTATAATACTCTTTTATGCTCCGGGTATTTTGCCAGTATTGTTTTGATCATTTTCCCGATAGTCTCATCTTTCTCATACAGCGGTGTGGCGTCCGGCAATACAGACTTATACCGGTTCGGCTTTTTCAGGATGATCGCTTCAAGCGTAGCCAGTTTATGAGTTGGTATGCTTTTGATCTTTGCTGCTTTCGCCAGCAAACCCTGCAGCTGTTTCTTACTGAGCCCTCCTCTTTCCTGGTACTGCTTCAGCAGGCTTTGTACAAAAGATGAGTCAGGCTGCTCCTTTATCACAGCTTTCAGTATATCCATCACCACATCTACATCAGGTTTGATCCTGTTCATTTGATGTTTTGTTCAATGAAAATAAGAAAAGAAAATTCATTCTCCGAACAGATGAGCCTTTCTGTCAGTTTACTTATTAAATAATCCCATCCCGGTAAAACGAAAGATTGTACTATAAGCAACGTTTGCGGTGAATTTCTTTGCCTGTCAGCCAACAGGCAAAATAGATACCTTCGGCTGCCATTGTTTTATCTACTGAAATCATTTTATATGAAGAAAATGCCTGTCTGGCTTACGCTTGTCATTGTTGTGATTGCCTGCAACAATAATCCATCCTCTGATACAGGGAAAAAAGATGATACAAAATTCGCCGGCATTCCTGATCGTAAATGGTGGAAAGAAGCCATTGTTTACCAGCTATACCCGAGAAGCTTTAAAGACAGCGACGGCGATGGCATTGGTGACCTGAGGGGGATCATTTCAAAATTAGACTATCTGCAAAGCCTCGGCATTGATGCCGTCTGGCTGAACCCGATCTACAGTTCTCCCAATGACGACAATGGTTATGACGTGAGCGACTACCGGGACATCATGAAGGATTTTGGCACTATGGAAGATTTTGATGCGTTACTGAAAGGCCTGCATGAACGCAACATCAAAATAGTGATGGACCTGGTGGTGAACCACAGCAGCGATGAGCATGAATGGTTCAAACAAAGCCGCAGTGCAAGAAATAACCCTTACAGGAATTATTACCACTGGTGGAACGCCGAAAAAGGAAAACCGCCTTATCGCTACAGCCTTTTCGACATCAACCATGATGCATGGATGTATGATTCGCTGACCAATGCGTATTATCTTCATTATTTTTCCCGCAAGCAGCCCGATCTGAACTGGGAAAATCCACAAGTACGGAAAGAGGTATATGACATCATGAAGTTCTGGGCTGATAAAGGGATTGACGGTTTCAGGTTAGATGCTTTCCAGTTTGTGTCCAAGGATACCACCTACCCTGCTTTTCCCAAAGGCTTTGAAAAGAACTTTATACTCTACTATGCAATGGGCAAGAACCTGCACGGCTATCTGCAGGAAATGAACCGGGAGGTTTTCAGTAAATACAACATGATGAGTGTGGCCGAAGGTGCCGGTAATACATTTGAAGATGCACATAACCTGGTGGATGCCGGCAGGAAAGAACTGGATATGGCTTATGCCTTTGAAGGAGTGGACATCGGCAATCCGAAAGGATATGATTTTCTCCGTTTCAAAGAAGTATATAGCCGGTGGGACAGCGCTTTTGCCGAAAAAGGATGGTTGTCTGTTTTCCTGGCCAATCATGACCAGGCCAGGATGGTGAGCCGCTTTGGCAATGATGGTCCCGCCTACCGGGATGTCTCTTCCAAAATGCTCAACACTTTTGTACTGACCATGCGTGGCACACCATATTGTTATTATGGCGATGAGCTGGCGATGACAAATATTGGTTTTGACAAAATAGAGGATTACCGGGATGTGCCTACCCTGAATGAATACCAGTACCAAAAAAAGACAGGTGGGAACATGCAGGAGTTCATGGAAAAGATCAAAAACAGTTGCCGTGACAATGGGCGTACACCTTTTCAATGGGATACTACTGCCCATGCCGGCTTTACGTCCGGTACACCGTGGATCAGGGTCAACCCCAACTATACTTCATTGAATGCGGCAGCGCAGGAAAAGGACCCTGAAAGCGTATTGAACTATTTCCGAAAACTGGTAAAACTCAGAAAAGAAAACCCTGTGCTGGTATATGGCAAATACACGTTGCTGGATAAAAGTAACCCGAAAGTATATGCTTATACAAGGGAACTGAACGGGGAGAAATGGATGCTGTTGCTGAATTTTTCAAAGGACGCTATAGATTACAATTTTCACGAGTATAAAACCATTAACAAATCTCTGGTGCTAAGTAATTATGCAGATGCACCCGAAGTGGCCGGGCCTTCGGTAAAACTGCGCCCTTACCAGGCGGTGATCTATAAGATGCTGTAAGTATAGTTATTGAATAGGTGGCTTGCCCCGATAGATAGCGTTGTATAGGTGCACGGCCTTCTTTGCATTTTTCCTGGCCCCAATATCAAAAGGAATAGAAAGACCGATGATGCCTGCCCCTGCGCTTATTACCGCCCAGTTGACTGACTGGCCTCCAATCGCATTACCGATCTCGTAACCGATCAGGGCTCCTCCGATAAAACCAGTAATGAAGGCCACTGTGTTATTTGTTTTTGACCGGTTCAGATATCGGAAAGCTTCCGCATTCGGCCGCATGGCTACGGTAATCTGCGCCATGGATAACCGCCTGTCATGCTGGTAATATTTTATACCCCCAAATGGGTTCGTCACTACTTCAACTGAATCCTTGAAGCCCGTGTACTGACCATACACCTCCATAGAAAAAATGAAGACGACCAAAAAGATACATCCCTTTTTATAATTCATACCTCTACAGATTAGGTTACTTGTTTTTTACCTGCCGCTGCCTGCTTACTCCTTGCTGTCAGCCATAGAATGGCAGCGTTTTCAAGATACAACTATATCGCTTACCTCTTCACCGGCCCGGAAGATCACTCACCCGACAAATATCATATACTTTGAAACTTGTTTTGTCTTCTCCCGGATAGTTGTATATTTAGTCATCCCTCCGTAGCCATCACCAATAAATTTTCCTTTATGAGTTCAACTTCTCCGGGCCCGTCCGGATATATGCCAGTTACAGGTATATCTGCCGGTGATGAGCAATCTTCATCACGGATATTCTCACTGGATGTACTACGGGGTATCGCCCTGCTTGGCATCCTTATTATCAGCATCTGGGAGTTTGGCGGCTTTTCCACTAACCAGCAGACCTTTTACCGGACAGGTACACATGGGGGTAATTACAACCTGCTGTCATTTGTCACGATCGTCTTTGAAGGAAAAATGCGGGCATTGTTCTCCATTGTTTTTGGAGCCTGTATCATTCTGTACATATCGAAGAAAGACCATCCGCTGAATGCTTCCGTTCCTGACCTGTATATCCGGCGAATGCTCTGGCTGATGATCTTTGGCATATTCAATGCGATTGTATTGCTGTGGCCCGGCGATATCCTTTTCCACTATGCTGTTCTTGGGATCCTGCTTTTTCCATTCTGGAGAATGAAGCCGAAAAGCTTGTTCATCGCTGCGATCATCACGACGCTGATCTATTGCGGCAAAACGTACTGGAATTTTGCAGACGACAGCAAAAAATACCGGAAGTTCACCTCAGTGACAGCCGTTGAAAAAAAATTTGCAGCTACTGATACCCCCACCAAAAAAATAATTGACTCCCTGTTGAAGATCCGGAAAAACGACCCGCTTTCCAACCGGCTGATGGATGATACCCTTTTACAAAGACACAAAAATGATACGCTGACCAAGGAGCAGGCAAAAGACAAACAGGCCTGGGAAGGTTTGGTGAAAAGCCTGAAATATGATTCAACAGGAGATGACGGAAACAAAAAGGCCATGCGTTCCACTAATTATGCAAAGGTCTGGAATCACCTGCTCGGCAAAAGCCAGAACTATGAATCATACTGGCTGTACAGGACAGGCATCTGGGACATCGGCTCTATGATGTTTCTTGGTATGGCATTACTCGGTTTTGGTTTCTTTGCAGCCGGTTTCCCCGTAAAGAGGCTGTTATGGATAGTGATACCTTGTATCCTGGCCGGACTGGCACTTGCCTGGTTCAGGAATTATTATGAAGATATCAAACTGACAGACTATGCCAAATACATGGATAAGCATATCATTCCGTTTGACCAGTTCTTTCCCGTAGAACGTTTCCTGCTTGCAACAGGCTATGCCGGTCTGATCATATTACTATTGAATACCGGTATTCTGAAATGGCTCTGGCAAACCTTAGCCATCACCGGGCGTATGGCTTTTACCAATTATTTCATGCAGACCATTTTATGTACGGTGTTCTTCTATGGGTATGGAATGGGCTTTTTTGGAAGACTCTCCCAGCTACAGTTGTATGGTATCGTTGTGGAAGTTTGGCTGATACAAATAGCCTTCTCCCTCATCTGGTCAAAGTATTTCGTCATGGGCCCGGTAGAATGGCTTTGGAGATCATTGGTTCATTGGAAAAAACAACCATTCACAAAAAAAGAAACTGTAACCGGAGCAACCGGCCCTGTGATATCATAAACCCATGCGTTCACTTCTTTAACTTACTATATGAGTGATCTTAGTGCTTCTTTACAACCTGGTGCGGCTGACACAGCCGGCGCACATGCTGTAAAACCGGTATCATCGGCCGAAAGGATCCGGACAGTAGATGTCGTCAGGGGATTTGCCCTTCTGGGTATCCTGCTGATGAATATACCCGGATTCGGTATTGATTGGAGCGAATTGTATAACATCATAACAGGTCCAGAAGCCGGAAAGGACTATTATACCCTTGCCATCATTTTCACTTTTTTTGATGGCACCATGCGGGGTTTGTTCTCCATGCTGTTTGGTGCAGGTATGGTCCTTTTTATGATGAATAAAAGATCTCAGCCGGGGGAAGCGCCGGTAGCGGAATATTATTACCGCCGCCTTTTATGGCTGGTCCTTTTCGGATTGTTCAATGCCTTCATCCTGTTGTGGCCCGGTGATATACTTTTCTTTTACGGATTATGCGGTATGATACTGTTCGCTTTCAGGAAAGTAAAACCCGTATGGCTGATCACATTGGGATTTGCTTGTGTGGCTCTCGGTATGTTCAAAGGACAGAATCAGTATAACGACATGCGGGACACCCGCAGCAATTATCTTGAAGCCATCGCTGCAGAGAAAGCTGGCAAGACACTGACCGAAAAACAGGAAGAAGCCAAAGCGGCCTGGCCTGAAATAGAGAAGAACCAGAAACCGGATACCACCTATGTGAACCGCAACCTGCGCAAAATGCACTCAGGCTATGGCACCATCTTCAATCATTTTATTCCCCAGAATGTCAATGGAGAAGTCAACTATATGTATCATGGCATATGGGACCTGCTTTGTATGATGTTCATCGGTATGGGGTTATTTGGCCTGGGATTCTTTTCCAATAAGCTGTCCACTTCCACTTATGCTATGATCTTATTGATCGGCTATGGTATCGGTATCCCGCTGGGATGGAGATACTTCAGCGGTTTTGAAGGGTGGGTTACCAATATTTCCGGGTATGTAGATAGCTGGCGGGTTCCGCACTGGAGCCTTTATGATTTCCGCAGGATATTTCTTTGTATCGGGCATGCCAGTGTACTGATGCTATTGTTCCGCAGCCGGATTGTTCCCTGGCTAATGAAAGCATTGGCCAATGTAGGACAAATGGCCTTTACCAATTATCTCGTGCAAAGCATTATCTGCACCTGGTTCTTTTATGGTTATGGTTTCGATAACTATAACCGGTTGCGGTTTCACCAGCTTTACTATGTAGTATTTTCCGTATGGGTACTCCAGCTGATCTATTCTTCGATCTGGTTACGCTATTTCCGCTTCGGGCCTTTCGAATGGCTGTGGCGGTCGCTGACCTATTGGGAAAAACAGCCGATGAAGAAATGAAGAAATAAGGTAATGGTGCGAAAAATAAAAAGCCGCAGCATAGTCTAAACTGCTGCGGCTGACTAACCCTCAATTTAATTCTCCGTTCACAAAGGTTAAGACAGTAGGATCAGTTTTTCGGAAAACCCGGATTAGCTTTTACTTCCATGATCTGCTGCATATGGCGGTTGCTATGGGCAGATATGAATAAGATCATCTGGTAGCCATCAAATGACGTAAATGGCATGGTAATAACATGATTTCGCAGGTCAGCATCGGTGCCCTTAATATACCCGATCAACTTATCCCTGTTTTGTTTGAACGACTCCAGCGCTTCTGCTGCCGATTTAAAAGGAGTGTTCTCAGGTTTCATCGGGTCGAAGGTCTTCACTTTATTGCTGCGGTCCGCTATTTTTTTCATCACGTCGTCATCCGTCCATTTTACTTCGCTTCTTTTTTCCGGGGTGGCAGGTTGTTTTAGTGCGGCATCGGTCATACCCCATAACGCCTGCTCTGTTATAGCAATATGCTTCAGGCATTCCTCTACACTCCATACATCGGGTGATGGTTTGAATTTCAACTGCGCTTCGCTCAGTCCTTTGACCGCCGCTTCTACTTCCTTTTTTGTTTGCTTCAAAAACCTGGCTGCCTCTTTCTTTTCTTTTTTACTGATAGTGTCAGCCGGAACAGAAAAAGAGAACATAGCCATGACCATAGTACATAACAATAGCTTTTTCATAACAAGCAATTTTGGTTATAAAGAATAACAAGTATTATTTAGATGCCGGGGGAGGAACCAGCGGCTTTGCGTGCTGGTACATCAGGTCTACTTTACCGTTCTTGTTGAAACGCCATGCTTCCTGCAGGCCTACAGAGTCTGTTTTACCCTGTTTGTCGGTGCTGACCTCCGTTCCCCATACACAGACCCAGCTTTCATTCTTGTCGGTGCTTTTGACCGGGAAAATAGCATGAATGGTGCTTTTGACAGAAGAAAACATATTACGGTAAGCCTGTGCTCCGGCATTAACGCTGTCCTTTGGCCCTTCCGCCTTGCTTCCATCCCGGCTATAGATATAGATCGTATCGGCAAACAGGCTGCTGTCTTTACTAATATCACCGTCATCCCACGACTTCCATAGCTTCATGATGGTCTCAACATGTTTAGGATCTCCCATTTCAAATTTCGATGAATACGTAGCCGTGTAAGGAAGGTTGCCAGCTGTTTCTGTTTTTGAACCAGGCGTTGTATCAGCCGGTTTTTTATCTTCTGCATGACAGGAAAATAAGACTACAGCCATGGCGGCGATCAGGATCTTTTGCATACGATTGATTTTGGTATTGATGATTAAAAGCAGGTGCGGGTTAACCCAGGATTCATCTGGTGCGGACACCACAGGAAAGGGCAGTAAACCTACTTATTATTGCGGAAAAACCAAATTATTCCTGTAAAAGAAGAAAATAACCGCCACCGTCAAATTTTTTCAAGGTAAAAGCAAATGATCTACTTTCATCATAAATACGGAAAATGCCGTGGAGCTACCTGGTATATGGGTCTGTGGGTTTGGTCATCCTTACTATCCTGATCTTCCTGTTTACGAGGAAAGATAATAAGTAGTAATGCCTGTCAGTAACCCGCTTCAGCCCGGGCTTCCTCCTGCCATCTTATAGTCCGCCGTACTGTGGCGTACAGCATATAGCCGGCTATTCCTCCGGCTGTATTCAGGATAATATCGTCCACATCAAATACACCTATACCGGCGATGAGTTGTATCATTTCAAATGACAGGCTGATAAAAAACAAGGTACCGGATGTGCGGAGAAAACTTCGCCAGAAAGGCAGTAATAACGGAAGTAAAATACCCAGGGGAATAAACCCGATAATATTCCCGCCTATGTTCTTATAGCTGTATTCAGAAGAAACCCTTTTGGATGAAAACAGCCGAATGGTAGAAAAAGGTTTCAGGTTGGCATCTCTCCAGCCTTTACTGATCGTATAGCTTTTATACTCTCTTGCAAAGTAGTTCCGGTAATAAGCAGGAGATTTTTTAAAGAGAATGAACTTTGCCAACACCATCATGCAAAACAACAGCGCCAGCCACAATAACCATTTCAATGTTTGTTCTTTTCTGATCAATGGTGCAGGTTTTCCTGTAAACGTAAAAGGCATCAAAATGTTATACTAAGGCCTCTTTCATTCCATCTCCATTACCTGCTGCATCATTCTTGCCCTGATCTCCTTTATCGGCTTCGGTATATTGCAAAGCAGCACATAAAATATCTTCCTTTCCGGAAACCAGCAGTAATCGCTGATAAACCCGCCCTGCGATCCGGTATGACCGGTCATATCCATATTCATTTCTCTTGTCAGAAACCAGCTAAGACCAAGCCGGGATGGAATAGTGTCCTTCCAACCTGCATAAGGATAAACAGACCGTGACAGGTTAATCCATTCCTTATCTAAGAAAACCTGCTGTTGAATGGCCTGCTCATATTTCCAAAGCTCTTCTACACTGCTCCATACGCCTCCGTTACCGGCTGCTGCAAAAGTGGGCTCTTCACCATAGTCCAGTTCATCATAGCCTCCTTCCTTGTTCATCACATAAGCATGGGCTACGCCGCTTTCAGGATGAGGGCCATCTGTGATCGTGGATGTTTTCATACCGGATGGCTTGAAAATTATTTCATGGATATAATCCTGCCACTTTTTATCCGTTACTTTTTCTATGATCAGCGCCAGCCCGTTAAATGCAGGGTTTGAATATTTATAGCTGGTGCCTGGTTCAAACTCCAGCTTATCGGTTCGTTTTAATGGTGCAAAATTCTCCTCATCCTTTGCTGCCAGGTAAAACGTATGTTCTTCTTTTACTTTCCGGCTATCGGGAATACCCGACGTGTGGGTAAGCAGGTGGTATAATTTCACTTTCTGCGCTATCTCTTTGCTTGCAAAATCCGGAAAATACTTGTACAGATCATCCTCCAATGAAAGTTTGCCTTGCGAAGCCAGCTTTAAAATACCATAAGCAACAAATGTTTTACTGACAGAACCGGTGTTAAAAAGTGTCTTCGTTGTTATAGGTTCCTTTGTTACCATGTCAGCCAGTCCAACAGCATTCTGGTAAATCAATTTTCCTTCTCTCATAATCAGTACTGTACCGCCCGGCTCATTCGCACTGAAATAGCTATGAAAAACAGAATCTAACTGCAGTGTGGTCTTCCCGGCAGGTTGTGCAGCCGCCATAACAGGTATGCTTAATAATAAAAAGTAATTGTTTTTTCTCACAGGAAATAAAGTTACTATTCTTATCCTTAGCTGCATGTATCAAAAACAGGCGCTGTTACAGCCATTATCAGCCAGCCGGCTGACACTCCTCATACCCCGGCCCTGCAGTACAGAGTAGGTTGCAGTAAGATTGTTTGCTATGGATACAATGCTTCCCCCCGATATTGCGATATCGCAATCTGCCCCGATTCGTCATATCAAAGAAATAGCTGCTGCTGCCGGCATCAGCAATAATGATCTGGAATACTACGGAAAATACAAAGCCAAGCTGCCTTTAAAGCTGATTGATGAAAAAAAGATCAGGCAGCATCATCTTGTATTGGTAACAGCCATTACACCTACTCCTGCCGGGGAAGGCAAAACAACGATGACGGTCGGATTAACGGATGGGCTTAACCGTATCGGCAAAAAGGCAATAGCAGTATTAAGAGAACCATCACTAGGCCCTGTATTCGGGATGAAAGGAGGCGCTACCGGTGGCGGTTATGCCCAGGTCATTCCTATGGAAGATATCAATCTTCACTTCACAGGTGATTTTGCAGCTATTGAAAAAGCCAATAACCTGCTGGCAGCATTGATTGATCACAACCTGCAGAACAAAAAAAGGAGTTTACAAATAGACCCAAGGACCATTGTATGGAAGCGGGTAATGGATATGAATGACCGGGCCCTCCGGCATATTATTATCGGTCTTGGAGGCACCGCCAATGGTATTACCCGTGAAGATGGCTTTAATATCACACCGGCATCCGAGATCATGGCGATATTGTGTATGTGCAGCGGTATGGATGACCTCAAGTTTCGCCTGGGGAATATTTATATCGGCACGACGGTTAATGGTGAACCTGTTTTTGCAAGAGACCTGAATGCCGTAGGGGCCATGGCTATATTATTGAAGGATGCGATCAAGCCTAACCTTGTGCAAACGCTGGAAGGAAACCCTGCTTTGCTGCATGGGGGGCCTTTTGCCAGTATTGCACAAGGCACTAATTCTATTCTGGCTACTAAAATGGGACTATCGCTGAGTGATTATGTAGTCACAGAAGCCGGTTTTGCTGCTGACCTGGGAGCAGAGAAATTCTTTAATATCAAATGCGTCACCGCTGGTCTGAAACCTGAAGCCGTAATATTGGTAGCCACTATCCGGGCCTTACGGCATCACGGCGGCGCCAAAAAAGAAGAGCTCGGAATTCCATCATGTGAAAGAGTATCAAAAGGACTGGAAAACCTTGGCAAGCATCTTGAAAACATGCAGCTCTTCGGAATGAAACCTGTTGTCGCCATCAATCATTTTCCCGGTGACACCACTGAAGAGACAGAGATGGTAAAAAATTATTGCCGGCAATATGAAACAGAAGCGATCCTTTGCACAGGTTTCAGCGAAGGTGGTAAAGGGATGACGGCGCTTGCCCAGGCCGTTAAAGGAATAGTCGAAAGAAACAACAGCCAGTTCAGGCCATTATACAATCATAATATTTCGATAGAAGAAAAGATCCATATCATCGCTACCCAGTTGTACGGCGCTGCTTCTGTCGAGTATTCAGTCAAAGCAAAAACGCAATTAAAACACATCAAAGAGCTGGGTTTTGAGCATATGCCTGTATGTATGGCCAAAACACCCAAAAGTCTCTCCGATGATGAAAAAAAAACAGGCCGTCCTCAGGATTTTATAGTGACAGTACGTGAATTTGAATTTGCGTCAGGTGCAGGATTCGTTATTCCGATACTGGGAGAAATGATGCGTATGCCAGGCCTGCCCTCCATCCCGTCAGCAGAATCCATTGACATAGATGTAGAAGGGAAAATAACCGGGCTTAGCTGATCTATCCGCAAAATCACCATGAGGTATGCCGGGCCTGCCCTTGAAGGTACCCAAAAATGAAAAAATCGTATTACTACTATTAACCCGCTAGTGATTTTAATAAAAAACTTATCGTAAAAATTGCATGGGCCGATTCCGCATCCTATTTTGTGTCCGGATAAATTCTGCCCCGTGAAAATGGTAAAGACCTTGATACAAAGTATTCTTCAATACTGCTGCCCGAGCCGGCACATTCTATCACCTTCACCTCTTTTCCCAGGCAAAAAAATAATACCTGTTATTACCGGTTGAATACGGACATGATCCGGCATGATCTCCTATCCTGACGAACAAAACCGCTGAAGAAGGCCGTCCCTTCCCTATCTGAATCCTCCTGAACAACCCGTCACTTTACAGATTTGATCAAAAAAATTACCCCTAAAAGGTAATCAATAAAAATATGCGTCTCCGGAGGAAAATAGTATTACTGGCTGGCTGGTTATGTATGTGCCATCTGTGGACGCAGAGCCAGGAGGTATATCTGAATACCCAGTATGGTATTTACAAATTATCCGGGGGTATGACGGATAACCATCGTATCAAAATAGATAATGGCTGCGGTATTGACAGCAATGTTCTCAGTCTTGCCGTATATAAAGACACGGTGTATTACAGTACCTGGATGGGCGAATTAAAAAGATTTAAAGCCGGTGTGCCCGGCAGTTGCGAAGTATTGATTGAAAGTGATTTTGCCTTCAACTCCATGACCATAGATAAAAACGGCATCATCTATACAGGCACAGAAGTGCTGTTCCGTTACAATACCCGTACCCGCGAAATGGAACGTCTCGGAAGAATGCCTTTCTTCAGTTCAGGCGACATGCTTTTTTTTAATGATAAACTGCTGATGGCCGGATGGGATGCGCATGACTGGACAACCGGAATATTTGAGATACAACCGGACAATCTTGCTCAAAGCAAATTGTATATGCCCTCTCCTGCTTTTTTTGGTATGATGGCATTACCGGTTCCCTGTGGCAACAGCCGCTACTTTGGCCTGCTGCCGGATGGTGACACAACGAAGATCATGGAAATTGACCTGGTCACCAGAACGGTAATGGCAGAAACCTGGTCAATGCCGGAAAGGTTCTTAGATGCTGCCAGCATTACTGAAAACGGGATAGACACCAAAATAACGATCACGGGTGTGGTTAAAACACATACCAGCAACTGTGCCGGTGATAACGGAAGCATTACACTATCTGCCTACTCACCAAACGCTCCTGTTTCCTATACTTTGCTAAATACAGGAACCAGCAGGTCAAACGGTCAGTTCACGGATCTTCGCGGGGGGCTGTACCGTCTTCGCATGACTGATGCGACCGGCTGCACCAAAGACACCAGTATCACCATCGCAGAAAATATACCGGTCAGCGGGTGCGACGACATTTATATCCCCAATGCCTTCTCGCCAAACAATGATGGTATCAATGATCGTTTCAAAGTATCGCTGTCTTCTCATTTTACAGATATCCACTTACAGGTATTCGGCCGATGGGGCAATGCAGTATTTGCAGGCAAAGGCAATACGCTATACTGGGATGGTACATTAAAAGGAGCACCATTGCCAACAGGAGTATATATCTATACGCTTACCTACACGGACGCTGCCGGCGAAAGAAAGAATAAAAAAGGAACGATCACCCTGATCCGCTGATCACTGCACTTTCCGGTACCATTTCTTATTATTGCCCATCAGCAGCAACGAACGGACCACACCCTTTTCCCGGATAAAACGTATATCCAGCGGATAATCAGGTTCTATAAAGAAGAGGTCATTGCCGGCTGCTTTCAAAGAGATCGTGTTATTATCTGCTTTGGCTGCTAAACTGTGGTCTTCTTCCACAATGGATACCGTATCGTTATCCGGGCCGAGATACCTGCCGGTATATTGTTTAAAAAGATCGGGACTGATCGGCACTTCTTTATAGCGGAATTTTGTTTTGGATAGCATCCAAAGGTATAAGCTATCGTTATTGTATGTGGCATCCCAGCTATTGTGATTGGCATCGGGATATAATGTATATCGCACAGAGGGATTATGCCGTCTCGCTGCATTCACCATTCTTTCACTTTGTACCGGCAGCACCACATCATCTTTGGCCCCATGAAAATTCCAGACTGCCATATACCGCAGCTTCCAGGCATCGGTCGTATCACCGCCACCGCATACAGGCGCTATAGCCGCAAACTCTTCCGGGTGCTTCATCGCCAGTTCCCAGGCGCCATATCCCCCCATGCTCAAACCGGTCAGGTATATCTTTTTATCATCCACCCGCTGTGTTTGTTTGATATGCTGAAGCAACCGATACAGGTTCTCTGCCTCCCATCCCTCCCGCGGTTTTGCCTGTGGTGATACTATGATAAAAGAGAATTTTTTTCCTTGTTCGGCCAATTTCGGCGGACCATGGGCTTTTACTTTTTCCAGGTCATCGCCGCTTTCGCCGCTGCCATGCAGGAAAATGAGCAACGGCCATTTTTTTGCTGTATCCATACTGTACCCCTCAGGCAGGTAAAGCAGGTAATGGGTTTCCCGCACAAACTTTTGAGCCGACTGCTGTGCAGATACAGTTGCACCGCCAACAGATAGCACCAGCAGCAATAGTAATGTTCGTATCATTTGTTTTGAAGAAATTGGTCCTGAAAGGTAATCATTAGTTGTACTTGCCCGGCTGTAAAAAAGGGGTTAAAATCTTACCTGCTTGTCAATATCATGATCTGTATGACAATTGTTGCATCTCCTTACCAATAAGCGGTAGTGCTGCAGAGCAGCGCCGGTATCGCTATTCCGGATCGCCTTCCGGATACCGTTCAATGGCTCTTTCAGCTTTTCATGATAGAAATAAGAAAATGGTTCACTCAGTTTCCTGTGCTCACGGAACGTATTTGACATCACCTGCAAAACACTGTCGGCCCCTTCCAATAGCCAGACAGCATCATTCAGCCTGCCTGACTTGATCATATCCCCAAGGTTTTCCTGGTATATCTTCATATCTATCATGGCTTCATCCAGATCTTTGATGGTAGTATGATCATGACCCCGGCTACACCCGGCAAAGAGATATGCAGTGATGAGTAAAAACAGGATCCTTTTTGCACCCCTCATGGCATGTATATGTATTTCCCTGTAAGTTAATTTCTTTTCCTTCATCCGTTACACCCGGTTACAAAGAAGCCATTGCACGGTTACCATAAATTCGTTTACAGACAGCCGGTTTTCACTCAGCGCATAACCGTAAACTTACCCTCAAAAAAAGAGTACTTATTGGTATTGCCTGAAATTTGAAAATCAGCTTGCTTTGTATCATAGAATACGGTACGCTATGCAACTGATGATGTACATAGGTAATGACCTGATCGAATCCGTGCCACTTGACGATGCAAGGATATCTAAACCCGGGTATGTAGGCAGTATCAAAAGGTGCCTGAAGATAAAATACGATGAACTGATACAGCAATACCAGGTGCGCCCTGAATTCCTGGTGATCAATCCCGGTCCGAAAGCACTCAACAAGCAAGCGAACTAGATCACTTCCACACTCCGCTCAACAAAAGCGGTGAGGTCGGCCCCTTTCAACATGCCCTGCGCCAGCAACGCCAGGTCAAATGCCTGTTTAGCCATCGCTTTCTGTCTTATTTCTTCAGCCTGCAGTATCTTACTGATCACTTTGTGATTGGCATTGACCGCCACTTTATAGGTATCAGGCATGGCGCCATAAAAATTCATGCCCCCTCCTCCCATCTTTGACATGTCCTTCATTCTTCTCATCCACTCTTCCATCGTGATCGTAACAGGCAACCCGTCCTCCTGCTGGCTTTCCACCTCTACTTTCATCAGCGGGTTATTGATCGCTTTCTCAAATATGGTTTTCAGCTTACCTGTTTCTTCTTCCGTTAATGCATGTTTCGCCGCATCTTCTTTTACGATCAGTTTATCCGGCACATCTGCATCCACTCTTTTCAGCGAGGTCTTCTCCAGTTTCATCTCGAGGTGATGAATGAAATGGGTATCTATCGGTGAATTCATTACCAGCACATCGTACCCTTTTTTCTGTGCCGCCTGCACATAGCTATGCTGGTGTTCTGCATCAATCGTGTAGAGATAAACAAGGTTCCCGTCCTTGTCCGTTTGAAAATCTTTCACCTTAGCATTATATTCCTCCAATGTAAAATGCTCTTTCCCCGTATTGGTGAACAGCACGAATTCCTTCGCCTTTTCATAGAACTTCTCATCTGAGATAGCGCCGAATTTGACAAATAACCCTATATCGTTCCATTTTTCTTCGTATGCCTTCCTGTCCTTTTTAAACAACTCCTGCAATTTGTCGGCTACTTTCCGGGAAATATAGCTGTTGATCTTTTTTACATTGCTGTCAGCCTGCAGGAACGAGCGGCTTACATTCAGCGGAATGTCGGGCGAATCAATTACACCGTGTAATAACATGAGAAATTCCGGCACAATATCTTTTACCTCATCCGTGATAAACACCTGGCGGCTGAAGAGCTTTATCTTGTTCTTCTGTATCTCGAAATCATTTTTCAATTTGGGAAAATATAACACGCCTGTCAGGTTGAACGGGTAGTCCACATTCAGGTGTATCCAGAAAAGGGGCTCTTCTGAAAATGGATACAGTTCCCGGTAAAAATCAAGATAATCCTCGTCCTTCAGATCAGCAGGCGCTTTTGTCCAGATGGGATTTGTGTTGTTAATGATATTATCAACATCTATGGTCTTGTATTTCGTTTTACCATCAGCATCCTGCCCGTCTTCTACCGACTCCTTCTTTGTTCCGAATTGCACGGCCACCGGTAAGAACTTTGCATATTTATTCAATATGTCGCTGATACGGTGCTCTTCCAGGAATTCCTCTGACTCTGCGTTGATATATAAAATAACATCGGTACCTCTTTCACTCCGGTTACCCTCTGTTATCTCAAAAGAGGTGCTGCCATCGCAAACCCACCGGGCGGGTTCAGCGCCATCCTGGTAAGAAAGCGTTTGTATCTCCACCCTATCCGCCACCATGAAGGCGGAATAAAACCCAAGCCCGAACCTGCCGATGATCTCATTGGCATCTTTGGCTTCTTTGAACTTCTCCATGAATTCAGTAGCCCCGGAAAAAGCGATCTGGTTGATGTACTTTTTGATCTCTTCTGTCGTCATCCCGATCCCGCTATCAGAAACAGTAATGGTGCGGGCCTCTTTATCCACTGCCACTTTTACCCGCGGGTCGCCCAGCTCTTTGCCGTAATGACCCAGCGAGCCTAATCTTTTTATCTTCTGCGTAGCATCCACTGCATTACTCACCAACTCCCGCAGGAATATCTCATGGTCTGAGTATAAGAATTTCTTGATGATCGGGAAGATGTTCTCCGTATTGATGGAAATGGTTCCTTTTTCCTGTACCATAAATTACTTTGTTTAAATATAGACAGCCGCAAGATACAAGACCTGTTCCAAAACAGGTTAGCTTGCCAGATTGACAGTATTATACAGTATCCCTGTTGTTTTCAGGGGTAAAAAAGGTGGCGTTTTCAATACGCCACCTTAATATGCGGATCAATCATCCTCATCGTCTTTTTCTCCACCGTTGTTCTCTTTCTGATCTCCTTGCTGACTATTCAGTTGAGCGGCTTTCCCATCCCTGATCTCAGTATGGCGGATCTGTCCTCCATAGTAACCCGTGCGGGCCATGGTTCCGAATGCAAACACAGAAAGTACCAATACCAGTATGAAAACTGTACCCGTTGCCTTTCTCTTCTGCCAGGCAAATAACAGGGCAACCAGCGATGCGAGACCTGTTATACTCATCAGCCAGATAGCGATAACCGCAGCTTCTTCATGTAGTTCAATCAGCGATTCCGAAATACCGGGAAGATTTTCCACTGATTCTTCAGCAGGTTCACCGGTAAGATAAACAGGAATGGCTACAATGGCCATTACCGCCAGTATTAAAGCGGCTGCCATTTTAATAGTATTTTGTTTGCGTGTAACTCCCCATACTAAGAGGCCGCTGCCGATTAATGTCCCGATGATAGGGAAATGATTCAGCAGCAAATGAAGATGTGTTGTATTCATTTCTGAAGTTTTTAATGATAAAATGAATTAAGTGTGCGCAGGCTGTTCAACAATTGCGCGGAGGCTGCCAGATAGCAGAAAGGTAACCAAGTGCAGGAAAATCAAAATCCTGAATATAAAAACAGGTATTAGTTCCGGTATAATCCTTAGCCGGTACCTGGATGAATGAAGGAGGTGTCAAACAATTAAAAGCAAGGGTTGCCAGTTGGTCTGTTGACTTGAACGGCAGCTGGCTATCCTCTGAGGCATCCTGATCAGTGCCATTCTCATAAAAATAATGCTGAACAAGAAATGTAAATAACCCGGTATGCTTCTTTTCGCTTTGATGATCCCGGAAATGTTCGGCCAGTAAGGGCACCTTCAGCAACTCTACTGTAGCAGTTGCCGAAAAAGTATATATCAACAACAAGCTAATAGCGGGTATTATTTTACGCCTGGCCACAGGACAATGTAGCAATTTATCAATTGATAAATCATGACCTGTAGCAGGAGCGGCTCCCTTTTCCTTTATTCATTGTTAATTTTGCGCCATGAACAGCGACACCGGCAAATGGATCATGATCGCAGGCCTTTTTATCGTCCTGGCAGGGGTGATCATCTATTTTTTTCATGACAAACTGAACTGGATAGGCCGGCTGCCCGGCGATATACGGGTGGAAAAAGAAAATTTCCGTTTCTATTTTCCCATTACCACCCTGATCATCTTCAGCCTGCTGGCGACAATCATCATACAGGTGGTCAAAAGATGGTTTTGACAATACCGGTATCTGCCCGAAATAATAATCTATGCCTTTGTAGCTGCTTTTTTAGCCTCGGTCTCGGCATCCTTCAGGAACAGGAATTCTGCTTTGGTGATCCATGAAAAACCAAACGATACAAGCGCCACGGCCTCGAGCCAGAATACCAGTTTGTATTTCACCGCTGCATCATTAAGCCAGAAACTGCTGACCGCAATACCAGCAATGCAGATGATCATAATGATCCCGCATACCAGATAGATTCCGTTTCTTTTTTCTTTGTTGGCTGTTGTGGGCTTGCCGGGTATGCCTTTTCGAAAAAGATAAATGGAAAAGAATATAAAAACAGAAAAAAGCAGGAAGGCAAATACAAAATGCAGTTTGTGAACGATCCCCACATCACTGGTGGTCGGGAAAAGGGCGACACCTAATGCGCAAAGAGCACCAATGGTGGCAGCCCTGTTGTCAACCGGGTCATATCCTTTATAAGAAAAAAGAAAAAATGCCAGCGCAAATAATACGCCTACCATTATATCACCCCCTGCACCGTTATCATAATAATCGCTGATGGAAGGCTCGATCAGCGGCGAACTCTCTGAGATCAGTTTGCCAAGAAATACCAGGAAAGGCAGGAGTATGCCCGCAGCGCCTATCAGTATGCGAAGAGTGAAGTAAGAGATGATCTGGTCATTTTTGTTGCCGGGCCGTTTTGACGGCGATAGATAATCTGTCATAGTATAAAGTTTATGGTGAATGATAAAATGACGGGGATATAAAACAGGAATAATAGCAGCAGGAGAAAGGATCTTTCATAACAGGATTGGTTTCGATAAAGCTAATATAACTCAATTCTCCTTCAGTTCATATAAAAAGAAAAACACTCTTATTTATCATAAACGGTCCCCGAAACGATAGGGGTATCTGTACCCTGTAAACCAGAACGGCCCGGGATCTATATCAAATCAATATGTTGTATTGTCAATCGCTGTTCTCCAGCTGAAAATGCTGGTGAAAGGCGCCCGCAGCAATATGCAGTGCAAACCCCATAATGGCTGTATCCTTCAGGATATTGATAAGGGCAAACTGTTTCATTTCTTTATCCCCCGCATTCATATAATTCGGCACATGAATGGTCAATATGAATATGATCAGCATGACCACGAGCAGGTAGCTGGAAAATTTCACAAACTGGTTAGAAGCAAAAGATAAGGCGACCAGTATGAAGGCGCCGCCTACCACATAGGCCCATTTGATACCACCTACTAAGAATGGAGGAACATAGACCAGTAGGTCATGAGGGTATAAAAAATGAAATACACCAAAGATGAACAATATGGCTGCCAGCAGGTAGATGGCAATACGTGAAATGATGTGGGAGTGCTTCATAACAGTAATTTTTGGACGAAAAAGTTACGAAGACGGTACATAACAAAACATGATCTTCGTCGGAAGGTTCCTGGTGCCGTCGAAATCAGCGGGAATAGCGACAGTTCCTGATGTACCAGATGAATGAATACAGGGAATACGGTATCAGGGAGCTAATCGTTCTGTTTTCCAGTTGCCGGCAGAAGTGGCTGTATAGAGTATCCTGTCGTGCATACGGCTGGGGCGCCCTTGCCAGAATTCAATACGGGTAGGTTTGACGCGGTAGCCACCCCAGTGCGGGGGTTTGGGTATATGCCCATGCTTAAAACGCTCTGCATAGTATTGGTAGGTCTCTTTCAGCCAGGCCTTACCGGCTACTACCATACTTTGCGGGGAAGCCCATGCCCCGATCTTGCTGCCATCCGGGCGGCTATCGAAATACTCGATACTCTCCTTCACGGATATTTTCTCAGCCACGCCATTGATGCGCACCTGGCGCTCCAGTTCTTTCCAGAAAAATAATAAACAGCAATTCGCATTATGTGCAAGCTGGCCGCTCTTGGTGCTGTTATAATTCGTAAAAAAGACAAAGCCGTTCTCATCAAAAGCCTTTAGCAGAACCGTCCTCGCATCCACCATCCCTTCTTCACTGATCGTAGCCAGGGTCATCGCATTCATTTCTATGATCTGTGATTGTTCCGCATCTTTCCACCAGCGGTCAAACTGGTCAATAGGCGATGTCAGTACTTCGTCTTCATTCAGGGAATGCAATGTGTAATCCTTTCTTAACCGGGCTATATCTTCTGGCTTCATACCAATGACCTGATTTTAGACGCAAAGATAACCGATGCAGCACAATGTGCAGAACCCTTCCCCCGGGGGGATGTATTTCTTTCCTGGTTTCTTCATGACAATAATCATGTCCTTTCCCTATTCTTATCATGCCGGTTCGGTAACCAGGGTTACAGAGATGTTCGCTTCTTCTGTCTTGCTTTGTAGTTGAAATCATTACATCAAAGATTATATATGAAGTATATCATTATCGGTGCAGTGGCCGGTGGCGCCAGTACGGCTGCCCGTCTCAGGAGAATGGATGAAAAAGCAGAGATCGTCATCTTTGAAAAAGGAGAATATATCTCTTATGCCAACTGCGGGTTGCCTTATTACATCGGCGACGTGATCAAAGACCGCAATAAACTGTTTATACAGACAGCAGCATCCTTCAACGGCCGCTTTAATATTGATGTACGTATCTCTACCGAAGTAACCGCTATTGATGCGGCCGGTAAAAAGATCACGGCAACGAACCTGCTCACCGGCGAAGTATATCAGGAAAGCTATGATAAACTGGTATTGTCTCCCGGAGCAGAACCTGTTCGCCCTCCTTTACCGGGCATACACCTGCCGGGGATTTTTACTTTGCGCAATGTAACAGACACCGATATTATCAAAAACTATGTGCAGAAGCATCCATCGGGAAAAGCTGTAGTGATCGGCGCCGGCTTTATTGGCCTGGAAATGGCCGAGAACCTGCATGAACTTGGTCTTGCCGTCACTATCATTGAAATGGGTAACCAGGTATTGGCTCCCATGGATTATCCTGTTGCGGCCATCATTCAGCAACATATACGATCAAAAGGAGTGGACCTGCGGCTGAATACAACGGTCAGTGGATTTGAAAACACTACAAATGGCCTGACAGTTCAACTGAAAGACGGCAACAGCATTGAAGCCGGCATCGTGATACTTTCTATTGGTGTAAGACCCGATACCCGGCTTGCCTCTATGGCTGGTCTGCGACTGGGTGATGCAAAAGGAATATGGGTAAATGAATACCTGCAGACATCCGATCCCGATATCTATGCAGTAGGTGATGCCATCGAATTTGCCAATCCCATTACCGGCCAATCCATGAACACTTTTCTTGCCGGGCCTGCCAATAAACAGGGACGTATCTGTGCCAACAATATCGTACTGGGAAACCAGCAGAAATACACCGGCGCCATCAATACAGCTATTGTCAAAGTATTTGACATGACAGTGGGCACGGCCGGTACCGCCTCCAAACATTTAAAGACAGCAGGTATTCCTCATATCGTTTCCACAAACCATAGCGGGTCGCATGCGGGGTATTATCCCGGTGCAAAGAATATGACCATTCAAATTGCCTTCTCACCCATTGATGGAAAGCTGTACAGTGCCCAGGTGGCCGGGTATGATGGAGTGGATAAGAGACTGGATGTAATGGCCTCGGTCATCAAAAGAGGCGGCACTATCTATGACCTGGCAGAATTTGAACATGCTTATGCCCCACCCTATTCCTCCGCCAAAGACCCGGTAAACATGGCTGGCTTTATCGCAGAGAATATTTTACTGGACCGGCTGAAAGTTTTTTACCTGGATGAAGTGGACCAGTTACCTGAAGATGTGGTGTTGCTGGATGTCCGCACAGCCGCTGAATATGACGCCGGCCATATTGAAGGCGCCGTCAACTTACCGGTGGATGAAATACGCCAATGGATACAAGAGATATCTCCTCAAAGAAAAGTGTATATCTATTGCGAAGCAGGATTGCGGGGCTATCTGGCTCATCGTATACTTCGCCAGAATGGCTTTGAAGACGTGTATAATTTATCGGGTGGATATGTGTCATGGCTGGCCTGTCATAAGGAATCATTGGAAATTTTACAGGCTGTACCTGAACTGAAATAGCCGTCATTATACTCTCATTCAGCATTCATACCTGCAAGATTCCGGATACACTCCCGGATGAAGCGTATATTTAAAACAAGACGGCCCCTTTAGACAAAGGCGCCGCCATTCTACTTTAACTGCCTCTTCGAGAGAGACCTTCTTTGATCAATGGATAACAGGCAGAGCCTACCAGCCATTGCCGGATAATTCTCCGGTAGATAAATTAACCTCATGCAGTGTGAACGGCGGGAAGTTTCCGGTACAGGTTGAATAACAATCTTTCTGCCCAACAGGTTATTCAATAGTAAATACAGCTGACCATTTTGTAACCTCGTTGGTTAAGAAACTTACTTCAATCAACCGGATTAAACACATCATTGTCTTTTATCGTCATCTATCCGCTGACAGTGACGATAGTCATTCCGTTGCATGAAGCCCGTCATTCATTTTGCCGATCATTGCCAGTTACTTTTATAACGATAGCATATTATTCTTCACCCAAAAACATATTGGTATGAAAAATACATCCAAAGTACTGATAGCCCTGGGAGCCGGTGTGGCTATCGGTGGCATACTGGGTGTTCTGTTCGCACCCGACAAAGGATCTGTTACCAGGCAAAAAATAGCTGAAAGCCCTCAAAAGCTGGCGGATAAATTCAAAAGCAAAATAAAGATCGGCAAGGAAAAAACAGACGAGGTCCTGGATAAGATCAACGACAGGGTTGAAGAACTGGTTTGATATCACATTTTTTCCAGCCACAGTAACAACATAAAGCCGGGCGACAGCATACAACTACCTTTTTCATATTTTCATAACAGAAAGAAGCAGGCAGCGTGTTGTTTTCATACCGCAGGCCGTGAATACACAAAGGCCTGCGGTATGTATGTATTTGTCAGATATTCCCAATAACGAGCCGGGAGGGTTTTGTTGTGTCTTTATGATGACATAAAAAATCTGTTCAAAAAGTATGTTCCGGCGAATGATACCATATGCGTTACTTTTAACCTCCTGCACCTTTTCCAGGCTTGCCATCTCTTATACGGCACTGACCATACCCCTTTACAAACTGGATAAGGCTCCGCAAAAATTTCTTTTGCTAAGCACCTATAATATAACTGCACAGGAATACCGTAATAATAAAGAGGAACTTTTTATATCCCTCACCGATGAACTGATGGATCAACTCAGCAAAAAGATCCATGAAAAAGCCGGGATCCCGGCGCAGGTAGTACATGGGTATACCCGGTCTGCCGGAAACACCGACAGTACGATGCATGCGCTGATGGTACAAAACCAGGCATCACATGCTATCATGATTGACTCTTTCAGTGTTTATTTCGACCAGACCAACGTTGAGGTCACCAAAAACTATGATGGAAGCAAAAGAAGGGTCGCTTATTACGATATTGTTTCCGATATCGGCTACAGGCTTTATTCAACAGACAGCCTGGTCAGAAAAATGCATATTCGCCGGAAACGCTTTCATTCTACCCGCGAAGTGAGCAGTGTTCTTTTCAATATCGGGCCGAATGTGGTGGTACAGGATGATTATGCAAAAGACATCACTATGGAAAACGGGCAACATTATTTCAACTGCTATTTCCCGGGTGAAGCAGTGCGAAACCGCACCCTTTTTGCCGGCAAAGAACTAGGAAATGTCAACCAGGCTGTGACAAGAGGCGATTACGAAACTGCTCTTTCCGAATCTCTCCGCTTCGTCAACGACAGCAATAAAGAAAAAGCCGCACAAGCCTGCTATAACTGTGCTGTGTTCTTTGAAAGAAAACACCAGACTGCCGGGGCCCTTTTATACCTCCGCCAATCCCTCTCCCTTTTCAACCTGCCTGAAGCAAAGAAGATGCTGGCCGATTTCGGAGAGTAAAGAGCTGACAGCCCCCGCCAGGGAGACAAGTATCTGCAATATTGAAAACGTGATCCCCTTTTTATAAAAGCCACTCTCATGTGTACTTGTGAGTACCATCATCATCTCAGCCCTTGTTATTGTTTTATATTGTATCTGCTATAATTATTTATTCAGCAAAAACAATCATTATGAAAAAAATATTTTCATTACTGTTGTTGCTGACATGGGGAATAATCGCATGGAATCAGCAAACACCCGGCAGGGATGTACAGGCCGAAAAAGAAAGATATCTCCGGAAAAGCCGGACTCAAAATATAGCAGGCTGGATACTGGTAAGTGCCGGCGCTGTTTGCCTGATTGCGCCCTCCCTTGACGGCGGCTCAGAACAAAATAACGAAGAAGGCTGGTTTAACTTCAGCGGTTTGGAAAGAACACTGGATACCTATGCTTATCTCACCGGGGTAGTACTGGCAGGAGGCGGTATTGGTTTACTGGTGGCCTCTGCCGGCAACAGGAAAAAAGCAGCCGCTATCAGTATAGTAGTAAAAACTGAAAAGGCGGAATTCTACACCCTGTCTGCCGGTCACCGGAAAATCTTTCCTGCAGCAGGGATCAGGATACAATTTAATTAAATAAACGCTTTGCCGGAACAGGTGGAAGGCATCCGGCCATCCGCTTCCGTATATAAATCGTCAATCCATGCGTTAAAAAACCCAGTACAACATTAACAATATTGTTTCTCCGCTCCGGAGCAACGATTTTTGACCGGTAGTTGTCAGAACCGTTAACCATTAAACCTTTTCTATGAATCTCAGGAACACCGGTATCATCTTTTCTTTTGTATTACTGGCTGCAGCAGGATGCAGGAAAGACCCTCCACCGCCTTCTTCTGTCAAAGCATTATTATCTGTAAAGCTGGATCAACCCTACCTTACCATCACACAGGTGGACTCTGCTTTTGCTATATGGAAAACAAACGGGCAGGAACAGCGGATCAAATTAACCATCAGCCACGATTCATTGCTTACAGATATGAATGCGTTCAACGAAGGGAACGGGGAACTGACGCTGCATATCTTCTCCAATAAAAAATACAGTAACCAGTACTTTGGCGAATGGGTCAGTCATAAGAACATTTCCATTCAAAAGACCAGAGCACTCGGTTATAACGGCCCCTCTTCTTTTTATGACGCTGCCTGGTTGCCACGGGTGGACCTGCAAGATGCGATCGGCCACCGGGCCATCATGGCCCTGCGCCCGGATGATGCTTACTTCCTGGTAAAAGATCCCGGTCATCCTCTTTTTGAACTCGTCGTGAACAGGGAGTACTGGAAAACAACAGGCGGTATCCAGTTTGCCGGAGGCGATACCTGGCAATGCACCACCCAATGTACCGATATCGTCAATGAAGAATTTTTTAGCTCACTGCCGCAGCGTATCGGCAATAAACCCTGGAATCATATTTCCATTAACATCCTGTTTGCCACGGATGCCAATGGCGGATGGGGGCTTTCGCTGGAGCATGAGCCATAAATAAAAGAACAAAGGGCTGCCTGCCGGCAGCCCTTCAATTGATGTGTTCATTCAGTTATTTGCGGCGGGCAAAGGTATAGGTAACCCCGAGCTGGAATACACTGTTCTTTTCTTCATCATAGAATTTGACCAGTCCGGCATTGTAACGGGTATTGACACCAATCCGTTCATTGATCGCATACCCGGCACCGATCACCAGCGACACATCATTCTTTTTCACAAACTCCTTGATGCTATAGACATCGCCTTCATTATTATCCTTTGCCTTCAGCAAAAAACCCACCTGCGGGCCTGCTTCAGCATAAAAACCCGAAGCGATATTATATTTCAGCAGCACCGGTATTTGTACATAATTCAGCATGGTCTTTTCGTTGTCATCATCCCAGCGGGCGCCCTGTACAGAATAGAACATCTCGGCTTTGGCGCTGAGCTTCTCTGTAAGATCCAAACTGGCGAAGCCCCCGACATAGATACCAGCTTTGGAGCGGTAATCATATACATCTTTACCGGTGATGTCGGCCATATTAAGACCGGCCTTGACACCGAAATTCAACTGGGCATGGGATACGAGTACACCTGCGGCAAACAGGACAAACAAGAATGTTTTTTTCATTTTCTTTTGTTGGTTTAATTGTTAATGGTTATTGACGCCGCAAAACTAAACGGAACACCCGGAGTCTGCGAGATATGTTCAGTTGATGGCAGATTCCTTGTGTCGTTTGCTGTAAATGTTATGTGAGAGGATGAGCGGAGAGAGATAAAGGGACAAGGACACCACCCGGGCGAATAGTTAGTTTATTGAAAAAGGGTGCTGTTCGTCCATTATGATGATCTGCCGGAGGTAGCGAAGTAGAAATAAAAGAAATCTGTCCCGGAAAAGAAATGGTCATTTTTTCCTGCCGCAAATCACAAAGGCGCTGGCATCTATCGCCACATGATGGCCCGGGTATTTCTCCTGCACCAGTTCAAATACCTCTTTCCTGATCTTTTGACGCATTGCTTCATCTGCTTTACTCAGCGCTGCTACTATCGGCGCCCCGATTTCCGTCATCATATTCCAGTAGGTTTCAACTGTGCCGCAATTCAGCCTCGTAGCCACTTCCTGTTCCGTCACGTCAATTAAACCAGCATTTTCAAATATCTCTTTGATCAAACCGGGTTTGCTGCAACGGAACATACCCGGTGCACCGGGAGGCGGTGAAGGAATCTCCATATTTCTATTAATGGTACCCATGGCTGCCGTCACCCAGAAATTTTTCTCTGGCCCAGCCCAGACAGAAGTGGCAACAGTGCCGCCGGGTTTCAATACTCTTACCATTTCCTGAGCGGCTAATTCCATATCCGGGAAAAACATAAAGCCAAAACGGCAACTGATCGCATCAAAACTGTTATCAGCAAACGGAAGTTCGCATACATCGCAGGCTTTTATTTCAATATTACTGATCCCTTTGGAAACAGCATGATCTTTCGTGATCACCAGCATCTCATCAGACAGGTCGGTGAGCATCACCTTTCCATGTGGTATCATCGAAGCGATGGTCAGGCCGGGTTCGCCGGTGCCGGCAGCAATATCCAGCACATACATGTTTCCTTTCGGCTGAATACACCGAATGATAGCCTCTCCCATGGGATGGAGAAAGTCCATCGTCAGTTCATCCCATTTTCTCCAGCCACCTGAAAATTTATTCCAGGATTGTTTTTGCTGTTCCCTGATCTCTTCCAGTTGAGCATTCATGTTGATTGGTTTTAATGAAGCAATACAAATAAATAAGCGGAGGGTTATTACAGGGGGAATCCAGGGGGAACGAAAAGAGACAGTAAGGTACGATTTAAATTGTATCTGTTGATCTCCCGGAATATTCTGCAGGCTCAAAAGAAATTAAACGATCAAGGTCAAACGGATGCTTCCCGATCATTCGAATGCAAGACCAATCATTCCCGGGATCACTTCGCTATCAAATGTTCATACAAAACATTCACTGTTTTCCGTATCACCGTATTATATCCATCGGTATAGCCGGGGTGGCACCCGTTGGTGATGACGACGATCCCAAACTTTTCTTCCGGGTGAAAGAACATGGCGCTGTATAACCCGTATGCGGAACCGGTATGTCCCTTTAGTGTTTTGCCTGCGATCAGTTTTGATGTGGTGGAAATAGCCAGCCCATACCCTTCTTCTCCGGTGAACGGGGTCTGCATTTGCCGGGCACTTTTCTTCGACATGATCCTTTTGCCTTTGTAACGACCCTCCTGCATGTGCATGATCATATACTTTGCCAGGTCCGTAGCGCTGATCTTCATACCGCCTGTGGGTGAAAAGATGGGTGTACTGTATCCCATCACATAGTTAGCGATCTCTTCGCGGCGGGGTGCATAAGCACCGGGCGAAGGAATGAGTTGTTTCAATGAATCATTATACTCATAAATAGTGGCGAAACGGGACGCATCCAATGAATCCACGCAATAGCCGCCGTAAAGACCCAGCGGATCGAGCACATGATGCTTGACATACTGGTCAAAGCGTTCACCCGATATCCTTTCAATGACCGTACCCACCATATTAAAGTTCAGGTTGCAGTACTGGTATCCTTTGCCGGGTTCATAGTCATTGTAACATTTGGCCCAGTCGGGATTCTTATCTGGATTGATCGCATCGAGTGTAAAATATCCCTGCCTGTCATTGACAGAGGAACGATGAGACAATACCATCCTGAGTGTAATGATCGTCTCCGGGTATTTCGGGTTCCTTACTTTGAATCCGACCAGGTTGCTGATATCATCTTCCAGCGAAAGTTTCTTTGCTTCTGCCAGTTGCATGATGGAAGTAGCGGAAAAAGATTTGGAGATAGAAGCGATCCTGAACAGGCAGTCATCTGTAAGGGGAGCATTGGTTTCGGCATTCTTTAATCCAAATGAATTCGTATAGATGATCTTCCCTTTTTTCACTACGGCTACCGACAGACCCATAGCATTGCCTTGCTGCATAATGTCCCTGATCGTCTCCTCGGCGTTCTCTGGCTGCGTATGGCCGGGCAGCGAGGCCATCAATAAGATAATAGCCGTGAATGACAGAAATATTGAGCGGAGCATAGTGATCAAATCAGGTATAAATATAGGAGGAAGACGGCAATGAATGACAGCATTATCTACCTTAAGCGATGACAATCCCAAAAAGCTTTACATGAAAAACCCGATCATCGTTAATAAGGAGCATTCTCCGGGTTTCTGCGGCTATCTCAAATTGCGAGGATGAATATCTCATCGTCTCCTGTTTCATAGAATACAAGGTAATCCCGGGCGATCTTCACCCTTACGTTGTCTATATCTGTTCTCCTTCCGATGTTTGGATGGGCAGCTACCAGGTCAATCGCTTTTTTGAAGAGAGTGTTTAGCTTTTTGCTATAGGCGCTGCTTTGGTTGCGCTCTTTCCAGTAGAGAAGAATTTCTTTCCTGTCACGATGGGCCCGGAGGGTCCAGGTTATTCGCTTAACCATTCGTCAGCCTCTTTATCTGCCTGCTTGTCACTAAGCGTTTGTTTATTTTGTATTTGCTCTTTTGCTTCTTCTATCGCTTTGCGTTGCTCTTCGCTGGTGATGTAAACAGTTTCCGGTTCCTGCAACTCAAAAAGGTTGGAGACCTCTTCCAGTATAGCAGGGTCATTTATCTCTTTCAGTTTGCTGATCAGCTTTTCTTTCAGATCGGTTCCGGGCATCTCTTTTTTCTTAAAGTTACAAACTTGTTTCGGGTTGTGGTAGCCGTCGTCCGGGTTTTTACCCCGTTGTCTGTGCTTTCCTTACAGGCAATCACTTCACCCTCACATACACCAGCTTTACATTCTTTCTGCCGGTTTCCCGTTCATCTATTTCAAAATGACCAAGACTCTTGATCAGTTGCAGTAATTTTTCAAACCCATAATTACGGGGATCGAAGTCGGGGCGTTTCTTCAGCAGCAGGCTGCCGAGTTCACCCAGGAAGGCCCAGCCATTCTCATCGGCGATATCATTGATGCTGGCCGTAACGAGGGTCACTAAATTCTTGTCCACCTTGCTGATCACTTTTTCTTTCTTGCGCAGGTCTGCCAGTTTTATTTGTTTGGGTGATGCTTCCGGCTGATCCAGTATTTCTATATAAATGAATTTATCACAGGCGGCCCGGAAGGGTGACGGTGTTTTCTGTTCGCCCATGCCAAATACTTTCATACCGGCTTCCCGCAGCCGGGTAGCCAGCCGGGTGAAATCACTGTCGCTGCTTACTACACAAAAACCATCCACACGGCCGGTGTATAGTATATCCATCGCATCAATGATAAGTGCAGAGTCGGAAGAATTCTTGCCGGTGGTATAACTGTATTGCTGCACGGGAGTAATGGCATGATCGAGCAATACGCCTTTCCACCCCGCCACATGTGGTTTGGTCCAGTCGGCATAAATACGTTTGAAAGTAGGCGCTCCGTATTTGGCCACTTCTTCGAGTATGCCGCCGATAAGGCGGTAAGGGATATTATCGGCGTCAATTAAAACGGCGAGGCGGAGATCTTTGGGATTGTCCATGTATGGAGTTTGATTAGTCAGGAAAGGTAGCGAATTATGACGTCGCCATGCACTCTGAACGACCCTTGTTATAAACTCCGGGTAGCCACTGCCTGTTTACCTATTTTACCTTTCTTACCCTTTTCTCCGCTTCATGCAATCCTTCATTCGGATCGAACCTCGGTGGCCGGTAACGGATCAATGAAACCGAACCCCCAACATGAACCGCCCAGATGATATCATCATAGCGGATATTGAAATAATCCCTTCCATAATAACCATGTAAAAAAACATCGAGGCTCCTTGACCTGAAAAAATTCAACTCTGCAAAAAAGTGGGTATTCAGCCTGTAATCTTTGCTGCGTTTGAAATCAGACAGATCGCCCATGATATATTCTGTTTCCAGCCTGAAACGTAGGCCGATCTGCCGGTCCACCTTATAAAATTTATTGGTTCCCGGATCATAAAACCGGATATGCGGGTTCCATGGATTACTGAAAGGCCTGGTCCTGTATTGCAGCAGACCCAGCAACCGGTGCCGGCCGTATCTTCTTTCCTGCTCGATACTGTAATTGAACGTGCCATCATAACTTCCCAGTTCTTTCTGATACCCCAGCCCGGCAGAAAACAAACTATTCTGGTAACGGGAATAGATAAGCATGGCATTGACATAATTGGTCGAAAAATCGCCTTTTGTATAGTCATTCCTTTGCATCAGGGAGTCTTCACGGGTAGCATATACTCCTGATCTTTGCCCGTTGGAAAAATGCATCAGGTTCACCTGGAGCTGCAACATATTCAAAGGGTCTTTATTCCGCATCCATTGGTAATTGTCTTTGTACGCATACTTATGTCCCCGCGGAGCAAAAATGATATACCGGGTCTGGTCATCCCATAACACTTTATCGAACTGAAGCCCCACTTTCTGATTGGTGGGAATGATGACATGCGAATCATCATTTGACATCCTTAATGCAGGTGCATACCGGAATGACAAACGGAATGTTTGCGCAAAATGGTCTTCCTGGTTCCGGTTCCACATCAACGGGAATACCTGGTCTATCCTGCCTTCCAGCAAATAACCGTTCTTTCCCTCCCCTTCTCTCAGGGGAAGTATCCTGTCAACCGGCTGGATACTGAATGTTTTTAATGAAAAATAAGAAACAGGCAAAAGCCCATTCATGATCCGCTGCATGGCTGTATATACAGTGCTGTCTGTATAATCTTCATACCAGTTCACCAGCGGCTTTCCTCCCGGCACGTTTTGGGCTTCCAAAAACAGGGATGCATTCACCGCTGCGGCCACTAAAAAGAACTGAATTTTCATAATTAAAAATTTAAGCACCTCTAATACCGGTGCGTGGCGACTGCCGCCATCCGGCAGACAGACATGAACCAGGCTTAACAAACGCCGGTCTTTCCCGGCGTTATCAATTTTTAATTGCAGTGTATATCATGCCAGTTCCAGTTCTTCCTTCTTCAATGGCTTCATACAGAAGAACCAGTCTTTACAATAAACCCCTTCTTCTTTACCAGCCATACGGTCGGCGGCTACGCCGCAGGAGTTGGCAGGAGGCACTATCACATCTTCGCCCGGTTGCCAGTCGGCAGGCATGGCTACCCCATGTTTATCGGCTGACTGCAACGCAATGATCACCCTTTTCAGTTCATCAAAATTTCTGCCCAATGAAAGCGGGTAATAGATCATGGCGCGGATAATTCCTTTGGGATCTATAAAAAATACAGCCCGTACGGCTTTCGTGCTGCTTTCATTCGGCTGTATCATCCCGTACTTTTTAGCCACTTCCATAGTAATATCCTCGATCAATGGAAACTTTACCTCTGTATTTTTCCAGCCGCGGAATTCGATCTTGTCTTTAATGGTACGCAGCCAGGCAATATGACTGTACAGGCCATCTACAGATAAACCTACCAACCGGGTATTAAGCTGGTTGAACTCATTTTCCATGCGGGCAAACGTGATAAATTCAGAAGTGCATACAGGTGTAAAATCAGCCGGGTGGCTGAACAGGATGACCCATTTGCCTTTATAATCTTCAGGGAAAGAAATATTACCCTGTGTCGTTACTGCTTTAAAGGAAGGAGCCTTGTCACCAATGCGCGGCAGGGCAACAGGCATAGCAATACTATCCGGTAATGTTGTCATAATTCAATTTTTATATGTGGTATAATTTTTCACCTTCCAAGTTACCCTCCGGCCACAGGGCTTTGCTGTGATATGGGTCACCTTTACACATGATTAATATTGTAAACAGAAAGGTCTTTTAAGAAGCAGACGCCTGATGCCCCGGCTCCGGCTATACTTACTTTTTGGCATTGCCCCAAAAAGTAACAAAAAAGGCTATGCAAAAGCAAATGCTCCACTGCTTTTGCCTGCCCACGCACATAAACACCCTGACATTCTGAAGTTTTCTTTTGTGTTTGCAGTGAATGGATGAAAACCCCGCTGCATGTTGTATTGCAGACCCGGAAGGCGCGGGCTTTGGCCCCCACCTAAATCCTCCCCCTTGAGGGGAGGACTACCCTCCGTAGCAAATATTCCGGCTCTTATCATGAACAGGCGAAAAAGAGGCGCTGGTATTATCCCTTTGCTTGATGTGCGGATAGCAATGACGGAGACTCCGACAGAAAGAGACTGCTTCAAGCCCCCCGGAGTATTCGTCATTGCGAGGCCTGTCATTATGATCACGATTAATAACGGACAGATTGTGGCAGGCCGAAACAATCTTTACTGCTACAAGGTTGCCAACCTTTGGAAGGTTGGGAAGGTTTGCAACCTTGCTTACTACCCTGCTCACTTACCTCAGTATCCCCACCGCCCTCAATACAATTTCCAAATCACTCACACTGCGGAAGCCGCTGACACCGGAATAGATGATCGTACCGTCTTTTAATGTAACGGGCTGTCCGCCCTCCCATCCGATATAGTCGGGGCGGCGGATACCAAATTTTCTTTCGTCTATCTCGCCATTGAATGCTTTCTTCTCAAACTCGCCGGTCTTCATACCCGTGATCCACGACTGGCTGGCCTTGGTCCAGGCAATGCGGTAACGTTCACGTCCCAGTATTTTATCCTCACCGAATATGCGGCCATAAATGCTTCCATCTGCATCTATGATACAGGCGGCCACACTGCCATTGGCTTTGAGGCGGTCTTCTTCGATGGCCATGTATCCGGGGAGGAGGGCTTCAATATTGTCAAGTATCTGCAAGATGGTGGTGGAAAGATGGGTCATTGGGCAAATGTTTTTGGAAAGGGCGAAGGTAGCTATGTAAGGGCAAATGATATTTTACATTTGGCCGCAGAGTACCACAGAGGGAAAGAGAGCCGCTGAGAATGTCTCTGTGTTCCTCTGAGCTTCTCTGCGGTACTCTGTGGCCTTGTTTTGCGGGAGGAGCAGCAGCCAGTAACCGGGAACCAGCTACATTTCCTTAAATTGTAAACTCAAAACTAACTGTCATGCGCATCATTGCATTCTTACTCGTCATTGCTTTTCCTGTTATCACCCTTGCACAAAACCTCCCCACCATCGAAGACAAAACGAAGGGAGCCAAAAAGTATGAGGGCTACCTGAACTTCTACTGGGATGAAGCCAGCGGCAAGACCTGGCTGGAAGTGGACAAGCTGAATACTGAGATACTGTACAGTATCTCATTGCCTGCTGCTATCGGCTCGAATGATATCGGGCTGGACAGGGGTCTGCTCGGTGGCGGCCGTATCGTGGTGTTCAGTAAGGTGGGCCGCAAACTGCTGATGACGGAGCCGAATTACAGTTACCGCGCCATTACAGATAATAAGAATGAAAAGAAAGCGGTCGAACAATCTTTTGCCCAGAGTATCCTGTGGGGTTTTGCGATAGAAGCGGAGAGCAACGGGCATGTGCTGGTGGATGCCACCGACTTCTTATTGCGGGATGCGATGAAAGTAGCGAACCGGCTGCGCAGTATGCGGCAGGGCAACTACAGCTTAGACAAAACAAGATCGGCGATCTACCTGCCGATGAGTAAAAATTTTCCGCTGAATACAGAACTGGAAGCCACGATCAGCTTTGTGAACAATGACGGGGAAACAGGCAACTATATCAATTCGGTGACGCCTTCTGCTGAAGCCGTAACGGTGCGGATGCATCATTCCTTTGTGCAGTTGCCCGACAGGAATTATACGCCGAGGGTATTCGATACCCGCAGCAGTTTTTTTGATCTCTCTTTTTTCGACTACAGTACCCCGGTAGCCGAGCCGATAGATAAACATTATATCGTCCGCCACCGCCTGGAGAAGAAAGATCCTGCTGCAGCAAAAAGCGAAGCGGTGAGGCCTATTATTTATTACCTCGACAATGGCACTCCCGAACCGATCCGTAGCGCTTTATTGGAAGGGGCGCAATGGTGGAACCAGGCATTTGAAGCAGCCGGTTATATCAATGCCTTCCAGGTAAAACTATTACCGGATGACGCCGACCCGATGGATGTTCGTTACAATGTGATCAACTGGGTGCATCGCTCTACACGAGGCTGGAGCTATGGCGCTTCGGTAGTGGACCCGAGAACCGGCGAGATCATCAAAGGACATGTGACACTGGGATCGTTGCGGGTGAGACAGGATTATTTAATAGCACAGGGATTACTGGCGCCCTTCGAACACGGTATGCCTGCCGATGACAAGATGCTGAAGATGGCATTGGACAGGCTGCGGCAATTATCGGCGCATGAAGTGGGCCATACCATCGGGCTGATGCACAACTATGCAGCCAGCCCGGTGAACCGTTCGAGTGTGATGGACTATCCACACCCGGCAGCAACGCTGGATGCCAAAGGAGATGTTGACATCAGCAATGCGTACGATCTGAAGATCGGGGAATGGGATAAAGTATCGGTCACCTGGGGCTACCAGGATTTCCCGGATGGCACCAATGAGAAAGCGGCATTGGATAAAATATTAAACGATGCGTATAAAAAAGGATTGCAGTTCATCAGCGACCGTGATGCAAGGGCGCCGGGCGGCCTGCACCCTACAGCACATTTATGGGATAATGGCAAAAGCCCGGTGGATGAATTAGACAACGTGATGAAAGTACGGTCAAAAGCATTGAGCGGGTTTGGCGAGAAGAATATCCGCCCCGGTACGCCGATGGCTTTCCTGGAAGATGTATTGGTGCCGGTGTACCTCTATCACCGGTACCAGGTAGAAGCCGTGACAAAACTGGTAGGCGGCATGTACTATACGTATTCCCTTCGCGGCGACGGGCAGACAGTGACGCAGTCGTTATCAAAACAAGAACAGTTGAAAGCACTGAATGCCGTGATCGGCACAATAGATCCCTCAGTACTGGCATTACCCGACCGTATTGTGAAACTGATACCGCCGCGGCCGGCAGGGTATGACTATACGAGGGAGCTATTCAAAAAAAGAACAGGGCTGGCTTTCGATGCGCTGAGCCCGGCGGAGACAGCGGCCGATCTGCCCTTATCGTTTTTATTCAATGTAGAAAGAATGAACCGGATGGTGCAATACCAGGTACAGCACGGCGGACTGGGCTCGGATGAAATGATCAATACCCTTCTCAATGCCACCTGGAAGGCACCGAGAAGAAAAGGCATGGAAGGACTGATACAATTGCAGACAGAACAAATCGTACTCACGTATCTTTTAGCTGCCAGCGTAAATGAGAATTGTTCTTTCATCACACAGTCGTTAGTACAGAAGACACTGGCCGATCTTAAAATTTTATTAGAAAGTAAAAGAAAGACAGTGACCGATGCAACCTACAGCGGTCATTTATTGTTAGCCTTAGAGAGAATGAAGAAACCGGAGAATGCAAAGCCCGCGGTTCATGCGGCGATGCCGCCGGGTGCGCCGATCGGGTGTGAGGAGTGAGGGCCTTTCACCGTTCATCTGCCCAAAGCCGCAGGTCGTATTAAAAAATTGTCAACCTGCACAAAGTCGGATTGCAGCCAACCATTCCGGCATTATTTTCGTATAGTATATAAAGAGTAAAACAAGAGATCATGAAAACAATACTTATCCTTTCCATTGCGGCCATCGCCTTAGGCAGCCTGGCTTTATTAACATTATATATTGTACGCCGGGTGCAGAGCAGGGTCATGCGGAAAAAGATCGCATCAGAAGGCTTTGAAACGGCCATGGATGTATTGTATCCTCACAAGCGGAGACGGTTTCATGAATATAAGACCGGTCCGGTGCATTTGTAGTACAGCGGCGGGTGAGATACCCGCTTCATCATAAACGGATATCATCAATCAGGGCTTCGCTTCGGCGGGGCCTTTTTGTTTTGCTGCTTCCTGGTTTTTCACGCAAAGACGCTAAGTTTTTTAAGCCGCAAAGAGCAGTATAGCATCTGTAGCACCTTTTCTTTGCGACGTTGCTCCGTTGCGCCTCTGCGTGAAATAAAAAGACCCCGGAAAATTCCCGGGGTCGAAACATTTTAAGATCGCTGAGGCTTATTTCGCAAACTCTTTACGTATTACATTCAGTGCACCTCCCGCACGGAACCAATCTATCTGCTGCTCATTGTACGTGTGGTTCACGGTGATCTCGTCAACAGAACCGTCTTTGTGATTCAGTACGACCGTTAACGATTTGCCGGGAGCAAAAGAAGTAAGGCCCATGATATCAATGCTGTCGTCTTCCTGTACTTTATCATAATCGGCTTTGTCGGCAAAGGTCAATGCGAGCATACCCTGTTTCTTCAGGTTGGTCTCGTGTATACGGGCAAAGCTGCGTACAAGGATAGCACGTACACCCAGGTGACGGGGTTCCATCGCCGCATGTTCACGGCTTGATCCCTCCCCGTAGTTCTCATCGCCTACTACAATACTGCCGATATCGGCGGCCTTATATGCACGGGCTGTAGCAGGTACCGGGCCGTACTCACCGCTCAACTGATTCTTTACGGAGTCGGTCTTCTCATTATAAAAATTCACCGCACCGATCAGCATGTTGTTGCTGATATTATCGAGGTGGCCGCGGAATTTGAGCCAGGGACCAGCCATCGAGATATGGTCGGTGGTACATTTTCCTTTAGCCTTGATCAGGAGTTTCAATCCATGCAGGTCAATACCTTCCCATGCCTTGAACGGTTCGAGTAGCTGCAGACGTTTTGAATCAGCGGCTACTTTTACCTGTATGCCACTACCGTCTTTGGCAGGCGCCTGGTAACCGGCGTCTTCTACCGCAAAACCTTTGGGAGGCAATTCAAACCCTGTCGGCTCTTTCAATGCCACATCCTCTCCTTTTGCGTTCTTCAGTTTATCCTTTAACGGATTAAAAGAAATAGAACCGGCGATTGCCATCGCTGTGACGATCTCGGGTGATGCCACAAAAGCATGTGTAGAAGCCAAGCCATCATTACGCTTTGCAAAATTGCGGTTGAAGGAAGTGATAATCGTGTTCTTGCGGTTGGGATCATCAATATGCCTGGCCCACTGACCGATGCAGGGACCGCAGGCATTCGCTAATACCACACCGCCTACTTTTTCAAATGTATTGATGAAGCCATCCCTTTCGATGGTGAACCTTACTAGTTCACTGCCGGGAGTGATGGTAAACTCAGAATTAGCTTTTAACCCCTTGCCTACCGCATCTTCCACAATAGAGGCGCTGCGGCTGATATCTTCATACGAAGAGTTGGTGCAGGAACCTATCAATGCCACTTCCAGTTTTTCCGGCCAGCCATTTTCTTTTACGGCACTCGCCATTTTGGAAATAGGTGTTGCCAGGTCAGGCGTAAAAGGACCATTCACATACGGCTCGAGAGTATTGAGGTCGAGTTCCAGTACCTGGTCATAATATTTTGCAGGATCAGCCATTACTTCTTCATCAGGACGAAGGTGTGCTTTGATGCCATCCGCCAGTGCCGCCACTTCCTCACGGCCGGTTGCTTTCAGGTAGCCGCTCATTTTTTCATCATAGGCAAACAAGGAACAGGTAGCTCCTATCTCGGCGCCCATGTTACACACGGTTCCTTTTCCGGTAGCACTCATGCTGTCGGCGCCGGGGCCGAAGTATTCAACGATAGCGCCGGTACCGCCTTTTACAGTCAATTGCCCGGCTACCCAGAGGATCACATCTTTACAGCTTGTCCATCCGCTCATCTTGCCGGTGAGTTTTACACCGATGAGTTTGGGCATTTTCAATTCCCAGGGCAGGCCTGCCATTACATCCACGGCGTCAGCACCGCCTACACCGATCGCCACCATACCCAGGCCACCGGCATTGGGTGTATGCGAATCGGTTCCGATCATCATACCGCCGGGGAATGCATAATTCTCCAGTACCACCTGGTGAATGATACCAGCGCCGGGTTTCCAGAACCCGATACCATATTTATCAGAAATAGAAGACAGGAAATCATATACCTCCCGGTTGGTCTCGATAGCCAGCTGAAGGTCCTGTTTAGCCCCGATCTTTGCCTGTATCAGGTGATCACAATGCACGGTGGAAGGAACAGCCACTTTATTACGCCCGCAGGTCATGAACTGGAGCAGGGCCATCTGTGCGGTAGCATCCTGCATGGCCACACGGTCGGGGGCGAAATCCACATAATCTTTACCACGGGTATAGGGCTTTGCCGGCAACTGGCCCGACAAATGGGAGTATAATATCTTTTCTGCAAGGGTCAGGGGTTTGCCAACGAGTTTACGGGCAGCTTCTATCTTACCCGGCATTTCTTTGTACAGCTTCCTGATGAGGTCAAGGTCGAATACCATGATGTTGATTTGAAGATTTGGAAATTTGGTAATGTGTTGATGAAGAATGGGCCAACAGGCAATTATTTGACAAACCAGTGTTCTTATTTCCAAATCAATGCATTGCCAGATCAGCACATTTACATCGCTGCGAATTTACGGAAAACAGGCTTGTGAATAAGGTATGTTGCGGGTTTTGTCCCGATTTTTTAATTTAGTGTTATGAACAAATTCAAAAGCTTCGTGGAGTGGAATGCCTTTGGCGTTTGTTCGGCTATTGGTGCCCGTATGGGAATTGCCACGAGTAAGATCCGCCAGTATTTTATCTATGCTACCCTGCTGACGATGGGCTCCCCTATTATCATCTATATGGTGCTGGCTTTTTTCCGTAACCTGCGCCGGTATGTGACGGCGGCGAAGAGAAATCCCTGGTACTATTTGTGAATGGTGAGTGGTCAGTGGTGAGTGGGTTGTCCTTATATCGTAGTTTTCTTTTTGAATCTTAAGCTTTTCATAGTGTCGCCGGCATTCGTGGAATAAAAAAAAACGCAGGGGATGATCCGCCTGCGCTTTTTGAAATATCCCATTTAAAATTTTCAGATCACCGTTTTGTTGTCTTTTACACTGACTTTGAAATAAGTCTTATCACCTTTGCGGATCATGGCGAGCACCAGTTTATTAAAATCAGTGGCAACAAAGTTGCTATGCCCGTCCGCTGATCTCATGGTGCCGCTGATGCTGACGAGCTTTCCATCATTGTAATCCATATTGTCGTACTTCAGTTCGATATCCTTTTCTTTCATCTGCTTCCTGAATTCCTCCAGTTGTTCTTTGGTACTATTCTTTGTAATGACGACCAGGATATCTTCGGTGCCTGTGATAACATGGCCATAACGATCCACCACGGTGAGATCATTATTCATATGATTCATGGGAGCGATCACGGACTGCTCACCGTCACCGGTTAATACAACGTAAGGAGCTGCTACACCTGTTTCGCTGTTTGGCACCGCGATAATACGCCCGTATTTATTCTCAAATTTCTTCCGCTGTCCTGCATTAGTAAGGTCATATTCTTCTGTCTTTCCGTTTTTCAATTGCAGTGTCGCCTTCTTATCCGTTATCTCAAAATGATTGCTGACCAGCGCCCTGTTCTTTGCCTGCCCTGCCGTGATCATCGCCTCTTCTTTGGAAGGAGGAACAGCCGGTACCGGCGGCTCAGGCGCTGCAGGCGGCTCGGGTATTTCACCATATTTCTTTTCAAAAGCCGCTTTCTGCCCGGGTTCTTTCAGATCGTACTTCTCTTTTGTCCCATCTTTTAATATGACCGTCGCCTTATCATTATTTATATTCAGCGACGTTACATTACCGGGCAACTTCGGTGCTATGGGTGGTGCAGGTGGAGTCGGTGGCACCGGCGGAGGTGGTGGAGGCGGCGGCGGTATCTTGCCATAAAGACCTTCATAGTAGTCTTCATTCTTGTTCCATTCAGTAAGCAGCAGCCGTTTTACTTCTTTCCCATTTTTGTCCTTTATGACTATCGTGCAATTCCCTTTATTGTCTTTGATGTTGATGATATATCCTTTCTCATTCGGTTCTGTTACGCCGGGAATAGTATCAGCAGGTACATGGATACCTGTTTCGTACTGAAAAGGTGTTTCATTCGCAGGCTGCTGCTTTTGCTTTCGGAAAGAAAGCAATATCACTGCCAGCAAAGGCAGGATAAAGAGAAAGCGCAACAGGTGCACTTTCGCTGTTCTCATTTTGTTCATCATGGCTATACGTTTTTTAAGTGAAGAAAAATTGAATTGACTGGCTATACTGAAATGATTGTTCCCGATCACTTTTAAGAGCAAATACTGGTATTGTTTTTTATCCATGCCGTTCTCCAGCACTTTATGATCAGCAATGAATTCAAGATTCTGGCGGATGGCCGTTTTCAGTAACCAGGCAAAAGGATTGTACCAGTTCAGCATACAAAGCAGCTCAGCCCAGATGATATCCACGGTATGTCGCTGGCGCACATGCACAAATTCATGCCGGATGATCTCCTGCAGTTCTGTTTCTGTATGCAATGCGCTATTGATGAATACCGCATTACCAAAAGAGAAAGGAATGATATCCGCCTCTACCTGGTATAGTTTTATATCATCGCCGGATATCAGTTTTGCCTTAGATCTGAGTTTACGGAAAGAAAGATAACGGATGATAAACCGAAGCAGGAATATCGCTGCGCCGGTTATTAAGGCAAAGGCTATCCAGTCCCATTTGTCATAGCGGGTGGACCAGATAGGTATCGGGCAATGCGAAGCTTCTTCCAACGCTACAGTGTATTGGTGAACGGAAGGGATAAACTGCATGATCCCGTTACCGGCCCCTTCGTTCTTCTCCAATACGGGTGATATATTGACAAAAGGAATGAGAAAGGATAACAATGTATATCCCAGCAGGTACCAGCGGTTGGAATTATAAAACGTGAGTTTGCGCAGCACGAAATAGTAGAACATCCATACAATGCCCAGGCTGATGGACAACTTGACCAGGTATTGAATAAGCAATGGCATCATACAGTCTGTTTTGTGCCGGGCTGGTGGGTCCGGCGATCAAATAATAAATAGTCGAGGCTCCATTTGCCCGGGCCTGTCAGCAAAAAATAAAGAGCGATCAGCATCAGTAAAAAAGCTCCGTCTGCGGCCAGGAACTCCGGTTCACCCATGATGAACCAGATCACAAACATGGTGATGATAACAGCAATGGCAGCAAGCCGGGTAAATAAACCCACCGTCAATAAAACTCCTCCGGCCAGTTCACACCCCTTCCCCGTGTAAGCCATTAACTCCGGTGCAGGGAATTTCAGATCGGTAAGCCAGCTCACATAACCGCTCATCGTATCCTGCCTGAATAGCTCTAGACCATACCGGAAGAGGATGAGCCCGGCTATCACCCGAAGGATAATAACTCCGTTACCCCATAAGGCCTTTGATGTGAAAAGTTGTTTACTTACCATGTCAAAAACATTGCTATGCTGATGTACTACTTTCCGCTTTCGATCATATGGATGATCTCCTTTAGCTCCTTCGCCGACAATTTCTTCTGCTCCACAAAGAAGTTCACTAATTCTTTATATGAATTATCGAAATACTCTTTTACTACATTGCCCATAAACTTCTTCTTGTATTCATCTTCGGTGATAGAAGGTTTATACAAATAAGCATTACCTACCAGGCGGCTGTGCAGGTAACCTTTCTTCTCCAGGTTTTTAATAGTAGATGCTACCGTGGTGTAAGGCAGGGATTCATCGAGGTGTTCCATGAAGGACTTGACATTGCCTTCACCGGTACGCCAGACGGCCTGCATGGTCTCTTCTTCTGTATGGGTGAGCTTTTCCATTTCTACGAAATTTTCGTAAATCTACGGAGTTTTCGTAGAAAGCCAAATTTTACTTTCTTCTTTTACGGATTTTGTGATGAACGGCGGAGACGGGAATTAATTCACTGTGACCGTGTCGGCCCTGAAAAGCGTATTACCATTATAGTAACGCAGAATGTACTGGCCCGTTTGCGTGGTATTGATCCTGACAGAAGGTTCCGCATAATAGATGGCCTGAGCACAGATAGCGGGTTTGCAGGGATAAGTACCCATCGTCCTGATCTCATAGATACGCGGCGATACATTTTTTATATCGGTATGGGTATAACTGTAACAAAGGTCGGACCCGGAGCATTTGACCAGTGCTGTAATGTCGCTCCCTGCCGGCACAGTAGCCGGGGTTTGCGCCGAGACTATCAAAAGATTAACTGCACATAAGCCATCATTATCTTTTTCTTTATTGCACAGGAACGACGGCATTACCAGGATGATCGCTGCAATCACTATGTATTTCATGACAGGTATTTTACAGGCTGACAACTTGTATGCAGGTATCGTTGCACGAAAAAAGCAATGGGTCAGATCAGCTCTGTTAATTTTTTGACAACAGCATCCACTTCTTCGGTCGTGTTATGTTTACTGAAAGAAAAACGAACGGTGACCAGTTGCGGATTATTATTGATCGCCTGGATGACATGTGACCCGACATCGGCCCCGCTGCTGCAGGCGCTGCCCCCGGATACGCAGATATTGCTCATATCAAGGTTGAAGAGTATCATTTCTGACTTTTCTGTTTTCGGAAATGCAGCGCTCAATACGGTATATAAACATTTTCCTTCCTGGTCGCCATTGAACTGAACACCTTTTACATGCAGGCGCAGCTGTTCTATCATGTATGTCTTAAGCGACTGTATATACTGGCTGTCCTTTTCATAATGGGCCATTGCCAGTTCCAGGGCTTTGGCAAAACCGACGATACCATACAGGTTTTCCGTACCTGCCCGCATATTCCGTTCCTGTCCACCACCGAAGATGAACGGTTTGATCTTTACGTTATCATTGATATATAAGATACCCACTCCTTTTGGCCCGTGAAATTTATGCCCCGCGCCGGAGATGAAATGAACAGGTATCTTACGAAGATCAATCGGGTAATGCCCGACTGTCTGTACGCAATCAGAATGAAAGATCGCATTGTACTTATTGCAAAGAGTTCCTACCGCCTTAATGGGAAGCAGGTTGCCGATCTCGTTGTTGGCATGCATCAGCGTCACCAGACACCTTTCTTCATGTGAAGCCAGTTGCTCTTCAAGGTCAGACAGGTCAATATGACCATCGGGGGTGAGTTTTACAAAACTGCTGGTCACTTCATCGGTGTTATCATAATGCTCGACCGTATGTAATACCGCATGATGCTCGACCGGGGAAGTAATGATATGCTTACATCCCAGGTCACGAATCGCCGAAAGGATCGCTGTGTTATTACTTTCTGTACCCCCACTGGTAAAAAAGATCTCACCGGGATGTGCATTTAATAGTTTTGCCACTGTTTTCCTTGATGTCTCAATAGCCAGTCTTGACTCCCTGCCGTACGAATAAATAGAAGATGGGTTGCCGAAATGTGTAGTCATATAAGGTAACATAGCATCCAGCACTTCTTTATCAAGTGGTGTAGTGGCGGCATTGTCAAAATAAATACGGTCCATAGCGGTGAGCATTATGCTACGAGTTGCGAGCTGGCAGCTGATAAAATTGAGGCGCAAAGATAAGTAAACAGGTAAAAGTGATAAAGCGGTGAAGGCTACTTACAAGGTGGACTGATGACACCTGGAAAAGTTACCTGATCTTCACTGAGCTCAGTGCATCATTGAACCGCCCCACCCTTTCAGCATTTACATACGCATACCCCACTTTGAATTCTTCGAATTGTATTTCCTTCCAGTACAATCCGTCACTATCCTTCCCGGTAAATGAAGAGGCGTTCTGTTCTTTTGGTGGCAGTGCTTCTATACGAAATTTATTGACAGTAGGCCAGGTGATATGACGGGCCACATAGAATACTGAACCATCGCCGAAATAATAGAACTGCTCTTTGGCTTCGCCTGCCCCTACCCTGTATTTTTCTTCCGACCTGCCCTTCGGCAATGCAAAAACGAGTTTGTGTTCTTTATCCCCCAGGTTATAAATAAAGCGCTTCTTACCGATATCATTGACAGGAGAGCAGGCTGCTGACAGCAGCAGGCTGATCCACAAACCGTTTATGATAGTTAGCCAATGTCTCATGTTTCCGGTCTCCTGAAATGATGGCTTGCGCCGTTCATGTAATGGGTCATGCAAAATTTTTCCCTGTTCGGGGGAATACGGTAAATTTAAATATATATTCCCTTCTATGCACAACGAAAACCAACACTGCCATCATAAAAAACCGTTTGATGATGGCCGGAGAAATTTTCTTAAACAATCAACGGCATTAGCCGCACTGGCGGTTGCCTCACCAGTCATTGTCAAAGCCGGGGAAAATGACGAAAAGATCGCAGCCCTGTTTGAGAAGATCCCCCTGAACATTGAAGTGAACGGTACGGTACATGCACTTTCTGTTGAGCCGAGAGTGACCTTACTTGATCTTTTGCGGGAGCAATTGCACCTGACCGGCACCAAGAAAGGCTGTGATCACGGGCAATGCGGCGCCTGCACGGTACATGTGGATGGCAAACGCATCAATTCCTGTTTGTCCTTAGCCGTCATGAATGAAGGCAAAAAAATAACTACGATAGAAGGACTTGCTGACGGAGACAAATTACACCCCATGCAGGAAGCATTCATCAAACATGATGGATTCCAGTGCGGGTATTGCACACCGGGACAGATCATGTCGGCCGTGGCCTGTATCAAAGAAGGTCATGCCGGCAGTACGGAAGAGATCAGGGAGTTCATGAGCGGGAATATCTGCCGCTGCGGCGCCTACCCGAATATTGTAGATGCTATCATGGAAGTTAAAAACGGAGGGCAAACATTATGATCAACTTTGAATACACAAGGGTTTCATCCGTAAAGGCAGCCGTAGATGCGCTGGCCAAAAACCCTGCAGGCAGTTTGATTGCCGGGGGTACCAACCTGGTTGACCTGATGAAGAAAGGAGTGACCGCCCCTGTACGGTTAATTGATATCAATAACCTTCCTCTGAAAGATATCAAAGAATCGGCAACGGGATTAAGTATCGGTGCTCTCGTGCTCAACAGCGATCTGTCAGGACATGAAATCGTAAAAAAGAATTACCCGTTGCTGGCGATGGCATTGAATGCCGGGGCTTCAGCACAGTTAAGAAATATGGCCACGGTTGGCGGTAATATCATGCAGCGTACACGTTGCTCCTATTTTTATGATACGGCTATGCCCTGTAATAAACGGCAGCCGGGCAGCGGCTGCGGCGCCCTGCAGGGATATAACCGCATGCATGCCATCTTTGGCGCCAGTGGGAAATGTATTGCTGTTCATCCGAGTGATATGTGTGTGGCATTGGCTGCATTGAATGCAACGGTAACTGTCAGCGGTCCCAAAGGCGAAAGAAGGATCGCTTTTGGTGATTTCCACCGTATGCCGGGAGAGAACCCTGAAAGGGACAATACGTTGATGAAAGGAGAACTGATCACGGGTATTAGTATCCCAAAAAACAATTTTACGAAGAACGTTTACTATTTAAAGATCCGTGACAGGGCCTCTTATGCCTTTGCGCTGGTATCCGTGGCGGCTGCATTAGAATTGAATGGTAGTACCATTAAGAACGTAAAGCTTGCAATGGGTGGTGTAGCGCACAAGCCGTGGCGATTGACGGAAGCAGAGAAGTTTTTGATGAACAAAGGAGCAACAAAAGAAAATTTTACAAAAGCAGCAGAGCTGGTGATGAAGGGTGCGAAAGGATATGGTTATAATAATTTCAAACTAAAGATGGCGCCGGTGGCAATCGTGGAAGCATTGACGAAAGCAGCCGGCATCGCATAAAACATTTCTCTATGGATCAAAGATCTCCCCAATTCTTAGACCGGGTGGACGGTATACAGAAAGTAACCGGCAAAGCAAAGTATTCTTATGAATACGATTTCCCCGGTATGGTATATGGCGTACTGGCCGGCAGTACGATCGCCAAAGGAACGATGACCGTCATTGACACCAAAGCTGCTGCCAACGCACCGGGTGTGATCGAAGTGATCACCCACCTGAATTGCCCGGAAGTACCGGGGTACAAACGAACACCTGAACAGGAAAAAGCCCCGGCCATAAGACAAGGCTACCGGGTATTCAGTGACAATATCATTCGTTTTAACGGACAACCTATTGCGCTGGTGATCGCCGATACGTATGAAAGGGCTGTACATGCCGCCTCACTGATCAAAGCCACATACAAAGAAGAGCAGTACAATACAGACATCCATGCTGCGATCAAAACAGGGAAACCACTGGAAGGGAATGCGTATCGTGAATATATAAGAGGAGAAGCGAATGCCTGGCAAAAAGCGGAAGTGAAGATAGAAGCGGAATACACGATGCCCATCGAAGTGCATAACCCGATGGAGATACATGGTATCACCATAGTATGGGAAGGACCTGATAAAGTGACGCTGTATGAAAAGACACAGGCATTAAAAAGTACGCAACAGAATATTATGCGGGCCTTTGGTCTGAAAGAAGAAAATGTCAGGATCATCACGCAGTTCATCGGGGGAGCTTTCGGTTCTGCTTTCAATACCTGGCCGCATTCGATGGCGGCCCTGATCGGCGCCCGGAAAGTGCAAAAGCCGTTGAAGCTGTCATTACGCCGCGACCAGATGTTCACGCATGTTGGCTATCGTCCGCAGGCCATACAAAAACTGGCGATGGGCGCCACCAAAGAAGGTAAACTGACCGGCATCACGCATAACGCCATGGCCATGACCTGCAGCTTCAATGAATTCACGGAAGGTATTGTGAACGGATCACGATCATTATACGCCTGCCCGAATGTGAATACAAGTTATAAAGTGTACCCGCTTGATCTCGGCCAGCCGACCTGGATGCGTGGCCCCGGGGAGACTACCGGCGCTTATGCACTCGAATGTGCGATGGATGAACTGGCTTATGCTGCCGGTATAGACCCGCTTGAACTGCGTATCCGCAATTATGCAGAAACAGATCTTGAAAGGAATAAACCTTATTCGAGTAAGTTTCTAAAAGAATGTTATCAGCTCGGCGCCGATAAAATAAAATGGCATGAACGCAATCCGCAACCACGCTCCACCAAGGAAGGTGAATGGTGGGTGGGTTATGGAACCGGCAGCGGTATTTTCTCTGCATGGAGAGGTGACGCAAAAGTAGCGGCCCGCTTCCTGCCTGATGGTACATTCATTTTGCAGACAGGCGTGACGGATATGGGACCGGGCACCGCCACCGCCATGACCAAACTTGCCTCTGATGTGCTGGGGCTCTCTGCAAAGAATATCAAATTTGAAATGGGCGACACCAACCTGCCGCCGGGGCCGATGCAGGGCGGTTCGGGTACTACTTCTACACTGGGAACAGCCGTGAACAATGTCTGCGTGAATATAAAAAAGAAACTGGCTGAACTGGTAAAGAATAACCCGGTCTTTCATACCGCCACTGTTCATGAAGCAAAAGCAGAAGACCTTCTATTTGAAGACGGATACATGATTCTTGCATCTGACAAATCAAGAAAAGTAAGTTATGCCGATGCGATACGAAGCGCAGGGCTATCCCAGATAGAGATACTGGAATCATCGGAACGCAACCCGATGGCGAATCATTCTGCTTTTTCCTATGCCGTGCACTTTGTAAAAGTGAAAGTGCATGAAACGACAGGAGTGGTGAAAGTAGTACAGGCTGTAGCCGCTGTAGATGCCGGGAAGATCGTGAATGAACTGACGGCCGAAAGCCAGATCATCGGTTCAGTAGTGGGAGGTATCAGTATGTCGCTGATGGAAGAAGGTGTCATTGATCATCGCTACGGACGATGGGTGAATAATAATTTCGGCGACTACCATGTAGCCGTCAATGCCGATGTGCCGCATGTGGATGTATTGTTTGTCAATAAACCTGATCCTGTTCTCAACCCGATCGGTTCAAAAGGTATGGGAGAAGTGGGCATGGTGGGATTTGCTGCGGCACTGGCGAATGCAGTATTTCATGCAACGGGTAAAAGAGTTAGAGAGTTACCTATTACGCCGGATAAGCTGATTGGTTAATCAGTTTACATAAACTCCTTAATATCCTGCATCAGCCGCAAGGCAATATTATTCGCCTTTGATTCAAAATCACTTTCAGCATAGATGCGGATGATCGGCTCTGTGTTGGAGGAACGGAGATGCACCCAGTCATTATCAAACTCGATCTTTAAGCCATCTTCAGTGTTCACCGGGTTGTTCTTGTATTTCTTTTTGATGCTGTCAAAAATGGCGGTAAGATCAAACCCGTTTTGCAGTTCGATCTTATTCTTGGAAATAAAATAATCAGGGTAAGTGCCGCGCAGCGATTTAATTCCCTTTTTATATTCTGCCAGGTGTGTTAAGAATAAACCGATACCGATCAGCGCATCGCGGCCATAGTGAAAGTCCGGAACGATGATACCGCCATTGCCTTCGCCGCCAATTACTGCATCCACTTCTTTCATCCTATTTACCACGTTCACCTCTCCCACCGCCGAAGGAAAATATTCCCCGCCATGTTTCAGCGTGATCTCTTTCAGCGCCTTCGTACTGCTCATATTGCTGACGGTATTGCCTTTTCGTTTGTTCAATACATAATCAGCCACCGCCACCAGCGTATATTCCTCGCCAAACATACTGCCATCCTCACACACAAAACAAAGGCGATCTACATCAGGGTCCACTGCAATACCTAAGTGTGCTTTTTGCTTCACCACTTCATTGCTTAACTGTGTTAAGTGTTCCGGCAATGGTTCCGGGTTATGTGCAAACCTGCCATTCACTTCTGCATTCAACACGGTCACCTCATTTACTCCCAGCGCTTTGAGCAACGCCGGGATATAGGTTGCCCCGGTGGAATTCACCGCATCTACCACCACTTTGAAATCCATTTTGCCAATAGCTCCGGCATTTACCAATGGATAATTCACTACCGCCTCCACATGCTTTTCAAGGTAGCTGCTATCCTGCCTTATATGACCGAGCTTCTCGACTCCTGCAAAAACAAAATCTTCTGCTGCCGCTTTCTTCAATACCTGTGCGCCGGTTTCCGCAGAGATGAACTCCCCTTCGCTATTCAGTAGTTTCAATGCATTCCATTCTTTAGGGTTGTGGCTGGCAGTAAGTATAATACCTCCATCCGCTTTTTCCATTTTAACGGCAAGCTCAACAGTGGGTGTGGTGGAAAGTCCGAGATCAATGACATCAATACCGAGGGCGGTCAATGTGCTGGCGACAAGGTCTCGTACCATACCGCCGCTGATACGGGCATCGCGGCCAATAACAATCTTTGCAGGCTTATTATTAGAAACAATGCTGCCATAAGCAGCCGTGAATTTGACGATGTCAACAGGGGATAAAGTTTCGCCGGGTATGCCTCCGATAGTTCCCCGGATGCCGGATATACTCTTGATCAGTGCCACAGGTGGTTGTTTTTGTTCGGATAGCAAAAATACGGTTTTCGGGGCCAGCCACCTTCCCGTACTGGCCTGTGGGGATAAACATTTTCCCCTTTACATTTGTCAAAACATCACCTATGGCCGGTTCCGCATGGTATGAAGAATGGTTTGATTCACCTTATTACCATAAGCTTTATTTCGAAAGAGATGAAAAAGAAGCAGAAGCTTTTATCCTGAGTCTTACCGGTCATCTTCAACTGAAACCGGGTAGCCGTGTACTGGATGTTGCCTGCGGCAAAGGAAGGCATAGCCGGATACTCGCCCGGCCGGGGGCCGACGTGACTGGTATTGATATCTCTCCATCGGCCATCACATTCGCTGGACAGTTTGAAAATGAAACCCTTCATTTTTTTGTACATGACATGCGTCTGCCTTTCTGGGGTAATTATTTTGACTACGCCTTTAATTTCTTTACCAGTTTTGGATATTTCAGAACGAGAAGGGAACATGATGCCGCCATCCGTACTATGGCCCGCAGCCTGAAACCGGGAGCTCTGCTGGTGATGGATTACCTGAATGTACACTACACAGAAGACCACCTGGTGTCTGAAGAAGTAAAAGAACTGGACGGGACCATTTACACCATTAAAAGATGGCAGGATGTACATCATTTTTATAACCATATCGTGATAACAGACCCTTTGTTAAAAACACCGCTGGCATTTACAGAAAGGGTTGCAAAATTCTCGTTCGGCGATTTTACCGATATGTTTAGCTTCCAGGGTATGCAGGTGCAGGAAGTTTTCGGTGATTACGCTCTTGGAAGTTATGATGTAAAAAGATCGCCCCGGCTGATCATAGTAGCAAAGAAGATTACCGGCCAGCCGGCAGATAAAGAAAAAAGATTGTATAGTGATGGGAGGACAGGTGATGCATTGACGTGAAGAACCAAAATACAAGAATCATTGCCGCCACACGGGTATTGCCATATCCCTTGTGCCTTTCACCTTACCCCTTCTTATTATTCATCAGCATATACCTGGCTGTTTCAAAAAAAGCAGAAGTAAATTCGGATAGTCTTTGCTGAACGGAGTCTTTCTGTGCTTTGGTATAGGATAACCCGTTGTTCCTGACCGGCACCAGTTGTTCATCAGGAAAATTCAGGTTTTTAGTAAAATAAAAATCATCGGTCACCATCCCGATCCTGCCCGCTGTATTGGTGATAAAGGCAAAATTGTTTTTCTTTTCCGGATCAAGCAGGTCGCGGCCCAATGTGGTATTTACATAAGGGTGCTGCACCATGCCTGCAATAGTGGGCAGCACATCTACCTGTGAGACCACTTCACTTCTTTTTTGCGGAGCCAGTAAATAAGGGGCATAAAACAATAACGGCACATGCTCATCGGTGAGCCGCTGCTCTGTCCAGGCAGGGGGATACATGGCATCGGCATTACCTGCTACGCCATGATCGCCGATGAAAACAAAAATGGTATTGTGAAAATAATTTTCCTTCTCTGCCGCTTCCATGAATTTCTGGAAACAGTAATCTGAATAACGGAACGTGTTATACTCATTCAATGATTCAAATCCGTATTGCTGCAGCGTTTGGTTATCCACCTCCACCCTGACAAAGTCCGTGTCATGTTCCGGTATCATATAAGGCCGGTGATTATCGGATGTCTGTACAATAGCAAAAAAAGGATACTTCTCCGCTTTGAATACGTTGTTCGCTTCTATAAAGAGATCTTTATCACTGATGCCCCATACATTCACTTTGGGCGAAGAGAAACTGCCTTCGGTATGCATCTGCAGCCCGTCTATATTCTTCAGCAATCCTTCGAAATTGTTGAACTCAGGATTGCCGCCAAGAAAATAATGCTTGCTGTAGCCCTCAAAATTATCAATGATGGTATGTTGCTCCAGTGCCAGCGGGTTGCGGGTGGAGAATTTGAACTGTTGAGCATCCGGTATGCCGGTGACGATGGCAAACAAACCGCGGGCCGTGGAAAAATGAGGAGAGAAACAACGTTCAAAGAATATCCCTTTAGTGGCCATGGAATCAAAGAAGGGTGTTGTCTTCAGCGGGTTGCCGCTCATGCTGCTTTTGTACATACTGAATGACTCGCACATCACCAGCACAATATTAGGACGGCTTTCTAATGCATGGCTGCCCGGTGAGATCACTCTCCGGTAAGAAAAGTTCTTTTTATCCGGTAATGGCATCCAGTCTGCTATCAGCGGAAAAGCCTCTCTTGCTTTTTGCTCATTGTATTCCGGCGCCCGTAGCTTTAGCGTGGCAAAAAAATTCTGTAACGGATTTAAAGCGAGGTACGACTTGAAATTATCCCTGAAAACAAAACAATGCTTCCATGTCAATGGCGGCCACGAAAAACGGCCATACACAAAGAGACCCAGGATAAGGGCGGCTATGATAAAGAATTTCCGGCGGTAAGGAATACCCAGGCCATCCGTTCTGTTGATCACCCGCCAGTGGCTTTTATGATACATCCAGCGGAACAGCAATACTGCAACGATCAACCCAAGCAGCATCCAGATCATTGGGTAAGTTTGCCACATCATCTGCCAGGAAATACTGAAGTCTTCAGCAAAATTCATAGCACCAGCATCCACCCTGGTCTGGTTATAGGAAAAACTGCCAAAGTCAGCCGCAAAGAAAACGAACACGACGAATGTGACTATGGCAAGATACCAGGTCCACCATTTTTTATTCCTTGATGAGTAAAAAGGCGATAACTGCGGCGCCATGCTGGCGATCACAATCGGCAAAAGGATAATAGATATCCAGCGAAGATCATATTGGATGCCCATCAGGAAAGAAGGAACCAGGTCTGCAAAGGAAAGTCCACGGGGCTTGAATGCAAAAAAGGTGACCAGCCTGAACAGGGTAAAGATCAGCAGGAAGATCAGCAGCAGGTTGATCACCCATAATATCGTTTTCGGGATCTTATATTTCCGTAACATGTTCGGGTCTGTAACCATTTACAAAAAGGAGTACAAAAGAAGATAATTTATGGCGGTTTAGCAACTGGCGGCTGTTAATCTTATTCCAGTTATCACATTACTGTTCCAAATGGTATTTTTGCAGCATGTTCAGTCTTTTGCAAATATCCTTATTAGAAACACTGAAAGAATGGGACCAGTGGCTGTTCATTCAACTGAACAGCGTTTGGACGAACCCATTCTTCGATGTATTGATGCCATTTTTACGGAACGGGGCGAACTGGGCCCCACTCTATTTATTTCTTATTGTCTTTGTCCTTGTCAATTTCAAACAAAAAGGCGCCTGGTGGATTTTGCTTTTTATTGTTACGGTTTCAATCACTGATATGACAGGCAATTATCTTTTCAAGAAGAATTTTGAAAGATTACGCCCCTGTAATGACCCGGATTTCTATTATCAGGTCAGGCTGCTGCTGCAGCATTGCGGTGGCGGTTACAGTTTTACGTCCAATCATGCCGCCAACCATTTTGGGATGGCTGCTTTTATATTCACAACCCTTTATCCTGTGATCAGAAAATGGGCATGGCTCGCCATTGCCTGGGCAGGATTGATTGCTTATGCACAAGTATATGTAGGGGTTCATTATCCGGCAGATATAGCAGGCGGCGCCCTCTTGGGACTGGCCATAGGTGTATTGACAGGCAAACTGTTCAATAAGCGCTACGGATTTACTATCTTCGATAACCAACCAACGATATCCTCTTAATGGAAATATTCATACTGGGCTTTCTCATTTTTATCAACGCATTATTTACTATGGCAGAGATCGCCCTTGTTTCAGCGAGAAAGGCAAGGCTGGAAAACCAGGCGGAAAAAGGCGATATCAATGCTAAAAAAGCCCTGCAGCTCTCCAACAATCCTGAACTATTCCTGTCAGCTGTGCAGATAGGGATTACACTTATTTCGATCCTTACGGGTGTGTACTCAGGCGAAAAATTCAGTCGTGACCTTCAGCCTTATATTGAACGGATCGGGGTACTTAAAGAATATGCAGAAACGATCTCCACGACTATCATAGTCGTGATCGTTACTTTTCTTTCCATCATTTTTGGCGAGCTGATACCCAAACGGATTGGCCTGTTAAGGGCAGAAAAGATAGCCAAGCTGGTAGCAGTTCCGGTCAATGTGTTTGCCCGGATCACCCATCCTTTTGTATGGCTGCTGAATAAGGTAAGCAATATATTCTTCCGCATATTCAATATACAGAGAGGGAAAGATGATGCCGTAACAGAGGAAGAGATCAAGACGATGATCACCGAGGGAACAGAAGCCGGAACAATTGATGAAGCCGAGCAAACTATTATCAACCGGGTGTTTCATCTTGGCGACCGGAATATCACTTCGCTGATGACGCACCGCAGTGATATCATCTGGTTTAACCTGGACGATAACGAAGAAAAGATCAAGCAAAAAATAACGGCAGAGCCGCATTCCGTTTACCCCATTTGCGATGGAACCATTGATGAGATCAGGGGTGTGGTATCCATCAAAGACCTTTATGTAAGCCCTGACAGTGTTCTTTTCAAAGAGATGATGAAACCGGCTTTATTTGTACCGGAGAATAATTCTCCCTTCCAGGTAATGGAAAAATTCAGGGAATCGAAGATCCATTCCTGTTTTATTGTGGATGAATACGGAAGTATACTGGGCATGGTCACACTTAATGATATCCTGGAAGCGATCATCGGTGAAATACCCCAGCCGGATGTACCCGATTATGAAGTCAAGGAACGGGAGGATGGCACTTACCTGGTAGATGCCCAGATACCTTTCTATGATTTTTTAGCCAAATTTGAAAAAGCTGAATGGATGCATGAAGGCGAACAGGATTTTGATACACTGGCCGGATTCATCCTGCATAAACTGGAGCGGATTCCCCATACCGGTGATAAGCTGGACTGGAAGGATTTCTCTATTGAAATCATTGATATGGATGGTCACCGGATAGATAAGGTGCTGGTAAAAATCAGCCAGGAGCTAAGAGAAGAACTGGAAGAAGAATGAAACCGGTTACTGGTTACTGTATGTACACAAAGATCAATTATACCCAAAAGCCATTCTTCCCGGAATGGCTTTTGGGTTGAAGAATTGTCAAGGCTTATATGTTTTTCTTATTTGCAGTTTTTGCAGCATTTGAAGCCGGATCTTTTATGCGGCCGGCTTCTTTCAACTTCTGCGATAATATCCATTCTATCTGGCCATTGACACTGCGAAACTCGTCCGCCGCCCATTTTTCCAGGGCCTTGTACGTTTCATTATCAATCCGCAATACAAATGATTTCTTATCGCTCACAGGCTGGATTTAAATTCAACTATCATTGATATAAAGTTCCTGTATTCAATACAGGCTGCGCCCCTCTTTCACCGCATAGTACCACCATCAGGTTACTGACCATGGCTGCTTTCTTTTCTTCATCTAATTCTACGATTTGTTTCTTTGATAACATTTCCAGTGCCATCTCCACCATGCCTACAGCGCCTTCCACAATTTTTGTACGGGCGGCTACTATGGCGGTTGCCTGCTGCCGCTGCAGCATCGCCCCGGCAATTTCCTGTGCATAGGCCAGGTGGCTTATCCTTGCTTCTTTAATAACTATACCTGCCGGAGACAATCTTTCATTCAATTCTTTTTCCAGCATTTCATTTACTTTCTCGCCACCTTCACGCAATGTAATACTTGCATGTTCATCCTCCAGGTTATCATAGGGGAAACTATTCGCCAGGTGACGTAAGGCCGCTTCGCTTTGCTTATTGACATAATCCCTGAAATCCGCTACTTCATAGGCTGCTTTATAGGTATCGCCTACCTGCCATACAATTACGGCTGCGATCTCGATGGGGTTACCCATTTTATCGTTCACCTTCAGTTTGGAACTTTCCAGGTTCTCCGCCCGCAGGGATATCTTATGAGTACTGTAAAACGGATTTACAAAAAACAGACCGTTGGATTTCACAGATCCTACATACTTGCCAAAGAAGTTCAGCACACGGGAATGATTGGGATTGACGATCATCAACCCTTTTAACAATAAAACGGACGTTATCACCAGCAATATTCCAAGTATGATCATCCAAACCGAAGGTTCTCCTTCCCGTTCAGCGATCTTAGCAGTGGTAACAAATAAATAAACTGAGCCACCCAATGCAACCAGTGACATCAGTAATGCGACAAAACCTGAAACGGGTTTAGTTGTCTTTTCCATATAGTGAATTGTTTGATATCAATTTGATATCAAAAATATATTAAGTACTTTGAACCTGCAAAAAAAAATTTCCAGATGAGACGATTATTTATTTCCCTGATCCTTACAACAATCTGCTACTCAGTACTCAAAGCAGCTATTGTGGACACCATATTAGTCCCAAGTGCTGCCATGAAAAAAGATATTAAATGTGTTGTCATCCGCCCTTCTCATCCACAGGACGAGAACATTGCCCTGCCTGTAGTTTACCTGCTGCATGGCTGGAGCGGCAATTTCAGTAACTGGATAACCAGGGTACCTGAACTAAAAAAATATGCCGATGATTATAAAATGATGATCGTTTGCCCGGACGGACATTACAGCAGCTGGTACTTTGACAGCCCGATTGATCCTTCGATGAAATATGAAACATATATCGGCATAGAAGTACCGGAGTACATTGACGCACACTACACCACCATTAAAAACAGAAAAGGAAGAGCTATCACCGGGTTGAGTATGGGCGGACATGGGGGTTTATTTCTCGGATTCCGTCATGCCGGTACATTCGGTGCATGCGGCAGCATGAGCGGAGGGGTGGCGCTGTATGCCTCAGGGAACAAGTTTGACATCATCAAAAGGATCGGTGATACATTGCAATATCCTGATAACTGGAAAAAATACTCTGTGATGAGCACCGTAGAGAAATATCCGCCTGATTCTATTGCCATCATTGTTGATTGTGGCACGGAAGATTTTTTTTACCCCATCAACCATGAACTGCATGAAAAAATGCTGAAGCTGAAGATCCCCCATGACTACATTGAAAGGCCCGGTAAACATGACTGGCTCTACTGGGCCAATGCCGTACACTATCAATTACTTTTTTTCAGGAACTATTTCGACAAGGGGAAATAAAAAAGGAATTACTGGTAACCGGAGGTGTTGCCGTCCCTCGCTTTTATCTTCTTTTTGCCTGAATTCTTTTTTTCGTAATCCAGTATTGCCTGGGGTTTTGTCATACCTTTTTTACCAGCGGTGTCCGAAGCCATCTTCCCTTTCCCGATACCCATGGGCTTCAATTCATCATCTAGTACCTCCCCGTCGTCTGTTACCAGTTTGTTCAACTGGTATTTTTCTGTTTGAACGATCACTCCTTCCACCGGGTCATAATAATTCCATGTTCCGTGCTTTATGGATATTCCTTCATTTTTTACCACTACTTCACCTATCATTTTGGTAGGGTCCTTCAGATCATATACCGCCACCGTATCATACTGCCTCAACGGATCCATTGCTCTCCAGCTTTCCTCTCTTTGCAACCCTCCATTGTAGGTATAATACCGGGAACGCCCATTCAATTTACCCCAGCGATAATTCTCTTCGGCGATCTTAATACCCTGCAGAGAAAAACGTTTCCAGGTTCCTTCCTTCAGGTCATTCTCGAAATAGCCTTCCTCCTCATAACCTCTCTCACCGCGAAGATCAGGCACGTTGACGAACCAGGGTCCCTGCTTTTTACCATTCATATCCACACGGTTAAGGGTATCACCCCTTACGCTGATGATAAAATCCTTCCATTGAGCGGAAGAGCTAAGCGAAAAAAGAAGCACCAAACATAAAATGGCACGCATATTAAAGAGTTTTGCAGGTACAAATCAATAACGAAAATAGCACAGGTTTATGCGCAAAATTAAAGCCAAAGCAGGCCTCAGGATGTCCGTGAGAGCAGGTATTCTATGGCCAGCTCATACCCCTTTAAGCCCAAACCAAATATGCTGCCGGCTGACTTTCCTGAAACATGCGACAATTTTCTGAAATCCTCTCTTGCATGAACATTAGAGATATGAACCTCCACAACCGGTGCTTTAATAGCCGCGATAGCATCCCCAATTGCTACAGAAGTATGAGTATAACCGGCAGGATTAAAAACGATGCCATCGTACTCATAACCTGTTTTCTGAATCTCATTGATCAGTTCCCCTTCCACATTACTCTGGAAATAAGAAAACACCACCTGCGGATATTTAGCTTTTAGCTGACTAAGGAATTGATCAAAAGACATATTTCCATAGATATCTGTCTCTCTTTTGCCAAGAAGGTTCAGGTTGGGACCGTTGATGATGGCTATTTTCATACGCTAATTTACACTAATGACAGCGAATCGTATTTAACGGGATCGGTTGACAGCAAACTATACATCAGCAGGCTGATGCGCTTGCCGTTCTTTATCTCACTTTCTCGCAGCATCCCCTCATAAGTAAAGCCAAGCTTTTCAGCAAGCCGGCAACTGGCCTCATTGCCTTCTTCGATCACCGATTCCAGTCTGTGCATCTTCCATGTACTGAATATATGGTGGATCATGACAGGCAACACTTTCTGCATGATGCCTTTTTTCCAATACTCCGGCAATAACCAGTACCCGATCTCAGCTTTCTCATGCTGCGCCTGGTAGCCATTGAAGCCACATACGCCTGCCGGTTCAGCGCTTATCTTATCCACGATCTTCCAATGACAGCCTGTCGCTTCATTTCTTATTCTCTCATAAAACTCCATCTGCCCTTTCGTTTCTTCAAAGGTTTTGTATTGCACTCCATAAAAAGGAATTACCTGCGGATCACTGAGCCCTTTGAAAATAAAGCCCTGGTCTTCCGGTACGATCTGTTTTAAAAAGAATCTTGTTGTCTCCAACTCTGTGAACATAAAAAAACCGCTTGTTACAGCGGCAATATATTTAGTTTTTCTGTCCTTCTATGAGTTTGATAAAATCATCAAACAAATAGCGGCTGTCATGCGGCCCGGGTGTGCTCTCCGGGTGATATTGGACAGAGAAAGCTGGTTTATTCTTTATCCTGATCCCTTCTATGGACTGGTCGTTCAGATTTACATGCGTCACTTCGATATGTGACGCCTTCTTCACCGCTTCCGGGTCAACCCCAAAACCATGATTCTGCGTAGTGATCTCACATTTACCGGTCACCAGGTTTTTTACCGGGTGGTTCAGGCCACGATGCCCATGGTGCATTTTAAATGTAGGAATACCATTGGCTAATGCTAATAACTGGTGCCCAAGACATATACCAAATACCGGTTTATCCTCCTTCATGATCTCTTTCACCGTATCAATAGCATAGTCCATGGCAGCCGGATCTCCGGGGCCATTGGAAATGAAGTAGCCACTGGGTTTGAATTCTTTTACTTCCTTCAGTTTCGTTTTGGCAGGGAATACTTTTACATAGGCGCCCCTGTCCACCATGCAATGAAGTATATGTTGCTTGACCCCATAATCCATCACGGCTATCCTCACCTTTGAGCTGGCATTACCCATTTCATAAGGCTTAGGCGTGCTGACAAGCGAAGCCAGCTCGAGACCATTCATATCCGGTACACTGGCAAGGTTCTTTTTCAGCAGCTCCACATCGGTGATCTCTGAGGAGATGATACAGTTCATAGCACCTTTGGTGCGAATATGTGCCACCAGGGCCCTTGAGTCCACTCCTTCAATCGAAACGATCTTATTTGCTTTCAGGTAATCCTCCAGCGAGCCGTTGGCCAGTTTTCTGGAATACTGGTCTTCCAGGTTGCGCCCGATAAGACCCCTGATCTTTACACTATCCGATTCTACATCGCCATCCTTCACGCCGTAGTTACCGACATGTACTGTATTCATGATCAGTATCTGACCATAGTAACTGGGGTCGGTAAAAACTTCCTGGTAACCGGTCATGCCGGTATTGAAACAAATTTCTCCCGTAGTGGTACCAATAGCGCCAAAGGCCTTACCCTGGCATACGGTTCCATCGGCGAGTACGAGAATAGCGGGACGTTGTTTTTCGCTCATTATTTAGCTGTAATCTGCTTTTAGACAAATTGCGCAAAAGTAGGGAGGAAAAAGTTCAGAGAAGAGAGAAATATTTCACAAATGCCCGGATGATTTCCACATCCGGCAGGTCAATCTCCCGGTACGATGTTCTTCTTCTTTCTTTTATATTTCTCACGGATCACATCCTGCACATGTACGCCATTGATCTTGCTTTCCAGCCAGGAGATGACGTCGAGATAAGCAAAAGCCCTTGTTTCCTGCGGGTTACCTTCAAACTGTTTCAACTTTTCCAGCAGCTTTTCAAATCCGGGTTTCAGCGCCCTGGCTCCAACAGCAAAAGAATGCCGGAGGAATTTAAACATTTCTTCTTCCACCTGGCTAAGGGAACCCATTTTGGCCATGAAACGATAGACTGATTTGGTCAGGTACTCAAGCAACTCAAAATTGCCTAATTCATAATGAGCGATAAGGTGCAACAACCGGGCATAACATTGCAGGTCGGTACGCAAGTCTGTTTTCTGGTTGATGATCTTGCTCAGATAAAGAATGGTTTTTTCATTATTGCCGCTCCCAAAATAGAGGCAGGCAATCTTATAATAGAAAACCAATACACGATGGCGGTCAAGGTACAGTTCATATTCTTTCAGCTTTTCTTCTATATGAGGCACCAGTTTCAGCCCGTCAGTGAACCTTCCTTCGAGGAAGTACAGGTTGATCTTGGAAGTATATAAATAGGTGAACACAAGGATACGGTTGTTATCATTATGTACTACCACTTTTCTATGGGCAAATTTTTCAAACTCTTCGATGGTCTCTGCCAGTTTTTTTGGATTCAGCAGGTCAAAATGAGCCCCCATCAGGTTGTGCATACCTTTTATATAGTTACCGGTTTCCACTTCTATCATGGCAGGTTGCTCAGCAAAAAGGTCAACCCATTTTTGCGTGTAACGGTAATACTGTAAAAAATCCTGCCGGATAAAAGTGTACCAGCAATAGCTCTGGTATAAATACAATCTTTCATAAAAACCTTTAGCGGTCTTTGCCTCCTCCGGTAAATGATTGGCCAAAAATTCCTTTAATTCAGCTTCATCCTCCTTGTTACGGGCATGGCCATGCTGTATGTACCAGCTATATAACTGCAGGGAAAGGTTGGATAGCCTGGTGACCAATGAAAGCTGGCATTCCACTGCCAGGGAATCTATCGAAAGCTGGTCAGCCCTGTTCTTCATACTCCGGGTGATATACAGCGCCTCGATCTTTTTTTCAAAGAACAACACTTGTTGCAGGTAAGTGAGCTGGTTGTGGGCCTTGGCCAGCTCTTTCATTCTATCCAGCACTTTCAGGGTCTGGTGGTAAAGCCCTTTGTTATACAGTATCCGGGCATGGTCCATTTGCTCATGGAGCTGTATATCTATATTGTCCTCATCCTTGATGATACGGAGACTGGATAGTATTTGCTTGTATAAACTGGCCTTGATATTGGATAGCTGCTGCTTGCTGATCGCCTTGTTCTTTTTCAGCAAAACGGCCTCGTCGTACTCATTCATTTTATCCAGAGCATCAAAAAGTTGTATTATCTTCAGGTCCTCACTGGCGCTATTCCTCCTGACAAATAGCTTAAAATTCCTTTTTTCGGACTTTTCCAGCGATTTTACCAGTTGAAAAAGGGCATCTGTTGAGCGGTTGGGCATCGTAATTCCTGATATTTAAAATCCTTGACTGTAAAGGCTTTCGGGGCATTTTAGCCCCTTTCAATCGTGTAAAACCAGGGCCATTTTGGTTTCACCACCCTTTGCCGCATTGGTAACTTAGCGGGGCAGGTTGTTTATTCATTTTTTTCCATAGCAAGCAATACAAAAATAAGCAGCCTGCTTTCTTACCCAATATATCTTTAATATGGCCGACAAAAAAATCAACATCTTCGATACCACTCTCCGCGATGGCGAGCAGGTACCGGGCTGTAAGCTGAATACCAGTGAAAAGATCGAACTGGCGCTGGCTCTTGAAGATCTTGGCGTGGATATTATTGAAGCTGGGTTCCCCATCTCTTCACCCGGCGATTTTGCTTCCGTACAGGAGATCGCTAAAGTGATCAAACGGGCTACGGTCTGCGGTCTTAGCCGTGCGGTTGAAAAAGATATCGAAACGGCGGCTGCGGCGCTAAAAGGTGCTGTTCGTCCGCGTATCCATACAGGCATCGGAACTTCTGATTCCCATATCAAAGCAAAATTCAATGCTTCCCGGGAGGAAATACTGGCGAGGGCAATCCAGGCAGTGAAGTGGGCAAAAAACTTCGTAGATGATGTGGAGTTCTATGCAGAGGATGCCGGTCGTACGGATAATGAATATCTCGCCCGGGTGATCGAAGCCGTTATCAAAGCCGGGGCAACGGTAGTGAATATCCCCGATACTACCGGCTATTGTTTACCCCACCAATACGGAGAAAAGATCGCTTACCTTATTAATAATGTACCGAACATAGACAAGGCCATCATCAGCTGCCATTGTCATAATGATCTTGGATTAGCGACGGCTAACTCCATTTCGGGGGTACTTAACGGCGCCAGGCAAATAGAATGCACCATCAATGGTCTTGGCGAAAGGGCCGGTAATACCTCCCTGGAGGAAGTGGTGATGATCCTGAAACAGCATCACGGACTTGGCTATTATACCAATATCAAAACACAGCAGTTGAATCCGATCAGCCGTCTCGTATCTGATACGATGCGGATGCCGGTACAGGCCAATAAAGCGATAGTCGGGAGCAATGCATTTTCTCATTCATCCGGGATTCACCAGGACGGGTTTTTGAAAGATGCACAAACCTATGAGATCATCGCACCGGAAGAAGTAGGCGCCGATGGTTCCAAAATAGTGCTGACAGCCAGGAGTGGCCGCAGCGCTTTAGCACATCGTTTTCACAAACTGGGTTACCAGTTTACCCGTAACGATGTGGATGTATTGTATGCAGAGTTCCTGAAAGTAGCTGACAGGAAAAAAGAAGTAGAAGATGCGGACCTGCAGGCAATGGCAAAGAGTTTTGAGGCAACAGTTATTACAACATAAGGATTTTCTCTTAAGCAGATAGTTTTGGAAAGCGTGATGTTTCTACATCATGCTATTTTTTAAAAACAAGTAATGGGACAAACATTATTCGAAAAGATCTGGGACAAACACGTCGTCAAAACCATTGATGGCGGTCCATCTGTTTTTTACATTGACACCCATTTTATTCATGAAGTGACAAGTCCGCAGGCTTTTGCCGGGCTTAATAAAAGAGGCATTAAAGTTTTTCGCCCCAAACAGGTGGTAGCCACCGCCGATCATAACGTGCCTACACTTAACCAGCATTTACCTATCCAGGAAGAGTTGTCAAGACTACAGGTAGAAGCGCTGAAGAAGAATTGTGCCGAACATGGTATCGAATTGTATGGCCTTGGACACCCATTCCAGGGCATTGTTCATGTTATAGGGCCTGAGCTCGGCATCACTCAGCCGGGGATGACGATCGTTTGCGGCGACAGCCATACATCCACACACGGCGCATTTGGCAATATCGCCTTCGGTATCGGCACCAGTGAAGTGGAAATGGTTCTGACCACGCAATGCCTGATGCAAAGCAAACCCAAACTGATGCGCATCAACATTGACGGTAAACTCAATAAAGGAGTGGTCAGCAAGGATATCGTTCTTTATATATTGTCGCAGATCACAGCTAGTGGCGCAACAGGCTATGCAGTTGAGTTTGCTGGCTCAGCTATCCGCTCCCTTTCGATGGAAGCCCGGATGACGATCTGCAATATGAGTATTGAAATGGGTGCCCGTTGCGGTATGATCGCACCGGATGAAACTACTTTCCATTACATAAAAGGAAGAAAGTTTGCTCCGCAAGGCGCTGAATGGGATACAAAACTGGCTTACTGGAAAACACTCTATAGCGATGCGGATGCCGCCTTCGATAAAGAAATACACATCAAGGCCGAAGACATTGAGCCGATGATCACGTATGGCACCAACCCCGGAATGGGCATTGGCGTAAGCGGTCATGTACCTGCACTGAATGAGATTGAAGAAAAAGAAAAACCTTCATTTGAAAAGTCATTGGCCTATATGGGCTTAAAACCCGGTGCAAATATCAAAGGAAAGAAAGTAGATTATGTATTTATCGGCAGTTGCACCAATTCAAGAATAGAAGACCTGAGAATGGTGGCCTCTTTTGTAAAAGGCAAACACAAAGCTGACGATGTGGAAGTATGGATCGTTCCGGGCAGCAAACAGGTAGAAAAACAAGCTATCGAAGAAGGAATAGATAAAGTATTTGAAGAGGCGGGGTTCATGTTGCGCCAGCCCGGCTGCAGTGCTTGTCTTGGTATGAACGAAGACAAGATACCGGCAGGCAAATATTGTATCTCTACTTCCAACAGGAACTTTGAAGGAAGACAAGGGCCTAATGCAAGAACATTTTTGGCCAGCCCTTTGACCGCAGCATTGGCTGCTATTACGGGTGAAGTCGGCGATGTCAGGGAATTCATCAGCAAAAGTGATCTGGTCAACAATTAAAACTAATTATTCCCCTTTGGGGGTTAGGGATATGAGCAAACAGATAAACATCATTCGATCAACAGCGGTTCCTGTCAATATCGAAAACGTGGACACGGACCAGATCATCCCGGCACGCTTCCTGAAAGCGACCAGCCGCGAAGGATTTGGCAAGAACCTGTTCCGTGACTGGCGATATGAGAATGATGATGAAACAAAACCCAAAAGGAATTTTGCCTTGAATAATCCTGCTTATAAAGGAAGCATTCTTGTGGCCGCGAAGAATTTTGGCTGTGGTTCCTCAAGAGAACATGCAGCATGGGCGATCAAGGATGGCGGTTTTGATGTAGTGGTCAGCAGCTTTTTTGCGGATATTTTCAAAAACAATGCACAGAACAATTTCCTGCTTCCTGTGACCGTCAGCGAAGTTTTCCTGCAGAAACTGTTTGCCGCTATTGAACAAAATCCCGCCACAGAGATCGAAGTGAATTTGCCGGAACAATATATCAGGATCGTTTCATCAGGTGAAAAAGAAGGCTTTGACATCAATAACTATAAAAAGACATGCCTGCTGAATGGCTATGATGATATTGATTACCTGCTGAGCATTACAGAAGAGATCAGCGAATACGAGAAAAACCTTTTTTAAAAGAATTAATAACTCCCCCCGGTGGAGGATGGGCTATTATGAAGAAAAATATTACAGTAATAGAAGGTGATGGCATCGGGCCTGAGGTGACCAGGCAATCCGTGAAGATATTAAATGCCATTGCCGAACGCTTCGGACATGAGTTCGAATATACCTATTGCCTGATGGGAGCTATAGCTATTGACAAAACGGGTAATCCTTTGCCTGATGAGACCATTGAATCATGCCTGAACAGCGATGCAGTACTGTTCGGGGCGATCGGCCATCCCAAATATGACAATGACCCCACGGCCAAAGTAAGACCTGAACAAGGCTTATTGAAGCTGAGAAAATCATTGCAGTTATACGCCAATCTCCGCCCGATCAGTACGTATGCTTCCCTGCAACATTTATCACCGCTGAAAGCGAAACAACTGGAAGGAGTTGATTTTATCATCTTCCGCGAACTGACCGGGGGTATCTATTTTGGCAAAAAAGAGATCAATGCCGAAGGCACACAGGCCTCTGACGATTGCATTTACACAAGAGACGAGATCGAAAGAATCGCCCATCTAGCTTTTCATTTTGCACAGAAACCGGAACGCCGGAAAAAAGTAACCCTGGTGGACAAAGCCAATGTACTCGAAACATCCCGCCTCTGGAGGAAAGTGATACAGGAGATAGCCAAACAGTATCCCGATGTGACTGTGGAATACATGTTTGTGGACAATGCAGCGATGCAGATCATCCTGAACCCGAAGCAATTTGACATTGTTCTTACGGAAAACATGTTTGGCGATATCATCAGTGATGAAGCCAGCGTATTAAGTGGTTCATTGGGATTGATGCCCTCCGCCTCTGTAGGAAAGGGAACTGTTTTATTTGAACCTATTCACGGATCGTATCCGCAGGCAGCCGGAAAAGATATTGCCAACCCGTTAGGCTCCATCTTATCGGCAGCTATGTTGCTCGAATACCTGAGCATGACGCAGGAAGCCGCATTGGTGCGTGAAGCCGTTAACTGGACACTGGAAAACAGTTTCGTAACAAAAGATATTGATCCGGTGAATTTCTATTTCACGTCAACGATCGGGGAACTGATCAGCGACTACGTTTCAGGAAAGATTCCTGCATCGGTGAAGAAGGAGAATATTGAGTTGAGAAAATCAACGATAATTTAAAATAATTGCTTGCCCTAGTTCTTTTTTCGACCGGCGGGTGTATATTCGCAGTGCATACACTCTATGTTGAAGAACAAAACATATAATGTGATCTCCCTGGTAGCCAGAATGATTATTGTGGTGATCATTATTATATCTGCTTCAACAGGAGGTGGTGCCTAGTTTTACAATAACTAAACGAAATACAAAGACCCGCCTCCTAAAGGCGGGTCTTTTTTATACGTACCCGATAAACAATTAATCAGAAATGAAAGAATTGAACAAATACTCAAAGACGATCACACAGGACCCGACACAGCCTGCAGCACAAGCTATGTTCTACGGGATAGGATTGACAGATGAAGACCTGAAGAAACCACAGGTAGGCGTTGTCAGCATGGGCTATGATGGCAACACCTGTAACATGCACCTGAATGACCTGGCCAAAACAGTGAAACAGGGTGTATGGGATAGTGATATGGTTGGTTTGATATTTAACACGATCGGTGTCAGTGATGGCATGAGCAACGGCACCGATGGTATGCGCTATTCATTGGTAAGCCGTGATATCATTGCTGACTCTATAGAAGCCGTTTGCGGTGCACAATATTATGATGCATTGATAGCCGTGCCCGGTTGTGACAAAAATATGCCGGGCTCTTTGATTGCGATGGGGAGATTGAATCGCCCTTCTATCATGGTATATGGCGGCACTATCGCCCCCGGCCATTATAAAGGACAGGATTTAAATATCGTCAGTGCTTTTGAGGCATTGGGACAAAAGATTGCAGGCCAGTTAAGCGAGGCAGATTTCAAAGGCATTGTACAACATTCATGTCCAGGCGCCGGCGCCTGTGGCGGTATGTACACAGCGAATACTATGGCCTCCGCCATCGAAGCATTAGGCATGAGCCTCCCCTACTCTTCTTCCAACCCGGCATTGAGCGAAGACAAGCAAAAAGAATGTGCCGCAGCCGGTAAGGCGATCAGGCTGTTGCTGGAAAAAGATATCAAGCCGTCTGACATCATGACAAAGAAAGCATTTGAGAATGCGATCACCGTCATCATGGTACTGGGCGGAAGCACTAACGCTGTATTGCATCTGATAGCTATGGCGAAAAGTGTGGGACTTCAATTAACGCAGGACGACTTTCAAAAGATCAGCGATATAGTACCCGTGTTAGCCGATTTCAAACCCTCTGGAAAATATCTCATGCAGGATCTGCATGAACATGGTGGTGTACCCGCAGTGATGAAATATCTATTGCAAAATGGTTTACTCCATGGCGATTGTTTGACAGTAACCGGTAAAACGGTAGCAGAAAATTTAGCAGGTGTTCCAGGACTGGACTTTAACACACAGAAAATTATTTACCCCCTTGAGCAACCCATAAAAACAACGGGGCACCTGCAAATTCTGTACGGCAACCTGGCTGAAAAAGGAAGCGTGGCCAAGATCAGCGGTAAGGAAGGTGAAAAATTTGAAGGCCCTGCCAGGGTGTTTGATGGTGAGCATCAATTGATAGAAGGTATCAATTCGAAGAAGATAAAACCGGGGGATGTAGTGGTCATCCGTTATGTGGGACCCAAAGGAGCACCGGGTATGCCTGAAATGCTGAAACCGACCTCTGCCATCATCGGTGCCGGCTTAGGCAAATCGGTTGCTCTGATCACTGATGGACGATTCAGTGGCGGTACGCATGGATTTGTAGTTGGTCATATCACTCCCGAAGCGCATGAAGGTGGGCTGCTCTCATTGGTAAAAGATGATGACATTATCAAAATAGATGCGAAGAAGAACAAGCTGACCCTGAAAGTAAGTGACAAGGAAATTGAGAAAAGAAGAAAGAAATGGAAGCAACCTGCATTGAAAGCAACAAAAGGTGTTTTGTATAAATATGCCCAAAGTGTAAAACCGGCCGACGAAGGTTGTGTAACTGATGAAGCATAAAAAGCCACTGCGATGACAAAAGAATATTTTACACTATTGGCTGATTTCAATATCTGGGCAAACAATATAGTATGCAACTGGCTGGAACAGTTAAATGAAGAGCAATGGAGCAAAGAGATAGTCAGCAGCTTTAGCTCAGTCCGGGAAACAGTGCTGCATATTATCAGTGCGGAAAAGGCATGGCTGGAACGATTTGAACAAAAACCCGTAGAGTGGATCCAGTTCTCGTACAAAGGTTCTAAAGAAGAACATATTGAATTGTGGAAGAAAACATCACAGAAACTAAGGGATTACGTAGCAGGATTTGATGAAAGCCGGTTACAAACATCACTTACCTATAAAAGACTGAATGGTGAGGAAAAAACAACTCCGTTCTTTGTCATGTTTGCCCACACGTTCAATCACTCGACTTACCACCGCGGTCAGTTGGTGACAATGATCAGGCAAACAGGATTTACGAATATAGGTTCGACAGATTTATTAAGTTTTTACAGAAAATAAAATGATCATGGAAACTCTTACGATGACAAAAAAGCAACCCAGGAAAGATGAAAAGGCAGTAACCTCCATCTCAGGTTCGGTCGCCGTGCTTGAGGCTTTTTTGGCAGAGGGTGTGGAAACGATCTTCGGATATCCCGGAGGCGCTATCATGCCTATCTATGATGCGCTGTACGATTATAATGACAAACTGAAACACATCCTTGTTCGTCATGAGCAAGGTGCTATCCATGCAGCACAGGGCTATGCAAGGGCATCCGGGAAAGTGGGTGTTGTATTCGCAACCAGTGGCCCCGGGGCTACCAATCTTGTAACCGGCCTGGCGGATGCGATGATAGATTCTACACCGGTTGTATGTATCACCGGCCAGGTGTTTGCTCATTTATTAGGTACCGATGCCTTCCAGGAAACTGATGTGATCAACATCACGACTCCGGTTACCAAATGGAACTACCAGGTAACAGATGCTACAGAGATCCCTTCTGTATTAGCCAAAGCGTTCTATATCGCAGGTAGCGGGAGACCAGGTCCGGTAGTGATTGATATAACAAAGAATGCTCAGCTGCAGAAGTTCGACTACGCTGGCTATGAAAAATGTGAGCATATCAGGAGTTATCGCCCCAAACCTATCGTAAGAAAGAACTATGTAGAAGAAGCCGCCAAACTGATCAATGGGGCAGAAAGGCCTTTTGTGATCTTTGGGCAGGGTGTGATCTTAGGCAAAGCCGAAAAAGAATTCAAGCAGTTCATTGAGAAAGCTGGTATCCCTGCCGCATGGACCATTATGGGTATGAGCGCTATTCCAACCGATCATCCTCTGGCAGTTGGGATGTTAGGAATGCACGGAAACTATGGACCGAATGTTCTCACAAATGAATGTGATGTATTAATCGCTATCGGGATGCGTTTCGATGACCGTGTTACCGGAAGATTAGATAAATATGCAAAACAGGCAAAAGTAGTACACCTTGATATTGATCCGGCAGAAATAGATAAGAACGTAAAATCAACAGTTCCTGTATGGGGTGATTGCAAAGAAACATTGCCCATGCTGACAGAACTCATCGAACAAAAAGTTTACCCGCAATGGCTGCAGCGGTTCAAAGATCACCAGCAAAAAGAAGAAGATAAAGTAATAAAGGATGAACTAAACCCAGCCAGCGATGTGCTCACCATGGGTGAAGTGATAAAAGAACTGAACGAGCTCACTAAAGGCAATGCGATCATCGTAACAGATGTGGGACAACACCAGATGGTAGCCTGCCGTTATGCTAAATTCAACCAGTCAAAAAGCAATATCACAAGCGGTGGATTGGGTACAATGGGTTTTGCATTACCAGCTGCTATCGGCGCCGCCTACGGCGATCCTTCAAGAACTACGGTAGCGATCATCGGCGATGGGGGTTTCCAAATGACATTGCAGGAGCTAGGGACGATCATGCAATTCAAACCGGATGTCAAAATTATTATTCTGAATAATAATTTTCTGGGGATGGTCCGCCAGTGGCAGCAACTGTTTCATGAAAAGAGGTATTCATTTGTGGATATACAAAGTCCTGACTTCGTACAGGTGGCGAAAGGTTTCGGCATTCCCGGTAAAAGTGTTGCGAAAAGAGATGATCTGAAAGAGGTGCTGAAAGAAATGCTCGGATCGAAAGGAAGTTTCCTGCTGGAGGTAATGGTAGGAAAAGAGAATAATGTATTCCCGATGGTCCCGCAGGGACGTGGCGTAGCAGAGATCGTTTTATGCAAAGAAGAGGTTTGAAAATTAAAAAGTAAAAATCATGCTTAAACAGGAATATACTATCACCGTTTATACCGAGAACCAGATCGGTCTGCTGAACCGGATTGCGATCATCTTCTCCAGGAGAAAGATCAATATTGAAAGCCTGAACACTTCTCCTTCTGAAGTGGACAGCGTTCACCGCTTCACCATTGTGATCAATGAAACGGAAGATGTTGTAAGAAAACTCTGCCGCCAGATCGAAAAACAGGTGGAAGTATTAAAAGCGTATTTCAATACCCAGGATGAGATCGTATGGCAGGAACTGGCCTTGTACAAAGTACCGACCGATATCATTGCCGAAGAAGTAAAAGTTGAAAGGCTATTGCGTGAGCATGGGGCAAAAGCAGTAGTGATCAGAAAAGATTATACGGTCTTTGAAGTGGCTGGCCACCGGGAAGAGACAGATAACCTGATCAAAGTACTGGAGCCGTATGGACTGATCGAGTTTGTCAGAAGTGCGAGAGTTGCCATTATCAAAGACAGTGATGGTTTCCATGAAAAACTAAAGGAATTCGAATACCGTGAACCCGGAGAGGATGCCGTAGAAAATGAGTTTCTGAATGAAAACGAGAAAGTATTCAGTATGTAATTGAAAGAACAACCCGCTATGAAGAAGATATCTTTTACTGACATATTGCAAAGCAGCTATCCCCGGAAGGAAAAAGCCAGGCTGCTCGCTGAAAGGATACGACAGGCTGGCGATTATTCGTGGGTAGGTTTATATGACGTAAAAGAAAAAGAAATAACACTGGTCGCCTTTGCAGGAAGAACAGAACCGGCATTCACCTCTTTCCCAAAAGATAAAGGATTGAACGGAAAAGCTGTTATGCAAAAGAGAACAGTGATCGTGAATGATGCAAAAACAGATGAAGACTACCTGCTGACATTCACCAATACAGAATCGGAGATCATCGTACCTGTATCCGGCGGCAACAATGGTACCATCAAAGGCACTATTGATGCAGAGAGTGAAACAAAGAATGCGTTCAGTAAAGAAGATGCAGCGTTCCTGGAAGAATGCGCGGCGGCGATACGGTCATTATGGGAAACAGACAACTAAACAAACAATAATCAACCAAAAACAAATAACAATGGCAAAGCTAAATTTCGGCGGAGTGGAAGAAAATGTGGTAACACGGGAAGAATTCCCACTCAGCAAAGCACAACAGGTATTAAAGAATGAAACGGTAGCCGTGATCGGCTACGGTGTGCAGGGCCCCGGCCAGGCATTGAACCAGAAAGACAATGGTATCAATGTGATCGTGGGTCAGCGCAAAGATTCAAAGACCTGGGATAAAGCTATCCGTGATGGATTCGTACCTGGTGAAACGTTGTTTGAGATCGAAGAAGCTTTGCAAAAAGGAACGATCATCTGCTATTTGCTGAGTGATGCGGCGCAAATTGCTTTATGGCCTACCGTTAAAAAACACCTGACACCAGGCAAAGCCCTGTATTTCTCACATGGTTTCGGGATCACCTTTAACGAACAAACAGGTATCGTTCCCCCCAAAGATGTGGATGTATTCTTAGTAGCACCCAAAGGTTCAGGTACTTCACTGAGAAGAATGTTCCTGCAGGGACGTGGTCTGAACAGCTCCTATGCTATCTACCAGGATGCTACGGGTAAGGCATTTGACCGGGTAGTCGCACTGGGTATCGCTGTAGGCAGTGGTTATTTGTTTGAAACAGATTTCAAAAAAGAAGTGTATTCTGACCTTACCGGCGAAAGAGGAACACTGATGGGTGCTATACAAGGCATCTTTGCTGCACAATATGAAGTATTGCGTGCAAAAGGTCATACGCCGAGTGAAGCATTCAATGAAACAGTAGAGGAACTGACCCAGTCACTGATGCCGTTGGTAGCAGAGAATGGTATGGACTGGATGTATGCGAACTGTTCTACCACTGCACAGCGTGGTGCATTGGACTGGTGGAAGAAATTCCGCGATGCCACCAAACCCGTATTTAGTGAATTGTACGAAAGCGTAGCGACCGGAAAGGAATCACAACGTTCAATAGACTCAAACTCTCAGCCTGATTACCGTGAGAAATTAGAGGCAGAACTGAAGGAACTGCGTGAAAGCGAAATCTGGCAGGCAGGTAAAACGGTAAGAAGCCTGAGACCGGAAAATCAGAAAGCAGCTGCCGGAGAAGGCACCTCCTCTACCAAAGAAGTGTTCAGGAAACAAGCACTGAAAAGTGAATCGATAGGCTAAAGGACCGAAAAAAGACAAAGAGACAGAATGGAACAAGTAGCGACACATATCAATACATTGCATTTTGCTGAAGCGGCAGAACGTTTGCACGGGATTGTGAACAGAACACCGCTTCAACTTAATGCAAACCTTTCCCGCAAGTACCAATGCAATGTTTACCTTAAAAGGGAAGACCTGCAGGTGGTTCGCTCTTATAAACTGCGCGGCGCATATAATATGATGAGCAGTTTTCCGAAAGAGCAATTGCAGAAAGGAGTGGTATGCGCCAGCGCCGGTAACCATGCACAGGGTTTTGCCTATAGCTGCAAAAGACTTGGTGTAAAGGGTGTTGTGTTCATGCCGATCATCACTCCTTCACAAAAGGTGAACCAGACGAAGATGTTTGGTGAAAACAACATTGAGATCAGGCTGACAGGCGACACCTTTGATGATTGCGCCATTGCTGCCAAAAAGTTTACGGAAGAGAATCGGATGATCTTTATTCCTCCGTTTGACGATCATCGCATCATTGAAGGGCAGGGAACAGTGGCTATTGAAATTCTGGAAGATCATCCCTCCCCTCTGGGGGTAGCCGGAGAGGGTATTGATTATGTATTTGTACCGGTAGGGGGCGGCGGATTGAGTGCCGGTGTTGGTTCCTACTTCAAGATATTCTCACCGAAAACAAAGATCATCGGGCTGGAACCTGAAGGCGCACCGGCCATGTATGAGGCATTAAAAGCCGGGCATCCCGTTATGCTGGATAGCATTGACCGTTTTGTGGATGGCGCCGCCGTAAAACGGGTAGGCGATCTGACCTTCTCTATTTGCAAAGACGTACTCGATGATATGCGCCTGGTACCGGAAGGAAAAGTATGCACGACCATTCTTAAATTATATAACGAGGATGCGATAGTCGTGGAGCCGGCCGGTGCCTTATCTATCGCCGCACTGGATGATTTTGCCGATGAGATAAAGGGAAAGAACGTGGTCTGTATTGTCAGCGGCAGCAACAACGATATTGACAGGATGCAGGAGATCAAAGAACGGTCGCTGCAATATGAAGAGCTAAAACATTACTTCCTGATCAATTTTGCACAAAGACCGGGAGCATTGAAAGAGTTTGTCAACAATATACTTGGACCTACAGATGATATCACCCGCTTTGAATATATGCAGAAGACGAACAAAGAAAATGGTCCGGCCCTGGTAGGAATAGAATTACAATCCAAAGATGATTATAAGCTTCTGATAGAAAAAATGCAGGATTATAAGATCAATTATACAGAGCTGAACAAAAATGATACACTGTTTGGCTATCTGGTGTAATGTCAGGTAAGTGTGGAAATCTAATGATCACAGTACCTCTGAAAGCCACGATGATTTTGTAAATTGAACGCATTGCTTGCCTGACTGGACAAGACCGGCCCGGTCCGGTTCACAAACATATATTTTATAAAACAACACAACTGAGTATGGCGAGCAACACTGGTTTGTATCACCCTTCGTATGAGCATGATGCCTGTGGTATCGGCTTTGTAGCCAACATCAAAGGCCACAAATCACATCCCATCATTTCCGACGCACTCACCGTATTGGAAAATATGGAACACCGCGGTGCCTGTGGTTGTGAGAATAATACCGGCGACGGCGCCGGCATCATGATACAAATGCCGCATGAATTCTTCTTTGATGAATGCCAGAAACTGGGAGTGCATCTTCCTTCTTTTGGCAAGTATGGTGTCGGTGTGATCTTCTTTCCTAAAGAGATCAGGTTACGGGAAGAATGCCGTGATATCTTCAACCGGTCGGCCGAAAAACTGGGACTGGAGGTGCTGGCTTATCGCAAGGTTCCGGTCAATACACAAGGTATAGGCTACACCGCGTTGACGGTCGAACCGGAGATGGAACATGTATTCATCGCTTGCCCTGACCATATTTCCAGCCCGGATGATTTTGAAAGAAAGCTGTTTGTATTACGCAATTATTCATCGCATACGATCAACCAGACCGTTAAGAAAGATGCCATCGGTTTTTATATCGCCTCTCTCTCTTACAAAGTGATCGTATATAAAGGCCAGCTGACCAGCTTGCAGGTTCGCGGCTATTTTCCTGACCTGAGCAATAAAAGAGTGGTCAGTGCATTTGGCCTGGTTCACTCCCGCTTTGCTACCAATACTTTCCCTTCCTGGAAATTGGCCCAGCCGTTCCGTTTCATTGCACATAATGGTGAGATCAACACACTGCAGGGTAACCTTAACTGGCTCAAGACAAGTGAGAAAGGATTCACCTCTCCTTATTTTAGTAAAGAAGAGATGGACATGTTGTTGCCGATCGTGACAGAAAACCAGAGTGACTCAGCCTGTCTTGACAATATGATCGAATTGCTGACGCTCACCGGCCGCTCATTACCGCATGTAATGATGATGCTGATCCCTGAAGCATGGGATGGTAACGAGCAAATGGATCCTGTAAAAAAAGCGTTCTATGAGTTTCATGCTGCCTTCCAGGAGCCCTGGGATGGCCCCGCTTCTATCTCTTTCACTGATGGAAAGATTATTGGCGCCACGCTTGACAGGAACGGGTTACGTCCTTCCCGTTATTGCGTTACTACGGATGACCGGGTGATCATGGCGTCTGAAACAGGCGCATTGCCTGTGCCTCCTTCTATCATCAAAGAAAAAGGAAGGCTGCAACCCGGCAAGATGTTCGTCGTAGATATGGAGCAGGGAAAGATCATCAGTGATGAAGAACTAAAAAAACAGATCTGTTCGCAAAAACCATACGGCGAATGGCTGAATAAATACAAGATCAGGCTGGAAGAATTGCCGGAACCACGTATTATGTTCACCCATCTTGAACATGACCAGGTGTTCAAATACCAGAAAACATTCGGCTACTCTACCGAAGATCTTGAATCCATCATTGCACCGATGGCGCTTGAAGGCAAAGAACCGATAGGTTCCATGGGAACAGATACGCCACTGGCGATCCTCAGCGATCAGCCGCAACACCTGAGCTGTTACTTCAAACAATTATTTGCACAGGTAACCAACCCACCGATCGACCCCATTCGTGAAAGACTGGTGATGTCGCTGGCAAGTTTCGTGGGAAATAATGGTAATCTCCTTGTGGAAGACCCGCTTACCTGTCATAGTGTAGCATTGAAACATCCTATTCTCTCTAATTACGAATTGGAAAAAATAAGGAGTATTGATACGGGTATCTTCCAGGCAAAAACATTGCAGTGTTATTTCCGGGCAGATGGGAAACCCGGATCATTAAAAGCGGCGCTTGACCGCATCTGCCGCTACGCAGTGGATGCTGCCGAAGACGGTTTTGAAGTATTGATATTACAGGACCGTGCTATAGACTCTGACCATGCTCCGATCCCTTCGCTATTGGCAACAGCAGCTATTCACCACCATCTTATCCGCAAAGGTATGCGCGGGCAGGTAGGTATTATTGTTGAAGCAGGTGACGTATGGGAGGTTCATCATTTTGCCTGCCTCATTGGTTTTGGCGCCACCGCCATCAATCCTTACCTGGCTCTTTCTTCTATCCGCGATCTGAAAGAAACAGGTAAACTGCAAACTGATCTACATGAGGACCAGTTGAAGAAAAACTATATAAAAGCCGTCAACGACGGACTGCTGAAAGTGTTTTCGAAAATGGGTATATCCACTCTTCAATCTTATCAGGGCGCCCAGATATTCGAGATACTTGGCTTAAACAGGGAAGTAGTTGACAAATATTTTACCGGTGCCACTTCCCGTATACAGGGAATGGGGCTGGATGAAATAGCAAAGGAAACTCTTGCCAAACACTTCTTTGCATTCAGCAAAAAAGATATTCCTGTTGATCGTTTACCGGTGGGTGGGGTATATCAATGGAAAAGAAAAGGGGAGTTCCACCTGTTCAATCCCCAAACCATCCATTTATTACAGGACGCCACGCGGAAGAATGATTACAGCACCTTTAAAAAGTACTCAAAACTGGTGAATGACCAGAGCGAGAAAGCCTGTACGCTCCGGAGTTTATTTGAGTTCCAGTCAACAAGACCCGCTATCTCTATAGACGAAGTAGAACCGGCAGAAAGTATTTTCAAACGCTTTGCTACCGGTGCCATGAGTTTTGGATCCATCTCCTGGGAAGCGCATACCACGCTGGCTATTGCGATGAACCGCATCGGCGCTAAAAGCAATACCGGTGAAGGAGGTGAAGATGAAAAGAGATATGATACTTTACCGAATGGCGATTCCATGCGCAGTGCCATCAAACAGGTGGCCAGCGCCCGGTTTGGTGTAACAAGTTTATACCTTACTGAATCAGATGAGCTGCAGATCAAAATGGCACAGGGTGCTAAGCCGGGTGAAGGCGGCCAGTTACCCGGTCATAAAGTAGATGACTGGATCGGCAGGGTGCGACATGCGACACCGGGAGTGGGACTTATATCTCCGCCGCCACACCATGACATTTATTCCATCGAAGATCTTGCTCAATTGATATTTGACCTGAAGAATGCAAACCGCAAAGCAAGGATCAGCGTAAAACTGGTAAGTAAGGCCGGTGTAGGAACTATTGCTGCCGGTGTTACCAAAGCTAAGGCTGATGTGGTATTGATCGCCGGACACGATGGTGGCACAGGAGCCTCTCCTATCAGCTCTATCAAACATGCAGGACTACCCTGGGAACTCGGTTTGGCCGAAACTCACCAGACGCTGGTCAAAAACAAATTACGAAGCCGTGTAGTCGTCCAGGCAGACGGGCAAATGAAAACAGGAAGGGATATTGCTATCGCTGCACTACTCGGCGCAGAAGAATGGGGAATTGCAACAGCAGCGCTGGTAGTAGAAGGTTGTATCATGATGCGTAAATGCCATCTGAACACCTGTCCTGTTGGCGTAGCGACACAAGATCCTGAATTAAGAAAAAGATTTTCCGGCAATCCCGATCATGTGGTGAATTTTTTCCATTTCATTGTACAGGAGTTTAGAGAGATCATGGCAGAACTTGGTTTCAGAACAGTGAATGAAATGGTCGGTCAGGCGGATCATCTCAAGCTGAAAGAAAATATCAATCACTGGAAATACAGCAAACTGGATCTTTCGCCGATCTTATACAAAGAGCCGGCCTCTGAATTTACCGGTTTGTATTGTGCAGAAGAGCAGGACCACGGGCTGGCATCCGTGCTTGACTGGAAGCTGCTTGAAGCGGCTAAACCTGCACTCGAAAAGCAAACACCTGTCACCGGTTCTTTTGAGATCAAGAACATAGATCGTACAGCCGGAACTATTTTATCCAACGAACTGACCAAAATTTACAAAGCAGCCGGGTTACCCGACAACACTGTCCATTTCAAATTCACAGGAACGGCCGGTCAAAGTTTTGGTGCTTTCAACAATAAGGGAATCACCCTCGAGCTGGAAGGAGATGCCAATGATTATTTTGGAAAAGGGTTAAGCGGTGCAAAACTCATTATCTACCCGCCAAAGAATGCATCCTTCGTTCCGGAAGAAAACAGTATCATCGGCAACGTAGCCTTTTATGGGGCTACCTCCGGCGAAGCTTTTATCCGGGGCAAAGCGGGTGAACGTTTCTGTGTCCGTAACTCGGGTGCTAATGTAGTAGTAGAAGGTGTGGGAGACCATGGCTGTGAATACATGACCGGCGGAAGAGCCATCATACTTGGCGATACAGGAAGAAATTTTGCTGCAGGTATGAGCGGAGGTATTGCCTATGTATATGATGTAAAAGGAAAATTTGCAGAGAATTGCAATACAGAAATGGTGGATCTGGATGAGTGTGACCTGGCAGATAAAAATGAGTTATTCACCATGATACAAACTCATTATGAAAAAACAGGAAGCAGCGTGGCCAAATTCATTCTTGATGATTTTGATAACCAGCTGAAGAATTTCGTCAAAGTATTCCCGAGAGATTATAAGAAAGTGCTGCAGCAGAAAAAAGTAGGCGCCGAAGTGAAAGGATGACCACTTTGAGCAGGGCAGAGAAACAGATAATGAAATACAAAACCAAAAACGAGGACTGAATCATGGGTAAACCTACAGGTTTCAAAGAGTTTACGAGAGAAATGCCTTCCAAAAAAAGCGTGGAAGAAAGGTTGAACAATTACAACGAGTTCGTTGAAAAGTATTCAGAAGAGAAGCTGAACCAGCAGGCGGCCCGATGCATGGATTGCGGTGTACCGTTTTGCCATCATGGTTGCCCTCTTGGCAATATCATTCCGGAATTCAATGATGCAGTTTATCGTAAGGACTGGAAAGAAGCATATGATGTATTAAGCTCTACCAATAACTTTCCTGAATTCACCGGCCGTATATGTCCGGCTCCTTGCGAATCATCCTGCGTACTAGGCATTAACCAGCCCCCGGTAGCTATTGAAGAAATCGAAAGACATATTATCGAAATAGCGTTTGAAAAGGGTTTTGTAACACCCCGGAGACCGAATCTGCGCTCAGGGAAAAAAATTGCTGTCATTGGTTCAGGCCCTGCAGGCCTTGCAGCAGCAGCTCAATTAAACTACGCAGGACATTCGGTGACTGTGTTTGAAAGAGACGACGCACCGGGCGGTTTGCTTCGATATGGTATTCCTGATTTTAAATTAGAGAAATGGATAATTGACCGGCGTATCACACTGATGGAAGAAGAAGGTATTGTTTTTAAGTGCCATGCGAATGTAGGCGTAAACGTTTCTATTAATGACCTGTTGCGTGAGTTCAATGCGATCATACTGACAGGAGGTTCAACTACTCCAAGAGATCTGGATATACCAGGCAGAGAATTGAAAGGCGTTCACTTTGCGATGGACTTTCTGAAACAAAATAATAAAAGAGTGGCTGGTAAAGACCCTTTTGCCAATGTTGCTATTGAAAGTAATATTTTACCCGGTGAAGTATTGGCCACAGGAAAGAATGTAGTAGTGATCGGTGGCGGTGATACGGGTTCGGATTGCGTAGGCACTTCTAACAGGCACGGTGCCGGGTCAGTAACGCAATTCGAATTATTACCCAAGCCTCCTGCTGAAAGAACAGCCCTGATGCCCTGGCCCACTTACCCCATGCTGCTGAAAACAACCACTTCACATGAAGAAGGATGTGAACGCCAATGGGCCGTTGCTACCAAGGAATTCATCGGAGACGGGAACGGGAATCTTAAAGCACTAAAGATCGTTGACCTTGAATGGAAGATCGTAGATGGCAGGCCTGCCCAGTTTGTGGAGGTGAGTGGAAGCGACAGGGAATTACCTTGCGAACTGGCATTACTCGCTATGGGTTTTGTTCACCCGCAACACGAAGGCCTGATCAATGAACTGGGAGTTGAACTGGATACCCGAGGCAATGTAAAAGCAAGTGAAAAAGAGTATCTCACCAGCCTGCCAAAAGTTTTTACAGCCGGTGATATGAGAAGAGGTCAAAGTCTGGTTGTATGGGCCATCAGCGAAGGGAGAGAATGCGCCAGGAAAGTGGATGAATTTTTAAATAACAATAGCAACTCTCTTTTAGAAACCAGGGACTCTGCCTTGCAGATGCTTGCCTGATTTTCCTTCTTGCAAAATATTTCTCAGTTTAAAACCTGCAAATACTTGCAGGTTTTTTATTTTAATAATTTATACATTTGTTTATTTTATTATATTAAATTATATCAACACTAACAACTGTTTTTTGAACATTTTTCAAAAAAATATTACATATTTAAGATTATATGATAACATTATCATAATTTAGTTTAGCGATTGCAGCATTAAATTTTTATTTAATAACTAAACCCCCACGTTCTGATTATGAGTAAAACAAAAGTGAAACAGGTGGCGCCCTTCCTGATATTATTAGGAGTGGCAGTGGCTGCGATCTTTGTCAGCCCGGCTGCATCATTTGACCCCGCATCCGTTTTAGGTGAAGATGGCACAACGCCGAAATACACATACAACAGCGGTGATATTGCCTGGATGCTTGTATCATGTGCTTTTGTGTTTTTGATGACGCCTGCCCTGGCATTCTTCTATGGTGGCATGGTGGGACGTAAGAATGTACTCTCTACTATGATCAAGAGTACGGTTTCTGCCGGTATCATTTCTGTTTTGTGGATCGTAGTACAATTCAGTCTCTGTTTTGGAAAATCAATTGGCGGTTTTATCGGTGACCCTACTACATTCCTGTTCTTTAAAGGAGTAATGGAAGGCGAGCCGTGGAGTCTTGCTGCCACTATTCCCCTGCCTTTGTTTGCATTCTTCCAGTTAATGTTTGCGATCATTACCCCAGGCCTGGTAGTAGGCGCTGTGGCTGAGCGTATCCGCTTCAGCTCTTACAGCCTTTTCATTGTTTTGTTTGGCGTATTGGTATATGCCCCGTTAGCCCACATGGCATGGCATCCTGAAGGACTGATGTTCAAATGGGGTGTGCTTGACTTCGCAGGTGGTACCGTAGTACACATCTCTGCTGGTATGGCTGCCCTGGCCGGTGCTATAGTTCTTAAGCCAAGAAAAACGATCGGCGCACACGGTCCTGCCAATATCCCTTATGTATTGATCGGAACAGGCTTACTCTGGTTCGGTTGGTTTGGCTTCAACGCAGGTAGTGCAGTAGGCGCCGGGTCATTAGGTGTTTACGCATTTGCTACTACTAATACAGCCGCTGCGGCTGCTGGTCTTTCCTGGATGTTCCTGGATGTGATCAGAGGAAAGAAACCTTCTGTATTAGGGTTTTGTATCGGTGCGGTGGTTGGTCTTGTTGCCATTACCCCTGCCGCAGGTTTTGTAGGTGTTCCCCAGGCGCTTTTCATAGGCTTTGTAGCTGCAATCGTTTCAAATGTCGTGGCTGAATTCCTGAAAAGTAAAACCAAGCTGGACGATCCGCTGGATGTATTTGCCTGCCACGGTTTGGGCGGTATGACCGGTATGCTTTTAACAGGTGTGTTCGGCAGCAAAACAGTTAATTCATTAGTACTGGATGGTCAGTTCCTGATCCAATTGAAAGGGATGGCCCTCGCCGTAGGTTATAGCTTTGTTGTGTCATTCATCATCTTCAAATTCATCAACCTGATACTGCCTATGAGGGTTACACAGGAAGAAGAAGCGGAAGGCCTGGATGCATCGCAGCATAACGAAAAATACCTCCAGGGTACATTGCTTGTACATAATAATGGCACTGTAGAAGAAAAGACAGTGATCCATTAATTAATTGACGTACAGTCCTTTTCCCTAACCATATTCAAACAGAAAAGGCACAGATCATGGTATTGACTTCTCGCAAAAGTTGATACCGCTGTGCCCTTTCTTAAAATCTAAAATGCAATTACAATGTTACGAAAAAAATTCGTTGCAGCCCTTGCTGCCCCTGCTCTTGCTTTAATCATTACCAACCCGGCAAACGCCCAGGATTCCACTGTGGCAGAAAAAAAGACGACGATCACCGGAAGTGTGGATGCTTACTACCGTTACAGCTTTTTGAATGCAAAAGACATTCCCTCTACGAATAATGCCACCAGCTTTACCAATTCTCACAACTCGTTTGAGATAGGCATGGCCTCGGTAAAGGTTGATCATAGTTTTGGTAAGGTAAGTGGAGTGCTGGACCTTGGATTCGGTACAAGGGCAAAGGAGTTCTCCTACAATGATGACGGTATTACAGCCGCAGTGAAACAGGCATACTTAACCTATGCCCCCTCTGATAAAGTGAAGTTCACCATGGGTAAGTTCGGAACCCATGTAGGTTATGAGTTGCTAGATCCGCAGTTAAACAGGAACTACAGCATGAGCTATATGTTCTCCTACGGACCATTCTTCCATACCGGACTGAAAGCGGATATATCTATCTCTGATAATGTAAGCTTTATGGTAGGTGTAGCTAATCCGACTGATATGACCTCTGCAAGTTTCGAGAAGAAGTTCTTCCTTGGTCAGTTCCATGCTGCAACCAAAGACGGTAACTTAAGTGGTTACCTGAACTTTGTGGGTGGCAAGAACATGGCTGAAGACAAAAGTACCCAATTTGATCTGGTTGTAACAGGTAAGGTCTCTGACAAATTCAGTATCGGTTATAATGGAACGACAAGATCTTTACAGCATGATAAAGATCCTAAGCAATCCTTCTGGGGTTCTGCCCTCTACCTGAACTTTGACCCCTCTTCTACTGTTGGGCTGACGCTGAGAGGTGAAATGTTTGATGACAAAGACAACGGAACTGATGGTTATATCGGCACTTCTATTTTTGCCGCTACCCTATCTGCCAATATAAAAGTTGATGGCTTTACGATCATCCCTGAATTCCGCCTGGATAATGCAAAAGATAATTTCTTTATTAAGAATTCTGGTGATCCTACCAAAAGCGGAGCTGCATTTATCCTGGCTGCCGTTTATTCATTCTGATAAAAGGTTTTTATCATCCACTTCATATAGAAAAGCGCTTCTCGCAGGAGAAGCGCTTACTTTTTTATACTGCAGGCCCGATCAGGCAGAATTCCTTCCGGCATTGATGATGCCAAACGAGCAACGCATCACCAGCTTTTCATAGACACTTTTCATGGGTGACTGGATTTGCTGCTCATCCATCTCCCTGATCCGCGTAAGACCGTATTGCTGGATAGTAAGAAGCGGCAATACTATCCTTTCACGCATCTGGATCGAAAGCTGATCAACAGGGTAATCACCCATCAGTTCATCACGGCCACTCAGTTTGGTAAGATATTCACGGGTTAGCTCATACTCGCCATAGATCATCTGCCACAGTTCTCCAAACTGTTTGTGCTTGCTGAGAAAGGATGTCAATGGGAAAAAGGATTTTGACATGGCCATCTCACAATTGTCTAGTAATGTTTTGAAGAATAAAGAGCTTCTGTATAGCTTCTGCAATTGTGGCATTTTTCCTTCTTTTTCCATCTTTTGCAGGGCAGAGCCTACGCCATAGTAACCGGTAACATTCTGTTTGAGCTGGCTCCACGAGCCCGCAAACGGAATCGCCCGGAGGTCCTTCAATGATAACCCGGAGGTAGCGCCCCGTTTTGCAGGCCGGCTGCCAATATTGGTCTCACTGTAAAACCGTAACGGGCTTACCTGCAAAAGGTAATCAGCAAGGTAAGGATGCTCCTTGAGTTTCTTATAGGCTTCGAAGCCGGCTTCAGATAATCCCTGTATCAGCGACTCCTCCTGCTTATCCAGTGTAATGTTCATTGATGAAAACAGGTCATTGGATATACCGGCATTCAGTAGTTGCTCAATGTTGAACTGGGCAGCTTCAACGATCCCGAAATTGGAACTAACCGTTTGCCCCTGTATCGTCAGTTGTATCTCTTTATTGGAGATATTATGCCCCATCGAAGCATAGAATTTATGTGTCTTGCCGCCCCCCCTGGAGGGAGGACCGCCCCGACCATCAAAAAAGACAACATCGACGTTATACTCCCTTGATATTTTTGTCAGCTCTTCTTTTGCTTTATAAATACTCCAGTTCGCCATCAGGTATCCCCCATCCTTGGTGCCATCAGAGAAACCGAGCATGATCGTTTGCTTGCTATTCCTGAGTTGCAGATGAGCCTTATAGGCCGGATCCGTATAAAGCGTCTGCATTACATCGCTGGCATTCCTGAGGTCATCTATTGTTTCAAACAAGGGAACAATATCAATATTCATTTCCTCCTTTTTCCAGCCGCTTAACAGGAAGAGGCCATATACCTCCATTGCATTTAATGCACTGTTGCATTGACTGATAATATAGCGGTTGCAGCCATCCGCTCCGTTATACTGCTGTATGTCTTTGATCGTGCCGATCACCTTCAGCGTGTTCTGCAGAACATTATCATCCACTATCTCCGGGCTGATGGTTCCGCTCAGCGATGGCAGGAATTTTATCTTGTCTTCGCTGCTCATCTTGCTATATCCATCGGGAAGTATGTTGCTTTTCCCGGCCAGATCATCCAGTATCTTACCATGTACAGAACTATCCTGCCTGATATCAAGCGAAGCAAAATGTAACCCAAAGACCTCTATCTTATTGATCAGGTTATTGACCAGGTGAAGGAACAATCCGTTGTGCTGCTCGATGATTATTTTCCTGATCTGTTCCAACGTACCTAGTATCTCTTCCTTTTTCAGCTCTGTCCTGATACCGGGTATAAAAAGGTTATTATACAGTTTTGCTTCCAGTTCATTCAATAATATGTCGATACCTGAAAACGTCAATCGTCTTTTGATCCTGCGCACTTCCATGTAATAACACTTGATGATACTTCCGCGTAATGCCTCAGCCACCTGTTTGGTTGTTTCGCTGGTTACAAATGGATTGCCATCCATATCCCCTCCCGGCCAGAATCCCATTCGCACAACCGGGTTATGCTTATCCACTGCATGCGGGAACTGGGCTTTCAGGTTCGACAATATGCGGCCAATAGCTGTGTAAAAAACATTTTCCAGGTACCATACAAGGCTGATGGCCTCATCATAAGGTGTGGGCTTTTTCTTTTTCAGGAAAGGAGTTTTTCCCAGTTGCTGTAAATACGTATTGACCAGGTTGGTATTATTATCAGATAATGCATTTGACAGGTCATTGATTATGCCCAATACCGGTCCGGGATAGAACTGTGTAGGATGGGCTGTTAACACTAGTCTCACGGAAAACTCTTTCAGTTTGTCAGCAAGTTCTTTTTGTTTATTCTCCTTCAACACTTCGGATTCCAGGTGCTTTAAAGTACCCACACCGTTCAGATCATGTACCTGAGCATACGCTGCATCTTCCAACGCATCAAACAAAACCACCTGGCGTTCTACATACTGAACAAACCGAAACAACAGATCAGTTCTTTCTTTTTCCGTTGTATAAGAAGTGTGACGGGTAAAAAACTCGTCCACGATCCGGATAGGGCTCAGGTGCTTCTTGTATCCCTCGTCACAATTATTGGATAATAACGAAAGCAGTATCCCGGTCTTCTCTATCCGGTGAAATGGTAAAGAGGTAAATAGGCTGTTATAAAGCTGGAAGCGGATGCCCACTTCACTTTTGAATTGCTGCAACGCCCTGTTAGAACTGTTTTCCATTTAGTCAGTTTGATTGGTGTGTATAGCAAGCAGCAAAATGCATGGTGAAAATAAATCATTTTAGCTGCCCTGTCAAAAACTACAAGTCGGTTCAAAACAAAAAACCCCGGATAACTCCGGGGTTTCGATATGGTAAATTAAGTAGTACCAAGTTACTCAGCAGACTTTTCCGGAGCGGTTGTTTCTTCTGCCTTTTCAGTTGTTTCAGCGGCCTTCTTCTTACCACCGGAACGACGTGTTTTTTTGGCAGCTGCTTTCTCTTCTCCCTTACCCTTACCGTAAATCTCGTTAAAGTCAACCAGTTCGATCAATGCTTGTTCAGCATTGTCGCCGGAACGTGCGCCTAGCTTAATGATACGGGTATAGCCCCCGGGGCGGCCAGCTATTTTTTCAGCGATGGCGCCGAACAGTTCCTTTACAGCTTCTTTATCCTGCAGGTAACTGAATACTACACGGCGCTGGTGAGTGGTGTTTTCTTTTCCTTTTGTGATCAGCGGTTCAGCATATACACGCAAAGCCTTTGCTTTTGCGAGTGTGGTAACGATCCTTTTGTGCTGAAACAGCTGACAAGCCAGGTTACTCAGCAAAGCATCTCTATGTGCCTTGGTGCGGCTTAAATTTTTGATTTTGTCTCCGTGACGCATGACGTTAAGTTTTATTCGGTCAGACCGTGTCAGGAATTCTGACCTACATTTTATAAAAAGCTATGAGTTTCGAGTCTTGAGCTCCGAGCTTTTACTCGAAGCTTATTGCTCACAGCTGTATTTACAGTTCGTCTTTATCAACACCTAATTTTTGAAGGTCCATACCAAAATGGAGGCCCCTTTCAGTCAATACCTGCTCGATCTCAGCGAGGGACTTCTGACCGAAGTTGCGGAACTTCATCAGGTCTTCCTGCTCATACTGCACCAGTTCGCTCAGTGAATTGATCTTGGCGGCTTTCAGACAGTTGAAGGCACGCACAGAAAGATCGAGATCCTCGAGCGGCGTCTTCAGCACTTTGCGAAGTTGCAGTGTCTGCTCATCTACCAGGTCTTCCTTCTTCTCCTCTTTATTGTCGAATGTGATATTCTCATCAGTGATGATCATCAGGTGCTGGATCAGGATACGCGAAGCCTGTTTTACTGCTTCTTCAGGGTGAATCGTTCCATCAGTAGAAACCTCCATGATCAGCTTTTCGAAATCTGTCCTTTGCTCCACACGGGTATTTTCGATCGTGTACTTTACATTCTTTATCGGGGTGTAAATAGCGTCGATCGGGATATAGCCCATCGGGGCATCTTTTGGCTTATTTTCTTCAGCAGGGACATAACCGCGGCCTTTACCGATCGTCAGTTCGATCTCCATTTTTGCAGAAGAATCGAGTGTACAGATCAACAGATCAGGGTTCATGATCTGGAATGAGTGTGTAGCCTCACCGATCATGCCAGCTGTGAACTCAGTCCTGTTTCTTAAAGAAAGGATGATCTTTTCATTAGCCACTTCATGGTCTACTATCTTTTTGAAGCGAACCTGTTTCAGGTTCAGGAATATTTCCACCACATCTTCGCTTACACCTTTCATGGTGGCGAATTCATGGTCCACCCCCTCGATCTTCACTCCTACGATGGCATATCCTTCCAGTGAATTCAGTAATACACGGCGAAGAGCATTACCGATCGTAACACCGTAACCAGGCTCCAGCGGGCGAAACTCGAACTGAGCCTCGAAATCAGTAGCCTTCTGTAATATTATTTTATCCGGTTTTTGGAAATTTAAAATGGCCATATTTCAGATTTAATTTTAAAAATGATAAATGAACAGAGCGGCGAGTTCCAGGCTTTGGGCTACGAGACTTGCTGTTTCAGCGCTCATAGCTGCCGGCTCACAGCTATTACTTGCTGTACAACTCGACGATCAGTTGCTCTTTGATATTCTCAGGAACACTCTCCCTTTCAGGGTAAGTGATAAAAGTACCTTTGAATTCAGTCTCACTCCAGTCAAGCCAGTTGAATTTCGGGTTCTTGGCACGAACAACACTGGTGATAGAAGTTCTTCCTTTGCTGCCTTCTTTAATAGTAACAACGTCGCCTGGTTTAAGTTGATAAGAAGGAACGTTCACCACATCACCATTCACTTCGATGTGCTTGTGGCTTACCAACTGGCGTGCTGCGGGGCGGCTTGGTGCTATTCCCATACGGAAAACAGCATTATCGAGACGGGCTTCGAGTAACTTGATCAGGTTCTCACCGGTCACACCTTTGCGACGTGCAGCTTCTTCAAAAGTTTTGCGGAACTGTTTTTCCAGTACACCATACGTGTATTTGGCCTTCTGCTTTTCACGCAACTGAAGCGCATATTCGCCTAAGCTTTTGCGTTTGCGGGCAGCGCCATGCTGGCCGGGAGGGTTGCTGTTCTTGTTCAGCCATTTACCATTGCCTAAAATAGGCTCACCAAAAATGCGGGAAATCTTGGTCTTGGGACCATTGTAACGTGCCATAGTTTTTATTCATTTACGCTTTTTTGAAACGGCGCTCTGATCAGTAAAAGCGTTAAAAAATCAATCAGGCGCCCTTTGTTTAAATGAAACCAAAATGGCTCAAAATATGTGTGAGCTGCGAGTTGTGAGCTTTTTAGCTGCGGGTTCTTAGGCTATTAGCTATTTGCTCGTAGCTTCTTCTCGTTATACTCTTCTCTTTTTCGGAGGACGGCAACCGTTGTGCGGTAACGGAGTTACGTCTTTGATTATCACTATCTCAATACCAGATTGAGAAAGTGAACGGATGGCACTTTCACGACCTGCTCCAGGGCCTTTTACATACACATCTACACGTTTGAGACCAGCATCAAAAGCTGTTTTAGCAGCATCAGATGCAGCCAGTTGTGCGGCATAGGGAGTGTTCTTTTTTGAACCCTTGAAACCCATTTTGCCTGCACTGCTCCAGGAGATAACCTGGCCGGTCTTGTTAGTAAGACTTACAATAATGTTGTTGAAAGTTGCAGAAATGTGGGCATCACCATAGGAATCCACTTTCACCACCCTCTTTTTTGCGGCAGCCTTTGCACTGGGCTGCTGCGTTGCTTGTTGTGCTTTTGCCATAATTGTTGTTCTGAGGTAATCTTTACTTTATAAATCACCCCGATTTTCATCGGGACTGAATCAACCCTCCTGCTGACCTACGAAGCTATCCGGTATTGATTCAAAAATTGTAAGTCTGTAAAAATTGACAATCGAAAATTTTCGATCGTCAATTGATAATTACTTCTTAGGTGCCTTCTTTTTACCGGCTACCGTCTTACGTTTACCTTTTCTTGTACGGCTATTTGTCTTGGTGCGCTGACCACGAACCGGCAGACCCTTACGATGACGAAGACCACGGTAACAGGCGATATCAAGCAAACGCTTGATGCTCATCTGCACTTCTGAACGCAACTGACCTTCTACCTTCAGCTCTTCTGTGATGGTATTACGAATCGCATTCAGCTCATCGTCATTCCATTCATGAACTTTTTTACTCCTGTCGATACTATTCTTGTCCAGGATGTATTTGGCAGTAGAAGGGCCAATACCAAATATGTAGGTAAGACCTATTTCGCCTCTTTTATTTTTTGGTAAGTCAACACCGGCAATACGAGCCATATCTTACTTTAGTTTATTGTTTGTCTTTATTAGTTTTTAGCCACGAGTTCTGAGCTTTGAGCTTCGAGTTTAAAGCTCGTAGCTAATAGCTATATGCTCACAGCTATTCTTATCCCTGCCTCTGCTTGAAACGGGGATTCTTTTTGTTGATCACATACAGCCTGCCTTTACGGCGAACAATCTTACAATCAGCGCTGCGCTTTTTAATAGATGCTCTTACTTTCATTTTTTTAAGCTTTTAGCTATTAGCTTTTGGCTTTTAGCTATCCCTGTTAATATTTATCTGCTTTTGCTAACAGCTAAACGCTGACAGCTAACAGCTTACTTATACCTGAATATGATCCTTCCCCTGCTCAGATCGTATGGCGACATTTCGACCCCTACCTTATCCCCTGGCAGAATGCGGATATAGTGCATTCTCATTTTCCCTGAGATGGTAGCGAGGATTTCGTGGCCATTTTCGAGCTTTACCCGAAACATAGCGTTTGAAAGGGCCTCTATGATCGTACCATCTTGTTTAATAAGGGGTTGTTTCGACATATATTTTTGGGGCTGCAAAGATAGGCGGAACAAGCCTAAAAATGAAAAAACCCTGATTTTTTTTCAGGGTTGTGTAAAAAATATGCTTGATTTTCAATTGGAGTTCCCTTATTTCCGCCCTTCTACACTTCCAAAGGCACCTTCGTCATGGAAAGATGCAGATTTTGAAGCTCATGAACGCCTAACGGGAAGCTAAAATGGCGCCGGTCTTCCCGGTACCACATCTCAATATTGGAGAAATCGCCCTTTCGGGGTGTTACCAGCCGGAAAGCCCCTTTCAGGTATTTGACAGCCCCGTCAAGGTCCTGTCTTTCAAATCCGAGCTTTATCAGGTGACCTTCATCCAGGGGAACTGATGTAATGTCTTCCTGACTGTACCAGAATTCCTGGATACCGTTGTCTATCAACGCCTGGTGCTCTTCATGGCTGACACGGACCACCGTGCCCTCTCTTTCCACCCCGTCATCATTTACTTTTACGATGTCGCCGGGTTTTAATTCTCCGATTTTTAGCATAGCAATTCGTTTTTGATACTCCGAATATAAAAAAGATTGCCGTGACCAAAAAATGACTTTTACCCGAAAAGGACCATTTATCCACAGCTTTATGACCTCTTCCTGTAACTGATAACTGCCCATCCATTGAAAAAAACTGCGAACCCAAGAACTGTCAGTATGTGATATTTAATATCCCCCAGACTGCTACCCTTTAATATTACCATGCGCATAACATCTATAAAGTAGGAAACGGGGTTGATCTTCGTGATCACCTGCGCCCATTCCGGCATACTGTCAATAGAAGTATACAAACCACCAAGAAGTATAAAGACCATCATCATAAAAAAGGAAATAAGCATAGCCTGTTGCTGGGTACTGGTGAATGTTGAAACCAACAGACCCAGCCCAAGTACTGCCAGCAGGTAAACAGTCGCAAAAACGTAAATGGTCAAAAAACTGCCGGCAGGTACTATACCATACGCCACCCGGGAGATCAGTAGCCCAATAGAAAGGATAAGCAACCCCAGCACCCAGAATGGGATCAGCTTACCTAAAATGAACTGGTACTTCTTAACAGGTGTAACATTAATTTGCTCAATGGTGCCTATCTCTTTTTCCTTCACTATATTCAAAGCCGCCAGGAAAGACCCGACCATGGTTACCAATATCACCAATATACCCGGTACCATAAAGTACTTATAATTCATCAGCGGGTTGAACCAGTTGGAAGAAGTGACTTCAATTTGGGTTTCCGGGCTGAACCGGGGAAATTGTATCCATTCCGTCCTGACCTCACTGTTATAATCCTGAATGATACTTTTAAGATAACTGCCGCCAAGATTGGCTTTTGTCCCGTTAATCGCATTCACTGCCAAGAACAAAGTGGCTTTATCTTCTTTCACCAGGTGCTTCTCAAATGACGCAGGTATTTCCAGAATAAGATCAGCATTATCCTTCTCTATTTCATGCAACGCTGATTGATACGAAGCTGTATAATCCTGCAATCGGAAATAACCCGATGCCGTGATCTTTGACACCAACTGCCGCGAATAATCAGAATGATCATGATCCACCACTGCCAGGTTGATATCCTTTACTTCATAATCTGCCGCCCAGGGTAAAATGAGTAATTGTATCATGGGCATCACGAATATGATGCGCAGAATGGAAGGGTCACGGAATATCTGCCTGAATTCTTTTTGTAATAGAAATCTCAGCGTCCTCATGCCAGCCTGATTTTAAATTTTTTAATAGCCATTGTCAGCAGGAAGAACATCATGCCTGCCAATATCAGCGTTTCTTTCCAGATGGATTCAAAGCCTACTCCTTTTATCATTACATCCTTCACAATCAGGTAATACCATTTAGCCGGCACTACATTCGAAAGCCACTGCAGGGGCAAAGGCATGTTCTCAATCGGGAACATGAACCCGCTCAGCATTATGGTCGGCAGGAACATTCCGGTCAATGAAATGAACATCGCCGTTTGCTGGGAAGCCGTGGATGCAGATATGAGTAATCCAAAGGCCAGGCACGTCAACGTGAACAGTATACTTTCAACAATCAGAAGGGGTAAACTTCCATTAATCGGCACATCCAGTACAAACACACTCAATAATAAAATACTGGCCACGTTCACCACGGATAACAATAAGTAAGGGACCGCTTTGGCGATAATGATCTTTAACGGCTTTATCGGGGAAGCCAGTAAAATTTCCATAGTACCCATTTCTTTTTCACGAACCACAGTAATGGCCGTCATCAGGGTGCATACCAGCATTAAAACCATTGCCATGACACCCGGCACAAAGCTATAGGCTCCCTTCAACTGCGGATTATACAGCATACGCATCTCTGTGTTGATGGCATAAGGAAGTTGCCGGTCATCGGTAATCCTCTTTTGGTAATCCATCACCACAGCAGTGGCATAATTTGTCAGTGTATTCGCTACGTTGGGATCGGAAGCATCCGCCACTAATTGCACCTGCGCTTTATTGAAGTGCTGCAGGTCTTCGCCAAAATGCTGCGGAAAAACGACTGCCATTTTGATCTTTCCTTCCCTGAAGGAGCGTTCAATATCTTTGTACGAGTAAATATTCTTTTCTATATCGAAATAACGGCTTGCCTCAAGTTCGCTGATCAGTGACGCGGTAGCAGCATCTTTTGAATTATCCAAAACTGCGATCCGTGAGTTCTTTACTTCATTGGTCAGGGCAAACCCGAATATGATGATCTGCATGATGGGCATGCCCAGCAGGATAAACAGTGTCCGGGTATCCCGGAAAATGTGGTGAAATTCTTTCTTTACAAATGCGCTGAACTGTTTCATAACTAATCGGCGACCCTTGTTGCTTTCCTGGCCAGTTTTAAGAATACTTCATCCATAGAAGAAGCATTAAATGTCCTTTTTAATTCTTTCGGTGTATCCAATGCATCTATACGGCCATCCACCATGATCGAAACACGATGGCAGTACTCGGCTTCATCCATATAGTGTGTGGTCACAAAAACGGTGATCCCGTTCTCAGCTGCCTGGTAGATCATATTCCAGAACTCCCTGCGTGTTACCGGATCAACACCGCCTGTAGGCTCATCCAGGAAAACGATCTGCGGATCATGGAAAATGGCTACAGAGAATGCCAGCTTTTGTTTCCATCCGAGCGGCAATGACCTGACCAGCTTATCCCCCTCTTTTTCCATGTGCAGGTGCTGCAGTATAAAGCCTGTTTTTTCTTTGATGAACTGGTTGGTCATCCCGTAAATGCCGGCATAAAAACGAATATTCTCTTTTACAGTCAGGTCTTCATAGAGTGAGAACTTCTGGCTCATATAGCCAATATTCTGTTTGATCTTCTCATTCTCCTTATATACATCATACCCTGCCACTGTTGCCTTTCCAGAGGTAGGCATAGATAACCCCGACAACATTCGCATAGCGGTAGTTTTACCGGCGCCATTGGCTCCAAGAAATCCGAATATCTCCCCTTTATGTACATCGAAAGATATCCCGTTCACCGCTGTAAAGGATCCAAAGCGCTTGGTTAACGCTTCCGCTGTTATCACTTTATCCTTATTCATATCAGTTCTTCATTAATGCCATGAAACAATCTTCTATATCCGGTGTTACTTCTTTCAATTCAAATGCCTTCCCTGACCGTTCCAGGTAAGCACTCAGCTCTTTTGTACCTCCATTCTCCATCACCGCATGATGATACTCGCCGAAAGGATAAGCGTCTGCCACACCGGGACAGGCTTTGATCTTATTCAACAGCTGAAGCATATTATCACTCTTTACCGCCAGTAATTTTTTTCCGAATGCGTTCACGATCCCTTCCGGGGTGTTAATGGTCATGATCTTACCTGACTGGATCAATGCTACCCTGTCACACAAACCGGCTTCATCCATATAAGGAGTGGAAACAAGGATCGTGATGCCCTGTTCTTTGAGTTTTTTCAGCATCTCCCAGAATTCCTTCCGGGAAACAGCATCCACCCCGGTGGTTGGTTCATCCAGAAACAAAACAGAAGGCCGGTGGATCAATGCGCAGCTTAATGCCAGTTTTTGTTTCATCCCTCCTGATAATTTGCCAGCCTTCCGATCCTTAAAAGGTTCGATCTGCGAATAGATATCCTTCACCAGGTCATAATTCTCTTCAATGGAGGTATTAAAAACGGTGGCGAAGAAATCAAGATTCTCCTGCACGGTCAGGTCCTGGTAAAGCGAGAACCTGCCGGGCATATATCCTACTCTTTCACGGATATCCTTATAATTCTTCACGACATCCAGTCCGTCAACCGTTGCACTGCCGCCATCGGCCAGTAATAAGGTTGTCAGTATCCTGAACAAAGAGGTTTTACCTGCCCCATCAGGGCCGATGATGCCGAACAACTCTCCCTTATCAACCTCAAAACTCACTCCTTCCAATGCGGTAGTGAAGGATTTCTTTGTTCCGTAACGTTTAATGATATTGTTTACCGTAACTGATCTCATGCTCTGTTATTGGAATTTAACTTCTCCGTACATGCCAATTTTCAGGTAGCCGTCGTTCTTTACTTTGACTTTGATCGCATATACAAGATTGGCCCTTTCATCCTTGGTCTGTATCGTTTTGGGAGTAAACTCAGCTTTATCCGATACCCATGTGATGGTGCCAGGCAATTCTTTGTATTTATCAGCCCCGTCATCTACGAACACTTTTACGGCCTGTCCAAGTTTCACTTGCGATAATTGTGTGCCGGTGATATAGGCTCTTAATGTCATGGTGGAAAGATCAGCGATCTTATAGAGTGCCTTACCGGCAGATGTGATCTCGCCAGCTTCTGCATATTTAATAATGACCGTACCATTGACCGGGTTAATGATATTAGCCCTTTTCAACTGGTCATCCAACTGAGCCACCCTTTTTTCCAGTGGCTTTCCTTCACTCAATATGCCCCTGTTCTGCGTAGCCACATTGTTCCGCTGCACCTGTATCTGCTGCCTTGTGACGGTCATGTTCTTCCTGGCAATATCAATTTCTGCATTGACATCATCCAGTTGCTTACCGGTAGCGGCATCCTGCCGCAACAGGTTCTCGATCCTTCCCTTTTCATGGAGAAGGGTACTCAGTCGCGATTGCTGAACAGTCAACTGGTCTTCCAGCAGTTTTACCTGAGGTGTTACATCTGCCGTTTTTTCTCCCAATGATTCGATATTGGCCCGGACCTGTTCTTTCTGCAACGAAATGCTTTCTGCATCCAGGGTACCGACAATCGTGTCTTTCGGAAAGGTTCTTCCTTCTTCCACATCAAAGCGTACTATCTTTCCAGGCAATTCCGACGAAACGATCACTTCATCGGCCTCGAATGTGCCTGAAGCATCGAACTTACCATTCTTGTTGTTGCAGGCGGCCAGGATCACTAAAAGACCGGCTGCGAAAAGTTTTACCGTTGATTTCATACTGTTTATTGTTTACCTGAAATGGTTTGATAATTGATCTGAGCCTGTAACAACTGGACCTGGTGGGTGATCAACGATTGTCTTGCCTGGTCCTCCGCATTTACTTCTTTGAGATAATCATTCGCTGTGATGACGCCGTTCTCCAGTTGTGCCTTTGCCGCATCAGTCACACTCTTGCGTAAGATGATGATCTCGTTATCGGAAGCTACCAACTGCTTCAGTTTATCTATTTCTGATTGCTGTTGCCTCAGTTGCGTACTGGTATTCAACAGGAAGGTTTCCTTTTGAATATCCACGATCTTTCTGTTCACTTCCACCTGTTGTTTCTCTTTCTTCTTTGTATAGAAACCTCCCAGTGACCAATTGAACCGCAGACCGCCGATATAATAAAAATCAAAGTCATTCAGCAGCATATTAAGCCCCGGCCGGCCATAACCTCCCTGCGCAAACAAACTCGCTTTAGGAAGATTCTTTGCCGTGATCAGTTTATCCTGTTGCCCGATAAGTTTTGATTGCTCACTATACAGCTTCAATTCCGGTCTTGTAATTTCCCCAGCTATTGAAGCGTCTGCCATTACCGGCTTTTCCAGTTGTACACTCCCATTCAATGGCTGTCCCAGAAAGAGTCCCAATGCATCCACCAATCCCCTTCTGGATGCATTTACTTCGATAGCCCGCTGATCCGCCTTTAGTAATTCCGCCTTGAGCATATTCAGGTTTGATTTAAACGCCACCCCGTTCTGCACCTGCGCCTCTATTCTTTTTATTCCTGTCCGGATATCGTTCTTTACCAGTTCCACCTGCTTGATTTGTTCATCGAGATAAAGGATACTAAGATATAGTTGACTGATCCTTTCTTTAAGTTTATACAACTCTACCTCTACTTTCTGATCTTCCACCGAAGCGTTCAACTGCGCAACTACTTTTTGTTCTTTGGTCACACCTCCGTCATAGATCAGCTGGCTGACATCCGCCACTACCTTGTACTGGTCTTTAGAGGGTGGCTCGATGCTAAAGCCGGGTATTGCAAGAGGGACACTCGTAACATCAGACTGGTAGGTAGCCTGCCCGCTGAGTGAGAATTGTGGCAAAAAGCCTTTCTGTAGGTTTTCAACACTGATGAAGGAAGTCTGCTTTATCAACTCTTTTTGTTTTATCACCGGGTAATTCTTTTGCGACAGGTCATAAGCCTGCTGCAGATCAAGCGTATTCAACCCTTGCGCTACCAGTACACCCGGAAAAAAAATCAGCAAAAAAGTCTGTCGTATCGTCTTAACCATTTGGTTAATTTTAAATGAAAAAAATTATTTCTTTATTGCGTCTATAATAAACTTCGGTATCTCTTTCTTCCGCTGCTCCATGGCTTCCCTGAACTGTGCTTCACTTATGCCAAGATTCTTCTGGAACATCGGCTTGGCTACGAATGGGAATATTGTCATAGAAAGCAGGTTCATCAGCAGATGCAGGGGATTGACCCTTTTAATTGTACCTTTTTTAACCTCCTGTTCGATCTGTTCAAGAAACTTCGCCGGGTTGGGCTTTGATTTCCCTGACCACACCTTTTTTAAAAAATACTCAGGGTCCTGGTTGATCTCGTTGATGACAAACAGGGGCAGGTACGGGCTTCCCATCACCACGCCAATATACTCTTCGCAAAAGCTTTCTATCTTTTCAAACAGCGGCTGGTCAGCATCGAATATCTTATTGATCTTCGGGAATAATTCAGCGGCCGCCTGCATGAATATTACTTCGAACAGTTTCTCCTTGTTGCGGAAATAATAATGCAATAAGGCCTTATTGATCCCCGCTTCATCCGCAATGTCCTGCATACGGGCCCCGGCCATGCCTTTGACGACAAACACTTTCTTTGCCGCCTCCAGTATCACCTGTTCCGTCGTCTGTTCTTTTTTCTTTTTAACCATACGATTTAACCAAATGGTTAACAAAAGTAGCAGGTTCTTCCGGCCGGACAAATTATTTTTTTGTGAACCGGGCATTTTTGAGGGCGAATGGTCGTAAATCACAAACAGAATGCGGGAGAGCTTGTATATTTATATCCCTGCCCCGATCAAAAGAAGAAACCATGAAAGCAGCCATACGAAACCGCTACGGCGGACCGGAAGTATTAAGGATCAGCGAAGTTGAAACGCCTGTCCCGAAAGATAACCAGTTGCTGATCCGTGTACATGCTGCCACAGTCAACCGCACCGACTGTGGCGTGTTATGGGGCAAGCCCTTTGTATTCCGTTTCTTCATCGGCTTACCTAAACCGCGTCATGCCAGTACCGGAACTGATTTTGCCGGGGTGGTAGAAGCAATCGGTAAACGGGTTACCCGGTTTCAGCCCGGCGACCGGGTGTTTGGCTTCAATGACAACAATTGTGGATCCCATGCCCAATATCTTGTCGTGCCGGAGACCTATCCTATAACCACGGTACCAGACAATATTTCATTGGAAGAAGCGGCCGCTGCTCCTGAAGGCGCCCACTATGCATACAATTATATCCGCAAAACAAAGATGAAAGCAGGAGATCATGTAATGGTGTATGGGGCTACCGGGGCTATCGGATCTGCAGCAGTGCAATTATTAAAACATATCGGGGCAAATGTTACAGCTGTATGCAACAGTAAGAATGTGGCATTGATCCGGTCACTTGGCCCCGGCAGAGTAATTGATTATGAAACAGAGGACTTTACTGCCGGCGGCGAACAATATGATTTTGTCCTTGATGCCGTAGGCAAAAGTAGTTTTGGCGTATGTAAAAAAATACTGAAACCGGGCGGACTATATATGTCTTCAGAGTTAGGGCCCGGCAATGAGAATCTTTACCTGCCTTTCACCACACGTTTTGCTTCAAAACGAGTAGTATTCCCGGTACCCACCGATATCAAAGCCACCCTGACCTTCATAAAAGATCTTTTAGCAGCAGGACATTTCAAACCGGTTATTGACAGACGCTATCCGCTGGAACAAATAGCTGATGCTTTCCATTATGTAAACTCAGGCCAGAAAATCGGGAACGTAATACTGAGAATAGAGTAATTCTTACTATAAGGCAAAGAAGAGCATTTACAGGCACTCCTTCACTTGTATACAAGCTGCATTACCCTCACTCCGCCCAGCTCATCACATAGTCCTTGTTCTCTACCTCCAGCGCTTGCTTGGTCAGCATCAGCGGCCGGAAAGTATCTACCATCACAGCCAGTTCTTTGGTCTCTTTAGCACCAATACTCTTTTCTACAGCCCCCGGATGCGGGCCATGCGGAATACCCGCCGGATGCAACGTGATCATTCCCCGTGTCACATTCTTACGGCTCATGAAGTCGCCATCCACATAATAGATGACTTCGTCGCTATCAATATTACTGTGGTTATATGGAGCAGGAATAGCCTGCGGGTGGTAGTCAAATAGCCTCGGCACAAAAGAACAAACCACAAATGCATTGGTCTCGAAGGTCTGGTGTACAGGCGGTGGCTGATGCACCCGGCCGGTGATGGGCTCAAAATCATGAATAGAAAAAATATAAGGATAACAACAGCCGTCCCACCCGATGACATCAAAAGGATGTGTGCCGTAATGCAACCCATACAATACACCCCTTTTTTTGGCTTTGATCAGGTAATCACCTTTCTCATCAAAGGTTTTCAGGTCCTGTGGCGGGCGGATGTCCCGTTCACAATAAGGTGAATGTTCCATCAACTGGCCATATTTGCTCATATACCTTTTAGGAAAACGCAGCGGTGTGAAAGACTCGACAATGAACAAGCGGTTCTTATCATTATTGAATTCTATCTGGTAGATCGTCCCTCTCGGCAACACGATATAATCTCCGTAACCAAAAGTCAGTTCCCCATATTGCGTATGCACTATGCCGTTCCCTTCATGTACAAAGATCATTTCATCACCATCTGTATTCTTGTAGTAATAATTTTTCATACTCTCCTGTGGAGAGGCCAATACGATATGACAATCGTTATTGATCAATACCGGTACCCGGCTTTCTAAAAAATCTTTGACCGGCTTTATGTGAAATCCCTCAAAGCAACGGTGCTTCAGCATTTTCTCCTCCGCTATCTGCGGGCTTACATCCTGCTGTGGTTCTGTTTTAATGATCTGTGTCGGCGGGTGACAATGATACAGGAGCGAATAATCATCGCTGAATCCTTCCGTAGAAAATAGTTGCTCGCTGTAAAGACTCCCGTCCGGTTTACGGAACTGTGTGTGGCGTTTGTGAGGAATACTTCCCAATGTATAGTAATGGGGCATGATATTGAGTTAATAGTTAGGAGTTAAAAGTTGAAAGCTGGCTGTAAGCTCATGGCTTTTAGCTAATAGCTGACTACTCGTGACAACTCCAGGGTGGCAAGAAGGAAAATATATTTCCATCTCCGTTTGTCAATATAGTAGGTAAAGTTTCTGAAAAAAAGCATAGACTTCTTTTTACTCCCCTTTAGGGGATGGGGGTATGAAGTTGCGGTGAAAAGGCATAACGAATCGTTGGCTAAAATTAGGAAATCTGGCCGTAACCCCGAATTTTGCCGGATGCAGTTACCCACAGTTGGCCTATTGGTGATATGGGACAGGAAATTATTACTGGCTTACAGTAAAAACAAACAATGCTATTATCTCCCCGGCGGTAAAATAGACAAAGGAGAAACGGCAATGTTTGCTTTGTGCAGGGAGATCCGGGAGGAGCTCAATATTACATTAACAGAAAGCGACCTGGAATACTACACGCATATTTCCGCACCTGCATATGGGGAGATGAACGGGACGATCATGGAGCAGGATTGCTTTATGGTCACCTCAACAGTAACACCGGTAGCGTCTTCCGAAATAGGCATGATCGGCTATTTTACGCTAAATGACTATCTCCGCGAAACCCATACAGCACCGGGAGCAGTGATGATACTTAAAAAGTTGCAGGCAGATAATTTAATTGACTAACATGACCCGCATCGGCCTTATATCAGATACACACGGCTTCCTGGATGAAAAAGTGTTTACGTATTTCAGGGATTGTGATGAAATATGGCATGCCGGGGATTTTGGAGGTATAGAAATAGTAAACAGATTATCCTTCATCACAAGTTCAGGAGAGAAAAAGAATTTAAAGGGTGTATATGGGAACATTGACGGTACTGATATAAGGGCTGAATTTCCGGAACAACTGGTCTTTATGTGTGAAGAAGTAAAAGTAATGATACGTCATATCGGCGGCTTGCCGCCCAAGTACAATCCTGAAACCAGAAAGGAATTGCATCTGCACAAACCAAAACTATTTATCAGCGGGCATTCGCATATACTGAAAGTTATCTACGATGATAAAACAAATTGCCTGCACATGAACCCCGGCGCTGCCGGCAAACAGGGGTGGCACAAAGTAAGAACGATCATCACTTTTGCCGTTGATGGCAAGGAAATGAAAGATTGCAAAGTGATCGAACTGGGTAACAGGTGATTTCTTTGTTGTATATTACTGCCATAAAACAATGCTTATGGATCGTCGCCAGGCCCTCCGGCAAAGTGCTCTTGCCGTTGCTGCTTTTGCTTTCAGCCGAGATGTTTTTGCCCATGATGCTGAAAGGATCATGAAAACATACAGCGGTTTACCGGCCGATTTTATTAAACTCAGCTCTAACGAAAATCCTCATGGCCCATCCCCTGCTGCCCGGAAAGCCATGATGGATGCAGTGAATAGCTCCAATCGCTATCCCTGGGAGATAACCACACAATTGAGAGAGAAGATCGGATCGCTGTATGGCCTCACAAAGGAACACGTAGTGATGGGCGCCGGTTCATCTGAATTACTGGGGCTGGTGTCTGTGATGGCCGCTTTGCAAAAAGGGAATGCCGTAGCGCCTGATCCCACTTTCCGCTTATGGATGCCGGCAGCACGAAAATTTGGATTACCGATCAAATTGGTTCCGCTTACTGAAGGCAAAGTAACCGACCTCCAACGGATGAAAGACAGTATGGATGCCAATACAAAAATGGTGTATATCTGTAATCCGGGTAATCCTACAGGAACGATCATACCCGCTGGAGAACTGGAATCATTTATTAAAGAAATAGCCCCTAAGTGTATTGTTTTGCTGGATGAAGCCTATACAGAATTCAGCGATGAACCTTCTATGGCTAAATGGGTAAACGACTACCCTAATCTTGTGGTGGCTAAAACTTTTTCCAAGATATATGGCATGGCAGGAGCCCGTGCCGGTTTTGTATTAGCGCATCCGCAAACCATCCGGCAGTTGAACGATCTGCAACCCTGGTCCAATGCAGGCACCAGTGCCGTTTCACTTGCCGGGGCATTGGCTTCTTTACAGGATACAGAGTTCGTCAATTATTGTAAAAAAGAAAATCAGAAGGCCCGCAGTATTTTTTATACCGCATTGGAAAAGGCGGGTATGCCGTATGTGCCATCATACACAAGTTTTGTTTATTTCGATGCTGCCCCATTCAATAAAGATGTCACGCAATTGCTCGAATCCCGGCAGATCATCGGCGCCCGGACTTTCGAAACAGGCAGTAAATGGCTGCGCCTGAGCGTGGGTACGGTAGCTGAAATGCAAAAGGTAGCCGAAGTACTGAAAGCATAGAATCTACCGCTGGTGTAAATAATACCACGTTTGTCAATAACTAAGAGGCTAACACCGATAGTTCCTGATAATTTCAGGAACTATTTTTTATTCAAAAAACAAAACCATGAAATCCTGCCACACCAAACTGTATGCCCTGGCGATCGTCTTGCTGATCTTATCCTTTACCGGAATTGCACAGAGCAAAACCGATGAGGAAGGTGCAAAAACCTGCTTAGAAAACTATATGAGCGGGGAAGGCGACAAAGTAGAAAAAGCTTTTCATCCTTCTGCCACTATGAAGTATATAGACGCACAGTCCGGCGAATTCAAAGACGTACCTATTGCGGATTATATTGCCCGGGTAAAAGCCAATACGACGAAAACAGAAAGAAAGATCGAAATTGTTTCCATGAACGTAGAAGGAACGGCTGCGCATGCCAAAATAAAGATCGAACTGGAGAAAGTGATCCTTTACGATTACATGAACCTGCTGAAGATAAATGGCGAATGGAAAATTGTAAGTAAGATATTCAGCCGGCAGAATAAATAAAGAATATCCCGCAAAGACACGAAGTCCGCGAAGAAGATAATACAGTTAAAGCTTTGTGCCCTTTGTTGCCTTTATGGGAAATAGGTTTACATACCCGGGAACCAGGTTCTACCATCGCCGACCACACCCCTGAACGGCCAGGGAACAGCCGCTAATATTAATATTAATGCAATGAAAAGCAGCCAGGCTGTTGCTCTGTAATTCAGGGCCTTTGCCTTTCCCCTTGCAACGGTGATCAGCCCGATGGCAATGATCATGAGCAGGGGGTGCTCCACCCAGAAGAAACGGTAAAACCCATCTCCCATCAGTTCCACTCCCTGTGGCAATCCCTTCATGATCCCGAATCGTCCTGCTATCAACTGGTACAGGCCGATCAGCAGCATCGTATGCGATGCGATCAGCAACCATAAGCTGCTGCTGCGGATACTTGTCTTTTTAGCTATGGCTCCAAACAAAGTAATAAGCAACAGCAGGATAATGACCCAGCGCAATACGCTATGCAGATGAAGCATACCTGTCTCCATGATTAAAGATTTGCGACAAATCTAAAGGCTGCAGCCTGAAATCCGAAATCTTATTCCACCCAGTCGGCCATGAACACATTTGTATCCCGGGTGCCGCCATTGTTCCGGTTGCTGCAGAATACGATCTTCTTCCCATCCGGTGAGAACATCGGGAAAGCATCAAAGCCTTTGTCGCGGCTTATCTTTTTAAGATCGCTTCCGTCTTCATTCATCGTATAAAGATTAAAAGGGAAGCCTCTTTTATATTCATGATTCGACGCAAAGATGATGCGTTTGCTGTCTGGCATATAGGCCGGCGCCCAGTTGGCTTGCCCAAATGAAGATACCTGCCGGGCATTGCTGCCATCAGCATCAGCCACCCAAACTTCCATATTAGTTGGCGCTACCAGGTTTTCCGCTAACAGGTCTTTATATTCCTTTACCTCCGCTTCTGTCTTTGGACGGGATGCCCTCCAGATGATCTTTTTACCATCCGGGCTGAACCAGGCGCCACCATCGTAACCCAGCATATTGGTCACCTTCTTCTCCTTACCTGTTTTCAGGTCCATGATGTAAAGGTCAATATCACCATCTTTATCGCTGGTATAGATCATCTTCCTGCCATCAGGAGACAATGTGGCTTCGGCATCATATCCTTTTGAATGGGTCAGTTGTTTCACTATCTTACCATCCAGGTCAGCCATGAAGATATCATAGCTGTCATACAGAGGCCATATGTATTTATTGCCATATTTGGCCCTGTCAGGTACAGGAGGACAGGCCTCGTCGCCAAGATGCGTAGAGGCGTAAATGATATACTTTCCATCTTTGGTAAAGAAAGGGCATGTAGTTCTTCCCTTACCAGTACTGATCAGCTTGTATTCAAACTTATCTCCCGGTTTTTGCGGCACTTTACCAGCGAATATCTGGTCACAACTGATCCCCTCTTTGGCGTAAGTACGCTGAAAGACCAGCCATTTGCTGTCATAACTCCAATAGGCTTCAGCATTATCACCGCCAAAGGTCAGCTGCTGTATATTTTTAAAATGGGCCTCCTCAGGATAGAGCAGGGAGTCGTGGATCGTTCCCTTCGCTTCGCTCAGGGTGACAGGTGAGCCGGAAGCTGGAAGTGGAGTCACCCTTTTAAAAGAAACAGCTCCTATTATTATCACAGCAAACAATGAGAAATAAACAAGTTTTTTCATATTTGATCGTTTATTAAGCGAATGCAAAGGTATTTTTAATGACCATTACCTTTGTCAATAAATTGTCATACCACCTGTAACTATTTATGATTATTATCAACTCCTTACCTGACCGGCTTCGCCGTCATAGCCTTTCAACACTTATTCTTTTTGTTCTTCTTGTTGCCTGCAATAGCGGGAATGTTTCTTCTCCCTTCGACGATATCCTTTCGCAACCACCTTATGCTTCGCTGTCTGACAGTATCCGCCGGCAACCCAAAAATGACGAACTCTATTTCAGAAGGGCTGTATTGCTCAACAAAAATAATCTCCCCGAACCAGCTTTGGCCGATTTTCAAAAAGCCTGGTCGCTAAGTAAGCAGGAAAAGTATGCTTTTGGTGTGACGAATGCATGGATGGAAAAAAAACCTGATTCGGCTGTCATTTTCCTGAATGATGCACTGAAGGAATTGCCCGAAAGTTACCTGCTTCGGTTAAGCCTTGCCCGCGCCTATGACGTTCTGAACCGGACAGAGGATGCGCTAAATACCTGCGCTGACATTTTACAAGCCTTGCCTGACCAGCCGGAAGTATGGATACTGCAATCAGCGTTGCTGCAAAAAAAGGGAGACACAAAGAATGCTATCATTTCGCTGGAAAAGGCCTATGCTATCGCTCCTTTTCATCCAAAACTGGCATTTGACCTGGCCTATAAATATGCCGAGGACAGGAATGCAAAAGCGCTTGTTCTTTGCGATCTCATCATACAGAAAGACTCCCTGAAGGTCTTTGCGGAGCCTTACTACATCAAAGGCATTTATTATTCCAATATCAATGACAAAGCCAATGCGATCCGGTTATTTGATGAAACGATAAGAAGGGATTATAATAACCTGAATGCTTATATCGAAAAAGGCAAGATACTGGTGGCTCAGAAGAAAAATACAGATGCTTTGAAAGTTTTTCAGTTGGCCAATACGATCAAACCTGCATTTCCGGATGCATGGTACTGGATGGGTGTTTGCCAGGAAGCCATGAGGCAAAAGGAAGAAGCCAGGCTGAATTATGAAAAAGCCTATGGCCTCGATAAGACCTTTACAGAAGCCAAAGAAGCAGCAGATAGGCTGGCAAAGTAATTGGTTGATCGTTTAATCAAATACCGGAAGGAATAGGGTAAACCTGTAAATGAATGAACCGATTAACCAATAAACTAATTAACTAACTTGCACCGCAAAATCCTGAGAATGGCCATAGTAGCTCCCTCGCTTTTAGCTGCAAATTTCCTGAAATTGGAAGACGAATGTAAAATGGTGAACGAAAGTGAAGCAGATTGGTTTCACCTGGATATCATGGATGGCCGGTTCGTACCCAATATCAGTTTTGGCCCGATGATCGTTGAATTTGTCCGTAAGACCACCAAAAAAGTCTGCGATGTGCACCTGATGATACTGGATCCCGGCAACTATGCACAGGAATTCAAAAACGCCGGCGCCGATAACCTTTCGGTACATATAGAAGCCTGTCCGCACCTGCATCGTAATATCGAACAAATAAAATCACTGGGCATGAAAGCCGGGGTGGCGATCAACCCGCATACACCGGTATCAGAGCTGAATGATGTTTTACATGAAATTGATCTTGTTTGCATGATGAGTGTGAATCCCGGTTTTGGCGGGCAGAAATTCATTCCGCATACCTTAGAAAGGATCAAACAGCTTCGCAAAATGATCACGGATCGCGGGCTGAATGTGCATATCGAGATAGATGGCGGCGTTACGGTTGACAATGCTGCTTCTATCACCGCTGCCGGAGCAGACGTGCTGGTAGCAGGTAATACTGTTTTCAGATCGAAGGACCCGAAAGGCACCATAACCCGGTTGAAAAAACTGTAAAACAATTGTATCTTGTCCGGAATTCTCTTATGAAAATCAACCACCGACAAATACTGCTGACTGCAACCCTTGCCTTACTTTCACTCCTATCTTATTCCCAGAAAAAAGCAGCTTATGTTTCCGGCAAAGTGATTGACGAGAATGAGAACCCTCTAACCAATGTCTCTGTCGTCATCTTAGGCAAACAATCAGGTATCTCTACTAACGACTCAGGTTACTTCCGGATAAAAGTGCAGGCGGATAAAGCGTTTGCCCTTGTGTTCAGTTATACAGGCAGACAAACCGAGCAAAAGAATTTCCTGCTCAACGAGAATGAAGAAGAAACAATAACCATACGGCTGGAAAGGGGGGACAACATTCTGCAGGAAGTGATCGTAACTGACCGTAAAGACAGAACAGAAGCGGGACTGATAAAACCCAATCCCAAAACGATTATCAACCTGCCATCCGTAACCACAGGCGTAGAAAGCCTGATCAAAGTGTTTGTCGGTTCCAATAATGAACTTACCTCCCAGTATTCCGTACGTGGCGGCAGTTACGATGAGAACCTCATTTATGTAAACGACTTTGAAGTATTCCGTCCGTACCTCGTCCGTAGCGGCCAGCAGGAAGGTCTGAGTTTTATCAATCCTGAACTCGTCCGCAATATCAGTTTTTACAACGGAGGGTTCCAGGCAAAGTATGGTGATAAGATGAGCAGTGTGCTCGATATTCAATACAAGAAGCCAAAAAAGTTTGGCGGTTCTGCGTATGTGGGCATACTGGAACAAGGTGTACATCTTGAAGGTATCACCGCCAAAAACAAACTCAGTTATTTGATAGGCGTCCGTAACCGCAGCAACAGGAACCTGCTAAGTCGCCAGGAAACACAGGGCAACTATGTTCCTTCTTCCGCCGACCTGCAGGTATTGATTGATTACAATATCAGTGCGAAATGGCAGGCAGAGTTATTTGGCAATATCTCCCAGACCAAATTTTCGCTGAACCCTGAATTCAGCCAGTTAAGCACCTCTGTCTTCTCTCCTTTCTTTACGCAAAGTCTCGGTATTGATATCTATTTCGATGGACAGGAAAAAGATGAATATAGAACCAACATGATCGGTTTGGCGTTCACCAACCAGGTGCATCGCAAACTGAAAATGAAATGGATGATCTCCCGTTTTGAAAATGATGAAAGGGAGAATGTGGACATTGCAGGCGCCTATTTATTTGGTGAAAGGGACTTTGATAAGAGCCAGCCTACATACGGGCAGATCATCAACCCTCTGGGCGCCGGTGTATTCCAGAATTTCAACCGTAACAAACTGAACATTGAGAACTGGAATATCTCTCACAAGGGAAGTTATGATATGGGTAAACATGCCCTGCAGTGGGGATTAGGTTTTGACAAAACGGCTATTGCTGACAAACTTAATGAATGGGAAGCGCAGGATTCCGCAGGTTATAATATTCCTTTTAATACAAACCAGCTTCAGTTAAGTAAAGTAATAAAGTCCTCTGCTGATCTTGACATCAATAAATTTTCCGGCTTTTTCCAGGATAATATCCGTTTTGGCGACACATTGAATTCGTATACGCTATCTGCTGGTATCCGTTTTAACTATAATTCACTTAACCAGGAATTGCTGATCTCACCGCGTATCGGCGCCAGCTGGAAACCTAATTGGAAAAGAGACATCATTTTCCGTGCTGCATTAGGCGCTTACCACCAGCCGCCCTTTTATCGTGAACTGAGAAGATATGACGGCACAGTCAACAAAGACCTGAAATCACAAAAGAGCTGGCAGGGTGTTGCCGGCTTTGATTACAATTTTGAAGGATGGGGTCGGGCGATGCGTTTTACCACGGAAGCATATTATAAAACCATGACGGGTGTGGTGCCTTATGATATTGACAATGTCCGGGTTCGTTATTTCGGTGAGAATATTGCCAAAGCCTATGCTGCCGGCATCGAGTTCCGGCTATTCGGCGAACTGGTGAAAGATGCAGAAAGCTGGATCAGCCTGGGATTGATGAAAACGAAAGAAGACATCAAAGGGGATACGTACAAAGAATATACACTCGATGACTTTAACCAGCCTATTGACAGTGTGACCAAAGAAAAAGGATGGGTACGCCGTCCGACAGACAGAATGATCACCTTTGGTATGTTCTTCCAGGATTATCTCGCTACGAACAAGAACATTAAAATGTACCTGAACTTATTGTATGGAAGCAATCTTCCTTACAATATCCCCAATAATGTCAAATACAGGAATGGACTCGAAATTCCTCCCTATATAAGGATTGATATTGGCTTCAGTGCATTATTATTAGACAGCGACAGAAGCAAACGCCGCAGCCACAGCCCCTTCATGGGCTTTGATAATATCTGGGCCAGCCTTGAAGTATTCAACCTGATTGATCGCCCCAACACGATCTCTTACTTACTCATCAAAGATTTTTCCAATACTACTTACACCATGCCAAACCGGCTGACACCCCGGTTGCTGAATCTCAAGATCGTGGCGAGATGGTGATGATACAGGCTGTCGTTTAAACGATAGCCTATATCAAAGTTTTTTCATTCCTGGTCAGCTGTATATTCTGCACAGGCTGGTAGATGAACGGAATATGCTCCACTTCTACATCACTCTTATCCAGTCCAAATGCCTTTTCATCACTTTGTCCCAGTCCTTTCAGGAAAAAATATGAATTGAGCAGTAATCCTTCCTTCAATGCAAACTCATTCTCCACAGAAAGGAATTTCTCGATGATCACAAACTTGTAGTCAGGCTGCGGATTGTAACGGGTAGAGCCATCAGGCCGGATATGCAGGCGTAACTCCTTCTTTGTGACAAGATCCTGTACGATCTTTTTAAAATAGAGTTCTGTTCTTGGCTGCACCCTGAAACCGGCATTGATATTTATCTTGATCACTTTATCATCTATCAGTTCCGAAACATCATAGTTCAGTGTATACGGCTCAGTAGTGCGATGAATGTGTACAAACCAATAAACATCTGCTCTTTTCGGTTTTTTGGAAAAAATAGAATTGATGATCTTTTCTTCTACCTGGTTACGGCTGTTAGCCTTGGTAAGATAGATCAGGTGGGTAGAGAATTTGGGAATATTATCATCTTCACTTAGCTCCTTTATCATAGGGGCATATTTTCCAAGGTCAATGAACTTAGTGAACCGGTTATTGATCTTCCGTGCATAATACCATACATACATGGTCATGAAGATGAGTAGCTCAAAAAAGAGGAACATCCATCGCTCTTTGATCTTTGCAACATTCGCAATGAAGAAAGAAGTTTCGGTAGTAATAAAAATAAGAAGGATACCCGCCACTATCCACCGGTTCCATTTAAGCTTATACATCAGGTAAAAGCTCAGGAGTATAGTGGTCATCATCATGGTAATGGTGATGGAAAAACCATAAGCGGCCTCCATATGCGTGGACGATCTGAAATAAAGTATCATCAATACGCATCCAATCCATAAGATCGTATTGACGCTGGGAATGTATATCTGCCCTTTCAGGTTAGAAGGTTGTCTTACCGTTACCCTTGGCCAGAAATTAAGATTCATAGCCTCGCTGATCAGCGTATAGGAACCACTGATCAAAGCCTGCGAGGCAATGATAGTTGCCGAGGTGGCAATGATAATACCGGTGATCAGGAACCAATCCGGCATTATCTCAAAAAAGGGATTTCTTCCAGCCAGCAGCGGCTGACCCTGGTGCATCAGCCAGGCTGCCTGACCAAGATAATTGGCCATTAGACAGATTTTCACAAATGCCCATGTAATGCGGATATTTTTTCTTCCGCAATGGCCAAGATCTGAATATAGTGCCTCTGCGCCTGTCGTGCACAGGAATACCGCCCCCAGTAACCAGAATCCATGTGGATACTCAGACAATAGCTGGTAGGCATAATATGGATTGAGCGCTTTTAATACACCCGGATAATGTACGATCTGGGTCACTCCAAGTATCAATAACATCGAAAACCAAATGACCATCATCGGACCGAATGTGACACCCACTTTCTGTGTGCCAAAGCGCTGAAATGCGAATAATAGAGAAAGAATAACGATCACGATCGGAACGGTCGGCAAATGCGGAATGACCATTTCCAGTCCTTCTACGGCTGAAGCAACTGATATCGGCGGGGTGATGATCCCATCAGCTAATAGTGTAGTGGCGCCAAGTATGGCAGGTATCACCAGCTTCTTTCCATAACGTCTCACTAATGCATACAAAGAAAATATGCCCCCTTCCCCGTCGTTGTCAGCTTTTAAAGTAAGCCATATATACTTTACTGTGGTTTGCAACACCAGTGTCCAGAATATACAGGATATCCCTCCGAAAACCAATGACTCTTCAATGGGTCTTTCCCCTACTATTGCTTTGAGCACATACAGGGGGCTGGTGCCTATATCGCCGTAAATGATACCAAGCGCTACCAGCAGTGAGGCAATAGTGATCCTGTTCGAATAATGAGTATTCGTTTTCATGTATGATAGTTATATGTCTCTGATTATTCTGTGGAAGTGAAACGATACCCTACCCCCGGCTCAGTGATGATATACTCAGGACGATTAGGGTCGTTTTCTATTTTCTTTCTTAATTGTGCTATAAATACTCTCAGGTATTGTGATTGATTGATATAACCGGGTCCCCACACCTCCCGCAGCAGGTACTGATGCGTAAGCACCATTCCCTCATGCCGGACAAAAAGCGCCAGTAATGAATACTCAGTGGCAGTAAGCCTTATCATTTCATGATCCTTCCTCACTGTTCTTGCTGAGAGATCCACCTGTAACCCGTTAAAGTTAACAACCGCTTTGCGAGGGCCGGCCACTGCATTTCGCAGGGCGGAGCGGACACGGGCAAGCAGTTCGCCCGTCCTGAAAGGTTTTACGAGGTAGTCATTAGCCCCGTTATCCAATGCCTTCACAATATCTTCTTCGCTGCTTTGTACAGAAAGTATCAGTACCGGTTTAGTGTACCACTCCCGTAGTCTTTGCAATACAAGGTGCCCACTCTCATCCGGCAGACCCAGATCAAGGATAACAAGGTCCGGCGAATGACCCGCTGCCATGCGCAGGCCTTCCCTGGCAGAATCTGCTGATAATACGCGATGGTTGTGGCTTTCGAGTGTGATCTCGAGCAACCTCCTGATCTGTATCTCATCATCTATGATGAGTATTCCGGCACTATTCATTCTTCAGGTTATTTAAGTATGATACTTCTGCAGGAATATCTATAGTGAACCGGGCTCCATGCGGCACATTCTCCAGTGTCACTGCCCCTTGCTGTGCTTCTACAAAGCCCTTTACTATGGAAAGCCCTAACCCCGTTCCACCGGGCTTCGTGTTCTTCAACCGGTAAAACTTATCAAAAACCTTCTCTATCTCCTCTTCGGGAAAACCTGGCCCGCTGTCCTCTATGATTATGATGAGACGATTGATCTCTTTCGAAACAGCACTGCGCCCCGGCTGGTCTGCAGCAAGTTGAAAAATACGTTCATTATTGTTTTTTACCACGATAAGTATATCTGAAAAATCCGGTGTGTATACGGAAGCATTGTAAAGAAGATTGTACAGCACCTGCTCCATTAAACCATAATCCAGCCTGTAAAAAGGAAGATTGTCTTCGATGCTGATCTTTACCTGCCTGGATCCAACCGGTTGCTCAAGCCGGTTCACTACATGATAGACCAGTTCATTGATATCACACCAATCATACTTAGGCTGTATAAATCCTGATTCCAGTCTCGACATGCTCAGCAAGTTCTCTACCTGCTGATTCAACCGGAGGGAAGCGACCGATATCCCGGCTATCAGTTCCTTTTTATTAGCTTCAGATATTTTGGGAGAGCCTGTCAACAGGTTGTCTGATGCACCGACAATAGTGGCTATAGGGGTTTTTAGTTCATGCGACAAGGAGCTCAGTAAAGTATTATAAAGTTTAACTGCGTTGGCCTTTTCCTCTTTTTCCCGGGCGATCTTCTCCGCCTTGCGTATCCGGTAGGTCAGTACTGCATTGATCAGCGCAATAACAAAGTACATCAGGAGCAGGAAAGAATCTTCAGCCGTGCCCACTCTGAAAGTAAACCTTGGCGGTATGAAGAAAAAGTCCCAGATGACTGCACTGACAAGCGCCGATAAGAGCACGGGCATAATATCAAAGAGGAGTGCAATGAGTGATACCGTGAGCAAAAGTATAAAGGCCACCATTCTGTACCCCATCAGGCCTGATAACAAAAAACAAATGCCGGAAACCCCGGCCACCAGTGAAAGACTGAACAGGTATTGACGGGCTTTACTGATCTGTAAAAAAGAAAAAGACATTTTCTTTGCTTGATATCACAAAGGTAGCCCGGTGTTCATAAGCAAAATATAAAATGAAGGGACAGCGATATAAAGATTTTATAAAGACTTACTTCAAAGAAGCCAGGGCCTGCTTTAAGGCAGAAAAATTCACTTGTACGCCGGGGTTCGCTGTTTCTTCGGCATAGGCCACTATCCCGTTCTTATCAATTACTACTACTCCCCTTTTGGCCACACCTTTTATATCGCAGGAGAAATTGCAATGATACATGTCATAATCGTGTATCATCCGCTTATTGGCATCCGACAGCAGATCGAAATTGATATTGTTCTTTTCTTTGAAGACCTTTAATGAAAAAGGCATATCTACCGATACACCGAAAACCGTAGCGCCAAGATCATTATAGACACTCAGCTCGTCACGGCTGCTGCACATCTGTGCTGTGCATACCCCTGTAAAGGCGGCAGGAAAGAATTGGAGAACGATGGTCTTTCCTGCGTAATCAGAAGAGGATATCTCTTTCCTGTCCGTATTATACAATTTGAATGCGGGTGCTTTAGAGCCAACTGCGATCGCCATAACTGAAGTTTTGATTTGAATCTTTCAACAAAAATAAACAGAGAAGGTTGCTGCGTATAAAAAAATCCATAAACTGAAGTATATATCCGTTCACCGGAATGCCCGGTAAACTTACGATACCAGACCTGTCTGCTCTCATTGTCATCATCTTACTATACATTAACTAAAATTTCCGGCTGAAAATTTCTATTCACAACTGTTAATAATTAACTTTAGGATATACAGATTCCTATGCGATATATTTGGAATCAGAGGGGTAAAGCTTCTGTAAATGGCTCAGAAGACGACATAGAGAATCCGGTAACCCTTCGCCGGCTTTATGAATATTAAACCGACCGAATTGACAGACACGATCATCAATCTCGAAACCGTTAACCCTATTGAGTTCTTCGGAGTAAATAACGGCAAACTAGACATCCTCAAGAAAAAATTCCCGCTTCTCAAAATTCTTTCCCGCGGTACGCAGATCAAGCTCAGCGGCGCCCCGGAACAGATAGAATCCGCCCGGGAAAAGATCGAACTCCTTATCGCCTACCTGGAGCGCAACGGCCACATGAGTGAGAATTACTTTGAACAGATACTCGGTGGCGACGACAGCGAAACAGTGGACAATTTCAAAGACCACCATCCCAATGACGTGCTGGTGTTTGGCCCGAATGGTAAATCGGTAAGAGCACGAACGGTCAACCAGAAAAGGCTGGTACATGAAGCAGAGAAGAACGATGTTGTCTTTGCCATTGGCCCTGCGGGTACCGGTAAAACGTATACTGCCGTGGCACTGGCCGTACGGGCTTTGAAGAATAAACAGGTAAAAAAGATCATCCTGACAAGACCTGCCGTAGAAGCTGGTGAAAGTCTTGGCTTCCTGCCCGGCGATCTGAAAGAAAAAATTGACCCCTACCTGCGCCCGTTGTATGATGCGCTGGATGATATGATCCCTGCTGATAAGCTTGGCTATTATATGACCACCCGGACCATTGAGATCGCACCGCTGGCGTATATGCGTGGCCGTACATTGGATAATGCCTTTATTATCCTGGATGAGGCACAGAATGCCACCGACCTGCAGTTGAAAATGTTCCTGACCCGTATCGGCGCCAATGCCAAAGCGATCATCACAGGGGATATGACACAGGTGGACCTGCCACGTAACCAGCGAAGCGGTCTGGTTACCGCCGTCAGGATATTACAAAACATTGATGGTATCGGGCATATAGAACTGGATGAAGAAGATGTGGTACGTCACCGCCTGGTGAAACATATTCTTCGTGCCTATAATAAAGAACACGAAAAAGAGCATCCGCAGGATCATTATAAAAAGGATAAATAAGCTCAGCCAAAGATTTGTTACTTTGCAGGAATGAAAAAGATATTGCATCTCTCTTCATTCCTGCTTTTTTGTTGCAGCGCCTGTAAGAATGAAGACAAGCAAAACCAGGTATCTGAAAATGACGTGGATGCCGTAAGAAATTTTATACAGGCTGCCCTTGAAGGGAACTATGATAAGGCCGAAACATTCATGATCCGAGATTCGGTTGCCACAGAAAGAATGAATAATATAAAAAGGGTCAATCTTTCCCCGGAAGAGAAAAAGGGTCTTGCTGCATCCAGTATCATTGTACATAACATCACCCGGGTAAATGATTCCGCGACGGTGGTCATTTACTCCAATTCATTCAAAAAGAACCAGGATACTTTGCGGGCATTGAGGGTAAACGGCAACTGGCTCGTTGATTTCAATTACCTCTTCGATCATGATAAGGATACCCCTGTCAATAAAACTGATTCGCTTAACCAATGATCAGAAATATATTGCTGGTAGGATTAGGAGGCGGGCTGGGCAGCATAGCCCGGTACCTGTGCCAAAGGTGGTTCACTATTCACTATCCGCAACATTTTCCATGGGGCACCTTTGCGGTCAACATTTCCGGGTGCCTGCTGATCGGTATCTTTTGGGGGCTTTCCTTCAGGTCATTCAATGCGAACGAACACTGGAAATTGTTTTTGATGACCGGTATCTGCGGTGGGTTCACTACCTTTTCCGCATTTACCCTGGAGAGTGTGGCGTTGATCAAAGATCATAAAACCGGACTATTCTTTTTATATGCAGCAGGTAGTGTTCTAATTGGTATCACAGCTACGTATGCAGGCATGAAAATGATCCGTCCATAGATTCTGTCATTATAAACTACTTAATACATGCTTACTGTCAACCATCCCTGGCACGGCGTTCATTACGGCGACCATGCCCCCAAGAAAGTAAATGCGCTGATCGAAATACCCCAGGGTTCAAGGGCTAAATACGAAGTGGACAAAGCAACAGGGTTATTAAAATTAGACAGGGTCATTTATTCTTCCTTCCATTATCCGGTCAATTATGGTTTTATCCCGCAAACACTTGGATTAGATGGCGACCCGTTGGATATTCTTGTATTATGCTCGCAATCCATAGATTCTTTATGCCTGGTGGAAGCCAATGTGATCGGCAATATGCAAATGATAGACCAGGGACAGGAAGACGATAAGATCATTGCAGTAGCTACTAAAGATCCATCAGTGAACCACTACCAGAAGATAGATGACCTGCCCAATCATTTCCTGCTGGAAATGCGGAATTTTTTTGAACAATACAAGGTATTGGAGAATAAAAAAGTAGAGATAGATAATTTCCAGGACAAGGATACCGCTTTTAAAGTGATCAGCGATGCTATTGCTTATTACAAAGAAAGTTTCAGCAAATAAATCTCATGGACAATAAATTCAGAAATATGAGTGCAGAATCCATCCTGTTACTGATGACAGTGGGGCTTGCCGCCGGTATTCTCAGTGGCTTGGTAGGTGTTGGTGGTGGCATCATCATTGTACCTGCCCTCGTCCTTTTCCTTGGCTTTACCCAGTTGCAGGCACAGGGTACTTCGCTTGGATTACTTTTATTGCCGGTAGGGATATTTGCCGTCATCAATTATTACAGGGCCGGGAACATAGATTTCAAAGTTGTGGCCTTTATGAGTGTTGCCTTTATTGCAGGCGGATGGATAGGGAGTAAAATAGCGTTGCGCTTAGACCAGGACACCGTCAAAAAGATATTTGCGATCGTATTATTCTACACTGCCTTTCGCTTGCTGCACTGGGACACCCTGATCGCCAGATGGGTGAAAAGCATATTTTAACATCCCGAAAAGAGAACTCTCAATACCTTCATGGAAACAAGCCGTATGAGAAAACTTTACCTTTCCTGCATATTGGTATTTTTTATATCTCTCATTTCTTTCAGCCAGAACGGGGTTGCCAAAGCTGCACACGAATATTTCCGCTCTGATCCTTTTGGTTCTGATTTCAGTGCTTTCCTGAAACACCTGCTCAATGACCCTACACTAGCCGATAAAGAACTGAAGAAAAGAACAGATACCAGCCTCTTTTATTTCCGGGGTAATTATACGAAGCACAATCCTTTTTTCTTCAAAGCCAAAAGAGTAGAGATCATGCTGAATGAAGCAGAAGTTAAGATCAAAGATTCAGTAGCATTGGATACGATCTATCTCTACCAGTTAGCAGCCTATACGGACAATACAGAAACCGGCACCCGGGAGATCAAAAAAGAATTCGAAAAAATATTCAGGCGATACAAAGGAAGTTTTTATAAGAATACGCTTACCGAAAATTCATCGGCTGAAGAATTGCAATGGGCCACTTATAATTTTTTTGCCCCGTTCTATGGTATAGCCCCCTTCGCTGTATCCTGGATAGGACCCAATGACGATAAGGAAATATGTCTTTTATTGACCATCAGGATAAACAGTCAAAACAACAAAGCTGTATTACCAATACCTTTTAACGCTCCTTAGAAAATGTGTCCTTTTCCCGGTCTCTGACTGAACGATCCCTTTTTTGTCAATAGCATCAATCCTCACTTTTCCTGAAGCGTGGATGATCTGTTCATTGTTCAGCAGTATGCCTACATGAACGATCTCATCTTTATCATCAAAGAAGGCAAGGTCCCCGCAAACAGCCTCTTTTATTTTTTTTACAGTCATTCCCTGCTGCGCCTGCTGCCAGGTATCCCGGGCCAGATCAATGCCCATCATTCTATAATTCACCTGTACAAAACCGCTGCAGTCCACTCCCAGAATAGTGCGGCCACCCCACAGGTACGGTGCATTGAGCCAGTTTGTCGTCAGTTCTTTCACTTCCTTTTCTCCGGGGCGGGCATTGGCTTTATTGATGTACTTACCGGAAAAAGTATATTCCTTATCACCTACGATACCTTTCCCGGCTGTAAAACCGGGCAGCGATGCACCCAATGGGATATGCATAGCTTGTCCGTCAATGGTTATTGTATTTAAAAGATCAGTGGCCAAAATACCTTCCCCCCTTTCAATATCCTTTTCCTTTACTTCTTTCAGCAAGCTGTTGGTCATCCAGCCTTCATAATTATCGGAGAGGCTTCTGACCTTCACCCATGAGTTGCCTTTCTCTTTTAGTATCTCTACCATTTCCCCGAACAATAACTGGTTCACCATCTCCCGCTGGTGACGCGGTTTACGTCTCACCGGTGCAGCCGGTACTGCCACTACTGCATACTCCATACTGATAATTTTCCCGAAAATAGGAAATCAAAATCAGTGCAATTATTATGAATTTGTTTATCCTTTGCATCTTTTAATTACCTATTTTCCGCTTGTGAACCCGGGAAAGTATAACCATATCACCGACCAGGAACTGCTGGAGAAATTCCATGCAGATCACAACAATGAATGGCTGGGCATCCTGCTTGAGCGATACACCCTGCTGCTCCTTGGTGTATGTATGAAATACCTGAAAAATGAGGAAGAAGCTAAGGACAGTGTACAACAGATATACCTGAAAGTAATACAGGAACTGCATAAATACAAAGTGGAGTACTTCAAATCATGGGTGTATATGGTGGCCAAAAATCATTGCCTGATGAAACTGAGGGACCGCAACGGCAAGATACCGGCAGAGATCAATGAAAAGCTGATGTCTGCACCTGAAGAGCCGGCCGACAAACAATCACTGCTGCAAAACGACCTGACACTGGATATTCTGGAAGAAGCCCTGAAAGAACTGAACCCCGAGCAAAAGCAATGTGTAACTTTGTTTTACCTGCAAAAGAAAAGCTACCAGGAAATAAATGAAATGACCGGGTACTCCCTGCTGCAGGTAAAAAGCTATATCCAGAACGGCAAACGTAACCTGAAAATACTGATCGAAAGAAAGCTGAAAGAAAACCATCAACGGTAAATGCCAGACAATCTGAAAGACATATTATCCCATTTGTCCACCGACATTGACCAGGAAACCCTGCTGGCTTACCTGCAGGACAAGCTATCCGCAGAAAAGAAACATGAGGTAGAACAAAAATTACTGGAAAACGAATTTACCAATGATGCCATGGAAGGCTTGCAGGAGATCAAAGACAAACAGCAGATCACTTATATGGTAGAGATGCTGAACCGCGACCTGAAGAAAAAAACGGAAAAGAAAAAACAACGAAGGGAAAAGCTAAAGCTGCCGGATCAGTCATGGCTGTATATTTCCATTATCATCATCATTCTTCTCATCATTATCTCCTATATCGTTGTTTACAGATCCATGCACGGGGGTTGATCAGTATTTCTGTTTACCCTCCCAGTTCTTCCAGGCTGTAAAAATGGCTTTTGCACCAGGATGAGGCGCATGAATGAATGGTATCTTCCGGTCGCACATGGCTGCATTGATCTCGTTATAAATAAAATCATCATCAAACTCGATAGTCGCCGCTTCTTCCCTTGTATTGGCATAGATCACCCGGTGTGGCCGGGCCCAGTAAATGGCCCCAAGACACATGGGGCAAGGTTCACAACTCGTATAAATATCACAGCCTTCCAACTGATAGGTGCCTAGTTTTTTACAAGCCTCCCTGATCGCTACCACTTCTGCATGCGCCGTGGGATCATTGGAAGAAGTGACCTTGTTGTTTCCTTCTCCAATGATATGCCCGTCCTTGACGATCACACAACCAAACGGTCCGCCCTGCCCGCTTTCCATACCCAGCCTGGACAATTCAATAGCCCTTTCCAGGAACTGCTTATCCTTCTGATCAAGCATATCATTTTTGTTTTAGTATCAAAAATCTTGATTCTCTGTGGATTTCGCCCCGTTTACCCACAGGTTATTCACGCCAATAGTCCCTAATATGAACTTATCATTAATTTCCCGTTAACCAGCGCCCGGCCTGTATATACTTTGTAATTTATCGAAGATTAGTAGCCATAACTAAAATATTTTTTATGAACTGGGAAACAGTTTCGTCAGGACTTGGACAAAAAGTGTATGCCTTATGGAATAACGGCCGTAAACTGCTTACTCTTGCTTTCAGCAACGAATCAAATTTTGCCAAAATAGAATATGGTGATGAGAAAAGGGCCTTTATTATCCGTTATGAAGGTGTTTTCAAAAATAAGATGGTAATGCGTAATGAATACGGAGTAAGGCTTGGCCAGGTATATGCTGACAGCCGGGAGAATTTCATCTCCCTCAATGACGAAAAGCTTTTCTATACCATTTCAGGGGAAGAAGAACCAAGGTTAATCATTTATAAAGAATCACCCGATAACCCGATAGCAGATTGCGCATTTACAATAGATCAGGAAAAAGGACTATTGCCTTCTGTAAGAACATCTGCGACTACTTACAGTTTGCTGCTGGCACTTTGCTGGTATCTTTTTTCCCCGGTGGCTAAAGAGAATATGCCGGAGTTTGCCTGATCTGTTATTTATTCTATAGCCGGCTCCAGGTATCTTTCGCAAATTGCTCCAGGGAAGGATCTCTTGCTCCCATTAAGAGTAATACACAATCTTTGGTCAGGTGAGATCGTACTGCAGCCAGCAGACCGTTTCTGTTCTCAACAAAAAAAGCAGGTTTGTTTAACGCCTTCAGATCATTGATCAGGTCGTTGGCAGAAATGTCTTTCACCGCCGTTCCGCCGGCATAAAATATCTCGCTCATCCATATTTCATCCTCAGATCGCAGGACCGCAGCGATCTCCTGGACAAAATCATTTCGTAAAAATTTTGTAGGTCCATAGCCATGTGGCTGAAACCAGGCGATCACTTTTGGCGCAATCGGCTGGCAGGCTTGTATGGCTGCTGCGCATTTAACGGGGTTGTGGGCAAAATCATCAATCACCCATACTCCTTTTTTATTTCCCAGTACCTGGTGACGCCGGTAAATACCTTCATACTTACTTAACGCTTCTGCACAAACTTTCAGGCCAACACCTGCCTGGGCAGCAATAGCCGATGCAGCCAATGCATTCTCCATATTATGCTTACCCACTACATTCAGGCGAAAAGGAACTGTATTGATCATAAACGAAATGGCCAGGCTCTGCTGTGCAAAACCGGTTGCTTTGAATCCTGCATCGCTTCCATCCCACGAAAAGTCCTGTTGAACATCCTGTGAAAATTTTTTGGCAAGCGGATGCGACTGATTGACCACAAATCGCTTTGAGTTATCCTTATAGGTCTTGAATATCTCCAGCAACGTATCAATCTCTTTATGATCTTTATCAATATTCAGCAGCAGCCCGATCTCCGGTTTATATTGAACAATGGACCCGTCACTTTCATCCGCTTCGATCACCAGCCACTCTCCTGCTCCCACTTTTGCATTTCCGATCTTTCCCTGCCTGATGATGCTTACCAGTCCTGCGCCACTGATGATGCTTGGCTGCAATCCTGCATACTCCAATATATCAAACAACATGGCGGTGGTAGTGCTTTTGCCGCTGGTGCCGCCGATAGCAATGGTTTTCTTACTGGCGGCGATCAAAGCCAGCAGTTCAGAACGTTTGATGATCGGGATATTAAGCTGCCTTGCTTTCTGCACTTCGGCCACAGTATCTTCCACTGCTGTAGAAACCACGATAAGGTCCGTAGCAGGGGTAATACCCGATCCATCCTGCACGAAACAGCCAATACCTTCAGCTTCTAATTTCTCTTTTGTCTCGTTGTATTCGCCTTCTTTAAAAAAACGATCACTGCCTGAAACATGCTTGCCTATGCCTTGCAAATACTGGGCAATGGCACTCATACCACTGCCGGCAATACCGATAAAGAACGGGTTTTTGAAATCACGGATAGAAGATATCATACTGCAAATAAAGACAATTAAGAGTAACATTTCGTGCTATGCCAGAACGGCGTCCTTCTTTATTTAAGTCCTTTCTTACTGTGGCTGCGGATCATCTCGCCGTATCCTTGTTTTTTCGACAGCGCCGTCACTGCCCAGGCAATACGCTTTGCTTTTGTCTCTACCGTTTTAGCGCTGTCAATCCATTTGCTGAAATACCGCTGGTGCGAACCGGCGAGTGACCGGAAAAATTCAATGGCCGAAGGTTCATCTTCGAGGCATTCGATAAAATCTTTATTGAAAGCAAACTCTTTGGTATCCTCCTGCAGTTCCACTTTCAGCATGGCGCCATGTTTCTTACCGATCCCTTTGCGCATTGTCGCATTCAGGGCCATCACAAATGCGCCACCGCCCATCGGGAGCAAGGAAATGCCGGCAATTTTATAATTATCTAATTTCCCTTTTACCCGGAAGGATTTTTTATTCCCAGGCTTGATCTTTTGCGCTACATCAGCAGGAATTTCAATATAGGTCCAGCCGGTCTTTTCACCCTGTTTATCGAACTTATGTATGGTAGTGGTAAACGAAACCGTTTTCATGGAATAAACTTAACGAACTCCCCAAAATTTCCAAAGGTTAAAAGAATATAAAAATCCATAGCGGCGCTGACAGAGAAATTTTCCCGGCTTATATTTAAGTCCATTTCACTTCATCACTAACGGCCAGCACATACATGAGTAAAAGAACCAGCCTTATCTGCAAGAGATCATTCACAACATTCTGTTCCCTTATCCTGATCATAGCAGCACAGGCCCAGGAAAATCCCATAAAGATCAGGGTTATCAATCCCAAAAAAGAACCTGTTCCATTTGCTACTGTCATCATCACCAACAGGGCCGACTCACTTCAGTCAGATAAAAAGGCAGCGGATAGCAGTGGTGTCGTTTCCTTTAACCTTACAAAAGGTATTCAGTATATCATAGAGGTATCGGCTGTCAATTACCTGACGCAGGAAAAAGGGATCACTGTCACTTCTGGTCAGAAAGACTTCACTTTTATTCTGGAATCATCTGCAAAAACACTGAGCGGCGTAGTAGTGAGATCTTCAAAACCCCTGATGCGGCAGGAGGATGATAAGACGATCGTTGACCCTGAAAACCTTGCTGCCACTTCTACCAGCGGCTATGAAGTGATCGAAAAAACACCGGGGCTTTTTGTTGACCAGGATGGCAATATCTATATCTCCAGCACCACCCCTGCCTCCATTCTAATCAATGGCCGGGAATTAAGAATGAGCACTGCCGATATTGCCACTATGCTGAAAAGCCTGCCGCCAACTGCGATCCAGAGTATTGAGATCGTCCGTACTCCTTCTGCCAAATATGATGCCTCCGGAAGCGGCGGCGTGGTAAATGTGATCTTAAAGAAAGGAGTGAAGTTAGGCATGACCGGCAGCGTCAATGCGGGCATACAACAGGGCGTTTATGGCAACCAGTTTATTGGACTGAACATCAATAACAATGATGGTAAAAAAAGCTCTTACCTCAATATCAACTATAACCGCCGCAACAGTTATGAACAGATCGTTACCGACCGCCTGTTTGCACCTGATACTCTTTTAAGCCAGTTTGCGTTTACCAAATATCCCTCTGATGCATACTATGGCGCTTACGGCATCACCTGGCAGATAGGAAAAAAATGGGAGATCACCTATGATGCGAATGTCACTTTCAATGATTTCAATAACAGGTCAGAGAATAGTAACGACATCAAAAAGATGAGCAGTAACCAGGTTTTGTCCGGCAGCCTGAACAGGGTCATCAACGACGGAAGCTCGCTGATGATTGGCACCGGTCTTGAATCCAAACTGAAAATTGATTCGCTCGGTTCAGAATGGACCAACGATACCTGGTATGGTCATACTATCAACAGATCTAACCAGGCCTATACCACAGGTTACAACATTCCGCCTGTACCGGGCGTCAGCGGCGATGGAGATGCCGACAACTTTCGGGATTATATCAATATCAAATCTGACCTGCGGTTAAAAATGAAAAAACGATTCACATTTGAATCAGGTTTCCAGGTATCCATTCTCAACTTCCGGAGTGAAACTGACTACTTCAGTGAATCAGGCGGTATTCGCTCTAAAGACCCCGGCCGCACCAATACCTTCAAGTATAATCAGAACATCAATGCGCTGTATGTACAGGGATCAAAAACATTCGGCAAAAATGTGGTTGTCAAATTCGGTACCAGGCTGGAGAATACCAATATGAAAGGCCAACAGGTCATCCCGGATGATACCACGTTTGCGATTCATCGTACCGATCTTTTCCCGTATGTCTATCTCAGTAAAAAAGTGATCGAGATCGCCGGGTTTGAATTAAGAGCCTACCTGGTTTATCGCCGCACTATCACCCGCCCGGTGTATGAACAACTGAATCCCTTTTCCCGTTATGTGGATCAGTACCTATCCGAAACAGGAAATCCATCGCTGCGGCCGCAGTTCACCAATAACTACGAAGCCAATATCAGTGTGAATGAAATGCCCATCCTTGCTGTCGGTGTCAATCAAACCAAAGATATTTTCACCAATGTGATCTACCAGGCCGACAGCAGCCGTTCGCAGGCATATCTTACATACGATAACTTAGGCAGCAACAAAGAATTTTACATCCGGGGACTCGGAGCCATCCCCCCGGGTAAAAAATATTTCTTTGTACTCGGAGGCCAGTATAATCACAATTTTTACCAGGGATCATATGAGAACAAGCCTTTGTCTTTTAAAAGGGGAAGCTGGACCTTTTTTACGTATCATAGCCTGAAACTCGATAAACTGTCGCAAATCACACTGAATGGTTTTGTCCGCCTGAAAGGACAACTGCAGTTCTATGAACTCAGCAGTTTTGGCGCTTTGAATACCAGTATCAACCGCCGTTTCTTTAAGGAAAAACTTACTGTCACTTTAAGTATGAATGATATCTTTCGTACACTCCGGTATGATTTCACGATCAACCAGGGTTCTATTGATGCCAGCGGTTACAGGCTGAACGATACCCGGCGGTTTGGCATCAACCTGCGCTATAGTTTCGGTATCCGGAAAAAAGAAGAGAGTAATAATATGTTCAATGTCGAGTCGCCGGAGCAAAGCAATTAGAACTACAGAAATAATACCGACAGTTTTATGAAAATATGTTTTAACAGCATCTTAATGCTGCGGCATTCGCCGTTTTGGTAAATTCATAAACATAAACCAGCAGCCATGAGACTACTGCCCCGCCTGATCACTTGCATTCCCCTGTTTTTACTGGTCATCCATGCTTCCGGCCAGGAAGTAGTGGAAGAAGTAATAGAAGATATAGTCGTTGAAGAAGAAGCGCCACCTTCCTCCAAACCGCAAAAGTTTGATAGCCCGATGACCAAACTGGTTAATAGACCGGGAGTGGCAGATGCATATCCTTTCCTGTCAGCTGATGGCTTACGCCTCTACTTTACCTCCAACCGGGAAGGTGGGCATGGCCGTTTCTTTATCAGTACACGAAAGAACGTCAGCGAACCATTCGGCGAACCTGCCGTATTAAGCAAACACCTGACCGATGGCTATTATGCCGGCACATTAACCGCAGATGAACTGACGCTTTGTATGGTGCATTCAGGCGACATGTATATTTCGAAAAGAAAAACCATCTACAGCGAATTCGGAGAACCGATAGCAATAAAAGGGATACCGGAGCAGTATCACTACGGCCCGGCCATTTCGCCGGATGGTAATACGATCATAGTAACCGCTACGTTGAACGGTTCTGATGTTTTCAAGATATACCGGAAACAATCTGGCTATACTTTTACTGAAGCCGGCTTATTGCCGGTACCGGAAGCAAAGGATATTGGCCCGGGACAATTCAGTAAGGACGGTCTTGCCTACTATTTCAGTATTGAAGATGAAGAGGTCGCTAAAGAGGCTTCAATCTGGCGCTATTCCCGCACCTCACTTAACAGCCGGTTTGTTGACCTCGAAAAACTACCCGTGACCATTAATACCCTGCAGCGGAATTTTCAGCCAACCGTCAACACAGATGCTTCTGTTATTGTATATGTCACCTCGCAAAACGACTCCTGGGATGAAGACGATATTGTACTGGTTAATGACCCGGCAAAGGCATTGACGGCGCCTGAACAATTCATAAGCATTATGAAGAACGATGCCCGCAATCTAACGGTCAAAGAAAAGGTGACCACTACACAGGTAAGAACTTTTCCTAATCCGTTCCTGACCGATGTCATCATTGAAATGAACAGCGAACCTGGCGACGGAACAATTTTCTTACTCTTTGATCTTACAGGTAAACAATTAAAGCAACAGCGTGTTACCAGTACTAAAACCAGCATCCAACTTTCAGGCCTGCCGGCTGCCACGTATATCTACCAGGTGATTGACGGCAAAAAGCGGGTGATCGCATCCGGCAAGCTGGTAAAAGGATAGTACCTCATTGACCATTACCTTTTCCGTGCATTTTCCCTCATCCGTTAAAAGAGTTCTTTTAACGGATTTTATTTTAAATAAATGACGCTTATTAATTATTCCTCCTTACCTTTGCGCCGTTAATTTGAGTTCTTCGGCATCTGTAAGTAAGTGAACTTTTCTGCTACGTTAAATGTGCTATTAGTCAGTCTTCTTATACCGTGCGTTTTTCTCAAGTATTTTTGTTAATCAATTTTTTTTACGAATGAACATTTATGTTTCTAACTTAAGTTATTCCGTACAGGATGATGACTTAAAAGGTTTCTTTGAAGAGTATGGCGAAGTTTCTTCCGCCAAAGTAATTATGGACAAATTCACTAACCGCAGCAAAGGTTTCGGTTTCGTGGAAATGCCTGATGATGCAGCTGCCCAGAAAGCGATCGCTGAACTGGATGGCGGCATGGTAGAAGGCCGTGCTATCAAAGTAATGGTGGCTAAACCCAAAGAAGAAAGAGCTAAAAAGCCTTCTTTCTCCAACAGCCGCTGGTAATTACTTCTTTTACAGAATTATTACGGATAAAAAAGAGGGCCCGAAAGGCTCTCTTTTTATTTTTTGACTGAAAAGGCAATAAAAAAACCTCCGCATCACGGAGGTTATAATATTTTGATCATTACCGGGAGCATTATGCCCTTTGCTTCGCTGTTGCTTTCTTCTTGCTTTTCTTTAATGCCGCTTCAATAGCTGCGCTAAGGTTAGCAAAAGTAGGTTTACCTGTAAAAGGTTCATCATTGATGAAGAATGCAGGCAGATCTTTTACACCCCTGTCAAGGCCTTCTTTCAGGTCATCCTGCACCTGCCAGCCATATACTCCGTTCACCAGGTCATCAAGGAATTTCTTGTTATTGACACCTGCTTCCTTTGAATGCAGCTTCAGGCTGGTAGTACCCAGGTTGCGGCGGTTATTGAACAACACATTGTGCATTTCCCAGAATTTTCCTTCCTGGGCTGCCGCAACGGCAGCTTCACCCGCCTTTAAACTGCGCTGATGAATGCGGGTGAGGGGAAAATGACGGAAGTTGAATCGTATCTTTCCTTCATATTCTTCGAGCAATTGCTTGACTACTTCATTCGCCTTTGCACAGTCCTCGTTCTCATACTCCCCAAACTCCATTAAAGTAACCGGGGCGTCCTTTTTTCCTACAAAAATGTCTTTGGGTTCAATGATGATCTCAATCTCTTTTTTGAATGCCATTTTACTTACTCCTTTTTATATCTGTCTCAGCCTTAATGGCTTTATGACCTTTCTTTTATATAACAACCTTCAGCCAAATTGGTTGATTTTCATGATCCGGGTAATAAAAAATCCCCCCGGAAGCGGCTGAAGATAGGATATTTTTATTCCTGCACTTGTGTTCAAAAAACTAAATTTATAAACGGTATATCCCCATCCTGAAAATCAAGGCAATAGAGATTTTAAAATTCTTTTGGACACAAAAGCGTAATCTATACGCAAAAAAAAAGCCAGATAACCTTACCTGTCATTACTTCATACTGCTAAATACGCTGAGCCCGCATACACGAGGCAGGTAAGCAGAATTGAATAACAATGCCTGATCTAAAAAATAGATGTTCTATCCCTGTTTCCCGGGCAGCCGGGTTTTATTTTTCACTTAAAAATGGCGTTGGGCATGGGGCAGTCTGTCCCCTGAAAGTCCCTGCCAGTAAAGGTTTTAGGATTTCCTTATCTCTTTTACCATTACGAAAAATGGGATATTCTGGTTTGCAAAGAGACTTTCGCCGCTCTACTTTTACATCATCAAACAAAAGTACCCCGGCAGAATAGATCACTTGCCGCTCTGCACTGAACGGGCCTTTAAAAACTCCAACTGCTGTTTGCCCGGTTGCCCAAAGCCATAAGTCAAGACGGTTTGCGCCAGAAAATTTTTCAAAAAAAATAATTATTAAACTTTTTAAAATTAAGCATTATGAAATCTATGATCAACACCCGTTTAATCGCCGTTGCACTGGTAGCTTTGTTTACTGTAGCTTCTGCAGCACCTGCACTGGCTAATGATGGTACAAAAGTTATCCCTGTAGAACTGAAATTCATCGGCAACGTTAAGAACCAGCCGCTTTTTCATATGAACTTCAACAGCAGTGAAGAAAGCACTTACACGATCACGGTACGTGATGAGTATGGTAACGTATTGTACAAAGAGAATGTAAAAGGTGGCGTATTCACAAAAAAATTCATGCTCAACACAGAAGAGCTGGGTGATGCTGACCTGAAATTTGAAGTAACTGGTAAAGGCTATGAAAAACCTGTTGTATTTGAAGTAAACAAATACACCCGTTTCGTAGAAGACGTTGTTATCAACAAAGTGAAATAAGCAGTTAGTGAATCAAGACGGTTAAATGCTCCCGCCCCGGCGGGGGCATTTTTGTTTTCTGCATTCAGGTAAAATATTTCTTAGTAAACAGCAACAGTTGTATTTTTCGTTTAACGAACGAACCGTATGTTCAGAACAGTCATCCTTTTTTTTCTTTCATCCCTCTTTATTGCCTGCAACAACAACGATAATGTTGACGGGGGGCCCTGCAGCTACGACGATAAAATACTTCCGGCAAGACTGGTCCGTCTCGACACCCTCAATGCCCTGAGTTTTGATGCTTTGTTCGTCATTGAAGACAGTGCCGGTATGGAATGGAAGGATACGATTTGGTATTCTGCGCTCAACCATCATCATTACTTGTCGGCAGAAGATATAATAAAAGATAGTCTTGCCGGGGGGAAAATCTATCAGTATATCAGGAAAACGATCAGGTCAGGCTCCTGCGATCCGCAAATTGAAATGCTGGTATTAAAACCATACGGAAAATAATAACTGATCATACCAATGCTTCGTAGAGTATCTCTACCGGGTGTTTGGCTTTATTGCCTGTACCATCCTTTACCTGGTGACGGCAACTGGTACCGGGAGCGGCAATGATCGTTTCTTCCGCTGCCTGCCGAACGGCCGGAAACAAGACCAGTTCTCCCACTTTCATGGAGAGGTCATAGTGTTCTTTTTCGTAACCAAAACTACCTGCCATACCGCAGCAGCCCGAAGGGATCGTTTCTACCGTATAGTTCTCAGGAAGCGACAATAATTTAACGGTCGGCGCAACTGATGACAAAGATTTCTGCTGGCAGTGTCCATGTAGTTGAATGGATCGTTTTTCCTTAGTGAATTGAGCAGTGGTAATATTTCCCTTTTCTATCTCCGATGCAATGAATTCGTCTATCATGAAAACATTCTTTGATAAGACCTTTGCTGTCTCCAGTTTATCATCATCTGCCAGGTCAATATATTCATCTCGGAAAGTAAGAATAGCGGAAGGTTCAATACCGATCAGCGGTGTTTCCGCAGTGATCAATGGGGCAAGCATTTCAATATTCTTATTAGCGATCTTTTTAGCGCTTCGCAATAATCCTTTTGATAACCAGGCCCTCCCGCTTTCGATATGATCCGGAATGACGATCTCGTAACCTAATTTTTCCAGCAACTGAATGGCTTTGATACCGATCTCCACATCGTTATAGTTAGTAAACTCATCGCAGAATAAATACACTTTCTTTTTCAGGCCTCTTACTTCCGGCTTCTTACTTCTTTTCTGCCACCATTTTCTCAATGTTGTCTTATATAAAGCAGGCATCGAACGGTCAGACGCAAAACCAACAATTTTTTTGACAAGGGTACTGACTGCTTTATTAGTCATTATGAAATTATAGATACCCGGGGCTATCATTCCCAGTTTTGCTGACCTGCTGAAATTGGCGATGAGCCTGCTTCTGAGCGGAACGCCATTGGCATCATAATAATGTTGCAGGAATTCAGCTTTCAGCTTGGCCACATCCACATTGCTTGGACATTCAGACTTACAGCCTTTGCAGCTCAGGCACAGGTCCATCACTTCATAGATCTCCTTGTGATCAAAGCGGTTCAGCTTATCTGAGTTGGTCAGGAACTCGCGGAGTATATTGGCCCTTGCCCTTGTTGTGTCCTTCTCGTTATGCGATGCCATATACGAAGGGCACATCGTGCCGCCACTCAAATGCGTTTTACGACAATCACCGCTGCCGTTACATTGTTCGGCATGCTGCAATACGTCCTGGTCATGAAAACGAAAAACCGTTTTGAAAGCAGGTGTTGTTTGTCCCGGTACATACCGCAGCATAGTATCCATCGGTGGCGTATCAACGATCTTGCCCGGGTTAAAAATATTCTGCGGGTCCCATGTCCGTTTGACATCCTTCAGCAATCCATAATTCCTGTCTCCCACCATTTGCCGGATGAATTCACCGCGTAGCCGACCGTCGCCATGTTCCCCGCTTAGTGATCCGGCATATTTTTTCACCAGCGTGGCGATCTCTTCTGCAATTGCCCGGAATAGCCGGTTACCTTCCTTTGTTTTCAGGTTGATGATCGGCCGCAGGTGCAATTCTCCCGACCCTGCATGTGCATAGTGCACGGAATACAGCCCGTACTTTTTAAGTATCTCATTAAAATCACGGATATAAGCAGGCAGGTCATTCACATCCACCGCTGTGTCTTCGATCACGGGAACTGCTTTTTCATCGCCGGGCAGATTGCCCAGCAAACCTAGACCAGCTTTACGCAGCGTCCATATTTTTTTGGTGTCAGCGCCAAATAATAAAGGAAAATGATACCCCAGCCCCGCAGCCCTCATTTCTTCCTCGCATTTCTTCGCATCAGTTATTACCTCTTCCCTGGTGCTCCTTGCAAATTCAATAACCAGTATGGCGCCCGGATCACCCTGTACGAAAAACCTGTTCTTTTGTTGCTCAATATTATTTTTCGTGCACTCCAGTATATAATGATCTATCAGTTCGCTGGCGCTGATATTGTATTTTACGGCGACTAGGTTAGCCCGAAGGGACTCATCTATCGAATTGAAATGAACACACAGTAAACCGGTTTCTTTTGGCGGCAGCGGCACTACATTCAGCCTGATCTCTGCGATGAAAGCCAGCGTACCTTCTGATCCGGCTATCAACGAACAAAAATTAAAATCAGGCCCCCCCGCAGTAAAAGGTGCCATCTCCACCAACAGGTCAACCGCATAACCGGTATTCCTTCGCTCTACTGTTTTTTTGGGAAACTCTTTTCTTATCTCAACCTGGTTATCATAGTTGCCCAGCAGGCTTCTTACTTCCTTGTAAATATTAGCCTCCAGCGAATGGCCTTCACATTTCTGATGAAACTCATCAAGGGAAACGTTTTTAAAGACTGCTTCGCTGCCATCGCTCAGCAAGGCTCTTACTTCCAACAGATGTTCTCTTGTACTGCGATACACTATAGAATTGGAACCGCAACTATTATTGCCTACCATGCCCCCGATCATCGCCCTGTTGGCAGTGGAGGTTTCAGGGCCAAAGAATAAACCATGCGGCTTCAGAAACATGTTCAGTTCATCCCTGATCACACCCGGTTGTACCCTTACCCATTTCTCTTCTTTATTCAGCTCAAGGATCTTTGTAAAGTATTTGGAAACATCTACCACAATACCATTACCCACCACCTGGCCAGCTAATGAAGTGCCGGCTGTACGGGGTATCAGGGAGGTTTTATGGGTATGGGCAAAAGCGATCAGTTTCCTGATATCGTCTTCTGTTTCAGGAATAGCAACGGCTAAAGGCATTTCGCGGTAGGCAGAGGCGTCGGTAGCATACAGGGTACGCATGGTGGTATCGGAATAAAACTCACCGTCCAGGGATGCAGCTAACGACTGCAGCAGTTCCTTCGTCATGGGCTGTAATGATTGAGCCTGTTTTGAGGCTGCGAAAATACTGTAAGAAAACCGGAAAGACCGGGCTGAAAATAAAATGCCCCCGCCGGGGCGGGGGCAACCAATATTCGGGATCAACGCAGTTACTGGTATTGGATATACACGGGCCGGGGCTTTAGTGCCATGATCTCCTGTAATGTCACCAAACGGCCATTATTCTTTGTATCATTTTTATAAAACAGTTTGAAACCGGTGTATTCAACAGGCTCCTTATGGATGAAGTGACGATAGGTTCCTTTTTTCAATTCCGGCGGGCCCCATCCATCCATATCCATCACGATCTGCACTTCAGGTCTCAGTTTGATCTGTTTGTAATTGGTCACCCCGTTCTGAGTGAAACGGTGCACCACAAATACTTTCGGGGTAATATTATTCTCTGTCACCAGTTTGGCGAGGTATTCTGTAGCATAATTGATATCGGCGGCATCAAATGATCCCACCACTTTGCCCGGCGCCTGGCCACCTTTCATGGAGAATTCAGGGTCTATCCCAAGATGGACATTCGGCATCTTCAGGTATTTTTCGAGCTCCGGCAATTCTTTCTGCAATGTGCTATGCCCTACCTGGATATCAATAAATACCAATGCATTGATACGGGCGGCCATATTCAATACCGAATCTATCTGGTGAAAAGGCATCCGCAGACGATACATATTGTTCTTGCCGGGGCTTTGCTGTGCGGTCACCGCAATATAATGGAGGGCCGGAACCACTTCCAGCGCCGTATCTGCTTTTTGCCACGCAGCTACTTCCTGCTGCAGTTTAGCCAGCATCTGGTCGGGAGGCAACTCACCCAGTATGCCCATTTGTTTTGAATAAAGGTTACCATAGTAAGCTATTATCCTTTTAAAAGGAAAAATAGCGCCGGGCAGCGGGTAGTCTGATTTCACCGGCCATTTACCGGTAGTGTCTCCGTTCACGATATGCGCCATCTTGCTGTTGTACTCTTCAATATCTGTCAGGATGGGTTTCTTCTTTATTTCCTCCTCAGGCTGGGTCCCTGCAGGAATCACAGCCTCTTTACCCGAAGGCTCAGTAGAGAATACCAGCTTGTAGCCGCCAATGGCAATGACCGCTATCAGCACTACAGCTACACTGACCAGGATGTAAAGAGTATAAGATTTACGGGGAGCAGAAGAGGATACCGGATAGTTCATAAGGTTGGATTTGGTGATCGCCGTTGGAATAATTTGTTTGTCTAACGTGAAAATAACGTAAAAATTATGCCAGCCATAGCTTTGCCTGCTGTTTATCCCCTGAAAATTTACTGCGCCGCACCGGGTAAATACTGACGGGATAAAGCTATGATTCCGGATGCTGGATTCTGTATCCTGGAATTTGAGATTTAGCTCTTGCTATGTAGATCCCGGGCCTGAATACCGGGCAGTGTTATCACTTATCCCCCGGCTCAAATTTCTCTACCTTTATTGGTCATGCTCAGCTTTCTTGACATATTCTATACTATTGTCCATCTTTCTTTCACCCTCTTCAACCTTACCGGCTGGATATGGAAAAGGACAAGGAAAGCCCACTTAATTACCCTCGGCCTGACGCTGCTCTCCTGGTTCGTATTTGGTATCTGGTATGGATGGGGGTATTGTTTCCTGACCGACTGGCACTGGAACGTAAAAGAAAAACTGGGCGAAACCCATCTTCCCAATTCTTTCATTAAATACTACGCAGATAAGATCAGCGGCCATAATATCAACCCAAAACTGGTAGATAATGTGACCCTGGCTTGTTTGATCTTTGCTGTTATTGCTGCCATTTACGTCAACTTTATAGCAAAGAGAAAGAAACAGGTATAGCGATAACAATGACTTAACAGTCAATTTGGACATTGTTGATTTTGACCAGCAAAGCGAATGGTTCTTAGCTATTTATAGCATATATCCTTTTTTGGGCATCCCTCAAAAGCCTCAAACTTGTTTTGCAGCGCCATCTATTCCCTTCTACTTTTACAGTACCAAAGCAAATGCGGCCATCCGGTCGCTAACATTCCGGAGACCTTCCGGGCTTTCACTACCACTACCTGCAGCTTGCACAGCATTTCTTGCCCCTGTTTGCCACATGGATAGCTAAAACAAATTATTGAACGGAAAAACATACACACTATGAAAAGGATCATTCACAACAACCGCATCATCGTTATAGCTTTTTTTACTGTCTTCTCGGTAGCATCCGCATCCGCTAATGGCAGTAAAACATTGCCTGTAGTTTTAAAATATACCGGTCACGTCAACAACCAGCCTTTATATAAACTGATCGTAAAAGGAAATGCCGAACCGGATGAGTTCACGATCAGCATCCGGGACAACAAAGGAAATGTGCTGTTCCGCGAGAGTATCAAAGGCGAAAGCTTTACCAAATCCTTCCTGCTGAATACGGAAGAAATGGGCGATGACGATCTGCATTTTGAGATCACCAGCAAGAAAACGAAAAAACTGGTGACCTACCAGATCAACCGTCATTCACACCTGGAAGAAGAAGCCGTGATCGAGCCGAGATAAACAAGAATTTAAAGCGCATGATAAAATAAGCCCCGGTCTCAGGCCGGGGCTATTCATTCTTAGTATGTCAGGTACAACAGGTATTTCTATTTTTTCAGCATACTCACTTCTCCTTTTTGCAGGTCGTAAATTCCGGCAGCGATCCTTAATTCATTCTTTTCCACTTTTTCCTTAATGATAGCTGACTGGTTCAGCAACTGATGGGTGGCATGCCTGAGGTTTGCTTCCACGCAATGATCCATCCTGTTTTTATCATTGGCCGGTATCTCCCTGATCTCCTGCTCACTTTTGATGCTGTCAATAATGTCTTTGATATGTCCCGGCGCTTCACCACCGTCTACAAAAGCTTTTATAGCCCCGCATTGCTGATGACCTAATACGATTATCAAACCGACACCAAGGTGCTCCACGGCATATTCAACACTGCCGATCTCCAGTCCTCCCATCAGGTTGCCCGCTGTGCGGATCACAAAAAGATCACCGAGCCCCTGGTCAAATATCAGTTCAGGCGGTACCCGCGAATCAGAGCAACTGATCACCACCGCAAACGGGTGCTGTTCTTTAGCGATCTCACTCATTCGCTGCCTGCTTTCATCCGGATGTACCGGCTTTGCATGGGCAAAACGATAATTACCGGCCATTAATACTTCGAGAACATTTGCCCTGGTAGTTAGCTGCTGATCACTTCCAGGCTTATGACGGCAGGAGTATAACAGCATAAACAAAGAAGCAACAGCCAGCATTACTGTTACCCGGCGATAGGCATGGTTTAACATGGGGCATAGGTACAAAATATCAACCCCTGAAAGGATGAGATTTGTCAAACATCCGCCTGAGTATGGTCTCACATGAATAATTAAAACCTTTTTCCTGCTGTCAAAGCCGCTTGCAGGATAACATCTCCGTTGGTATCTGTCTGAAAACCGGGAGCAAGACCGATAAATACCTTATTCCTGAAAGTAAAACTGTACTGCAACTGGAATATTCCTCCGGCGGTAAAAATTTCCTGTGGTGTCCTGTTATCATACCCGATCAGCACAGTAGGCTGGCTGGTCTGTTGCGGATAGTAAATAGAATAGCCGTCATCTCCATTGGAAGCTGATTGATACCTGCCAAAAGCGCCAAGGCTGACCATCAATTCGTGTTTCAGATCCCTGATGATACTGAGCCCGCCGTTCACACCAGCCTGTACACCGGCCGTTGTAAACCGTACCGAAGCATCCGTCCGTTCACCGGTAATAAGATTGTTCACAATGATCGTTTCCTTTCCGCTGTTGATCGTTCCCCGCAGGCTATAATTAAGCGAAAACCTCTTTGAAAGATAATTGCGGTATTCAGCCCCGAATACGATCCCCTTCAAATCACCGCTTCCATGACGGCTGTAACCTCCTGCCACCTGGATAGCTTTGCCGGGAAGCTTGTTCTGGGCCATTGTTGTAAAAAAGAAAACCAAAGTACATGCCCCGGTAAATAATCTGATCAGTCCCGGTCTTAACTGAGTAAAGAACTTCATAAGAAATAATAGTTGTCAGGTTAAAAGAAAATGAATACAAATCTAATGTATGATTTACTCTAACAGCATTATTTTAATAAAAACCCAAACCGCAAAATAGCAAGTTAAAAATGGAGACCGGACCATGCCGGTTACCTTCTGCTGTCTAACAGGCAGCGTTTCGCCGTACCCTACCTGTTTCTTAATTTCATCCTCAAATTCATTAGTATGAGTTTCATTCGCAAAATGTTTGGTAGCAAACAGGATATTCCCCGGGTTGATAATTCCTCGTTCTGGAAATGGTTTACCGAAAATGAGAAACAGTTCTTCAGGGTCATCAAAAACAATGACCGTATTGATGAAAAATTCCTGCAGAAGGTGATGGATAAGTTAGAGCAGCTCAACAATAAGTTTTATTGCCTCGCAGGCATGTATGATGAGAATACAGCAGAACTGGTGGTCACACCTGAAGGAAATATTAAAACCATCGTTTTTGCGGAGGAACTGATTGCCGCAGCGCCGTCACTCGAAGGATGGAGATTCACGGCATTAAAACCCGCCATTGGGTTTGACCAGGTAAGCATTGAAATGGATGGCTACCAATTCAATGAAGAGACCCTCCGATTTTTCAGCACCGTTCAGCCTGATTACCCCGATGAGATCGACATAACGCTGGTGCATAAAGACTTTAATGAGGAAAACGAAACGATCATCAGGAACGGCAGCCTTATCTATCTTGACAATGCACTGGGAGAACTGAATTCAGTCACGATGATAGACACGCTGCATATTGAGGGACAAAAACCGGCTGACACGGAGCTGATATCCATGTCAAAGCTTCCCGATTTTTTACAATGGCGGGAAAAAGAGTTTTTGGAAAAATATAAAGGCACACGCTATAACACAGAAAATGATTCATACTATTCCATGGAAGCCCAGGATGAGAATGGCCTGCCCGTCCTGGCGATCCTTAACCAGGAACTGATGGAATGGGACAGCAAGGCTTCGCATCCGTGGTTGATGCTGATCGAAATAAAGTATGACGGGAAAGACACTAACGGAATGCCGGATGATGAGGATTATGAACTGATGGATGAGTTTGAAGAAAAGCTGATAAGCGAATTACCCGATGCCGAAGGTTACCTGAACATCGGCCGGGAAACAACCAACAGTACAAGGACGATCTATTTTGCCTGTAAAGAATTCAGAAGATCATCCAAAGCGGCTCACACCCTGATCGAAGAATATCTTGACCGACTGGAGATAACGTATGATATTTATAAAGACAAGTACTGGATGACGATGAATAAATACAAATAGCTTAGTTCATTGCCTTTTTATAAAGAAAAAGCCAACTGTTATACCATAAGCCGTCGCTTTCCATTTCTGTGCGGCCGCCGACACAGGCAAGTAGAGCCCGTTAAAACTCTGGCTGAAATGAAGACTGATCATTACAGGAGACCATTCAACACCTGCCTGGAAATGGATGCCATACAGGACAGGCGTGATCTTTTTCATATAGGAAGGCAGTACGGTACCATTGCCAAAAGCATCTCCCCCTTTTATTTTTAGTTTATCGCCTGTCTGAAAGGCGATAAAAGACCCAAGTCCTCCTTTCAGAACCACTGACCCTGCCCGTCCTCCATACAAGAGATATACCGGCACCTTTATATACCCGATTCGATGCAGGTCAATATCGCCTAACGGGTTACCACTTTTATCTTCTGCCTGTATATTGCTTTTGCTATAACCCGCCGGGGCATATACCACCTGGCCTGAAAGATAGAGAGGTAACCGGCGAAACCGGTGTTCCGTCAAAACGCCTATTATAAAATTTCCGGTACTGCTGGTTTCGATGAGATCGTAACTGCCAATATCGCTAAGCTGGTATCCTGCCACTATCCCAAATTTCGTCTGTGCAAAACTGCCAAGGCAGGAGAAAGAAAAGAGTAATAAAAAGAACCTTTTCATTGATAAAGTTTTACTATTAAAGAGAAACACTAGTGCCGTTTCGCTGCACCCGGTCATAAGATCATGTAACAAAACATGAAATCAGACCGTCGGGGCATAGGATAATAACTGTGAACAGGATTATATCAGTCTATTCTTCTCAGAGTACAATACTACATATTGCATCAAAAATCTTTCCCGCTCATCCGCACTCATTTCAGGCATTCGCTGTAACTGGTTGTAATGCTGCCAGCCGGTAGCGTCCACCCACATTAATTCATAATACTTTGCCGGAACAAGAACTGTGCATATCGCCATCTGCCGCAGGTCCGTTTTTTCTTTTTCGGAAAATGCTTTAGGAGGCAGCATGGCTTCAGTAATACCAATCCATACCAGTATATCATCCAGGCTGGGATCTTTACCCAGCTTTGGAGCCAGCCTGGTCTTCAACTGCGCCCAGCGTTGCTGTAGCATCTCTTCGGAAAGCATGCACCAAAAGTAGAAGACCCCATTACCCTGAAACATGACTTTGCTCTAACAAAGAACTGAGAAACATTCGTCAGGTTCGCCATAAGATCAACAATGCCTGGAAGGGCCAAAAACAATAAAAGCCCGCCCGGGTAGTTTTTATACCATGTCTCTTCTTAGCAAGCCAGGATTTCTCATAGTCTGTATGATAATATCTCTATCTGCCTTTTCGCAAAAAAGGTATTTCGGCAAATACTACAATCCCCGCCGGTTCTGGACTGATGTATTTGTTCTGAACAAAGACAGCACATTCATATACCGTTGCGTTCACGTTAGCAATGCTGATAACAAAGCCTACTTTGACACCTCCTATGGTCATTACCGGTTTGCAGGAGACACCATTTTGTTCGACTACAAAGAACATCATCTCAATCCTTTTGCAAAAGACCTGGAATACGACAGCCTGGCTTTCCGGATGAATGAAAGACACGGCTATTGGGGTGTAAGACCACAAAAGCTGCTATGGCATAAGAGGAGCCTATACTACATTTTTGAAGATACCGGTGAAATCATGTGGAGCAAAGAGATCAGGATGCGATACTATAAATAAATTGATCCGGTGAGGAAAAATTTCACCTTCTGCACAGCATTGTGGTTGTTACCTCCCCGCCACATTCCAAAAGCTCATTTTCCTTCGGGTAGCAAACCCTGATGAAAGATATAATTGGATCGCCCCGGTATTCTTCTCATTCACATGCAGGAAAGGAATTTTATTCTGCTCCAGTATCCTGTTGGTGGTATAAGCCAGCAATTGTTTGGCATAGCCCTTACCGGTATGTGCGGGATGAGTGACCACGGCGCTGATCTCCGTAAAGCCATGCATCTGCATCCGCTCACCTGTCACTGCCACGAGCTGATCGTTTTTAAAAATACCATAGTAGTTGCCCAGCGATGAAGTCTTTGTTTTGATAAAACCCGGCTGTACCAGCGTAACAAGATCGAACAACTCCTTTTCATATTTACCATTGAGCATCACTATCTCCTCTTCGATAGTTGTGGTAATGGATTTTTCAGTCAGCATCTGCAGGCAAACCAGTTCGTTTTTAAGCTCCAGTTTCTCAGAAAGCCGGGGTGGCTGCCCGACAATATAAAAATCGCTGACCAGTGAAGCATACTGATCTACATACTCCGCTACTTCCGGTGAACCGGTGAAAGCACCGAAAGGACAATAATCAGGATGGTAACATAGCAGCGGGCCGTATGCAAGTGCAAACTCCTTGTGTGTTTCCTGCAGGCAATGCCAGACCACATTATCTAATTTCTCCATTGTTTGTATTTGATGGATGCAAAGTTGCAGGCAAAGCTGGTTTGCCGCAACCCGGAACTTGCGGAGATGGGTTTTTATTATGTAAAAGGTAAAAAGCAGGTATTGGGCTAAAGCCAATTTGTGAGCGGCTCCTCCATTGCCCGTCACTTAAGTGACGGGCAATGGAGATTATATTTCACCGGGCTTTAGCCCGATAAGATCTTTCAACCCTGTTGCGTGTCTCCTGCAACATATCACTTCGTCTTTCTTTTTTGAAGCTGCTGAATATCGTCGAGGTCTTTAAGACGGCCAGAAGCCTTTTTGGCCTCGATCAATTGATTAATATGGAGTACACGGATGGGAAGGTCATCATCGTTGAACACTTTCGAAAGTTTATAGGCCTCTTCAAAATTC
>JAEUVJ010000032.1 GCA_016787085.1 Chitinophagaceae bacterium | reverse complement strand
AGTTTGAGCATCAACACCTGTGGTCATTAGCTCCGAAGTAGTGGCAATGACCGGGTATTTTTCTTCAGGGTTAATAAAGTTGTCCAATTCTCTCTTGCCTTCATCATTATCACCTGTTATCTGCATTACATATTTGTAATTGGCAGCAGCTAAGTCATCATTTTCATTCCTCAATAGAGAGGTGAGGCTTTCTGCATGTTCAATATCACAGCAGAATACAATGGTCTTTGCAAAACGGTCATATCCCCTTAGAAACTCGGATACCTTTTTCACCACCAGTTTTCTTCGTTCTTCCACCACAAGGTTTGTATCAAAGTCGGTACGATTATATATTCTATCTTCTACAACCTTCCCGTTTTTATCCTTAAATCCTTTAGGTGGTCTCCAACCTTCCAAATCAATATCCAGCCCTATCCTGATAACCCGGTAAGGAGCTAAGAACCCGTCATCAATTCCCTGTTTCAATGAATAGGTATAAACAGGTTTGCCAAAATATTCAATGTTGCTGGTCTCTTTGGTTTCCTTTGGTGTTGCTGTCAAACCAATATGGGTAGCGTTCTTGTAATAGCTGAGTATTTCTCTCCATGCACTATCTTCCTTTGCACTTCCACGATGACACTCATCTATTATAATCAGGTCAAAGAAATCGGGAGAGAACTGTTTATAGATATTGGCATCCTCATCAGAACCGGATAGCCCCTGATACAGGGATAAATAAATCTCATAGCTCTTATCCACTTGCCGGTGTTTTACCACAGTCATTTTATCCTTGAAGTGTTTGAAATCACCTCGTCTTGTCTGGTCAATCAATGCATTTCTGTCGGCCAGAAACAGAATCCTTTTCTTAGTACTACTTTTCCAAAGTCTGTGGATGATTTGAAACGCTGTGTAGGTCTTACCAGTACCTGTTGCCATTACCAGCAATATCCTGTTCTGGCCTTTTGCAATAGCCTCTACCGTTCTGTTAATAGCTATTTGCTGGTAATATCTTGGTTTACGATTGGTGCCATCGAAGTAGTAATCCTGTGCTGTTATCTTTTCTGCTTCCGGGGTTACAATACCCTTATACTTCTTGTACTTCTCCCATAGCATTTCTGGTGTGGGGAATGCATCTAATCCAAACTCTGTTTCAAGATTGCCCTCTGGAGCTGTCCTGTCATGGAATAAGAAGCCATCACCATTACTGCTAAATACACAGGGTATATCCAAAATCCGGGCATAGTTCAATGCTTGCTGCATACCTGCACCTACCCGGTGGTGATTATCTTTGGCTTCAATAATTGCAATGGGAATATTCGGCTTGAAGTAGAGGATGTAATCAGCCCTCTTTTGTTCACCCCTGGCTGTCATCCTGCCCCGGACATAAATTTTCCCATCTGTAAAGGATACCTCCTCCAAATACTGAGTCATCTTATCCCAACCAGCTTTTTCAATGGCAGGAGTAATGAACTTGGTACATATGTCCCTTTCGGATAAGGTTTTCTTATCGAGCATGGCAAGAGGTGGTTTTGCTTGCACAAAATACTAAAAATGTTGGAGTTAGAGAATAGGTAAATAGTTCTATATTGGCATATCAATTATGACTTGTTTATAATGACAAATATCATTTGACCTAACCTTAAATTATGATTACTACGGGAGTACTATCGGAAGATGCAAAGGAGCTTGCCTCTCTGGCAAATGAGAATTTAGGTATTCTTACTGGCAAGTGTCAACAGAAGGAAGAGCTGCAAGACTATTACCTCGGAATTCTAAGGAGACAGGCTATTATACTTCTCGACCTTGAAAGACTACTTAAAGGAAGAAATTCCGGACTAATTACAACCCCATTTATCATTCTCAGAAGTCTAATGGATGATTTCCTTCACCTATTATATCTTGAGCTTTTTGTTGGAGACAAATATGAGGAGATTGTAAAAATAAATGCCAAAGCACATAAACAAGTTTTTCAATCTTTAAAAGACCTCACTGAATCAAACCACAAATATTTCAATGACAAATACCCCTTCTACTTAACACATGAACAATATAAAACTGTTCAAGAGAAGTTTGTTTCAATACCAGAAAATGAAAAATATTTTAGAGATAAAGAATCCTTTAAGTTTAAGAGCTTTATTACTCTCGCAGAAATGGTCAAAAAAATAAACGCTTCAAGGGATGTGAATATTTTTAGAGACAGGGCATTTTATCTTTGGAAGGAATTTTCCGGATTTGTTCACTATTCTAACTTTTCATTTTATCTGGAGCTAAAGGAAGATGTTACTCATCTTCAAAAAATGGATGAAGCTTTTCAGTACACCTATAATTCTATATATCTCTCATTTAAACATTTTGAGCGAGCATTAGAATTGAAATTCATAGACAATGAAGTATTGCAGGAGAAATATGGGATTATCCATGACTGTTAATTAAAATATCAAATATTCTACGTCGAGCGTCATTTAAATGCAATCTTCATCACCAAAGCTGTAATAGTCTCCCGTTTCGGGCGAGAGGATTAGATGGTCAATGACCTTCACATCCATGTATGACGCCGCCTCTTTTATTCTCCGTGTTAGTTCCATGTCTGTTCTCGATGGAGTAAGTTTCCCAGAGGGGTGGTTATGCGCCATAATAATGCTTGTTGCTGCACATTTCAATGCCACTGCCAATACAAGCCGGATGTCTGCTACTGTTCCGGTAATACCTCCGACTGATACCGGGTATATACCAATCACCCGGTTTGCCCTGTTCAGATACATGACTACAAAACGTTCCTGAAGCTCTATGGTGTCAGCAGGAAAGAATTGCCGGGCAATAGTCATGGCTTCATACGAGGTAGTAATCTTTGGTCTGGTTGCTTTTTTGGGACGGTACTGTACTGTGATTTCTGAAATAGTAAGTAAATTTTCCATTAGAACAAAATTGAAGACCCTTAAGTACATAGCTGTGTACAGTAGGGCTGTTAAAAAATAGGGATATTTACAAAGTGTCTTGACTTTAAAAGGCACAAAAAAGAGGCTGTCATATCTGACAACCTCTTTTGAGAGTAACGATATATATTGCATCATTCTGTACTATCGTCCTCTGTTTCCCTTATTGCATCAAGGTAGTTTTTACTTAATTGTGTAACTGCCTCCCTGTATCGTTGAACGTCTGCATCCTCCATAGGTTCAAACTTTCTAACATCTTTAAGGACTTTAGTTATCAAATCCCCTGACTCGATATGAGGGTTTGCAGAAACTATCTTAACGATAAGGTCTTTGATTTTCTTCTTGAACTTTAGTATCATTGTTGTTGATTTTGTGTGTTTCAAGCAACTTGTTTACTGCCGAAACACGATAAAAAAATTTGCCATTTACCTGGCTGAAATCAATCAATCCAGTATCACGCCAGGTTTGAAGGCTCCTTCTGGAAATTTTCAGGAGTTTCATTAAATCTTCCGTATCCAAGATGGGATCGTCAATGTAAGGATGTTCTATCCTTAAACTCTTCTCAATGCTATCCAGCTTTGATAAGAGCAATTGAATTTCCTCCGGGTATACGATTATTCTACCCATACCGTGTGATTTAGGTTAAACAATTGATTAATCAATCCCGCTACAGTCGGAAGGGAAATGAATTACTGTAGTTTTCATTGCCATTCCCGGAATTTAAAAGCAAAGGAAATAGAAAAGAGTGCTGAGAGAGATGCTAACAGGCTTCCAAACACCTGAGAATTTGCTTTATTTATCACTCTGCTCTTTAATATCGGCATCAACAAGTGCCAGTATCTTTTCAAGAGTTCGTTTCACTGAATTTAAGTTATAGAAGGGCTTATTTGTTCCATCTAGATGACAATTAGCATCGGATTTAATATTATAAATATCACCAAACCCCTCCTCATTGGCAATCGTCTTGGGAGAAAACCCTGTCATTAAAGAAAGAGGTATTGCCAATTTATAGTTTGGAAGATGCCTTTCTTTGGGCAGCACATGAACGTCCCGCAAGTATTGAAAAAATAATGCAAATTGTCGTATATCCAACTCCAACATTTCAGTTGGCAGTTCTTTGGCTTTTAAAAGAAGTGCTTTTACGCTGTCAGTGTTATTTACTTTTTCCAGTTCGTTGCCGAATATCAATGTTTCACGAATCGCAAGTAACTTTGCAGAGTAAAATTTCAGTTCATTACAGATGTTTTCATATAGAGCATCCTTTTCCTTTTCAGCCTCTTCAATCGTTGCTTGTACGTATCCGTGAACTGCATCCTCAACTTCCACACCAACTCCATCTACAATTCGCCTTCCATAACCTTGGAGGGTATTTATTTTGCCAATTGAGAAATCAATAGCTTTAAGTACCTCATCGTTGGGATAATTATATGCTTCATTGGTTATCCGATTTATCATAAGGGTGTTTGGTATAGGCAAACTTCCCTTTATCACTATTTCATGATATTTTTCTAAATGATTGAGTCTTGTGAACAAGTCTGAAAATAAGGTCAATACCGGATTTGTGATTGTGTCCATTTTGTCATTTTTTAATTAAAGGCATCCATCGCTTTGTCCAGTTCTTCATTTACCACTTTGGCATAAATCTGCGTTTCTCTGATGTTACTATGAGCCATCAATTTAGAAACCTTGTCTATGCTAATACCTTTCTTCAAAGCCATGACTGCAAAGGTGTGACGGGAGATATGAAAACTAAGATTTTTTTCTATTCCTACTGCCTCGGCAATGATTTTCAGGTTCTTATTGATGTAAGCGGTAGCCCTGCTGATTGATGCGTCCAATTCTTCCGGGTCGTTTAGGTTGGTGTTTTCAGGCATCATAGGAAATACAAAGGAATCCTTGTTAGGTGATTGTAGAACATATTTCCTTATTATCTCCAATGCCTTATTGGGAACTTTGATAGACACCTGTGTTCCCGTCTTTTTTATGACAAGATTGAGGTGTGTACCATCGAAATCCTTCCATTGCAATTTCACGATATCAGATACTCGTAAACCTCCTGCATATGAAGCAAACACAAACATATCCCTGTGCAAGTCTAACCTGCTGCCGGGAGTGGCGGGGTACTTTTCTAACGACATCAGTTCCTCTTCTGTAAGATATTCTTTATGCGTCTTGTCCAGCTTCATGCTGTATTTCCGGAAAGGTGTTACTTCAAGACCTATAATATCCTCCCGGATGGCATCATTAAAGACCTTGCGGATGAATTTCATATCCTTGTTTATGGTGTTTGTTTTGTTCTTTAACTCAGTCTTTAGATACTGCTCATACTTTAGAAGAAACTCCGGGGTAATGTCATTAAAAGTCAGCCTGCTGTTCGGTTTAAACTTCCTGAGTTTGGATATGATGGCTATATTCTTATCATAGGTTCCGATTTTGCCCTCTTCTTTGTATTTAGCCACCACTTTATCTGCAAAGTCAAAGAAGTCCAGGGGCTTTTTACCAAAGACCTTATCTCTGAGATTGCGACTGGTCAGGGATTTTGAAAGAGTTTCCTGCTCCAGAACTATATCCTGAATTTCTGTGAACTTATTACTGAGATAGGAATTGAGCCTCGCACTATTTCTGTGGGTTGATTTAACTCTGATTTTTCTCTCATCCCACTGCTCTATAGGTAGCAGTATACCGGATGCTATGTAGGATGTTTTCCTGTTCTTGATTATTCGAAAGTGAATGGGGGCTTCTCCCTTTTTATTAAGCTTGTCCTTTCTATGGACAATTTGTACGGTTGCCATTAGTTCTTAGTTTGGGGTAAACAATGGGGTAAACAATTCATGCTTTTCCTTGCTTTGGGTTGCAAAGATTGTTTACCCGTAAAAAACTAATGTGTTGTAAATGAGTGCAAAGGGGGGAAGTTCAAAGCAAGTTTCACCTGATTCTCAGTCCCAGCGGGATCACAAAATGAGACAAATCCCGATGCAATTTGCATTGGGATTTTTTGTGCAGCGAAAGATAAGAAAAGTTCATCCCACGGAAGACAGGATATCCCAATGCAAAACTATTCGCATAAAAAAGTGGTGGTACCACTGTAATGAAGAGATAGATTTGACAAACTCAGGAATAATGCCACGCCGCCCAGGCAAGGCTGCACTGTGAAAACGGTGCCGTAAAGTGAATTAACATCTATATCGGTATGACCGTTTCTTTATTTAATCCTGACACTTAGTGTTAAGGCAGGGTAGTAATTATAGTCCAACCGGGTATGTTGACAGGAAACCACCTTTTCCATTTTCAGATTTATGGCCATATCCATTGCTTTCCTTTTATTCCTGCCTGAAGCAATGAACAAAGGGATACTTCCCGCCATGGCGGCTATACCTGTAACGGTTATGATCCCTGCGGCTGCTTCTGCACCGGTAGTTTCACCGAAAAGACTAAATTCCTGTCCCCACCAAATTGCTCCCCCGATTGTCAACGCAGCTCCTCCTCCCAATAATATCCAGCCTGCTGTTTTCTGATTTGTACTTTTTTTCAGGTAATCTTCTTTTGTGAATTGTTGCCCGGGCCGGGTCTGCTGGCTACTTGCCAAAATGCCCGCCAGCATAATGACTATGCATAATAAAATGTTTTTCATTGCAAGAAGCTTTTATTGCTCTACCCGAAGCTAATTACAGATGTTTACTTATTTTAATGACTATATATACCGGATGTAGTGACTTTAATCATTAGCTTGTTCCACCTTGTCTTTTTCCCGTTATTGGTAGTGTTCACGCTTTTCAAGCCAGTAAGCAATAAAAATTTAGGATGTTATGCTTAGCTATGACTAAGCATTGGCTTTCAAAAGCCATCCAGCTTTTTTTCATTCCGGGAGTCTTCCTTCTCATCGGGAGGCATCTTCTTTACTATCGTTTTCCTGCTACTGCCTGGAAATAATAAACGGACCGGGCTGTCAGTCCCTGATGCAACGTACCGGGAAACCTCCTTTTTTGGAATAGCCGTTTATCCTGCCTGCATTAGCACTGCTATGGTTAAGGAAACGGTCCCAGGCTTCACCTGAATTTCTTTCTGTCGAACTCCACCAATACCCTGTCTGCCCATTATTAAGAAAACCGCCGTCACTCATCCGAAGACTGCCGGGAAGTCCGGCAAATCCACTGACATTGGTGGCTGCTGTATTGGGCTCCGCCCAGAAGGAAGTACCCGGATATTTCATTCTGCCGCCGGCAACAAACTTCTCACCGAGGCAAGTTATTAAAGTGGCCCATTCTGCATCGGAGGGTATATGCCATCCAGCCGGGGCAAGACCCCGGGGATCATTCACGGCATGCCAGTTATATTGTTTGCCATAGATGGCCGCGTATGTTGCCGAATCATTATTATAGTAACAATAGGCTCCCGTAGTAAGTGTAGCCCATACGGCAGGGTCGGTGACTTTGGGAATAGGATCACCGTTACGATACGTGCTTACCTCCAGGTTAGTGGTCGTTCATACCTGGTTGCATATCTGCGCAGATAGCAGGCTGGAAGCAGTAACGGAGGATGCGCTTACCCAGCTTGCATTCCCGGAAGCGTCGCTTGCCAGGAACTTATTGATACCGGCGCCATCAGTAAGCTGAAGTTTATTGGTTTTGGTGGTGCCCGAAATATTTGCCGAACCGGCAACGGTCAGTGTACTATCAGTTGTAGCGGTGTTGATCCCACTTTCTGTGCATTTACACTGCTGCTTAGGATACAGATAGGGGTAAGCAGATAAAATAGAATTGCCTTTTCATACAACTCAGGTTTGTTTAGATCAAATTTGTTTGAGGAGGCTTTTCAGGAGAAGCTGGAAGGCTTTTCAAAAGAGGGTATATAAATGTATCGAATCGGCGGAACTATTCCAAGGATATTGCCGATAAAGAAAAGCTGAACGGACGCCTGCTTCTGGAAATTTATATGCTCAGGGCATACAGGGCAAAACTGGCCAGCCAGTGATCGCCGCCATAGTTGCCGCTGGTGACATTGGGCAATGCCGTTTTCAAAAAATCAGCAGCGGCTCTTTCAAACAACTTTTTCCAGGGATGAGATACCGGCAATACGTTGGCAATGCCTTTCATGCACCAGGCGCGGCTGAGCGCCAGGCCATCAAGATGTACGATCTGGAAGTCGGTCCGGTCACTTACAACCGGCATTTCCGTAATGCGTTTGATACTTCGGGGTTCATAGAATTTATTCAGCCAGTTGATGAATTGCTGCCGGGGTAATATCATTTTCACCAGGTCGGCTATTTCAAGAGAGGGGCTGAGAAAGTCACTGCCGTCCGGTTCGAGATAAGCAGGCGTGGCGGTGTTGTTCAGATAAAATGCTTTTGCCTTTTTGGTAATGGCATTTTCAAATGCGGTATCCTTCAGCGTTCTGGCCCAGCTTAGTCCGAATACCAGGCCGAAAGCCGTGTTCGGATGTACACCTGTGCGGTTCGGATACGTTTGCTTGGGTAAAAATTCTTTCCACAATTCAACGATCTTCCTGGTGAGAGGTTGCAGGGTTTCGTGCCATCGCTTCGCTAGCGGATCATTCCAGGTGTAGAGTTCTTCGTCGAGTTTTAATAGCCAGGCCCATCCATAGGTACGTTCCCAGGTTTTGGTGGTTTTGTATTTCGTGAAATAAGCGGCTTCTTCTTTTATCTTTTCTGATTGGAAACTGTTATTCAATACCGGTATGATGCTATCCCTGATGGAAATGGCGGGGAACATCTTCAATACTTTTACCAGTAACCAATGTCCATGTACACTGCTGTGCCAGTCGAGGCAGCCATAGAAAGAAGGATGTAACTTCTGAGGAAGCAGTACGGCATCTTTAGCGTCATCGGCGGTATGTGATGTTTTATTGGGAAACTCCGTGTTGATGCAATGCAATGGCAAACGGGCCAGCCGGATGGCTTGCTCTTCGGTGAGTGTTTGTGAATAAGCAGGAGTGAACCGTGTTGCCGTGAGCAGCAGTATCAGCAGTTGTTTCATAAGGATAAAAATAAAGGAATATTATCGTCTGCCGTTACATGTTCAATAATTGCAAATAACAAGAGGCTGTCTTAAAAGAGAGAAATTTCAACACAGAGTAACTGAGGGTTTTGAGTTACACAGAGAAAAGAAATTTAAGAATTAAAACTCTGTGATTCTCTGTTACTCCGTATCTCAGTGTTGAAAACACTTTTGAGACAGCCTCTTGTTGATCAGGTTAGCTGCTTTTGTGAAAGCTTTTTATTTTCCTTTCAGTTCATTCAGCCATTGCTGTGCAAAGGCCCTTGCCGGTTCGGTCACTTCTTTGCCGGCACGGAAACCCTGCTTCCACTCCTGTTTCTTGCCTTCATACTTAGGGTTTGCAAATCTTTTCTTACCATATTTCTCCACTAATTGCGCATTGTAGTCAATGTCTTTGGTGTCGTCGAGCATTTTTTGCAGTCTTTCCGCAATGAAGTCATTCACATTTTCAGGCATGGATTTTTTCCATTGCTCCGTTCTTTCCTTATGGTTCCTGAGCTGGTTCTCCTGATCGTATTTCTCTCCTTGTGCAATAGCGGTGAAGTAGGAGTGTTTCGGATCCTGGTATTCTTTCAGGTTTTTCTTCTGCATGTCAAGTACCGGCTCCATGCTTTTGGCGAACTGCGGCATTTCTTTCATGTTCTTTTCAATATCCTTAATGGATTTTTCTGTTTTGGCGATCTCCTCTTTCTGTATTTGTTCGATGCTGCGCAAAGGTTTCAGCGCGGGCTCTTCCGGCTTGGATTGTTTACGCATATCATCATACTGCTTTTTGAAAGCAGAGCTGCTTACAAAGGCTTTGGTATAAGTAAGCAGGTCTTTGGCCACAGCAGCCCGGTCATTAACAGCCAGGTTCTTTGCATTCTTTACTCCATAATAGTAGAGATAACCGTACATGAAACTGTTTTTGATCTTTTCATCACCGGATTGCTTATTGATGCCGAGCATCTTCCACATGTCATCCGTCAGCTTCTGTGCACGAAAAGAGGACAATACGAACAGTACAGCGAAAAGGCCGCAAACAACAATTGCCGTAGCGGTGCGGGTTCCAAAGTAGCGATAGGTCTTTTGTGTCATAACAAAGATTTAATGGTTGGTTTAAAATTGCCCGGCAAAAATGTTTGCTTATTACTCCCGGGTCAACCCGCTTTGGGATGACTTGTGTATTCCGGGTATTGAATTGACCTGCGGCGGAAAGCCTTTACAAAGAGGCTTTCCGGGTATCAAGGGCTACCACTTTACGGGCATACAGTTCAGGCATGCTTTTCTACAATTCATCACCCGATTCCCTCAACCCGGGCCGGGCTGGCGGGAATAGTGGACAAAAGGCTTTAATTTGCTGAAAGACAATGTTGAAACTGCCAAAATATACCAGTCGTGACCTGTCCATTATGCTATGGACCATGATCCCCTTTTCCATTTTGCTCAACAGCATCATTTTCGGCGGCGATTATTTTTCCATTGGCAAGGTCTTCTGGATCGCAACGCCGGTCACATTTTTGGTGATGGCGGTCAGTTTCATGCTCTATGGCAATATAGCCCTCGGTTTTCGCCAGCGTTTTCCCGGCGACGAGAATTTCCTGCGACGCACTGTGTTGCTTATACTGCTGTTCCTGATCATGACGGCGCTGATCATCTTCGGGGTTTACCAGGTGTATTATGCTTTTGGACTGCTGAATGATAATAACGACAACAACTTTACCTGGGCCTATATCACCACGGGCATCCTCAATATCTTTCTCACATTTCTGAATGAAGGTATCTATCGCTTTGAAAGCTGGAAGGAAAGCCTGAATGAGACTGAACAACTGAAAATGGCGTATAAACAAAGCCAGTTGATAGGCTTGAAAAGCCAGGTGAACCCGCATTTCCTGTTCAACAGTCTTAATTCCCTGTCGGGATTGATACAGGAGGATACAGAAAAAGCCGAGAAGTTCCTCAATGAAATGAGTAAGGTCTATCGCTATATGCTCCGCAATGATGAGGAACAACTGGTGACCGTGGCGACCGAGATACAGTTCATCTCTTCCTATTTTTCATTGCTGGAAGCCCGGTATGGCAGTGCGGTCAAACCAGAAGTATCGGTGAGTGAGGGTGACAAAGACAAGATGCTGCCACCCCTGAGCCTGCAGGTGATCGTAGAGAATGCGCTGTACCAGAATAAAACCAGCAAGACCTCACCGTTATGTATCTGTATCAATTCCGCAAATGACGGAACGATCGTGATAAAGAATAATATACAGCGCAAAATGCTGACAGAGACCGGTGACCAGGAATCAGGACTGGATAATCTCATTATGAAATATCAACTGATGAGTGAACAGCCTGTGGAGATACATGACAGCGGAACGGAACGCAGGATCATTCTGCCATTGATCACCAAAAGAGAGGAGGCTGAAGTATGAAATGGGAAAGAGCGACAAAGATAGAGTGGTATTCTTTTATCGCTTCGATGCCGCTGATAGACATCGGCATCAACCATGTGCTGTATGGCGATCGCCTTTTTCATGATTACCGGATATGGCTGGTATCCTTTCCCATTATTTTTGCGGCCGGCATCATTACCTGGTATTTTCATGTGCTCTACAGTCATAATGCCCAGCGGAAATATCCTGAGATCAGCCAGAGCAGCAAACGGATACTGCTGAAATTCTTCGTTACGTTTTTTGTGATGTCACCGGCTATTCTTATTATCTTTTTTGTGTACGACAGGCTGCATATCCTGGGGTATGAGTGGGGATACAGCAGTGTGCTGAGGGGTTTATTGGTAGGCTTTGCCGTCAATATTGTTTTTTCCACACTGTGGGAGGCCATGTACATCATGGATAAGCACCGGGAAAGTATCAGTGAAAAGGAACTGATACAGCAAATGTCGGTGCAGCAGGAGTTTGATGTGCTGAAAAGCCAGGTGAACCCGCATTTCCTTTTCAATTGTTTCAATACACTGTCCTCGCTGATCAATGAAGATGCAAAGAAGGCTGAATTGTTCCTGGATGAGCTGAGCAAAGTGTATCGCTACCTGCTGCGGAATAATGAAGCCGGGCTTTCCACCCTGCAAAATGAGCTTAAATTTATTGAATCGTATTTCCGCCTGCTGAAAACAAGACACGGGGATGCGGTACAGTTCCAGGTGGAATCGGACAAGCGGTATGATAATTATCTGTTACCTTCACTCAGCCTGCAGATGCTGGTGGAGAATGCAGTAAAGCATAACGTACTTTCAAAGAACAAACCGCTGATGATAGATATATTCACGGCGGCAGGCAATAAACTGATCGTGAATAATAACCTGCAGCGCAGAACGGTGAAAGGGCCCTCGAACCGGATAGGGTTAGATAATATCAAAATGAAATATAAATTGCTTGGGCAAAAGGGATTCCATGTAATGGAAGATGCGAAGAACTTTACCGTCGTGCTGCCGCTGATCTGGAATAATAATATCGGCAAGCAATGGATAGCGCAGCCTGCCAGCACCGAAAACTTAACCACTAAATAAAACTGTTATGAAAATTTTGATCGTTGAGGACGAAGAACTGGCCGTCAAAAAACTACAGAAGACACTGGCAGGTGTAGAACCCGATGCTGAAGTGGTGGGAGTAACAGACAGTATCCTGTCAACCGTGAACTGGCTGGAAGATAACCCAGCCCCCGATCTCATCCTGATGGACATCGAACTGTCTGACGGGCAGAGTTTCGAGATATTCAACCAGGCAACGATCAAAAGCCCAGTGATCTTTACTACCTCGTATGATGAATATGCGTTGAAAGCTTTTAAAGTGAATAGCATTGATTACCTGCTGAAGCCGATACAGAAGGAAGACCTCGAGGCTGCCATGCAAAAGCTGAAACAGATGAAGGCGATGTACAAGACAGAAGAGACCAGGCCCGATATCAGTATTGACAACCTGGTAAAAGAACTGCAGCAAAAACTGCAGCCCAAAGAATACCGTAAACGTTTCCTCGTCAAGCATGCACAGAAATTAGTTTCAATAGAGGTGGATGAGATCGCTTATTTTTTCAGTGATGGCCGCCTGAATTTCTTTAAGACCTACGACAACCGCAAGTTCGTGGTGGATTATACCATGGACGAACTGGAAGATATGCTGGACCCTGTCAAATATTTCCGTATCAGCCGTTCATTCTATATCTCGGTTGACAGTGTGGACCAGATACATGATTATTTTGGCAACCGCCTGATGCTGACACTGAAGCCTGCCGTAGATAAGGAATCTATTGTAAGCAGGGAAAAAGTGACCGACTTCAAGAAGTGGATGGGGAAGTAGGGGAGTTATGAGTTAAGAGTTAGGAGTTGGGAGCCGTGAGTTGTTATGATGAATGGGCATAGTTGATCCCGATTCAGGTAAAGCATTTGCGTCGTTCTTCGTGTTTTGTAGCCGGGTCGTTTGGATCTGAGTTGTTGCACGGATTTTTTTAGCAGTTATATTTTGAGGATGGGGTCCCGGCAGAACCTTTAAAAGATCAGGTTTTACCAGGTTTTTTTACACAGTTCAATGTTGGTTGCATGGCTACTTATTCCTTCACTGTGTTTTACATGATTGATTACTTACCTACATTCCCGTTTAATCTTTTAATGCCTTCAATGATTTCTTTAAGCATAGGTGTAACCAATCCTTGTAATTCAGCAGCTGAAAATTTTTCTCCGTAAGGCACTTGTATGGGATAACTGCGGTTGGGATTGGCTTGTAGTGTATAGTTATAATCGTTGAACCACACTTCTACACTTAGCCAAAACGAATTTGCTGAAACAGTTTTTTTAAACCCTTTCAGCTCGTAGTTGTATTGAATATGACGCAACTTTTTTCCTTGTGCCTTTATTTGATTTTGTAACCAGTTTGTTTTCAAATGTTCCCATTTGCTATCTTTTGAACCTACAATCCTTTGACCACTTTCTCCTTCAATTTCAAATCCAATCCTACGGCCGGTATCAAAGAAGAATTCTTTCAATCCTTCGCATTTTTCCTCAAGCATCATGAAAAGCGGAATGATGTTTTCTTCCATAGCTTCAGCAATGTTTTCTGAATTTGCTTTTGTCTTTAAAACGTGCTCTCCTTTTAGTTCGGCTCTCAACAACGCCAACTCTTTATCCAAATCATCTAACTCAGAAATCTCTTTCCCTGTGATTGCATCAAGTACTAAATTTTGAGAACGCAAAATCTGGTCGGCAGCGAAATCAAAAAACAAATCGGGGTTACCCCCATATCCTTGTATGTCGCCAATGTATTGGTTGTAAATGTTACGTTCATTGGTCTTTACCCAGAACGGTGGATAGCCAAATGAAATGAGCAACAAATTGGTGAGGATTCGGGCTGTCCGACCGTTGCCGTCATAGAAAGGGTGAATGATTACATAATCTAAGTGAAACTGTAATGCAACATCAATAGGATGTGGAGCATCTTTTTTATTTTGTTCAATGGCATCAATGTCTGAATTGGTTTTATTGAGCAGGTCGTGTATTCGTGCAGGCACTTCGGCAGGCAGGACAAAATCAAAGCGTTCGTTCTTGTAGTTGTAGATATAATTGGGTTCGGTTTTCCATACACCAATTTTTTTCTTTTTTTCTTCATCTTCTTCGTGCATGATTCCTTTATGTATTTCGCGAATCCGTGCTTCTGATAAACGTACTTCACCTTTCCCGATTCGCATAATTTCAGTAATTACTTCATCGTGTCCTTTCATTTCAAGCACATCTTTAATGGGCTTGCCGCCAACTGTAAGGTTGCCTACCATCACACTACGGGTTTCGTCCATTGTTAGGGTGTTGCCTTCCATGCTGTTGCTGTAATAATTCCAATCGAGCCGAAACTTGTAATTGATTTTCTTTTTTACATCAGCACTCAACTCTCCCTCAGCATTTATTTTCTGCTGAAGAGAATCAATCTGGTTTCTTTTATTGGGGTAGCTCATTTTAATTTATACTTGTTCTGTTTGTTTACAAAGTTCGGAATCTTGTCCATCAGTTCAAAGTTTACAGTATGGCCAAAGCGTTGCGGCTAATAAATCGGGCGGGCTTGTCGTAGTTTTGTGACGATTCCCAGCTTTGTGCCGGGAGTGAAGCTACAAAACAAGCCTGACACCAGCTTTAACCGCCACAATATTGAGCCAAACTTTAGATGGGATAATGGCTCAAAAGGAAATATTGTCGGGCTGTCATCCCCCAATCCGATGTACAGAATTAAAAATGACTGAACCTTTGCAGGTTGAATGCAATGATAATGGGTGAAGTGAATGATGTAAATATTAATGAAGGCTAAAGGCCCCATTTCTGTCCAACGTGTGTATTTACGCTATTATCCGAAGCTACAAAAAAGTCAAATACCTGGCTTTCCTGCAGATGGTGTCATACACTCTGTAGCGAAGTGATTCTCATGCTATCGTTCCGAAGATCGGTACTCCGGGTAGTGCTGTTCATTGCGCCTGTAAAATCTTACGCCGTGGCAGGTTTTTATCACTTACATGCCACAGTGTAAAAGAGTGATCGGAAATAACGGAACCGGGAATTATCATGATCTCCGGCCACCACCAGGCCTGCGGCATTGCATACCGGAGCGGCCCTGCCTGTTGCCCATACCATATCCGGCGCCTCTGCGTCCCTGGCCCCTGTTAACATTGGCCGGTCTTGTGTTATTTTCATAGTTGTCACAGGTATTGTTGTTATTGGCATCAACATAGCCGGGATTACTTTTGTTTGTTCCCGGTGTGCCGTTTCCTGGTTTCGTTGTCTGTGCTGACAAAGCTCCTGCCACAGCAACCATGAAGATCGCTGCAAGAATCATCTTTTTCATTGCTTGTATTTTATTGTTATAAAAATCAGTTCCTGTTCCATCCCCTTCTATGCTGCCGGCCAGGCGCCGTGTCTTCATTTTTAAAAAGGGGTTGAAATGCTTTTTCGAGTGCTGTCTTCTGCTCCGGGGAGCATATTTTTTTTATGTTCAGATAAAATTTATAGGTGTCATATTTCAACCGGGCATGCAGTTGGCCGATCTCTTCCGAGATACCATTTAATTGCAACGTGTCCGGCTCTGTTTTTTGTAATTCAGCGAACATGGCGGCCTTCAGGGAGTCAATCTGGTCTGTTACCTCCATAGCAAAAGGACGAAACTGCTGGTTGGCCTTGCGGAAAGCATTCATCTGCTCATCATTGAAGCCAATCGTTTGCTTCAGGAATCTGCCATTCAGCATATTCCCGCCCTGGCCGGAATTGATAGCAATGTTTTCCCTGGCCTGGTCTTCCCTGTAATTGTGATAAATGATAGTCCCGATCGTGACGGCATTCATTACTACCAGTAAAACGATCAGCCAGGTCAATATTTGTGTTTTGCGCATAGTGTCAAAAATTATTCATTTCCGATTTGGGCATACCATCCAAAATTTTCTATACTGTCATCATTGATCAGCACAGCATCTGTTACGTTGGTCTTTGGCTGGTAAAGATTCCCGGCTGCAATGCCGGCGAATACCGCTACAAACAGGCTGACTGCGATCACCGCTATTTTCCATACCGGGGAGACAGGCAGTAGCTGTTCTTCGCCCGTTTTCTCAACCGCTGCCATTATACGGGTTGATAAAAAGGGATTGGCTTCAGTGTTCCGCTCCTCTTTGATGAAGTCTTCAAGTAACTGGTCAATATTGTTTTTAGTAATCATGGTCTAAGTGGGATAGTTATTAGACAATCAGTTGTATAAAAATCTTATGGCTCTTCCAGTTCTTTTTCCAGTTTCTTTCTCAGGTTGCTTTTTGCCCTCAGGATAAGCTGTTCAACTGCCCCTTCGCTCAGTCTCATAATATCGGCTACGTGTTTTTGCGGCAACTCCTCATATTTTGTCAGTACAAAGGCCAGTCGTTGTTTTTCGGGCAGGCTGTTAATGGCCTGCCGGATCACTGCTTTCTCTGTTTTCTCCGTCATGATCGTTTCGGCCTGCCTGTCGTTTGATGCGATCTGCAGCAGATCGGACAAGCTGGTCCAGAAACCCCTTCGTTTCTTCTTCCGTAAAAAATTTATGCTGCTATTGATGGTGATACGGTACAGCCAGGTAGAAAAGGCAGACCTGCCGTTGAAAGATGAAAGCGACTGATATACTTTCAGAAAAACATCCTGCGTAATTTCTTCTGCATCCTCTTTGCTGTGTAAAAGGCCCATCGCTGTACGAAATACATTGGCCTCATACTTTTTGATCAAAAGTGAAAAATCCTGTTGATTGCCTTCAAGAACACGACGTATCAGTTCAAGCTCATCCATTCACCCGGCTATTGATTATTTTAGACACTGTCATTTCATTTATCCTATGGCTGGCAGCGGGAATAATTGTGCCTCACCATTCTCCATGGTTTCAGGGTGAAAAGGTAGCCGATGAGCAGAGCAAAAAATGTAACGAAAGTCACCCTGCCCGGGTAACCCGGCATAGTGACCGCAATTCGCCGGTTATTTTCCCGTGAACTTGTACCCGATACCTGCAGACCAGAAGAAGGTATTGCTCAATTCTTCCCGGGTTGTTTGCCCGCCTGATGTGATCAAAGATGGATGAACAGGTATTGCAAGAACCGGCGTGCAGAAAACAGTGAGCTGCTTGTACGTGTAACTGACCGGTAAACTGAACTCATAGTCCAGCAATTGAAATTTTGCCGATTCAACTACGGAAAGGGTGGTGGTTTCTGTGCTACCTGATCCGCCTGGGCCGCCGTTTCCATTGCCATACCCTCCGCCTCCGCCTGAACCGGAACGTTTGGTACTGTAGTATTCATTGTAATAATTCTGTGTGCCAAAGTTTGTGTAAATGGTGGGTGTGATCTTCAGCCGGTCATGGGCAGCGTAGAATGGGTGATTTAATTCGAGGCCAAGAATAAAATCGGATGCCGGGCCGAAGATCACCATGCCGTCAACATAGGTAGTAAAAATATCTTTAAAATTATAACCGGTAAACAGGGCGGCATAACCGCTCATTCCTGACCGCACATTTGTACTGCTGCTGTTGAAAAAATATTTTGTGGCGTCAACTCCTGCGATGAAATTATTCTTGCTGTACACATAACCGGCAGTAAGCGTGTAGAGGTCAATCCGGCTTTCTTTTGCGGATGTGAGATAGGAGAGAGATCCTTTTGCGAATACACCTGATTTGTGTGAATAGCTGATGGAAGGGCTGAGGTAAGGAACAGCGACGGAGTCTTTTCTTCCCGCAAATACCGTATTGCTGATATAATTCACACCAGCCTGCGCATAAGAATTGCTGAATGCTGGTTTTGACTTTGCCGTATCAGCAGAACGGGATTGCGCCGGCAGTTTGTACACTATCATCAAAACCATAAGGAAGAGAACGGGGAACTTTACAAGGCGGACTTTCATAAAATGCTTTTTAGCGAAAGGAGAAAAGAGCTGCCATTCGCCAGAGAGTTATCTCCTGCATTGAATGGCAACTCCGTTAACGGGTGAACTGTAACTCTTCTTCTGTAACTACTGGCCGGGGATCAGTTGGCTCCTCCTTTTCTGTTTCTGCTGCCTGCACCCTGGGAAGAGGACTGGTTACGGTTCATGTCCCTTGTCTGTACCCGGCTCATGTCCCTCGTTTGTACTCTTTGTATTTGTCCCTCGCTCATCATTTTACGGGTATTGAATCTTTTTTGATTCAGATACCGGTTGCCTTCCATGTCGAGGCATTCGCCATCACGTAAACGCAACCGGGTACGGTCCTGCAACTGGTAACTTCCATCCGGGTTACAGACAGTACCGTTGTTTAACCGGATCTGTGCATGCATCTGTGATTGTACTCCTTGTTTTACCTGGTAGAGTTTGCCGTCCTTAAGCATCAGGTGATCTTCCTGGTGAATACGGTCACGCTTTTGTAGTTTGTCTTGTTGCTGCGTTTGATCCTGGGCCAATCCTGTGCCTGCTATCAGCAGGGATGAGGCAAGTATTAAAACCAGCTTTTTCATAGTGATTTATTTAATTGTAAAAATTGTGTTGGCTGTTCCCTCTTACTGCTTAAGTTCCGGAAACAGTCATGTCATTTATTTTGACAGCAAAGGAGGATCAAATCCTATGGGAGAGAAGGATATTAATTGGAGATTTAGTAGTGTCTCAGTTTGAAATTTCAGCTTTAGAAATGTTTTTAAACCACATAGGCACAAAGGGCACAAAGAAAAGACACATAGGAGTGTCTATCCACGCCTGCGGCGGGACAAGTTGTGAAATCCTATGTAGCTATGTGGCACAGCCTGCCCTGACGAAGGAAGGGTGGTTCAAATAATTCAGACTGATAAGTTACCGGAGATTTCATCGCAGGCTGTTCCGGCTTAATTCGTTTTTCCGGCCTGGAAAGATGCCTGACCGGGAAAAGGGGTTGGGAAACAGGTGCAAATGATCAGGCCACCGTTTCGCCGACCTTTATCAGTTTATACGAGCTGGATTTTTTTGAGAAGGAAATAAAGAATTCTGTTCCTATGTAGTTCCCGCGGAATTCATACAAAAAGATAAGATCGCCTTTTTCTTCCATTGTCCCGATGATCGTTCTTTCGATATCATTAAAAGTAAAAGTGATCAGTTGCCTTTGATCAGAAAAAGGCCGGTAAGTATGCTTCGTGTAAGAATAAAGATGTTTTCTTTCCATCAGTGTATTGCCGGAGGCTTATAGCAAGGTCGCCAAACTATTTCCGGGCTTGTACAAGGTAAGACATTTACGCCGTTCTTCGTGTTTTGCAGCAAAGTATTGACACGGTCAGCCCGGTAGTAGTTGATAGCAGCACAACCGCCGGGTGTTATTCCTTTTCATTTTTCAGATATTTTACGCTCAGCAATCCGCCAAGTACATTAACCAGGAAATGAAGAAGCATAACGATCACCAGTGAGCCGGACTGAATATATATGTAGCCGAAAAATACTGACAGTACAAAGATCTTAATGATATTCTTTAGCCCGTGATAAAAATGAGAAATGCTGAAGATAAGTGCAGGAAGAAATACCGATAAGCTTTCCCGGTAAGCGGAATCTTTGAACAAGTAACTGAAATACGTGACCATATACCCCCTGTACACCACTTCTTCAAATACGCCTGCACAAAGACACATTAAAAGATATACCCGGAGCTCTTTGCTGTTTGCCGGCATGAACGGTGTTCTCTTTTCCCAGTCGCCGACCGCAGCAGCAATTTTTTTGGGTGTTGCAACAGAACTAATGGTATCAATGGCATACACTATCACAAAAGCAAGTAACGGCCATATCCATGCCCTTCCTTTTATAGTTAAACTAAGCCCCATCTCTGCGAGCGGTCTTTTGCATAGCAGCCATACTGACAAAATAATAGCTGCCATGATAAAAAGGGAAAAGCAGGTGGAAAGATAGAAGGCCCTTTTTTGCGTGCTGGTGTACCTGGCAGCTGGGTTATTCTTCAGGTTTTGTTTTACGGCAAGCAAAGGGATGAGTATGCAAAAAATAAAAGCAACGATATGGTCGGCCCAGTTCGGGAATTTGTCCATGCAATAAAGCTACAAAGCTTTAATGGTTTTTTTGCCTGCGGCCATGCGTGGAGAGCGGCACCGGGTGACAGCTTTTACCTGGGTTTTTACAGAGTTCATGTCAGGCACAGTTATTATATTCTTCAACAAGTTTATCAAAATTTGTGTTGTCTATTTGCAAATGTCCGGGTGTGCCAATCTTGCTCATGTAACTCCACTTGGCTTTTCTGTCAATTGTCAATGGCTTGATTCGGTCACTTAATGGATAAACTTGTCTTCCAAACAGTTTAAAGAAATTGTCTTCATAGATTTCAAAGTCAAGACAAGGGAATTTTTTTCGTAGGTTATAATCATAGTCCCACAGATAAAGGACTTTGTCGTTGTCATAATCAATTAAGAACAAATCGCCTTCGTCTTCATACTCTTTGGCGACTGCAATTCTTTTGGTATTAATGAGATAGGTGTCAACGGTGCCTTTGTCAATAGTAGCATTGAGACGTTGTAGAAAGTCCTTGCTCTTTCTTCGCATTTTATAGATTTCGTAAGGGGTAAAAACAAGGAAGGCAAATGCAAAAACAGCAAGTGTTCCGAAAAGAAAAGTCCAAAAGCTGTCTGGCAATAATGCAGCTAAATAGGTGAAACCTGCTCCTGAAAATCCTGCAATAACGAAGTGATAGAATTTTATTTTACCACCGCTTTCCTTTTCTCTTTGAGTTTTCAAAGTCTTCAAAAGTCTCAATTCATCGGGATAAAAAGGTCTTGTCTTAAAAAGAATGTCCATGTTTGAAGGCTGTCGATATAATTGAGCCTGACACATAAATTTACGCCGTGCGTACCATGAAATCAAGAAAATCCGGTATTGATTTTTTACGCCGTCGCTGGTTTACGCCGTCGCTGGTGTTGAGCGATGATATGTGACAGGCCTTCACCAGCGACAGGAGCTACAGGAATAGGCCAAATTGATTGCGAGGAGCCTGAGTAATGGCTGTTGGTGATGCCGCTGCACGATGCTTTGCACAACACCAACAACGGCGTAATGCTATGCGGTCGTTGTTGAATTATGCTGCTCAAATTCATTCATCCATTTTCTGAAATAGTCTTTAATTATTTGGTCAATGTTTTGTCTGTTTGCACCGTCCCAATACCACTGAACCTCGTCTACTGTCAGGTCGTCTTTGGCGTAATAAAGAAGATAGAAGCCCATGTACGCTGAGTCCAAATCCAAGTCTTGGCAAATATTCTTTAACTCACGAAGCGTCTTGTAATAAGTTTCTGGATGGTCAACCGAGTTTGCGATAAGATAATAAACGTAGTTTTTAAGAACAGCATCTTTGTCAGCATAACTAAAGCCTAAATCTTCTAAAACCTTTCTTGTCAATTCGTGAAGTTCAAATTGATTGAAGGGCTTCGTCTCACCAGCCAGCATGTAAAGATTGTTTGACTGATAGCCAGCCTCCATCATTTCAAGTGCCCAGTCAACCCAAGTTTCGTCAATGTTTTCATTGAACGCTTTTGCTTTCAAAATTTTATATGTTGATAAGACTTTCATTTAATAGTATTCGTCTGAGTGTTACCTTAGAGAAGGCTCGTTTTCAATGCCGCCCAACACATAAATTTACGCCGTACGCACTATGAAATCAAGAAAGTCGAATATTGATTTTTAGATAATTAGTATTCGCAATTTCAATTGTTACAGGTCATATCAAACTCGTTTATTATTAGAGAGATCATACCGCACTGTTTTTTCCTTTTTGCAACCGAAAAACTATGCCGTTATCACATTCCTCAGTTCCATTTTTTTATTCCGGAGATCCACCCCGCCTTCAAGAACAGATTTAAGATTGGTGAGATAAAATACCCATCCTCTCGAGTCACCAACAAAATGAGCAGATCGGGTCTTGTCATCGGTAGGCAGCCCGCTTTCAGTCAGCTCCACTATGGTTTCATCCGCCTCGGTGTATATCCGTATTGTCACCGGGCATTGCAGCGAGAAAGTAAAAATGAATTGATCCTTGCCATTGGCTTCCAGTACCGTTCCTCTTTCCATCACTTCATCCGGATAGCCATGCCAGCGCCATTCATAGGTGTCGCCTTTCTGTACAGGTTCATTACCTGCCCGTTGTTTTCCTGAAGCATCTTTGAAAACTGCTTCTCTCAGAAACCAGTTTTCCAGGCCGGCTTGTAATGTCCAGCAATCATAAATGATTTGGATATCTTTTCTGATGTTGACACGGAGACTGAAACTGCTCCAGTTGATAGGTTGGCTGCTCATAACGGTGATTTTTTGGCTAATGCATTAATGTCGCTGACCTCAAGAATGTTCTTTTCATATCCTTTGCCGGCTGCGTGGATCATTGCCAGTCCCAGGTCTTTCAGTGTGCATACGCTTTTGGGAGCCAGCAGTTTTATAACAGGTATCAGCCAGCCTGAGTATTTATAAAATCCCAGTGTGTTTTTTAACCCTTTTGTCGGTTTGATAATACCCGGTCTGAAATGGTAAACTCTTTTAAAGGGTAATTTCAGCAGGTCATTTTCTGTTTTCCCTTTTACCCTTGCCCACATCAGTCTTCCTTTTTCTGTGCTGTCTGTTCCGACGCCGGAGATATAACAGAAAGTCATTTCCGGGTTTTGCCGGCTCAGTGTTTTGCCAAAACTCATGGCAAGTTCGTAAGTGATCTTAGAATATTCCGGTTCTTTCTTGCCGACCGAAGTGGTGCCAAGACAAAAGAAACAGGCATTATATCCTTTCAATTGTCCTTCTATGACAGAAAGATCATAAAGGTCAGCATGAACGATTTCTTTTAATTTCAGGTGTGTCATGTTACATGATCTCCGGCCGACCACCAATACTTCTTCCACTTCATCGTGCAACAGACACTCATGTAATACACCTTCACCTACCATGCCGGTAGCTCCGGTAAGAATGGCTTTTATTTTCATGCCATAAAGATATTCTCTTTACACCGTTCTCATTCCGGCCGGTAGCTTTGATTCGGAACAGGCGATATGTCCGGCGTTTTGATATTGATAAAATCATGATTGGCCGCCCGGTGGCAGGCATTGCAGCCATTGGTTAATTGCGTGTAATTGCTTTTGAACGAAGAAACATTTTTCGTTCTGATCGAATGGCCGATACTGTCGAGCAAAGGACTGAGCAGGCTGAGCTGGGGAGTCTCCTTTTTTTCTGCTTTGAAGTTTTTTATGTTTTCCAGTGTTTCTTCGATCTCATGTTTTTCAAAATCAGCCAGGCGCCAGTTCTCATTGATCCCGGCGAACCAGAGTTTGGCATGGTGTACCTGGATATTTGCCATAAAGTCTCCAAATCCCGGATGATAGGTGAGGGGCATTTTCTTTTCGGAGAAATGATGGAGATGCTGCGCATCTCTTTTGTCTGGCGAAGTGTGGCATGCAATGAGCGCAAGGGCAATAACGGGCAGGAATGTCAGGTATTTCATGGGGCTTTATTATTTATACTGAGCCCGTAAAGTATAAATTGCCTTTTATAAAAGAAATGATTTTTGAAATGCCGGTAGTATTCTGTTCCTTGATGCCTGTTCGTATGCATAAGCGATGGCAAGAAGTACCGGTTCACTGTAAGCAGGGCCGAAAAAGGACAGGCCTATCGGTAAACTATATATGGTACCGCAGGGAACAGAGATATGCGGGTAACCACTGATCGCAGCAGGCATTGTCAGGAAAACATCACCCCACCTGTCACCGTAGATCATATCAATGCTGCAGGCGGGCCCCATTGTCAGGCCGCAAATGGCATCAAGTTTATTTTGCTGTATCACCTCATCCAGTATCTTACGGGAGCCGGTATGGCTTTTCTGCAACGCTTCTTTATATTCTTTGCTGTTCAGGTCGCCTTTCTTATCGGAGCTTTCCAATATGTCCTGTTTGAAGTAAGGCATCGCTTTATCTTCATTGGCTTTGTTGAAAGCGATCACATCGGCCAGCGTTTTTACGGAAGCACCGGAGGATGAAAGATATTTGTTCAATCCATCTTTGAACTCATATTGCAGCACTTCATATTCTGCATCACCCAGTTTGCTGATCTTTTCATAATAATCTATTTCTATTACTTCTGCTCCCTGCTGTATCAACACCTCTTTTGCTTTTTTCACCAGGACATGCATATACTGGTTATCACCCTGCGGCTTTTTATCAATACCGATACGTTTCCCTTTCAGTCCGTTTGCATCGAGAAACTTTGTGTAATCGGTTAACGCTTTGCCTTCGCTTTCTTTAGTAATGGCATCAGTGGTATCCGAACCGGTCATGGCGCCTAATAGTATGGAGACATCTTTAACGGTTCTTCCCATGGGCCCGGCTGTATCCTGCGTGGCAGAAATAGGAATGATACCAGAGCGGCTCACTAAGCCAACGGTAGGTTTCAGGCCAACAATGCCGCTAACGGATGCAGGACAGGTGACAGATCCATCTGTTTCTGTACCGACAGCTATCACGCAGAGATTAGCAGCTACTGCCACACCGGAACCCGAACTGGAGCCGCAGGGATTATGATCGAGTATGTAGGGATTTTTTGTTTGCCCGCCACGGCTGCTCCAGCCGGAACAGGATTTTGCAGAACGGAAATTCGCCCATTCACTAAGATTGGTTTTTCCGATGATCACTGCGCCGGCTTCTCTTAATTTTTTTACCACAAATGCATCTTCTTTGGCGATATGTCCTTCCAATGCAAGTGAACCTGCCGTGGTCTGCATCTTATCGGCTGTATCAATATTGTCTTTGATGAGAACAGGAATACCATGTAACGGGCCTCTTATTTTTCCTGCTTTTCTTTCTTCATCCATCGCTTTGGCTATAGCCAGTGCATCGGGATTGATCTCAATGACTGAATTCAGTTTTGGACCATTCTTGTCTATGGCTTCAATACGGGCTAAATAGAGCTGTGTGAGTTGTTCAGAATTGTATTTGCCTGAAACCATCTTCTCCTGCAGTGTGCTGATGGTTTCTTCATCCAGTTCGAATGACGGGACAACATCACCCGTTATCGCCGGTTGTTCTTTATTCGTTTGTTCATCGTTACAGGAAGAGGTCAGCAATGATGCAATACCGGCAGTGGCCAGTGTGCCGGTGGCGAGGAAAGTTCTGCGTTTCATAACAGTTGTTGTTAATGGATGTATTTAAAATTAGCAAATAAACTCTCATCAGCCGCAGGCCACCCGCTTACTGGCAAAAGACAGACCATTCAGTGCAGCTACTTTTCAGCGAATTGTGTATTTGGCTTAACTTGTACAGATGGAGAATAACGCCCCTAAGACAAAAGGCCGGATAGGCAGGGTGATAAGAAACCTCAGGCTGGCGATGAACCTGGCATGGGCCGCCTCACCGCGGCTGCTGATACGTTATTCATTACTGGGTATGTTCAATGCCATCATGCCTCCCATCTCCGTTTACTTAGGTGCAGTGCTGGTGAATAAGATAGCAGAGGCCCGTTCGCAATCTCTGCAATTCAGTGATATTCTCTATATCGTTGTCGGTTTGTGGATAGTGTTTGTAGTGCAGCGGGCTGTTGGTTCGTATATGGGCTACGGTAGAAACCTGTATGTACGCAGGGTGGAACTGGAAGCGGAGCGAAGATTATTACGGAAAGCGTCAAAAGTGGACCTCGGTCATTTTGATAATTCTGACTGGCATGACCGGCTGGCAAGAGCCCGGCGTGATGTGAACTGGAGACCGGGTGATCTGACATGGTCTGTGCTTGGATTGTCAGGTAATATTGTTACGATCGTATTAATGGCGGGCCTGCTGGCCAGCCTGCATTACCTGCTGCTGGTATTAGCTCTTGGGGCAGCGATCCTGACCATCGCATTGGAAAGCAGGGTGACGACAAAGCTCTATAAATATTTCTATAAAGAAACACCGGAAGAAAGAGAAAGGGAATACCTGGGCGGCTTATTAGTACAGCCACGTAATACAAAAGAAGTGAGAGCTTACGTACTGGCCGACTACCTGCTTGGACGACACAGTATTTTATCAGAAGATCTCTTCAGGCAGCGGCAACAGATGTATAAGATAGGAAGCCGTATGTCCATACTCACCGGTTTTGTTACGGGAACTGTTCTTGCATTGGCCTATGTATTTGTCGGCATACGGGGTATAGAAGGAAAAATAGATCCCGGTGGTGTGGTATTGGTAATCGGCGCTTTTACCTCCGTGGCAGGAACACTGCAGCAGATATCCAGCACATTTGTAGCTGTTGACCAGCATACCACTTTCCTGGATGATTTTTTTTCTTTTCTTTCAATAGGTACACTGGTGCCTGTGCCGGCAAAACCGCACATGATCCCCGAAGGGCCTATAGCGGGTATTCATTTTGATAATATCACTTTTACTTATCCGGGCGGAACGGAAACAGCATTGAAGAATTTGAGCTTAGAGATACGCCCAGGGGAACTGATAGCACTGGTGGGAGAGAATGGTGCAGGTAAAAGCACCCTGATCCGTTTATTGCTTCGTTTCTATGATGTGCAGGAAGGAGCTGTACGTGTAAGCGGTATTGATGTGAAAGATATGCATCCTGATACGTTGCGTGACAGGATCGGTGTATTGTTCCAGGACTATGCCACGTATGAACTGTCAGTAAGAGAGAATGTCGTAATGGGAAGACCTGATGGGACGACGGATGATCTGTATGTGATAAAAGCATTGCAGGATTCGCGGAGTGAATGGCTGGTCAAAAAAATGTCAAATGGTTTGGATTCAAAAGTGGGAAGACTTTTTGAAGGCGGTCACGATCTGTCCGGTGGCGAATGGCAACGGCTGGCGCTGGCAAGGATCATGTACCGCAATGCGGATATCTGGATATTGGATGAGCCTACTTCTTCACTTGATCCCGAAGCAGAAGCCGCCATTTTTGCAGAACTAAAAGAAAACCTGAAAGGGCGCATCGGTATTGTGATCTCTCATAGATTCTCCACGGTACGTATAGCCGACCGCATTGCCGTCATTGATGAGGGTAAAGTAACAGAACTAGGCACTCATGAAGAATTGATGGCTGCCAATAGCCGTTATGCACGCCTGTTCGAATTGCAGGCGGCAGGATACCGGTAAAAGTTTATTTCTGATCTGTAAAGAACAGCGACTACTGGCTTTTCAATACGAATGAATTCAAAATTTTTTCTCCGGCGGTTTTGTATGCATCAAATTTATCTGATTCAGCAGTGAAAGTGATTATGTACGCTTTTTCCTTTTCAATAAAATAGTATTGCTCCACCTTCAGGTTGAATACGCCCTGTGACATAACAAAAACCATCTTATGATACCCGGAACCGGAGTTTTCGATCCTTTTTGATTCATTAATTTGTCCGTTAACTCCCATATTTTTTATCTGGTCTTCGGATATTTCAACATATTTATCCATATCAATTCCTTTCCCTGACAGATTCTGTACGATCAGATTCACATTTTCCCTGAATTTATCACCTGCATTTTCTACAGGCGAGAGAAGGAAAAATTCAGATCCCATTTTTTTAGAAGTATCAATCGTCCAGGAAGCGGGATATTCAATTTTGTAGGCAGAGTTAACGTAACTCACTAACCGGCTGGTGTCGGTTTGTGAGAAGGAACACAGCGTAATGGCTATAAAAAAAACGGATAAGACTGGTTTCATATTTTTTATTTTCAGAAACGTATGATGTCTTTTTGGATACAAGGCCGGCTTCATTTAGAGAAAAATTATTGGCTATAATCGTATCTGTCAAAACGCCTTTGGCTTGTTCTCTTCTGCCTTCGGCGTATTCTTTACATACTTCTCCAGCCACTGATATTGTTCATTCAGCAGGTGCAATATATTTTCCCGCCCCTGGTAGCCGTGACTTTCGTATGGCAGGCTTAGATATTTCACCGTGCCGCCATTCCCTTTAATGGCATTGAACATCCTTTCACTTTGTATCGGATAGGTACCGGTATTGTTATCCATTTCGCCATGCACTAACAGTATCGGGGTTTTTATTTTATCGGCATAACTAAACGGGCTCATTCCATTATATAGTTCAGGAGCCTGCCAGTACGTACGGTCCTCATTCTGGAAACCAAAAGGCGTAAGAGAGCGGTTATAAGCGCCGCTTCGTGCAATACCTGCTTTGAACAGATTCGTATGCGCCAGTAAATTCGCCGTCATGAATGCACCATAACTATGTCCGCCTACAGCCATACGATTACGGTCACCTACGCCCATCTCTGCTAATTTATTGGTAGCGGCTTCTGCATTCATCTTTAACTGGTCAACAAAATTGTCGTTGGGCTTTTTATCCTTATCCGTTGCTACAATGGGCATCTCGGCATTGTTCAGTACCGCATAGCCCTGCGTTACATAGTAAACCGGTGAACCCCAGTTCAGCAATGTGAATTTATGTTCGCTGCCACGTATCTGTGCGGCATCGGCAGCCGAATTGTATTCGGCAGGATAGGCCCATAAGATCACAGGCAACGGGCCGTCACGTTTGATATCATATCCTTTGGGCAGATACAGGTCGCCGGTAAGGTCCACGCCATCTGCCCGTTTGTATTTTATTTTTTCTTTACTCACACCTTCTAACTGCGGGTAAGGATTGGTGAACGAGGTCAACTGGCGGTCCGCTATGCGCAATCTTAAATTCTTTAACCAGTAATTAGGCATTTCCTTCTCACTTTCCTTTTTGGTGACAAGGGTGAGTTTATTGGCGTCCAGGATCTTGACCACGGTCTCAAATTGTCCTTCCTGGCAGCGCCATAGTGTGTCTGTTTTCTTTGTATGTATGTCGAATGACAGCAGGAACGGCAGATCACCTTTGGGCGAAGCGCCGGTACTATTATTGAAAAGCACTTTATTGCCATTATCTGTCAGTTGCAATACATTCTTGCCATACTGGTTGGGATGGGTAACAGGGAAGCCGGGATTAGAATAGCCATCCGTTGTATTCCTGGCAATCAGTTTTTCCAGGTCGCCGGTAACGGGATTGAAACGATCTACCTGCACGGTCTGTTTGCCTGTCAGTCCTTCAGTGACGAATGCCACATTCTGATCACCCCAGGTGGTGCCGCGATAACGCATCTTTGTTTTAAATAGTTGTTCAGGCTGACCGCTAAAGGGAGCGTTAAGCTGGTAAACAGCATCACGGTATTCTGCCTGTTTTTTGATCATGCCGCTATCGAGGGGTTCGCACCAGGTGATGGAGGCAGGCAAATCATCCCGCCAGTCAAAACCACGGCGTACCAATTGCACGTTATCATTTCCACTGGGCGCTGTTTCTGAAGAAGGCAGATCTGCCAGTACTTTGATCAGTTTGCCATTTATATCGGTAATACTGATAACGGATGTAAACCCGTTGACAGGAACGAGGTAGGAGAAGGGCTTCTTCACCGTTCTTGTCAGCATATATTTCTTATCCGGCGAAACATTGATGACTATATAGATGGCTGGCTGGCCGATCTTTGTTTCAATGCCGTTTATGTTTTTGACTAGCTGTGTGGTAGTATAAAATTCGAATAGCTGCTCATCGTAGGGGCTCCTGATCATGTCCTGGAAGGTAGGACGGGGAGAGGCTTTGCCATAGTTTTCCTGCACAGTAGGCCCTTTCGGCATTAAGGGTTTAGGCGGTGCTGCTGTTGCGGGCTTTAATGTCGTACGATATAATAATGTGTTGTCATCATACCATTGATAACTGCCGGTCACGGTATTCAATGCCGCTTTATTCACCTTTACTGCTTTTTGTGTGGCAATATCTATTGCATAAAGATCAACCCGGCCGGATGTGGTATGGGTGAGTGCGATCTTTTTATCATTCGGGCTCCAGCTAATACTTCCTGCATACAGGGGTGATGGCAGCCCTGTTATTTTGTATTCCTTGCCTGTGGCAATATTCTTCAGGTAAACAGCATTGATAAAGACCTGGCGGCTGGGCGCAAAGTTGGCCGGGTTGATGCGAAGCCCCGCAATACGTAGCTCCGGCCGGGCCAATTCTTCTACCGAAGGATAACTGCTGCTTTCGGTGAACAGCATCCATTCGCCTTTGTCATCCACGCTGACGTTCGGGGTTGGTTTGGCGAGCAACATATCGGCAATGTCCTTTGGCGGAGTTTTGTATGAAACATCATCCTGTGCAGAAACGGTTGTATTTAAAAAGAAAATGATAAGAACGGTGAAGACGAAGCGCTGGGAAGTCATAGCCAAAATGTTTAAGCAGGTAAGGTATGAAACAATATGGCCGGACGGACACCGCTGGTATAAAATGTTAGTTTCTCAGTGTCTGGCCAGTCTTTTTCATGAACATAAGAGTTACATTTACGCTCCAAATTCTTGTCATGAAATTTTTTTCCTTCCACCTGGTTGCATTGATTGCGATATTATCTTTTATACCGGGTCGTACAAAAAATGTAACGGCTGATGAAGATATAACCGTTCCGAAAGGGTTTAAAGTAACAGTGGCTGTTGAGTCGCTGGGTACTAACCGCCATATCGCTGTCAATTCAAATGGCGATATCTATGTCAAGCTGAACAAACTGAAAGATGAAAAGGGGATTGCCGTTCTTCGTGATGCCAACAAGGATGGGAAATATGAACTGGTAAAAATATTCGGCAGTTTTAAAGGAACAGGTATTGCCATCAAAAATGGTTATGTCTATGCTTCGTCTGATGATGAAGTTTTTCGCTATAAACTAAATGCGGATAATGAAGTAGCTGATCCGGACAGACCCGAAAAGATTGTAACAGGATTAGTGAGTAAAGGCCAGCATGCGTCAAAGTCCATAGCGTTGGATAATGCCGGTAATATTTATGTGAATATCGGAGCGCCGTCGAATGCCTGCCAGGTGTCAGACAGGTCGGCAGGTTCACCGGGCCAGGACCCCTGCCCGATATTAGAGAAAGCAGGAGGTATCTGGCAATTCAAAGCAAACCAGTTGAACCAATCGTATGCACAGGGTACCCGCTATGCTACCGGTTTGCGTAATGTGGTAGGGCTCGACTGGAATACACAGGTGAACCAGCTATTCGCCATGCAGCATGGCCGTGATATGCTGAATACGATCAAACCGGATATATATACAAATGAAGAAAGCGCCGAGCTACCGGCCGAAGAATTTTTCCTGATAAAAAAAGGAGGGGATTATGGATGGCCTTTCTGTTATTATGATCCTCAGCAAAAGAAAAAAGTATTAGGACCAGAATACGGAGGAGATGGAAATAAGCAGGATCGTTGTGCCGGTAAGGAGCAGCCTGTCTATGTTTTTCCGGCACACTGGGGGCCTAATGCCGTATTGTTTTATACAGGCAACAAGTTTCCTGCAAAATACAGGAATGGCGTCTTTATCGCTTTTCACGGGAGCTGGAACCGGGCGCCATTACCACAGGCAGGTTATTGTGTAGTGTTCCTGCCTTTTAAGAACGGGAGGCCTTCCGGCAATTACGAAATGTTTGCCACGGGATTTACAGGAAAGGAATCCATCAAAGGGGCACACGAAGCGAAATATCGTCCATGTGGCCTGGCGCAGGGACCGGATGGGTCCTTATTTATTTCTGATTCAAAAACGGGAAGGATCTGGAAGATCACTTACTGATCATTCATCGAGGACCTTTAATGCCAGGTTGATCTTTTCCTGTTGCTGTTCTTTCAGGATCTCTGCGGGCGGAACGGCTCTTTCTTTACAATCCATAATGCCGCAGCGTTCACAGGTAGTGTGAACTGTTTTTACAGGAATAGAAGTGTCATTGACAAATGGCATTGTCTGCAGCAGCTTCTGATCTATCATCAGGCCGATGGTTACACTGACCATTTCATTGCTCTCTTTACCGGAGGGTTTGGCGATTGAGATACAGAGGTAACGGTTATGGGTATGCCAGTACTGGGATATTTGTGCTTCCACTACCGGTTGCCTGAATTTTTTCTTTGCGGCCAATGCGGCGGTATGCCGCAGTGAATTGATAGATACCCAGCGGCGGCAATAATGTTCATGTGTAGCATTGGCGTACGGGTTATGCAATTGGGAAAGATGCAGTTCTTTCGTGATCTCGAACTCGTCTTTCGCTACATCGCCGGCGATACGTAAAAAGAAAAGATGGTCAATGCTGAAATGATTGGGGAGAATATTGGTGAGCCGTTGCATCATCATTTCGGGGGTCACATCATATTTGGTGCAGAGTTCGAGCCATGCCTTGTCATTCCATTTTGGCTGCATGACGATGCGTTTGACATCCTCTACAAAATTCTCTTCGGGCATTAACAGGGCGACAGCAAAATAAGAAGCTTTGAAATTATTCAGCAGCATGTCAAACGAGTCGCTGTGCTGGATAATGGTTTCGTAGGGTCTTTCTTTGACGTCCAGGTATTGAAAAGCGATCTCACGGGCCAGCAGGAATCTTTCCTGGGCTGAGCTCATGGCCTTGTTGATATAAAGTGATTTATTGGAAGAGGAAAAATAAGAGCGGAGATCACGTAATGCTTCCAGGGAGGCCATCCGTTTGCGGTTTACCTGCACATTCATCTTTTTCAGCACTCCTTCCAGTAGCGGAATATCCAGTTGTAAGGCATCTTTCCATTTATACTCTTTCCGGAAATTTCTGACCGCATCTTCTATGTCCTCAAAATAATTGTCCTGCAGATCCTGGTAGGAGCGGAGGGCTGAGTTGTAAAAACTTTCTTTCGATAACTGATAGCTTCTGGATATTTTCAGCAGCGTACTGATGAAGGCGGTTACTTTATCCGGTGTATTGGAAAAAAGATCGAGCAATGCAGCCGGTGTCAGTCCAAAATGTTCCCAGGGAACGGCATTGATAAAATCGGAATTGATCAGGTCAATGATCGGCTGCAGTTTTTTACTGGCCCTTAAGGAAACGAGGTAATCGTAATCCACGCCAAGCGCTTTGGCCAGCGACAATATCTTATCTGCTTTCGGGAATTTTTTTCCGGTCTCTATGTCGTGCACATAGGAAAGGGACATGTTGGTCTTTTCGGCCAGTTGCTGGTAGGATAATCCTTTTTCCTGGCGTAAGGCTTTGACCTTTAGTCCGAAAATGAGGCGGACGCTGTCGTTGTCTGTCATCATGCGGCCAAAGTAGTAAAAACAAGTAGTTTTACGAAAAAATATTTTTTAGCGAAAATTTCGCTTTTCGAGGATTATCTCTATTTTGTGTAAAATTAATCACCATGGCTGCTATCATTACCCACCCCGCCACACGGTACATCACTCCTGAAGGGATGACCATCCGGGCTCCGTTCCGGTCAGAGTACAAAGAGATACTCACAGAAGAAGCTTTGTATTTTATCCGTGCATTGCATCTCCGTTTTAATACGCATCGTAAAACGTTACTGGCAGAAAGAGCAGCCATACAGGAAAAAATTGACCAGGGATGGAAGCCTTGCTTCCTTCCTGAAACGGCTGTGATCAGGGACAGTGAATGGCTGATAGCGCCGGTGCCGGATGATATGAAAGACCGGAGAGTGGAGATCACCGGGCCGGTAGACCGTAAGATGATCATCAATGCGCTTAATTCCGGCGCCAATATATTCATGGCGGATTTTGAAGATAGTAATTCGCCCAACTGGAATAATGTGATCGGCGGGCAGGTCAACCTGCGTGATGCCATTAGCAGGACGATCAGCTTTGTAAATCCTGAGAACGGAAAAGAATACCGTCTGAATGAAAAGGTGGCCACATTATTTGTTCGTCCCCGCGGCTGGCACCTGGAGGAAAAGCATATTGAAGTAGATGGTGAACCTGTTAGCGGCAGCCTGCTCGATTTCGGATTATATTTTTTCCATAATGCCAAAACGCTGCTAAAGAAAGGTAGCGGTCCTTATTTCTATTTGCCCAAATTAGAAAGCTATAAAGAAGCAAGACTATGGGATGATGTATTTGTGTTTGCCCAGAATTATTGCGGTGTGCCCTATGGAAGCATCAAAGCCACTGTATTGGTTGAAACAATAATGGCCAGTTTTCAACTCAATGAAATATTATGGGAGCTAAAAGATCATTCAGCAGGATTGAACTGCGGAAGATGGGACTACATTTTCTCTTTCATCAAGAAGTTCAGGAATGTGCCGGGGCAAATATTCCCTGACCGCTCACAGGTGACAATGACAGTACCCTGCATGAGAGCTTATACACAATTGGTCGTACAAACCTGCCACAAACGCGGTGCTCATGCCATCGGCGGTATGGCGGCACAGATACCGGTGAAAGAGAATGAGGAGGCTAATGCCATCGCCATTGCCAAGGTAAAAGCAGATAAGCTGCGTGAAGTAAGAGATGGGCACGACGGTACATGGGTGGCCCACCCGGGGTTGGTAGCCGTTGCCAAAGAGATATTTGATATGTATATGTCAACCCCCAATCAGCTTCATATAAAAAGAGAAGATTTCAGTTGCACGGAGAAAGATCTTTTGCAGTTGCCACAGGGGACGATCACTGAAGAAGGCCTTCGGCATAATATCAATGTCGGCATTCTTTATCTCGAAAGCTGGCTCCGTGGGAATGGCGCTGCAGCAATTTACAACCTGATGGAAGATGCTGCTACAGCAGAGATATGCCGCACACAGGTCTGGCAATGGCTGCACAACAGGGCAAAACTGAACGATGGTCGAACGATCACCCATGCATTATATGAGGATCTGCGGGATGATGAGATCGAAAAGATACAACATGCTGTGGGCAGCCAGGCTTACCAGGACGGGAAATTCACACAAGCTATCTGCATCTTCAATAAACTGGTAGTACAGGATACGTGGGAAGATTTTCTCACATTGCCGGCCTATGATCTTATTCTCTCGAATAAGGATAGAAAAGAGTGTGAAGAAGATGGCACTGCGGAGAACCAGGCAAACTCATCCATTTTTGTTCATATAGAAAAGGAAATGGCGGGATAGGAGAAGTCAACAGGCCCCTTCGTCAAGCTCAGGGTGACAATTCAATAATGAAGGCAATAATAATATAACTGCCTTTGAATTGCCCATTCACCATTGACTATTCATTTATACAACGATTGCAAAAAAATAAACCACATCACCATGATCACACATTCAAAAACAACCAGGCTCTTCATTGACTGGCAGACCAATCCGAGATGGAAATGTATCAAACGTCCCTATAGTGCAGAAGATGTACTGAAGCTACGCAGTAAAGTAGAAATAGAATATACACTAGCGAGAAATGGGGCTGACAAACTGTGGAAGAAACTTAACTCCCAGTCCTATGTGGCGGCATTAGGTGCACTGACAGGCAACCAGGCGGTACAGGAAATTGCTGCAGGATTAGAAGCGATCTACCTCAGCGGCTGGCAGGTAGCTGCCGATGCTAATTTATCAGGAACTATGTATCCGGATCAGTCGCTGTATCCCGTCAACTCTGTTCCGGAAGTGGTGAAACGTATCAATAATGCGTTATTGCGTAGCGAACAGATAGATTCAGTGAATGGAGACAATACAAAAGACTGGATGGCCCCGATCATTGCCGACGCCGAAGCCGGATTTGGAGGCAACCTCAACGCTTTTGAACTGATGAAAGCCATGATCGAGGCAGGTGCTGCAGCCGTTCATTTTGAAGACCAGTTATCATCAGCCAAAAAATGTGGTCATTTAGGCGGTAAGGTCCTGGTACCTACACAGGAAGCCGTGAATAAACTCATCGCAGCGAGATTGGCAGCAGATGTAATGGGTGTGTCAACGCTTATTATAGCCCGTACGGATGCCGAAGCGGCTAACCTCCTTACTTCAGATATTGATGAACGGGATCAGCCTTTCCTTACCGGGGAGAGAACCGGGGAAGGTTTTTATACTGTGAAGAATGGCATAGAGCAATGTATATCCCGTGGTCTTTCCTATGCTCCTTACGCCGATATCATCTGGATGGAAACATCGCATCCGGATATTTCCATGGCCAGGCAATTTGCGGAAGCGATCCATGCTGTATATCCGGGCAAATTATTAGCATATAATTGCTCTCCTTCATTCAACTGGAGCAAGCATCTCAGTGAAAAGGAAATGGAGACGTTCCGGGAAGAACTGGCGGCGTTAGGGTATAAATTCCAGTTCATCACCCTGGCCGGATTCCATGCGCTGAATACGTCCATGTTTGAATTGTCAAAAGCATATAAAGAAAAAGGTATGGCCGGTTTCTCCGAGTTACAGCAAAGAGAGTTCGCCTTGCAGGAGCATGGTTTTAAAGCGGTCAAGCATCAAAGCTTTGTTGGTACCGGTTATTTTGATTATGTGCAGAATGCAGTTCAGCAGGGAGTAGCTTCGACCGTGGCGATGAAGGACAGCACCGAAGTGGCGCAATTTCATTAACGGAGAGTTGGTGGCTTGTGCTATCAGACCATTGGGCTAAAAGCCCAATGGTTGCCTATCCAATAGTCTTACCTGTCAGGCCAGTACATCAGCAAACTCTGTTTTCTTTTTAAATACTGAGTGGGCAAAAGGGCACAGCGGGATTATTTTGATATTATGTTTCCTGGCATATTCAACAGCTGTATGCACCAACTGGTATCCCACATTCTGCCCTCTTAGTTCATCACTCACTTCCGTATGCTCAATGATCATTTTCTCCGGTGACGGCATCGTATAAACGAGCTCTGCCAGTATGTTCCCTTCATTCTCCACGTAGAACATACCTTTTGTTCCCACTTTTTTGTTTTGTATCAGCATAAAGTTTTCTTTCAGATCAAGTGTTATTCGGTAAGTCAAAAACAAAAGAGATTCCCTGATGTTTCTATTGGCCTGAAATTACAGTTTTTCAGGCAGGCAAGTCACTATACAGTAAAATCCAAACGACTGTTTTGATTTCTTACTTTTGAATGGATAAAAAGAATTTGGTCATATTGATTTTGCTTTTATATTTGCGAAGCAATGAAAATAATCAATGTAAATATTCAATGGTGGTGGCATACAAACTCTTAGGGGTCTGTCATGTTATTACTGTGTTTATTTAAAACATATCCAGGACCCCCGAACGATTCGGGGGTTTTTTATTGAGGAACTATGAAGAAAATTGCGATCAATACGACTTGTAAGACGATACTGGCAGATGTATTTACCCCGGTGGGTATTTACCTGCGGCTGCGTGACAGGTTCAGAGATACCATACTGCTCGAGAGTACCGATCATCATGTAGCCGAAAACAGCTATTCATTTATCTGCATCAATGCTATCGGCGGTATCGAAGTAAGCTCTTCCAAAAGCATAGAGTTCAAATTGCCAGGTCAGAAACCGGAGAAGGCTCCGGTCAAAGATCCCGGGAATGTTCCGCAGTTGCTGGCTGAATTCATGCAAAAGTTTGACGTAAATGAAAGCGATGTAAAAGAGTCAAAATTTGGACAAGGACTGTTTGGCTATATTACTTATGATGCGGTACAGTTTTTTGAAACCATTGACCTCACCCCCGACCCCTCTCCGAAGGAGAGGGAAGTGACGGGTATCCCGCTGATCAGGTACCGTTTGTATCAATATGTGATCGCCATTAATCATTTCAAAGATGAGCTGACCCTCTGTGAAAACGTGATAGCAGGACTGGAAAGCGAGTTGCCGCTTGTTGAATCTTTGATATACAGCAAAGATGTACCGGTGTATCCTTTTAATGCGAAAGATGCGGAAACTTCCAATATGACAGATGATAAGTATATGGCAATGGTGGAAAAAGGGATCAAAAGCTGTCATCGCGGTGATGTATTTCAGATCGTACTAAGCAGGCGGTTCGAACAAAAATTCACCGGTGATGAATTCAATGTGTACCGTGCCTTGCGTAACATCAATCCTTCTCCTTATTTATTTTTCTTTGATTACGGCGACTATAAACTGATGGGATCTTCCCCGGAGTCACAACTTATCATCAGGAACGGGAAAGCTACAGTTCATCCCATTGCCGGCACCTTCCGCCGCACGGGTAATGATGAGACCGATCATACGGCTGCTGAACTTCTATTAGGAGATAAAAAGGAAAACGCCGAGCATGTGATGCTGGTGGACCTGGCCCGTAATGATCTGAGCCGTGTGTGTGATGAGGTCGAAGTGGCGCAGTACAAGGAGATACAGTATTATTCGCATGTGATACATATGGTCAGCGAGGTGACAGGGAAAGTGAAAACAGGAAGTAATGTATTTGACTTGTTGGCCAAAACTTTTCCAGCCGGAACATTAAGCGGCGCCCCGAAAGTGAGAGCCATGCAACTGATCAACGAATATGAACCGACAGCCCGGGGTTTTTACGGCGGTGCTATTGGCTTTGTTGGCTTTGACGGAAGTTGTAATCATGCGATCATGATCCGTACTTTTTTAAGTAAGAACAATACCCTGATAAGGCAGGCCGGAGCTGGTGTGGTGGCGGCTTCCAAACCGGAAAGTGAGTTGCAGGAAGTGAATAACAAGTTAGGTGCATTGAAAAAAGCGATCACCCTGGCTGAAACCATAAAATGAGGAGCTGAACAATGAAGATATTAGTATTTGACAATTACGATTCATTCACCTACAACCTGGTTCACCTGGTAGAAAAGATATTGCATCAGAAAGTGGACGTATATCGAAATGACCAGATACCACTTGAAGAGGTGCAGCAGTATGATAAGATCATACTATCCCCGGGACCGGGTATTCCTGAAGAAGCAGGACTTTTATTGCCATTGATCAAAGAGTATGCAGCCTCCAAATCCATATTGGGAGTTTGTTTAGGTCACCAGGCGATAGGAGAGGCATTTGGAGGGAAATTAGTGAATCTTTCAACGGTGTATCACGGCGTGGCGACGAATATTGAAGTCGGAGGTCAGACGCCGGAAATCAGAAGTTATTTGTTTGAAGGGCTTCCAAATATGATTGAGGTAGGCAGGTATCATTCCTGGATCGTTTCAGATGAGAATTTTCCGAAAGAACTCGAAGTAACAGCACGGGACGAGAATAATTATATCATGGCATTGCAGCATAAAAAGTATGATGTGCAGGGAGTGCAGTTTCACCCGGAAAGTGTGTTGACACCAAAAGGCGAGACTATAATTCGGAACTGGTTGAAAGTCTGAACTGAGATATATGTGATAGGTGCGATGAATGAGATAAAACCTTTTTCTATGGCAGAATATAAATATGGAGAGATTACTGAAAAGGTAATTGGCGCCTGCTTCAGGGTTCATGGTACCTTGCGTAATGGCTTTCAGGAAGTCATTTATCAAAGGGCTTTGGAGTTAGAGTTGAGAACAATGAATCTTGAGTTTGCGAGGGAGTTTGAAATGCCAATCTATTATATGGATCAACAGATAGGAACAAGAAGAGTTGATTTTCTGGTAGAAAATAAAATCAGCGTAGAATTAAAAGCGATTATAAAATTGGAGGATGTTCATATTGCGCAAGCCATGAATTATCTCGAAGCATACAATCTGGAGATCGGGTTACTGATCAATTTTGGCAGTAAACGACTCGAATTTCACCGGTTGACTAATAAGAAGTATAGTCCGACAATAGTATCGCATCCTGTTAAATCTAATAAATCCCATTAATCA
>JAEUVJ010000027.1 GCA_016787085.1 Chitinophagaceae bacterium | reverse complement strand
AAATAAAGACCCTGGTGCAAAACCTGTTGCAGCGCACCATCCTGCAGGATCTTTCGCTTACCGGCAAGTTCATCATCATCCTGCTGTGGATCGCCTGTTTTGCGGCCCCGGTATTGGTGGGTATGCCGCTGCGTTTCTTCTAAACCGGTTTACTTTAACTGATCCAGCACTTTGTACATTTTACCCACTACGACTGACGAAGGCCCGTTATAATTATTGACTAGGAAAGAGAAGATATACTCTTTCCCGTCTTTGGCTTTATGATAACCACAAAATCCTTTCACATCACTGATGGTGCCGCTTTTCATCTTCATGCCGTTGTATTCCGGCAATGAATTGAAGAAGTAAGAAAACCAGTCGCGGGTCTTTGCATACTTCAATATCTCCACCTGTGCATGCGTAGTGACACGATTAAGCGGGGAAAGCCCCGAACCATCGTAAAGATTCAGTTCATCCTCACCAATGCCTTTTTGCTTCCAAAAGTTCCTGACGATGACTACACCGCTGTCGGTATTGCCAAACCCTTTCTTTTCATAAGCAAAAGTTTTTACCAATGCTTCGCCATAGAGGTTGATACTTTTTTGAAGAAACCAGTAAATGATGGAGTCAAGATAGGGGGAATAATGCGAAAACAAAATATTGAAATTAGAATCCCTTTTAAGCCGCTCAATTTCTTTATAGCTTTTCCCAACATAAGTACCGGAGTAAATAGAAATTCCGATTGAGTCAAGCTTTTTATCTAATGAAGAAAAAAACACCTGGTACGGGAATAGCATAGTTCCTGATATCTTAAATCTCTGTTCATTTACAGGTATTGTGCCTTTTACTTTTAGCACATCTGGCCACCCCTTCGGTAAATAGATATATGCATTGTCACCGCTTCCCTTTGCTGCTGACTTCAATTCCGAAGTTAAAAGGGAATTATTTAGCTCCGGATATACATCAACAATCTTAACAGAGTCTCCAACATTCTTACCTGACCTGAGAAAAAGATCGAACTGATTTTCATTCCAATTCAGGCCTGAAACCCCAGCTCCATAATAATTACCAACATCCTGCCATATCCATCCATCAGGAATATCATTTGTTGACCATTTCCCCGATTCATAAATGAAACTTCCAAGAATATTTTTAATTCTTCGCTGTCTGAAACTATTCGCCACACGGTTCAAAATATAATACATACTGGTGCTATCCCACCTCCAACTCCCAAAAGTCGGGTCTCCCGAAGCGGTTATGAAAACACTTCCCTTGATTCCGTCATCCTCAACCCGGCCTGTATAGCCAAAATCTGTTTTATATCTATACTCTTTCCCCAGCAACTCAAACGCCGTCACCGCCGTAATGATCTTTTGTGTAGAAGCAGGCGCCAACCCCACCTGTGAATTTTTATCAAAAACCACTTTGCCTGTTTTGGCATCTATCACATACAGGGAGCTGATGGCATGTTTCAACTGGGGGTCGGTTTCAAACTGCGCAAAGGCCTTTTGTAGTTTTTGCCCAACAATTTGTCCGAAAATACTGGCACCCCATAAGAGGCAACCGGCAACAAAAATGCTCTTTCTCATCCAAAAATATTTTTATACAAGCCTGAACGAAAAAAGTAAATTTACAGTATGGAAAATGAAGTTAAAGAACCGGCGTCGAAGTATAATTATGTTTCTCCTGAACAGTATCTCGAAATGGAAAGGGCTTCTGAGGAAAAACATGAGTATTACAAAGGGGAGATATTTGCCATGTCAGGGGCGTCATGGCGGCATAATGTTATCGTAAAGAACATCAATACAAAAGTGCTCCCCTTCCTGGTAGGAAAACCCTGCAATATGTTCGGCAGCGACCTGCGCATCCATATTCCTGAAAACTCGCTTTATACATACCCGGGCCTTTCTATTATTTGCGGCCAGCCTGAGACCACAGATGATGAAAAAGATACTGTCGTAAGGCCCTCCGTACTCATAGAAGTGCTTTCAAAATCCACTAAAGTTTATGACAGGGGTACAAAATTTCATTTATACAGAAGCATACCCACATTACAGGAATATATCCTCATAGACTCCACTTTTATTTGTATTGAAATATACAAGAGACTGCCTGATAACAGGTGGCAGCTTACTGACCTCAGGAACCTGACTGACAGCTTTACCATTTCAACCATCGGCCTTTCTATTCAGCTACATGATGTTTACCATGATGTCAGTTTTAACGAATAGCTGATATTTGCACTCAAAATCTCCCGCTTGAAAAAAATTAACGCCTCCATCATCACTATCGGCGATGAACTGCTGATCGGCCAGACCATTGATACTAACAGCGCTTTTATTGCACAGGAACTAAATAAGATCGGTGTATGGGTGAAAAGACGGGTAGCTGTCGGCGATGCATGGGACGATATCTGGCAGGCACTGGATGAAGAAGGAAAAAACTCGGACATCATTATCATTACCGGCGGTCTCGGCCCCACTGCTGATGATATCACCAAACCATTGTTATGTAAATATTTTGGGGGCAAACTTATCGTTAATGACGACGTACTGAAACATGTACAATACCTGTTTGACCAAATCTATCGCCGCCCCGGCCCCATGCTGGAGCGAAACCTGAAACAGGCTGAAGTACCGGATGTCTGCACCGTATTACATAACGCCAGGGGTACCGCACCGGGAATGCTTTTTAAGAAGAATGATAAAGTGTTCATTTCACTACCTGGTGTACCACATGAAATGAAAGGCTTGATCGTAAATGAAGTAATACCCCGGTTACTGAAGGAATTTGACATGCCGGTGATCCTTCACCGTACTGCCTTTACTTCCGGGCTGGGAGAGTCCATGATCGCAGAACATATCAAAGATTTTGAAACGGCACTGCCAGCACATATCAAACTGGCTTACCTACCGGGCTATGGCATGGTAAAACTAAGGCTTACCGCTACCGGAGATGACAAAGAGCAATTGGAAAAAGAGCTCGATGCACAGTTTGATCACTTGAAAGCATTGGTGCAACATGTACTGGTGACAGATACTGATGAAGGATTAGAAGTAGTAGTAGGCAAAATACTCAGGGAAAAAGGCAAAACGATGGGCACCGCAGAAAGCTGTACCGGGGGATATATAGCCCATCTTATTACATCGGTGGCCGGTTCATCGGCCTACTACAAAGGAAGTATAGTTTGCTATGCCAATACCGTGAAAGAAGACATACTGAAAGTAAAGCATGATACCCTGGTATCTGTTGGCGCCGTAAGTGAAGAAACCGTGATACAGATGGTAAAAGGGGCTATTGAACAACTGAGAACGGATTATATGGTAGCCACATCCGGCATTATGGGGCCCGACGGCGGCAGTACTGAAAAACCCGTTGGCACTGTATGGATAGCTGCGGGCAATAAAGAGAAGATCGTCGCCAAACAATTCCACTTCCGTTTTGACCGGGAAAGAAATATCCGCCAGACCGCACATACTGCTCTTGACTTTCTGCGAAAATTCATCCTGGCTAACAGTTGATAGCACTTTTATGGTCAA
>JAEUVJ010000001.1 GCA_016787085.1 Chitinophagaceae bacterium | reverse complement strand
CTGACCCTCGTTAATTATCATCCTTCAAACTAAACTATTAATCGGAAACTGATATGAATAAACTACTAACCATTATCATCATTATGCTGTCGCTGAGTGCGGCGGGGCAGAAGGATACTATAGTCACAGACAGCACCCCGGTGCTAACCATTAAACACATAGAGCGGGTAATGAAGTATCTTGAGGATAAGATGATAGCCAAAGATTATAACCTCGTTGCGCAGGCAATGGGAGCTATCATTCAGGAAGCAATTGAAGAACGTAAAAAGAAAAAATCCAACAAATGAAATACGCAATCATTCTATTATTATCTGTACTGCTGATCACATCATGCAGTAATGAGCCGAAGAAAGAAGAAGTGAGCTATGCCGCTGTTCTTCCGAATAGCAGTAAAGGGATATCTGTTGTGAATGAAAGCAAGGATACGATGGTTCTTACGCTCAAAGACAGCACCGTGACAGTTACCAGCAGCTATACTTATTCGTACACGACAAAGCGGGTGGATACAGTTTGGAAGAGATATGTACTGCCTGGTACTACGCCTCCAACAGATACGGTTGTTCAGCCTCCTGTGCCGATTGGTTATTCTATATTTTATGAAAACGGTTTTGATAAGGCGGCTGATCGTGATCCGTGGGGTAAGCAGCAATACGGCAATGGGTATATTGACACAGCATTTAAAAAGACAGGAGAAGCATCATTTCATGCAAAGCCTAAAAATGTAAGCTCTGGAATTCGAAGCGAAGTGCAGTTCCCTGATGGATGGCTACCATCAGAAGGAGCGATTGAGTTTGACATAAACATAGTGAAACGAGTAATTAATAATGCACACTTTTTTCAGATACACCCCAAAAAAGATGGTGCTTCTGGTTGCCCTGCAATGTTTTCAAGAAACAGTGGTCTTGCTATGGTGTTTAAAGAGATTCCCGGTGAACCAGAATATCCTTTCTTTGCCCCTGTACTTAACAGGTGGTATAATATACGCTTTGAATATAAAATGGCTCAGAACAATACCGGATACTGGAAAGCCTATGTAGATGGTGTGCTGAAGATTGATAAGTCAGGCATCCGTACCCAGTTGGATAATGACAACTGGATGAAGATTGGCATTAACTCATGGCTGGTATCTGAAACAGCTAATGAGGCATATTATGACAACCTGAAGGTTTATAAGAAGCAATGATCGAAACGGTTAACCACTAAACGATATAACATGAACCATTTTGTAGATCAAACACTGCCGCTTTTCGGATTTGGATTTATTGGCATTCTGATAATGGCGTTCGTTAAAATGAATGACATCAATCAGATGAATGAAAACTATACATTCAGTATCGCTTTTCATAAATTCATATCCCGTGAATGGCCATCATACGGTCTGGCGATTGTTGTAGTATTTGCAACCGCTCTTACACACGAGGAATGGATGAGGCTGCTCAAGTCAGGGAAGCTGTCTATTGATCAGACAATATCTATTATAGGCGGTTACCTGAAATTATCAATGATAGCGTGGGGCGCACTTGGACAATATTTCATCTACAAAAGATTCGGGAAGATGAAAACACCTGCATCCACCGCCGCCCTTGATCAAAAGAAAAGCAACGATCAATGATAACATACCTAATCATATTAACCTTATCAAGATGTGGAATTATTTCAAAGCCCATGTTAAAGGCTTCTGGCAAGGCGCTATCGGGGGTGCTATGGTTTGCGCTCCTTTTATATTGCGTATTGACTTTCATGTTCCCGAAAGTCTTGAATACGTAATAAAGGGCTTAGGAATAATTACCGCTGCCATCCTTACCGGGATGGGAAAGGTAATTGGTGAGGATGTGGCAAAGAAAACAAAGCCATACATGTGGCGTGTATTATACTGGTTCAGCGATTTATTCAAACGTAAAAAGAAAAAAGATGAGCGATACAAACAAAACGGACAGCAAAAAAGAGCCTAAGTATTATGACCTGTCAGAAGTCGAGGCGTTTCTTTGTAAGTATGAAAAGTGGTATGAGGAATACCTCGATTCGCAGACGGACAGCGAGACAGCAACAGGCGAGAATCCAACACCACCGCCACCGCCGCCGCCAGGGGGGCCGGGTGGATGAAATGGCCGATAAGGATAATAGCGGCGACGCTGATCTTCGCCTTCCTGCAATCTAATGCAGCGGCTTGGATAGAAGTGGCTTATCCAGATCTTGCAGGTGTATATGTCATGCCGTTCATCCGTGATAGCTATGTGTGGCCGGGTGATGCAAGGGGGGTGAATATCCTATGGTGGATAAAGTATAACAGCAATGATATACAGCTACTGATTGTTACCGTATGCCTTACTAAGATAGCGTACTACACAAGCAAAAGGCTTTTTTCCATAGGTCTTATTTTTTGCGTATATTGTCTATTGGATTATTTCATGTTGTGGTATGATTATAAACAGACGTCACGTATGTATCATTTTATGACGATAGCATCAACTATTAACGTGCTGCTGCTGTTCCTGCCGGAAAAGAAAACAGGAGAAATAAAATCACTCAAATGACCCCGCAATACAAACATGAGCTTAAAGGATACGGCGGCTGTATGCTGTGGTTAGTAGCCATCATCGGCATGATCGCCTTGCTGATGAGTTGCAGCCCGGTTAAGAAGGCTATAAAAACATTTGACGACAACAGGCAGGATGCTGCTGAATACTGCGCTGACAGGTTCCCGGTTCGGGATAGCATCATCAAAGGCGATACTGTGACAACGGTTGACACCTCTTATGATATGCTGTTCATTACAGATACCGTTCGGGCGCTCGATACTATCCGCATAACGATCAC
>JAEUVJ010000030.1 GCA_016787085.1 Chitinophagaceae bacterium | reverse complement strand
TAAATCCATTACTATGGCGCAAACTGGTAAGGCCTCTATCAAACGTGGCAAACCATCGTACTTTATGGCGATCATCGGTGTTACCCTCGTTCTCTTCCTGCTGGGGATCATCGGCTGGTTCATCATCAATGCCAACAAACTCGGCAACCATTTCAAGGAAAAAGTAGAGATCTCCGCCAATCTTCGGGGCGACCTGAACCCCAAAGACAGTGCGGCCCTGATGGCCTACATATCAGCCAAACCTTATATCAAAGAGATCCAGTTCATTAATAAGGAGGCAGCGAAAGATATCTTTATCGGCGACGGCAATAAAAGCTGGGAGGGGATACTTGAAGCCAACCCGCTTCCTAACAGTATTGCCTTTAAGGTCAAAAAAGAATATGTGAACACCGACTCACTGTCTGCTATTGAAGCCGACCTGGCGCAGCAGACCTATATCAGTGATGTGACCTACCCAAAGGCGCTGGTAGGCGAAATGAACAATAATATCCGGAAGATCAGCATCGCATTGCTTATCGCCGCTATTATTTTATCCATCGTAGTGATCATATTAATTGATAATACGATCAGGCTGGCCATGTTCAGCAACCGTTTCCTGATCAAGACCATGCAGATGGTTGGCGCCACCCGCGGCTTCATTGCCAAACCGATGAACACAAGGGCCATCGTCAACGGGGCTATCGGCGGAGTGATCGCTGCTGCGGCCGTTTACCTGCTGATCGTACTGGCCGAAAGCCAGATACCCGACCTGAAATCCATACGGGACAATAACATGCTGCTGCTGCTTTTTGCCATGCTGATCGTGCTGGGTATCTGCATCACACTGTTCAGCACCTATCGCAGTATTATCAAATATCTGAAGATGAAACTGGATGACCTGTACTGAGGCAGGAGGTCAGATGGAAGAGGTACGAGCATTTCGTTCGCATATATAATCACATTCCTAAACTATTGTATTGTGCATCGCAATTTTCTCCGACTTCCGGCTTCTTACCTCTGACCTCATTCCTTTTCCCTATATTGCAACCCCAAATCGTAAACAATGGCAGAAAACAAATCCGCTTCTATTTTTTCCAAAGACAATTATATCTGGATGCTTATCGGGATCGTGGTCATGGCTATCGGCATGTTCCTGATGGCAGGCGGCAAAAGCGAGGACCCATCCAAATTCAATGCGGATGAGGTCTATAGCACTACCCGCATTACGGTAGCCCCATTGCTGATACTGGCCGGGCTGGCTATCGAGATATTTGCCATATTCAGGAAACCCAGAGGGTAATAAATAATTAAGCAGGAAGCCGGTTGTGAAACCGGCTTTTTTTATTTAGTTTTCAGCCCGTTATCATTATTCATTTACAGCTTTATCATGGATTTTTTACAGGCAGTCATTATTGCGATCGTAGAAGGTATTACTGAGTTCCTTCCCATTTCTTCCACCGGCCACATGATCATCACCAGTTCATTGCTGGGTATCGAAAAAGAAGAGTTCACCAAACTCTTTGAAGTGGCGATACAATTCGGTGCCATATTGGCCGTAGTGGTATTGTACTGGCATAAATTCTTTGATTTCCGCCGCTGGCAATTCTACCTGAAACTGATCATTGGCGTCATCCCGGCGCTTGCACTGGGCTTTCTTTTTTCTGATAAAATAGACAAACTGCTCGAAAGCCCGATGACGGTGGCCATTTCCATGCTGGCAGGGGGTATTATTTTATTGTTCATTGATAAAGCATTCAATAAGTCTACGGTGCAGGCTGACGACCAGATCAGTTACGGCAAAGCATTTATTGTCGGTGTCTGGCAAACCATTGCGATGATACCGGGTGTCAGCCGCAGCGCCGCCTCTATCATCGGGGGAATGCAGCAAAAATTTACCCGCAACCTGGCAGCCGAGTTCTCCTTTTTCCTCGCTGTACCTACCATGTTTGCTGCCACGGTTTATTCGTTGTTTGTAAAAAAATGGGAGCAGAGCGGTATTCCAAGAAAAGGATATGAGATCATTTTAGAATCAAGGGATAATACCATCGCTTTCGTTTTAGGCAATATTACCGCATTCATCGTAGCGATACTGGCCATCCGTTTTTTTATCAATTACCTGAAGGTGTATGGGTTCAAAGTATTCGGATGGTACCGTATCATTGCCGGCATTATCCTCCTTATCCTGCTGTTTGCCGGGGTGATCAAAAGCTAATGCCTGCCCTGAGCCTGGCGAAGGGCTGTAGGGTAGTCGTCTGAAATACTAAACGTACCCGCCAATCAAAACGTTTAAACCAAAACCGGTTATGCAAACTGCTTCCAAAAAAGTGATCAACGGATGGGCTATGTACGACTGGGGCAACTCAGCGTATAATCTTGTCATTACATCTACCATCTTTCCGGCGTACTTTGAAGCGATCGCTGCTGATGATAAATCAGTATCGAAAACAGCCGTCACTTTTTTAGGACGACAGTTTGAGAATACTGCACTATACAATTATGCATTAGCCTTGGCGATGCTGATCGTGGCTATCATGTCGCCGCTTTTGTCTTCAATAGCCGACTATAAAGGCAATAAAAAGAAATTCATGAATTTCTTTTTGACCATGGGAAGTCTTGCCTGTATGTTGCTTTTCTTTTTTAATACCCCGACCGGGGCAACCAGCACCAAAGCTTCATCTCTTGGTCTTGGCCTGGCCTGCAGTATTATTGCCTGCGTAGGCTTCTGGGGCAGCCTTGTTTTTTACAATTCCTTTTTACCGGAGATTGCCGCACCGGAGGATCGTGACAGGATCAGCGCCAAAGGTTTTGCATACGGTTATACCGGCAGCGTTCTGTTACAGATCATTTGCTTCATATTTGTATTCTTTCCGGGCATTGTGGGTGGATATGAAAATGAGAATGAAGCGTCCACTATTCAGTTCCGTATCGCCTTCCTACTGGTGGGAATATGGTGGTGGGGATTCGGGCAGTTCTCGTTAAGCCGTTTGCCCAGGCCGGTACCAGCCGGCACAGGCGATCTCAAACATCATATACTTTCCAAAGGATATAAAGAGCTGCAGAAAGTATGGAACCAGTTGAAACACCTGCCGCCACTTAAACGGTTTCTTTTTGCCTACTTCTTTTACAACATGGGAGTACAGACCGTGATGCTGGTAGCCGCATTGTATGGCAAAAGCGAGTTGCAGTTACCTACTACCAACCTGATCATCTCTATCCTGATCATTCAACTGATCGCCATACCCGGTGCATATACCATTTCCTGGCTTTCGTCGAAGATCGGGAACCTGAAAACACTGATGACGGTGGTATTCTTATGGATATTGCTTTGTATCGGTGGCTACTTTCTTCCCGTTGGTGGCATTTACGAGTTTTATGCGCTGGCCGCTGCAGTAGGTTTTGTCATGGGTGGCATTCAGTCTCTCAGCCGTTCTACTTATTCCAAGCTGATGCCGGAAACAAAAGACACTACCTCCTTCTTCAGCTTTTACGATGTGACGGAAAAGATCGCTGCTGTTGTCGGTATTTTCAGTTTTGGTTTTATAACGGAGCAAACTGGTTCACAAAGAAGTTCCGTTTTAGCCTTAGCTTCGTTCTTCATTATTGGTTTACTGCTGCTGTTTTATGCAGCGGCGCTGAAGAAGAAAACAACATGAAACTTTACCCGATCAACACCGGATTTTTCAAGCTTGACGGTGGCGCTATGTTTGGCGTGGTACCCAAGACCATCTGGAACAAGATCAACCCGGCCGATGAAAACAATCTTTGCTCATGGGCATTGCGCTGCCTGCTCATCGAAGACGGCAACCGGCTGATACTGGTGGATAATGGCAATGGCGATAAACAGGATGCAAAATTCTTCAGCCATTATCACCTGCATGGGGACGATACGCTGGAAAAGTCACTGGCTAAATATAGTTTCAGTAAAGATGATATCACCGATGTGTTCTTAACGCACCTGCATTTCGATCATTGTGGCGGAAGCATCGTACGGGAAGGGGATAAATTAGTTCCGGGTTTTAAGAATGCAACTTACTGGAGCAATAAGGCGCATTGGGAGTGGGCTGTTAACCCGAATGACAGGGAAAAGGCTTCTTTCCTCAAAGAAAATATCTTACCGATACAGGAAAGCGGGAAACTGAAGTTTGTGAATCATTGGTTTCATGATGATCAGCACACTGAAGGGTGGCATACAACGATCAATGGTCTGCTTCCTTCAATTTCCTTTTCAGAAAACATTGAAATACGTTTTGTCAACGGCCATACGAAAGATATGATGCTGCCTCAAATACGATACAAAGACAAAACGGTCGTCTTTATGGCCGACCTGCTGCCATCGGCCGGTCACATACCGATTCCTTATGTAATGGGATATGATATGTTTCCGCTCACTACCATAAATGAAAAGAAATCATTCCTGAAAGAAGCGCTGGAAAATGATTACATACTCTTCTTTGAGCATGACCCCGTGAACGAATGCTGTAACCTTCAGCAAACGGAAAGAGGAATACGGCCAAAAGATTTCTTTAAGCTGGAAGATATCTGATCAGCGCCTTTTGATCAGTGACGTCATCGGGTGGCGCAGGTTCTCGTAGTTCATCATGTCTATCTTTACTTTCCCCACCACGATCGGGCTTTCTATGCGTACCGGGATCCGGTTGGCATCATCGGTTACCCATACTGTCATGTTTTCCCCGCCTTCAAAAATGGTTCCTTTGATCAGCAGCGGTTTGAACTTGATCGTCTCGAATTTACCATAGCGGGTCTTGACGATTTCCTTTCCAAGGTAACGGATATACATATTGTACACTTCGTCATCCAGGAACATCGAAAAAGCGATCCTGTCATCCTTACGCAGTTTGGAAAAGTCAATATTACGGGCATAGAATACAGCACTGACCACATCCTGCACACAGGCCGGCACTTTGAAGACACCTGTATTCGTCACGGCGGTGTTTGCTGTTTTATTGAAAGTAACATGCTGGTATTTTTTATACCCCCCTTCGTTGACGTTGCGGACAAATTTAAGCGCCTGCATGGTAGCCGTATCAATATAGGTCTCATACTTGTCCCGTACTTTATATAAAATGTCGTAAGAAGAATTGGTATTACCCTCTCCTACAATATGGTAAACAGGTTTATTGTTCAGTGTTTCCAGTGTATTAGTGAAAGTGGCTGTACCTGCATTGATATAAACACCTGCCACATTATAATAAACCGTATAGGTCACTTTTTCCCCGGCTTTAAAGGCCGTATTCTCAATACCGCAGAACTCCTGGAACGGCGCTTCCGACTTATGTGTAAAGGCCATCAATGCAAAAACCGGTATCATGATCAGCTTAAGTCCCTTCATCGTCTTTATTATTATTATTCTTAAAAATTCGCTTTATGCCCATGATCAGCAAACTGCCTGCCACAGCCGGGATGATCAGGTTGATGAACCAGATACTCACCGATGCCAGGCTTATTCCCAGACTGTTGCTGCTGAATAAACCGAGCAATTTCAGACTCACTTGTCCCCTCAGGCTAAGATCGGTAAATAAGGCAATGGTAGGAATAACCGCCATTACCAGGAATGAAACACTCACAGCCCAGAGCCCCTGCCACCACGAAACCTCCACGCCAAATAAACGAAAGAGCAGGTAATATTGTATGACAAAAACCAAAAATCTTACCGCTGATAAAGACAAAAGTTGCCCCATCAACGTTGCATTGAAACCTTCCAGGTCTTTGATAAGCCATACATATTTCCGGATGGCCGGCAACTTCTCTACCAGTTTGATAATCAGGGATAGCCTGAAATAAAATACTGTTAAAACCAGCAGCGCAAAGAAAACGCCATAGATCATTACCTGCATCCAGATTCCCGACAGCACCTGGCTGTTCTCAATCGGCTTCTTTAATAGTATTAATCCTATCCACCCCATGAATAAGGTTACGATCAGTTGGCTCATACTTCCGGCGATGGTCAGTGAGATCGCTTTCAGCCTGTTCCCTTCATTCATATACAACACACGTCCTAAGTATTCGCCTACCCGGTTAGGCGTGGTCACTGAAAAGGAAGTCCCGGACAGTATCGCCTTGAACGCAGTAAAAAAACTTACCTGCTGGATGCGTTGAACTGATATCTTCCATTTGACCGCTTCAATACTCCAGTTGACCATCATCAGTATAACAACCAGCACAAGGTTTACCACCATGGGCCCGCCAAAAGATTCCCGTATCTGCTGCCACGATCTTTCCAGATTGGGCTGACGCTGCACCTGGCTATAAATGGAATACGATAACCAGATAAACAACAAAGGCCCGAGAAAGTAGTTGGTAAAGATTTTGATATTTTTGTTCAGCTTCATTAACCTGTAAAAATACAGTCCCTTTGCAAAAACCTGCTAAAATAATCCTCGGCATTGACCCCGGCACCCTGGTCATGGGACATGGAATCATTGCGGTCAATGGCAGTTCGATGCAGCTGCTGGAGATGAGTGTTTTGAAATTATCCGGCAAAAAAGACAATTACGAACGCCTCCGGATGATCCATCAGCATATCGTAGCGCTGGTAAAACAATATAAGCCCGATGAGTTTGCGATCGAATCGCCTTTTTTCGGAAAGAACGTACAAAGCATGCTGAAACTGGGCAGGGCCCAGGGTGTGGCCATCGCTGCGGCTATGAGTGCAGGACTGAGCGTGACGGAGTATTCGCCCAAAAAAATAAAGCAATCCATTACGGGCAATGGTAATGCAGATAAAGAGCAGGTATGGCAAATGCTCCGGCATATTCTTGCATTGAAAGAAAAACCAAGACACTTTGATGCCACCGATGCATTAGCGGTGGCGATCTGTCATCATTTCCAGGGAAAATTACCCGCAACGGCAACAGCCGTTAAAAAGAAAAAAGCGCCTGCTAAGAGCAGGTGGGATGATTTCATTGCCAAAAACCCACACAGGGTATTGAAAAAATAATAAAACAGCCCGCCGTTTAAACGGCGGGCTGTTAACGATGATTATTCATTCCGGCAGATGATCATAATACCGACAGTATCCTCTTCTGCACTTCCTTTAACTCACCAGGCGACAATTTTAATTTGGGGTTCATGAAGTTCAGGTCATCGGCTGAATTGATCGGTATGAGGTGAATATGTGCATGAGGCACTTCGAGCCCGATCACTGAAATACCGCAACGATTACAGGCAAATGCTTTCTCAATGGCCTTGGCAATGGGTTGCGCAAAGACCAGCATTTCCTGCAGGTATTCCTTCGGCAGGTCGAAAAGATTATCTGTTTCCTTTTTAGGCACCACCAGCACATGCCCTTCTTTTAAAGGGAATATGTCGAGAAATGCAAAGAATTTATCATTCTCGGCAATTTTATAGGAAGGTATCTCTCCTGCAATGATCTTTGAAAATATAGTCATACCACCAAAGAGTTTTGATTTCAATGTAAATAAATAATATCGGATCCTTTTGAACACTGTAAATAATAATACAAAACTACATCTCAAAAAAATACCCCCGCTGTGCGGGGGTACTGAAAATCTTTAGTAAAAAATCAGGCGGTGATCTTTTCGATCCTGAAATGAATCACCCCGGCAGGAGCCTGCACTTCGGCGGTATCCCCTACCTGCTTTCCAAGAATACCCTTACCTATTGGTGAACTTACCGATATCTTACCTGCTTTCAGGTCTGCTTCTTTTTCGCTCACTACCTGGTAGGTCACCTGTTTTTTGGTACTTACATTGGTTAAAGTCACTTTGGTCAAAATAGAAACTTTGCTGGTATCAATATTCGATTCATCCAGCACCCGTATACTTGCCATTGACCCTTCCATCGCTGCAATCTTGGCTTCCAGCAAACCCTGCGCCTCTTTGGCCGCATCATATTCAGCATTTTCCTTCAGATCGCCTTTTTCCCTGGCTTCGGCAATAGCACGGCTGGCAGCCGGGCGTTCCACGCCTTTCATGCGCTGCAGCTCTGCCTTCATTTGCTCCAGTGTCTCTTTGGTCACGTATTGAATATTCATAACTCCTCCTTTGGATAAAAAGAAAAAAATAACAACGCCTCAGGGTCTGTACTGAAGCGTTGCATTATTGAAAGCAAAGATAATAAACTATTCCTGAAAAGTACAAGCCTATCCCTAAACCTGGTATAGAAACAAGCCGGCGGTAGCGAATTAACGTTTACATAAACAATTTATCCGCCAATACTTTAGCCATTTTGAAAGCTGCTTCATGGGTGTAGCCTGCAATATGCGGGGTAATGATCACATTCGGCCGGGCCAGTAGCCAGTCCAGCCGGTTTCTTTCATCCACCTGGTAAGAATCGAGTTTCTCATTCTCCAGGACATCCAGCGCTGCTCCGGCTATTTTATTATCCCTGATAGCAGTAATAACAGCATCCGTATCTGCCACCTTTCCTCTTGATGCATTCAGGAACCATGGCCTGCGCTGCAACGAGTCAAAAAAAGACGAACCTGCCATATGATAGGTATCTTCTGTCAGCGGCACATGAAAGCTGACAACATCTGCATAGCGGCCTATCTGTTCCAGGCTGGCTTCCTTGATATAATCTTTTCCGAACCCAAACTTATATTTATCATAAGCCAGTATGGTCACATCAAATGCTTTCAGCAATTTGGCAAAGGCGCTGCCTGTATTTCCAAACCCGATGATACCAACCGTTTTTCCAGTCAATTCAGTTCCCCGGTTCTGCTCTCTTTTCCATATCCCTTTTTTTACTTCTTCCGCTGAGATATGGATATGGTTCATCAGGTTCAGCAAAAGCCCCAATACATGTTCAGCCACGGCATTCCGGTTCCCCTCGGGACTGCTTACACACTTAATACCCCTGCTTTCTGCATATGGAACATCTATTAATTCCATACCGCTGCCAAGACGCCCTACCCATTTCAGAGATGCGGCCTTGTCAATTAATGCCCTGTCTACTTTTATCCTGGTGGTCACAACTATTCCTTCTGCTTCATGGACCAGTTGCATCAGCTCATCATAAGTGATATTCGGGTCATTGACAACTTCATATCCCTGTGCCTGCAACCTTTCAACAAGGTGCTCATGTGTCTTTCCTGTAATGACCGCTTTCTTCATTTCATTTTAAACGTTAGATCAGCAAACTGCTGTACACTTAATTGCTCTGCTCTTTTATTGAATATCTCATCCTGCAACATCGTAATATCAAACAACCCTTTCACCGCATTTCTTAAAGTCTTTCTCCGCTGATTGAAAGCTGTTTTCACCAGCAGAAAAAAATCTTTCTCGCCTTTCATGGTCAGCGGCTTTGTTATTGGCAAAAGACGAATAATACCGCTTTTCACTTTTGGCGGCGGATTAAAAGAACCTTCGTGAACATCAAACAAGTACTCTACTTCAAAAAAAGCCTGTACCAGGACGCTCAATACACCATAGGTCTTATTGCCTTCTTTTGCTGCCACCCGCTGCGCTACTTCCTTCTGAAACATGCCGACCATGCATTCCACATCTGCTTTCCATTCAAGTATCTTAAACAATATCTGCGTGGAAATGTTGTAAGGGAAATTTCCAACTACCGTAAACCGGCCTTCAAATGGTCTATCTGTCTCTAAAAAGTTCTGGTGAATGATCTTTCCCTCAAGCAAGGGATATGTTTTCAACAAAAAACCTACTTTCTCCTCATCGAGTTCCACTGCCCTGAAAGTGATACCCCCGATTTGTAAAAGGTATTTCGTCAATGCACCGCCACCCGGGCCTACTTCCAGCAACTGTGAAAAGGGATGTTGCTGCAAAGCCGTCACAATCTTCCGGCAAATGTTCTCGTCTTTCAGAAAATGCTGCCCAAGAGATTTTTTAAGGGTGTACATAGAACTTCAAAAGTAGCAAAAATAAAACGCTCCCTTGTACGGGGAGCGTTAAGCAGATGAAATGGTTGTTCTATATAACAGAACTATTATTATCGTTTGATAAACTTTTGTACTGTCAGATAGCTGTTATCATTCCGGATCGCTTTCACGATATAGGTCTGTGCAGGCCATTGCCTGATATTGATCTTTGTTTCCTGGCCGTTTGTGCTGACGATCTTTGTCCCGGTATAAACCACTTTGCCTGACAGGTCAGATATCTCGATCGTTACCGGTTCCGTTCTTTCACCTGTAAGCCGGATAATAACATCTTCATCCGCCGGGTTGGGATAGACAACCAAAAATAGTTTTACCGGTTCTATATATACCGTAGTTGTTTTGCTGTAGGTAATCTGCCCGTCAATGTCCACACCTTTGACCCGGTAATAGTTTGTACCGGCAGCGGGATCTGTATCCGTCAACAGGTATGGAGAAGAAATATTGACACGGCCCAGGTGTTTGAAAACCCGGCCATCAGTGGATCGTTCCACTTCGAAATAACTGAACTTATCATCCGTTACTGCATTCCATGAAACCTGCACCTTATTACCAGCCAGGATCTTTGAGCTGATATCCAGAAAATTCACAGGCAATGTGATCAGTGCAGCCGTGCTTTTGATCACTTTTACATTATCAATATAAAAGCCATCATCCATTTCAAAATCAAAGCCGCTTCCATCTGCGTCCGATAAGAACTGGAAACGCAGTCTTACAGTAGGAAAAGTTTTGTATGCATCCAGATCGAATACCTCTTTTGTCCAGTTTTCCCTGATGCCTGTTAAAGACGGCTGACCGTTTATAGTAATGCCATCAAAAGTGACCGGCTCCTGTATCGTAGTGCCGCCTGCCAATGGTGTCCACGTAGTGCCGTTGGTTGAAACCTGTACCTGTAACCTGTCCCTGAAATTTTCTGCACGATGTTTTACCCAGAAAGTAAGATAAGCAGCAGTGGCATCACTAAGATTGAACGACCCTGTTCCGCCGGTATAAGTAGCCGTACGGGTGGAACTGGTGGTATAGTTGCCGGAAGTAGACTCGGTCATAGACTTTGATCCCTGGTATGCTGAAGAAGATGTAAATCCCCATCCTGCAGGCCCTGCCGGAGTGATCGCTGCCGTCCAGTTGGTTGAAAAAGTCGCTTCCATATCGTCATATAATAACTGGACAGGGTTATAAAATTTTGTCACTGTATCATAATAAGTATATCCGCCTGTTTCCACCTTCCATGCAAACTTCACTCGTTGCCCGTTAGTAAGAGAAGAAAAAAGATTATAGCTGATGCTTCCTGTATAAGTATCATAGTAATTCGGCAGGCTGGAGATGGCAACAGGAGAACCAACCGTCTGAATATTCTCTATAGGTATGAGCGAAACAGTGACCGGCTGATCAGCAAGCCCCAGTCGTCTGATATGAAAATTGAATGATCCTGTTTTTACAGATACTGCTATATCATCGGCATCATTGATCTCAACATAGGAGCCGGCAGCATAAGCCAGCTGAAGATTCTGGTAACACATCCCTTTACACAAATAAGTTATCTGGCTGGCCGGTGCCCAGAAATTACTATAGGTTCCCCCCGAACCTCCGCCGGCTGCTCCTTCCCCCGTCATTCCATACACCATCCCTTTCGTCCCGGTTCCGATCGAACCTTTCAGCATCCAGTCCTTTACTCCTCCCGCTACTTCGTAACCGACCGACTGAATACTATTGCCAGCACGCATTCCATTATATGTGCCCATCAAAGCCGGAACAGCCGTATAGAACTGCTGCTGAACTGCCGAAAGCGAATCGGGTGTATTATGCAGGCTCGGTCTTCCGAATGGCAACGAATAATAAGGACCATACGCATGCTGATCAATCATGGCAACAAGATGATGGGATAAAGTGAAATCCCTCACTGCCTGTGTCTCCGGTTCTGAAAATACAGATGCACCCCAGTAGGTTTCAGTAGCGGAAGTATTGGTGCCAGATCCGCAGGAAGTGGGTGATCCCAGTATAGGAGCGGAACAATTTGCCCAGTCAACTCCCCAGTTCCTGTTCAGATCAACCCCGTACTGAACAGGGGCTGGCGCTGCCCTGATCACTTTTCTGTTCTTTCGCCATCCTCCTCCTCCGTTCGGATTGGTACTGCGGTTATACTCCCAACCATCCGGGTTCATACAGGGTATAATATATATCTCCCGGTTATCCACCAGGTCTTTTATGCGTGAATTGACAGTGTAATTCTCGCAGAGGTACTGCATAAAAAAGATCATACTACTGCCACCGATAGCTTCCCTGGCATGCTGAAGTCCCATATACAATACTTCGGGCTCACCTGTTTCATCAGTGCCTGCATTGTCGGATATCTTAATACACCAGATGTCCCGGTTCTCTACAGATTTGCCAAGCGAGGTCTTTTGAACCAGTGACGGATAAGCGGTAACAAGATTGTCCATTGCCGTCACCATTTGCGCATACGAATAATATCCCCCCAATGTGCCATAAACCTGGAATGCAGCGGGAGTAGGGATGATATTATTGATCAGCCCGCCTGTTTGTTCGAAAGCTACTTTGGAGGCAATGCCTTTCTCCGTTGGCTTACCGTCAATATCTATCCATCCTTTTTTTCTTGCTTCAAAATAAGGCTTGTTCTTATTTTCAAGATCGGCCCCGACATCTTCGATCAGTACTTCATATTTAAACCCTGATGCTTTTAGCCTGGCGAGGTCTTCTTCGCCGATCTCTGCATAGATAATGCCATTGGCCTGGCGGAAATGGTCGAGCTGAAGCAAAGCGATCACTTCTTGCCGTTCTGAAGGTGAAGCCGGAACAAATACTTTTACTGAACTTAATTTGTGTTGCGCTTTAGTGGCAAAAGCCAGCAGCAATAATAACACAATGATGACAGGAGTGGTTCTGGGTGGTTTCATAGTTATCAATTTTCCCGATATTGGATGGGCTTGTTTTAGTTCATTATCGTTGTACTACCAGTTTTTTGTTTACAGATACCTGGTTTGTCTTAACGGAGACGAAATACGTGCCGGGCGGCCACGTCTGAACAGGTATATCTGCCAGGTAATGTTCCCGGTCTATCGGTATCTTTCGATAGAGCATCTTGTTTCCATTTATATCTGTAATGGTAATGCAGGCAGTCTGGTCAATGGCATTGCCGATCATAATAGTGGTATGATCGGTCGCTGGATTCGGCGCCAGCGTAACTGACACTACCCCGGAACTTATTCTTACTTCCCGCACTTTGCTGTAACAAAACGCCCCGCTGGCTTCTTTGATCTTTAACCGGTAATAGGTGACACCCTTATAAGGGTTATTATCTGTAAATGAATATTCTTTTGGTGCGGTGCTGCTTTGCCCGGGTTGTATGAAAGCAATATTTTCCCATTCGTTCTTATCTACGCTGCGGTCTAATTGATACCCCCCGAAATTCATTTCCTCATTCGCCGACCAGTTGAGTTTCACTTTTGAATGATCAATGACCTGTGCCTCGAAAGAGATCAAATTAACAGGCAGAACAAAATCCTGAACTGGTACGCGGTAATCTTCCGTTTCCCCATTATCAAACCAGCCGGTTGCATTATCAGCGGTCATTCCAGGCGTCGCAGAAGCAAGACGAACACGCAGGTAAGTATATGTCCCTTCAGCCAATGAAGACGAGATGCCTGTCCAGGACAAATAAATATTTTGCTGCGCCCCTGCAGAAGCAACCGTTTCAATGGCTGAAGCCTCCCCGGATTCAAATACACCGTTACCATTATAATCAAGCCATCCGATCAGAATAGCGTTTGATCCTGTGTTATTATAAACCGATACTTCTACATGATAGGTACTCCAAGCGGTGGCCAGGATAGTAACAGTGGCAATACCATCTTCATCAGCGCCATCAGCATTTGCCAAACCCGATGCTGTTTTTCCCAATTCAACATCGAGAGAAGCACCCAGTCGTAAGTTGACATCTCTTTCATTGACCGCCGGCGACAACAGATCAGGATCATAGCTGGCGGGAGCATCACCAAAATCACAGAACGGGCGAAACGCTTCAGCTCCGTCGCCCCAGCTTCCGACTACTTTGACACCATTTAAAGTGATCGTATCCTCCAATGCGTAATTGACATTATCCGTTCCATTATATGGAGCAATGGTGCCTTTAGCAGAGGCCGCAGGCGAACCAACATTATACAATTGACCTGTCCAGTCAATAGAAACCTGCCTGGGCACCAACGTTCCAACCGGGGCATAACTGGCAACCACTCCTGTTAACAGGTTCTGTGTAAAAAAGTCTTTGTTCAGACCCGATGCAGCTACCCCGGCATCGAAGTCATATAAGGTTCCATCATTAAGACCAAAATCACTCCAGTCATGTAACCGGGTGCTGCCAGATTGTGCAGCCTGTCCATATACCTGGCTGAATGCAACGGGATAATTGGATGCATTCATCTCTACCCGGTATATAATAGATTCGGTTGAAGAAGACCCTCCCTCTACGCCAAGATATAAATTGCCGTTGTAAAAGGCAGCCGCTCCGGATTCAACGCCCTGCTCAAACGTAGGGATACCGATCGTATTAATATTAGGGACCACTACACCGAACGTATCCATGTTACAGTCATATCTTCTAAGCGCCTTTTCATTCTGGTTCACTGTTCCACCGGAACCGGTCAGACTGTATGTATAATAGATGTACCTGTTATACGGATCATACGCTACTGAATTCAAATTACCCGGGCCGATATCTGTAAATAAGAATTTGGCCTTACCGGTTGACGGGTCGAGATAATAAACCGAATCCGTCATCACCGCCAGTACATAAGAAGGCATACCTGTGAATGGCTGGCTGGCCGCATAGTAATTGTCAGGAAAAGAACCCGCGGAACAAGCTGCAATGTCTGATATCCAGAACTGACCGGTCTCGCTTCCGCCGGTACCGCAGGAAAAACTACAGGTTCCGGTACTACTGACGGTCATTGTCACCTGGGTAACAGGGCCCGCAATATCAACATTTACCGTACCATCTGTGCTGCTATTCGCTACTGTTGTATTAACAGCATCAGCTCTTGCGGTAGCAGTTCCGTTATTAGCAAATGAAATGATACTGCCACTTACTTTTGATAGAGTAATAGTTCTTGCTGTTGCACCGTCTGTTGCACCGAATTGAACCCGCTGGTTGCGGTCAATATCATACAATGAGAACTTAAGATCGGTGACACTACTTTGAAAAGTGAAAGTGATCGTTCCGTTTCCGGTAAACTCTACATCAGCACCTGACCCGTATGATCCCGCCGATCCTGAATGGGTGGTATTATCGCCTGCAATACTGTTGTTGACGGTATAACTATGTGTAACAGTCAGTTTATTGGCTCCTAGTGCAAATACCTGGCTTTGCGATTGCGCCAGTGAAACATAGGTCCTGATAGTAGCATTGTTTTGCGCAAAAAACTCCCTGTAATCCCAGTCAATTACAGTGTTGGTGCATTGCGCACCGGCATTATGTATTGCAGAAAAAAATACGGAAAGAAAAAGGGCAGATACCTTTATCCTTTTCCATGATACGGATTTTGACAGGCTGGTTTTCATAAACGGTTTATCAAAGGGTTCGAATATTCCTTAAGCAACAGTACTTAAGGGTTTTTGTACGGACACAAAAATTATACTGGACAAAAATTAAGGGTAACCCCTGAAAAAAACATGACGTTTGTCAGGCCCAATGAAAATGCCGCATGTGATAATCATTTCAAAAAAGACATGCAAGATCGAAATCGTTAATCAATACATTCACGTCTTAATAAAACGATGCATAGAGATAAATAAAAAAAGACTGAAAGAGTTGTTACTGATTAATTTAAACATTATGCTGCAACTGGCTCAAAAAAGACATGGCCGTAAAAAAACAATAGCCTTTGCGAATGCAAAGGCTATTGTGCTCATCAGATTTTTCTGAAATTATTTTCTAATAATGAGTTTTTTGCTGACTATTTTATCATTTGCAGACACTTTTACAAAATAAATCCCTGCGGGTATAGACTCATCGAGCGGTATTTCGACCAAATTGGTTCCTGCAGTCAGGGTCACTTTTTTATAAAGAACACTATTATTGGCCGAATTGATCAGGTGTATGTGCCCCATCTGATCATCAGTGACCTGCCCTATCCTTACCGTTACTTTACCGCTGGCAGGATTAGGATACAAGGATATGGCTTCGTTCATGTCATCGATCTTTACCGACCGGATAGCGCTGTACCTGACCGGCCCGTTCGTATTATTTAATCTTAACCGATAGTAGGAAAGACCTGTGTAAGGATGGCTATCATTCACCACATAGGCAAATGTGCCTGAAGCGCCTGATGCCGGTATAAAACTGACTTCTTCCCAATCAGCGCCATTCATGCTGCGTTCTGCCGTATAAGCCAGGTAGGCGGGATCCTCCGTGACAGACCATTGCAGGTTTACTTTTGCATTATTCTCTACTCCGGCCAGGAAATTGATCAGCGGTATGCCGAGTACAGAATTATCCACTACCACACGATAATCTTCCACTTCGCCCATATCATAATAGCCGGTAGAGTTGGATGCTGTCATTCCATATGCTGAGGATGTTATTCTTATCCGTAAATAGGTAAAAGATCCTGTTGTAAGTGGTGATGGTGTACTCGGCCAGTTCAGCCAGAAATTTTGTGTACCTGCTGCAGAGGGGACTGTGATCGGAACAATACTTTCTGCTGCATCAAAATAACCATTGGCATTAAAATCAAGCCAGGCACAAAGAGTCGCATTGGCAGCTGTATTATTAAGAACAGAAACCTGTGCCAGGTAACTACCCGTTACAGGGGAGAAGATCGGAACAAAGGCAAGCCCATCTTCATAGGTATCTTCTACAGAGGTTAATCCTTTCTTCAGCCATTCCACATCTTCGTCAGGTCCAAGTATCATTCTTCTGCGGGTACCCGATACGGTAGGGGTCAGTGTATCATGACAAGCCGGCGACCAGGGATCCGGATCATAAGTAGCCGGTGCATCTCCAAAGTCGAGAAACGGACGATAAGGGCCCGCTGCATCACCCCAGCTGGCTGCAGCGCCTGTAGGGATGGTAGGACCCAAAGGAGAAAAAATGGTATAGGCTGTTCCGACACCCGTCGTCCCATTATACAATGACATGGTAGCATCAACATTGTAAATACTCTCGTTCCAGCCAATAGAAACCTGTCTCGGTATCAAGGCCCCTGCAGGTATATAGTTAGTGGTAACACCAGAAAAAAGATTGGTCTGATAAAAATCCACATCGCCGCTTTGTGAACCGTCAAAGTCTGTTAATACCCCGTTTGATACGGCAAAATCGCTCCAGTCATGTATATTCTGCGCATTGGTGCCATTATCAGCCGTTACACCCCACACCTGTGCGGCCGGCGGAACGGGATTTCCGGCCGCATCGAAATCTATTTTCCATATGGTGGATTTCCGGCCGGCAGCATAAGCGCTTGCCCCGGTTGTTCCGGTATATCCTTCGATTCCTAAGTATAATGAGCCATTATAAAAACTTGCGGCTCCGGATTCCACCCCCGATTCATACGTGGGAATACCAAACGTATTCACATCCGGAATAACAACGGATATCGTTTTGGAGTCAACACTGTATTTCTTTAACACTCTATCGTCTTCCGGGTTCAGGCCTACCCGGCCGGTAAGACTGTATGTATAATACACTTCCCTTCTATACGGATCATACGCCATCGAGTTCAGGCGATCATGACCAGGTTCATTAAAGAGGAAATAAGCTCTTCCGTTTGTAGGATCTACATAATAAGTATTATTATTCACCACGGCCAGTACATACTGCGGCTGCCCGGTAAACGGTCGTGATATCTGCTGGTAGTTGGCAGGGAACGTGCCGGTAACACAGGCATCAATATCTCCCAGCCATACGTCGCCTGTTGCATTACTGTAAGTAAGGATTATTTGTGATACAGGTCCTGCCACCGTCACATTGATCGTTCCCCTGTTATCAGTAGAAGCATATCCCGCAGCAGGTCCGGTAGCAACGGCGCTAACAGTTCCCGATCCGGCAATAGTGATAGCCGAAGTGCCGATAGCACGTACCATGGTGATCGTCTGGGCAACACTGGCACTGTTAGCAGCAGTAATAGTCACACGCTGGTTGACGTCAAGATCAAATAATGAAAACATCACATTGGTTACATCTGCATCAAAGGTCATAGTGGTCGTTGTGGATGCAGCAGAAGTCGTAGTAAACTGTACATCATCACCGGCAGCAGCAAAACTCCCGGCATGCCCGGTATTCGCTCCGTTCTCACCATTGAGTGTAATATTGGCCTGCGGAGCCATTACAAAATTGAGCCTGCGGGTACCAATAGTGAAGTTCTGGTTGTACGGAAATGCAGCCGAAGGATAAAAGCCGGTATAACGGATATTGTTGGATGGTAAAAAATCAATGTTATCCCAGTTCAGTTCAGCCGCCGTATAGCCCACAACGCATTGTCCTGCCGCTCTTGTACTCAGGAGCGATGAGATAAGGAACAATAAAAAGATCTGACGGGTAAAGTTTTTTTTCATAAGCACGGATTTTCATAAAGCATCGGTTTCAAACGAAACTATCAACTCTTTCCTCTTGATCTACCGGCCCCGAATCCTTATATCCAGGCATTTATTGTTACCGGCGGTGGCTGAAAATGGTGAATTCTAAGCGAAAATTAATTCATTCGCTGTAGGAACGCCATATATCCGGCTGCTTTCATGATGTAAAAAGTATAAATCCCTGAAGTAAATACCAGCAGTACCATTGAAATTATGCTGCCACCATGCCATAGCCGCAAGCAGTAATACGCATATTAAATGGGGTATTTTTAAATAGCTCAGTGTGTATAGTTTAGCTATTTTGCAAATGGGGTAATGACATCCCATTAAGCAGTAATACTACTAAAGTGAAAATAATAAAAACACCTTCCCTGAGGCAGGGAAGGTGAAAAGATCAGGTTTATGTAATACGCTTATTGCTTCACTATTTTCTGCGAAGCGATTATTTCTTTCCTTTCGTTGCGCACCTGCAGAATATATACCTGCGATGCCATGCCTTTAAAATCTATGTTGATTTCACTGCCCGAAGCACCCGTCATCAGCGACTCCTCATGTACTTTTCTTCCCGCCATGTCAGACAGGCTTACCGTATACCTGACGGGCAAAAGTGTATTGATCTTTATTGTAGCAATATCTGTCACCGGGTTGGGATACACAGACACCGTAAACGCATCCGGGTTATAATATACATTGATCGTATTGCTATAGGTTATCTTACCATCTTTATCCGCCTGTTTGATGCGGTAATAATTATTGCCGGGCAAAGGCGTAGGGTCTATTTTCCAGTAAGGTGTGGAAGCAGGTCCCGGGCCTATGGATATAAAACTGGTGCCATCGGTTGATCTTTCGACTTCAAAATAATCATGCTGTGCGTCTGTCAATGCACGCCAGTCAAGGCGCACCGTATTATCCGGCAACAGCCTGCCGGTGAAGCTGATAAACTGTACCGGTAATGTCACCAGTGTAGAAGTGCTTTTAATGACCTTTATATTATCAATATGAAAGCCGTCATCTTCACTGAAGTCATACGAACTGGTAGCTCCTGAAGTAAATTCAAAACGCAGTCGTAATGCCGGCGTATTCAGCCAGGCGCCAAGATCAAACAGTTCCCGGGTCCATTCTTCCTTGATACCTGTCAGCGCAGGTTGGCCATTCAGCGTACTGCCATCTAATGTACCCGGCTCTTCTACCGTAGTGCTGCCGGAGACTGCTGTCCAGGTAGTGCCGTTATCATCCGATACTTCTATCTGCAGCTTGTCATAAAAATTTTCTGCCCGGTGTTTTACCCAGAAACTAAGCCAGGCAGCCGTAGCATCGCTCAGATCCAATACACCGGTATAAGTAGCCCGGCGTGTGGAGCTGGCCGGATAATTGCCTCCCGGCGATTCTGTCAATGATTTACTGCCGGTATAAGCATTTTCTGTTGTATAATTCCATCCGCTGGTGACGGCCCAGTTGGTATTCACATTAGAACCTTCCATATCATCCGCAAACAGGGTAATGGGATTATAGAATTTGGTCACTGTATCATACCAGGAGTAACCGCCTGTTTCTATCCGCCACGCAAACCGGACACGTTGCCCGTTGCCGATAGCAGGACGAAGTGAATAGCTGATAGTACCTGTGTAAGTATCGTAGTAATTGTTAAGTGTAGTGACAGTTACCGGCGACCCGGTGGTTTCAATGTTTTCCATCGGTATCAGCGATACAGTCACGGGGCGGTCTTCCAGCCCTACACGGCGAAGGTGAAAACTAAAGGTGCCGCTCAATGAGGTAACAGCAATATCGTCCTGGTCCTGCAGATCAACATACGAGCCTGCTGCATACAGCAACTGCAGGTTTTGATAGGTCATCCCCTTACATAAATTAATGATCTGGCTGGCTGGCGCCCAGAATGATCCATATGCGCCTCCTGTTCCTCCACCAGCCCCGCCTTCGCCGGTCATTCCCATTACTTTTCCTTTGCTGCCAGTACCAATATTACCTTTCAGCATCCAGTCTTTTACTCCTCCTGCTACTTCATATCCTACCGATTGCGGGCTGTTCCCGGCACGCATGCCATTGTAGTTGCCCATCGCTGAAGCGATATACGTATAAAAGTTATCATCGGCAGAGGTCATCGTATTGGCCGGAAGACTGGGCCTTCCGAAAGGAAGAGAATAATAAGGGCCATACGCATGCTGGTCAATCATGGCCACAAAATTTTTTGTATAAGTAAAGTCACGGATAGCCTGAGTTTCCGGTTCTGAAAAGGAAGAAGGGCCGTAATAAGTATCATCAGAAGGGTCGCTGCTGCCGCAGGATGAAGGGCTGCCAACAATAGGAGCGGAACAATTGCTCCAGTCAACACCCCAGTTACGGTTGAGATCAACGCCATATATACCGCCGCCGTTATTACGCCGGTTTTTTCTCCACCCGCTGCCGGCGCCGCCATTCAGCCTGTTGTATTCCCATCCGTCCGGGTTCATGCAGGGTATGATAAATACTTCACGGTTATCAACAATATCCCGGATGCGGGAATCCGTCGCATACATCTCGCACAGGTATTGCATGAAAAAGATCATACTGCTGCCTCCGATCGCTTCCCTGGCATGCTGCAAACCGATATAGAGTACTTCAGGCTCGCCGGTCTCATCAGTAGTTACGTTATCGGATATCTTGATGCACCACACATCCCTGCCCTGGTGCGTAAAGCCTAATGAGATTTTTTGTGCCAGTGAAGGATAGGCGCTGACAAGATCATCCATAGCAGTTTCCATCTGCGCAAAACTGTAATACCCTCCGAATGTTGGCTGCACAGTAAATGATGAAGGAGTGGAAATGATACTGTTTGCCGTACGGCCGGTTTGTTCAAATGCCATACGGCTATTTGCCCCGGACGCCTTTTCTTCATAGTATTTCCTGTTCTTTATTTCGAGATCACGGGCCACATCATCTATCAATATTTCATAACGATAGCGGGTAGTTCGTAAACGGGTCAGGTCTTCTGCACTTATTTCACTGATGATGGCCCCTCCTTCTGTTTCGTAGAAATGGTCAATCTGCAGCAGTCCGATCAGATCGGCTTTCTGGGTTCTGTCGGCCGGAAGGTAGATTTTTACCGTGCTGTATTTTTCTCCCTGTGCAATAGAGAATGTATTGAACAGCATGAAAACGGCCACGATCACACAAGTCTGGTAAAAGCGCATAGATATTGGTTTTCCCGGCCCAATGAACCGGTTTTTCAACTATAATATTACAAATTAACACATGAAAGCAGGTTGATAACTGTCAATTAAATGCCCAAAAAGTAAAACTCCCTGTTGCCGGGCTCTAAAACCCATTCACTTTTTTTGCCTCAGAAAACGTAAAGGCACGAAACCAGGCAACGTTTTTTAACCATATAAAAAAGCCCTTACTTTTTGGGTAAGGGCTTTCAGTTATTAATAATTTCTTTTTACAGTTTTTGCCATTTTACTTTCTGGTCAATACCATTGCCGTACACACTCAGGTAATAGAGACCGGCAGACAGCTTATTGATATCAACCTGCACACTGTTATTTCCTTTTCTCAGGCTAACCGAGCTCTGCATGACTACGTGGCCTGCATTATCCAGTATTTGCCATTGTGCATTGCCATCGCTTTCAGCGCCGATCATAAGTCTGATCTGACTGGAAGCAGGGTTGGGGAATACGGTAACCCTTCCGGCTATATCAGCCAGGTTGATCACGATAGTATTGGAATAGGTATAAGACCCGTCAATATCTGTCATCTTCAGCCGGTAATACACCACGGTGGAAGGAAGCGTAGCTACTTCGTTATCGGTATAATTATATCTGATATTGATGGTGCTGTTGCCGTTGGCAGCCACGGTACCGATACCGGTAAACGTAGCATTATCTATACTTCTTTCTACCACGAAGTGAGAAGTATTGGTCTCGTTCGCTGTTTCCCATTGCAGTAATGTCGCATTGTTCTGCAATACGCCGGAGAAAGTCAGGAGTTCCAGCGGCAGGGTCATATTAGCGCTTGCGAAATAGAAGGAAGAGAACGAAGTGACATTGCCCTGCAGCATATATCCATTGGCACCATGTGCTTCGGCGAATGTAGGGGCGATCAGCGTAGTTGATGCTATTGCCGACGATCCGCAACCGTCATTATTCTTCAGTATCCTCAGATCACCGATTGCATTCACACCACTCAGTATATCTGCATCCAGGGCATCATACTCTGCTTTTGAAAGGTACAACCTGACCCTTACTGTACTGCCTGGCTGGTTCTGCGGCGTAATAGTGATATTCCTGTCAAGATAACGGACACCGCTCTTCACCCGGATAGCACCTGAATTTTTATAAAAAGAAGAGGTCACGGTTCCAAGATTATTTCCGTTGGCATGTATCTCCGCCATGATGTTACCATCAGGACCGGTGATCGGCACCCAGATATTATTATTGGTATTATCAATGGTTATAGTAGTACCCGTGTTACAGGTGTTGACGGTTCCGTCGGCAACATCTATCGTTGTCGGGATGGTACTCTTACCGCCATTGTCATTATAACCTAAGAAAGTATATTTCTGTAAACAGCCGGCACAGGCTGAAACAATTGGATTAGCAGCGCTGGGACCTGATGTGGTAGAGGACCTGTCCATGATCACATACATATCTTTTCCGTTAGGTCCGAATGCGAGGTCACGGAAACGGTTTACGCTGCCGAAATAGCTGATGGTATCTGAAATAGCATTATTGGGCACAGTAGCAGTACCAGTTGCATTCAAACGCAGACGTACCAGGCGGCCCCATTTCAGTGAAGCTCCCACTAATGATTTTTTCCAGCCGGGTATCAATGTGTTATTATAAAGGTCAAGACCTGACCAGCCTTCTGAAGGCCAGCCACCGTTACCGGGGTTGGTTTGCCATATTGTAGTAATACCGGCATTGGTAGAAGGATACGCTGTAAACAACGGATCCCGGTAAGCGCCTAATGTACCGGCACTGGCATTAAGCGTAGCCGCATTGGTACTTTCATTGCCAACGGGAGGACAGGAAGAAACACCTGAATTATCTGTCCACGCAGCGCCTGCCGATATACTGGTATTCGTGCCTTGTGCAGCATTACCATTATAATTACCATCAGCGGCAAAACCAATGACCAGCGGGTGGCCAAAGTTTCTGAATCCTTCTATAATATTTATCTCATCGTCACTGTAAGGGCCGTGTGAAGAACCATATAGTTTATCAGTGACCGGGTCATACGCAAAGCCCTGGTTATTGCGGATACCTATACACCACACTGCATTGGTGGCGCCATACGGATTATCATTGGGTACCCAGGCATCCAGGCCTGCATCTCCGTCCGAAACCAGGTTATAGCGTAATATCTTTCCTTCATATGCATTCGGGTTCTGCGCTTTCATCGTGCGTAGCCTGTTGCCGAATTGACCGGCTCCCATATCCCCTGCAGCATAAAATAGATAATTGGTACCACCGACAGGTGCAATGATGATCCTTTGTGAATTATGGTCATTACTGCCGGGCAACGAATCACAAAGCGAAACAGGTGATCCTAATTTTCCGGTACCTGAACTATACGTGAACCTTACCAGCCGGTTGGTATAGAACGTACCGGTTGGAGAAGAGCCGCCAATATAAGTATGCACATAAGAAACATACACATAAGGAGTGGAAGGAAAATCAGGATGCAAGGCCATACCGGCAAAACCACCTTGCGGATTATTGGTGCCGATATTGAACTGCATGTTGAATGTCTGGTCAGGAACAGGTAAAAATGTACTGCCCTGTGAAATATCCAGTGCAGTATCTCTTACACCCGTGGTTGGATTGACACGGTATAAACGATATCCTTTTGATTCTGTCACCCACAAATTATTATCAGGGCCATATGTTACCTCCCACGGATCAGCCAGCACCTGCGGCGCTGATATGATCTGCTGGTGGTAGATCTCATTCATGCGGCCAGAAGTAGTGGTTGCCGGGGCTGAAGGCGTAACCGATATCCGGAAGCCTGCGTTGGTGGCCGTAAAACCTGCCTGGCCTGTGCCCGCTGCATATACTCTTACATAATAGGTATTGCCTGGTGTAAGCCCGGTAGCATTGATCACATTTGTGGTATTGCTGCAGGCCAGGGAAGAAAGACCGCCGCATGCACCTGAAAAAAGCTGCATACGCGGCCCGGAAGTCGTAAGGCTGCTGCCTGCATTGTGCAGGGTGATAGTTGCATAACTATATATAGCAGTGAAACGGTACCATACGTCATCATCGGGAGTACCTGTAGCGCAGTCAACCGGTACGCCGGCACTGGTAGATGCGCCAAACACTGAGCCTATCATATTGGTAGTGCCGGGTGTAACATTGGTTGCCGTAGCACAATTATCGTTAGAGGTCACGCAAACGGTAAAGTTATAAGCGCCGGCTCCGCCGCTGGTAATATTGGCCGTGGTATTGACACGGAATAAATAAGTAGCACCGCCGGTCAGACCGCCATAGGTTCTTGACTGGCTCACATTGTTACATCCGCCGGATGAAGTACCTGTAGCAGGACAGGTATTTCCGTTGAGCATTTCAATATACGTATTGGTCGTAGTCAGTGTAGACGGGTTGGAAGTAAGACTAACTGTAATGGTTACCTGGGTAGAGTTGGCAGGCACAGTGAACCTGTACCAGACATCGGCCCGGGCGCCGCAAGTGCCGCCGCCGGTAACGGTAGTAGAGCCCGACTGGTATAACGTACCTGCGGTAGTGGAGCAATCGCCGGTTACCGTAAGCGTTGTGGCAGAAGCACAGGCGTCATTGCCTGGTTGTGCCAGTAAGTACTGGGAAAAGAAAAGGGATACGAGAATACATAAGCCTTTCAGAGAGTAGTGGTTTTTCATCTTGGATGGTGATTTATTGGCACAAGATATTTACTGTTAATAATCAATGCAATCTTAGAAATACTTATTATTCATCAGTAAAAATACTTAGTAACATCGGGTGGATATTCTATTGCGTATATAATAGTGTTATCGTTATTTTGGGACACCATCATCCGTAAAACCAACCGCCAGAATCCAGATTTATGAAAACATTTTTACGCCGCCGTACCTTGTCCGCACTAATAGTGTTTACACTTAGTTGTGTATTCCATTTATGTTCCTTCAGCCAGACTTTTGTGGGTGAATCCGGCAATCCGGCTGACAATGCTGCATATATAGCAGCCACCGTTACTGTAACTCCTCCCGGGGGCCTGCAGGCTGGTGATCTTGTTGTGATCTATGCGCATCACAGAGCCAATAGCGGAACTTTATCTATAACAACGACAGGTGGCCAGACATGGACGAGTGAGGCACAACATACTCTTACTACCAACCAGAGAATCCGCATTTTCTGGTGCCAGTTTAACGGAACATGGACAGCTAATCCTGTTGTAGGAGGCGGTAATGGCACCAGTTCCTTAACAGCCGTTATGTATGTATATCGGCCTTCTTATAGCGGCAACAGATGGGTTAAATTTTCCGGCCCTAATAATGCAAACGTGGCTGCCTCAACGGTGATTTCCGTTCCAGGCATCAATACAACCGGTGTAAACAATAATGTGACCATGGCTTTCTGGGGAAATACTAATGCTAACACATGGGGAACGCTGGTCGGCGCCGGATGGAGCAAAACCGGTTTAGGTAACCAATATAGAAATACAGGTACCGGCAACCAGTCACATACGGCTGCTTACAGGATATTGGCTGTAGGTGGCGTTGCAGTTAACGTATCACAAACCCAATCGAGCAGTTTAGTTACAGGGATCTGTAGTATGACCTGGAATGAAGTGCCGCCTGATCTGTGTTCTGCCCCTGTAACATTGACATCTTCCACCTCTTGTACAAATGTATCGAGCCACATGTTTGGTGCCACACTTGCACCGGCGCCAACCATTACCGCTCCCGACTGCGCTACCGGCGCTACCCGTGATGTCTGGTATAACTTTGTGGCACAAACAACCAATCCTACGATCACATTAAGTAGTATTGACCCCTTCTTGCTGGGCAATACCAAAATGCAGTTATTATCAAACAATTGCGGCGCTACTTTTACTTCTTTCTTCTGCAGTACCACGACAGGATTTGACGAAGTGATCAATGCGGATTTCCTGACTCCGGGTACTACCTATTTCATCCGTGTGTACTCTACGGCCGGAGCGCCTCCCAGCGCTGCAGTCGCTGGTTTTGATATTTGTATCCAGGACCCCGTACCTGACCCACCGGTTAATGACGAATGTACCGGGGCGATCAACCTGCCTATATGGAATTCATGTAACAATATTCCGGGTAATATGGCCGGTGCTACCGTTTCATCAACACCCCTTGGCGGCACCTGTACAGGACCTAATGCATACGACGTGTGGTATAAATTTACCGCTATCAACAGCACGGCTACTATTACCATGACAAACACGCCGGCAAGCCCTAATAATTTCACCAACGGACGTATCGAAATATTATCAGGTAACTGCGGTTCCCTTACTTCCATTTTTTGCGGAACAAGCCCGCTGGCCGCCACCGGGCTTACAGCCGGTAACACATATTATGTTAGAGTATACTCTACCACCGGCCCTGCTCCTGATGGTAACGCCAGGTTCAATATCTGCGCCGCTACCACCAATGCACCGGTACGGTTTGGTAACAGCTATGTGAATATTTCAAAGAAAACAACGGGTGGCGTGGTAGAACCCGGTGATACATTAGAAGTGAGAATGACCGTTAACCATACTTCCGGTACGATGTATCGTTTGAGGTATGTAGATAATGTACCCTCGAATACCGCCATGCTGACCGGCCCTACGGACCGTATCCGCATCATCACCAACGAAGGGTTATTTTATAAAGAATATACACTGGCCGGAGGAGATGATGCAGGCACATACCTCGCATCACCGCCAATGGGTCAATACAATGTACGCCTCAACCTGACCTTTGGTACAGCTGCAACAGGCGTACCCCCTAATAATACATCCAACGATACGACAAATACACGGGGACAAATGGCCAGCGCTAATAATCCAAGAGGCGGCGGTGGTTTATTGTTTGCCACGGCATTCAGGGTGGTAGTAACGGGCAATGTCGGCGACACGATCACATTGAACCCGGGTCAGTTCCTTTATACAACCACTTTTGGTTCCTCTGATGTAGATGTTGTTTTAACAGCAACACCGTTTAATTTACTGATCAGTGAACCATTGAGTCTTTGTGCCAACAGTATCGGCGTGAACAACGCCTCTGAATTTGGTGGTACGTTTGGATCGGGCACTACCCTGAACAGGAGTACTGACCTTAGTTTCCCAATCAGCAATTATTCTTTTGTCAGCGAGGTCAATAATTACAATGGTGTAGGCGATGGCCGTTATGCATTGGTTAAAAACCTGAGCCCCCGCAGCAGTACGCTATCGGCTGCCAGGAGACAACCTAACTGTAGCGTAGCTCCGTCCATCAGCCCTAATGATCCGGTAAGCTGTAATAACCGTATGTATGGTCACTGGTATATTGATGGCGACCATACCGGCACTAACAATGCGGCAGGTAACACTCCGCCAGCTACTTCAACCAATGCCAGCTATATGCTGATGGTGAATGCCGACTATGTAGCTTCGGAAATATACCAGCAAACCATCAATAATCTTTGCCCGGATACTTACTATGAATTCTCGGCATGGGTTAAAAATATCTGTGCCACCTGTGGTATTGATTCTCTCGGCCGGCAATTCAATGTTGCGATGCCACCGGCACTGCAGAACGGATACCCGGGAGTATATCCCAATCTTTCGTTCGCACTGGATGGTCTTGATTATTACAACACCGGCGAGATTGATACTCTCGGCTGGCTGAAAAAAGGCTTTGTATTCCGTACAGGATCTTCCCAAACCAGTGCGACCTTCTCTATCCGCAACAACTCACAGGGTGGCGGTGGTAACGACTGGGTGCTGGATGACATCGCCGTAGCTACCTGTTTACCCACGATGAGCTACTCACCGACTATCAATCCCAACGTATGTTACGGCAACGCTATTACTATTGCCGATACGATCAGTTCTTTTTTTGATAACTATACGACCTACAAATGGCAGCGTAGCACCGATGGCGGCGCTACCTGGATAGACATCACTGCCGATACCACACTGGCCGATACTAATTACTATATTACCAGTTACACCATACCGCCTGCCAATACCACACTGGCCGATAGCGGCGATCTGTACAGGGTGGTAGTAGCTACTACTCCGGCCAACCTGATCAACCCGAACTGTAATATCTCGGATGGTGTCACCATTACACTGGCGGTAAATGACTGCGGTGTTCCGCTGAAAACAGACCTGCTTTCCTTTAACGGTAAATTGATCGGCGATAAAAGCCATCTGAACTGGACCACGTCGAAAGAAGATCAGCCCGTTCTATTCGATATTGAACGAAGCCCTGATGGCAACAGCTTTACCTGGGTCGGATCCGTGAACGGGTATAATAACCCGGCGGAACAGCTCAACAACTATTCCTTTGTAGACCCCGAAGCTGTTTCCGGTAAAGTTTACTATCGCCTGGCCATGAAAGAACCGGTGGGAACAAAAAAATATTCCCGCATTATACAATTGTCAAAAACAGGCCATGAAGGTTTCAGCCTTCTGAATGTAGTGAACCCATTCACGGTGAAACTGGATTTTGACATATCGGCACAGAATGATACCAGGATAGAAGCCGAACTGCTGGACCTCTATGGCAAGGTAGTGGCCAAAAGCAAGTATATGGTGCGCAGCGGCACCAATACCCTGAGCCTGCCCAATACCGAAAGCCTTTCAGCTGGCACATATATTTTACGCATCAAGAATAATGAGCAACTCATTATCCGGAAAGTGCTGAAACAAAACTTCTGATAATACCCTAATCATATCATCAGTCGCATCATCCCGCCTATGGCGGGATGATGCTTTTTAGTACCCTGCTTTCCCTGTTGCCGGCAGATAATTCCAAAGTACTGCCGGGCTAAAGCCCAATGACCTGTTTCAAAAATTACACCTTGCCGGCATAGAACAAAACCCAATACATGAAAAGCCGTATTTTTATCCTTTATTTAAAAGCTATGAATACTCCCCATAAACCTGTTATCGGTATATCCTGCGGCGACCTGAACGGCATCGGTATCGAACTGATCATCAAAACTTTCTCCGACCACCGGATACTCGAACTATGTACTCCTGTTGTGTTTGCTTCCAACAAAGCGATCAATTTCTACAGGAAATCCATCCATGAATCTAATTTCAATTACCAGAACACAAAGGATTTCACCCGCCTGAACCATAAGCAGGTTAACCTCTTCAATTGCTGGGAAGAAGAAGTAGTGATCAGTCCGGGCCAGTTGACCGACGTCGGCGGGAAATATGCTGTCATATCACTGCAATCGGCCGTGGCCGCTTTAAAACAAAAACAAATTGATGGACTGGTGACAGCCCCCATTCACAAAAAAAATATTCAGTCAGCTGAATTCAGTTACACCGGCCACACACCCTACCTGAAGAATATGTTTGGAGTAAATGATGTAGTGATGATGCTTTGTGCCGATAATTTCCGTGTAGCATTGGTGACCGAGCATGTGCCTGTAAGTGATATTGCCCGGCACATTACCAAAGAAGCCATCGTCAGCAAACTGGTCATTATGAACAAAAGCCTTCAGAAAGATTTCGGTATTGATAAGCCCCGCATTGCGGTACTGGGTCTGAACCCCCATGCAGGTGATGAAGGCCTGGTAGGCACGGAGGAAGACACGATCATCAAACCGGCGATCAAAGAGGCCAAGAACAGTAATATCCTGGCGGTAGGCCCTTACAGCTCCGATGCATTTTTTGCCAGGAGGCAACATGAAAGATTTGATGCCGTTCTGGCAATGTACCACGACCAGGGCCTGATTCCTTTTAAGGCGCTGGCCATTGGTGAAGGGGTAAATTTCACTGCTGGTTTGCCCGCCGTACGCACCTCGCCTGATCATGGCGTAGCTTTTGACATTGCCGGTAAAGACAAGGCAGATACATCCTCGTTCATTGCAGCCATATTTGAGTGCATTGACGTCATCAACCGCCGCAACGGGTACGAGGACAACCGGAAGAACCCGGTCAGACGAATAACTGCCGAATCATTTGCCCGCATGGAAGATGAAGAAATAAGGGAAAGCTGAACACCAGATTCAGTCTTCTCTTATGATACCTTATCTGTTTTTTATTCCGCCTTTATTATTTTTCCTTGCTGTATATCGGCGCCTTGTTGTACGGTTAGCAGGTACATACCCGGTTTCCAGACCGGCAGGTTTTCTATATAAATAATATTCTGCCCCCTGCTTACGCTTTCCTGTAACGATCTTATTTGCTTCCCGTTGATATCACTGATGCGGATCACGACTGTACCATTTGCTGAAGCCGTATATTTTATTGAAAAGTTACCTGAAACAGGATTGGGTGAGATCACGAGGTCCTCTTTTAGCATTCCCGCAGATACTTTTACTGTAACGGAATACCTGATGACTCCCCCAATCTCGATCATCTTTAAACGATAATAGTTGACTCCTGCCGGAAAACTATTATCCGTAAAACTATACTGGCTGTTACTTGCTGCATGATGAGCCGGCTCATAGTGAACAGGATAAAAGATTCGTCCGTCGCTGCTTCGTTCCACTTCAAATTCTTTTACCTGGAAAGCAGATTCTGTGGCCCACTTCACTATGTTATTGCCCCCCTGTTGCGTAACGCTGAAACTGCGAAGCACCAATGGCAACGTGCCGGGGCAATCCGGATAGATCTTCGAAGAATCTTTTGTGGCCAGCCCTGCCGCATCGGTAACGGTCAGTTCAACCAGCCAGTAATAGGTTTCACCGTTACAGCCTATCCTGGATATTCTTGTGCCCGTGTTTCTCGTTGTATCTATTACCTCCGGATGCTCATGTGTATTGTGCCGCAAAAAAGTCTGCCAGGCATACTTTAGCTGGCCGGCATGATGCTCTGCATCTGTAACAGCAGCCGCGCAACTATACAGGGTGTCTCCTGCAATAATGTACTCTGAATTCTTGACCGGGCTGGTGATATTCACCACGGGCGGCGTATTGTTCACCGATATGATGATACTGTCTGTGGATGTGGCGCCACCATTATCCGTTACCATAAGTGTAACGGCAAACTTTGTGGGCGTGCCTGCTGCCGCGGTGAATGTATGCGAAGGATTTGCCTGTGTGCTGGTATTATTGGCCCCGCTGCCCGGATCGCCAAAATTCCAGGCATAGCTGCTGATCGTACCATTGGGGTCATAAGATCCGCTGCCGGTAAACGATACCGCCAATGAAGAAGGACCGTATTTCTTATCGGATGTCATTTGAACAACTGGTGGCATATTGCCTCCGAATGCAATACGCTTGACACCTGTACCCAGCATCTCCACTGTAACGATTGATCCATCCAGCGGGTTTTGTGCAATACTTACTAAGTTGGAAAACCCGCTGCCAAAATTCTCCACTTTTGTTACCACATCTGTGAAGTTGATGGTAACACATTTCAACCACTGGCCCACGAGGTCTGCCTGGAAAAAAGTATTCCGGTATTGCGCAGGAAACGAAGTGCCGGTATACCAGGTACCTGCCACAGCGCAGTTACCGCGGAAAGGTGTGCCGGTTACGCCTGATTCAGGTGTGCCGATTACCGCTGTAGCAGCATTATTTCCTGAAAATATTCCTACTCTGGCTTCGTCAACGCCATGTCTCCAGTCAATGGCCGGGCGGCGATGAAAATAACGGTTGCCGGTGCCAATAGGCGTTGAAGCATTACAGGGATTAAACACTGTAGTGATGCCATCGGCCGTTGCCTGCTTCAGCAGGTTCTTGAATGTAAACAACTCCTGTGTGCAACCTCCGGTTCCATTCAATGGATTGGGCTCATCAGGATTAGCGGTGGTAAGATTATAATAACTGTTAAGGGTAGTATGTCCTTCAAACAAAGGCCATCCGCAATTCATTCCTGGACCCGTGATGATGTTTAATTCCTCCCATACATTCCAGCCCACATCACCCACATATACTTCGCCGATATCTCCTGCCGTCGGATTGGTGGATCCTGTTCCCGGTCTTACCGCTATGCGAAAAGGATTACGGAAACCCAATGCCCATACCCTTGATCTCGCAGAGCGGGGTTGTGCTGCTGAGTAAAACGGATTGCTGCCTATCCCGTTCCCGTTTGCAGGATCAATGCGTAATAATTTTCCGCCGTGACAATTCAACAACTGCGAACGGAATGAACCTACATTCTCTTCATCCCTGATAATATCATCTATCAATGCCTGGCTGAAATAAGTATGACTGATATTACCCGGGTCGGTTGTACTGTAGCTGGCGCCATCACCGCCGGAGATGAGCAAGGTGCCATCAGCAGCAAAGGCCAGTCCGCCTACACTGTGCGACTCATAAAGTATCGGGATGCCAGTTGAAGCGGATTCACCAAGCAGTACAGCTCTGGAAGCCGTATTGGCGATCACTTCCTGGCTGGCATTGGTACTTGTCTGGTATCTTGTCACACGGCCAATAGTGGCATTGAAGTACTCATTGGTGGCAGCATTATAACTACCCGTGCCAAAATACAACAGGTGATGACGGTCCACTACATATAAAAGATAGATAAGCCCGTTGCTGGTATAATTGGGGTCTAACGCAAAGCCTAATAACCCATGATCTCTCCAGTTGCCGACCTCTGGCGAAATATCCAATACCGGTGTCGCCTGCTTTTCATACACCCCGGTCGAGGCGTTCCTTTTGCATACAAACACTTTTCCTCCTTTTTCCCAGACAAATAACTGCTGGCCGTCGTTGGTAAATACAGCTCCTACAGGGGCTGCCCATCCTGAAGCAATGGTCGTAACCGAGAAACCTGCCGGTACTGTTTGCGCCATGACGGCAGTATGTAATAATGAATAACCAAGGCCCAATAAAAAGAAGAATTTTTTCATTTCCTGTATTTTAAAAGTCAGATAGCTTGTTTACCCGGTTTGTTCAAGAGGAGTAAAAGGGATGATGATACAGGAAAAGCTGTTTTCCCCGGTGGTTGATAAACATAGATCGGATACACTATACACCCCGTGTGTATAATACCAATGTGCTCTTACAGTAAAATAAATGGCTGTTCACTAATAGTGGATACAAAAGAGAAGGAATACAAGATAGGTAATTATTCCTGGTTATGCAAGCGATGGCACCTGGCAAAAAAATCATTGAAATACAATGTCTGCTACTCCCTTATTGATGCTGTAAGAGGAGTAACTGATCTCTACCCTGCCCTTTTTATTCTTTAGTTTATCTTTCGGGTCTCCCTTTTTAGTTCCATCGTCATAATCAAATGTTACCCCTTTGGGCAGCTTATAGTCTTTGGTATTGAATGAAAAGACTACTTTATCAGCCAGGCCATACTCAGCATATTTACCATAGGTCATCTCCAGTTCATAAGTGCCGTTCTCTTTGGTGGTCGTCTTTGTTTTTTTGATCAGCAACTGCTGTTCATCAATATACAGGGTGGAGAGTACAATATCGGCAGCTTCATTGCGCGGCAGCAATTTGATCACCCGTAGTTGCGTTTTCTCCTCCTTACCTGCATCTATGATATCGCATTCCGCTGCATTGGCAATGATATTGGCTATGCTGATATTGATAGAACCTTTCGGCACCAGCGATATCCCGCTTTCATTATGGATCTTCATCTTATCCGGCTTTTTGTAATAGACCTTTACCGTCGCTACCGGCGCCTTGATGAAGGTTACATTCATCTTCATCTTCCCTTTGGCTTCATAATCGTTCACCTTATCAAACTTTTCCTTCACTTTCAGCACCAGTTCCTCTGCAGTTTGTGCCTGCATACCTGCAGGAATCAAAAAGAACAGAATGAGTCCCCATATCCGTATTCCCTGTTTCATTTAGCTTAGAATATTTTTACGTTTAAAATACCAGATCGCCGTGAAGAGGAACAATACCGCATAAGCCAGCAGTATTAGGCCGCTGCGAATAATGGCCGGCAGGTTTTCAATGGACCGTTCGATGGTCACTCCTTCTTCTCCCTGTACATAAAAGAAACCCTTCCACCCAAGCATATGCGTGGTGAACAGGTAAGGTTTGATGGTATTATCATAAAAAGGGATCTGCATCTGGGTAAGAATGGTAAAAACAATGATCACACAGACCGTCGCTACGATCGGGCCGATGGAATTATCGGCAAATGCCGATAGCATGAACGATAGCGCCGCCACGGTGATCAAACCTACCGTAGCAAACGCAAATGCGGCAATATATCTCCAGAGAATATCCGCGGCAGAAATGATATTCACCTCCTCTCCTCTTGCCACAAATAACTCATTGGTGCCGAAGATCAGCATACTCAGGAATAAGGACAGCAATGCCACCCATAGCAGCAGCAGGATGGTATAGATACCGGCGGCAGTAAATTTCACCAGCAGCAATTGTGTCCGGCTTACCGGTTTTGATACCAGTAGCCGCAGGGTACCCATATTGGCTTCGCCGGAGATCATATCACCCGCCACCAATGCCACCAATATCGGTACATGTATCAGCAGCAGGTTCAGGATGATAAAACACACAAAGTATCCATTCATTACCTGGTCGGCAGGAGCATCAAACGTACTGTTCAGTCCGCTCATCATCATCCCTACATATTCCTCCCCGCCGAATTTCAAAGCGACCTGGATCAGGAAAATGATGGCCGCTATCACAGCAAAGGCAATAAATGTTCTGGGCCTCCTGAATATCTTGTATAATTCTATTTTGAGCAGTTGCCACATATCAGTTCTTTGTGAGCGACAGGAAGAAATCTTCCAGCGTATGTTTGGGTCGTAATGAAAAAATATTGATCCCTCTTTCTGCCAATGTCCTGTTCAATTGCGGTATATCTTCCTTTTGCATTTCCAGCAATACCGTTCCGTTTGCCGAAGCTGCCAGGCAATCCTTCCAGTTGGTTTCACGGATCACAGCAATAGCCTTATCTTTATCGTCGGTCATTATTTCTACCTGCACGGTATCCGGGTTCAGCAAAGCCTCCTTTTTACCTTCCACAATTTTTTTCCCTTTATCAATGATCAGCATATTGTCTGCTATCAGTTCCATTTCTCCGAGTAAATGCGATGACACCATCAGTGTTTTACCAAGGTCACGGCTAAGGTGCCATATAAGTTTTCGTATATCGGCAATTCCCTGCGGATCGAGACCATTTGTGGGTTCATCAAGAATGATAAGCCGGGGATCATGTACCAGGGCAACAGCAATACCTAACCGTTGTTTCATGCCCTGCGAAAAGGTTCTCACCTTGCTCTTTGCCCTTTCGGCCAGTCCTACCATCGCCAGTTGATCCATCAATTGCTTTTCTGTCACCTTCATTCCGCTCATCAGGGCAAAGATGCGCAGGTTCTCCAGCGCTGTCAGGTACTTGTACAGGTCGGGCTTTTCGATCATCGCCCCGGTTTGCCGCAATATCTCCTTACGGTGATGCCGCAGTTCCATCCCGAATATTTCAATGCTTCCTGCTGTCGGCGTTATCAGTGTCAGCAACATGCGGATAGTAGTGGATTTACCTGCCCCGTTCTGTCCTAAAAATCCATACACCTGCCCGGCAGGCACTTCAAATGAAAGATCATTGACGGCTTTGATATCCCTGAATTCCTTGCTGAGGTGCTTTACCTGTATAATGGACGACATGACGGGCAAAGGTATTGAAGGAACGGTTAATGCAGGGACCTGCCTGTATAATTACAGAATAAGGACATATAGGAAACCATACACTACTTCGCAGCCGGGTCTCACGCTGGATTTGTGCTAAAGCCGTGGACCCGGCGTCAAACGGAAATCATAAGAACTTTCCCGCTTGTCAAATATCAATTAATCTGATTATAAATCGGGAGCCGGCCTCCTATATCCCGGATTATTCTTAATTTCCACTATCCACTTATCCGGTGACGAACGTGAAAATTCAAACCTTATCACATCCTCCTTTGCATTGGCAGGAAGTTTTACCTCCCGCTTTTTCCGGAGTCCGCCTTCCGGGCGCTTCCCTTAAAACGGCAATCGGAGACTTTGGTTCGGTTTGTATTCAGGAATTTAAAACCGATCGCTATAGCATCAGGTATTCTGTCCTTAATATCGTGCAGAAGTTTATCCTTTCTTTTTCAGTCAGGGAAAAAGGGCTTCTCTCCCGCCTCTTGTTGAATGGCAGAATGAAGCTCTTCATAGGCCAGGCGGAAGTACGTTTACGAAGAAACCAGTTTTTCTCCCATCTTACACCTGCCTCCCCTGTTTCCATCGAGCTGGAAGAACAGACCACCTACCACGGCTTCGATACTTTCTTTACCCAGGCACTGATAAAGGAAACAATCTATAGTTATCCTGCACTTTCGCAGTCCTTACAGGCATCGTTAAACCATCCTCATTGGTCAGATGCGGAAGTTTTCGAAATAGTGTATAGTATATTGCGTTGTACCTACAGGGAAGACCTCCGCCTGTTTTACTTCAAAAGCAGGGTCAGCGATTTACTGTTTAAATACCTGGCCCTTGCAGTAAATGAACCGGAAGGTGAAAATCACCCATCAGAAAAAGAAATACAAGCAGTCCTGCATGCAGAAAGTATAATCCGCCAGGATATTCAGAAGCACTACCTGATCCCCGAACTGGCAAAGAAAGTACTCCTCAATGAAGTACGTCTCAAAGCAGTCTTCAAAAAGATCTTTGGCCTCGGCATGTACGAATACCTCGTCCGCCTCCGAATGAAAAAAGCCCTGCCCTTGCTCAAAGAGGGTCTGTCTGTTAAAGAGGTCGCCGCAAAAACAGGGTATCGTCCCTCAGATTTTACCTCAGCATTTATCCGCTTCTATGGATTTCCACCCGGTTCCGTGAAAAAGAAACACTAATAATCAGCCGCATTCCCGTTTCCCTTGTAAAGACACCTGAAATCGGTTCCCTTTCATTTGGTGACAGCATTTCATTATTGGAAAATTGTATTCGCAAATCTGATCTCATGAATATTCCAGGATCATTCGTCACAAACTTTATAGCTGCAATATTCATCTTCCTGTTTACATATACTGTTGTCAGCAAATCGTTGAATATCCCCCTGTTTATTTACATAATAGGGCAGTCATCATGGGTAGGTAACTATGCTCTGGTCATTGCATGGTCCGTTATATCGGTGGAATGTCTCGCTGTTATCTTATTGTTCTTTCCGTTCACAAGGTTGCTCGGTTTATACCTGTCTTTCGCCATGATGTCGGCATTTACAGCGTATATATTGGGAATGTTGTTGACCTCTTCCGATCTGCCGTGTTCCTGCGGCGGTGTTTTTAATGAACTTTCCTGGAAGCAACACCTGGCACTCAATATCGGGCTCATCATCATCGCATGGATGGGAATCCGCTTTCAAATAAGTCTTCGCAATGTTTCATCGCCTTCAACGGCATAAAAATATTTTTTGCAGAAAATCAGGAACAGCCGAACACCTGTAGAAAAAAGTAGGCATTAATATTTTTTCAAACTTTTAATCATGAAAAATTATCTTTTCGGTCTGCTGGCTCTTGTTCTGGCAATTGGGTTTTCCTCCTTTACGGTTGACAACAAGAACAAGAACGCTCCATTCGAGGTCTATGAATGGTACGAAGTAACCTATGACGGACAGTATGAATCCACAGGAGCCGCAACGTCAAACCTTGTTTTCTCCGCGCAGACTAAGAACTACGCAGAATCCAATGATGGATGTTCCGGATCAGGTCGTCATTGCCTGCGGGGCTTTTTAAGCACAAATATCCCTGCATCATTTCCATCAACCGACACTCCTGACGAGACTACCCCTAAAAACTGACGGTCATAACTTCGGTAACAAATGGGAATGGGTATTCCCATTTGTTTATTTCGTCACTTTCTTTTTGATTACAAGTACGGGAGTCTCTCTATCTTCTTCTTTCAGATATAGACCATAGTCTTTTAGATAAAGATTTAATAGTTCCGGCATCACCTTCAGGCTCATCACGCTATCCGGTAGATTGATATCAATGTTCCCATTGATATTAGACTCATCAAAAAATGGATAGTGAAAAACAATTAGATGTCGCAGTTTATTGACAAAAACCGAAAAAGGTATATTCCGTATAATGCTGTTCTGGCTCTTGTCCGGTTGATTAAAATGCTCTTTAAATGTACCATATGATTTCAGATGACGGAGTGCAGTATCACCAGTATTAATCAGGACAAGGCTTTTTATTTTTCGTTGCTCTATGCAGGCTTCAATATCAAAATATCGCTCCAGGTCCTCTTGCATGATTTTATAGCGCCACGCTGCTTTCGATGCAGGAAGTAAAAGTTCATAACTATAACAATATTTCTCCCGCCAGCGATCAAATAAGTTAGGATTTTTTGGTCTGATAAAATTACTGTCGGCATTCTCGATTGCTACCCCGTAAGAAGTGGCGAAATCATATTTCTTATACTCCCGGTATGCTTTTATATATAGATCTGTTATTGAGCTGCAAAATGCCGACATCCGTATAGCCTTTCCATCCTTCACAACTTGTTTTTCGGCATTTCCTGCATCAATAGAATTGCATCGGCTGATGCAGGAGAAATACTTGATATCCTCCCCGGTATGAGTATCACTCTTTTCAATCAAAGACCCCTGCCGAATGTCCTGTACGGCATCTAGCTCAATTCGATTGCCATTCAGAAAAGATTCAATATGCTCTGCCGTGGTATTATATCCTCCGGATATATGCCTGACAACCCTGTTCTCATCTATCCAAACATGGTACGGATATCCATCAGGACTGAACAGAGCGGCCAGCTTTGCTCCTTTTGTCACTACCGGCACATCCGGTAATACAACTTTTCGCTTCCTTCTTAAGAAACGGAGCGTAGAGTCTTTCCCTTCGGTGTTTACAAGAATAATTTGGATTTGGCCGTTAAACCTTTCCTGCAATGATTGCAGGTTTGGAAATGATTCTATACAGGCTATACAGCGGTGGTTCCAGAAATCAAGTATGATTAACTTGCCTGCAAAGTCCGATAACCTTAAATGTTCTTTCGGGTAATTTATCACTTCTGTCAGTTCCATATCCGGGCAGCGTTGCCCGGTTTGTAATGTCTGCCCTTGGCTTGTAAAGACACAGGGGATTAACCCGGCTATTACCAGCCATCTTATTCCATTAAACATAGTTTGTATAGATTGATTGGGAAATAGACCTCTGACCACTTCGTCAATAACCAGGGTTTTGGACAAGCAACGGATTGGTTTGCAATTCGTAAAATGGAATAGGATAAAGAGCATCAGTAGATTGCCAGTAAGGTGCTTTTTGAATACTAAGCACGTCATCCGCTCTTCCATTTCGTTTAAGGTCAAACCACCGGTGTCCCCATTCGCAAAAGAATTCTGTTTGTCGTTCATGTTCTATGGCAATTAGAATGTCAGCCATCGTCACAGCTGTTGAATTGCCTAACCCCGCTCTGGATCGTACGACATTCAGGTCTTGCAATGCCCCGCTTGCATTGTTTTGTTGTGCCCTTGCTTCCGCTCGGATAAGATATTGCTCGCTCAATCGAAGTATCATTTGGTATTCCTTTACAGGTGTGGTAGCAATTCTCTCTTTATACTTGGCTGGGAAATAATAGTCAATACCGCTCACGGAATTTTTTCCAAGCCATCCGTTACCAGAAATTGATTTTCGTTGATCGTTTACCTCAAATGCATTAAGCAGAAAGGGACTGATGGCATAACCGGGCTTCACACTGGAAGAAGAAGGAATTAACATCCCACCATCGGTAGTATTTTGCGTTTCCCGCATTAGTTGCCAGACAGCTTCAGTTGAATTGGCCTGGAAAGTATTGTGAAGGTTAGCACTTGGAATAAGATTATAAATACCGCTGTTGATAATGGAGCTGGATTCTGCTTCAGCTTTTGCCCATTCCCTCATGTACAAATAGGTACGGGCAAGCAACGCAGTAGTGGCAAAACGGTTCGGCCTCACCCTTCCGCTGCTTGGATAGGTGGTCTTTAACAAGCCCTGTGCCTCCTTCAGATCATTGATGATTTGCCCATAGATAGTGCTGATAGCGGTTCTTGTTGCCGCCTGATTGGTCTCGTAATCCGTGGAAATCATAAGGGGTACATCACCAAAGAAATTCACCAGGTAGAAATAATTGAGTGCCCTTACTACGAGAGCTTCCCCTTTTGCCGTGCTCCGGATCGAGTCTGTTACACTGGGTGAAGCTTCGATTCCCCCCAGAATGGAGTTTGCATTATATATATTTTTATAGGCTGTTCTCCAAATAGTGCTGACGCCTGTTCCTGTATTCGCATTTAGGTTATTAAAGGTAAATCCGTCAATATCCGTATTGGGCGTTGTATTGTAGATATCACCTGCTGAAAGACTTGGATAGAGGGTTGCACCGCCGTTGGCTACCCAAAGGTTGCCAGCTACCATCTGACTATACATACCCGCTACGGCAGATAGCACCCCCTGGTCGCTTGCAAATAGAATGCTGGTTTGTACCTGTGTTCTTGGAGGAGGTATTTCTGTAAATTTTTTGCAGGATGTAAGCACCAGTAGGCATACAGGCAGCCATACTAAATGGGGCGAATTCTTGCGTTTCAATGACAACATAGCTCAGTTTTTAAAAATTAAATTGAATACCTGTAGAGATAGTTCGTAGAGGTGGTAATACATTGATGTCTTGCGTTTCAGGATCCGATCCCCTGTACCGGGTTAGGGTTAGTAGATTTTGTGCACGTAGGTAAACGCTGAAGTTCTCTACGTGCAATTTCTTTGTCAATCGTTCGGGTATTTTATATTGAACCGACAGGTTGCGCAGCCTTGTAAAGGAAGCATTTGTATAGGCGCCATCCGATAATGCAAAATAACCTCCTCTGATGGCTGCCACGGAGCCCTGGCTGCTGGTATATTTTTGAACGGCTCTGTTGTCCCCTGATCGTTGCCAACGACTCTGTACAGTGGTAGGTTGATTAAAGATGAACCCTGGTTGTTTGGCTGCAAGAGATGCCAGGTAATTCTTTCCTTTTTGTTGGCGAAACTCAAAAAAGATGTCGATGGATAAGTTCTTAATCCGGAATTGGTTTTGTAGCCCTCCGTACAATTTTGGCTCGAGAGAATGAAGAAATTGAAAATCTCCGCTTGTATTGATCACCCCGTCTTTATTCACATCCTCAAATTCATATATACCGCTGGTGTCATTGACGCCCAGATATTTTAATCCCCGGAAAACATAAACCGATGAACCTTCCTTATAAATACTGGAATAACTGGAATTGTCTAACCCAGGAAAAGAAATCAGTTTATTCCTCGGCATAGTGATATGAAAAGAGCTCGACCAGTTGAATTGATCTGTCGTTATATTTTTTGTTGTCAGTGTCAGCTCTGTCCCCCTGTTCTGAACAAGCGCCGGCAGGTTCTTATTGATCGAAGAAAAACCCGTCTGGTTAGGTAATATGTAGCTCACCAGTTGATTGCTGCACCGGTTAAAATAGAAGGATGCGCTGAACAAAACCCTGTCTTTAAAAAATCCGGCCTCAGCCGCCGCTTCGGCTTTCCTGTTTATTTCCCATTCATAATGCACGTTAAATAGACTGCTGTTAATAAGTGCCGGAACCCCCTGGTAGCTGCCTGCCGGGTTCCAGAGGTCGAGATACTTGTAATCTCCGATTTGATCATTTCCTGTTATCCCATAGCTGACCCTGAGTTTTCCAAAACTTAAAAAGGGTAACGCCTTTTGTATAAATGCTTCATTGGAAAATATCCATCCGGCACCTACTGCACCAAAATTGGCGTACCGGCTTCCAGGTCCGAACCGGGTTGATCCGTCCCTACGGACAGTAAGGTTCACCAGGTATCGCTGTTGCAGGGTATAGGTAATTCTCCCGAAATAGGCTGTATAGCGGTATTGTGAATAATCAGATGTAGCTGTAGTAGCTCCGGCTGCAGCAGCGGAGTTCAGTAATATATCACTGGTATAGTTCGAAGCATTGATCCGCCTGCTTTTCGATATTCTCTCCTGCCACGTCCCCCCAATTAATACGGTCAGTTCATGCTTGCCGATTTGATGACTATACTTGATCTGTGGCTCCGCTATCCAGCTATTGAAATTCCCGTTCGCAAAACTTGAAGATGCCAGCGTACTCAGGGTGGGTGCTATTGAGGCTTTCGGGTTTATGGCTGTCTCATCCGTACTGAATTTGTTTATTCCGGTGCTGGCTGTCAAAGTAAGTCCCCTAAGGAGTTTATAACTCAGTTGTAGGTTACCGCCTGTATTCTCGTTAATAGAGTTGTACTTTCTTAACAGGAAGGATAATGGATTCGTCACATTACTGATACTGTTATAATTTACTCCGCCTTCTTTCCAGTTTAAATTTCCGGCGCTGTCATAAAGCAAAAGATTGGGTGGTAGATTAATGTATTGCGTCAGGTCGGTTTGAATCAACTGGTTATTGTCGTTTCCATAGAAACCTGAAAACTGCAGATTGAAGCGCTGGTTGACTGACCTGTTACTGATGGTAAAATGCAGGTTTGCTTTCCTGTCCGCAAGCCCTGATGAAAATACATTGGTCTCCCGGTGATAACCTCCGCTGATAGAAAATTGCGTCAGCTCATTACCTCCGGAAAACGTTATTTGCGCATCCTGAGTACTGGCTGATCTTCCTATAAGCAGTTGTTTGAAATCAGTGTAGCGGGTAGTATCCCATAGCATAATATCAGGGGCGTTCGTATTATTGGGAGTGAGGCCATCATTGACAAACGCTTCCCGTCGCATCGAAAGATATTCGGCCGTATTCAGCATGTCCATCGTGCGGGTAGCTCTGCTCCATCCATATCCGGAACGGGCGCTAAGTTTAGTTCTTCCGGGTTTCCCTTTTTTCGTGGTAATTAATATAACACCGTTGGCACCGCGGCTGCCATATATCGCTGTAGCGTCAGCATCCTTCAGCACCTCTATGCTTTCAATATCCTGTATATTCAGCGTGTTCAAAGGACTGATACCGCCTTGTGATGTCGCTCCGGGCTTATTGGCCGCAGATACGATTTGGTTACTGGCTACATTGCCTTGCTCAAAAGGCACTCCGTCTATAATAAAAAGCGGGTCATTTCTTGACAGATTCAGGTCAAGCGAACTCCTTCCCCTTATCTCGATGGTAAAAGCGGAACCTGGTACCCCACTTGTCTGTGTTACGATCATTCCCGGAACCCTTCCTTCCAATGCTGCCAAAACATTGCTTACCGGCTGGTTCGAAAGATCCTCTCCCCTTACTTTGAAAATGTTCCCCGTATTAAACCGCCTCGAAGTGCGGCCATATGCCATCACCACCGTCTCATCCAGGCTGTTCACCGCTATCCGCATCACCACTTCTACATACTCTCTGTTATTAAGTGCTATCTCCTCCTGTTCATATCCCACGCTGCTGATGAGCACATGGCTGTAGTTGCCTGTATAGGTCAGCGTGAACTCCCCCTTATCATCAGTAGCTGTGGCAATATTACTCCTGGCCAGGCTTACCGTCGCTCCGGCAATCCCCTCCCCTTTCTCATTCACTACCTTCCCCTTCAGTATTTTATTGACGGGGGCGGTCCTTTCCTTCTCTACGTTCTTTCGTTTGATGATGATATAAGTTTCATTCAGCGCATACACCAGCGGTTGTTCTTTCAGGCACAGGTCCAGTACCGCTTGTATGCTGGCGCTGCTGATGCTTACCGTAACCGCTTTGCATCCCGCCAGTTCCTCCTTCGCATAGATGAAGTGGTAAGGGCTTTGTTTCTCGATCGCGGCAAATACTTTGTCAAGGGGAGTGTTCTTCAGGGTAAGGCTGATCGTTTGTCCGTAGCCTCTCGCAGATGTTTGCAGCCAGGCAGCCGCAGTCAGTAGCAGCAGCAGTTTCATAGCAATAAAGGTTTGTCGTTTCGTCATTGCGTCGTCATTGCGAGCCCGCCAGCGGCGGGAGAAGCAACCTCCGCAACGAACCTCAGCATTTTTCATACCTTCGGTCAGTTTGGGTGATTAAATAAGATTCCTTGCAGTTTTTTATAAGGTCAGCCCAAACATCCCCGTCCTGATCACTACTCAGGACGGTTCCTTTTCAGCCAACCATTGATTTCTCATAGGACTTTATATCTTCTACTATAATCTCGTCATTGCGGTTCGTCATTGCGATCCCGCCAGCGGCGGGAGAAGCAACCTCCCCACTCCCCACTCCCCTCACACCCGTCACCCGACACCCGTCACCCGCTCACGGCCTCACCACTCACCACTCACGATCATCAAGGTCTGACAACAATCTTTCTCCCTTCAATACTAAATCGCACCCTCCCCGTCCCTTCCAGCAGCTCCAGCAGCTTGCTCACATTCTCTTTCCGGTATATCGTCGCATTGAAATGATAATCCACCCTCCCCTCGTACACTATCTCTGCATCATACCATCTCGCCACTTGTTTCATGATCGCTTCTATCGTCGCATCCTTAAATTGAAACTTCCCGTTCTTCCACGCTGTCACCATCCCGGTATCCACCCCACTTTCCATTCTCCATTTTCCATTCCTGTCAATAATTAATTGCTCACCTGGCTTCAGTTCATTACTGCTTTTCGGTTGCTCCCCACTCACCACTGACCACTCACCACTGTCATCCTGAGCGCTGAGCTTGTCGAAGCGTCGAAGGACCACCTTCCCCTCCAGCAGCGTCGTCTTCATCTCCCCCTCATCCTCATACGCGTTGATATTAAAATGCGTCCCCACCACTTCCACCTCCATCCCGCCTTTCACCTTCACTACAAACGGAATCTTCGTTTGTCCTCCCCCTTGGGGGGAGTTAGAGGGGGCCACCTCAAAATACCCCTCCCCTTCTAATTCCACTATTCGTTCCCTTTCATCAAACACCACCGGGTATTTCAAACTCGATCGTGCATTCAGCCATACCCTTGTACCATCCGGCAGGGTGACGGCATACTGCCCACCCGCCGGGGTACTCAGCACATGAGAGCCTTTACCTGTAGTTTCTTTGCCTTCCTCATAGCTTATTTGTCCCTCCGCCGTTTTCAGTACATCCGGCCCGTCGCTGCTGCTCATCAGTCCGTTCTTCGCCGTAGCCAGGTCTATCGTACTTCCATCTGCCAGTGTCAGTGTCGCCCTGTTTCCTCCCGCCGCTATATCCGGTTTGCTGCCTTCGGTGGTTTCAGTAGTATTGTTAGGTTGTTGTGTCACAAAATAAATAGCAAGGCCTGTCAGTACTATTACCGATGCAGCAATGCTCCAGCGGAGCAGCATTCTTTTTTTATTGGGTTGAATAGTGGGTACAGGAGTGGAGAACCGTAGCTTCTCTTTGATCCGTTTCAGCGCAGCCGCTTCATCCGGCTTATCATACTCTTTCAGGTTTTGCTCTAGCAGGTAAGGGCTTACCATCTCTTCAAACAGCCGCTGGTTCTTATCGTCGCTGCTGATCCATTCGTCCAGCTCATCTTTCTCCCCTTCACTCAGCGTCTGCCGCAGGTGCCCTGCTATCAGGTAAGCGATCCGCTCTGCCCGTTGGGCCAGTAAATTTTGTATAGGATCGGTCTCCTCATTCATATCATTAAATTACACATAAACACTCTGCTGCTAAAAACTGCTTTTTCACATAGACGCAAAAACAACCATTTCATTCAAAAGAATTCCGGGTTTTTTTTAAAATAAAAAATGGGATGTTTGTAACATCCCATTTGATGAGTTCTTTTAGGCTTAGTTAAACCATGAGTTGACCACATTCTGCAGAAGACTGGCCAATAATGGTGAAGAAACCACGAGTACTTCTGCAAGCGCTTTCCCGATTCCTTTTAATATCTTGGTTCCGCCTTTGCCGTCTTCACCATTTTCTTCTTCTTGCAGCTCCGGGATGCTCATGCTCATATCCATCATCTTGAACCGGGCGGGTAATACAAAGATCAGGAGGATGATACTGTGAAATCCGCCATACAGGTACACCAGGTCGCCAGAAAGGAAACTCCGCCCGCTCAGGTATTTGTAAAAACTGAAAACTTCCAGTGAATTCACCGAATTAAACAAACTCGCTGTACAGATTACCAGCATGGATAACACGATGGCACACATCCATAGGAACAGGTTGAAGTACTTTTTCGCTTTCAGGAATCGTTCCTTGATCTTCAATACTTCTTGCCGCTGGCTTTGTACATCAGGGGCCTTTTCAATGGCAGCAAGCGCAGCTTCATTCGCTCCGGCTTCCGCCTTCTTACTTGTAAGTATATTGTTCAGGGCAGCACTGCCTTCCTTATACTTTTGTTGCAATTGGTGTAGGAAGTCGGCTATGTACAGGTATCCTGCAAAACAAAGAAACGCCACTGTATATCCGATAAACGCATAGATAAACAGGTTGGTGCCAAATCCCCTCATGAATATTTTGTCGGTGATGATGTCCTTACCCATTATACCCAGGTATAGAAAAATGGTAAACAACCCAAGGCTCCCTCCTGCAATCAACAAACTCTTCCCCCGGCGGTTCACCGTACCGCTTACCGCATTCAGTTCTTTTATCCGTTCGTATATGAAAATGCATACGGGCAAGATGAGAAACCAGCCCACCATCTGCAGTATCCAGATAAATACCCAGAATGCAAAGTTTGGATACTTACTGAAAAAGTCGAACGAGTTGCTGTAAGAAACGGTAGTTACAGGGTTGCGGATGGTAAACGTATCTGTTGAAAATTCCGGGTTATAATACCCGAGCTCAAGCATAGCTCCTTTGCTCGTATAGTCCTGGATCATGGCTGTCAGACGTTCCCGCCTCAGCGAAAACTTTGCTTCTTTGAATCCGGCAGTATCGCCGTTTTTATACTGTGCATTAAATCGCCTGAGCTGTAGATTTTTTAATAGCGAATTGACCGAGTCTGTTCTCTTAGCAAGTCTTTTCCATTCTTCATCCTTTTTCTTCAGCAGTTCAGACTCTTCAGGAGTAGCTTTGGATGGCTTTCTGCCAAGTATGACCGATTCGGTTTTTTGGAAGTCCCCTGCAACTTTCTCTGTATTTTCTTTAAGTTGCCCGTGTTGCTTGTTTAATACTTCGCTCAGTCTTTCAGTGGCAGTACTGTCGGCCCGTTCCGCATGAATATCTATTTCATGAAAGCGGTATTTATTGTTGAATGGCCACCCCAGCAATAAGTACACAGCCAGCATAAATCCCACCGTGCCTGATACCACTACCCCCCAGACAGTAATGCTGTATTCATTCCCCGTTCCGCCCCCGTTTGTCGGGTTGGTACTGGTAGCTTTATCATTACCGGCCATTTTGTTAGGTTCGCTCATAATCCTGGGTTTTATTTTTCAGTTAATGATTGTTTGCCAAATCCCCAGTTAAGTCCGAATAAAGCGATCACATTCCTGACCGTCCCGAAATTCTTCCCGAACGTACCAGATAGGTAAAGCCGGTCATTGATCTTGTATTGCAGTATACCCACATTCCGGCTCGTATTCAGGTCTTCATTGCTGCGGTTAACACGGTGTATGGTTTCGAATGAAATGCTTAGTTTGTCAAACTCCAGTTCAAACCTCCCGCCAAAATCCAGCAGCTTCTGTTCATGAAAAGTCTTGAAATCGGTAGTGGAGTCTTCATTCATGTATCGAAGCGTGCCATAAATATTGATATAGTTTTTGTTTTCGATCAGTTTTTCTACATCAGCGCTTTTGGTTAGTGGCAGGCTCAGTTCCATTGTTGTCCATACACCCGTCCGGTACCTGCGGTCACTATCAAGGGTATTATCCTTGAAAACCCTGCTGGTCGCAAAAGCCACATCCATTTGAAATAGCGGGTTTATTTCCAGTATCTGTTGCATTCTTTTTTCCAGCACTACCATACCCTGTTCGTCCTTGCTGAATGCATCTTCCAGTCCTTTCTTTACGCATTCCTTATATTCCGGCGATGAAGTATTGCTGTGTACGCCGATGCATTTCCCTGTTACCGGCGCCACCAGGGTTACCTGTCTGGCTGCAATACCTTTGATCGTACTGATCGTCGCAGCTATCGTCGGCTTGCGTATCACCTTGATCAGGTTTACCCGCCCGCCGATCGCAATATAATTGGCGTCGAAGGCATGTGTCTTGCTGCTGTCCTTGTACACCGATCCTATTGATATACTTGCATTCCGAACATTGGCAAAAATGTTTTGCTGCTTACTCTTGCTCTCATTTATGCCATGATATTTGTACACGGTTAGTTTGCTTTTGAATAACCAGAAAGGGGATACCTCCATCGCAAAATTTTTCGGCAGGCTTTGCGATTGCCCTAGCAGGCTCACGATATTGGTCGCAAAGGTTTTGGCAGTGCCCGGTCTGTCTATCACCGTGGGCGAATAGTCCAGCAAAGTAAACGCGGGTGTGTTCGGAAGGTTGAGATCCTTCAGTTCAAGCTCAGCGTCTTTTTGTCCGTATAGCAGGTGGCTGCTTACCAGTAGTATTACCGGTAATACAAAATGTTTAAGCTGTTTCATTGGCTGAATTTGATGGCTTTGGTGGCTACAATTATTTGCTTCTTCATGATCTGCATCTTGTCATCTGTATCTACATTGAATACCTGTGTGCCGTCCGTACCTCCGGCTAGTTGATAGCTGATCTGAAGGTTAGCGAAAATGCTGTCCCATTGTCCTTTTGGAATATTGACCAGGTTCACCACTGTTGTTACTACCAGCACTGCATTCAGGAGTTCGTTCGATTTGCCGATGTTCAGGCTGCTGATCGTGCCGGTAGCATCGTTACCTGAGTTTCCCAGGTCAATCACGCTGCCTCCGCTCTTTTTTAATTGTACTACGGTAGAAGTAATGCCTGGTGCCGTGGGCTGTACGTCCAGTGTCACGGCCGCATTCGTCGTCTTTAGAAAATAGACTCTCGTTGCCATGGTGGATGGTTGAAAGGTGATGAATAGAGGTATCTGTGCTGTCAGTAGGGGTTTCCCAGGGCGGGTATAACGCAGCGTTTTATGTAGTACTAATGTAGGAGATATTTTGGTCAGCTACCCACCGTCAAATGACGGTATTTTCCTGTGCAAATGACGGTATTTTTTTGTGCAAATGACGGTATTCAACTCCCCGAGGTTATACCGGTAGCATGGCAGCTGCCAGCAGCAGGGGTATCGCTATTTTCTTTCGAAGCAGTTGCAGCCCTCTGAATTTATGGCTTCTTACAGTATTTACGGATATCTTCAGTTCCGTAGCAATGCTCGCAGGGTCCTTCCCTTCTATAAAGCTTTTCAGTATCACAGCCCGGCATACGGGCGGTAGTTCCTGCAGGGCGGCGTGCAGTTCTTTAATAACCTCGGTTCGTATCATACCTTCCAGGGCATGGGCCTCCGTAGCAGCAGCGCTCAGGTAGCTATGCTCCTTTTCACGGGCGCCTTTTATCTTTTTCCGTCGCAGCAGGTCTATACAGGCATGGCTCACCGTGCGGTACAGGTAGGCTTTCATCACTTTCTCGTTGGCAAACTGCTCCCTTCTCTCCCATAGTTTTATAAAGGCTTCTTCCGCGATATCTTCCGCTTCAGCTTCATCAGCTATATACCGCTTCGCAAAAAATACCAGGGCTTTATAATAGGTGCTGAAGTAATGAGCAAGCCTCTTCTCTTCTCCTTGGCGGAGCTTTTCCAAAAAATTAAATTTAAAGTAAGAGTTCATTTAAACACTCATCTATAGATGATTGTAAAGAATTTAGCTATTATTCAATTTTACTATTTACTCATTGAGGAATAGTGAAATCAAAGATTGATATATATGTAATTGATCGTGTTAAGGAAAAAAGGGTTGAAAAGAATCTTTCCCAAGCTGATTTAGCTTATGAGCTTGAGGTTTCAGTAGGTTTTATTGGAATGGTGGAAAGCTCAAAATATGATACTCACTATAATCTTAAACATCTCAATGATCTTGCCCGGATTCTAAAATGTAGCCCCCAAGAATTTCTTCCCAAAAAATCACTCTAATAATCCATTTGCTAAGTTAGTCAAATTTTCAAATACTCATCTATAGATGATTGTTAAATTTTTTACCCAGCTTGACCTTTACAATCACCAATAGATGATTGATGCGTTCTCAGATAGAGCAATATATTATCAACCGGGTTAGGGAAATACGACTTGAAAAGCGTAAATCCCAGGCTGACATTGCTTATGGCTTGGGTTTTGAATCTACAGGGTATATTGGTGAAATCGAAAGTTCAAATTCCGACAGTACTGCTGCCTATAATATTGACCATCTTAATACAATCGCAAAGCTATTAGAATGTTCTCCCAAAGATTTTTGGCCGGAGAAGCCATTATAAATTTCATTTCTTTTAACAAATTCTTTTTAGTGTAACACTCAGTGCATTGACATGCTCCGTAAGAATACTTTGGTCAATTTGGCGTAACTGTCTGTACGGATCACGATGACACTTACGATATTTAATCTTCTTCCCGCAAAAGCAAAGATCGACACGGTTAGGCTCAATACCATTTAGTACAAACCTGAGAAGTTGTAACAATTTAAGCGGGTTTTTCTCTTTAAGTTGCTGCTGATAAAATTCAATAATGCCTAGAAGGCCATGTGATCTCTCATTAATAAAATATCCATTTATTCTCCGAAATGTCTGATTGAAGAAAAAAGGAACAACTTGCTTTTCTACAAAATCTGTTAGATTTATTCCATTTCTGCATATCAAGATTTCTTCAGGTTCCACGCTCAAACAACAATGCCCGTCAGATTCATATATGTGCCAATCTATATTACGTGGAATCTTCCCGCCGGTTTCAAAAACAAAAGGAAACCGGTATGGATATTCGGGGACTGGGTGTATCTCAATACAATACGTATCTTGATGTACTCCAAAGTTATCAATCAAATCTAATTCACCCTTTAAGATTGTTTTGTTATCGATAACTTGTCTGAACATCCTTGGGTATCGAATAAGCAAATCATCTACCTGCTTTTCAAAACTGTTCTGGTTTATTATACTGCCCACGGATTTGAAGATTGACCTCCAATTATTAGGCCCGCATTTCTATTACTACTCCCCTCGTTTTCATCTTTCCCTTCTGGAAATCTATTACCGAGATGCCTTCTCCAAAGACGACTAGCTTTCAATTGATTTCCCTCCCGGATTGCTTCATCTGCATCGCCAACAAAATCTTTAAGTGCACTTTTAAAATTATCAATTCTTTTCTGATCATAATCTTTGAATAAATTGTCAAAGGGGACGACAGGTACAATGCACTCAAATTTATTGTCTAAGGCCTTTTTGATCTCCTTCAAAGTATCTCTCATTGTTATATCATCACGGTCATTATAAACAATCTTGGCCTTAGCATTGCAAACTAATATAGTCATTGCAAGTCCGCTTGGCATTTTATTACGTTTATAATCACCCCAGCCCTTATGATATTTAACTATTTTCAGCAACTGCCCTTCTTTGTCTTTTCGGCTGTTAAACCAATTTATCAATGCCCTTGAATCACTATCCTCCCAACCGCTGTCCTTTATGGCCAACTGATACTCTTTCTCATCAATTTTGTAGTAAACGGGCATATCAATTTCGTAGTCATTAATGAATATATTACGAATGCATTTTTTTCTGTGCTCTGGTGGGTCATCGGTATAACCATTGACCGCATCCAATATCCATCCTTGTAGTGTTGTAGAGGTAACATCTGGTTCCCGCATGAAATACACCCCATCGTCTAAATCACAGATATCATCCTTAGTTCGAATCCCTGTTTTCATTTTGTAAGAGCCTTGTATGTAAAATTTCGGCTCATATTCAGAATGATTTTTTTTAAAGTGATTACGAATTCTTTCTCTAAGTCCATTTTTTGATTTGGACATATTATCCTTTTTAGTTTTTGTCAGGGATATTTCTTTATTATATTCCTGAAACAAATTGTGACAGTCTGCCATAGTTATTGATTTAAAAAATTTTTTATTTTATAAATATTTTTTTTGGATAACTCATCTGCAATAGCTTCGAGGCGTTGAAGACTTTGATTCCCTGAAGCATTTAATGCTATTGCATCTTTATCAAACTCATACTGTATTCTTAGATAATCAAATGATTTTTGCCTTTTGCTGATTGTTCGTTGTAAAAAGGCGATATATTGATCGGTAATTTGAGATTGGCTATCGAGAATAATTTCCAAAAGCCTTGGTTTCGGAACGAACCAATACCAAAAATTCTTAGGCAACCATGTTCTTTTAATTATATGCTTACCTTTTCCAGTACCAAGTGATAAGATTTTTATGTCAGAAAACTCTATATTGAGTTTCTCCGTCGCTTCCAAAATGCCGATAAATGCGGGGTTATTTGCAAATATTCCTCCATCTACCATATTAAGGTTTGCACCACTTCCAAACTCATTCACATATGTGAATGAGTTTGGAGGAAAATAAAGGGGTGCAGAAGCGCTTGATAAAGCAACCTCGTGTGCCGGTAGTCTGTAATCTCTGGCGTAATCCTCACGATGCCTGGTTTTTAGAACATTAATTTCGCCGTCATTACCATTAAAAGTCGGGATGCACACCTTCGTTTTCAAATCATTTATTAAAGGAATAGTACCGCCATTGGCCTTTGTATATATTTCCTTTAGCTTTTCCCGCAATGTTCTATTTGTATAGATACTTGTAATAAATGCCCGGGCACTGCGAGGCATCACCTTAAGATACGATTGGGGAAATATATCACTAGCATGATTCTTGTAAAAGTGTACTAGGTCTATGGTAGGAATTCCTAAGGCAATACCGATTGCTAAAATAGCACCTGTTGAGGTACCACAGATAAGATCAAATTGAGTATGAAGTCGGAACTCAGAATCATTAGCTTTCAATTCTTTTTCAAGTTCAGAAAGAAGTTTAGCAGGAATTAATCCTCTGATTCCTCCACCATCTATAGATAATATTTTGAAACTTTTTGTTTCCATAGGTAGGGTCATTTTTTAATGCCGGGTGTCTTTGGGTGGATGAGGATCATTCCCATAGCTGTCCTTATCCTGTATTTTGCCATCCTTGCCATGTATCACTACTTCGCTTTCCTGGTTTTTGGCTATTTCTCTGGCAATTTTCTCCGCTTCCTTTTTGGTTTCTGTATGCGCAGTGCTTTTTGAATTACCGGCGCCCTTTACATTCCATCCGCCGTTTTTATCCGGCACTACATGTTGATTTTTTCCCATGTTCTATAATTTTATAGTGAATAAATATTTATCGGGTTGGTGAGTTCACCCTACCGCAAACTCCGCCTATAATGGCCCCGGCGATCACACCGCCCGGACCGAATGCCGCACCGGCAATACCCCCGGCAAGCATCCCCGCAAAACTGTTATCACGTCTTATTCGCTCACATTTCTTCCGGCTGTAAGGAGCCCTGCTTACCCCGTTTCGCCTGCGAATGCTTCGGCTCCCTGTTGTTCCCTTTTCAAGATTGCACGATATGCAGGCGGCATAAAGATTATTGCCATGATTGGTCCCGCCTCTGGCCTTCGCTACTGAATGCTCGATATGCCAGGCGCCCTTTGCCCCTCTTATCCCATAATTTATGAAACTTAGTTTACGTTCGCAGAGATGACAATACCCCTGCGTCCGGCAGTATATCACTTTTAACTTCTTCGGGTTGGTCATATAAGATAATGTTTCTGCTAATTTACAAAATGATTATTATTTACATACATTGTAAACCAATAATGACAACAATTAATTTCTAACAGTTTTTCAAATCACTGATTTACAATAGTAAAATTCTAATTTGTTAATAAGTTGATGACAAAATAGGTATTATTGTGGAAAACAGGCCTAATTTTGTCAACCACGAAACCAGATAACCATCTAACCTAAAACCCGCGTATGCAACCCGTCTTTGCAGAACGTCTCCGTTCAGCCCGGATCTTAAATGGTCTTTCACTTCAGGATTTGGCAGAAAGAATGGAAAATAAAATTTCCCGGCAGGCATTGCACAAATACGAAAAAGGCGAGATCATTCCCGATAGTGATAGACTCATTACCCTCGCTGCTGCTCTTAACGTTAGGCCCGATTTCTTCACCCGTGTAACTAAGATCGAATTTGGAGAGATCGAATTTCGCAAACTCCAGAAACTCCCGGCCAAAGAAGAAAACAGGATCATTGAGCAGGTAAGGGATTACCTCGCCCGCTATATCGAATTGGAACAGATCCTCGGAATCCAGACCCGTTTCGACAATCCGTTAAAGGATGTGGGCGCCATTGCTTCGTTTGAGGATATCGAAAAAGCGGCTGAAGAACTTCGTCGTCATTGGAAACTCGGCATTGATCCGGTATTCAACGCCGTGGAATTGCTCGAAGACAGGCACATTAAAGTAATCCAGATCAACGCAGGGGATAGCTTTGATGGGATGCAGTCCTGGGTGAACGGAAACATTCCGGTCATTGCGGTCAATATAGATAAGGTCAAATCACCCGACAGGATTCGGTTCACCGTTTTTCATGAACTGTGCCATTTATTGCTGCCGGCCCTGGCTGATCATTCACTGAAACAAAGAGAAAAGTTTTGTCACCAGTTTGCCGCGGCGGTGCTCCTGCCATCTAAAGCCGCTGTTAATGAGCTGGGAAAAGTGCGCAACAAGATATTGATCCAGGAACTGGGTCTCCTGAAAAAACAATACGGCATTTCTATACAGGCTATCGTAATGAGGGCAAAGGATATCGGCATTATTACTGATAGCTTCTGTAAACAATTCTTCTTTTTCCTTAACCAGATGGGCTGGAAGGTGAACGAACCCGAAGAATATAATTACCTGGGGGAAGAAAAGGCCAATCGTTTTCACCAGTTACTGTTCCGTGCCCTCGCAGAAGAGATCATCAGTATCGGTAAGGCGGCTGCTTTGAATGACCAGTCAGTCGCAGATTTCCGGGATTCTTTTATGAAAGTGCATTAAATTTGAACAGACCTCCTTTTTCTGTTCAAACCTTTTTCTGTGAAAATTGCCATTACCGATGCCTGCATATTTATTGATCTCCTTGAACTGGAACTGGCCCTATCTTTTTTTACCCTTCACATAGATGTACATACTTCGCTCAATGTATTCAATGAACTCAATCCTGCACAAAAAAATGAATTGGGAAGTTATATAATTGACGGCAAACTTACAGTGCATAACATATCCGAAGCAGAGAATCATCTGATAGCTGCCGAAAAATTCCCGTCCTCTTTGTCGCTTAGCGACAGGACAGTTCTCTTCCTGGCAATAAAGCAGGATGCAATGGTTTTAAGCAGTGACAAAGCAGTAAGACATAACGCAAAGATCAGGTCAATTGAATACCACGGTATGCTCTGGATATTGGATCAGCTGGTGGAAGCAGGGCAGCTCTTAAAGCAGGATGCAATAATCAAACTCAAAGCAATGATCGCTTCCAATATGATATATCAGAACAATAAAGAGTTGACAGCTGAAATGAATAAAAGGTTAAGAAAATGGGGATAGCACCATTACTTCTTTGCTATGTCTCTGAGCAATGGGGCATGTATGCAAACCGGAGAAGGCATTTACTTTTCCAGGTCAGAATCGTTTCCATTACAAACATAATGGAGAGTTTGGGCGTTTTCTTCTACAACCCCGGTGCCCCGGTTATAGAGAATGCGGAACAATGGTTTGGGGAAGAAAATATTTTGGCGCCAAAATTTACTCCCCATGAGTGAAATTTTCAATAACAGAGAAATTGCCCTTGGCATATGGATAGTTGTATTTGTTGGGTATGTGAGCTATAGGCCATCGCTAAGAAAACACATACCAGCCCTCGTAAAATCAGTTTTTGCCTGGAAGCTTTCTCTCCTTTATTTGGCGATCCTTTTATATACATCGATAGTTGTATATGGTCTTTATCGCTTAAACCTATGGGACATCACTCAACTTAAGAACACAACTATATGGTTGTTAACGGTCGGGCTAATAAGCCTAAATGATATAACTGACGACAAGAAAACCAACTATATAAGGGATACTGTAGTCAAAATATTTACGATCACGACTGTTCTTGAGTTTCTGATCGGGTTTTATACGTTCAGTTTAGCCGTTGAACTGATTGTCATACCAGTTGTCGTTTTAATAACTTTAATGGTTGTGGTTGGGAAATCAGATGTTAACCTAAAGTCGGCTGCCTCATTCCTGAATAATCTACTTGCATTAACAGGCTTCGTTTTGATCGGGTATGCAATTTATAAGGTCACTCACGAGTTTTCATCTTTTGCAACAAAAGGCACTCTTTCTGAGTTCCTAATCTCACCCGTATTGACGTTCTTATTCCTTCCGTTTGTCTATTTTCTTTCTTTGATCGTCAACATGGAAACTGTTTTTAGTGCCCTCAAATTCAAGATTAAAAACAAGAAGTTGCTCCGATACGCCAAGCGTCAAGCACTGATTAATTTCCCATTCAACAAAAAAAACCTTTTACGATGGAAACATATCGTAATCTCTAGTCACATTATAACCAGGCGGGATATAAGGAGAACATTAACGTTATTGAAACAATCAAAAAAGGCGGAGCAGAACCCCAAAAAGGTTCCTTTCGAATTGGGATGGTCCCCCTATATGGCAAAGGAATTTCTAAGCGATAAAGGGTTGAATACGGATTATTATCGACCATTGTATCAGCAGGAGTGGCAAGCGGCTTCAAAAACTTTGAATTTGGATGATACAGCCTTTTCAAGCAACCTTATTTATTTTGTGAGAGGGAGTCAAGAGATCGCTTCTAAACTACTCCTTAAGGCAAATGTTTTTTTTCCTGACAAAGCCAAAAAATCACATATACTCTTTTTAGAGTATGCTGAGGTACTATTTGTAGCGGCATTCAATGAGGCTATGCCAAAAAATATTAAGGACGCAATTTTGAAAGGGAAAAACATATCCATAGAAATTGAGAAAAAGACGGTCTCGCTTGCTAAAGATATATGGCCAAGCCACAAGTTTCATGGTTATAATCTTGAATTTACAATTCAAACTAATAGACAATAATCTACTCGCTTACTTCCTTGCCGTGTCTCCGTGCAAAGGGGTAAGTGTGCAAGCTGGACACGGCATTTACTAAGCGTCAACTGCTTTGCATCCCTGTCCTAAAGCAGCACAAGGCACAATAGCTGGTAAACTTCACCGATCACTCCCGTTAGTGCTAGATACAAACCAAACGTAGCCAGTGCCTTTCCGCTGGTGGTCCTGTTGAGTACGGTAAATGACCACGAAATAGAATGAAGGACTGAACTGGCGATACCGATCAGTCCAAGTATCCCGGCATCAGCTAAAAAATACCACAGCACTATTTTCCAGAAAGATACCTTGATACTGCCCCAGCTGATCGCCAAAAGAACCACATCACCCAGCATCACAAAAAGGAATAAGAACATACCGGCTCCCCACAGAAAAGCTTTCACGGCGATCTTTATCAGCCTTTTTCCGGAAGTTTTTAATTGCTTTTCACCGTCATCGATACGCTGTTCGATCGTATTGGCGAGAGGGCCAAGGCTGGCAACGCCAGCCGCAGGCGGCGGAGGTAGTTTGCAACTACCGACTTCTTACAAAAAATACAACCAACAAAACAAAAAGGCAAACTCTTCGAGTTTGATGCTTCGTTGCAAACGAAGCATAACAACCCTAAAGTTTTAAATTTTCTTATTAGTTTGTAACACTAATTACAACAGGGGAATAGATTCTAAATCCTAATTCCTTTTCTATAACATTAAGTATTATATTCATTCTGATGCCACCTGGACTTTTTTGTGTCTCAAGACCTTCCACGGAAAAACGCCCAAAGGAAGTACCGAAAACATTATATTCAACTGTTACACCACCCATATCCATAGATTGTTTTGCATAAACAGGCAATGTCTTGCCAATTTCCAATATTTGAAGACCGAGGATTTGTCGGCCCAAACTATCCCACCCTGACCTTGGTGTCTCCTGAAGATGCAACTCAGGAACATATCGATGATTAGATCTGCTGTAATTATACTCAGACTTAATAGTTACTGCATACCCCGACCACCTGCCGCTTCGCTTTTTGATAGTGAAGAACTGTATAAGTTCCGGATTAAAATTATACCTAATAATACGAAATTCAACTAAATTACTATCTCGCTTTAAAGAATCAATCCCGAGAATGGCATTTACTCCAATATCCTGCTTTCCATACACTTCGTCAACAGGAAGATAACGAATCGTATCGGTATCAATTTTTCGCCCCTCAATTTCTATTATACTGTTAGGCTCATTTTGACTACAAGCTAAACCAAGTAGACAGATAAACACCAAGTAATGGATCTTCATATGCTTATTTACTTTTTTGACAAGGCCAAGGAATGCCTATGAAGTTAGACACGATCTGAATATCTTTACACTGCACGTTTTCATTATAAAATCCATTGGCAATTTTTAAAGTTTTATCCATGTTCTGGTATGGCATTTCGTCGCTCATTCTTCTTACTACAAGAGTACCAGATCCACCAAGAACATAGTATGTCATTGCGTCTCTAATCATTTTGGATTCATCACCATACTCTCCTTGGCCCATCGAACTAAAGGTATCTTCGTACCCTTTTGGATGAGAATGAATATGGCCAACTACAACTGCTCCTTCAGGAACGAGAGCATTAAGTAACGGGTTTAGCTCATCTCCAGATTGTGGATCATAAAAAGGACCTGGTGACTCTGTTTTTACCCCATCCCCGTCCTCCAGCGGTGTAGTGAACCAGAATCTAAGTGTTCCGTCTTCTTCATTTCCGAAAGAATAGATGTATGAGGAAACTTCGTATTTCCCCCCATTCAATAAGGCTTGCCTGTATGCCCAATAAAACGCCACTTCATCCTTCGTTGTAAAATATCCAAAGAAAGCAGCATCTAGGCTTGCAATTATGTCAGCCACATTCTCATTCTGTGGCCCACCGCCCCCACCCCCGCCTCCACCAATATCACTCATTGTCAAACCAAACTGATTCAGATATGGTTCCCAAAAATACTTAGTCGCCGCAGTGCCCATTATTGCTTCTTCCCTGCTCCAGTCTTGTCTGTAACGCATTGCATTACTTACCATGTCTCTATTTTTTCCTCTCTCCTCCGGCAATGCCTGCGGTTTCATCCCATCCGGATCAATAAACCGTATCGGGTTATTGTACGCATAGTTATACGGCGTCCATCTCCGGCTTACTTCTGCTAAAGGATCAACAACATGCCAGCGGCCTAATTGCTGGTCATACATTCTGGCTCCGTAGTCATACCAGTTCAGTCCGCTGCCATCGGTAAATTCTTTTTCTTGTTTCTCTTTACTATTATACTCGTATTTGTTATCAAGCTTGCCGATAGCTTTGCTGCTAATACCCACCAACGTATTTCCCCAGGGCCCGTAATGCGTCTCTTCAATCAACGGGCCCCTGATATGCGTTACCTGCAAATTGTCAAAGAACACGTTTATATCCGGCGTCTCATTACTCACATAAATATACAAATAACCATTCCTGCCTACAGGGAGTTCTGTTCGTATATGCTCCGTAAAATTACCTGAGCTTCCTACCTGTTCAAACCCGCTGCTGCCACTTACGTATTTAAATTGCTCATCAAATAGTATCCAGTTGATAAACGCTTTCGGGCGGCTGCTATTGTAAGTCTGGTCCGTTAAAAAATTAGTTGCAGCAGGGTTCAGAATATTTCCGCTGCTGATAGCTAAGAAAGAAATTCAGACAGCTTCTGTGAAGCAGATCCGAAACTTGCAGCTTTTAAAACAGCTGCAAAACATTAATCATTACCTTCCTGTATTTTTTTTCTTTTTTTCAAAGCAGGAAACCTTATGTATTCACCCTTTGCAATATTATACTCAGCTAAATATTGTTTACCCCATTCTTTATTTTCATCCAAATCTACAGGCGGGCCGTATCTTGAATATGCACTTGACTTAAAAAATGAAATACTCTCCAATTCAAATAAGCAACGAACATAACTTTGCAAAGTATCTTTAATTAATCTAAGATTCATTTGAATGGTCGAATCGGAATGAGGTGCTTCACTAGGGAATAGATAATCATAACAAACAAAAATTCGTCTTGAATTTGGGTCAAGAGATACAACTCTAAATTTTGTCCCACCAATTTCTATCCTTTGTGCGTCTGCACTTGTAAAGCTTAAAGCTAAAAAAAGAGAAATGACTATTAATCGCATATATTTATTGATTAAAGAAGTTAAAATTCCATCTCCGAGGAGATTTTTCATACAATTTATCTTTCAATTTGCTAAAATATTCCTGATAACCTTGAATCGGCCCTTGGGGTAGTGTAGCCTGAAGCCACTGCAATAGATAATCCCCGTTTTTTTGTTTTGTATTATAGTAAACAATCCTTGTATGTCCGGTTGCACTGGGGTTATTATCATATTTGGTCATTAATAAATCACCAGATTTCGTATTTGAAATTGATATCTTTATTGAGTTATCAATTATATGTATCGCACCCAAATCTTTTTTAGCCTGCGCCAGGAAATCCTCTTTTGAAGTGAATTTACTACTACTTGCATCCAATATCTTTAATTCGCCTTTATCGTAGTACTTGAACCTTAAGGGAAGATTATTCTCACTTGCAAAATTTATCAACAACTCAAATCCATAGTCCCCGCAATCATAATCTTTTGTAGGGTTATGAAACTCAGATGAGCCAAAGTTTCTTGTAAATTCTTGGTATTTTTGAATATACTCATTATTCCATTTATTCTTTATCTCCCAAGCTCCTTTCTGACCACTATTGGGAGCTTCGGATTGGTTTTCTGTAAGATCATAAAATATAGACTTATCTTCTGAACCACCACCTCCTCCTGCATCATTCGACACTTGTTCAAATATTACCTGAAAAAATGCACTCATGAATGCATTTGTAAGCAATTCCTCCCATTGATTTTCCCAATAACTATGGCCACCAAGATCTTTTCCAAACACTCCCGGTATTGCAGCTTTATCATTACCTTCTGCAAAAGATTTAGACTTCATTCCATCTGGGTCAATAAACCGTATCGGGTTATTATAAGCATAATTATACGGCGTCCATCTCCTGCTTACTTCGGCTAAGGGGTCAACCACATGCCAGCGGCCTAATTGCTGGTCGTACATGCGGGCGCCGTAGTCATACCAGTTTAACCCACTGCCATCGGTAAATTCTTTTTCCTGTTTTTCCTTGCTGTTATATTCAAACCTATTATCGGGCTTGCCGATAGCTTTACTGCTTATGCCCACTAATGTATTTCCCCACGGCCCGTAATGCGTTTCTTCAATTAGTGGCCCACGTATGTGCGTCACCTGCAGATTGTCAAAGAACACGTCTATATCCGGTGTCTCATTACTGGTATAAATATACAAATATCCATTCTTGCCTACAGGGAGTTCTGTTCTTATATGCTCCGTAAAGCTACCTGAGCTTCCTACCTGTTCAAAACCACTGCTGCCGCTTACGTATTTAAATTGCTCATCAAACAATATCCAGTTGATAAACGCCTTAGGGCGGCTGCTATTGTAAGTCTGGTCCGTTAAAAAATTCGTTGCAGCAGGGTTCAGAATATTTCCGCTGCTGAGTTCTGTAGCCGTAGCTTTTCCGCCGCTAACAGCCGCCACGCCGCTGTTCAGCGCCATCAATATATCTGTCAGCGGGCTTACCGGGGTGCCGGGTGTAGTACCGCTGCTCCACCAGCTATTCACCCGTATACTGAACTTATCGCCAGACATTACTTTCAGCAGCATGTTCGCTCCCATCTTTGCGCCGTTGCCGCTCAGCTTCTGTATAAAATCATTGGGATTGGTATAAGTATCATTCGGATAGCCCGACACGGTATTCTTATTCACCCTGCCTGTATCGAGGCCGCCGTAAAATGTTTTTTCGCTGTTCAGGTTAGCGGTCTCCAAAGAAGCAACGGGGTAGGCATCGGTTTGCTGCTCCTGCGTGAGCACCATCCGCACATTGCCTAAATGATCCCGGACAAAGTAGTCATACACAAAGCTGGTATCCTTCCGGCGTATCCGGCCTTGTTCATGTCCTACAAACTGTAACGTATCATTTTCATATACACCACCGGCCAGGTATAGTGTAGAGGAAACCTTTACCGGGCTGGCTGTACTGTCAACCGTAATCTTTTTAATCTTTACTCCCGCAGCATCATACACGTATTTAACAGTGCCTTTGCCGCTGATGCGTATGCTGTCGGGCAGGTTGAGATAATTGTAAATAATGGCGCTGATCTTCTTATTCTGGTCGGTGACTACGCTGCCGTTCATATCATAGCTGTAATCCGTTGCCGTTTTACCGCTTGCATCATATTTAAAATCGCCGAGACGGCTGCTGTTGTCATTGGCAGTATCGTACACTTGCTGCAACTGGTTGCTATTGGCAAAGTAGGAATACTTCATCTGGTCAATCCAGGAAGAACTGTTCAGCTTCAGCGCCTTTTGCGCCATGGTCAGTATATTGCTGTTGGCATCATAGGCCAGGTTGCCGACACTAAAATCTATACCGGCTGATTTATTAAAGCTGCCACCGGAATACTGATTGAAGTCGGCGCTTACAAGCCGGTTGGCATTGTCATACGTGTAATCATATTTTCTTTTCTCACTGTCGCCTTTGCTTTTCCAGGTTACTCCGGCAATATTGCCGTTCACCTGCGGGTTGGCATAGCTTTGCCCGCTGATGATTGTATTGGGGTTTTCGTATCCTAATTCATAGCCAAACCAGTTGGTGGTATTGACATCTTTTACAAAATCACGGTTCACGCCAAGAAGCTTGCCCCTGATACTGTATTCATACACCAGGTCTTCTAAAGAAGTCTCCGTTCCGCCGGGGGTAACACCGAGGCGCTTTGTCTGCAATTGCCCAAGTTCGTTGTACACATTCTTCAGAATCGTCTTGTCGCCTTTGCCATCTATATTCTTTATCACATACGTTACTCGTCCTGCATGGTCATAGGTCAGTTTGGTAAGCAGCGTATGCGTTTGCGCATTGGCTCCGGATTTCTGGTGCGCCAGGTGAGTACGCAATATGGCCCCTGCAAAACTGTACTGCATGGTTTGCACATCCGTGCCGCTGGTATAGTTGGTTTCCTTTACCTGTATGGCCCGGCCCCTGTCATCATAGAGCATCAGCGAGTATAAGTAATTAGAAGTACCGAGTATGATCTTTTTGCTGCCGGTCACTGCTCCTCTTATTCTTTTACTTTCTGTCACCTGCTGCGCATACTCCGGGAAAGCATTGTAAGTGGTATAAAAGTTAGTGCTGTTGATATGTGTGGTCACCAATGTACTGTTCAGCGGGGTGCCGCTGGTCCAGGTGTAATCGTCATAATAACTTTCTGAAGTAATGGTATAAGTGCCACTCAGCGCCGGGTAGTCACTGCTGCGGGAGGCCTGCGCAATGATGCTGTCTTTTATCAATGCAGAAGTAATCAGGCCTGATGTTACAGGCCGGCTTTGGCCATCATACTTCACAAATGCCCATTGGTTTGTTTGACGCAGGTTAGGGTCCTGTGTCATCACCACTCTGCCCAGCAGGTCATAAGCGATATAACTTTTCCCTTTGCCGGGTATGTATTTCATGATCGGCCGCCCCTTACTGTCGTAATAATAGGCATAACACAAGCCGGTGCGTATATCAGAGTTACCCGCAAGATTCCAGTTGACAGCGAGCAGCGCTTCCACTGCTTTAGGAGGTATCACCATCCGCAGTGCATTCATTTCATCATAGATATAGTACGTGCAGAGCCAACCGGCATGTCCCGTAGCCGGTGTATTGCTTAACTGCTGTTTGGTGAGCACCAGTTGCCCCGATTCATTTTTATAAGCAATGGTCTTCACGCCTCTTTCATCAGTTACTTCTTCCGCCAGCAGGCTGCCCGCCTGGTAAGCTGTGGAAGTGGAAGGCACATCATCTTCGCTGCTGATATCAATCACCCAAAGCCTCACGCTATCACTTACCGTGTTTGCCCGCTGGCTCATGGTCTTGCCAATACCCTTGCCCGTCCAGTTATCGCCTTCTGCTGTTGCTTTCAATACCCGCTGCAATGGTGAAGCATCAAACTTCACAAGGCTGTAAAAGGTATCTTCCAATGGAAAAAGGGAACGGTAGAATGCTGAATCATGCGCCAGCACTGTTTGTTTGTATTTGCCGTCATCGGTGTTGGCGGTCTGTTGTACATAGGGCAGGTATTGCCGGGTCACCCTGCCGTACTTGTCATACACAGCCGGGGCGACATAATCTTTTTTTGACGGCGATGCCTGTTTCATCACCTGCTGCAGCGGCCGTCCCCACCAGTCGAAATACTGCGTGACCACATTCACATTCTCCGGCAAGGCAGACAGCACCACATCGGCCGTATCCTGCGTGGGCTTAAAAGGGGTCAGCACCCGCTGGTAGTTTTTGGCCTTTTGCGGATTGTAGAACTGGTAAAATGTCCAGTTAAAATTATAACTGCTGTCATCCTCGTAAGATACCTGTGCATCCGCCTTAATGGCGGCAGCAAGGAGAAACAATACAGCAAATACAAACTTATATCTTCTCATAACCTAAGGTTCAGGATGTATTTAATTATTTTCAATCGCATTTTGGATTTCCATGCACATCGGATCAAGCGAAGGCGAGAATACACCTATCAGTTCACCTTCTTTGCTGATCAGGAATTTTTGAAAATCTGATTTTACAGGATCGTTCATAGCCCCGTTCTCGCTGCTGTTGGTCAGCCAGTGATATACAGGTTGTGCCACAATACCAGCAATAGGATTCTTCGAAGCCAATAGAAAAGTCACACCATAATTGGACTGGCAGTATTGTTTGATCTCCGCATTACTTAGCGGCTCATGACTAAAGCTGTTGCTCGGGAAACCGATCACTACCACACTATCCCCATATTGCTGGTGCAGTTGCTGCAACCCTGATAACTGGTTTACCCTGGCGCTGCCGGTAGCGATATTGACCAGTAAGATCTTTTTACCGGCAAACTGGTTCATGGAAACAATATTGTCATCAATATCCTGGAACTGCAGGGTATAGAAACTGGTATTTATTAACACAGCAAGGATGACTGAAAAAATATTCATACGATTTCATTTTTTTATAACATAGTACATGTTATGGTACAACTACTGGATCCTGTAGTCGTTTCACTATACATACTAAAAGAGCCGTCGCTAAAGCAATAACGCCAGGTACATTGCCATGTCGTTTTATTGATCTTTACCGAAGACACGACTGACCATACGCCAAGCTCACAAACACCATTAACCAGTTTATATTGCGGTGCCGACGCTCCGGGGCAGCTACAATCATAACCGGGTAGCTGAATAAGCAGACCCTGGCCATACGAATCGCTATTCGGATTGGTATCTATAAACAGTGAATCAGAAAGAGGAATGGAAGTATGTGTTCTGCAAAAAACCCCCTGAAACTCCCAATCAGGATCAATGTTGATCAGCATGGCAGAATCAGTATATTGAAAGCGCTTCACGATATTCCTGTCTTTGTCCCTGATCAGCATAGGACGATTCATAAAATCATATTCGGTATAGGCAACTGTATTATTGGCATCTGTGGTGCTCGTAATGCCGATCAGCGGATCGTAAGTGTTGGTCACCATATTGGCATCTTTGGGATGCAACCTGAGTTCATCTACCAGGCCGCTGCCGCTTACGGTGACAGAAGTAATGCCCGCCAGGTTCACCGAAAAAAGATTCCATCCCTGTTGCGAAGCAACAGGGTTACTCAAAGGATTAGAATTGACAATCGCTGAAGCGGTTGATTTGGCCCACACAGTAAGCAGGTATTGCTTGCCGGATGAAAGCCCGGATTTGGTAATAGTGCCGCTGGAAAGATTATAGCTTTTCTTTCCTGTCATTTTATCTGTCAGGTCCCTTGAAGTACTATTCACCGTCCAGTTGCCCGTACCGGCCGATTCAAAACTGGTATAGGCAATGTCCGCCTGTGCTGCATTGGACACTTTGGCAATCACGTATTGCTGGTCATAATCGGTAATTACCGAACTGCTTTGCCCTGTTACTATGTTTTTAGCTTCCGAAAGATTGCCTTTAGCGTCATAGCTGACAAAATGGTTCTGCGCTTTAAAGTAAGTGGGGTTACGGTTCAGCTTTGCCGGGTCAAATACAGTAATAGTAGCCTGCGCCACGGGTTTATTGGACTCAAATGAATAAATGCTGTCGGGCTTTATAGACCCTGAAGCAATCTGCTTATAGGTAGTGACAGCGCCGCCGGTTATTCTTGGGTTGCCATCACCCGTGATCCAGGTTTCAGTGGCTACCGGAATGGTGATAATAGCGCTATCCCTTAATTTTCCCACTGTACCGCCTACGGTATAGTTGTACGGATAATACATGCGCTGTTCCGCTTGTAACCCGCGGGTACGGTCATAGCTGGTAATTACTTTGGTGACATTGTAGTTGGTATCATACTCCATCTGTTGCCACCGGGCATTGATCGTTCCATTACTTTGAAAAAGACTGTCTGTAGTGTATGTCAGATAAGCCCTGCCGTTGCCGGGGTAAAAATTTTCGCCGATAAAGGTTTTTGTTTTAGGCGTAGAGCCACTATTCGGGTCGCCATGATAAGTAGTCTGTGAATGACCTAATTTCAAGGATTTGAAATTGTCGTTATTGTATTCGATACTGTCATACTGGTAAGTATTCACTGTACGCTGTACCAATATTCCGGAACTATCATATACGGAGATTCGTTTGGGCATTCCGATTCCCCAATGCCGGAGATCATATGGTATGTACGGAAAAGCAACCGTAAATACATTGCTGTTAACATCGGCTAACCCGGTAAACTCATATACTGTTTTCCCCAGATTTCCTGCTGTGGATTTTGTGGAAACTTCCACCCTGTTGTAACCAACTGGGCTTCCCTGTGTGTAATCCATGGGAGCAACAGGTTGGCTAGTGACGACGGTATAATCGGTAGTGGTAGTTTGCTGAAAAGGCCATGTACCTGTAATTACAACCTCCCGGTAAGGATAATCATAAAGCGGAATATCTCCGAGAAAACCGGAACTGCGGCCGTTTTCGGTAACATAGTTGTATTCCTCAAATGAAGCTTCGTACTCGTCATTAATATCTGCGTACCGTGAAATGGATTTGATCCGGATACCCCCGGAATAATTATACAGTTGCGTCGTGTCAGTCGCTTTATTTTCCCATTTGATGTCAACAGGGAAACTTCCTGTGATTGATGTCCCACCTGCAAGCGATGTTTCCAGCCGGTAGCTCCCGTCAGGAAGATTGAATGTCCATGTTTTTATACCCTGGTAAAACAGGTCATAAAGCGAAATCGCTGTTGACCGGTACGTGACCGTTCCGCTGGTATTTTTAATATATACATTCAGGCTGCCTGATCCGCTGATGGGGGCACTGCCTGTCCTTGATACGGATTTGTCCAAAAGAAATATCAGTTGGTGTTTCGGATTATACACCTGGTTGAATGAAACGGTATTTTGTGAATTGGTAGCCGGAGCTATCGTAACAGAATTGTTCTGTTTGATATAGGGGTAATGTGTGTTTAACTCGTACTGGTAAGTGGTATAACCACCGGTTGGAAGATAGACCCTGTAAAGGGAGTTGGCGATTGCGGAACCTGCCGGATTCCGGTTAGCGCCCCAGGAATAACCGTTTACCTGGGGTATGGATGTATCCCCATTGGGTCTGCTATTCATAAACCCCCAATGATCTTTCTGGTTGTGAATGGTATCATCGTAAGCCCCTAACCTTGGGAACAAGGGATAATTATAGTCAAAGTAATAGCTTTCAGATACCTGTCGCTTAGTATATGGCGTGATGGACTTTAATAAAAGTCTTGTCGAGTCGTAGACCGGATAGGATCCGGAGCGAACATTATCATGCCCAGAGACATAACTCACCTGATAATTCAGATTATACCCAAACCGGAAAGCAGTATCACTGATCTTTATTTTAGCCAAAGCATAATCTTCATCGTCATACAGGTAATCATTACTATAGATAAACGACACTGTCGTTTTATCCGGGAATTCAACGGCCAATGGTTTATATAAATTACTGCTTGTCCCCCCGACATTAAACACCGGTGTCTTCCTGGAGCCATTGGCATTATTCACAAAAGTTACTTGCGGAGCCTGCCATGTGTAATTCACCGATCTCGTTTCGTAGCTGAATTTTATTGTGTCCGTATTAAACGCTGAAACAATCCTTGACAGATACCATGCAGTTCCATGAGATACATTATAGTAGCCGAAAGGAGCATGTGTATAAGTATAGGGATTATAAATATCAATATTGGTGGACTCTTTAAAATCGAAATCATACTTTACTCCATCTTCCGTGACCACCCGAAACGATTTAAGCGTTTGATCGGTATGGTAAGAAGGGATGACCTTGATTTTGGCCAAAGGCGCTACTGCAATCTGCCCGTTCTTACCAATGAAAAACCTACCCGAATGGCCCGGAAAATTAAAACTGAACACATCCTGCTGTGAATCCAGGCTGTCATAATAATATTTGCTTCCGTTGCTCCTGAAGTCGGCTGGAATTGCCCCTGCATACAGGAAGCCATAAGTCGCCATATCATCCGGCATTCCTTTTACGGTACGGGTAATAACACCGCCTGAACTCAGGTACCATCCCAGTCCTGTATAAGAAGGGCTTTCACTGACCTGGATACCTCCGCCTCCTGTATAGTCCAATGAAATATTTAAGGAAAGCCCGCTGTTACTCTTATAGCTGTATATCGGAACAGACAGATTGGGTTGCCCGGTAAAAATATTGATGTCACTTCCCAACTTGCTGGCCTGTGCCGATCCCGGGGGAAGTAAGGCCGAATTAGCATAATTCGGAGCTTCCCCACTCTGACCAAACGCTGCAATAAACGAGATCATCCCGCTTAATAAAATGAAACTCTTTTTCATCATAAGAACATATTAAAAATTGTATCCTATACGAAATACCACCGGCTGCGTCCTCGGCACCTGCTCATAACTCAAAAAATCCCACAGCAACTGCACCTTCGTTTTCTTAAAAAACTTTGTCTTGAGTGATACCACCTTGCTTAATCCAATCAAACCACTCGTTTGCCACGAACTGAAGTTTCTTAACTGATCAAAATCACTGAACGCCGTTCTAAAATTCTGCTCATACCCCCCGCTGATCCAGAAGCTGCCCTTTATCTTCCAATCAATAAAACTCCTGAGCCCAACACCCTGGTTAGTTAACTGAAGGTTGTTCCAACCGGTACCCAATCCCATTTTATAACTGGCCCCGACACCGATAATGCTTTTGTCATTCAGTTTATATCCAATTGACAGCCCTATGTCGCTTGTTACAGGGAAGAAATTGGTCGCCTTTTGTGTCTGCACATTGGTACCATACTCTAATCGCTGCCAGAAATTTTTTGTCTTTTGATTATTAGGCTTAAAACCTTCAGGCATCTCCGCATCGCTACTTCCACCGCCATGTTTCAGTACTTTATCTTTTAGCTCATTCAGCTTGCCCTGTGCCTCCTGTATATTTTGCCGGAACTGCGCCTGTGCACTGGGGCCACCCGCAGCAATCTGTTGCTGAATGAGATTATTCACTTGTGCCCTTGTCTGCAAACCGGCAAGGTTGGCTTGTGCAGCAGGGTCATTGGGATCACTGGGGATTCTGAACAGAGAAGCTAACATGCTGTTCTTCCGCATAAAATCTTTGAACAGATTCGTTTTGCTTAGTAGTTCAAGAGCCTTTCGTTCAGCTTTCTTAGAATCTTTCAGCAGTTCTTTGTATTCATTTATTTGCTGAGAGTAGTAATACAGTTCCTTGTTGAAATGCTTTAATTGCCTGGTAAGGCCTAATTGATTTAATTGCTCATTGAGTTGTTGCTTTCGTTCCCGGATGAATCGTTTGATTTCTTCGGCCTGCTGGAACTTGTCCTTCAGCAACTCTGTTTTGGCGAGTACATTCTTAATGTTTCCGGTCATGCCATGCTGGTCAAGGAACTTCAGTGCAGTGGAAAGTGTATCTATTTTTGGAATGTATTGACCGGCGCTGTTTGCTATTGCCGGGTTCCTCAGATTATTCCGGAGCGCCTGATATTTTGTCCTGGCTTCTTCCAATGATGCTTTGGCTTGTAGCGAGTCTTTTGTTTTCAGCATTCGCTTATACAGCTTCTCTTCCTGCCGCTGCAGCCTGGACAAGGTCTTTTCTGATTTGGCAATGATCTTTTCGGCAAGCTGGTCTGATTTCTTTTCGATAGCGGCCGTCCACTTCTGCGGATCAAGCTTGCCGAACAATGAATCTATTGTTGACTGGGAAAAAGTGAGTGTTCCTGTATGGAGGACGAAGATAAGGAGGAGAATTTTCGCAGTAGTCAAAGGAGTGGTTTAGAAAAGGCAAGGTAATGGGGAAATGAAATACCTTTTTATGATCAACCGGAGAAATGTAACAAACGACCGATTTGGTGTAACAAACGACCAAAACAATGTAACGAACGACATTTGAGATTTAGTAAAAATACTGATTCTAGTCCTCAGCCGGCGGATTGAAAAGGTCATTGATCTCTTTCCCGGTTAGCGACAACCGGCTGTTTATAACCAGTACTTTTGATTCCAGAATGCTGCGGTAATGTCTGCCGATTGGTAGCGGCCTGTTGGCAACCGTTACCGTATTTGCGTCAAACTGTCCGGCATGTTGCAGGGAAATGATATACGATTTATGTATCCGGCAAAATTGGTCAGATGGCAAAAGACTTTCAATCTTATACAGGGAGCTTTCGATCAGGAATGTCTTATTTTCAGTAACTAACCGTACATACCTTTTTTCAGCTTCGAGATACTGTAATTCCGTTAAAAAGATACGGCAATGCTTTCCCTGGTACTTCACGTATAAAAAATCAGGCATAGAATTAATAGGTTCAACCAGCAACCTTTTGATAGGTTGCCCTTTATTTACAAATGATCAGATAAATAAGTTAGGCAGAATAGGTAAATAAGGATAAGACCGGCCCAATAAGCCCTTATCCTGTTGATTATTTCATAGAATAGTCGGCTGAATTGCCTTGACAAATATCAAGGTTTATATTGGAAATTGCCCACCGTCAAATGACGGTTACATGGTTTACTCTTAGTGTTACCGGGCTATAATACTTATAGAACCTGGTCTCTTATTTATCGCTGCTATAAAAATTGAATAGAGAATAACAAATAATAATATGATTATTTCCTGCTGATGCGCATTTCCAGTCAGCATGATTTTGTGATTGATATCCACCGGCGCCGTTATTGTGTTCAAATTAGACCACAGATGATATGTTGATATCGCTTACTCAGACAAAGTAATAGATTATCTTACTGGCATTTACTGATTCATGTTCTTTGCCTTCCATCAGAAGACAGGCTTGTATAATTCAAAACAAACTTTTGACTGAATGGAATTGCGAAAAAAACTTTCAAAATTATTAATTGGCGCCATGCGGTGTACTATCAAAATAAAACGAAATCTTAGCTGCGCAGCGCTATAATAACAGTTGGCCTGCAAAAGCATATATCGTTTAATCTTTGCTTTTTCCAGCTAGCCTATTTCTTCTTATCGTTTTTGGTATTCTTCTTTCGCAGATCGGCCCGGTGTGCTCTTTCGTACGTTTGAATATCAACAAATCGGCCTTTGGCATCACGTACCGCATAAAGTTTTTTGCCGCTGCTGCTTCGGTGGGTGGTTCTTTTGGTTGCCATAGATAAAGTTTTAGATATAAAAGGTAGCAAATTTTTTAATAGCTTACTCGCCTGGTCTCACATTTGCCCTTTTTTGACGATTGTATCCTCCTGTGGCAATAACCGATTTCCATCCTTTTATTCCCGTTTTCAATAGTAATAGGATAGTATTGGACGAACCTCTTGCCGAACTTTATACCATGAAGGAATTGTTGTTGGTGTTAAACAATATTCATTCCCTCTCCCCTTCCCTGCAGCAGTACCTGAACGAAAAACTGAAATCCCGTACCGTACACAAAAAAGAATTCATCCTGGAGGCGGGTCATGTCAGCCGTCATATTTATTTTATCCGGAAAGGTTTACTGCGTTGCTATTACATGGAAGGTGGACAGGAAGTATGTTCCAAATTCCTGAAGGAAGGCGACATCATCGTATCCGCCTCTAGCTTTTTCCTCCAGCGGGAAAGCTATGAGTATATACAGGCATTGGAACCATCGCTGTTATACTTTATCTGCTATGATGAGTTGCAGTATATATACAATCACTTTCCAGAGTTCAATATCATCAGCCGGGTCATCACCACCAAATCCTACCTCCTGAGCGAGCAGCGATTGACATTTATACGTATGAAAAGCGCAGCCGACAGGTACAATCTGATGATAAAGAATTTCCCGGAACTGATCCTGAGGGTTCAGGCTAAATACATTGCATCTTACCTCGGTATTTCAGTGGAGACATTAAGCCGTATCCGCAGCCGCCGGAAATAATTGACATCTGTCAATGGCTTTCTTATGACCCGTTTTTAATTTGGTATTGAAAATTCAGACTGTTTCAATCACCAAATCTGTTAACCGCAGGCCTTACCCTATGCCGGCTGCCTCCAGGAAGATACCGACCCGCATTGTAATATACCCGAAGGATGTGGAGAATATCACCGGCCGCAGCAGCCGTACCGCCCGTTCCATCATTGACCGCATCCGTAAAGCCCTCGGCAAATCAAAACAGCAGTTTGTCACCGTCAAAGAATTCTGTTTCTTCTACGGCCTCGAAGAAGATTACGTAAAAGACTTCCTCTGATAGCTTAATGTTACCGTCATTGCAACCCTGAACAAAGTGAAGGGGGAGCAACCCACTCACTACTCACCACTCACCATTGACCACTCGCTGTCGTCATTGCGCTACGAGGAACGCAGCAGGCAGCGAAGACTTCATTGCGAGCACAGCGAAGCAAAGCAACCTGTTCACATTTAGTACGGGATCATCAATACTCCCTCTCCTTTGGAGAGGGTTGGGGTGAGGTCTAAAAAAACCCCGCCTTCCGGCGGGGTTCGAACAAGTCCCCCTCAGGGGGATTTAGGGGGCCTCCATCGTTTCACCACCCACTTCAACACATGCGACATCCCAAAACTCACCGCAGCTCCTATCGCAGCCAGCACCATCGTTTTCACAACATCTCCGCTGTTGATATTTGCCATCAGTATCGTCGCTGTACCTCCAAGAGTAGTGGTCTTTGTCTGGGCACTTCCATTCATAACCTCATAATTTAAAGATGATGAAAAAATCTCCCCCTTCCGGGGGAGATACGGAGAGGCTTACTCTCCGCTTACACTCACAATAGCCAGCGCATTGAACGCTCCGTTCTTCAGCGAATACATCGCCCCGTTCACCTGCTGGAAAAACTCGATCCCGGCAATGAGAAACAAAGGCTTTGTACTGTTAGTAGTCACCGCATTCACCAGGTTGATGACAGCGGTCGCTGTCGCATTCCACGGCAATTCTGCAGTACTGTTCATCTGTGCCGTGTACGTTTCATTTTCAAAATCAATTTCCGCTCCCGCAGAAGTGATCTTGAAATGCGTAGCCCCGGAAGGAGCCGCTACCATGTTGGCAGGTATAAAGGCCGCAAGGTTTACCGTCAGCTCGCCGGTTACACGGTTGATCGTAGCAGTGAAAGGTGCATACAGTGTAGTCCCGAGTTTGCTGTTCGCATTGAACTCAAAACCGGTAAGCAGTTCCGCTTCTCCCTCAATCACATTCCGCATCCCTCTTGGGTTTACGGCATCTGCCTGTATCACCTTTACCATTTCCTTGGTCAGCCGGGCGATCATCCGGCTGTCGCTGCTGTTCTGCAGCAATGCACGAAGCGCATTACGCAACACCTTCCCCGCTTTGCCTGCTCTGCCAAACTCAGCTCCGTTCTCACGGGTGCGCTGAAAGGCCGGGTCATTGGCAATACGTTGCGCATCTAAACTTCCCTTTTCTCTGGCCATATAGCCGTCCTTCGATTTGAAGAACGTGATATTGCCGATCGTTCCCTGCAAGGGAATGATTCCTTTTTGCTTTGCCATTTTCTTGTTTGTTAAGTTGAAATGATCAGCATGTTTAAGAGGTACATCCTGTACAAACCTTTTCATCATGTTTGCCTCAGCTAGCTTGATGCTGGCATGATGTGCAATTGCAATACAAGAATAGATAACAGGTGATACGGCTGAAAATCAACTGGCCGTTTATGCCGCTTAAGCCGTCAATGGAAAGATCATTCGGCTTTGTACAATTCAGCCGTTTTAACCGCTTCTGCCGGGCAGCTTAAAGGCAGGCAAAGCCCCCTTTAAGGCATGGATAAAGCCACCATAGAGCCAGTGAATAATGTGAGTGTTGACAGCAATATGGTTTTGCGCGGGTTCGTATCAGAAAGGAAGAAAATGGGGTTCCTTATTAATGATTGACAAAAGTAAAAGCCAGGTCAATTCCGTATTGGCGGCTATTGCTGACGGTAATACAACCGCCCAGTCTTTCCACCAGGGCTTCTGTTTGTTGCAGCCTATGGGTCAATTCCCTGCTGAACAGCACATGATCTCCTTTAAAATGTATCAGGGTAATGTTACCAATGGATTTGGCAGATATATGAATGATACTACCGGCGCTGATCATCATAACGGCGCTGCAGAGACGGGTAAGTATTTCTGTCAGCGTTTCCTTATGCGTGCATACATACAGATCGGCATACACATCATTGATGAGGGTATGTCCGCCTCCCTGTACCGCGGAAGTCAGTGTAGCTATTACCTGGCCGGCACAGGTGTAAAGGGGAAAGCAGGTGCTGCCATTTTCTGAATTAAAAGCGTCTTCGTCCTGCCCGCTGAACATGTAAAATTCGTGGACTTCATTTGTCATGGGTACGGACCTGGTTAATTCGTAAGAC
>JAEUVJ010000016.1 GCA_016787085.1 Chitinophagaceae bacterium | reverse complement strand
CAGCCCGTGAATAGGGAAGGGGGTAAATACATCATGGATCTTATATCCTGCCCGGCGTACTTTTTTCACTGCAGGAAAAAGCACTGCTTCATCATCAAAATTGCCGACTACAAATTTTTTTACAGCCATTTTTTAAGCTTTTAGCTGCTAGCTTATAGCTGCTAGCTTTATCGTTTAAATCAATTTTATCATTCATAGCTATTCCAAAACAATGCTGATAGCTAATCTTCTTTTCTATGCTCCGTGGTCATGTCCGTGTTTCTCTCCAAATTCTTCTGTTGACTCTTCTTCCACCTCATCCATATTATCTTTAAAGTTCTCGCCATTTTTCTTCAGAATATGTTTGATCTCCGCCAAGGCAATAACCGGGAAGAATTTAGAAAACAGGAAATAACAGGTAAAGAACAACCCGAATGTTCCCATGTAGAAGCCAACCTCCCATATGGTAGGAGTATAATAAGTACTCCAGGCAGATGGCAGATAATCCCGATATACAGAAGTAACGATGATCACAAAACGTTCGAACCACATACCGATATTGATCAATATTGACATGAAGAATGTCAGCACCAGGTTCCTTCTCATTTTTTTGACCCAGAATATCTGTGGCGACAATACGTTACATCCCATCATGATCCAGTAACTCCAGCCATAGGGACTATTCAGGTTAAGCCTGTTTTCAAAGAAAGCAAACTGTTCATATGATACGGCAGAATACCAGGCCATGAACAATTCGGTGAGATAAGCGATACCCACGATCGAACCCGTCAGGACTATTACCTTATTCATCACTTCGATATGTTCAAGCGTAATATATTCTTCCAGCGCCAGTACTTTTCTTGTTACGACCAAAAGAGTTTGCACCATCGCAAATCCGGAGAAGATCGCACCAGCCACGAAGTATGGGGGGAAGATGGTGGTATGCCATCCCGGAACGACTGAAGTAGCGAAGTCAAAGGATACGATCGTATGCACTGACAATACCAGCGGCGTGCTAAGACCGGCCAAAACCAGTGATAATGCCTCATGCCTTTGCCAGTGTTTGGTGCTTCCTGTCCACCCAAATGCAGCTATACCATAAAACATTTTTCTCCATTTCAGTTTGGCCCTGTCACGCAAGGTGGCAAGGTCAGGTAGCAGACCGGAATACCAGAACAATAGGGAGACTGTAAAATAAGTGGAGATCGCAAACACGTCCCATAACAGCGGTGAGTTAAAGTTTACCCATAAAGGACCGCGGCTATTCGGATAAGGAAGTACAAAGAAAGCATCCCACACACGACCCATGTGCCAGATCGGGAATTGTCCCGCACACATCACCGCAAAGATCGTCATCGCTTCAGCAGCACGGTTCACACCCGTTCTCCAGCCCTGGCGGAAAAGCAACAGGATCGCAGAAATCAGCGTACCGGCGTGACCAATACCTACCCACCATACGAAGTTGGTGATATCCCATCCCCAGCCTATCGTTTTATTCAGGTTCCACTGGCCTGTACCGTATATCACCTCCATCGTCACGGACACAATACCGAATATCAGCAAGCCTACGGAAATAAGAAATCCTACCCACCAGAGTTTGGAAGGTGTGGCTTCTACCGGGCGGCAAATATCTTCCGTCACCTGGTGATAATCTTTGTTACCTTCTACCAGCGGCGGCCTTACCTGTGATTCGTATCTGAGTAATCCCATAATGTATTTAGCTTTTAGCTATTAGCTGCGAGCTACGAGCCCGTGACTAACCTTTTATTATCCTTTACTATGCTTTTAAGCTCGTGTCCGCCAACTGGCGGATCAACGGCTCGCAGCCTTTTTAATGTTGCGCTTCTTCCTTTTTCTCTGCTGCCGGAACAGCTGCGTCATGTTTCTCATTACCACCGTGATGCCCTTTCTCTTCAATGATCTCGTCGGTATTTCTCACTTTGGCCAGGTAGGTCACATTCGGCAATACGTGCAGTTGCTCCAGTACATAATAGCTGCGTTGTTTATTATCCTCACGTACTTTGCTTACCTTACTTTCTTTGTCGTGAGCATTGCCGAACACGATAGCGCCGGCTGAACAGGCCTGCTGGCAGGCTGTTTTAACATCGCCATCAGCCAGCATACGGTTTTCTTTCTTGGCTGTCAGTTTAGCTGCCTGTGTACGTTGCACGCAGAAGCTGCATTTTTCCATCACACCTCTTGAACGAACTGTTACATCGGGGTTCAATACCATTCTTGTCAGCTCATCGTTCATCTGGAAGATCACATCATCCAGTTTCCCTACCAGTTGCTGATCCTGGTTATTGGCAAAGCTATCTGCACCGGTATAATCCGCCCAGTTGAAACGACGTACTTTGAAAGGGCAGTTATTAGCGCAATATCTTGTACCGATACAACGGTTATACGCCATCTGGTTGATGCCTTCTGTGCTGTGGTTGGTAGCCGCTACCGGGCAAACGTTCTCACAAGGAGCATTATCACAGTGCTGGCACATCATCGGCTGAAACACCACACCTTTCAGATCGTCAGGGTTCTCACCTGATACAAAGTAGCGGTCAATACGCAGCCAGTGCATATCGTGATAACGCAGCACCTCTCTCTTACCTACTACCGGTACGTTGTTCTCAGCATTGCAGGCCACGATACAAGCCCCGCAACCGTAACAGGCATTCATATCAACGCTCATGCCCCACTTGATCTCATTATGGCGTGTTGCCGGATCGGGGTACAGAGTAGCTTCTTTATGAAAATCACTGGTCTTTTTAGCGTAGTCATCCACCAGTTTCTGGCGATAATCCGGGATAACGTTGGGATCCTTTTTGAAAGTTGCCAGTGTCGTTTCCCTGATCACTTCCTTACGGTCTTCGTAAGAGTTATGTATCTGTGTCTGGGCTATCTTATGTTTGCGATTCTTGTCTGTGATCGTTATATCTGCGAAGTAGTCAACTGTTGTTCCGTTGAAGGAAGAAAAAGGATAGACGTTCTGTCCCACACCAGCAGCGGTCTTACCTAACTTTTCACCGCGGCCATAGCCCACAGCAATAGCTACTGTATCCGCATTCATACCGGGGATCACTAATACAGGCAATTCAACTTTATCATTACCCACGGCAAATTCAAATACCGGTTTCTGCGGATAATATTCGTAGTCCATATCCAGCTTTACGCCCAGTTCATTAGCTTTTGCCATGGAGATCATAGCATAGTTGTCCCAGGTAGCTTTGGAGATGGGATCAGGTAATTCCTGTAACCAGGGATTGGTAGCGCCGGTACCAGTACCGATAGAAGTTTTCTGGTACAATACCACTTCTGTTTTTCCGCCTTTTTTAGCTGCAGTTGCTGATGCTGCACCTGCTACGGCACCTGCATTGAAAGCAACAGCGGAAGCGGCGGCAGGCGTTTCAACAATACCATCCTGCAGCGCTTTGGTGTACGCATCTTCAGAGCCGAGTATGCCTGCCCAGTATGTTTTTAAATAAGTATCGTAATCCGTATTGTTACCACTCCATTTCAACAATGAGGTCTGGTAGGGACGTGTTTTAAATAAAGGATAGATAGTTGGCTGAATAAAAGAAGAGATACCCGCTTTCGGTTCAGCATCGCCCCAGCTTTCAAGATAGTGATGTGTCGGAAGATTATAAGCACACAACTCAGTGGTCTCATCCATTCTTTCGTTGAATGAAACAGATACTTTCACTTTGGCCAAAGCCGCTATGAATTTAGGTGCATCATGATAATTGTACGCCGGATTTGCTCCATAGATAAATAAAGCACCAACCCCGCCTGCTTCCATTTCTGTCACCAGGTCGGCCATATCCTTATCAATACCCTGCCGGTAGTTCACGGGCCTGCTCCAGTCTATAGTACTGCCATAAGCGCCAACCGCATTATTGATCGCATTGACCAGCACCTGTACATTCACATCATTGCTGCCGGATACTACGAGTGCTTTAACGCTATTGGCTTTCAGGTCAGCCGCTACTTTGGTAATCCCTGCTTTCAGTTTTGCATCTGCGATGGCAGGCGCCGTAACCGATCCATCCAACGCTGCCAGTAACGCAAGAGCAACGGCACTTGTTTCAGAGGGTTTATGTGTAAACCGTTCGTCGGCACTGGCGCCGGTGGTGCTGAGATAAGATTCAAACTGGTAGTGTTTGCTCATCTCAACATTCTTCTCATTGATCTTGCGGCCCTTTGTGTACCCATCAGCGTTTTCTACAGAGTTCAGCCATGTTCCTAAGAAATCAGCACCAAGGCTGACGATCACTTTGGCTTCTCCGAAGTTGTAAGAAGGGATCTTTCTGCCAAACCCGCTGGCTTCATTGGCCAGCAGCATACCGCTGTAAGAAACAGCATCGTACTGCACATGCTTCAGATTCGGGAATTTGGCAATAATATCTTTTGTGGAAGGAGAAACAATGGTGCTGGAAAGAAGAACAACCGGTTTGCCGCCAAGACCAGCCAATGCTTCACCAATGGTTTTATCTAAGAATTCATACGTGCTTTCTTCATGTTTATCGCCCACCTTCCTGGTCGGGAAGCGATTGCGGTGCGTATCATACAGATCAAGAACAGAAGCCTGGGCACGGGCTGTAGTACCTCCATGGGTGTAGGCAGCCATATCATTGCCTTCTATCTTGATCGGGCGGCCATCTCTTACTTTGGCCAGCACCGGTATCACATCTCCATCCTGCACATACGTAGTGGCATAGTATTTTGCTTCGCCGGGAATAATATTCTCAGGCTTATTGGCAAACGGAACCGCTTTGCGTACGGGGGTTTTACAGCTGGCGGCCAGTGTAGCAGCGGCCGTACTGAAACCAAGGTATTTCAAAAAATCCCTGCGGGGGGCTTTGGCATCCAGCAGACCTTTGCTGTCCACATCTTCAAAAGGCAATTCCTCACGAAACTCATCCTGCGTCTTCTTTTGAAAATTTTCCGGGTCATTAACCTCTGCGAAACTTTGCCAGTACTTTTTTTGACTCATATACCCTAAATCCGCCGCGGCGGACATTTAGACTCTAAGTTTGCCAGCTATTTCACTGCGATCTGTCATTCTGCACTTAGAGGTGATTAAAAAATATTTCAAGTTTATACAAATAACGACCTCCCTTGCTCCCCTTCAGGGGCCGGGGGGTTTAGTAGTGACATTTCTGGCATTCTAATCCGCCGATATCTTTTACGGTCACACTGTCCATTTTGCCGGACTTGATATCATTGTGGAATTTCTCGTAAATGCTATAGAATTTGTTGCCTTTTTTGCCATCGTAGTTGAAGTCAACTTTTGTTTCGCGGTGACAGTTGACACACCAGCCCATGCTGAGTTCAGAGAACTGTTTTACCTCATCCATGGCGGTGATCTCGCCGTGGCAGGTCTGACATTGTACTTTGCCAGCTCTTACGTGCTGGCTATGGTTGAAGTAAACATGGTCAGGCAGGTTGTGGATCTTCACCCATTCGATGGGTTTTGCTTTTGATGGGTCCCATGCATTGGCATTCTTGGGGTCGAAACCGGCATACGCATACAATTTCTGGATCTCTGCCGTTCCGTTCACTTCTTCCCCGTTCTCTTTGTATAGTTTGGGTCCTTTTGTGTATTCGTTGATCGCCTTGTGGCAATTCATACATACGTTCACCGATGGGATGGCCGCATGTTTGCTTTCCCAGGCATTGCCATGACAGTATAAGCAGTTGATCTGGTTGATGCCGGCATGTACTTTATGAGAGTAATAAATAGGTTGCTCCGGCTGGTAATCGGTCTGGCGCTGCAGGCCGATAGCTCCTTTGGTAACATAGTAACCGCCGACTACAAAGAACACGATCGCCAGCATAGCGATATAGACCTTATTGCGATAGAAAGGAACCGGCTCAGGGCGCATAACGCCTTCTGCATCATCCGACATTTTCTTCAGGTTGCTGTTCACCTGCATCAATATCAGGGCGATGATGGCGAGAATAAGGGAGATAACACCGAAGATGACTGCGTTTTGGTTAGAGGATGTTGCCGTCTCTCCATTTGTTTTCTGACCTTCGTCTTTTGGTTTTTTAAACTCTGTATCAATATAGGTAACGATCGCATCAATTTCCTCATCTTTCAATGCAGGAAAAGCCGTCATAATAGAATTGTACTTAGCCTTGAGTCCCTGTGTGTACTCATCAGCTTTCATATAGCCTTCCGGGTTTCTTACCCATTTATATAGTTCTTGGCGGTCAGCCCAGGGGCCTCTTGTTTCCAATCCTCCTAACGCAGGTCCGGTAAGATCTTTGAACACGTTATGACAGGCGGCACATTTGCTTTGAAACAATGTTTGGCCATCCTGTGCATATGTTTGAATCCCGGAAAAAACAGTGAGTGAAAATAATAGTAGCGTTAGCTTCTGAGTTATTGGTTTACAGGGGATCATAGACGCTGTTGATCTGAAAAAATGTGGATAAAACCTTCGATTGGCTGCAAAAATAAGTAAGGAACTTAACAAAACGCCAACAGTCCTTAAAATTTTTTAACCCGCTACCAGCCTGCATTTCAGCAGATTTATAGAAGTTTTTTATGATGCCTTAATTTCATTTGTCATGGTTCAGTAATGCTTTCTGTTTTTATTGGTAAATGTGAAAATGCGCCCGCAGGTTGATGGTTTTTTACTGACTTTTGCCCGGCTTAAACAAAAAAGCCGGTCATTTCGCAGAAAAGGTGACTTATATCTCAACAACATGTTTGAACGGTTACAAAAAAAATGGAAGGTCAGCGGGATACAGGTGTTGCTGATCCTTTGCACTTTCGCCATCGGTGGCAGCCTGACAGGCTATGCCGGAAAAAAACTCATGAACCTGCTCAATATTGAACAAAGATGGCTCTGGATAGTGGTGTATATAATAATGGTTACCGTTCTGTGGCCGGTAGCTGTTCTGCTGGTCAGCGTTTTCTTCGGGCAATTCCGGTTTTTCACCGGTTATTTAAAGAAAATGGGAAGAAGGATGGGGATAGTCAGACCAGGGGCCGGAGGTCAGAGGTCTGAAGTCTGAAAAAAAGATCAGATTAGCCCGGTGAGTTGTTTACTTCATTTTTGCTAACTCTGCTTCGGCGGCTATAAATCCGAAACTGGCCCATTGATTCCCTGACACTATTTTTTCCAGCACTTTACGGGCATTTTGAACCCCTCCCTGCTTCAGCAAACAATACATAGCTACTCCATAGCCATACGTAGAAGACCGGAGTGTATTATTTTCTTCCAATAGCAGAAGAGGATCGGCGAAATCAGCCTCCCGTTTATACAGCATGAGTATATCCAAATACTCTTTATTCTCGATCAGCTCTTTTGACGGGTCAACACTATCAAGCAATTGTTTCGCCTTTTTCTTTTTGCCGAGACGAAGCAGGGTAATATGATACCAGTTGGCCGTTGCCACATACATATCGTTATTGGTGGACACTTTAAGACATTGGCGGTATGCGTTAGCGGCTTTTGCATATTCTCCTTTACTATAATACGCCAGCCCGAGGTGGTACCATATATTCGATTGCAGAGTACTGGTCGGGATATTTTTTGCATTGGGCAAACCATCGGGCTCTGTTTCGTCCGGCTGGCCTTTTACCAAACGGGCAGCTTCCTCCAGGTCGGCAATGGCTTTATCAAAACAGCGAACCGTAATATACCGATGCCCCCTGTGACGGTAGAAGCGGGCATCATCCGGATGCAGGGCAATACCATTTGAAAAAACCGATATGGCTTCCATATACCGGCCGGTGTATGCTGTACGTCTTCCATACCATAGCATGGCGTCTGCATTCGCAGTATTCTTTTCAAATTGTTCTTTCGCTGACGCCCGTTTCAATTCATATTCTTTGCGTGTCGTTTCGGGTATAGACGGAGCAATGATACTGCTGCAGGGAGCTTCTTGTGACGCAGTGGCAAGTGATACACCAACAGATAATAAGAACAGCCAAATATTTTTCATACGGGTAAGTTACTCACTTTACGGTTTCCGGTTATCTTTAGCCGGTGAAACATATTGCTATTTTCGCTTCCGGTGCAGGTTCCAATGCCCAAAAGATCATTGATCATTTCAGAAACCTCTCCCCTTCCCTCTCCAAAGGAGAGGGGGCCAGTGCAGAAGTCTCTCTTATTATTTGTAATAAACCCGGCGCCGGCGTATTATCTATTGCGGAAAAAGAAGACATACCGGTCATGTTTATCGAAAAAGAAAAATTTTTCAGGGGGAATGCTTACGTGAATGAACTCAAAGAAAAACAAATTGACTTCATTGTACTGGCAGGTTTTCTATGGAAAATACCAGATACGCTGGTAAGAGCCTTTCCCCGCCGGATCATTAATATTCATCCGGCTTTATTGCCAAAATATGGTGGCAAAGGCATGTACGGCAACAATGTTCATGCTGCTGTTCTTGCAGCCGGAGAGAAAGAAAGCGGTATTACGATCCATTATGTGGATGAGCAATATGATAATGGAGATATCATTTTCCAGGCAACCTGTCCTGTTTTATCCGACGATACTCCCGATTCGCTGGCCCGGCGTATTCATCAGCTGGAACATGAGCATTTTCCAAAAGTGATCGAAAAATTAGTCAGAGAAGTCAAATAGGTTCCGTTTGATCCTTATGACTTATATGACCATCTGACATTCCTGACTTTATAGAACAATTTGCATTTTCTTTCGTTACTTGCCGCCAATACAAACGCATTGTTATCCCGGTTTATCCCAATACTGCTATTTATTATGCTTGCAGGGGCAGTGTCCTCTTCAGCACAATGGTTCAAAATAAAAGGACATGTATATGACAGTTCCCGTAATTATGCCATTGAATTAGTTACAGTTTTATCCACTTCAGGCAAAGGAACCGTGACCGATGCGAATGGTTATTACGAAGTAGAAGTGACCGAAAAGGACTCTATCTGGTTCAGCTATTTGAATAAGCCTACCGTCAAGTTCCCGGTGCTGAAGATCGCCAACCCTTTTGGCTTTGATATTTCGCTGCAAATAAATGTGACGGTATTGAAGGAAGTAAAGATCAGGCAGCGGAATTATAAGGAAGACTCCGCCCAGAACAGGAAGGATTATGCCAAAGTGTTCGAATACCAGAAACCCAGACTCAGCTCCAGTGTTACCAACATGGGTGTAGGTTTTGACCTGAATGAGATCATCAATATGTTCCGGTTCAAGCGAAACAGGAATATGCTGGCTTTTCAGCAGCGACTGCTGCAGCAGGAACAGGACAAAGCAGTGGATCACCGTTTCAATAAGGCATTGGTCCGGCGGTTAACCTCGTTAACCGGTAACGAACTGGACAGCTTCATGGTCATTTACCGTCCTCCATACGAGTTCACCCTGCTTACCAGCGACTACGATTTTCAACAATATATAAAAGATTCTTACCGGCGTTATCTTGTTGGTCTTCCCCCATTACCCATGCCCGGATTCAAACGTGAAGACGAGTAAGTAATACGTAAAGCCATGATCAGCCGGCATAGCACCGTTTAAATTATCTTTTTCAAATCCTTGACCAGACGGATAATTCTGAATATTTTTGCCGCCAGTCTGTGTTTATTCCATGCACACCCGATGCCTGAATAACAAGGCATCCAATCTCCTTCTGAAAAACAGAGCAACAAAATACTCTTTGAAGACTCGTATTGTTTTATTTAATTAAATCTGTCGGTATGAAACGAAAACTCTACCCTTTGAGCTTTTTCAGCTTTTTCCTCTTTGCCATTTTATGTATTTCAGCGTTACCTTCTTTCAGTCAAAGTTATACAATCAACTTTACCGGTAGCCCTCCGGCGCCCGGATCCGGATCGGCCAACAGCAATGACAATGGCGGCACTGTCGGTATAGAAGCAGGCGTAAAATTCCGCGTTACACAGATCGGGACCATAAGCGCAATCCGTTTTTATAAAGGTAATACTGACCAGGGCGGCCATGTAGGCAGTCTCTGGCTCAGCAACGGCACCTTACTCGGGCAGGTAACTTTTACCGGTGAAACAGGAGCCGGCGGCTGGAAGGAGCAGGCCTTTACCACGCCAATCACCGTATCGCCGGGTAATACCTATGTCGCTTCTTATTATAGTGATGACGGCTATTATGCCGTTACCGGTAACTATTTTACCACCAACGTAGGCACCAATCCCCTGATCGCTATCTGCAACTGTGACGGCACGAATCCTTCCAATGGTATTTATGACTATACCAATGCCCCGGTATTTCCCGGCAGCACGTTCAATGCGGCCAATTACTGGGTGGATGTACGGTTCACCCCTACCTTTCCTTTACCTGTTACCCTTTCTGACCTGAAAGCGGTAACAAGTAATAAAGATGTAGCTGTTAGCTGGAAAACATCATCAGAAAACAACAACAAAGGCTTTGAAGTACAGCGCAGCAATAACGGGGCCGATTGGTACACTCTCGGTTTTGTAAATGGTGCCGGCGAGAGTACCTCTATTAAGAACTATAGTTATACCGACAGAAGTTTAGCGCCCGGTACATATTACTATCGCCTTAACCAGAAAGATTTTGATGGCAGGTCGAAGATCTCATCCGTCGTGACCGCCACCATTTCCGGGAAAGGACAGGTTTCACTGTTCCAGAATTATCCCAATCCGTTCAAAGGGACCTCCACTATACGATTCGACCTGCCGGTTGCGCAGAAAGTACGGCTAAGTGTGGTGGACATTGCCGGACGTGAAGTAAAACTGCTGACAGATAAACTGGGCGAGGCCGGCACCCACCAGGTCAGCATCAGTTCAGATGGGCTCAGCCGCCAGTTATATATTATCAGGCTACAAACCCAAAGTGGCATATTGACCAGGAAAATGTTTGTTGAATAATTCTATTCAGCAATTACTGAATACGAAGAAAGGGCAGTCTTAAAGACTGCCCTTTCTTTTTGGCGAATGCCCGGTAAGATCACGGGCAGCTTTTTTAATATATTGCAGTAATAAACAGTCCCGCTATGGAACAAACGACTCTTGGTATCGGCACCCGCCTGCAGCATACATCATGCAGTGCCTTTTTCCACCCTCACTAAGATCATTCCTCTTCCTGACAAGAGACCATACCCCAAAGAACTGCAACACATTGGGCATCACCTCAAAAAGGCACGATTAGAACGGTCCTTGCTTATAAAAGACGTTTTAGCCATACTCAATGTTGACCGGGAGACCCTTCGGGCGTGGGAGACGGGAATTTGGAAACCATTTGCTCGGCACTATCCAAAAATCATCAGGTTCCTCGGATACGATCCCTTTCCTCATGAGACAAAGACTCTGGGAGGCAGGATCAAAACATACCGGCATCAGCATGGACTATCTCAGGAACAGTTTGCCAGCCTGGTGCACACCGACAGGAGTACAGTGTGTATTTGGGAAACCAATCAACGGTTACCAGTAGCCGAAACCATCCGTGCAATTGAGAAAATTATCGGCTATGTTTGAGAAAAAATTAAACGGTATGGAACAGGAAAAACTGGGTATCGGGACCCGGCTTCAACATGCACAGTATGGCCCTGGTGTCATCGTTGGAATTAAATTCGCAACATACCTCATTTCGTTCATTAACCATGGGGTAAAAGAAATTGATAAAACAGATACCAAACTGGAAGAAATCATCCCGGAAAACGTGACTGAAGAGATCGAAACCCATGCTGAAGTGGAGAGGTCACTTTTAAAGATACTCCGGCTCTGGGGAGGGATTACCGAAAGTGTTCCTTTAGGAGAAAAATGGGCCAAAGGAACATTAATCATGCAGCCGTTTGATAAATCATTAAAACCAAAAGAAATTCCTATTGACGATTTCTTTCATAAAATAGTCATGTTGCGGGACCGACTCCGTGTACTGGAACAGAATATCAACAGCCATAAAAAGCTCAGTGACGAGGAAAAAGTGAACCTGCAACAATATATCACCCGCTGCTATGGCTCATTAACTACTTTCAATGTTTTGTTCAAAAACAAAGAACAATGGTTTGTAGGGGAGAAAGGATCATCTACAGAATAGTATATTATGTCTTGTCTGCGTTTCTAGCCTGGCGAATTCGGTTCCGTGCAATTGTTATAAAATCAACCGGGGTGATTTTATTTTGAAATGCACCTTCATTCTTTTCTATTCCGATAAAGCGTCTCCCTTCTATTACTGCTGCAACCAAAAAGCTCCCTGAGCCGCACGCATTATCCAGAATAATATCGCCGGGTCTGGAAAAAGTTCGAATCAAATACCGGCCTAACTCAACCGGCTTTTGACTGGGGTGATAGGTGGGCCCTTCTGATTCTGCCGTTTTACAGTACACGTAATCTTCCGGATCATGATCGTCATAGAAAAAGATATCGGTTGGATAACGTCCGCCGGTATAGGTTGAATCAATGGGGGTATAGTTTCCATAGCTCCCGGTAAGTTGTGGTTTTCGCTTTCGTACATACGCAAGGCCGTTACTCATTTGAGGGTGGTATGAGGGTTGCTTTTTGTAGAAGATACAAATGTCCTCGTGCTTTCGCAGGGGCTGTCTCTGTGCGTTGAGGTAGTTGGTGGCCCGTGATTTAATCCACACGATTTTGTACTTAAACCATTTCGGGTTGCTAAGAATGAGTTGTGCCGTAAAAATGCCCTGGGCAGTAAGAGCAATCACCCCGTTATCCTTAATAATCCGTTTATAGTGCTCCCATAGCTTATCAAGGTCAATCACCCTATCCCACGGGTTCATTGTGGTGCCATAGGGAAGATCGCAGAGGATCATATCAATACTCTTATCGGGGAATCGCTTCATTACCTCCAGGCAATCTCCCTGAATCACGTTGTTTATCCATCGCTTCATGATCTCCTGTAGAAATTATTTCAAGGAATGTGGTCATTTATAAGGGAGGGAATTATGCAGCAGGTTCATGCTTTCTTGCATCTCTCGTTACAAGCTACTGCCGTACATACGGCAGTAGCTTTTCTGGCTTTAGGACAAAAACATAAGGGAGCCGTGGCTCCCTTATTGATTTGAAATGTCAGAACGGGAGATCGTCTGCGGTCGCTGTTTCCTTTGCCTCCGCTGGTGGTACGGATGCTCTACTGAACTGGTGAATCTTGATGTCATTGACATGAAAGGTCAATGATGCCTTTGCCTCTCCCTGCATGTTCGTATAGGCATTGACCCCTATACGACCAGACAGTTCAACAAGTGCGCCTTTCTTGAGCTTCTCAGCGAGTGGAGGGTTAATCCAATAGGAGCAGGAGTAGTAGTTGGTGACCGTAACACCCTGCTCCTGGCCTTTTGGTTTGTAGAAGTCATTGATGGCAACGGTGAAGTGAGCGACCTTGCGCTCATCCTTCAGGTGGTTGACCACTGCATCTTTGGTGAGTCGTCCGATGATAACCATAGTACGTGCATTTACTGATGAAAAATAATTGTTAGAATTCGGCTTCGCCGCTTACCGGTCAGCCGATAGGCAACCAAAATGAAGCGTATGGGAGGAGGGCAAGGGTTGCAGAAAAAAATACTACTCGAACCGAAATGGCCGGGCTATAGAGTGAGAGTGGAGGTTTTTTTCGTCGCAACCCGAAGGGTGTGGCCTTGCCCGACGAAAGTGTGTAGGAGATAACTTTGCCGACGGGCTGGCCGAATAGTTTTACTTGGTCGAAAAGCTCTTTTGCTTAAGCTACATGGAAAGTTCAAATAATTAAAATCCCCATTTTTTAGCGTAGATATCCTGAAATATATGATCGTTACAAATACAAGATGTCATTTTTACTTCCGGAACGTTTAAATAAGGAGTTAAGGGTCTAAGTAAATTAATTTGAATTGAAGCACTTGGATCTTGAGGGATATATCCCAATTTGTTCTTAAAAAGTTCAGCCGCTAACAAGAGCCCGGCTAAGGCAGATTCAAATGCTAACGGGACATCAATGCCTTGCCTCACTTCTTCATTCGCCGGACCTTTTAGTTTCATTAGGATTCCGCCACAGACTACTTCTGAGTAAAAAATATTTACGGAGGACCCTAAAAAAGGGCGCAATTCAATTCCACTTATTTCATTAGCTGAAGAAACGAGTTGAATGAGTTTTTCATCCAGCGGCAGGTTGTTTGCAAGGTATTCCCTAATAACATTTTCATACCCTGAGATATTCAGATTATCTGCTATTTCTTGTGAACGGCTTTTTTTAATCTGAGTTGGATAATAAAGGCAACAGAGGCAAGGAGTCTGATTAAAGCTCAAATGACGTGATACTCCAAGATTTTCACGTTGTGTCCATGCATTAAAAATCGTTTTAGGTAACGCACCTTGAATTACAATTCGGTCTTCGGCACTATCTACACAGGTCAAAACGGTTTCGATTTGCCAATTTTTTCGTCCCGATACATAGCTGCTCCATTTTACAACTTCCGGTAATACAGAAAGTTTCGATTCATTCAAGTAGTTTTTTATAATTGTCGCTTTAGAAATGTTTATGCTATCCTGATCTGTCAAAACGTATCTCTGAAGATTAGATAAAGCAACACATTCATCATCTATAATTACAAGATCGCCTGTAATGCCTGGCGTCTTTTGAAGCGCCCAGACAACTCCATTACCTATTGCTCCAAGACCAACTAATACAACTTCATCAAGGTGTAACGATTGTATGAATAGTTCATTACTATTTGATGATAGGCTGAAATCCAATAAAGAAAGAGAAAAATCCTGATCCACGGCACCATACTGGAGTTGATCTTGAAACACACATCTAAAAACGTTTGCCGCCCCAATACAGGCAGCTGCGCCTGCACCAAAAGGGTTGTTTGATGACGAAGAACCAACTGGCTGACCTAAAGAAAATCGGGTGATCCAATTATCAGACCCAATATAAAAAGTACTACTGTCTCCTGAATAAGTAGTCTTTCCCACCGTTACACAAATCGTCGGTCTCTCCGAATCTGCAAATTCAATTTTGGGATTAATTTGTAAAGCCAATCTTTTTAATTCTTCAACATAACAACTACTTTGAACATTTTCTATTTGTATGACTGGGTACAAGCGAGCAATCAATCGTACAAGGAGATCAAGAGTTGCTCTTCCTTCCAGTGTCGTTCCTGCATTATCATCAAAAAAAATTAAAATCCGGTGAGATAACAATATCTTCTCAAATTCACTTCGATCATATCCTTTTAATATCTGAGATGCGCCGAGCGCTATTTTGTCGAAAAAATTTGCTACTGCCATTACCTTACAATTTGAATGAGAGATAACACTTCTGTTTCCTTCAATTGAATCCATCCATTTTTGAGAGAGAGCCTATACACCGCCCAACTCGCTAATGAAAATTCTCCGAAGGCAAAATCGGGAATCACAATTGACACACCACCGTTAACAGCAATAATCGGATATCTATCATCAGTATCTGAATGATAGGCTTCACTTGGGTGACTGTGAATTTGAGCGATTAACGTCATACTGTTTCGATACAGCCATTCATTGATGCGATGGAGCTCTTCTCCATCTACCGAATACAACAGTCCCATTTCTATCTTATATGCAGTCTGTGCAGGAATAATTGTATTTCTCACTTCGAATGTGTTCGCACTTATGCTACCGGCCCACAGAGCAACACACTCTACTCCCTCAGCTCCTGCTTCTCTCAAACGCTTATATACGTACTCAATAGATGAAAAAGGAAGAATAACTTTATTTATGTGAGCTAACCCACTCATTCTGGTAAAGAGTTAATGTCAAAATTTATATTAAGTTGGGGAGCATGAAGTACCAGTTGGAACTGAAATGTATTGATTGCTGATATTCCATACTCGTATAATTTGTCAACAATAAACCCCAGCGTACCTTCACCCCCTTTGTTACGGTGCAAAAGCCATGAGTCACCGGTATGAGCCGGGTGATTATGGTATTCCCGAATGCCAGGTATACAAATAAATGGAAGCCCGGTGCTGTCTTTTTGAGCTAGTGTCTGAATCTCCGGCGGCCTATCAGGATAGACTTTCTTTCGAAGTAATTGAACAGGGCTATGCAGCAAATTTTCAAATGTAAATGGATGGATGAACCGTACTGACAACGGTTCAAGATCATAATTGTCAAAATTGATTTTGACAGCAAAAACAATTGGAGACGGCTGTAGCCTCGGAGCAGAAAAAAGCAGAATAATGTCTGGATATTCTGCTTTTATCATAAAAACACCTCTTGTTCGATGAGTTTCTTCAATCGACAAATAGGTATTGAGCTCAAATTGAAATTTCTGCTGAGAGACGGCGGGGTCAACAGTCTGCATATCGCCTCATTGATGTATTACCCCCTTGCCCGGCATTCAAGCTTAAAAACAATTCAGCACATTCAGGGAAATTAAATTCTTCGATTTTCTTCTCCATGTCAAGAACCCGATTGTTCCATTTAACGGACCAGTCTGACAGGGGTCTTCCTTCATTCCCTGACTCTTTCAAGGCAATTTCAACGGCCTTTTTCAAATGCCAATTTACTTTCGCCTCAATCTTTTCCGGCTTACCATTGACAATAAAAATGAGACAAATTTCTTTATCCTTTGGTGGCTTAGGATGGGGGTGCGGTTTGTCATCCGAATGTTTGGGGTTTGTTGAATGACGATCATCCCGAATACTTTCATTGTGTAAATTTTCTTTCATAATAATTGCATTTTAAGTTTAAATTTAAATCGAAAATCCTATTTGTGAAACAAATGTCTTACCAAAGATACGGTTTTGTTTCATAAATAAAAAAATATTATCTTTGCTGAAACACCTCCTCTTATAATTTGCAAATAATCACAACCATATATGCAGTCCATCAACATTGATGCTCTTTCAAAAATGATCAAGTCAAAGCGAGGAGATCGGGGATTAAGGGAAGTGGCAAAAGAAATTGGTGGGGTTAGTGTTTCTACGTTGTCAAGGGTTGAAAATGGTAACCTTCCTGACATTGATACTTATATGAAACTGTGCAAATGGCTTGAAGTTTCAATTGACTTTTTCACCACAGGGACGAAGGGTGGTGATTCGAAGAAACAAATGGTCGTGGCAAACCTTAGGGCCGATAAAACTTTGCCAAAGGATATCTCGGAAGCGTTGATTAAAATGATTAATTTGGCTTATTCTAATGTAAAAGATTAAGCCTTACCTATGTTACAAAGAGGATTCAAAGCGCAAGCTGAGAGGACTTCATTGTTTTTAAGAGCACAACTGGGCCTCAAAGAATATGATCCATTACCTGCACAACAACTCGCAGAGTACTTAAATATTTGCGTTCTTACTCCTATTGATATTCCGGGTATTACTGATGCTATTCTCGATCTCCTACTAACGACCGGGAAGGACTGCTGGTCCGCGGCAATTTTTGTTCGTAATAACAAAGAGTATATAATCCATAACCCTACACATTCTTCAAGCCGTCAGGAAAGTAATATTATGCATGAAATCGCACATTCAGTTTGTAATCACGAATTAAGGGATTTAGAAACTGCACTTCACGGATGTGTAATACCATTGAGACAATATGATCATGTTCAGGAAGCAGAGGCTGAATATATGGGGGGATGCTTGCAGCTACCTCAAAAGGCGCTTTTTCATTACCATCATTTTAAAAAGAAAAATCAAGATCAAATTGCTGAAATTTTCAATGCAAGCAAACAAATGGTCCGCTACAGATTATCCATTACAGGTGTAACCAAAATTACTTTGCGCAAATAAGTTTGCTCCAATTATCAGATCTATTAATTGGAATTACTTCTATTTCCGCGCCACCGTCGCGCCATGCGTTTCCCGGGGCTGCACTGGTGAGGATGTAATACGGAGTGCAGCACATGGGTGGCTTGTTTTGCGTGGCATGATAATGCGTAGAGCTCGGAGCCAGCAAAACAATACTCTGCTTCCTGTGCCAGCGACGGGAAACGCAGCAGGTGGCGCACCCGCCGCAAGCACAAACAAGGCATACGCTATGCTCAAAGCCAAGCATGTCTTGTGCAGTGCGGTGAAGCGGCGGGGGAAATAGGAGGAGTTGCGGGAGATGGATGGGGTATGAAGCGAAGCAAATAGGCCATCCAGATCCGAAAGCAACGGATGAAGGCGACTGACCGCAGCCAAAAACCATGACAGCGGTTTCAAAGAGGCGCCTTCCAAGGCGAAGCCATGGGAGGGCCTTTGCAGAAAAAAGTGTAGCTCTATGTACATAGTGCTACGCTGTAGCTGGAATGTGTTTTTGAGGGCAAGGAAAGGAGACCGAAACCTTTAGACCATTTAGTAGGTGAAGGATTGATGAACGGCTTTGATAAAAAAACTCTCAAACGATTCCAGGAACTTGAACACCTCGAAGATGATAAAAAGAAAACCCTCTTTGATTTAATTGATACTTACATCCGTGATGCTAAAGCCCGCAAAGCTTATGCTCATTAAAACAATAAAGCCCGGCGTCGCCGGGCTTTATTGTTTATTTGTCGATAATCAGGTATCCGGTTTCATCATCAATCCTCGATGTAATACCCCAATCAAAAAGCAATTTTATCAAAGTATTTCTTTCATTATCCGATACACCGTCTACAATAACACGATTTTTAAAATATTTGCCTACTATAAAATCTTTGCCTTTCTTCACCTCCTCATCGAACTTTGAAGTTTTTACTATTTTATTAAATCCAAAGTTAGAAAAATCAGCTTCTGTAATACTCAATATCTTGTTCTCTCTAATTATTGCTCCAACCTCTTTTTTGTATTTGCTTTCATCATAACCCTTAGTTTTATTAAAATAGTAAAACAACTCATCATTTTCTACCAGACATATAGTTATACCCTCCGATAATTTAACACTCAGGACAATAAAATAACTATTCCTGGAAAAGTCATTTGCAATTTTATCTACAAAATTATCATTACTCCTTTGACTACAGGCTTGCATTGATAATAGTATGATGGTAAATATTACTAAAAACCTCATTTTACTTTTTCTTTTTCTTATGAGTATCATCTAACAAATTTGCCGGGATTGGCTTGCCCCCGTATGTTGTCTTCTTTGGGTCTCCCGTTTTAGCCCTGACTCTGTTCTCAATATTTACCCCGCTTACTTCGTACATTGGTATTCCATTGCTTGTTTTACTGTAATTGCTTTTCCCTTGGTCAGAATCATATCCATGTCCTAAGAATTCATGACCTAACGCAACTTTAGGGTCTCTTTTATCACCCCTAACATTTGTTTTGGCATCGGGGTCATATTTCGTAGTCGTGCCTGTAGGTATGCCGTTTTTATCATCAGCAGAAGAAGCAGGAGTATTTTTGTTGTTTTCACCTGAAGCAGTCATTTCAATAAAATGAAGATTTTTGCTATCCTCCATTTTATCCATCCTTGAACTTAAAACCTTGTCACCATAAGAATCAACTTTATTAAGGTCATCCAACACCTTACCCGAATATCCATTATCATCTTTAAGAACTTTATCGCCTGTCCTTGGTGAAAGCTGTCCGTCTTGATATATCACCTCAGTTCTTTTCCCGTTACTTGTGTAAACTATAATAATCGTATCTCCCAACGGGTCAGAAAAACGAATAGGATTATTATTCATCGCTGCATATAAACTCAAATCATCTGTAGGCTTAGGGTCAATCTGCCAGAATCTTCCAATTTGGGGGTCAAGATTTCTGTATTGGGCATCATACATATTTAAATCAAAATCGTTGTTCTGTTCGATGCCATTAAACTTGTATTTATTCTCAGGCCCTCCGAAGGCAAGTGCTTTACTTGATATCCCTTGCATGGTAAGTCCGAACGGATAATAATGTTGCTCTTCCGTAATCGGCCCTCTCTCATGCGTCACCTGTAGATTATCAAAATACACAAAGTTGTTACTCTCGTTACTTACAAATACATAGACATAGCCGTTCTTCAGCGCCTCTTTGGCGCTGCCGCTGATCCTCGTTATCGTTTGCCCGCTGCCTTTGGTCGCTACCTGCACGATCTCGCTGTTTTGTTCTACGAATTTAAACTGTTCGTCGAAGAAAATGATATTCAAAAATGCTTTTGGCATACTGCTGCTTTGTCCGCTGCCTTGCGGGGCCAGAAAACTCGTGAATGGGGTATTGTTATTCAATGCGGTAGTCGCGGTACTACCCGCTCCGTGAATTCCCTGCGTAACACTACTATTGTTGATTAACGTCGTAAGCGTAGCGAGTATTGTATTTAGCCCGTCGGCACCACTGTTATCCGTAGCATCGGTAGGCATGTAGTAATCCACTTTTATATGCAGCCGGTCTTTGGCCATTACTTTCAGCAGTTTGCCGGCGCCTATCTTATTAGTGCTTTGCCGTAATAGCTGCACGGTATCACCATTGGTGCCTTGTGAGTAAAAGCTTCCCGGCCGGGCGGTGCGGCCGGTATAGACATTCTCATAATAAATATTTTCATTCGCTACTGTTGCCGTCTCGTGTTTTACTTCCGGATACACGGCCGTGTCTTTTTGTTCGGTCAATACCATCCGGACATTCCCTAAATGATCTTTGAGCATGTAATCATAGTACAGTGCCGTCTTTTCTTTGCTGAACCGAATTCGTCCTTCTTCCGTTCCGATGAACTGCAGCGTATCGTTCACATAATTACCCATCATATAGAGCGTAGTGGTAACGATGCTTCCTTCTGTTACTGTTTTCTTCAGTTTATTGCCCGCTGCATCGTAAGTATATTCAATCGTCCCTTTATTGGCGGATGCGCCTCTTACCGTAATGCTCTGCGGCAGGTTCAGGTGATTGTATGCAATGCCGTTACTGCCACTATACGTAACAATATCTTTATTCAGGTCTTTAACCATATTGCCGTTGCCGTCATAGACATAATCGGTGCTGCTGCTGTTCTTGCTGCTGCTGTTGGGGTGCAGCGTGGAGGTACGGAAGTCGCCGAGCTTTGTCTGCGCATCGTTCATGCCGTCTATTACATTCAGCAGTTTATTGGTATGAGCAATATAGTTATAGGTTAAGCTGTCAATGGTGGAAGACGTGATGCCTTTCACTCCCCGGTGCTTCATGCTGAGAATATTGCCGTTGGCATCATAGCTCATTCCGCTCAGGCTAAAGTCTATGCCTGCATTTTTAGTAAAACTGCCGGAGGTATATTGATTAAAGTCTCCGCTCAAAATTCGGTTGGCTGCATCATAGGTGAAATCATATTTTCTGATCTCGTCATCACCGGTGCTCTTCCATACCATACCTGTGATGTTTCCATTGTATTGTGAGGCTGTATAGCTGCCGATGGAAGAACCGCCGGATGGTTGAATCGTGGTCTTGTCGTACCCTAAATCAAAGCCAAAGTTATTCGTGGTGCTGCTGGTATTCTTTGCATAGTTCCGGTTCGTACCGAGCATCCATCCCCGGATGTTATAATCATATTCCAGCGTTTCAATCGGCGCAGCCCCCAACTTCTTTTTCTTCAATTGTCCCAAAGCATCGTATTCATGCTCGCTGATCGTGGTCCAGTTGCCGGGCATATTGCCGCTGTTCACTTTTGTATTACTTACTTTCTTCTCTGTTTTTACCACCCGCCAGAGGCTGTCATAACTTGTTTTGGTAAGTATAATACTTGTTTGTGCATTGCTGCCGGCCTTCTCGTGTTTTACTACGCTGAGTAACGGAAGCCCCGCCCAGCTGTATTGGGTGTTGGCAACATCAGTACCGGTACTGATGTTTTGCGACTGCACCTGTATCACCTTTCCCTTATCATCATAGAAACTGACTGTATATAAATAAGTACCCGTACCCAATACTTTTACTTTGGTGCCTGTCACCATTCCGTTAAGCTGGCCGCTTTGTACAGTGGCACTCTGAGGATAGGGCCAGACGGTATTGCTGGCTGTTTCAAAGTAGCTGTCGTAAGTAATGTTTCTTGTTGCAGATAAAGGGTTGCCTTCGCTGCTGCGCCAGGCATAGCTGTCGTAAAAGGTCTGGGTCAGCACTTCGTTGGTATAGGATGTTACCTGCGGGTAATCGGTACTGTTTTGTGCCAGGTTACGGTGATATCCAGCATTATTGTAATTGCTGTTATCCGTTATCAGCCCCGTACTGTCGGGGCGGTTCAGGTCATCGTATTTTATATACTGCCATTTATACGCTGCCCGCAGCAGCGAGTCCTGTGTCATCACCAACCGGTCTCTTGCATCATAGATCATATACACCGTGCCTGCACCGGGTACTTTTTTCATGATCATGCGTTGCCTGCCGTCATACTCATAGCGGAAGCATTGTTCTGTAAGTAATACCCCGCTGCTGTAATTCATATTCCAGCTATTAGCGGCCAGTAGTTCTACGCCTTTGGGCTGTATCACACAGCGGAGGTTGTTCAGCTCGTCATAAATATAATAGGTGCAGAGCCAGCCGTAATGTCCTTTGCCTGTTCCGGTATCGGCATCGGCTGCTAACTGCACTTTCTTTAAGATCACTTTTCCTTCTTTGTCTTTGAACTCGATCACCTGTTTGTTATGTTCATCGGCAGTTATATTTTTATACAACTGCCCGGCTGCGTAAGCGCTGCCGGTGACATAGGTTCCAAAACTATTGGCCGCATCTGTCACTGTCCATATCCGTACGGAGTCGGTGGCCGTATTGATCCAATACTTCATTTTTACGCCCCTGCGGTTAGCTTCGCTGCTTTCTCCTGATGTGCCTACCCAGTTATTCCCCGGCGCATAAGCTTCCAATGTTCTGCTGAGCGGAGAGGCTTCAAAAACAGTTTTGCTGTAGTACCAGGTCTCATCGCTGAACATGCCTTTGTTGAAAGCGGAATCCTGCTGAAAAGGGTTTACTTTGAAAAAACCGTCACTGATCGAAGTGTTGCCTCCCGTATTGTTAGCAGCAAATGGGAGATATTTATAGACCTCACGACTATACTCGTCATACTCAACAGGACT
>JAEUVJ010000008.1 GCA_016787085.1 Chitinophagaceae bacterium | reverse complement strand
CGTCAATCCTGCCCTTACGGGCATTGAGAATTATATTGATCTGAAAGGAAGCCACCGGCATCAGTGGGTAGGTATCCAGGACGCACCTGTGACTACCTACTTCACTTTGCACGGGCCTATCGGCAAAAGCGATTACCGCACCACGGCCACTTCGTACGAGATGCCGGGTGAGAACCCCCGCGGCAAAAGATACTGGGAGGAGTATACAGCCGCCGAGCCGCACCATGGTATCGGTATGCAGATCATCAATGATGTGACAGGTCCGCTCAGCAATTTTTCAGTGTATGCTACGTATGCTTATCATCTCGGGCTGACACCCCGTACCAGTTTATCGGGAGGCTTTGGCGTAGGCATCAACCGTATCAGCTTAGATGCGGATAAACTGGATTTCGGCGATGTAACAGTTGACCCGGTGGTGTTTTCAACAGGGCTTAACAGGAATACCCGGTTAGATGTTATGGCAGGCCTCTATCTTTATTCGTCAGATTATTTCATTGGCGTTTCAGCCCAGCAGATCGTGCCGCAGAAGATTGACTTTTCCAATAATTATATAAGACCCAATGAAGGCAAGACGGTGCCGCATATATTTGCCACTGCCGGTTATCGTTTTCTGGTCGGTAATGATTTCAACTTTATTCCTTCCGTCATGGTGAAATATGTACAGCCTTTACCTACACAGGTAGAAGTGAACGGCAAGCTGCAATATCATGACCTGGCCTGGATCGGGGCCAGTTACCGTCACAAAGATGGATTTGCGGGTATGCTGGGCATTAATGTATCCAACACCTTTAATGTCGGGTATGCGTATGACTATACAACTTCAGAATTGAACAACTATAGTAAAGGCACACACGAGATCGTTGTAGGTTTCCTGATCGGTAATAAATACCCCGACAGTTGTCCAAGGAATGTGTGGTGATCAGGGGCGGTGGACTGTTCTGCCCTCTTTCCTGAATATAAGGCGAAAGAATGTTCTGGCACTGATCAGCATAGTGGCGCTAAGTATCTTACTGTCTAATTTCCAGTTTGCTTTCCTTATATATACTGCATCCCAGTAATAACGCTGCGTGATCGCTGTATAATCTTTGGCAACACCGTGATGTCCCTTTATCTGTGCCAGCCCGGTGATCCCAGGTTTTACCAGGTTCCTGAATTTATATGATGAGATAACGGAGGAAAAACGCTGGCAATCCGATATCATGTGGGGCCGCGGGCCAACCAGGCTCATATCACCGGCCAGCACATTGAATAGCTGGGGCAGTTCATCCATATTTGTTTTCCGGAGAAAGCGTCCTGCTTTTGTAATACGTTCATCATTATCCTCAGCGGGTCTTTCATCAGCTTCGGGGTTGGCTATCATTGTGCGCAATTTAAAGCAGCGGAATATCTTTCCATTCCTGCCGATCCTTCTTTGCACAAAGAAGACAGGTCCTTTGGAGTCTAGTTTGATCCATATGGCTATGAGAGGCAGCAGCCAGCTCAGTACACACAGGATAATAAGAGCGGAAAAGAGAATATCGGCTATTCTTTTGAAGTATAAATAGTACCGGCGACTGGCAACGAGACGGGTGATTATTGCGTTTTCATGATTGACCGCCGTTTCAGCAACAACAGGAAAGGAGTCTTTATGGATGCCGGGTTTGATCAAAGTAAAAAATTGTAAAGAATATCTTGGATGTCTGCCGGATTCAATCGGTAAATCAGGATAGCAGGTTGCTTACGGAGCCACAAAACAAGCGGACGATCATGATGAATGTTGTTTATAAAAAGGAGTACACTATAGCTGCCGGCACAGAAGGTGCCATACTGAAAACGCTGGTCTATTTTTCTCTTTTCAACTACCCGTTGACAAAAGCGGAGATTGCTTCCTATATGCCGCCGGGTACCTGCACCGAGCTATTTGATGATGCGATGGAACAGTTAGTGCAGGATGGCATTATTTTTTGTATCGGCGGATTTTACCTGACAGAAGATGATCCGTTATTCGTAAAAAGAAGAAGAGAAGGAAACCAGCAGGCTGAAGAGCTGTTGCCAAAGGCCATGAAGATCGGGAGGTTCCTGGCTTCTTTCCCGTATGTACGGGGGGTAGGCATATCCGGCTCCTTATCTAAAAAATATGCAGATGAAAGAACGGATATAGATTTTTTTATCATCACCCGCAATAACCGCCTGTGGATTGCAAGAACACTTATGCATCTTTTCAAAAAAGTTACTTTCCTGGCCGGCCGGCAGCATGACTATTGTATGAATTATTACATAGATGAAAGCGCCCTGAAGCTGGATGACCGGGATATTTATACAGCGATCGAAACCGCCACATTACTGCCTGTATACGGGAATACCATGGACGATTTTTTTGCAGCAAACGAATGGGTCGGTGATTGGTTTGCCGGTTACAGGGCTGCCATATCAGGCAAAAAGGAAAAGGACAAAAGAGGAGTGATTAAACAGATAATGGAATGGCTATTAAACAACCCGGCAGGTAACTGGCTGGATGATCAACTGATGAAGATCAGCACACGCAGGTGGCAGAAGAAAAAACAAAAAGGAAAGCGTAATGAACAGGGTAAGCAGATGGACCTTGTCACCGATAAACATTTTGCAAGATCAAATCCCGGTATGTTCCGGGAGAAGCTGCTGGCAGTTTATCAGGAAAAGCTGAATGGCATAAAAGAAAAATATCCATTCTATTTCAGGCCTTCTTCCTGAGTGTGATAATGTAGTAATCTCCGATACTGCGCCAGGGCCATTTTTTCTTCCATTTACTTTCCAGTCTTTTTAAAGAACCGAATAACCCCGGGCGTCTTTCTGCAAACTTCTCTATGTAGGAAGGCGGGACCAGTGTACACAGGCCTTCTACGCTTATAGTACGGAATGATCGTTCCAGTTCTTTTTTGATATAGGAAGGGTTATAGTACCAGCAGCGGAAATACTGGCCTTCGATGTGGGCCTTTGTGCCTTTACTCCCAGAGAAACGCCGGAAGGCCGTTTTGATCTTGCCTATGAATAACAAGAGAAATTCCCACAGGCAAAACCGGGGTAATAATACCAGTGTCACCAACCCGTCTGGCTTTACCAACGCATCAAAAGAGCGGAGGACCTTTGCTAACTCACCGGTACAGTTCAATCCCGCAAAGTTGGAGAAGATAAGATCGTAAGGCCCCCGGTCAGTTAATTTGTCTAATTCAGTGAACGAACATTTTTCATTGCTGATAAGCATTTGCAATTGGTGATGACGGGCTTTCTCTTTTAGCTTTTCCTGCATGGCTTCCGAAATATCCGTAGCATGAACGGTGTGCCCCTGCCCGGCAAAAAAAACAGCATCTTCTCCTGTTCCGGCATTCAATTCCAGGATAGCCGACCCCGGGTCCAGGTATTGCAATATATGTTCTCTTACCCGTTCTCTTTTGTATTGAACGATCCGGTCTTCAGCATACAACTGGTCAAACAGCGGCGCCTGCCTGTTAAAAGCGTCCGCAGCGGCCTGCTCGTTCAGGGTATGAGCCGTTTCATTCATGCGGATGTATTTTCTAATAAATGCAGTTTTTGTTTATCTATCCAGGCGGCAGGAGCATAATACAGGAATGACATTGCTTTTTTGAATACATAACTGTTCATGCTCAGGGGACGCAGCAGTAAATTCCTGATGTGCCGGATGGCCATATGTTTCCGGTAGCTTTTATGCACATAACGGTGAAGCTGTTTGTAAAAAGCAGGTGCATAGGTGTTGCGGAACATCAGCGCCAGTTCATCAGAGTCAGTCCAGTTGGTCTTTTCCTTCAGTTCGTTTTTTACTCTTTCATAAAAAGCGGTGCCCGGCAGCGGATACGATACAGATATGCCGATCTCGTAAGGCAGCAGCTTGTTGATCATCCGGATGGTTTTCCGGATATCATCTTTGGTTTCACCGGGATATCCGAACTGGATAAAGAAGGACGGATGTATGCCATTCTTCTTTAGTAAATGTGTCGCCTGGTGTATCTGTTCTACGGTGGTGCCTTTGTCCATGGCATCAAGGATCGTTTGCGAACCGCTTTCAGCACCCATCCAGATATTCTCACAACCGGCCCTGGCCAGGTCAAGGATATAATTTTCCTGCAGCAGAAGATCGGCCCTCGCCTGTATCTTAAACCGGAAATGAAGTTGTTCCTTTTTCACCAGGTTGGCAAATTCATTCACCCATCCCGGTTTCAGCCCGAAAATGTCATCGCAGAACCAGATGTGATCAAAGCGGAATCTTTCTTTCAGCATCTTTAATTCTGCTACTACATTCTGCGGTGATCTCGAATTATAACGATTGCCATAGATCGGCTTGGCGCACCAGTTGCATTTAAACGGGCAACCCCGGGTCGTGGCCATATTCAACGAGAAATAGCCCTTATGCCTCATCCACATTTTCCGGTATGGTTCGATATCCGCCAGGTCCCAGGCAGGAAAAGGCAGACTATCCAGGTCCTTCAATACATTTCTCCTGGCTGTTTTTATGACTGCATCATCCAATTTGTAGGCAAGCCCGGGGATGGAAAGAAAATGATCATTGCCGGTATCAACGGCGGTCACTAATTCTGAAAGTGTTTGTTCCGCTTCACCTAACAGAATAAAATCAGCGCCCTGTTGCAGATATTGTTCATAGTGGTCTGTGGCATCAGAGCTTGAGACAATAACAGTGCACCCTTTCTCTTTTGCAAACGTTATCATTCTGAATGCAGCTTCACGCATATTGGTCAGGCACATCTTGGTGAGGTAGTTGAAGCCGTCGTCATATAAAACCAAAATGGCTAGTGATTTTTCCTCCAGTGAAGGAATGATCTCATCAGGCCCATGTGCAAACATGGTATCAAAAAAAGAAACAGTGTACCCCTTTTCCCGCATCAGCGCCGCGGCATACAAGGTGCCTATCGGGGGATAGGGTTGCCCGGTGGCCCACTGCTTGGGGTCGAAGCGAAGAAAATAAGAATGGGAAAAAAGGATATTCATTAGCTGGTGCTGTTAATTGAGTTTTGTTCCCGGTGAAAGATGGAGGTAGCAGACACATTTCCGGCAGGTATCATTATTCTCTATATCCAGTTCTTTACGAAAGCGGATACTCTCCGGGCTATTGATGATTTCTTCTAAAGAATGCTCCCTGGTATTCCCCATCGCCGGATGGAAGAAACAAGGCCTGACAGTTCCATCTGCTTCTACAACTGCCGACACCCAGGGAGCATTGCATTTTTTATATGGAAAAGGATCAAGGCCATGGCAGGCGGCATAATAGCCGTAAATCTTTCTCAGTTTGTCCGGGCTCTCTGCAATGAAATGTCCGCCGGTTCCCTGTGCATACTTTTCAATAATTTCTTCAATGATCTCTTTTAAATCGGTCAGATCATTTTGCCCGACTAATATTTCCTGTTGCCGCTGATCATTCCATAATACTTCACGGTTGAACGCATGACTGCTGACATCGGCAGGCAGAAAACTTACCTGGTCGAGCCCGATCTCTTTAGCGCTTTCAATGAGCAGAGGCCAATGACGGAAATTAAGCCGGTGAATGACCGATCTGGATGTGATCCTGAATGACGGCGCCATATCTTTTAGGTACCTGACACCTTCCCTCAGTTGCCGGTAAGCGCCGGGTATATTTCTGATGCGGTCATGTACTACTTCCGGCCCGTCCAGTGATACGATGATGTCATTCACCCATTGCACCAGATCTTTTGCATGTTTTTTGACCAGTAAACCGGTTGATAATAGAGAGACTTTAATATTTTCTTTTTGCAGTATTTCGCAGAAACGGAAAAAACCCGGATTCAATAAAGCTTCGCCACCTGACATCAATACCTGTTGTGTACCCAATTTTCTTAATGAGGTCAATAAGCCGACGATATCTTTTTCAGTAAACTGTTTCAGGTTCTTATTATCCTTCCAGATGTCGCACATGACGCAGCGGCAATTGCAAGCGCTATGCGGCATCAGTATCACTACCGGTAATGAGGTTATCTTATGCGTCTGAAGGGTTCGGAACCGTTTGAATGTTTGATATATGGATTGCTGAAGCATAGGTAAGCTGGCAGACAGGAGCCCCTGGCATGTCTGCTATAGGGTATTCGTTTTTCCGGTCATGCGGGTTGCCTTTACCCCCGGGAACTTAATCCCATAGATCAATAGTGGAATCTTTCAGCAACGGGAAACGCTGGTTGAAGCAACTATTAAAAAAGACCCTGAAATGATTGACACTGGTAAGGCTGTCATGAAAGTGATGGTAGTTCTTTCCCGGCAGGTATATCGCATTAAAGTTCATAAAATCGTAGCGCCTGTCTGCCTTTTTTTCCGGGTGCCTGAAGCCATGATCAGAAAGAAGCATGATGACGGGTGGGTTTGGGGACCGGGCAAGTATGTATTCTGCCAGTTCCAGTATCCGGGTGTTACAATATTGCAGGTATTCGATATAGGCCTCAGCATTTTCCTTACGGCTTTTCAGGAGTTTTTCCAGGGGAAGCTGGTGGCCTTTACTATCAAAATAATAAGGGAAATGGGGCATCATGAAATGGGCATAGACAAATTTTGGTTCATCGCTCCTTGTGGCAGCCAGGTTCTTTGTCACTTCAAAGATGTCATTATTGAAATGAAGACCTTCATACGCTATTTTGATCTGCGCTGCTTTGAGCCCCAGCTTGCCTTCTGAGATAGCCGATCTTATATCACGGGCGATCCGGCTGACAAAGGTCTTTGAAGTGATCAGTTTTGTGCCGTAAGGAAAGAACATGGCATATTTATGTGCAGGCTGACCGGGAAAATCAAAAACAGAATGATTATAGAAGCGGTAACCATGTTCATTCAGTAATTGTATGGCCCGGCTGTTTTGTATGGCCCGGTAGCTGTAGCCAACATTCAGGTTCTTTTTAGATCCCATTTCAGGGCTGAGATAATCCATTTCCAATAAGGAGGCCATCGAGAACGGGGTAAGATTGTAATTGCTGCGGCTGCCTGCCACAACATGAAACCCGCGCCGTTGCAACTCGTTCTCAAAACCTGAATTATCAAAGCCAAATACTTCTTTCAACGCCCCATGTCCCGCATATTGATCGAACAATAAAAGATATATGTCCGGCTTCGGGCAGGTATCACACAACGTTAAGCCGGTAGTGCCGGTATTTCCTTCATACCGTTTTTGCCAGGACATAGTTATAAGCAGGAATGTATCCGTCAATGCCAGTAACAATAAGAGGATGTTCAGGTAAGTGGTCAGTCTATGCAGAGTCCTTTTTCTTTTGTTCAGCATGATCATGATCGCCAGGAGTAAACAAAAGCCAACGGGAAGCAGAAAACGATATTGTGAAAAAAAGGATAAAGGGGAAAAACTTTTTATGGAGTCTTGTACATTACCAAAGAAGAAATGGAAGGCCATAATAAAAAAGGAAAGGATCGCCGCTTTGGTGCGATCCCGGTAAAATAGCCAGCAGATACCTGCGATCAGCACGGCGACTAGTATATACCACCCCGTAAGCTTAATCGCTTCCCCATACGGTACTGCATTGTAGTTGATAGTTATGCCATGCAGAACAAAAAACAAAGGGAGCAAGAACAGGAATGCCGGCCATGTCTTTATGCAATGACGCAGGCGCAGGGAGAAAGAGCGAAGGAAATGGAACGTACCCATACGCCGGCGATTGTCGTTTGGTAAATGATTATAACGCAATAAAATAGTTCCTGGTTGCCTGTGTTCTTTTTATGGTTGTGGCAGGGGAGCGGATGTATAATCTATGTAAATTTAGCTATTAACCAAACTGGCAGTGAATGCAGATCAGCGTGGTGATCCCAACCTGTAACCGTAAAGCAAGATTGTTATCCCTGCTTCATTGCCTTGACCGCTCGTCTTATCCTTTATATGAAGTGATCATTGTGGATTCGGGAGATGACAGGCTTCTCCCTTCCGAGTATTCATTGTTCAGAAACCTTTCTATACACTATCTTTCAGCAGAAAGGTCTGTATGCATCCAGCGTAATAAAGGGGTCAGAGCAGCCGAATCGCCCTGGATATTTTTATGCGATGATGATATTGAGATCGGCAACGATTACCTGCAGTCGTTGGTGGATCATCTGCAGGTATTTTCGGAAACGGGAGCCGTCTCCGGGTCATGGATGGAAAAGGTGAAGGGTATTTGGAGCGCCACCTACCCGGTAACATCAGCAGGCGCCTTGTTATGGAAATATATTTTTGGACTGGGTATCTGGGGGCCGATCCACTGCCGTAACAGCAATTTCGTTATAAAAAGACTCTGGAAATACTATACAAAAAAAGGAAATCATATCTCCGGAGCGGGCTGGCCCGTTAATACTGATCTGATGGGAGAGTATGCTGAATGCCCGGTGTATAGTCTTGGGGCATCATTGGTAAAGAAAGAATGGTTAACAGGTTCACCGTTTGAGGAAGTATTGGACAGGCATGGTATAGGTGATAATTATGGGGTCATCACAGGCTTTCCGGTTCCTGTTGTACAGGTGGTCAGGAAGGCGGTTGTTTATCATCATAAGGAAGATGGGAACCGCTTGCAATCACCGCTGCAATATTATCGCAGGGTGCTGGCATTGGATCATTTCAGGAGAATAAGACCTTCTTTGTCGCATGTAAAAAAGTATCGCCTTGTATGGTCTCTTACAGGTAATTTTCTTGCCTTTTCATTATCCGGGAACCTGGTAATGTGTAAAGCAACGTTGCGGCTTATGTGGAAGATCACTGTCAATAACAACCCCTATACCCGGGCAGCCCGGGAGGGCAGGAAGGTGGAGGAACCTTTGTTGTAAATGATCTGCCAGGAAGATTTTATTTTTTTGCTCTTGCATGAACTACTTGCCGGTAATGCTGCATGGCTGTGGCAGCAATGGCGTCAAAAGATAGTTCTTTATGGAAAAAATCAATGCAGGCTTTGCCTTCATCTATAAGCGGTTTGTTGATAGCGGTGATCGCAGCCTGAAGAAAAGATTCTTTGATGCCCGGTTTCCAAAGTGCACCCAGCCGGCCGTTACCAGTCATCATCCTGAAACTCGGGATCTCTGTTATCACAGGCACGCAACCACAGCGTAACGCTTCGCTTAATGCATAACCACTGCCTTCATAGTGACTGCCCAGAACAAAATAATCGGCACTATTGTAATACATTTCAATTAGATGATGCGGGATATTCCCGGACAGTATCACTTTGTTCCTGAGAATGGCCGAATGACCGATCTTGTTTTCAACAGTATCTGAAAGCTTGTTATCGCTATAGGCCATGTATAATGCAGCCTCAGGGTATTTGTCAAGCAAAAGACCAAATCCATCCAATACTGTCAGGGGATCCTTGTTGCTGTCTAAGCGGCCGACCCATAGAAACACAGGTGTTCCTTTTATGCCTGTCTGCGCCCTTGCTGAATTCCGGTCTATATATTGATCTTCTTTTCCGGCATCGCGGTCTTTATAATTAAAGAAAGTCGCCCCTTCCATGACGGGCATCACTTTGCCTGATTGTTTTTTATTCATGAACCATTCACGGCCCTGTTCAGCTGTAGTGAAAAAATATCCATCGGCAACAGAAGTGAAAAAATTATGAACAGTTCTTTTTCTTTTTGCCGGAAGTGGCCCGCCATGATGCTGTATAATGATCGCAGTTTTTTCAGGGAGCAGCCATCTTAATAATGTTGTTTGCAGGGAAAGCGTGAGATGGTGCAGGTGGATAACATCAGCATTCAGCCGGCTGACTTTTCTAAGGAATTTTAATGGGAAACGCCATCCTCCCGGCTTTGATCCCAGCTTATCTTTTACAAACAGGTATTGCACGTTATTGATCCGGGTGGTGCACTCTTTATGAAACCGGCTGATCACTATTACTTCGGCTCCTTTTCTTTCCAGCGCTTCAGCCCATCCTGTAATAGTATAGTGCTTTTCCAGGAGTTCTTCTTCTGTGCTTATCGTATCATCGTAATGAAAAGATACATGTACTATTCTCATGCAGAACGTTAACCGGATTATGAAATGCGGATTGTTTCTGTAATTACTGCTTTTGACTTAGGTCCGGAGTTACTTATATATAAACCCATAACTGCTTTGGCGCTTTCATCCATGTCGTACAGCATTACCGGGGTATGACTGGTACGAGGATCCTGCAGGATCTCTATGGCCTTTGCCTTCATCTCTTCAGGACTATTGACCACATGCCAGTGGGGAACATTGTGGTCAAGCGGGTAACAGAAGCTGATCACATGAGCACCGGCATACAATGCTTCGAGACAAACGGTGCTGAACCCTTCGTAGCGGGATGTATGCAGGAATACTCTCGTACGCTGCATGAGCTGTAACAGCTCTGCATGAGGCTTTCCTCCAAGCAACTGAAGGTGATCCTCCAGCTCCAGTTCTTTTACCAGCGACTCAATCTTTTTCTTTTCTCTGCCGATACCACAATGAGATGCTTTTATATCAGGCAAGGATTGCCGGATCGAATGTACTATCCGGGTGTAAAGATCAAATTGTTTGAGAGGTTCAAATGAGCCTGCAGCAAAGATATCTATGTCACGATGGGCCGTGACAGGTAAAGAAAAGGATTCCCGGTCTATGGCGTTGGGAATGATATGTAGCGGCTTTTTTCCATGGTTTTTTTGAAACTCCCGGACAAGGGAAGGCGACATGGCTACCAGTTCATCTCCCCGGGGGCGTATAAAACTGATCCAGCGGTTTGTTTTGCGGGCATCCTGTCCGCATATCCATATATAATGCCTGAGAGTATATTTCCGGGCAAGATATTTCCCGATCAGTGCACATTCGCCGCACCAGCAACTGAAGAGACCGATGATGGTATGTGTGCTATGAATATCTTTCACTGTATGCCGGATGTTTTGCCACAGCGAAAGACGTTTTAGTTTTCGCCGGTGCATCCCGTCGAAGCTGAATACAGTGATCCCGTGCCAGGTATAGGATGATCTGTGATCAGGATACTGTAAGGATAGCACAATGATCTTTACTCCGGGAAAATTGTTGTGCAGGGCTTTTACCAGCAGTTGTTGTGATGGCACCCAATAGGTCTCGGATTCATTTCCGGGAAAGGCAGGAGTTAATATGACCAGTGTTTTATCCTTCTTTTCCATCTAATGATACTATTTTAGTACAGAATGACAGGGCCTTTTTATTGTGTGTAACCAGTACGATCATTTTTCCTTGCCGCGACATTTGTTGAAGGCTTTGCAGTAATGCACATTCGGCAGCTTCATCCAGTTCATTAAAAGGTTCGTCCAGGATAATAAGCGGCGCATCCCGGTACAGAGCCCTTGCCATGGCGATCCTCTGCTGTTGCCCGCCACTGATGTTCTTACCGTTCTCGGTGATCATTTTATCAAGCCCTTCCGCCGACAGGTCAGTCAACCGGTTGATGCCTGTTATGTCCAGGGCAGCTTTTAGTCTTTTTTCATCATGCCCGGTTTCTTCCAGCGTGATGTTGTTCATTACGCTGTCATGTATCAGGAAGGGCTGTTGTTTCACATAAGTGATAAATGGCCAGTAATTCCTGATGTCATACATATCAGAAGGCCTGCCGTTGACGAGTATCGTTCCTTTGGCCGGGGATAAAAAGCCGAGCAGCAGGTTCAGTAGCGTGGTTTTTCCTTTGCCTGACTCACCGGTGATCCCGACAAGGTCACCTTCCCGGATAGTAAAAGAAAGATCATGGATGAGTGGTTGATGGTCATATTGGAAGCAGATGTTTTTCCATTCGATGGATTCGGGAGCAATAACAGCGTCTTGGTCGTTCTTCTTCTTTTTGGTTGTACCGTTATTTTGTGAAAGGTCTGTCAGTGCATATTCATACGCCTTCATCTGGCTGATGATATTGATGATCTTTACAATGCCAGGAATGATCTTATAAGCAGCAGCCATAAAAGCCCCGATAGCAATCAGCAGGTCCTGGTTGCTGTTTTCGGTCCATTGGTGGATAGCGATCAGGGTAAGCAGCCCAAAGATGGCAAACACTTCTATAAAACGATACGGCATCTGCTGGGCACTGATGGAACCGAACATAGTCTTGCTGAATGTGCGGCGGGAACTGACAAAACGCTGTAGAAAAAAATCATTGCGGTTGTAAATATTCGCTTCAATATATCCTTTTAATGCATCCATCAAATACTGAAAAGATGCCTCGCTGCTGGCTTTCAATTCCGTCTTGACTTTCGCCAGGCGTTTTTTTATAAAGTACAGGGTAATCAATACAGGGGGCAACAGGATTATGAGCAGCAAAAGGAATAGCCGGGGATTATACAGGATGATCGCAGTGATGCTGAGAAGTATCAGGACAGACTGGGTCATGATCTGCTGGATGCCGGAAAGTATATACTGGCAGAGCTCAAAAGGCTGGAAGCCTATCTTACGGACATGGGTGGCTGAACCGGTATTGATGAATTCCTCAAACGGCCCATACTGGTATCGGGATAAATTGCTTGCTGACATTCTTACCGACACATCCGTCATGAACCGGTACCAGTTTTTTGAGATCAGGTAAGCAACAGCGTTCTTTATCCCGAAAAAAAGAAAGAACAGAAAGATAAGCCATGCAGAATTCTTATCTGTAAGCCAGGTGGGGAGAAAGGAAAGGGAGCTTTGGCCTGCGGGTTCAATATAGAATTGTACGATCCCCAGCAGGAGTATTAAGGCTATAATATCCAGTATGCTGATGAACATGTCGGCGGCCATGAGTACGCTAAAACTCTTCTTTTCCTGTTTATCAAGAACGGCCCATGTATTTTTCAGGATGTCTGTCACGTATGGTAAGCAGGTTCACTTTCCGCAGTATATCTTATTCTTTGTTTAATAATAAAGCATCATGATCCGCTCTTTTCGCTACCGGTGCTATCATCCTTCACCCGATACCCATCTTTTTTCGGGAAGAATATGCTTTGCCGGTTCCGGTATCACATTCTTCTTTTTGCCCCGCTGTATGGCATAGAGTTTATTGTACTTTATGAACACCTGGTGGGCGGTATTGATAGCAATAGCGAACCCGTCGGTGCCATCAAGGAAGCCACGTCGCAGAAAGTATCCATTAAAAAAAGCCCATGCCGGTCTTACCAGCATTTTATACCAGGAACTGCGTTTCCCGGCATTGTATAAAGACACTGCGGCGATCGAACTCAGGCGGTTGTTTTGCCATACATGGTCTTCTACTGTATTAAAAGAATAATGAAGTATATCTCCTTTGAGATGACATACGGGGAAACCTTCCTGCAGCATGATCTTGTCATGCGGGTTCAGGCCACCCCATTGGGCGATCCTTCTGTCGAACAACCGTATCTTTCTATCCGGGTACCAGAGGCCCCGCCGGATAAAACGGCCGCAATAGTTTGTACAGCGGTTCATGCTATAAGCACGATGCAGGAGACTTTTCTTTTCTTCAATGATGGACGAAACGAGTTTTTCGTCAAGCGCCTCATCGGCATCAAGGCTGAGTATATAGTGGTGGGAAGCGTATTGCATGGCCAGGTTCTTTTGCCCGATATATCCCCTGAATTTTTCGAAATATACAGTAGCGCCCAGCGACCGGGCTATGGCTGCCGTATTGTCTGTAGAGTAAGAATCAAGCACAATGATCTCATCGGCCAGTGTCCTGACCGAATGCAGGCAGCGGGCAATATTCTGCTCTTCATTGAACGTAATGATCACTACGGACAGCGGCTGCATATTCTTCTTTGTTTACCGGGCGGGAATATCCCCGGGTCTTCCACCCGTTGTTCAATCGCAATAATCGGTCAAAAGGTTTGCCATCTGTAATATTTTACCCTGGGTCACCCTTTCGTATGTCATTAGCATTTAAATGGAAAGCACCTTTTCAATCCTTGCTGAGAAATAACGGGAAAAAAGTAAAGATCATTATGCCATACTGGGTTTCCAAAACTGACTCAGTAAAGAGCCAGGCCAGGAGTAACAGAATGACAGAGTTCAGAACCAGCCCTTGTTTAGCAAGGCCAATCTTAATAAGAGAAATACAAACGAAGCATAAAACAGCAAGACCGGCGATACCTGTTTGTAAAAGAGTTTCCAGAAATTGGTTATGTGTATTATATAGCAAATACCCTTTATCGCCTTTTAACGGATCGCCTGTGTACATTTTTGATGAAACGTATTTCTGATCAAGAAAATAGCGGGCATCACCAGGGCTTACTCCTATAAGCCAACTATTGGTTTCATTCAGGATCTCCGCTGTGAATTTCCACTGCAGTAACCGGAACTGAAGGCCATTAAAATACGTCCGGGGGGTGAATTTTTCATTGCTTATGACTCTTATATCACCTTTGATTATGTCAGAAAATCTCCTGCTTACCGGGTTGGTGGTAGATAAAGCTAACCAGCATACTGCCATTAAGGTAATGAAAAGGGCCCCTATCCATGATTTGTTTACCCGCTTATTTTTTGCCAGCCGGAAAATATAATAAAGTATGAACAGGGTATAGAACACCAACACCAGTTTGGAAGAGAGCAGGAGAAGAAGTGCTGAAAAGAAAATGATCAAAAAGGCATGGAGATAATTGTCATAGTGTACAATTCTTTTTGAAAAACTGTCCAGCAGGAAAATAAGGGCAATAAAGACAAGGATCGAATAATAAACGGCATGTTGTTTCAGGGGGCTGACCAACCCATGGTAGAAAAATGAGGAAGTGCTGCCTGTATGGTAATAGGTAGTAACGGCTTTGCCCAGGCAATACAAGGAAGCCGCAAAAACGATCAGGCAGTAATAGGAAAGGAGCTTGTCCCGGAAGGTTTTGGTGATACAGGTGCTGCAGCAAACAGCCAGGGGAATGATCACCAGCCCGCTTTTTATGCGGATATCGTTCCAACCCTCATGTATATTACGTGTATAACTCAGTGCAATCATATATATGATAAAAAGCAAAATGCAACCTGCGGGGAATGGGTTTTTCCAACCTGGATGAAAAAACTGCCTACTATTCATTTTATGACTGATAAGACTGGTGGCAAGGATGAGCCCTATGCTTATGCTGCTGATGGCCCGGAAGGCGCATACTATACTTACAAAAAGAACAAAGTATAAGACCTGGTTGATCAAAAAAAGGCCTTTTGTCATTTGCATACGATTACCGGGTTAAACAGCGGCTTGGTTGCCTGGTCTTTTTATCATGCTGGTGTTGTCCGTCGTTTCAGCCTTTCCCTTATTGACATAAATACAGAGTAGAGGAACGCTAGTGAGAGAAAGACCATCAGCCCGATAATGATCCAGGGAATCAATTTAGGATCGGAAGGTTTTCTGAATTTGCTGAACCCCTGCAATACCTGTACAGCATTAGTGAATTTCAGCTCTTCTTTGAAACCGATAAGTTTTTCATTGATTTCGATCTGTTGACGGTTTATACTGTTGCCATCCAGAATAATGGATGAAGAACTGCTGGCTTTACCTGCTATAATATTTGCCATGATCTTTTTTATTGAATCAAGTTTTTGGATCTCCGCACTTGTTTCTTCAATTAATAGCTGCAGGTTAGCTCTTTTACTATCCAGCCTCTTTTTAACATATTCATTATTTTCTAATCCGAAGACAAGCGCTTTTTGTAACTCATCCAATATGCCGGTGCTGGTGACATTTACCGTAACGAGAAAACCATGGGGGTTTGTGCCAGTAAATGTTTTTTGTATCTCTTCTGCCTTTATTTTTTTTAAGCCCGACAGAGTTCTTTCTGAACAATTAAGAGTGCTGGCCAGTACTTCGTATTCTTTTTTCCTGAGTAATTCATTCCAGTTGTCAATGACCTGGATATGTTCCTGGTTTGTCAGGACAAAAGAGTGGAGTAATAGCCGGGAAGTGTAAATATTCGGAAGACTACGATAGGCAAATATCCCGGAGGCGATCCCCAATATGCCTGCGATAATAAATGACCAGCTGTATTTTGAGAAAAAGGAGATGATACGTTCTATCAGCAACAGCAGATCAATATCATCAGGTGAGGTACTCTTGATAGATGTTTCTGTGGTCATATGAGTGAATAATATTGAAACAGCCAGGTTGTAAAGACTTGTTATTGTCAACAGGGCATAGGACTCCCTTTTGTCAGGTTTGTTCTTCTTAACGGGTTTCTAAAGCTTTTGGTTGCTTACCATAAACGAACTTATATTTGACTGCATCGAAAGCAGGTGCTAATGGAGCTTTAATAATAACATGAGCGATCCCCGGGTATATATCATAATTGTGAATTACAAGAATTGGCAGGATTCCAGGGATTGCCTTGAGTCTTTGCTTCGTTCGACCTACACGAAGTATTCTGTTTTTATCATTGATAACGATTCCCGGAATAATTCACTTGAGCATTTGCGGGAATGGCTGCAGAATAGCTATAGGTACATTAAAAGCAGCCTGCTGAAAAGACCGGAAACAGATCAACTGGAGACCGTCTCAGGCCTGCCTGAGGTGGTTTTTTTTCAGAACGACAAAAATGAGGGATTTGCAGCCGGTAATAACCTTGTCCTCCGGTTTTTGCAGCATGAAGATGCTTATATATGGTTGCTGAATCCAGACATGCTGGTAAGAGCAAACACTCTTGCTGAACTCACAAGTTTTGCCCTGCAGCAGCCTGCTGAATGTATCATTGGGGCCGAAGTGCGTTATCATGCAGGCAACCAGGGACTATTTTTTTACGGTGGAGGTAAAGTGAACTTTGCCTCTGCCACTATTCAATTGGTCAGGACAAAGGAGGGTGAGTCAGCACTTGATTATATTTCCGGGGGGTGTTTATTCACGCATGCCGGAAATATTAGACGACTGGGACTGTTGCCGGGCGAATATTTTCTTTACTGGGAAGAAACAGACTGGTGCTTCAGGGCCCAACAACAGGGATACAGATTGCTTGTCTGCCCGTCGGGGATATGTTATGACAAGGTAAGCACAGTGATCGGTAAAGGGTTTATGTCAGATTATTATTATGCCCGAAACGGGTTGTTATTTATTTCAAAATACAGGAAGAAAAATATCCCGGTTGTACTGATGTTCATGGCGATGAGGTTTTTGAAAAGAGTGGTCACCGGTCAATGGGAAAGGGCAAGGGGTGTCTATAAGGGAGCTAAGGATTTTTTAAAAAAACAATACTGATGAAAATAAACAGGTATCTGCCTTTTGCTTTCATTTATTTTTTCTTCAATTCACTGGCACTGCCATTCGGGCTTACCTACACTGCCATTCTCGCCCCTTTTTTTTATGCATGGTTGCTGCTCGAAAGAAAAAAGGATATCCTGCTGCCTTTTGTCATTTTCCTGCTCCCTTTTATTATAGCTCACTACATAACAGGTGTCGAACTGAACAGTTATTCTATTTCGCTGATAAATGTTGTGATGGTGTATATTTTTTGCCAGGCAGCCTATGCTTTTTTTAAAAAATGTGAAGATCCGGGAAAGATATTGCACAGCATATTGCTATTTAATTTTGGATTGTGTCTTCTCGCAATACCCTTTTATTTTACGCCTTATCATGAATGGTTCTGGCTGGAGCAGGACATATCTTCAGGAATAGCAGGCGTGAGAAGGTTAAAATTGTTCACTTATGAGCCTTCCTATTATGCACTGCTATTCACACCAGTCTTTTTCTTCTTCCTGCTGCAGTATTTTTTCAGGCAAAATAATATCGCAGGAAGATGGCTATTACCTATGTTATTTCTCCCATACATCCTTTCTTTTTCCGTTGGTGTGATCACGGCTGTTTTGCTGGCCGGGCTGCTTACCTGGATGCTTTGGTTCAAAAAGCTGACAAGTAACCGAAGGATACTGAATGCAATCGTTTCATCTGTTGCTTTCTTTGTAACGGGTATCGCGGTCATGTTCTTGTTTTTCCGGAATAACGCTTTTCTTTTCAGGATCAATAATATTATTACCGGCCATGACACCTCTGGTAAAGGACGTACTGTAGATGCTTTTATACTTTCAGAAAAAATTCTTCAAACCGGGAATGAATATTGGGGAGCGGGCCCCGGGCAGATAAAAATTGCCGGCGCCAGTATCATTCGTAATTATTACATGTATTACAGAGAGTTTACCGCTGTGATCCCCAACGCTGCGGCGGAGACACTGGCCATATTCGGATGGGTTGGGTTTTCATTGCGATTATTATTGGAAGTCTCTCTCTTTTTTTATACGAGAGTATGGAGCAACTACTACAGGCTTCTGCTTTTTTTCTTCATGTTCATTTACCAGTTTACCGGGAGCTTTATCACTAATGTGGCAGAGTACGTTATATGGACACTTGCATTTACCAATGTATTTTACCAGTTCGATGTAAAGGAGCCCCGGGAAGCCGGTATTACACCGCTTCTGCGACAGTCGGTTTGATTATTAGCTTTCTTTCGCCGCAAGCATTTAGCATTACTTCTTCATAACCATCAACGATCTTCTCATGGTTATAGATCAGCCTGATCTTTTCAAGGTTCGTTTTCTTCCATCTTTCGATCACTGATGTTGCCAGTGGTGTATTGATGGCCAGAGCTACATCGTTGCTTTTACGGAAATAACCGGCCTCGTCCTGTAACACGGCCCGGTTGAAACGGTTGTCATTAGCCATAATACGGCACCCGCAGGCCATTGCTTCCAGCAGCGAAGGATTGGTGCCTCCTACAGAATGGCCATGAAAGTAAATGGAAGCATGGTAGCGTAGATTGTCTAATTCAGCCTGGTCATAGATAGCATCGGAAAATTTAATAACGGGCTCGTTGTATCGGGCAGTTAAATACCGGCCATACTTGTTGGTGATATTGCCAATGATCACTAAAGGATGCGGGTGGCCAGAGGCGAGGTGACCCCGGATGATCATCTCGATATTATTTTCAGGTTCCATCCGGGCGATCAGTAAAAAATACCGGTAAGCCGTCAGCTTATATTTGATCAGTACGGAAGGGTCGGGTTGCAAAAAGGGTCTGGCGCCATAAGGTATAAAGACAGGCTTTTTACTATATTTTTTAAAAAGGTACTCCTGAATGCCCGGTGAGTCGGCGATCATGGTATGGGCATTTTTTGCTGCCAGCGATTCAGCCCATTTGAGAAATCGCTGAGTCGGTTTATTGTATTTGCTCCGTTGCCATTCCATGCCGTCCATATTCACTATGTTCACGGTTTTCTTTGGCCAGCGCCAATGCCAGACAGAATCGCTGGTATAGCCAAGATGCAGCAGTACATCAAAGTTTCTTGTACGGGCATCGCTGATGCAGTTCCAGTCATAGACGAACTGACCGGCTGTTCCTATTTTGTTTTCCGGGTCTTTGCAATGGATGATCTGCACACCGTTCCATTTCTTTTGCTGATATGGGTGGAGGCTGGAATTATATACACTCACATCATGCCCCCTTTGCGATAAGCCGGCGGAAAGATGTTCGGCAAACTGTTCGAATCCGCCGTAATGATTGGGGATACCCCGGGTGCCTAAAATGCCGATCTTCAGATTTCTCATGCTGATATGATTTTTTGATATGCCGATCTGGTCATAGCGGCGGCATGCCGCCATGTATATTGGTTATGTATCTTTTCTCTCAGTGATGGGGATGTGCTGCTTTGGGCGGCCTGTTCAATACTATTGAAGATAGATTCAGGATCACCCGGGTCACAATAAAAGGCATCGTTACCGAAATATTCCCGTGTATAACCCTTATCGCTGATCGCTACATTACATCCCATAGCGGCTGCTTCCAGCGAGGAAAGACCGCAGGTCTCAAACCAGCTTGGCAGGGCATGGACCTTTGCTTTTTTGTAGTAGGTGACAAGTTGCTCCTGTGGAACGTGATCATGGAATACAATATTTTTTGCGGCTATTTTTCTGCAGGCAGCATAGTAAGCCCTTTGATTGGGAGCCGGAGAGCCGGTAACTAATAATGTAAATCTTGAATGATTGATGGCCTTGATCAGGTTCAACTGGTTCTTGATCCCTTCTACGCGGGCAGCACATAGAACTATGGTTTCATCCTTTTCCTGTGTATGACCGATAGAGAAAAGGGCCTCGTCAATACCATTAGGAACGATCATGTATTCCTTATCAGTCCCGTATTCTTCCTGTAGTCTTTTGTACTCCGCTGCAGAATTTGGAAGCACCATGGCCGTTCTTTCCAGTATCTTTCTGACACTTTTTCTATGGCCATTCCATACATACTCTTTGCTTTTCAATTTATCTTTTCCTGTCACCCAGCGGGCCATGGCTTTTACATATTCCTGGCCCGAAGGAGAAAAGCGGCGAAGAAGGGCTCCGGAGATACCTCCCCGGTGATGCTGATCGTATTCACTGTAATCCACCAGTACCGGTGAAACAACGAATGGTTTTTTTGTCTGCGCTATATGAAATAACATGTCGGCAGGGCGGGTGAGATTGAAATAATGGAAAACATCATAATGGTCATAGTCTATTGTCCTGTTCGTCAGGAGCACATCCGCCTCTACACCCAGCTCCTGCAGGCAGCGGGCTGTTTGCATGACCTGTACCGTATCGCCACCCGGTACTGTGTGCAATGTTGATCTGGTGATTAAAGCGACTTTCATTCTATGATACCCCGGCTAATTGCCGGTTCGTTAGCTCCTATCGGTAAAAAAAGAGGAGAAGCAGCCTGTCTTTCTATAAAAATATCCACGGGCAAGAAACGGAGAAGGGCTTTTATTAAAAGAATACTGCTCTTTCACCGGGAGAAATTATTATTATCTTGTGGCGGTTTACTATACTATGAAGCATTATCTCATTACCGGCGGGGCCGGTTTTATCGGCAGCAACCTGATCCGGAATTTATTCAAAAATGAACCCGGTCTTACGATCACCTGTATTGATAATTTTGACCCGTTTTATGCCAGGTCCATCAAGGAGTTCAATATAAAAGAGTTTACCGGCCATTCTTCCTTCCGGCTGGTAGAGACCGATCTTGGCAAAACCTCCGGAAAAGCATTGGCTGAGTTAATACCCGGAAAGATAGATGTTATCGTTCACCTGGCAGCCAAAGCAGGGGTGAGGCCGAGTATTGAGAACCCTCTTTCATACCAGGAAGCCAATGTGATCGGTTTGCAGAATATGCTTGACCTGGCAAAGATCAAAGACATCAAACAGTTTGTTTTTGCTTCCAGCAGCAGTGTATATGGCATCAATGACCATTACCCCTGGAAAGAAGATGAGAAACTGATGCCCATCAGTCCGTATGCCTCTACCAAGCTGTCGGGTGAAATGCTGGGGCATGTATATCATAAGCTGTTTGGAATCCGTTTTATCGCCCTTCGTTTTTTTACGGTGTATGGACCCGGACAGCGACCTGACCTCGCTATCCATAAATTCACCAAAAACATTATCGCCGGAAAGCCCATCGCCATGTTTGGCGACGGCAGTACGAGCAGGGATTATACTTACGTAGATGACACGGTGCAGGGAATAGCCGGGGCCATCCATTATACCAAAACAGGTTTCGAGATCATTAATCTTGGTAATCACTATACCATTTCACTGAAAGAACTGATAACCGGAATTGAAAAAGTGACGGGCAAAAAAGCCATCATTGACCAGCAGCCGGAACAGCCGGGCGATGTTCCCAAAACCTATGCGGACATCAACCGGGCGAAGGTGTTACTTGGCTACGACCCAAAAACGCAAATAGGGGAAGGGCTGAAGAAATTTTATGACTGGTTCGTACAGCATGAGGCTATACTCGCAAAGTGATGATTGTATTACGTATCACGCCGCTGTTGGTCTTGTGCATCGGCCATGCAGGGCAGGGGGAGACCAAAAGCAGATGATATAGGAAGCCCCGGTTCGTGAGACACGAACCAGGGCCGCAGATTTTTTGAATGTAACGATAACTCTTTTATCAATAAAAGCCGTGATTATTTATAATACACCGGCCAGTTCCAGGCTTTTCTTTTTCAGTTTACGTGTTTCTACTTCTTCGATCAGCGGGTCGGCCGCAAGGATCAGCGACGTGTTATTCTCTTTCCACCAGCTGTTCTTCTTCAGTTCTTCAAAGGAGATCACACCTACCAGGTATTTCCGGGCTTCCTGTGCATACCATTCTTCTATCCATTCGAACTTTTCTTTCGGAATGAACCGCAGGTCATCAAAGCTTATATATACACGCAGGAAAAAATCATCGCCCAGCTCATGCGGCTTATGGTGGTACAATTTTTTATACTCGTATTTGTATTGATAACGCAGGGCCGAAATATCACTTAATACAGCCGAGGCGGTAGGGAAGCTGCCGGCGCCTTTACCATAAAAGAACTGTTTGTCGGCAAAGCCACTTTCGATCACTACACCATTATATTCGTTTTTTACAAAGGCTAAATGGTCATTTTGTTTAACAAATTGCGGCAATACAAACGCCGCCACTTTTCCATTCTGCAGTTTTTTCGCCTGTGCTACCAGTTTTATCTGCTGGTCTTTTGATTTTGCAACAATGGCGTCACCCCCCTGTATATTCTGTATCCCGTTAAATAGAATATTTTCCGGCGATGCCGTGATACCGTATGCATGCGTGAGCAGGAAGGTCCATTTATTGACCGCATCAAAACCGTCCACATCCAGCCTCGGATCGCTTTCGGCAAAGCCCTGCTGCTGCGCCAGTAACAGCGCCTGTTTGAAGTCCAGTTTTTCTTCAAACATCTTTGTCAGGATAAAATTCGTGGAACCGTTCACAATGGCTTTGATCGAGTGCAGCAGGTCATTGTCGTAATATTCTTCAAGATTCCTGATGACGGGAATAGAAGCGCAAGCTGCCGATTCATACAGGAATGAATGTCCCGTTTGTTCCTGCAAGGCTAATAAGGCTTTCAGGTTCTCGGCGATCATTTTCTTACTGGCGCTGACCACATCCTTGCCGTTCTTCAATGCCGTGGATACGATATCAAATGCTGCTTTGGAGTCATCTATCACTTCTACCACCACATTGATGTCCGGGTCATTCAGTATTTCATTCCGGTCGGTGGTAAACAATGTTTCAGGGGCATTCCTTTTTTTGCCGGAATGTTTGATGCACACTTTTTTGATGCTCGCTTTCAGGGAGGGTGTTTGTTGCAGTACTTTGTACAAACCTTCGCCTACTACGCCAAAACCAAACAGGCCGATGGTCAGTTGTTTATGTGTTTCCATATTATATTATTCGTTCACTACTTTTAAATGATGAGATGGTCTTTCTGCTATGAATTCTTTCAATGCTTTTTCGATCTTTTCGTATTCCAGTAAAAAACCGTCATGCCCGAAATCGCTGGCAATGCTGAGCAGTTGTGCGTCGCTGATATTCTTTTGCAGGTATTCCTGTTCACTGATCGGGTACAGTACATCAGATTGGATACCGATGACCAGGGTCTTTGCCTTTATTTGTTTCAGGGCCTTTTCCACCCCGCCGCGGTTACGCCCTGCATCGTGACTGTCCATGCTCTGGCTAAGGCGGTAATAACAAACAGCGTTGAAACGGTTCACTAATTTCAGCCCCTGGTAACGCTGGTAATTATCAGCCGCATAGTTCACTTCTTTGCTTAACGCCATATAGGCTTTGTCTCTTGGTTGCGTGATGCCGTATCCATTATAATGCCGGTAGGAGATAAGCGCAATGGAACGGGCTGCCGCCAAACCTTTTTGCCCGGCATCGGGTCTTTTTTCCAGCCATGTACTGTCGGCTTCGATCGCCAGCCGCTGCGATGCATTGAATGCTATAGCCCACGGTGAAAGAACTGCATTGGTGGCAATGGGTATGATGTGCTCAAATAATTCAGGCTCTTCGATTGCCCATTCCAGCAATTGCATACCACCGGTACTCCCGCCTAAACCAGCTAATACCTTTTTTATCCCAAGATGATCTTTCAATTTCTGGAAGGTTCTTATGATGTCCCTGATAGTGAAAACCGGGAAATCATGATACCAGGGCTGATCAGTCCGGGGGTTCTTGCTTAAAGGAGAAATGCTTCCATACGGGCTGCCCGGTTTATTCACGCAAATGATGAAATACCTGGAAGGGTCAAAGAATTTTCCATCACCTACTAATCCGGGCCACCACTCCAGCGGGTTACTGTTGGCTGTTAGGGCATGAAAGATCCAAATCACATTATCTCCTGCCGCATTCAGTTTTCCATGAGTGGTATAAGCCAGGTGGTAACCCGGAAGGGTTACCCCTGACTCTAACGTAAATGATCCTTTGTAATCAAAAACAGAGACCATGTTATGCCACTAATTCTTTTGCAAATACTTTTTGAAATGCCTGTTCGATATCGCCTTTGATATCTTCAATATGTTCTATACCTGCACTGATACGTACCTGGTTGGGTCGTACACCGGCGCTGAGCTGTTCTTCAGCGCTTAATTGTTCATGCGTAGTAGAGGCTGGGTGAATGACCAGAGTTTTTGCATCGCCAACGTTCGCCAGGTGACTTATCAGTTTTAATGAATCAACAAATTTGCTGGCATTTTCTTTTCCACCTTTCACGCCAAAGTTTAATATGCCTCCAAAGCCGTTCTTCAGGTATTGTTTTGCCAGGCTGTTGTACGGACTGCTTTTCAAACCGGGATATTCTACAAATTCCACGGAAGGATGCTGTTCCAGCCATTGTGCAAGAGCAAGCGCATTATCCACATGACGTTGTACACGGAGTGATAACGTTTCAAGACCTTGTAGTAACAGGAATGAATTGAATGGACTCAATGAAGGGCCGAAATCACGAAGGCCTTCTACTCTTGCCCGGATAGCAAAGGCAATATTCGGAAGACCTAAGGGGTTGCCTTCGCCAAATATATCCCAGAACTTCAATCCATGATACCCTTCTGAGGGCTCGGTGAATTGCGGAAATTTTCCATTCCCCCAGTTGTAATTGCCACCATCCACGATCACACCGCCGATGGAAGTACCGTGGCCACCGATCCATTTGGTAGCAGATTCTACTACAATGTTAGCGCCATGTTCTATCGGGCGGAACAAATAACCGGCTGCGCCGAATGTATTATCTACGATCAGCGGCAGATCATATTCTCTGGCGAGGTCAACGAATTTTTTGAAATCAGGGATATTCAGACGGGGGTTACCGATTGTTTCCAGGTAAAGCGCTTTTGTATTCTTATCAATGTGTTTGACGAAACTTTCAGCATCATCGCCATCTGCAAACCTGGCTTCAATACCCAGGCGTTTGAACGCTACTTTGAACTGGTTATAAGTACCGCCGTATAAGTAAGTAGTGGTAACAAAATTGTCACCCGCCTGCAATATGTTATTCAGCGCCAGGAATTGTGCTGCCTGGCCCGAGCCCGTAGCCAATGCAGCTACACCACCCTCTAAAGCCGCGATACGTTGTTCAAAAACATCGGTGGTCGGGTTCATGATGCGGGTATAGATATTACCAAACTCTTTCAGGCCAAAAAGATTGGCAGCATGTTCAGAGTTGTTGAAAGCATAAGAGGTGGTTTGATAGATAGGAACCGCTCTGGCTTTTGTTGTAGGATCAATTTGTTGTCCTGCATGAAGCTGTAATGTTTCGAAACGATAGTTACTCATAATACAAGGTTTTAAATGTTTTTAAAATGTCACCTGAACTCAAAATTCAACGGGCGGATAGGGCCAATAGCAAAATTGGGGTAATAGTATATGCATGCCTTACGGCATACAACAAACGGCTGCCTTTTGTATCACTAAGGACGGGTTTGTGTTGCCCAACGGAGAATGCATAGTTATTGCTGCAAACTCTATAAAATTAGTGGACTTTTTCTGGTCTTCGTGTTTTTTCACCTGTTAATATTTTGTTTTAGTGACCTGTATATTCCGTTGTTAAAGAAACGGTCGCAGTTTGCCACGACAATCACTACTTTATTCATCGCTGTCAATTGTTGAGGCCAACCCGGTATATTTTGATTCGAAATAGCAGATATTATCACGAAAGGTCAGGTATAATGACTGGTCGGGGCCTGAAAAACAAAAAAGCTCACCCGGTAAATCAGATGAGCTTTTGAATATGTTGAAAGATATTTTAGAAGCTTTGAATCTGACTTATCTGCCCCGGACATTTATCGTCGGGGATGGAATTGGCACCTTTCCATGTCATCCTGAGCTCTGAACTTGTCGAAGGATGCTGGTAGGTTGTCAAGGCTTCATCGGGCCATTACCCTCTGCCTTTCTTGATAAGAGATCATTTTTAAAGAGCTGGCGCAAAGATAGCAGCCTGTTCGGAAGATTGCCAAATTTTTTTGCCAGACTATGCCTAACACTTGTTGGCTTATAAGCTAAGTTCCTTTACTGTTATGTGTTTCAGTCAGGCAGATTTCTTTCCATCCACTCTTCCTGGGAATTGGCCAGGTGTTCAGTGATCACTTTTTTGCCGATCTTTTTCTGCGCATTTTCAATAGCGCCGCTGATAAGCCGGTGCTCAACACATTCTTCTTCCTTCATGCCCAACTGTTTCATCATAGCGATGATCTTGTCGCTCCCGAATTTTTTGAACAAAGGTTCTTCCAGGGCTGAGCAAACAATGGCTTCTTTCAATTGCCATTGCTGGTATTGTTCCTGTTCTTTGGAGCGCAACGGGTGGTGTTCGGCAAACAGGACCCTTTTGCCTGTTAGCTGAGAAGTGTGAATTTCTCTTGCTAAATGAACGGTAAAAGCTGCACCCGTCATGAATGTTTCAAGCCGGGCGGCTGTAGAACTGAACCAGGCAATAACTATGGTGCTGTTATCTTTCTTACATTCTTCCCTTATTCCGTTCCATTTGGCGTTTTCTGAAATCCAGACCTTGTCAATGACCTTTACGGAGGCTTCTTTCTTTTTAAAGAGACTGAACATACCAGGCGTTTGTCCAAAAGTAGATAAAAAGAAAGGAGTCCCGCTATGTGCGGGACTCCTCCAATGATCACTGGTGATTCAAAGAATCAGATTTATTACTGCATAGGGGCAACAGATGCGGTAGTTTCCACCACCTTGCTACCGCTGTATTTCCAAGTTTTCACCGGAGTTACTTTTGCTTTTGCAGTAGTCTTTTTTGTTGTCTTTACAGGTTCTTCAGTAGTAGTTTCTGCCGTTGCAAATACAGAAGCAGGATCTTCAATATTATAAGTGCAACCGATGCATACATTCAATGTGTTATTGTCTTTATCAAAGATCAGTACGCCTTCTGCGATGTCTTTATCGTCAGCGCCTTTCTGTACAGGTATCTTGTAAGTACCGGGTGCTTTCCGCAGTATGGCCCTCAATTTTCCTTGCGGTAATCCTTCTACCCATACCATGCCTTTGTTGGTCTCGTCAAGGCTGATCGTTACTTCAGATGCTGCGCCGGTTTTATCGGCCAGGTTGTATTTGCCGATCACGGGAAATTTCTTTTCCAGTGTGATGGCTTCCGGCATGGACTGGAGCTTATATTTTTCAGGATTATGGTTGTTCCATTGGTCGGTGGTTGCTTTCGCAGGTTCGGTTTGAGCATTGACGGTGGCGGTGATCAGGAAAAGGAGGCTACCGGCTATGATCGCGGTTTTTTTCATAAGTTTTTACTTTAAGAGGGTTAATTAAAATCCGTTCGCATATCTTCTTTTAAATATTATGCCAGAAATCAGTTTTGTGGAAAAAACCAGGAGATTTCCCCCTTTTTACCCCCTCTAAACGGTAACTTTTTACTCCCCGGCTTGTTTTATCTTCGCTGACCACGAAAATTATGAGCACAAAAGACAATGGCCGGAGCAGCGGGCAGGCAGAGAATGATGCGATCGAAGTGTATGGGGCAAGGGTGCACAACCTGAAAAACCTCGATATTTCCATCCCAAAGAATAAACTGGTAGTGATAACAGGAATCAGCGGCAGCGGCAAGTCGTCGCTGGCATTTGATACCATTTATTCAGAAGGGCAGCGACGCTATATGGAAACCTTCGGAGCCTACGCCCGCCAGTTCATAGGTGATATGGAGCGCCCGGATGTAGACAAGATCACCGGGCTCTCGCCGGTAATTTCCATCGAACAAAAAACCACCAATAAAAATCCTCGTTCTACGGTGGGCACTATTACCGAGGTGTATGATTTCCTCCGGTTACTGTTTGCCAGGATCGGGGAGGCATATTCCTTTAATACAGGCAAGAAGATGGTGAAGTGGAGTGAGGAGGAGATCGTTGAAAATATTTGTACAAAATATCAGAACAAAAAGATCAGCTTGCTGGCGCCACTTGTTCGTGGCCGCAAAGGACATTATCGTGAGTTGTTTGAAGATATCAGGAAAAAGGGTTTTTTAAAAGTAAGGATAGACGGGGAAATAAAGGAACTCGTACCGAAGATGCAGGTGGATCGTTACAAGATCCATGATATTGAACTCGTGGTGGATCGTTTGCAGGTAACCGATGATCTGAGATCAAGATTAAGCCAGAGTCTGCAACAAACGTTGAAACTTGGGAAGGATCTTATGTTTATCCAGATAAACGAAGAGAAGAACGTGGTGCAGTATTCAAAACTCCTGATGTGTGAGGACACAGGTATCAGTTATGAGGAGCCTTCGCCCAATGCTTTTTCTTTTAACTCTCCGTATGGCGCCTGTCCCGTTTGCAAAGGACTCGGCACCAAACATCATATCAATATGGAAGCGGTGATCGCCGATCCTTCATTAAGCATCAGCGAAGGCGGTATTGCTCCATTGGGTGAAGAAAGAGATGCATGGGTGTACCGGCAGGCACAGGAAGCAGCAAAAAAGCATAAGATATCACTGGCAACACCGGTCAGTAAGCTTGCAAAGAAGCAACTGAATATTATTTTATACGGGAATGAGGATGGCCAGCAAGCGGATCTTGAATTTGAGAATATGAAGTTTGACCCGCAGGCCCCTTTTGAAGGGGTGGTGAATATGCTGCAGCGCTGGTTTGCCAATCCTTATAGTGAGGCTATCAGGGAATGGACAGAGGACTACATGATCATCAAACCTTGTGATGCCTGCAACGGAGCACGGTTGAAAAAGGAAAGCCTTTGGTTCAAAGTAGCCGGACGAAATATTGCCGATCTGAGCAATATGAACCTTGATAATCTTGCCGCCTGGATGGATGGAATAGAATTGCGACTGACCAATAAGCAAAATGCCATTGCCAGGGATGTACTGAAAGAGATACGGGAGCGATTGCAGTTCTTACTGGATGTAGGATTGACCTACCTGACATTGAACCGTTCTTCTAAAACACTTAGCGGTGGTGAATCGCAAAGGATACGACTGGCAACACAAATAGGGTCGCAATTGCAGGGTATTACTTACATTCTCGATGAACCTTCCATTGGTTTGCATCAAAGAGATAATCACCGGCTGATAGAAGCGCTCAAGAACCTTCGTGATATCGGCAATAGTGTGCTGGTGGTAGAGCATGACAAAGACATTATGCTGGCTGCCGATCACCTGATCGATATTGGTCCTAAGGCCGGGTATCATGGCGGAAAGATCGTAGCGCAGGGTGATCCGGGCCAGTTGCTAAAACTGGATACGCTGACTTCAGGCTATCTGAACGGGCTGCATAAAATTGAAGTACCCGGGGAAAGAAGAAAAGGAAATGGCAAATTCATAGAGCTGAAGGGAGCTAAAGGGAATAATCTTCAGGGGGTGGATGTCAAATTCCCTCTTGGAAAGTTTATTGTGGTGACCGGTGTGAGTGGCAGTGGTAAGTCAACGCTGATCAATGAAACGCTGTATCCTATTCTTTCGCATCATGCTTTTGGCTCAAAGGGTACGCCGCTTGATTATAAATCCATAAAAGGATTGGAGCATATTGATAAGGTGATCGAGATAGACCAGTCACCTATCGGGCGTACGCCAAGAAGCAACCCCGCTACTTATTGCGGATTCTTTACAGAGATAAGGACCTTATTTGCTTCCATTCCCGAAGCAAAGATCAGGGGATACAATGCAGGCCGTTTTTCGTTCAATGTAAAAAGTGGCCGTTGTGATGTGTGTGAAGGTGGCGGCATGCGGGTGATCGAAATGAATTTTTTGCCTGATGTATATGTTCATTGCGAGAAGTGTAATGGCAAAAGATATAACCGGGAAACGCTGGAAATAAGGTACAAAGGGAAATCCATAGCCGATGTACTGGAAATGACAGTAGAAGAGGCTGTGGAATTTTTCCAGCCCGTGCCTTATCTGTACCGGAAAATAAAAGTGCTGGAAGATGTAGGCCTGGGATATATCACATTAGGGCAATCAGCCGTCACCTTGAGCGGAGGAGAAGCACAACGGGTAAAACTTTCAACGGAATTAGGAAAAAGAGATACCGGTAAAACATTTTATATACTGGATGAACCTACCACGGGTCTTCATTTTGAGGATATCAAACACCTGCTGGATGTATTGAATAAACTGGTAGACCGGGGGAATACCGTGCTTGTTATCGAACATAATATGGATGTGATCAAAGTGGCCGATCATATCATTGATCTGGGACCTGAAGGCGGCGATGGCGGAGGAAGAATACTATTTGAAGGTATCCCTGAGGAGTTAATAAAAAATAAGGAAAGTTTTACGGCTGAGTTCCTGAAGACAGAACTTCTGTAAAAATGAAAAGTCCCGGTCATGCCGGGACTTTTGCTATAATGAATTTAAACGATAGGCGCTGCAGGCGGGGGAGGTGGATTAGGGGTTGCTTTTTTGTTGAACTGGTCAAGCACACCTGATACCCATGCCAGACCTATAAGACCGGCTACCAGCGCCGACCATAGACCCATACCCGAAGAAACGGTGACAGGTGTTCCATCCTGTGTCTGGAGAGTTCCGATAGAGCCTAAGCGGGTCAGATAAATGATAGCGCCCAGGGCGATCAGGGCAAATCCTCCCATAGCCCCCAGTTTCATATTCTTATCATATTCTTTTTTCTTGTCACCCATCAGTGAAGTAACGACTACACCAACTACCCCGATTATTACTAACCAACCCCAGCTGCGGAACCCGTTGTCAGGGCCGATGCTTCCGCCGCCACCGCCGCCATAAAACATATTGAATCCGCCCATTTGTAGTTTATAGCGTGTCCAGGGAAGCAATAAGGCCAGGAAGGCAATGCCTGCCTCAATGATCGCAAACAGTTTTCGCTGATGAAGTCCGGTTGATTGCATGGCTGTCAGTTGGTTTGATGGCGCCTACTCTGATGGCTTTTCGGCATCCGCCCGCAGGAACAGGTATCCTCTTGTATAACTCCCTGCATATTATACCATCCAATTTTACTGACAAGTCAAATTCCGGCAAATACTCACTTTGGTGTATTTGTGATGCTCTCTTTATCTGTGCGGCGTACCGGCATTGCTGCCTTACCTTAGAAAGTTGTTGAAGTTCGGCATCTTCGGCTTATTAATGGCTTTCATGATCTCGGTCTGTATCAGGCCTAACAATATCATTGCCACGATCGTGATCAGTATGATGACAGCTAAATAGGCGACCTGTTTATCTGCTGTCGTCTTTTTCATGGCAGGTATGCCGGTATACAAGGCATAAATACAATAAAGGGAACAAAGGATGACAAGGATATAAAGTGCAGGAAATAAATAGAAAATAGCGCCAATATACGATGCGGTCAGGGAGTATGCTGCCATCTGGAAAGACTTGCCCCAGTTCTTTTCAGAGCTGAATGAGGGGGCCAGTACATCAATAATAGCAGCGAGTATAAACACCATGATAACGGATGTTATCACAAATAACAATGCCCCCAGCAATCCTGCTTTTACACTGGCCGTGGAGCCGCCAAAAGGGAGACTTTGTCCTATCAGACCCTGCCCGATAAACATAGCTACTACGCCGATAGATAACATCGGCAATACATAAGAAGTGAGTATTGTGGCAACATTTGCCTGCTCTTTGTCAGCAACAGGCCATTCGGTATTGGGGGTAATAAGAATATTCTTTGCCCGATCTACTACATTCATAACAGTTGGTTTTGGTTAACTAAATGTACTAAAACACGGCCAATAGTAAAATCAGGTAATTCACATTCTGTGCAGAAAGAACAAAAGAGCAGGTGGGGAAGCATTCCCGCAAGTAAGTGCAGGAAGTGATTGACAAAATCTTTTCGGTGGCCAGCTTGCTGGTTTTTTCATCCGGATACGGATCAGATCAATTTTCCTGCCTTACGGGATTCTTAGTTATAGCTAAATAAAAGAACTCTGGGTTAGCAATATAGGATACTGAATGGTTGTTGCTTTTTTGTTGACTGAATAAAACGCCCAATAAGCATTGGCAGAAAGTGTTTAATAAAATGTATACTAATGAGAGTACCAATAGAGAACGGATCAGGTTTTAATCAACCAGGGTATCAGATTTTATTAAGCTCTCTGCCGCTTATTGGAACAGCGTTTGTGTTATTCAGTTAAAAAATAAAGAACTAATTAACGCATCTCGAAATTCCCGGATGCGGTCTCTTCATCACCGGAAAACACACGGAAGACATACTTACCTCTTTCGAGATTAGAAAGTTTCTGGTGGTCGCCGGCTTTCATTTTGTAATGATGAAGAAGGGTGCCTTCGAGACTGAAAACAAAGAAATCAATCGGCTGGCCTTCGTTGTCATCTTTGGCCACCACATGCATCACTCTTTTCACAATGTCCGGATAGATCCTGACAGAGTTGTTGTTGCGTGATGTGGAAACTTTCGTTTCTTTTTTGACCTCTTTCCTTTCTTTTTCATTGGGGTCTTCTTTCCGGCCGTCGTTAGCCAATGATACAGCAGGCTGCATCATTATAACAGCGGCAGTACAAATACCCGCAAGGACGTGTGTAGATTTCAGTTTCATGAGTGGTATGGATTAAGTCGGTTGTGTCGGCTTTTAATAGAAGACCGGGCACCGCATTTGTCTTCTCGCCCTGCTTCCGGGGTCATCTCCGTTCAGGCGGAAACCTAAACGAATAATGGTAGAGAAGTACGCATCATTTTCTGTAGGGTCTCCTCTTTCAAAACTAGGCCCTGGTCTTGATAGGTTATTGGCGTAAGTACCGCGGTAATATAATCTTTTGGCTTTAGCAGCATCGGCGGCTGGTAAATAGCTATCGAAGTAGATAGGATCTATGTAGTAATTCTGGCTTACATCGTCCACATAGTCGGTAAACAACTGTCGGTGTAACAACTCTATTCCTACATACATGTTCTCTTTTATGTAATATTTGAAACCTAAGCCCATCGGGATCTCTTTCTGGATCAGGCTGTACTCTTTGCTTTTGGGATATTCAGCCATACCTTGTCCTTCCAAGCGCAGGGGCTTCAGCGCTACCCACTCCCCATCCAGCATGGCTTTGGGGTTATATTTCATCACGCCGATACCGATAACAGCATAAGGGCGGAATTTTCCTTGCAGTCCATCATATTGTTCAAAGAAAACAGTGGGATATATTTCTGCTGCCAGGTAAGCTTCTAGTACGGATGTTTTAAAATGCAGGTTTCTTTCGAGACGGTCCATTTCAGCGCCGCCTTTGTTGGGCGCCTCGGCATCATCTCCTTCCAGCACACCATGATTCAGCGCCAGGCGGAAACCAAGCCACTCTGCAGGATGATAGCTGGCATAAAGATTTTTGGAAAGTTTGGTCAGGGGAAAATCAAGGTCTTTAACCAACGGTTTTCCTATTCCGGCTGCTCCGCCAAGATCACCGAGGAAGAACATAGGCCCGAAGCCTAAACCTATTTCCCACTTGCCGTCGCCGGACACAATGGATTGTGCATGCGAACGGGAGGATACAATGGTAAGCGATAAGAACAGTACAATGATCCGTACTGAGGGTACATGTAGTCTCATAGTTATCAGATTTCTGGTTTTTTCTACTATTGGATTTCAGCAGCCAAAGTAGATAAAGATGCAAGTAACTATGAAACAAATGCTAAAGTTTCTTTCAATCACTGCCGGGAAAAAGTTGTTATACTTAGGGGAAATACGACATTCAGCGGCGTATCATTTCAATATGATCTATGCCGTCTTCATCATAGACCTCACTGCTTTGTTCAAATCCGAGTGAGGCATAAAATTTTTTGAGATAAAGCTGTGCCCCGATCTTAACAGAAACCTTGCCAAAAAGGCGTTCGGTTTCTGCAATACTTTTTTCCATTAACAGCTTGCCTGCGCCAGACCCCCTGGCAGCAGGGGAAGTGACCACCCTTCCTATGGACGGTTCGGGGTAAGAAATACCTGGTGGCATCAGCCTTGTATAGGCCACAAGTTGATCAGCCTGCCAGCCCATCAGGTGATAGCAGGACTGGTCCTTATTATCCATATCGAGGAAAACACAATGTTGTTCTACTACAAATACCTCACTTCTTAGCCGGAGAATGACATATAATTCACCCGGTGTCAGCGCATCAAATTTTTTGATTACCCATGTGATCATACGTAAAAATAAGGATTGCCCTGATGTGGCTTTTCAACGGGATGAAACTTTTCATACAATTCAAATCCTGTATCTTTAAATAAATGGGTATAATATGCCAGTCAGGGATCTCAGCAAAGTACATGGCCTGATCAGTGACCTTTTTCGCCGGCCTTCTTCGGAAAAAGAATGGAGGCAGTATCAATTAAGCAGGGAGCAGGTGGACTTTTTTAACAGCAATGGTTATGTAAGCGGAATAAAGCTGCTGGATGATGACCAGGTTGAACGGATAAGGACAGAATTAGCCGTCATTGCTGATCCCGGGCATCCTGGGCATGACCTGTTTTATGAATTCCATTCCAATGAATCCACCGATCCTTCGACCATACTCTTTCATGCGCTAGGCGCCTGGCGCATTACAGAAGGATTGCATGATGTATTATGGAATCCCAGGTTCCTGGTAGCAGCAAGCCAGTTGCTTGGCGTTGTTCCGGTTCGCTTCTGGCACGACCAGCTTTTCTGGAAGCCGCCTAAGCAGGGCGGGGTAGTAGCCTGGCATCAGGATTACTCTTACTGGACAAGAACAAAACCTGCTGCCCATCTTACCTGCTGGTGCGGGCTGGATGATGCCACAAAGGAGAATGGATGCCTGCAATATATTCCGGGAAGCCATCAATGGGGTTTATTGCCAAAGCCTGTTATTGCCGGTGACCTGGAGGGAGTAAAGGACTTTCTGGATGAGGAGCAGAAAAAACAGTTCGGGCAACCTCAGTTTGCAGAAGTAAAAGCAGGGGAAGCGATCTTTCATCATTCGTTGACGCTGCATGGTTCCGGTGCAAACACTTCTTCCAGGCCGCGAAGAGCTTTTGTGATCAATGTATTTGCCGACGGGGTTGTTTCGGACTCCAATGAATCCTTACTGGAAGGGGTACCGGCTATACCCAAAGGACAAAAAATGGAAGGTCAGTTCTTCCCGTTACTATATGATCCGGTGAAAGGATAAGGTCATATTTTTGTAATTGTGAGCCCTTCATTCTCCTGGTTCATTTTGAACAACATCACATCCGCAATGGACCGGGCTCTTTTTTTTGCCATCTCTGCCGTTTCGCCTGTGAACAGTTCGTCTGTTGTTTTAATGAATAGTTGTATCCAGCTGGCAAAATGCTTTTCTTCCAGTTTTATTTTCCGGTTCACTTCAAAATGAATGCCCATGGCATTCCGGGTGTATTTCGTTTCATTCAGAAGGATCGTTTCCCAGAAATCGAACATGACCGGCAGGTGTTCTTCCCAGTTTACTTTCATCACATCATTAAAAATAAAACCAATATTGCTGTCTTGTCTTACTTTTTCGTAAAACCGGGTGATCAGCAGTTCGATGTCTTTTCTTGTTGTAATGTCCATGTTGTTCAGTAGTTGTATTTGTCTTTCCAAAGGCTTTTCAGGAACTTTCTCAGTTCCTCTTCTCTTGCATTTTTTCCTGGGTCATAGTATTTATTCCCGGAGATCTCTTTTGGCAGGTACTCCTGGGGAGAGAAGTTCTTGTCATAATCATGGGAATATTCATAACCTTTCTTGTATCCAAGGTCTTTCATCAGTTTGGTAGGTGCATTGCGTAAATGCAGCGGCACAGGCAGATCGCCATATTGTTTAATGGCGCTGAATGCAGCGCCGATAGCGGTAGTGGCGGCATTGCTTTTGGCGCTTGCTGCAAGATAGATAGCGCATTGGGATAAGATCAGGCTGGATTCAGGATAACCTATCTTATTCACGGCCTCAAAAGCGGCATTGGCCATGACCAATGCTGTCGGATTCGCATTACCAATATCTTCACTGGCCAGTATCACCAATCTTCGGGCAATGAATTTTACATCCTCACCTCCTTCTATCATCCTTGCCAGCCAGTAAACAGCTGCATTGGGATCGCTGCCGCGGATGGATTTGATAAAAGCGGAAATGATATCATAATGCTGTTCACCGCTTTTATCGTACAGGGCGATCTTTTTCTGGGCGATATCCATCACCAGTTCATCGGTGATCATTAACGTGTCAGACACCAGGGAGGTGTCAGACACGATTTCCAGCAGGTTCAGCAGTTTTCTTGCATCGCCACCGGAGATATTGATCAATGCTGCTGTTTCTTTAAGCTGAATATTCTTTTTTTTAAGCTGCTCATCTTTTTTGATCGCTGTTTGCAGTAACTGAATAAGATCTTTTTCATCCAGTGCTTTCAATACGTAAACCTGGCAGCGGCTGAGCAAGGCGCTGTTCACTTCAAAAGAAGGATTCTCGGTTGTGGCACCGATCAGTGTTACGGTCCCTTTTTCTACAGCGCCAAGTAGCGCATCCTGTTGCCCCTTATTGAAACGGTGTATCTCATCAATAAATAATATAGAGCCGGGTTTTGTTTTTGCTTCTTCGATCACTTCCCGTACTTCCTTGACGCCGGAGCTGATGGCGCTTAATGTAAAAAAGGGAGCATTGAGTGTATGGGCTATGATATTGGCAATGGTCGTTTTTCCTGTACCGGGCGGGCCCCATAATATCATCGAGTGGATCTTGCCTTGTTCAATGGATGTGCGCAAGATACTCCCTTTGCCTGCGAGGTGTTGCTGGCCGGCAAGTTCATCAAGATTTCTGGGGCGAATACGTTCTGCTAAGGGAGTCATGAGGGCAATAGACAATTGACAATAGGCAATTGATCATGCTGCAAATTTAAATTTCATCCTGATTCGGGTAGTATTTAATATTTACCTTCCTTTTCAGCGATTGCGTGTTGGCTATTGCCAGTTCCTTTACTGTTGTTGTTGTCCTGCAAATGTTTCCAGCGCTTCCACATCATCCTGTATGCCGGGTTGTGATTCCAGTTTGACACGGGTGATGTCCTCAAAGGTCTGACCATCTTCATAACCGATGGATACATATACCGAGAGGGATTGGCGGGCGGGCCCTTTAAATGTTCCTTTTATAGGAGAACAATCATTGAAGTTGCGGCCCACTGCCAATCTGATATGATTATTGGTTACCCATACATTATTGGTTGGGTCAATGCCCGTCCATCCGCTGCCGGGTATCCATGCTTCTACCCAGGCATGTGTAGCGCCTTCGCCGCGCATGCCATTCTTATTGGGGCAGATGTACCCGCTTACGTACCGGCTTGGTATCTGCAATGTCCGCAACATTTCAAGCATGACATGAGCAAAATCCTGGCATACGCCAGAACGGTGTTCCAGTATTTCGGCCACCGTGGTTTCTATGGAGGTAATGCCCTTGATATACTTAAAGTGTTTGAAGATGTACTCCCCGCACTTACCTATAAATCCTGCTACAGAGTCACCGGGATGATGTAAATCCATGATCAGGCTGTTGATCTGCTCTTTCAGCCCGGCTTCTTCGATACGGGAGAGTTCCAGCAAAGAAAGATTATTACTGATCTCTTCATTTAATGTGTCAAAACCTGCCATGCTATGGTGACCGGACTCTTGTTGTCCGGGTGTGCGCACAATGAGTTTGCTTTCTATTACTAATTCTTTGTGGGCGGACAAAAGATTAAACATACCGGCTTTGTTGCCCCAGTAATCAGTGAGGGAGAAGATATCGGGATTATCAGTGATATTGAGCTCATGAAACAATACCTCCTGGCCCGGGCAGGCATAGGGATATATCCTGATCTCGTTCACACTTTCTTTTACAGGCCTGTCGTATTCGTACCGGGTGATGTGATGTATATTGAAAACGGACATGGATTACAGGTTGTCAGGCATACGAGAAATAGATCCTCGTCAGTTGATTGGAAAAACCGGCAAGGTCATGGCGCACGGAATGCAGGAATTCGGGCAATCCCATTTCTTTGATCATATTCAGATCGGCAAATTCTACTTTACTGCAAATGCGGCCAAATGTTTTTTGCAGGTGTTTGCTGCCTTCGATCTCCGCATCTTCCACCACTTCATCCAGGTACCGTTTGATGCGATTGAGTGAGTAATTCAATGATCGTGGAAAATTCTTGTTCAGAATGACATGGTCCACTACATTCATGTTATGCTGGTCGTGGGTGTAGGTCTTTAGATATAGTTCATAACCGGATAAGGATAGCAGCAGGTTTCTCCAAAAAAGGATATCCTGGGAGTCCTCCAACTGGTGATTGATCTTGGCAAAATGGGCATGCGTTACCTCGATGGTGAGCAGGCATCGCTCAATGAACTTGCCCAGGTTCATAAAATTCCACCCCTGGCCCCGCGGCATCGTACTGTCGGTAACGCCATAATACAGGGTGTTATTCATGTCCAGCAGGTCTATTACTTCCAGGGCTTTTGAGCCTTTCAGTTTTTTATCAAGGTCGGGGGTATTGACAATATGGTATAACTGGTTCACCTGTTCCCATACTTCTTTGGTTATATTGTCCTGCACACCTCTTGCATTCTCCCTTGCTTTGGTGATCATCACCTTGATGGCATTCAGGTTGGCCGTATCCGTGATCAGCAGCTTTAGTGCGGCGGCAGTATCTTTTGTTTGTTCTTCTTTAAAGCCATCCGGGCAATAGGTAAAAGCAGCCGCTACATCTTTCCACGAAAAATGATTGGTATTGCCGATATCGAATGAAAGAATATAATTGGTACGGATCACCCTTACCAGGCAGTCATTTCTTTCCATGTACCTGTTCAGCCAGAATAATGAATCTGCAATTCTACTAAGCATGAATTCTACTGTGTGTTTAAAGTTATCCTGAATTTGGGTGAATAGTCAATGGTCAATAGTGAATTGTAAACTAGCAAACCCTCCTATTGACCATTCACATTTATAAATCCACCACCCATGTATCCTTGCTTCCGCCCCCCTGCGATGAGTTCACCACCAACGAGCCTTCTCTCAGTGCTACTCTTGTCAATCCGCCCGGCACGATCTTTATCCCCGAAGGACCACATAGGGCATAAGGCCGCAGGTCCACATGACGTGGCTGCAATTTGCCGTCTATAAAACAAGGAACCGTTGAGAGTTTGATGATTGGCTGGGCAATGAACTCTCTTGGTGTTTCCTCAATGGCTTTCTTCACTTCTTCGAGTTCTTTTTCGCTGGCTTTATTACCCATCACCATACCATAGCCGCCTGATTGATTGGTCCTTTTGATAACCATATTCTCCATATTCTTAAACACATATTCCCTTACTTCTGCTTCTTCCAGGCCATACGTGGGAACATTGGGAAGAATAGGTTCTTCATTCAGGTAATATTTTATCATGGCCGGAACAAAAGCATATACAGCTTTGTCGTCGGCCACTCCGTTGCCTACCGCATTGGCGATGGCTACATTTCCTTTTCTATAGGCACTCATTAACCCCGGAACACCCAAAGCGCTGTCGGGCTTAAAGACCAGCGGGTCAAGATAATCATCATCTATCCTCCGGTAGATCACATGTACTTGCCGCAGCCCTGCTGTTGTTTTCATATATACTTTATGATTATCTATCAGCAGGTCACGGCCTTCTACTAGTGGTACTCCCATGGAGCGTGCAAGAAAAGTATGTTCAAAATAGGCAGAGTTGTAAACACCCGGCGTCAGCAATACTACGGTAGGATCAGCGATCTGCTGTGGTGCCAGGCTTGCCAGTATCTCCTGTAACAACAGCGGATAACTGTTGATCATTCGCACCTTGCTGTCAGCCAGCATGCCCGGAAAGATCCTTTTGGTCACTTCGCGGTTTTCCAGCATATACGACACGCCTGATGGGGTCCGCAGGTTATCTTCTAAAATATAGAATGTTCCATCCTGCCCACGGATAAGATCAATCCCCGATATATGAACATAAAGGTCATGCGGAACGGATACCCCGTGTACTTCACGGGTATAATGAGGACAGGTAGCGATCAGTTCAGCAGGAATGATCTTGTCTTTGATGATCTGCTGTTCTGAATAAATATCTTTCAGGAATAAGTTCAGCGCTTTCAGCCGCTGGGTAATGCCTTGTTGTATATGGTCCCATTCTTTCGATGTCAATATGCGGGGTATAATATCGAACGGGAATATCCTTTCAATACCTGCATTATCGCTGTATACGGTAAAGGTAATACCCTGGTTCATGAATAGTTCCCCGGCCTGCTTATCTTTCTGATGCAGTAATTCATCCGGCAATTGGCTGATATCGTTGAATACCTGCAGGTACTGCGGACGGATAGTATTATCAGCACACATCTCATCCCATATACCCGGGTAGGCTTTGTATTCTTCAAATAATTGGCGACCGGTCATAGCAGTTTTTTGGACAAATAAAAAAAGTTGCTTCACATGCTTTCATGCGGAAACAACCGTTTTGCCGAATATACCGAATCCGTTCAATATATGTGTCTTTGCTGGTCAGTATTTGTAAAAAAACAAGCTAATTCACGTTAGCGTTCAGGAAGGCCTGGATGGCATTGAAAGAATGAGTAAGGTTGGCGCCGGTCCAGCCATGGCCTTCTGCAGGATAAAAAACATATTGGCTGACCACTCCTTTGCTTTGAAGCTTTGCATCCAGTGATGTGGATTGTGATACCGGCACTAATGGATCAAGACCACCCTGCAGGATAATGGTGGGCGGGCTTTCCGGGCTTACAAAATTGATAGGGCTTGATTGCTGGTACATGGCGGGATTGGTAGCAGGCGAGCCTGCAAGTAAGGTTTCCAATAAAGATACGAGCAGCGGATTGGCGGGATGGCTGTGCATGGTTACCATATCTGTGGGCCCGAAAAAATCAACAATGGCCTTTACTTTTACGGGGCTTAGGTTTTTATACCCATGCAACAATGCAAGATGGCCTCCGGCACTGGCACCGAGTAATGCGATCTTACGGGATATCTTGTATTCAGATGACTTGCTTATAATGAAATCAACAGCATTTTTTACATCATTTTCCTGTGTGGGGAAAAGATTAGCGGTAGCGGTCGCCAGCCGGTAATTGATATTGAAGATCGCATAACCGGGTAATCTCAGTTTCAGTGTGTCCACAAAAGGAGTAAAATCGGCTTTATCTCCCGACGACCATGCACCCCCATGGATGAGGATGATCACTTTGGTGGTGTCGGTGGTTCTTCCGGCAGGTAAATACACATCCATTTTCTGCTGTGCATCCGTTCCATAAGCAGTGTTCAGGATAGTTTGCTCAGCCAATGCAGCATTGTTATTATTCTCCTGGTTTTCCTTTTGACAACCGGTAATAACAGCCAGGAACAGGATATACAAAAAATACTGCCGCATAGCCAAATAAGTTTACAGGCAATTTACAACAATCAGGCCTGATCGTATATTATAGCAGGGTGAGTAGCGGAGACAACAGCTTTTTTGATTATTTTGATGCGCTGAATGAAACATCCCGGGGGTCATATTAAGATAATACTGGCAGTACTGCTTTCTTGCAGGGCATATGGTTTACTGCTGGCACAGCCAGTCATTCCCGGCGAGCATAACTATGCGATCAATGCGCCAGGTGTGGCGATGGTGCAAACTGTTTTTTCCGCTACCGTGTATGTTAACAAAGTGGAGATCAGCCAGCGCAGGTTCAACCAGCTTGTGGATTCTGTACAGAGGCTGGATATGACGCGGAACCTATTATCGGCGGAACAGAAGCTGGATATAGTGGTGAAGGCGTTATACAACAATCCGCTTCGATACTTTGCCGCCACCACCCAGTACCTGAGTCAGCAACACCGGATCGTTTCAAACGGTACCGGTTTCTTTATAACCGGGGATGGCTACTTTGTGACCAATTGCCATATTATAGACAGGGACAGTGCTTTCATCCGGCAAAAGTTTATCCTTTCAACATTCCGTGAAGTGGCAGACGCCAATATCCGTTCATTGGAGTCGTCATGGGCCATGACATTAACGGACGAGCAACGCAGCCTTTTGTACAATTCCTATAGCCTGATCTATTCACAGCTGTCTTCGATGATCCTGTTCGATCTGCAAAAGGATATTTTTATTATTTACCGGGCAGATAACGGGCCTAATCAGCCATTCAAAATAAAAAAGCCGGCGAAAGTGGTGGTTAAAGGAAAAGCCATGCCGGGAAAGGATGTAGCGATCCTGAAGCTGGATGATGTGCGGGACATGCCTACACTTCCTGTGAGCAGGGATTCTATCATCAGGATAGGCGAAAAGATACTTGTATATGGTTATCCGGAACCTGCCACCAGCAATATATTCCTGGCAGAAGAGTCGAATACAGAACCTACACTTACCGCCGGCGTGGTAAGTGCCATCAAACGATCCATTGGAGGATGGCCAGTCGTGCAGATGGATGCTATGATATCACATGGAAGTAGTGGTAGTCCCGTCTGCAATGACAGAGGCGAAGTTATCGGGCTGGCCACCTTTGGCAGCCTGGAACAGGCAACCGGCGGTCTCGCATCAGGCTATAATTTTGCGATACCCGTAATAGTCATGAAAGAATTCATTGACAGTGCTAAGGTGAAATCACATCTCAGCCGGTCATCTTTACTGTATAACGAAGGACTGCGTTATTTTTATCAGTCGTATTATAAAAAGGCGCTGAAAAGGTTCGAAGATGTAAAAAAGGTCAACAGCAACTACCCGATGCTGAATTACTATATCACCCTGTGTACTCAACGGGTAGAAGCCGGAGAAGACCGCAGTTCTTTTTTACAAAAGAATTTCTTCAGGGTCATCTCCATTATTCTTGTTATTGGCGGCATCTATCTCTACTATGGCTGGAAGAGGGGCTGGTAACTTCTATGCAGAAGGATTTTTTTCAAACTCGAATTGCTTTTTCATAAAGTTCATATAAAGCTCACGCCTGAGGGTGTATAACCCGTAAAGGATGATGAGTTGAAAGACTAACATGATGAGACTGGTCAGCAAAGGCAGAAAGAGCTGAAAAGGTAGTCTGATCATTCCCCGGTTCATGAATGTTGCGAGCAAAGCGAGTTCACGGTATTCGGCAAAAATGATCCCGAACTGAAAGACCAGGAAAAGAAAATTCACCAGGAACAAGCGGTTAAAATTTGTTTTTTGTTTGCCTGTTACCGGCTCATCGGGGTAGTTATTGTTCAGGATGTTAATAGCCAAAACCGACAACAGGAAAATCAGTACAAACAACAATGTCCGTAACAGTTCTCCCCATGTAAATACCTGGAAGAAATTGATCAGTGAGGTGATCGCCAGAATGGAGGCGGCGAGCAGTTGTATGATGCAAATGATCCTGTATATGATCCATCTTACCGGCATGTGTTGTAAAATAAGTGATTTTCCAATAGGTTACAGCCCGATATCATTGATGAGTGAGTTCATTTTTTTCTGGTGATGCCGGCTGATCACTGCGGGGAGCCAGCTTTGCATTACGATGATGATCAGCTCCAGCACTAGCCCTGCAAAAAATGCTATCAGCATCAATTTGCCGGTAAAGTCCCTTCCGTCATTTTCATCGCCGAACACCCACATGGCTGCATAGATACAGACAATGATCATACCGATGGTAGTAAGAGCGGACAATATCAGCAGGATGATATGGCTTGTTTTGACAGGGGATCGCAGCGGTCTGTCCGGGTAATGCCGTTGCAAGATGAGAATATTCAGAAAATTGTTCAGGATGATGAATAACAGACCTGCCCCGAAAACAGATCCCCACAGGTAGTCTTCATCCCGGTTGCTTTCAGTGGTCAATCCAATGATCAGCAGCGCCAGGAGTATGAGCGCAGGAATCGCCGTGATAAAATTCAGCGCCAGGAATATTTTCCATTTGAGTGGCATGGGGATCAGAGCATGGTTTGATTCTGTTCAAATATATTAAATACTCGACGCTTTTATTCCTAATGCCACTCCTTCGGAGTTTTGCTTTTGATTGAGTATGGTTTCCTGCTTTATATTATTATCACCCTTTCGGGGTTCTGTTTGTGGTTTAATGTGATTTCTTGTCTTTTTAATAGTGATGTCATCCTTTTGAGGTTTTAGTCCCGAAGGGATGAAATTTTTATAGACAGGCAGTTAAAAGGATCAGAACCCCGAAGGGGTGATAGTAGAATCGTGTGTATTGGGTAAACACACAGGTGGCACATCTGCAATAAATGGAATGGGCGCTATCTTGCTATATACAGATTTGCCTGCATGAAAAATACGGAATGAATCTTTAAAGAGGACTATGGCAGAACGGCACTGCCTATTTAAGATTCAATTTTATCTGCAGTTCGTCAAATTGCTTATCATCTATGGTAGCAGGTGCATCCAGCATCACATCTCTTCCTGCATTGTTCTTCGGGAAGGCGATAAAGTCACGGATACTTTCACTGCCGCCAAGGATGGCGCACAAGCGGTCAAACCCAAAGGCGATGCCTCCATGCGGCGGGGCGCCGTATTCGAAAGCGCCAAGCAGGAAACCGAATTTGTGCTGCTGTTCATCTTTATCCATACCGAGGGCGGCGAACATTTTTTCCTGTAATTCCCTTTGATAGATACGGATGGAGCCACCACCAATTTCATTTCCGTTCAATACCATGTCATAAGCATTGGCCTTAATACTGGCATAGGGATGTTTCAGGTATTCCGCTGCATTCTCAATAACCGGGTTGTTATTGATCATCGTGGCTATTTGCTCTGGCTTAGGTGATGTGAACGGGTGGTGACGGGCTACCCACCGGTTACCTTCTTCGTCATACTCAAACAAAGGAAAATCGAGTACCCACAGCAATCTGAATTCCTCTTTTTTGCGCAATCCAAGGCGTTCTGCCATTTCTAAACGCAGTTCGCTTATGGCTTTTCTTGTTCTTTCTTCAGCGCCGGCAAGTATCAGTATCAGATCACCTGTCTGGGCATGAGCTGCTTCAGCAATGGCTTTTAATTTTTCTTCGCTGTAGAATTTGTCAACACTGCTTTTATAACTGCCATCTGTATTACATTTAATGAATACCAGGCCTTTCATGCCGATCTGCGGACGTTTCACCCATTCGGTCAATTCATCGGTTTGTTTGCGGCTGTATTCGCTGCAGCTGGGTACAGCAATGGCTAAAACAGTTTCCGCGTCATCAAATACTTTAAAGTCTGCGCCGTTGATCAGCGAAGCATGATCGGGTTTCGATACATACACCGATGAGGGTTTTTTCAAATTCAGTAAGGACATGTCAAAGCGAATGTCCGGTTTGTCGTTGCCATAATTCCACATCGCATCTTCCCAGGTCATGCGCTGTACTTTCTCTGTATAGTCAATACCTTTTACATCTTTGAAAATGGATTTTACCATTCCTTCGAACATATTGAGAATATCTTCCTGCTCTACAAATGCCATCTCACAATCTATCTGTGTGAATTCCGGCTGACGATCGGCCCGCAGGTCCTCGTCACGAAAACATTTCACCACCTGGTAATAGCGGTCGTACCCGCTTACCATCAGCAGTTGTTTGAAAGTTTGTGGTGATTGCGGCAATGCATAGAATTGTCCGGGGTTCATCCTGGATGGAACAACAAAGTCCCGGGCCCCTTCGGGGGTTGACTTGATCAGGAAAGGCGTTTCGATATCCATGAAGCCCTGGTTATGTAAATAGTTCCGGGCAGCACGGTTCACTGCATATCTTAGTTCCAGGTTTTTCTTTACTGCATTTCTTCGCAGGTCAAGAAAACGGTATTTCATGCGCAGGTCATCACCGCCGTCTGTATCATCCTGGATAGTAAAGGGAGGGACCGCCGATTTATTTAAAATAGTAAACGACTGCACATTTATTTCAATATCACCTGTGGGTATATTCGGGTTCTTATTGCTTCGTTCATTTACCAGGCCTGTTGCCTGCAAAACAAACTCACGTCCAAGTGGATTTTCTTCCAATTGTTTATTGAGCGCTTCTCCGAACAATAGCTGTGTGATACCATAACGGTCACGCAAGTCAACGAATGTAATAGCTCCGAATTTTCTTACTGTCTGCACCCATCCGGCCAGTGTCACTTCTTTGGAAATGTCTGTCATCCTTAATTCGCCGCAGGTTGTTGTCCTGTACATATCGTAAATTTCCTTTTTGAGCCGCAAATATAGTAAGTAAGCGCTGATTGGCAGGAAAGCTGCTGATCGTCACCGGTTTGATTTGCAACTCAGGCGTCTATACGTAATACTACCTGCCCGACACCTGATAGTAGATGCTGCTGCTCATAGAAAACTTAGTTCATTGATATTAACTGCCTTACTCATCAGCCGTAGTTTTACTACTTAAAAATACCCGGTCAATACTTGCATATAACACGGTGTCTGGCTACATTTATACTGTATCCCGTACGCTATGCAGTTATTCCAAAGACTAAATAGTTTTTTCTCACCCCAGGCTGTTAAACCGGCCATGGACCAGCTTCCTGCAGAAGCGGAGATGAGTGATGCGGTTTTCGAAAGATATTCATTTGTTATCGGCAGCTTGTTCTCTTATTTCAATGAATTGCCCGAAGAATCAAAGAAACGTTTCGTCAAGAGAGTTTTCCAGTTCAGGGCCAATAAGCAATTCCATTTTATCGGACTGGAAAAGCATGAGGATGTGGAGATACTGGTCAGCGCATCAGCTATACAGGTGACCTTTGGTCTGAACAACTATATGATGTCTTTCTTCAAAGACATTTACATACTGGCCGATGCGTACCAAACCGGGCCAGAGGAAGAATACTATATCGGTCATGTGGCTCCGGACGGGATTTATTTATCATTCAAACATTTTTTATACGGCTACCTGCATAATGGTACGGATAATACCAATGTAGCGGTGCATGAAATGGCACATGCCCTGGTGCATAATAATGTGTTTGCACAATACGGCGCCGACAGGAATTTCCGGTTGAACTACGAGAAATTTTCCAGCACATCAGGGCCTATACTTGCCGATGTGATCACGAACCGCCGCAGTTATCTGCGCAGTTATGCCTTCAGCAACATGCATGAGTTCTGGGCAGTAAGTGTGGAAGCCTTTTTTGTGAACCCTACCGGGCTGAAGAAAAATATGCCCGATCTGTACGATGTGCTGTGCCGGGTATTGAACCAGGATCCTTTGACACAAAATAAACTGATCGCTTAATTAACAACTAAACTCAAATCCTACACCCATGATTACGCTGACCATCATCTACCTGATCAAACGCTATCGCAACAACCGTAAGAAGCTGGCACCGGTTTTTACATAGTCACTACTGATTTTTCTTTTAATTCACGGGGACGCTGTACAGCATAATAATACAGCAATATCAATGCGCCTGTCACAAACGGGATAAGGGCAAGGTGTTTCCCCGTGAATTCTTTCCACACTACCATCTCATCAAAGGAGAAAAATTCAGCCACCATCCAGAGAGAGTTGGCGCTGATCCAGAAAGCTACGGCCAGGTTATGGGCCAGTTCCGATTTGATCTGTCTTGTTCGCCAGGCGATAACGATAGCAATGCTTAGTGTTGGTATCACCATCGCTATGCCCAATACTTTCCATATCATACACCAGCTGATATCTTTCAGCAGCCAGAAAACAATATGCATGTTTTCCATTTTACGATAACGGGCGGGAATACTGTACAGGGATTCTTTTGCCTGGCTCATCTTAATAACCGGTGATTTTTTGACCGGCGGATAAAAATACTGATTTGATAAGCCGGAGGGTTCTTTGTGTCGTGATTTTTTCTGACTGATACCGGAGAGATCATTATCTCGACAACACTTTTGTAAAACGCTTTACATCTGCTTCAGCATGAATAGGCAGACCTTTTGTTATATGGTCAGCGATCTGTTTGGCGAAGTAAGGAGCCAGCGAACAACCTTTTGTACCCATGCCATTCAATATTCCAATGCCGGGTTGTTGCGGATGAAAACCCACAAAAGGTCTTCGCTCCAGTGTGGCCGGCCGGATACCAGCCCGGTGTTCCAGTATGGTATAAGGTACTTTCAGCCATTCTTTCAATACTCTTTCTGCACCTTCCCTGAATGCAGCAGTTGGATCAGCATTTGCAAAATCCCAGATATAATTGGAGCCGATCCAGAAAATATCCTTGCCCGCACCCGGAAGCGGGGTCAGCATCATACTTTTTTTGAACAGGTTCGAAGCGGGAAGCCCCGGTATCTCCACCACTAATGCTTCACCTTTGTTGGGAGCAAAGGGTAATTGTTTAAAATAGGAATTATGAGTACCTGCAGCGCCGTCACAAAAAATGATCTTGTCTGCTTCCAGATTTCTATATTGTACTTTACCACCCGATACCTGCAATTGTGTGATATCAAAATTCTCTTCCAGCAATGACCCGGAATCTTGTAATTGCTTTCGCCATGCCGGTAACAGTATTTCGAGATGAGCAGTATAAGCTGGTTTGATCTCGCCGCAACCAAATTCGTAATTGAAAAAGGAAGAGAACTGTTGCTTATCACTGACGGGGCCGATATAATCATTTCCTTCTGTTAGCCTTTTCAGGAAATTTTCCCGCATAAAGGGGCTTGGAAAAAAATCAATGATATTCTTTTGGGAGATAGCAGTGATGTTTAGTTCATGCCCCATTTCGTCATAAGCTTGTTTGGCAAAAGGCAATATTTCTTCCGCCATCCATACGGTAACCATTCTCCGCCCGGTGACAGGATTGATAATGCCCGCCGCCAGCCTCGACGGGGAATTACTGTCATTATTATCAATGACAACAAAACTCTTTTGTGCTTTGTGTAAATACCAGGAAAGAAAAGTGCCGGAAATGCCTTGACCGACGATGATATAATCTGCTCGCATATGCAAAAATAAAGATGCCGGGCAAAGCCCGGCATGACTAGTGTTATTGAACTTGTATTCTTATCCCTTCACTATGCGAAGAAAACTCCGGCGCATACATACACTGTATTGTGGTGATCCCATTGCTGAAATTGCCGCTGTGCGTTACGAACAACGGATACTCGAACACATACGTTCCCTTACGCAGGTAACTGAAAAAGAAATTCGTACTGGCATCTTTGGTGCTTTCATAATAACCTAAGCCGCCCTGCCATTTGTAGCTGCTTAGTACATTCACCGGTTCCATCGCCGATGCCCGCATATCTTTCATGTGCACATACTCCATATCCCGGTCCACCCTCAGTTCTATTCTTACTTTGATCTTACCGCCGACCTTCAGGGCATCGCCGTCTTTTACGGGTGTCAGTACCGGTCCGCGGTCACTGTTTGTTTCCACAAACAATTTTTTCTCTAGTTTCAATGGAGTAGCCGCCGTGGTTATTTTATCCAGGTCTTCGAAATACTGCCAGTAAACAGCACCCCAGGAGGAGCTGCTGTTCCCCTCACCCTTTGGAGAGGGGCCAGGGGTGAGGTTGACAGAAATTTTTCCCATGTCAGGTTGTACTAGCCTTCCTTCAATGCTGTGTTTGATATAACCGGTGCCGGCTTCTTTATCGTCTGTTGTTTTGATAAAGGCAGGTCCAAGGTTGATCTCCACATTTGGCTCATTGCTCAGCCAGTCGCTACCTTTCAGCAATAGGGCGTAGCAGGCTTCTGCAGTGGCTTTGGTGGATTCCCAGCTATTGGTTTGTTTATTCTTCAGCAACCATGTTCTCAAATCATCCACAGTCTTTGTGTCTTTGGCTATTTCCTGGAACGCTTCGATGAGTAAAGCCTGTCTTTCTACCGGCGCTTCATACCACCACCAGCCGCGGCTGGCATGTTTCCAGTACATGCCCAGCTCTTCGTGAGTGATGGACGTTTCTTTTAATGATTTCAAAACCGCTTTGGGGGTGACCGCATCACCCGTCCGGTTTAATGCTAATGCCAGCATACCCTGCATGTATTTGCTTTGAGTGGTCCATGTTTTTTGTGCACGGCCCCGGAAGTATGTGTAAGCGGTTTGGGATGCCGCCGGTATTTTATGTTCCGGGAAAAAGCTGCGCATGTACAGGTACTGGATGATCACTGAGCCCGGCACATACTTCTTCAGGTCTGTTTTGTATTTGACAAGGTCCGCATAATCCTCTTTGATCTTTTTATCTAAATAAGGGATCGCAGTGGCCAATACCTGTTTGAGTTTTGCATCCTGGCCTGCCGCTACGGCATTCAGTTTTTTCAAATGACCCATACCGGTGATGATGTATTGCGTCATGTAGCGATCATCCGGTCCGCCCTTGAACCAGACAAAACCACCGTTCTCACTCTGCATCTGTTTCAGTTTTTCATACGAACTGTTCAGTTGCTCACTCATCCGGATCATGTCAAATAGCAGGGCGATATTCTTTTTCTGTTCCGCTTCTGTTTTCGCCTGTAATACCCAGGGTGTTTCTTCCAGTAAGACTGACTTCAGTTCCTGGTTCTTTTGCAGGTTGGAAAGAAGAGCAGCAGTATCTTTTGTTTTCCATTGCTCAAATACCTGTTTAATACGGGGGGATGAATTGGCGATCATCGCCGCTAATGAGTTCGCATAATAACGGTTCCATGTTTGCTCTGCGCAGTCATAGGGATACTCCATCAGGTAGGGTAATGACTGTATGGCATACCAAACCGGGTTGGAAGTATATTCCACCGTCAGCGAATGATGTTGTAAAGTTCCAGAGGTTCCAGCGTTCAAAAGTTTTTCAAAGGTGAAGTTCTTCGTGCCGCTGCCACGCATATGGATCGGCATACTTTCCGTCACGAGCATCCGGTTGGTGAGAACAGGGAGCATATTTTCTTCACCATCACTGAAGGCCCCGGCTTTTGCCACGATCCTCCATGTCAGCGCATCATTGAACTGGTAAGGAACTTCAATGGGGTATTTGACAGCTATGCTTTGCCCGACCGGTACAGTGAAAGACTGTATCAATGTCATGTTCCTGAAATCTGCATTCACCGGTTTGTTGGTAGATGCATTCAGCAGTTGCAGTTCTGTCTGTCCCGTTAATTCCTTGTCTGTAAGATTCACCACTTTGGCGCTGAACTCCATCTTATCTCCCTGCCGCATAAAGCGGGGTGCATTGGGCTGCACCATCAGTTGTTTCTGGGTGACGATCTCTTTACTGCTATAGCCCATCGCCAGGTCTTTTGTATGGGCCATTGCCTGGAATTTCCATTTTGTCAATGCCTCCGGCATAGTAAAGGAAAATTCGATAGAGCCGTTTTCATCTGTTTTCAGATCAGGAAAGAAGAAAACCGTTTCGTTGAAGTTCTTGCGGATTTGTACTTCAGGGCCTTGAGGTTGGTTCTTATCAAATTGATCAGTTATCCGGTATCCCATAACTGCTGCACTGTCAGGCATCATATAATAACTTACATCTTTCAAACTAGCCTCATGTTTTAAGCCTAATCCAGCCGTTACTTCAAGCTCTGTGTTCACAAATCCCATAATATCTGCTCTTTGATAATTTCTTTTATCTGTTGCATTGGCTCTAAAAGATGGGGATAGTAAAAGCTTGTTATGCAATCTTACATTACCATTCATATCATGCTGAAACTCGTAGCTTTCAATGTCAGACAAAATCTCATCATACGCTTTCCAAAAATATTTGTTTTCTGATTCTACATACTTTATCACGGCATTCACTGACCAGAAATTCTGATTCCCATTCCATACGATACGGTTTGAATAAGCTGACCATACAGCAGGTTTATTCCAACGATGAGAATAAAACTGGTCCAGTGAAGCATCATACATACCGGCCAGCATTTCCGCCGCCACTTTTTCATTTTTATAACCGGTCAGTTTTACTTTCCATTTTTCTTCACTGGCGGGCAGGGTCTTGTCGCGGAAAGTAGCGTATTCGATCTGCAGGTCTTTATTGCTCCATGGCACCTGTATCGTTTCGCTGAACTGGTGGAGCCGGTTGTGTTTGATAAATACATAACCCACCCCGTAGCCACCGCGGTCAGCTTCGGTAGCAGAGAAGTCGAAGGAGCGTTTTTCATTGCTGAGATGGATGAAGGAGAAATTGGCTGTTTGCGGTTGGCTGTTGGCAGTTCCTTTGTCCAACTGCTGAACTATAAATAAGTTGTCGGCAGAGGTTCCCAGTTTGATCGTTGTTTTTTCACCCGGTTCTATCGGTTTGCTTTCTTCTGTCCACAGATATTGCGGATAATTCAGTTGTTTGCTGTTGTCGTCATACAACTTAATGTACTTTATATCTTTCACCTCTTCTCCGTTCTTATCTTTTGTAACGATCTCCACTACATAATATCCCGCTCCCCACTTTCCTCCTGAGCCTGCCGAAGGATACACTCTCCATTCTCCATTCTCCTTCGTGGAATCACTCTTCTCAAAAACCACTTCATCCTTCTCCCAGCTGTTGCTGTCGCTTTCATTGTCGTATTCATCATAAGGGAAATAGCCGGTGTATTCCTGTTTGTTCATCACAAACTGGTCTGGACGCTGCCAGTAGCGGTTGCGGATCAGTCTTTTTTCTTCTTTGAGTTTTGTGATCGTCACTTTCACATTAGCCGGTTCAAACTCGCCATTCATGTTCTCTGTGCGGATAAAAATATTCTTCAGGCTGTCAGCCGGTAATTTTTCATCCATCTCTGCTTTTAATAATAAGGACTTGTAACTGACGGAAACGGATTTCTCCCCGCTTCTTGTCTCGCCGTTAATATCGGTAACATCAGCGTAAACAGTATAGTCAAACACCGGCTCGAATTTCTTATCAATTTTCAGGTCGGGAATAGCCGTAAACTCTACTATGAATTTTCCATCCTTATCAGTGCTGGCCTCGCCGTGTGTTATTTCCATTTCTTCCGTAGGCGGTTGCCACCATTTCCAGAACATCCAGGGATACAAAAAGCGGGGCTGGCGGACAACACGGTATTTGACTACAGCCCCGTCCACGTTATTGCCTGCATAGGCTTTCGCCACACCAGTGATCTTTATTTTATCGTTCACCTTGTACGTGCCTTTCAGCGCTTCGTATTCCACATAGAATTTCGGACGCTTGTATTCTTCCACTCTTATGCTGGCGGCGCCTCTTCGTGATTCCATTTGTATAGAGAACTGCCCGTTCATGACACCCTGCGGTAATTGAAATTTACCAGAGAAGCTGCCATATTCATTTGTCTCGACATTCAGCGAGTCTATCTTCTGATAATTAGCATCAAAGAGGTACACTTTTGTTTTGTAATTGACCCGGATGCTGCTCTTGTTGTTCTCATTATTAAGTATTGAGATCCCTTTGAAGTAAGCGGTTTGTCCCGGCCGGTAAATACTTCTGTCAGTGAACAGCCAGGTAAAAGTGTTTGCTTCTATGTCCTTATCGGGTTTTGCTTCGTTGTTATAGTAATAATAGTTAGTGGGCTCGTCTAAATAGAGATGATCGTTATTATAAGTGATGTCGAGATGGTAGTTGTTATAATAATCATTGTTGCCGGTCTTTTTCTCCATCCTGAAATAGCCGTTGGCGTCTGTCTTGTACAGCTTCAGTTTTTCCCGGATGTATTTCGAAACTTTATAGTCGTATCTCTGCTGCCATACCTGTACGGCGGCAGAGACCAGCGGCTGCCCGTTATCACGATTCAGTACAAAGAAATGGTCATTGCTGTTGACATAGCTGATCGAGGATACATGGAACAACCTGGCGCCGATCAGGGCTTTTTTATCCGAAAAGTTTTTATCTGTTGAAGCTACCAGCAAATACTCCCCGGGAGAGAGGGCATCCACTTTTATTTCAGTATTGTGTGACTGCATATCATTCGTCGCGGGTAATGCCTGTTCCCATGCCCGGACCGGTTTGACTGCGATCACAGTGGGCCAGTATTTTTCATCATATTGGTTCTCCAGGTCCTTTTTCATTTTTTCATCAGGCTGAATAATGCGTAGATAAAGACGGGTGAAATTCTGGTAGGTTATCAAAGCCCTGAATGGCTGACCGGGAATATTGACTTTCTCTACACTGAATTGAAGAGAACGACTATTGATTTGATTCAACAGGTTATAACAATTTATCCTGCCTTCTGAAGAATCTTTTTGCGCCAGTACTTTTTCACAGATATCTTTTGCTTTCAAACGGTCAAAGCGATGCGTGGTGTCACCATACGGTTTATAGGAAGATGCTTTTTCTTCATGCCATGCGGCTACCAGGTACCATGCCTGTGCAGCAGCCGGGGTGTTACCATATTGGTGGGCGATATGATTGATGGAATTGAAATAAAGCTGGTCTTTATCAGGATGCACAGATTTATTTTTTACAAATTGTATCCGCTGGATGTCGGCATCTATCAATGCATCCGGTTTGGCATCGTTGATATGAAAAGCGATCAGTTGCTGGTAGATCAGCAGGGCTTTATGCTGAAGGGATAAGGAGTCCTTTGTCGGGAATTTGCGGTGAATAAAATCCGCAGCCGGATCAAAAGCAGATGCCTGGTCAATTTCAAATGCATAAGCCGGTTTTTTGATGTCTCTTTCATCATTCTCAAAATAACCTAAAGCCCGGTGGGCCAGCAGATCAAACAGGGTAGGGCGGAGGTGGCGGACGTTGCCTTTTATAATAATGGCATCAAAAGGCTCCAGTTTGGTTTGTTGCAGCAGTTTTACATCTTTAATGGAGCGGAGGTAGAGGTCACTGATCTTTCTGTGAAAGTCATCAGTGCCCCAGGTAGCGATATCTTCTTTTTTAAAGCTGACCGTTTCGGTACGGTCATATAACTGCCAGCGGCGGTTGCTATAATAGTTCCAGTACATATCTGCCAGCAGGCTGCTGAGTATGGAGGCGGCTGGTTCTTTACTGGTGGCGATCTCTTTTTCTATCTCTTTAATGGAGAACACCTCGTTGTCTTCCCGGGTGTCGGATTGCAGACCGGTCATATATACTAATGCCTTGATGACCTGGGCATCCTGTGGTGAGCCTGCCGAACCATCCTTCTTGGCCAAAGCATAGATCTTTTTTACTTCCGCCAGGGCCGACTTTGGCAGTTCTTTTTTGATAAAGTCATCCACTTTCTTCCATTCTTTAGCATAGGTCTTTATGGGTTGCTGACTGCGGGCTTTCATATTAAATAAGGTAAGTGAGATAAACACGAGCAGGAAAGATGCGGCGAAAGACTTCTTCATGCTGATAAGATTTTGCACAAGGTAAATAAATTGATACCAATATAGGATGCGAAGAGAGGGGTACTTACATAAAGCGACGGCAGAAAGGTAAGTTGCCGGGTTCAGAGGTTTAATGAAGGAGTAATTTTTTTCTTTGCTTAACATTTTCCCGCTTCCCCGATGAGCAGTATACTGACTGAAGAAATAAAGATGCTTCCATTAAACCTTTGCTGAAATGCTTGCTGCGTCTGCATTGCAGAGAAATGCTTTTGGCAGAAAAATTCCTAGCAAAATCCCTTTAACGTTTCCTTGAATGATTTTTGGCACGATGGCATGTGCTTTGAAAATAGTATGTCAGATCCGGTTTTGGATTGAACATAAAACGAATAGTTATGAAAACAATTTTTACACTTTTATCTTCTTTGTTCATGAGCGTCGCCGTAATGGCTGCACCTGCTGATAAAGGGGCAGGTCATAAGAAAAGCATGCTTACGGTAAGGTCTTTCGACCAGGGTGACATCCGCGTGGTACTGGATGGCCGCCGTTTTGAGCCAGGTCATAATTCAGTCATGATCACTGGTCTCGAATCAGGCTACCACACTATTAAGATCCTTCGCCAGCGTTTCAACGGCGGGTACAGCATCTTCGGAAAGAGATATGAAGTGGTGTACAGCACATCGCTGATGGTAAGGCAGAAGACACATGTTGTGGTTACTATTGATCGTTTTGGCAGAACAAGCATTACTGAAAGTAGGATCCGTGGTAATAGTTATAATGATCGTGATGACAGGGGACGTGACCATGATTGGGACGATGATCGCAGTTATGACTTTGACCGGGACGGTAAGCTGGGCGACTATGACAGGAACTACGGTTATGAAAGGGGTATGGATGACCGTGAATTCAGACAGGTATTGAGCTCTATCGAAAAGGAATGGCTGGAGACCAACAAGCTGAAATCCGCCACCCAGATCGTCAGAACGAGCAGCCTGACATCTGCCCAGGTAAAACAACTGGTGTTGATGTTCAGTTTTGAAAGTAACAAACTGGAGTTGGCCAAACAGGCTTATGCCAATACCGTGGATAAAAGAAACTATTACATCATCAACGATGCGTTTAGTTTCAGCGGCAGTAAAGATGAATTGAACAGGTTTATACGCAATAGTCGCTAAACCCCTGTTCTATCCTGAGCTCTGAGCTTGTCGAAGAGTCGAAGGAAAGGGGAACTTAGAATTGAAACAGCATAATATTCTTAACACTTTGAAAAAGGCCCTTCAGAATTTGAAGGGCCTTTGTTTTATTTACCATCCGACTCCCCTTTAGGGGCTGGGGGTTTATTTTCCTTTGAATACTTCCGCCATTCTCTTACCGATATCAGCGGGGCTTTTAACTACATGGATGCCGCATTCTTCCATGATCTTCATTTTGGCGGCAGCCGTATCGTCGGCACCACCAACAATAGCGCCGGCATGACCCATACGGCGTCCCGGAGGAGCTGTTTGCCCTGCTATAAAACCTACTACAGGTTTCTTGTTACCGCTTTCTTTTATCCATCGTGCGGCTTCCGCTTCCATACCACCACCGATCTCTCCGATCATCACGATAGCATCCGTATTGGGATCATTCATGAACAGTTCAACTGCTTCTTTGGTAGTAGTGCCGATAATGGGATCGCCACCGATACCTACCGCAGTGGATATACCTAAACCGGCTTTAGCTACCTGGTCTGCTGCTTCATAAGTAAGCGTACCTGATTTGGAAACGATGCCTATACGCCCGGGCTTGAATACAAAACCCGGCATAATGCCCACTTTACATTCATCAGCCGTAATAACACCGGGACAGTTGGGGCCTACTAATCTTGTATTTTTTCCCTGCAGGTAATTCTTCACTTTTACCATATCCTGAACGGGTATGCCTTCCGTGATACACACTACTAGTTTGATGCCGGCTTCTGCCGCTTCCATAATGGCATCAGCAGCAAAGGCAGGAGGTACGAAGATGATGCTGACATCCGCTCCGGTTGTTCTCACCGCATCCGCCACTGTATTGAATACCGGTTTGTCAAGGTGCTTATTACCGCCCTTGCCGGGAGTAACGCCGCCTACCACATTGGTTCCGTATTCGATCATTTGTGTAGCATGGAAAGTCCCTTCTGTTCCTGTGAATCCCTGCACCAGTATTTTGGAGTTCTTATTGACTAAAATGCTCATAGCATGTATTTAAAAGTCCGGCAAAAGTAAGGGATAATAGGCAAATATGGGTTGGCCATTAATTTGTAAACGGCTGGTTAAAGGGACTAAAAAATAAGAAATCAAACTGGGAACGTTCCCGGAATGTCAACAGGCAGTAATGTTATGGCTGCTGGGTATTGCCAAAGTTCCGGTGATGGGGTATCTTACCGGTTTCTTCGAGCATTCTCATCTCCTTGGCGTCCTGCAGGAACTCCGATGCAAAAATGAACTGGTTCAGACGCTCGTTCTTACTGAAGATGATCTCTTTGTTGCTGCCTTCCCACTCTTTATTGCCCTGGTACATATAAAGAATGTAGTTGCCGATCTCCATCACAGAGTTCATATCATGGGTATTGACAACCGTGGTGATATTGTATTCCTTGGTTATTTCCTGTATCAGTTTATCAATGACCAGTGAGGTCTGGGGATCCAGGCCTGAGTTAGGCTCATCACAGAAAAGGTATTTAGGATTTAAAACGATAGCTCTTGCCAGGGCCACACGTTTTTTCATTCCGCCGCTCAGTTCGGCGGGATACTTTTTGTTGGCTTCCACCAGGTTTACCCTGGCCAATACTTCATTGACCCGTTCCATTTTTTTGGAAATGGTCCATTTAGTAAACATATCCAGCGGGAACATGACATTCTGTTCGACAGTCTGGCTGTCGAACAAGGCAGAACCCTGGAACAGCATGCCTATTTCTTTCCTGATCTCTGTTCTTTCTTCAGGTCCCATTTCTGTAAAACTATGGCCACTGTACAGTATCTCGCCGCTGTCAGGTTCGAAGAGGCCCACCATGCATTTCATCAGTACGGTCTTGCCGCTGCCGCTGGAGCCAATGATCAGGTTACATTGCCCGGCTTTCATCACTGTGCTGACGTCATTGATGACGACCTTATCGCCAAAACTTTTCCGTATGTTTTTTACTTCGATCATACCCCCAGCCCCCTAAAGGGGAGTTAGAATGTTTTTAGTTTATGATGAATTTCTGATGTATTAAAAAAGGTAAATAAACGATTTTATCAGATACCTAAAGCTGCTCAAACCAAATCTATCCTTTCTTCTGGCTTTGTTACCACGACTAGGGTCAACGGATATGTGGTTACAACAATAGCGCTGACAACACATAATCTGCAAACAATATCAAAATACAACTCACTACCACCGCTTTGGTACTGGCTCTTCCTATTTCGAGTGCTCCGCCTTTTACATAATAACCATAAAAAGCGGCGATACTTGAAATGATAAAAGCAAAGAAATAGGATTTGATCAGTGCAAAGATGACATTATAGGGGCGAAAATCTCCCAGTAAACCTTTATCATATTCACTGGCTGAAAGAATTTTAGCCGCTGTGCCGGCCAAACGTCCGCCCCATATACCCAGTGCCATGGATATAACGACAAGCAGAGGTATCATTAATAATGACCCTATGATCTTTGGCATGATAAGGTATGCCTTTGTATTAATGCCCATTATTTCGAGGGCATCTATCTGCTCACTCACTCTCATATTGCCCAGTTCACTGGCTATACGGCTCCCTGCCACACCAGCCAGCACGATACATACAAGGGTAGGGGCAAATTCAAGAATAACGGTATCCCGTACGATCTGTGCTATGGTGGAGGGAGGGATCAGCGGGCTCACCAGCTGGTAAGCTGTCTGAATAGTGGATACGGCGCCAATGAAAACAGAGATGATCGCCACTATTCCCAAAGAGCCGATACCGATCTCAGCGCACTGATGAATGAATTCTTTCCAGTACATCTTTCCATTCTCGGGTTTGGAAAACATGCCTTTGATCATCAGCAGGTACTGGCCTATATCAGTAAAGATGGTCATTGGTGAAATAAAAATCTAAAATACTAAATGTAAAATGTAAAACAGTGCCCGGGCCGGGTTTTCTGGCCCTGCATTTTGCATTCGTTGTGTTGTTATATTTCCTTGCTTACTTTCCGGAACCGTTTCCACCAGGGCGATCTTTTTACAATTTCTTCGGTAGAAACATTCTTGCATTTTATCTGTGCATCCAGCACAGCGATCAATGCCATATTGAAAATACTGCGGACAGAGCTGCCTAACTGCAATACGTGCACAGGTTTTTTCAGCCCAAGAAGGATCGGGCCTACCGTGTCGGCGCCGCCTAATTCCTTTAATATATTATAGGCCACGTTACCGGCAGCCAGGTTAGGAAAGATAAGTGTGTTCACTTCTTTATCCACCAGTTCAGAGAACGGGTAATTTTCTTTCAGCAATTCTTTGTTGAAAGCTACATTGGCCTGCATTTCCCCGTCCACGACCAGCGAAGGCATTTTTTCTTTTACGATCTTTCTCGCTTCAGCTACTAAGCGGGCTTCGGGCGAATCACTGCTGCCGAAATTGGAGTAACTGAGCATGGCAATACGCGGAGTGATATTGAAATGGCGTACTTCTTTTGCCGCCAGCAATGTTATTTCGGCCAGTTCCTGTGCGGTAGGATTGAAGTTGACGGTAGTGTCAGCGAGGAACAATGGTCCTTTTTTGGTCAGCACCATATACATTCCGGCGATCTTTTTGACACCTTCTTCTATACCCACGCATTGCAAGGCGGGGCGAATAGTATCGGGATAATTTTTGGTAAGCCCCGATATCATCGCATCTGCATCACCACACTCTACCATCATGGCCCCAAAATAGTTCCTGTCCCGCATTACCTTTTTTGCTTCGTATGCATTAAAGCCCTTCCGTTGTCTTTTTTTGAAAAACAGTTCTGAGTAATGTTCTCTTTTCTCATCCATTTTCGGGCTACGCGGGTCAAAGATGGGGATCTCTTCCAGGTCAATACCATTAGCCTCTGCCATTTGCCTGATTCTTGTTTCATCACCCAGCAGTATCGGGTAACCTACTCCTTCGTCAAAAACGATCTGGGCAGCCTTTAATACTTTAACGTTGTCGGCTTCTGCAAATACAATACGTTTCGGATCACGGCGTGCTTTATTGCCAATAGCCCGCATCACCTGGTTATCTACTCCCAGGCGGGTTTCCAGGTCGGCTACATATGCATCCCAGTCCGTAATGGGGTGTTTGGCAACACCGCTGGCGATTGCCGCCCTGGCTACAGCCGGAGCCACGGTGGACAACAATCTAGGATCAACAGGTTTGGGGATGATATAATGCTCGCCAAAAGAAATGTTCTTTTCATTGTATGCCATATTCACGATATCCGGCACAGGTGTCTTGGCCAGTTCAGCCAAAGCCCTTACGGCCGCCAGTTTCATTTCTTCGTTGATCTGCGAGGCACGCACATCCAATGCGCCACGGAAGATGTAAGGAAAACCAAGGACATTGTTCACCTGGTTGGGATAGTCGCTTCGACCCGTAGCCATAATGATATCTTTCCTTGCAGCCGTGGCATCTTCCCAGCTTATTTCCGGATCAGGATTGGCCATCGCAAAAACGATTGCATTCCTGGCCATTGATTTGACCATTTCCTGGTTCAGCACATTTCCTTTGCTCAGGCCAATGAATACATCCGCATCTTTCAATCCCTGTTCGAGTGTAGTGGCCTTGCTCGTGCTGGTAAACTCTTTTTTGATCTCATCAAGATCATCCCTGTCGGTATTGATGAGCCCCTTACTGTCATACACTAAAAAATTTTCCTTTTTAGCGCCTAAGGCGATGTATAGTTTCATGCAGGAAATGGCGGCAGCACCGGCCCCGTTCACTACGACCTTTACCTTCTCAATTTTTTTCTTTTGTATCTCCAGTGCATTGAGTAATGCTGCTGCACTGATGATGGCCGTACCATGCTGGTCATCGTGCATGATGGGGATGCTGAGCTGCTTCTTCAGTTCCTGTTCAATATAAAAACACTCAGGCGCTTTGATATCTTCCAGGTTGATGCCGCCAAAAGTGGGCTCCAGTGCTTTGACGATCTGCACAAACTTTACCGGATCTTTTTCAGCGATCTCAATATCGAATACGTCAATGTCGGCAAATATTTTGAACAGCACCCCTTTCCCTTCCATTACGGGTTTGCCGGCCTCCGGCCCTATATCGCCAAGACCGAGTACAGCTGTGCCATTACTGATCACGGCCACTAAGTTGCCTTTGGCTGTGTATTTATAAACGTCTTCTTTATTTTCGGCTATTTCTTTACAGGGCTCAGCCACTCCGGGTGAATAAGCCAGGGAAAGGTCCCGCTGGGTCTTGGCTTCTTTGGTAGGGATGACTTCTATCTTGCCCGGTCTTCCTTTTGCATGGTATTCGAGAGCCTGCTGCCTACGCAATTCGTTTTTGTTCATACTGGATCCTTATTTTATACCTTTCTGCACTTCCCTGTTTTGGGGCTGCAAGGTACAAAATAATAGTTCAGGAGGTACTTCATAGTAACGGCCTCGGAAATGCAATCTGTTTTCGGAAGTTTTTTACAGCAAGAATGAAATCAGCGTGTATTCATATTTTGAACTGTACCCACAGCGGCCTGTGATCGGCTATATAGTACCGGGTATAGATATGAAAATCCTTTTTGTTGTCTGCACCCAGGCTGCTCCATAGTTTTTTGAAGAGAGCATTATCAAAATCGTATACACCCACTTTTCCGTTAAATGCCTGTAATGTCTGGCTGGGAAAGAACATCAGCTGGTCATAATGTTTGTCCCCTGCCAGGTTGGTGCCGTCAATAAAGGCTGTTTCATGTTTGGGAAGGTACAGGCCGTTTTCTTTGAATACTTTGAAGTTGGGGTCGGTGGGCTTCATGGCTTCGAGATTGAAATCACCCAGCATAATGATATTCTTGCTCGGCAGGTTGATATCAGGTTTTTGGGAACGGTTCTTTACCCAGGTACTCAACGCTTTGTTTTCAGCGACCCTCAGTTTTTTATCACCGTAATATGCGTGAACACTGATAACTGTAAAGCGAAAACCTCCTGCATCAAAAGTGGCCATGTACGGATTCCGGTTATAATCATCAAAGTCAACAGTGATAGACTCTTCACCTACCTCGATAGTAAAAGTGCCGCCGGATTTCTTTTTGATGACCAATTCAGCTACCATCCCCACAGGATTTACCTTGGCGGAATCATATACAAACCCCAGCCGCTCTGCATTACCACCAATGTCAGAAAAGAATGCTTTGTAACTGCCTCCAAGAAATTTCAGCAGTTTGTTGAAATGAGTGAGATCATCGGCCACTTCCTGTACGGCCACCAGGTCAAACCAGGAAAGGACCTCGGCCATTAATTTGATGTGCTCTTCCGTGCGTTTTTGTAACCCGAAGTTGGTGAGGTTCCAGGTGGCGACTAACAGTTTATCATCTGTTTTATCCGGGATCTTCCTGTCGTCTTTGTTTTTGTGTGTACGCAACGCCTTGATCTCTTTGTCAAGATCAATATCAAAGGTGAAGGTGGGTTTGTCATGTGCTACCATAGAATAAGTTTTGTAAAAGGTAACACAAGGAGGGGCCTGAAACAATACTACAAAAGTGGTAGGTGATTACAATAGTGCCATGAATACCACATTACTCTTTTATTTCAATACTGCTTCCCAGCCAGGCCATCATGCCTATGCCGGTCTCAATGGCATTTTCATCAATATTGAAAGTAGGCGTATGTACGCCGGAGATGATACCTTTCTTTTCATTCATGACCCCAAGACGGAAAAAACATCCCGGTATTTCCTGCGAGTAATAACCAAAATCTTCAGCGCCCATTCGCGGTTCTGTCTCTTCTACATTTTTTTCTCCGATGAATTCTTCTGCTTTTCTCCGGGTCGCCTCGTTCAGTGTTTCGTGGTTATATACGGATGGATAGCCCACATCTATCAACAGGTCAATTTCGCCACCCATACTGTGCACAAGGTCTGTTGCCATTTTGCGAATGAGATCATGTGCTTTAAAACGCCACTCTTCATCCATCGCCCTGAAAGTGCCTTTTAGTTTTACTTCATTCGGGATCACATTGGTGGTTGTTCCTCCCTGGAAAGAAGTGATGGAAAGCACCGTAGGATTGTGCGGATTATTATTGCGGCTGACGATCTGCTGCAGGCTGATGATAAGATGCGAAGCGATCAGTATCGGATCGGTACAAAGGTGCGGGGAAGCAGCGTGACCCCCTTTGCCTTTAATGGTGATGTAGAGTTCATCTGCGCTGGCCATTACTTTACCGCCGCGGAAACTCATTTTACCAACGGGCAGACCGGGATGAACATGCAGGCCGAATATGCAGGAAGGTTCCGGGTTTTCCAATACACCTTCTTTGATCAGCAGGCTGGCGCCACCCGGGTTCTTTTCTTCGCCCGGCTGAAAGATCAGTTTCACCGTTCCTTCCCACTCGTTTTTTAATTCGTTCAATATCCTGGCAGCTCCAAGTAAACAGGTGGTGTGCACATCATGCCCGCAGGCATGCATCACGCCTTCATGCTTTGATTTGTAAATGACGTCATTCTCTTCTTTGATCGGCAGTGCATCCATGTCGGCACGCAGTGCGACGATCCTTTTGCCCGGATTTTTCCCTTCTATTAGTCCAATGACGCCGGTAGTTGCTTTTATTTCAAAAGGGATCCCCTGTTCTTTCAGCTTTGCCTGTACGAATTTTGACGTTTCGAACTCCTGGTAGCTCAGTTCAGGATGTGCATGAAGATGATGGCGTATTTCGATGAATTCAGGTGCATATTTTGCGGCTAATGTCCGGATCTTTTGCAGCATGACGCAAAAGTAAACATTCCCGGTCTTATTGCCCGGTAAAAGCCTGATACAAGAGCCAGGATCAGAGTTCTTCTTCCCTGCCTTTTTCGAGTTTCAGTTCTACAATATCATTCATGATAAAGACCCCTTTGGGGAAATAGGCTTTAAGCCGTTTCTGGTAGTCTTCCGCTTCTTTTCTTTCCTTGAAGTTCCCTGCTTTGAGTTTATAATACGGGGACTGGTATAGCAGGTAAGCTTTCAGTTCAGGGAAATAGGTATAGACCTTTGTCTTGGCTGCAATAGCCTCATCGCGGTTGCTGGTGCTGACGATCATTAAACGAAAACCTTTCCCGGACCTGCGGGCCTCCCGGCTGGTCACTTCATTGATCTGTATCTGTTTTTTTACCAGCAGGTCAAGCCGCGGATCCCTGTGTATGACAACAGAACTGCTGTCAGCCATTTTGAACGCTGATGAATCAATGACCTGGGAATAACATACAAATGATGAAAAAAGGGCAATAAGGAATAAGGATGATCTCATGTCGTGTATTTATTCAAATACCTTACCAAATTAGTTTTAATAACCACCACCGGCACCGGCAATATTTTCGACGGGGTGCCATGTCGTTTTTATTTCCTGTGTATCCATGATAAAATAGGGCGACTGGCCTTCCTCACTGTACCAGTTTACTTTATCATAGAAAGTGAGGCGTTTCAGGTTCAGCGCTGACTTTTCCCGCATCATTTTCTGCGTGATAGAATCTTTTTCGCAATAAATGGTTGCATTTACATCCATATGGTCTACAAACCAGGATACCAGTTCGGAAGGTTTGCCTGTTAACATATTGACAACACCACCTGGCAGGTCGGAAGAGTTCAGTACTTCAGCAAAAGTGACAGCGCATAAGGGCTTTGTTTCGGAAGCCAGTACCACGCAGGTATTGCCGCCGGCTATTACCGGAGCAATCACAGATACCAAACCAAGTAATGAATCATCCTGCGGAGCAATGATGCTGACCACGCCTGTTGGCTCCGGCACAGAGAAATTAAAATGAGAAGTAGCGACCGGATTGACAGAACTGAACAATTGCTGGAATTTATCGCACCAGCCGGCGTAATAGATCAGCCGGTCAATGGCCAGGTTCACTTCTTTTTCCGCTTTGGCTTTGGTAGCATCCTGTTGTATCAATTCATCTATGAACTGCGCTTTTCTTCCTTCCAGCATTTCCGCCATGCGGTATAATATCTGCCCGCGGTTAAATGCAGCACGGCCGCTCCATCCGCTGAAAGCGCCTCTGGCTGATACGACCGCATCCCGAAAATCTTTTCTGGAACTCAGGCAAACATTGGCAAGTTTTTTTCCGGCTGCATTAACAGGAATATAATATCGGCCGGATTCTGTTCTGGGGAACTGGCCACCTATGTATATTTTATAGGTTTTTAAAACTTCTAATCGTTTGGATGATGTCTTTTTTTCAAGACCATTCTCACTAATGCTGAGTGAAGATTTATTGATGATTGTTTTGCCCATGGTAATAGTTTAAAGTTTAAGGTTTAATAGTTTAAAGTTGTTGCAGTTTGTAGGTTCTTTTATAGTTATCAGTTGTTTCAGTTGTTGAAGAACCTTAGACATTAAACTTTAAACTTTCAACGACAGGTACGGTAATAGCCCATGTAACCCGCCTTCTCTGCCAAAACCGCTTTCTTTATAACCTCCGAATGGGGAAGATGGATCGAATTTGTTGAATGTGTTAGCCCAGATGACACCCGCTCTCATCCTCCTTGTCATATTGAATATCTTGGAACCTTTGTCTGTCCATACCCCGGCGCTTAATCCATACGGTGAATTATTTGCTTTTTCGATCACCTCATCATCTGTGCGGAAGGTAAGAATAGATAATACCGGCCCGAATATCTCTTCCTGTGCAATGCGGTTGCTTTGCGCCACATTAGTAAATAGAGTAGGCCGGCACCAGAAACCTTTTTTGGGGAGCGGGCAACTGCTTTCATACATCTCTGCGCCTTCCTGTTTGCCGATCTTCAGGTATTTCTGTATTGTTTCCAGTTGCGATCTTGAATTGATAGCGCCTATATCTGTATTCTTATCTAAAGGATCGCCAACGATCAGTGATTCGATCCTGTCTTTTAATTTCCGGATCACCTGTTTGGCGACAGATTCCTGTACATATAATCTTGAACCGGCACAGCATACATGCCCCTGGTTGAAGTAAATGCCATTAATCACCCCTTCCACCGCCTGATCTATCGGGGCGTCTTCAAAAATGATATTGGCTGCTTTACCGCCTAATTCTAATGTTACTTTCTTATGGGTTCCGGCAACAGCCCGCTGAATGATCTTGCCGACATCCGTAGAACCGGTGAAAGCAATTTTATTGATATCCGGATGGTTGACAATAGCTGCACCGGTTTCGCCGGCGCCGGTTATGATATTGACCACGCCGGGAGGCAGGTCAGCTTCTTCAATGATCTCTGCCAGTTTTAATGCCGTCAGCGGGGTGGTCTCTGCTGTTTTTAATACTACTGTATTGCCTGTAGATATAGCAGGCGCTATTTTCCATGCCGCCATCAGTAAAGGAAAATTCCAGGGAATGATCTGCCCGGCCACACCTAATGCCTCTGCTTTCCTGTTGGGAAAAGCATATTCTAATTTATCCGCCCATCCGGCATAGTAAAAGAAATGATTGGCGGCAGTAGGTACATCAAAGTCGCGGCTTTCACGGATCGGTTTGCCACCATCCAGTGTTTCAATGATGGCCAGTTCCCTTGCTTTTTCCTGCACCATTCTCGCTATGCGAAAGACATATTTGGCCCTTTCTCTGGCCGGCATTTTTTTCCAGTATTTTTCATATGCATTGCGTGCCGCTTTCACGGCTTTGTCCACATCGGCTGTATTGGCTTCGGCCACTTCGCTCAGCTTTTCCTCATTCGCCGGGTTGATCGTAGCAAAATATTTATTGCTTAATGGCTTTTGCCATTCACCATTGATGAAAAGATCGTATTGCGGTTTGATCGTGGCAGCGCTTTTGCTTTCCGGTGCCGGATCATAAGACCAGCTTGTATCAAACTTCAGTTTGATGGTGTTGGATTTTTTTACCGGCTTTTTCTTTGTTACTGGCATAATGTGTTTTTTAAGGCCTCACCTCCCTTCCTCCTCTCCCAAGGAGAGGAGGCGGTGCTGTTTATCTTTAATGAACTTTATAACTACCACTTCAACTTCAGTTCTTTACTTACCACTTTCGAAAACTTCGGTAAAAATGCAAAGTCTTCGAAAAGCAAGGGCTGTGTTCTGGTGGCCTCCTCTTTAGGAGGAGGTCGGGAGGAGGCTCCTAATCCACACTAAAATAATTCGCCGCCTGGTACACCCCCGTCTTCTCTTTTACTATCTGCATCAGCACATCATTGGCTAAACTACTGGCGCCAAAACGGAACCATTCATTATTCAGCCAGTCTTCACCTAGCACTTCTTTTACCATGACTAAATAATGTAAGGCCAGTTTGGATTTCGAAATACCCCCCGCCGGTTTCATCCCGATCATCTTTCCTGTCTTATAATAAAAATCACGGATCGCTTCCAGCATTACCAATGTTACCGGCATGGTGGCCGCAGGCTGTATCTTACCGGTAGAGGTCTTGATAAAATCAGCGCCGGCATGCATGGCGATATCGCTGGCCCGGCGAACTTTATCAAATGTGCCTAACTCACCTGTTTCTAATATTACTTTTAGCCTGGCTTCGCCACAGGCTTCTTTGATCGCTGCTATTTCATCAAACACAAAATTGTATTCGCCGGCATGGAATTTTCCGCGGCTGATCACCATATCCACCTCGTCGGCTCCTTCATTCACCGCATACTTTGTATCCCTGATCTTGACATCTCTTGGCGCCTGCCCGCTCGGAAAGGCAGTGGCTACAGATGCTACTTTTATTCCCGAGTCACCTAAGGCTTTCTTTGCCACTTTCACCATCGAAGGATAAACGCAAATGGCAGCAACGGTGGGTAAACCCGGTACGGCATCATGAGGATGCATGGCTTTATAGCAAAGCTGCTTTACTTTTCCATCGGTGTCCTTTCCTTCCAGTGTGGTCAGGTCTATCATATTCAGCACCAGCAGCAGGCCGTTCATCTTAGCTTCTTTTTTAATGCTGCGCTTGGTAAAACGGGAGGCTCTTTCTTCCACACCTACCTGGTCAATACGGGGAGATATTGAGAAATCGGGAAGCATCGTCAGCGAACCGGCGGCCATATAAAAAATTTTATACAGCCAAAGGTAATTAAATATCAGCAGCGTCTTATCCGGAGCCAGGACTTATGAGCTGGGAGGGTTTATCAGGCATTTTAAAAGAAAGAGGATGTACTAATTGGGAACAATTGGTTCCGGCCTCTGACCTCAGACATCCGGCTTCAGAACTTTTATCAACGGTCATCCGTTTTCATCCCAATTACCCTAAATTCGAAACTCCTTACCTCTGATGGATTCGTTCCGTTCATCTCAAATATTTTAAAATTTAACTGCAAATGAGAAAAACATCCTGTTTACAAAGACTCGGGTTGATGATTCCTTTGCTGCTGTCAGCAGCGACGGTGTTTGCTCAACCGACCTTTCCTGAAAATGGAGTGGCTGATACCAGGGAAGGATGCTATGCTTTCACGAATGCCACCATCATCAAAGACGGGCAAACCACATTGAACAATGCCACCATGGTCATCCGCAAAGGAAAGATCATAGCGGTGGGTACAGGGGTAGCAATACCCAAAGATGCCGTGATTATTGATTGCAGCGGCAAATTCATTTATCCCTCATTCATTGACATCTACGCCGACTACGGTACGCCTGCGCAGCAAGCAGCAGGTGGTCCCGGTGGTTTTGGCGGCGGCGGATTCAATCCCGGCCAGCAGCCACAATTAGAATCGGGTACCAAAGGGGCTTATGGCTGGAACCAGGCCCTGAAAAGCGATGCCGATGCATATAAAGTATTCGTGGCAGATGATGCCAAAGCAAAACCATTGCGTGAAGCAGGTTTCGGCACTGTTTTATCGCATGTCAGGGATGGCATAGCCCGGGGTACCGGCGCCGTAGTATCGCTGGCTTATGAAAAAGAGAACCTGGTCATTCTGAAAGAAAAAGCATCAGCCCATTATTCTTTCAGTAAAGGCACATCGAGGCAAAGCTACCCTGGCTCCATGATGGGGATGATCGCTTTGCTGCGTCAATCCTATCTCGATGCGCAATGGTATAAGACCAAGCCCGCCGGTGAAGGCCTGAACCTGACCCTGCAGGCCTGGAACGATATACAGGGCCTGCCCCAGATATTTGAAGCCAATGATAAATGGAATGACCTGCGGGCAGACAGGATAGGAGATGAGTTTGGCGTTCAGTATATCATTAAAGCCGGCCAAAATGAATACCAGCGGATCAAAGAAATAAAAGCAACGAATGCTACGTTCATTCTGCCGCTTAATTTTCCGCAGGCACAGGATGTGGAAGATCCCAATGAAGCCCGGTTCGTTTCACTCAACGATATGAAACACTGGGAACTGGCGCCTGCCAATGCAGCTGCATTTGAAAAGGCCGGTATTCCCTTCTGCTTAACTACATCTGATCTTCGAAATGTCAATCAATTCTGGGCCAGCCTGCGTAAAGCCATGGAGTATGGATTGACCGAGGCCAAAGCTTTTGACGCATTGACAAAAACACCAGCCACCCTTTTAGGCGTATATAACCAGGTAGGAAGCATCGAGGCAGGTAAATGGGCCAGCTTTTTGATCACCTCCGGTTCTATTTTCAATGAAAAGACGAATATCTACCAGAACTGGGTACAGGGTATGCGCTATGTAGTAAAAGATGAAGCTACCACGAATGTAGCCGGCACATATAACCTGAAAGTGAATGCACCTGCAGGTATAGAAAACTATACGTTGGATGTGAAGAGCAGCAGTTCATTGACCATGTTCGGAAAAGATACCATGAATGCCCGCCTGAGCTTCGATGGCAAGATGGTCAAACTCAGTTATGCACCGATGGCAAGACGTCAGAGACCTGCAGGTGGAGGTGATGGCGGTGCAAGACCTGCCGGCGGCCCGGGGTTTGGCGGAAGAGGCGCAGCCACTGATGCGGCATTACCGGCCAGCGCTACACGTCTCAGCGGGGTAAGTAATGGTAAAGAGTGGAACGGCACGGGTACCGATTCTATCGGTAATTCATTTACCTGGACAGCCAGTTTTGTAAAGGCTGCAGAAATAAAACCCGATACCACCAAAAAGAAAGAGGCGCCAGTTATTGGTAAGGTCACTTATCCTTTTGAGCCATTTGGATGGGAAGAAGGACAGGCCCCTAAGCAGGAAACCATCCTGATCAAAAATGCTACGGTATGGACCAATGAAGCAGAAGGCGTGCTGCAGAATTCTGATGTATTAATTAAGAATGGCAAGATCGCAGCGGTCGGTAAGAGTCTGTCCGATGCAACGGCCAGGGTGATAGATGGAACCGGTAAACATGTAACAGCCGGTGTGATAGATGAACATTCACATATTGCTGCTGCCTCCATTAATGAGGGCGGACAGAGTGTGACCTCGGAAGTACGTATTGCCGATAATATCAACCCCGATGATATCAATATCTATCGCCAGCTCAGCGGTGGTGTAACGAGCTCACATATTCTTCATGGTTCTGCCAACGTGATCGGCGGGCAGACACAGATGATCAAACTGCGCTGGGGCGCCAATGATGACGATCTTAAATTCAAAGGATGGCCGGGGCAGATCAAATTTGCGCTGGGTGAAAATGTAAAACGTTCACCGTTTGCCATTGGCAACAGTTCCAACAATAACCGTTACCCGGATACAAGAATGGGCGTGGAGCAGGTGTTGGTAGATGCCTTTACCCGTGCCAAAGATTATGAAAGAGCCTGGAAGGAATATGAAGCCAATAAGAACAAGAAAGGTGTGGTAGCGGTAGCTCCCCGTCGTGATCTTGAACTGGATGCACTGGTAGAGATACTGAATAAGAAAAGGTTCATTACCTGCCATTCGTATGTGCAGAGTGAGATCAACAGCGCCATGAAAGTAGCAGAACAAATGGGATATACGGTCAACACATTTACGCATATCCTCGAAGGATATAAAGTGGCGGATAAAATGAAAGAACATGGTTCCAATGCTTCTACTTTCTCCGACTGGTGGGCTTACAAAATGGAAGTGCAGGATGCCATTCCCTATAATGCGGCTATTATGAAAAAAGTGGGTCTGAATGTAGCGATCAATTCAGATGATGCGGAAATGGCGCGGCGCCTGAACCAGGAAGCTGCCAAAAGCATCAAGTATGGAGGCATCAAAGAAGAGGATGCGCTGAAAATGGTAACACTGAACCCGGCTAAGATGCTGCATGTGGATGATAAAGTGGGAAGCCTTAAAGTGGGTAAGGACGGTGACGTGGTAGTATGGAGTGATCACCCGCTGAGTATCTATGCAAAATCATTATACACGATCGTGGACGGAACCATTTATTTCGACAGGCAAAAGGATGCCGAAATGCAGAAATGGGTGGATACCGAAAGAACCCGTCTCATCAGGAAGATGAATGGGGAAAAAAGAAGCGGTGCACCGGTTATGCCTGCGCAGCCTTCATACCAGATCATGCATACCTGTAGTGAGCATGGGCATAGTCATGGGTTGCTCACTATTGATTCAGACGACATTTCTAATGATTAAAAATTCAGCAATGAAAAAGATATTCTTAAGTCTTATATCAATTTCTTTCCTGGTTAGTGCGAGGTCACAGGAAACCGTTTATCCCGCCCCAGCGCAAAGCACTACCATTGCCGTCACCGGTGCCACTATCCATAAAGGGAACGGTGAAGTGATCGAAGATGCTACCATTATCATGACCGATGGAAAGATAGCGGCGGTCGGGAAAAATATCCCGGTGCCCTCCGGTGCATCCACCATAGATGCCAAAGGAAAACACATTTACCCGGGATTGATACTGCCCACGAGCAATCTTGGGCTGATAGAAGTGAGCAGTGTCCGCGCCATGAATGATGCACAGGAGATCGGCGATATGAACCCTAATGTACGTGCTATTGTGGCGTACAATACGGACTCGAAAGTGATCAATACACTTCGTTCCAACGGAATCTTGCTGGCCAATGTGGTTCCGCAGGGCGGCTTGCTCAGCGGTTCATCCTCTGTTGTACAACTGGATGCATGGAACTGGGAAGATGCTGCTTATAAAACGGATGAAGGGATCCATTTCAACATGCCTACGCTGATGGCACGCCCACGCTTTGGCGGTTTCGGTGGTGGCGGAGGCGGTGGCCGTGGACAAGGCGCCGAAACTGATCCCGTGAAAGAAGGTTTGGAGAAAGTAGAGATGATAAAGAACTTTTTCCGTGAAGCCAAAGCATATGCGGCTGTTCCCGCACATGAACAGACCAACCTGAAATTCGAATCCGTTCGCGGGTTGTTTGATAAGAAACAGAAGTTTTATGTGCACGCCAATACGGTAAAGCAAATGCTTGTTGCATTAGATTTCGTAAAGGAGTTCGGTTTTGATGTAGTGATCGTAGGCGGTACGGATAGCTGGCAGATACCTGACCTGCTGAAGCAAAATAATATTTCAGTGATACTCAACCAGCCGCATAGTTTGCCGACTGCAGCGGATGATGATGTGGACCAGCCATATAAAACACCGGCTATTCTGCAAAAGGCAGGAGTATTATTTTCCATCAGCGATGATGACCCGCAGACCCGCGGCCGCAATCTCGCATTTAACGCCGGTACCGCTGCTGCTTATGGCCTTAGTAAGGAAGAAGCGCTGGCAGCTATTTCATTGAATGCAGCAAAGATCCTTGGGGTAAGCGATAAAACCGGAAGTATCGAAGTAGGTAAAGAAGCCAATATCATCATCAGCGAGGGCGACCTGCTGGATATGAAGAGCAGTGTGATCACCGAAGCTTTTATCCAGGGAAGAAAGATAGACCTGACGGATAAGCAAAAACAACTCAATGACCGGTATAATCAGAAGTATAAACTGAAACCGTTCTGATTAGGCCTGTATGGTTAGTGAACAGATGATTTTTTTGAAACACATAGACACATAGGGCACAAAGAAAGGACATAGCTGTTCTGGTTTCTATATGGTGAATGCGTTTTTATTAAGGATCATAATGAAGAAGGTCCCGTCCCGCCTTAGGCGGGACGGGACCTTCTGTTTCAAACCGTCCAAAGTGAAATACGATTATTGCTTCACGACCTTTTCAGATGCGAGCAGGGTATTATTGCTGGTCAGTTGCACCATGTAAAAACCCTTGGCTAAAGAAGCCGCTTCAGTAACGGCGATGCTGTTGAAACCTTTGCTGACTGTTACCGTTTTGGTGGCCTGTAACTGGCTGGTCATACTATATACTTTGATGACCAGGTTTCCTTTTTCAGCAGATTGATAGTTGATCGAGAACTGGCTTGTAAAAGGGTTGGGTGCTGTCTGGATGGAAACACCCTGTTTGTTACTGAAGCGGACAACTTTAGTTTCAGAAATTTTTTGTGCGCCATTTGGTTCGATGGCGTTGATGCGGTAGTAAACAACCGAAGATTGCGTGTTCACCTGTTTGTCTTCAAACTGGTAATTAGTTTTGCCGGTTACAGATGCAACGGAGCTGATCACTCTGAAGTTTGTTCCATCATAGCTGCGCTGAATTTCGAAGTTTGTTCCGGGGTACTGTTCAGATGACCAGGTAAGCGCCGGTGTATTGTTCGACAAGTTTACGTAGAAGAAATTCCATTTTACCGGCAGCACAGTAAAGCCGGAGGCATAGCGCAAACCACAGGAAGGGTAAGCATTCACCGTATCAGGAGCAGCAAACGTAGCAAAGATGGCATTTGGCCTAACAGTGCCCCATTGTGTATCAAAAATCCTGGAAGGGCTTGTTCTGGTAGCATCGTAGATCTTGATAGTATCAGCAGTGGTACCGCTTACACCTACTGTACCGCTGTTGTAGGTAGTGCCGGTGAAGTAGTAATGACCTTTGCCGGTAAGTACACCATAGTTGGTAAAGTTCCTGGCTTTGATCTTACCATTGGCGGTATTGTTGATCGTACCGCTGTTGGTGATAGTGGCAGATGCATACTGCGCCGGTATCCAGATCAGGCCATCGTTCGTGATCGTTACATTATTGTTCGTGATATTACCGTTGATCACGAGACGGCAGTTGTTGGTGAAAGAAGTACCGGAGTTAAAGGTGATACCGCCGGTTTCCAGTTTACCGAGGTTGATGAATTCGCCGCCGTTGGATACAAAAGCGCCGGTAATAGTAATACTGTTGTTATTGGTCATTTCTGAACCATTGTTCATAGTGAACGTAGAAGCAGCTGTGATCGTTCCGTCGTTATCGAGGTCAGCGCCGCTATTCATGGTCACATTACCGGTGAATTTCAAAGTAGCCCCATAATAGTTATTCCAGTGCTGACTACCCCCGTTCATTTCGGTAGTACCGCTTATTTCCGTGATGCCGTAGTTCTCCAGGCCGAAATCATTATTGGTATTGAGTGTACTGAACTTTGCCGTACCCAGGACGGTCAGCGTTCCTTTGGGATTGTTGAAATTGCCCGGTTGAAATGTGGCGCCGGCGGCTACCGTGATCTTCGCATTTTTATGGAAGCTGGTGATATTGCCGGTATAAGTACCGCTTTGAATATACAGGCTGTCGCCGTTACCTAAATTATAATTGGTCGCAGTACCATTGTTCACATACGTGGTCTGGCTATAGGCGAAAGAAGTAAGTATAAAGGTGGTGATAAAAGTAAGTGTACAAGTACGGGTCATCTTAGTTTTCTTTAGGGTTGTGATCTTAATCGGTTTTCAGGATTCAGATTTTCCGGGTTTCGGTCCTCACTTGTTTCGCAGTGTTTTTGCTACTTCCCTTCGTAATCTGGCGCAAACATATTGCTGCATTTACCATCCGGCAATAGTAAAACTACCAGCATAAGTGTAATAATTACATCCTAATATCTTAACGGCTGTAAAGCAGGAACATAGTTAAAAAGAGCGTAAACTCCGAAATGAGAATTTGATAATACTCAATTCATTACCGGGGCGAAAAAACACCGGGTACTATCGTATGATCCCGAAACAAGGCACGATCATTTTTTCCGCTACGCCTTTTACTCAATTGGCAGAAAACAGGCTAGGTAGTATGATCACTGTCTCGTTTTTGTATTGGCAGCCTGTACAGTTGTTTTCTTTTTTGCAGCAGGCAGCGCTACGTCGGTTCCTTCGAACAGGATAAACGGGTTGAAGACCGATACTAGGTCGGCCAGTTCATATACATTCTTATACCCGTATCCATACAGGTTGATGAAAGTGGGAATATTCAATGCAAGCGTGATGGGTTTGCTTTTGTCTTTGGCCCGGGGTGTAAAGGATTTGGTGGCAAAGACAACAGGGTCGTTGTCGAAATTATTGTTGCAGTAGATAAGTATGCGTGTATCAGCGGAAGGAATCAGGCGGCGCAGGTTTTCCTGGGTAAAGTCGGAGAAGTTGAGATGAATCGCTCCTTTGACATGTTTACGTTTATACATTTCGGCAGAGCGGGTATCGAGTATAACGGTGTTGGGCTCTTTGGCAAAATCCCGAAACTGTGCCAGGCTGATCAACCGGTCCTTCCGGTATTGTTTCACTTCACCAGCCAATGAATCGTAGGCATCAAAATCCACTTTGGAAGGCGGTAAAGGATTTGTTTTTTTAATCGCAATGATCCTGCCGGGCTGGGCCATAAGTGTAAGCCCGCCGAGGACAGAGCAAAGAAGTAATACGGTGATCTTTTTCATGTTGGTTGTTTTTGGACCATGAACTTAACATGAAATGAAATGGCTTTCAGGAAGACCGGGTGAATGCCCGTTCTGAATGGGTAAAGCTTTCTACTCCGGCTGAAGGGATCAGCACCCTTTTACAAAGAAGTATAACAAAGCAAACAGAGCAGCCATGACTGCTACCGGCATCAGTAATACAAAAGGCCCGCCCCAGCGACCGAAATGAAGTTTCCGGAAAAGCTCTTTTTCTTTTTGCGGATACTGCATCGGGCAGGGTACCTCATGGTAAAATGATGAACAGTGCAGGCAGGGGATCGTTTCACCATTCACCGCGAGCACTATTTCCCCCTTCCCTTTACATTCAGGACATTTAATAAGGCCTGTACCGCGGCATTTGCATTCATTAGGATGTTTTTCCATGGTGCCTGGTTGAATGATATCGTTATTCCTTATTGAGACAAAGAGAATAATGTTTGCCTTCTGTTTCTACACCAATGAACTGAAATATAAATAACACAAATAACTGTCCCGTGGTTTGAAGATCAGGAACAAAAAAAACTCTGCCCGGGTGAACAGAGTCTTTTTGTCGTCCTTTCTCTATCGTTATTGTACGATCACTTTTTCATACGTTATGCCTGCCTCATGAATGATGCTGATGATGTAGATACCCTTTGGCAGGCCCGCGGTTTCAATTTGTTTATAACTACCGGCGCCGGTACTCCATTTTTCTATCAACTGGCCGGCGGAGTTGTTCAGCATACCGGTATAGGTTGCCTGGCTGCCTGATGTGCCTGTCAGTATAACGATGGGCTGTCCTTTCATGGCGATCGTGGGCCTGATAGTAAGTGCCAGGCCTTTACCAAAATTCACTAAAGCGGTGCGGCTGTAGGTAAACCGGCCGTTATTATCAATGATCTTTAAGCGGTAGAGTCCTTTCTCCATTACACCCCTCGCATTGACATCCACAAAGGAATAGCTGCCTGACGATCCGTTATTGACCGGAACGGTGCCTATAACGGAGAATGAAACCGGCTGCACAGGCGACCGCTCAATTTCAAACCGGCTGACGTTAACCTGGTTTTCAGATGTCCACGACAGATGACTATTCGCATTGACGGGAATTGCATTGAATGAAGTAAGGTCAAGCGGCAATAAGAAAGAAGGAAATACCAGCAGGTATAATGTAGCATTAGTGCAAACAACGGGTGTACCGTTATCACATGTCTGGTAGGGAAAATTCACCGGGCCGCTAAAGCCGGACACAGGGGTAAAGGTATAAGTGCCGTCGGTATTCAGTACTAATGTCCCTTTGCCGGGCACTGTAGTGTTTTGTGTTGTTACGGTTTGCGTATTTGCCTGCGGGTCGCTGTCATTGTTCTTTACATTGCCGGAAGCCGGGGTGTTCAGCGGTGTACTGTTGTAATCATCTCCGGCTACGGTAGAGTTAGGACTGCCGGCTGCTTCGATAGTGATCACCTGTATGGAAGTAGCGCACATGGGTACAGGTGTCGCCAGGTCGCATACCTGGTAGGTAAGCGTATCAAAACCCGTATAACCGGCATTGGGTGTATAGGTAATAGCACCGGTAGCCGGATTTACACTGGTGGAGCCGTTGAGCGGTGGAGTAGTAACAGTAACAGAAGCAGGGTTCAGCGCCACTGCCGAGTTGTTACCGGCTTTATCATTGGCTAATGTGTTTAATGTTACGGCTGTATTTAAAGGAGTGACAGCCCTGTCAATATCGGCGACAGGATTATTGGTATAGACAGTCCCATTGATAACAGTTATCACCAGCGGCACATTCGGGCAATCAGGCACTACCACACTACCGGGGCACATAGGAACCGTAAACCTGAAAACTCCCGGCACGGCGGAAGTAAAACTATACGAACCATCGCTGCTGACAGTAGGTACAGCAGGGCCGGGATTGCCCGGAACCGCTGTAGCTGTTCCGTAGGTGGTGCCTGATGGCTTTACATCATTCGTCCCTGCATTACCGGTTACAGTTGCATTCACAAATGTTGTATTCAGGTCTGGGGGCACTTTCATGCATTTAGTAAAACCAAATGAAGTAAAGCCCAGTGTTACATTCCCATTACTATTATCCGCCTTGCCTGTCCGCATTACAATCTGCGTAACCGGGCCGGGTATGTTGAGGGTTATCCTGTTGGTCAGAACTGATCCACCCCCTGCTGTATTGTTGCCGGTCAGCGTATTTCCCCCGCTGATCACAATGGTCCCTGCATTGCCCGGATCAGGTACATTGTCACTGAAATTAGCTGCTGTAATGGTGATAGGCGCAGCGCCGTTAAATGCCGTTATGATTATCCTGTCCTGGTTGTTCAATCCTGCACAACGGAAGGATAAATTTCTTACCGGCTCAATAAACTGTATCGTGTATGTGCCGGTATTGGTGGGGGTAGCTGGATTAGTGGTGTTATTGGGTTGTACAAAGATGTAGTTGCCAATGGACGCATCATTTTGAATTTGTACCCCGCCGGTCCACCTGGCTGTGCCATTAACGGCGCCGGTGAAAGTAAACAACCCACTACTCAGGTTATTGATCACACCCGAAGCGGTATTGCTGGCATTGAAAGCCGAATTCAAAGTGTAGCCCGGGGTATTGATAGTAGCGGAGGTTCTTACAATAGCAGGAGTGCATTGCGCAAAAACCTGCTTACAGGCAACCATGCCTATAAAAAGAACGTAACATTTTCTCATAGTTAGAATTTCGTCAAAAATAAGGGTTAATACTTATTATTAAATAAAATGATAATGACTTTTTTTCATCCTAAAAGTTTATGAATCATGGAATTTAACAGCAATTGTCTCCGCAAACGTTGCAGGCCGCAACAGCTCCGGAAGCCGCCTCTTTATGCGGCCAGGTGTTTTTGTATTATTTGATCAAGAAAAGCGGGTTGCTTTAGTTGGGAAGGTTATTGTCTATTGCGAAATCAATACGGGTCATAGTCTCTTCATCCCCTCCGGTTACTACCTCTTTTCGCTCCCAGTCGCAGCCACCGTCATGACGGAGAGCGGTAGTTGCTGCTGATAATGGATATGGCAAAAGGGGTGGGCTGGTTAGTGGGGGTACATACGCAAACGGGTAATATTTACAGCTCATCTGAAGCGGATCGCTGCATCCAAAAAATGCGGGTCATCTCTGGAAAAGAAAACTTTACATTTGATCAAACATTAAAATCAATATGGAACCGTCGAAATACAACCGCAGAAAATTTATCCGTTCGGCTACCGCCGCTACATCGGCCGCAGGATTGCTTTCGGTTTTTCCCGGCGAACTGCTGGCTAACAGTGCCGGTACGACCCCGGAAACAGAAAACAGTACCGAAGCCACAATAAGAACGGAGCCCAGGATAAACTTTTCCGTTATTGGTATTAACCATAACCATATCTACGGGCAGGCAGAAGCGGTGATACGCGGTGGCGGACAACTGGTTTCCTTTTATGCCAGGGAAGATGACCTGGCTGCCGCTTTTTCCAAAAGATATCCGCAGGCCAAAAGGGTAACCGACGAAAAGGAGATCCTGGAAGATAAATCCATCCATTTGGTATTAAGCTCCATTATTCCGAATGAAAGAGCGCCACTGGGAATAAGAGTGATGCAGCACGGAAAAGATTATATGTCGGACAAGCCTGGTATTACCTCATTGGAACAACTGGCTGAAGTGCGCCGGGTACAAAAACAAACCGGCCGTATTTATTCCATCATGTATAGTGAACGTTTCGAAAATAGAGCCACGGTAAAAGCCGGGGAGCTGATCAAAGCAGGCGCCATCGGGAAAGTGATCCAGACCATCGGCCTGGGGCCCCACCGGATCAGTTTGTCAACAAGGCCTCCCTGGTTCTTTGATAAAAAGTATTTCGGGGGTATCATTACCGACATCGCTTCTCACCAGTTTGACCAGTTTTTATATTTCACCGGTTCCACCAAAGCTGAAGTGGTGTTTTCACAAACGGGTAATGTGGCGAACCCGCAGTACCCGCAGTTTGAAGATTTTGGTGATGCCACCATCAAAGGCAACGGAGGCACGGGTTATATCAGGGTGGATTGGTTCACGCCGGATGGGTTGCAAACATGGGGCGACGGGCGGTTGACCATATTGGGCACCGAAGGATTTATCGAGATACGCAAGAACATAGATATTGCCGGAAGGCCCGGTGGCAATCATCTTTTTCTTATCACCAAAAAAGATACACAATACATAGATTGCAAGGATGTCGTTCTTCCTTACGGGGAACAACTGGTGAATGATATCGTGAACAGAACCGAAACAGCCATGACACAGGAACATTGTTTCCTCGCCACCGAGCTCGCTTTAAAAGCGCAAAAGCAAGCGAGGAAGCTGGTGCTTGATAAGACCTGAGTTATAACATGCGCTGATGAAAAGCATCTCGTTTATTAAGGGCGCCGTGTCAACGCCATCCACGAGGCCATGCTGTGAGACACAGTTATGAAGCCGGTGGAAGATACGAGGGGGAAGAAAAAGAAAGAAATGCCATTACCTGGCTTGCTTCAATCCACCGTTTTTAAACAGGTAATAAGCCGTTTGATAGTTAGCTACTGCTTCTTCAATAAGACCTCTAGAATCTTTATATATAGGAAGCTGTTCGTTTTTAACCTTATTATATTGAAGCAGTTCCACTTTTTGCTGTGGACTTAAGACGATAAAAGTATCATTTTTTAAATAACCGAGTTTTTGATAGGTACCAACAAGGATCCTTGGGATATAGTGATTTGACAATACGTCTTGTCCATACAGATTACTGCTGTAACTCCAGTTTAGTAAATGAAACAATGTAGGATATAAGTCAATCTGGGAGCACATTACAGGCACAGATACGGGAGACTGGTTTGGTAAATTATAAATAAAGGCAGGAATATGATATTTGGCAATATCAATTTCATTCTTTCCGGCACTGTTGGCACAATGGTCAGCAACAAAAATAAAAACGGTATTAGCGAACCAGGGTCTTTGTTTTGCCTTCTTCAAAAACTGGCCGATTGCATAGTCGGTGTATTTTACAGCCCCATCTCTGCCGCTTCCGGACGAAATATCTATTTTTCCCTCCGGGTAGGTATAAGGACGGTGATTGGAAGTGGTCATTACAAAATCATAAAATGGTTTTTTCTGCAGTGCTTTGGTATCCGCATCTTTTATAACGGCATCATACAAGTCTTCATCGCAAATTCCCCAGGCATTTTTGAAATGAACAGATGAATCCGGGATAGTATTCCTGGGAGCTTTAAAATTATCCTTGATAAAGGTATTTCTTCGTTTATCAGTAACCATATAGCCGTTGTTACCGAAGAACATGTTCATATTGTCGAAGTAACCATCACCGCCATAAAAGAAACCGGTTTTGTATCCATTCTGCTGAAAGAGATAACCAATAGTTGTCAGGTTATCATTATCAGGTCTTCTCACAATACTGCTGCCGGGAGAGGGAGGGATAGAGAGGCTCAATGCTTCCATGCCACGGACCGTTCGGGTACCGGTAGCATACATATCAGTAAAGAAGACACTTTTGCCTGCCAGTGAATCCAATATTGGCGTGAGCTTGTTTGCATTACCAAAATGCTCCATAAAGTCAGCGCTAAAACTTTCGATAGTGACCATGATAACATTAGGCGTTTTGGCAATGCCATTCCCGGTTATTCTTCTTTCAATTGACAGTCCGCTATTAAGGAACTCGGTGTTACTGTCAGCTAATTGATCCCTTACCACGTTAAAGGCCTTGTTTTTGTCAATCAGCTTATAAAATTGATCGTAGTTTATTTCATTATTCTTAAAGGCGGCAAAGAATGAGTAGATACCGGCTTTGGATAACTCATCCTGGTAGCGGTTACGGCCTTGTTCGGCAAAAGTGTTTTTAATCAGGAAAGCATAAAATAGTCCCGTAATAATTATACAGCCGCTGATGGTCAAACGCAAAAGGAAACCTGTTGAACCTTTAAAAGTGCGGGTGAAAAATTTCTTTTTCTGAAATACAAATAAAACGGCTAAAGTAATAGCGAACATTGACCCGATTAAAAGGGGGAGGGGGTAAGATTCGTTAATATTGTTTACCACCTCGTAGGTGTAAATCAAATAGTCAACAGCTATAAAATTGAAACGGCTTTCAAATTCCTGCCAAAAGGTAAATTCGGCGAAAAAGGAAAATAAAGTTATAAGCGTTGCCAGGAAAAATGCCGTATAGGTGATGACCTTATTAAAAACAGAACTGCTCCATTTAACCGGGAGCAATAAAAGATAAATGGCATAGGGCGTACAAAAAAATACAGCTACCCCAAGATCAAACAACAACCCTTTGCCAAATATTTCTAAAACGGCAACAAAAGTCAACTGAGCTTTTCCGGCAGCAATAACCAGTAAACCGAGGCGAACAAGAAAGGAAGCTCCTAAAAAGTACAGAATAAAACGGTACAGCAAGGAGTATGTTCCGTTGATTTGTTTGAAGAGCATAAGTTGATGTAAAGGTAAATAATTACAATAGCCTGATAGAAAGTGAGATGTCTCATTTTTGTAAAATAAGGGACTTTTATGAATTGAGTTGTTAAAAAAGACAATTCATATCCTGCTTCTGTACCCTGTCTCCCTGTGTGCTGGCTGAGTGAGAAGCGGGGCACGGTGGCTGTGAAGGGTATCCCGTTACTATTGACGCCGTGTCCACGCCACCCGTTTAGCTATGCTGTGAGACACGGCTATGAGATTGGATGAAGACATGGCGGGGAAGTAATTCTCAATGCTATTCCTGCAATGAAAAAATAACAACGGTAGAAGACCCTTGTTTTTGCCAGAAAGAAGTCATGCCGCCGCTGGTGACAGCGATATATTGTTTGTTATTGATCTCATAGGTCACAATACCACCGGCCAAAGCCCCGCCTGTAGTAAAGCGATACAGTAACTGGCCATTGGCGGCATTAAATACCAGGAAGTCGCCCGCATTATCACCCGTAAGTACCAATCCGCCTGAAGTAGTAGTGGCAGGTGCTACCATTGGCGTTTTTGATGCGTATTGCCATTTTATTTTCCCGGTTGATGCATCAATGGCAGACAGCCAGCCTTTGGATTCTTTTACATCGTCCAGTTTAAAGGCGCCGCCTAAATTGGATTTTCGCATGTGCGGGGCAAGCATGCTTTCTTCATCACTTCCTTTTTTAAAAGTAGTGCACCAGTCCACTGCAGGGGCGTAGATAAGATTTGTATTGGGATTGTAGGAGATGCCGTTCCATTGCACACCGCCAAGTATGCCAGGGCACACCCTTGTTCCTTCCTGGCTGGGAGATACAGTGGCGTTCAGCATGGTTGTAACAGGCGTTTCAAAAAGCACCTGCCTGGTTATCCTGTCAATCACTCTTACCATACCGTCTTTTCCTGCTGTGGCGATCAGTTGTTTTTTATTTCCATTGATAACAGCAGAATAGATAGGGCCCGGTGATGTAACACCACGATCCAGTTCATCATGCGGGTTCATTTGTTTGTGCCACGCAAGTTTTCCTGTTCGTATATCAAGCGCCAGCAGGCAATTGGTGTACAGGTTATCTCCGGGTCTGCTTCTGCCGTCAAAAACGGGTGCAGGATCGGCAGTGCCGGCAAATAGTAATCCGGATTCCACATCCAGTGTCGCAGCTGTCCACACACCACCTCCGGCTTTGATCAAAGCAGAGTCGCTGCCCCATGTGGCTGCCGCGGGGTCACCGGGTTTGGGAATGATGTGAAATTTCCAGACCTCATCTCCATTGGTAATATCATAAGCAGCGATCCATCCCTGGATACCACTTTCACTTCCTGCTGTGCCTATCACCACAAGGTTTTCATATACCAACGGCGACATATTGAATTTTTCTCCTTTACCTAGAGCAGCATGCTGCCTTTTCCAGGCTATGGCGCCGGTCGCCGCATTCAATGCGATCAGGTGCCCATCGCCGGTGCCCCAGAACAACACGCCTTCTTTTATCGCCAGACCACGGTTGGACTGAGACGGGGCATCTTTCCGTTCATTCCATGTCTGACGCCAGAGCTGTCGTCCTGTAATGGCGTCAATGGCCATTGCATCATAACGGGTGGTGAGATACATAATGCCATTATACACCAACGGGCTGGTATGAAAACCTCTTGTGTCGCCAGCCTGGTAAATAGCAATCGGGCGGATCTTTTTTACGTTGGAAATATTGATCTGCCTGAGGTCAACATACCGCTGACCGGAATAATCGTGTGATGAATGCAGCCAGTCTTTATGATTGGTATAGGCGTTGTTTAATTGTTGCTGGTCCGGGCCTTTCAGGTTTTCTGTCTTAAGTGATACTGTAGTTTGTGAAAGCCCGTAGTTCAAAATGAAAATGGACATAAGTAATGTCGCAGCGGATGGAAGTAGCCGGTTCATAACAATGAGATTTAGCTTTTTAAAAAAAGGCATTGAGTTATCCCGGGCTGACGGCTACATGACTATACTCTGAGTAAATGTAAATAAAATGCCTGACTTAATGCGGATCGGTGGTTTATGCACCGGGCCTTCCTGTGTGCCGGCTGAGTGAGAATCGGGACACGGTGGCTGGGAAAGTTTCAGTTGTTCATGGTCTTCTTGTCTTTGATAAATATAACAACTCTATGACTGATATATTTCCGATGAGATTGGAAGACCAGGAGACTACGAAGAACGAAATAATGGAAAAGCAATGACGGCTTCTTTGAAGCCGGTACTGAGACGCAGTCTCAGTACAACAATTCTATAGTTTCTATTTTCTTTATTGGTTTGGAAGACTGCGGAGAACTGGGGAGTCTCAGCACAACAACCATATAGTTTTTATTTTCTTTATTGATTTTGAACACTATGATGAACAGGGAAGAAAAGAAACAATCTCTAATTATTGCCCTCTTTTTCGATTATCACTTTCGGTTAGCAAAGCGTTCGTGAACTTACTGAAAGATTCATTACTAAGTTGACTAATTGAGAATTCTATTGTACTGAACTTGCCTGCAATACTAAGATACTTTCGCTTTGATATAAGGAATAAAAGAAGAGAGATTACGAGCAAAAATCCAGCAAGAGCCGTTAACCCTCCATACAGTTGTAGTTGATCATTAACGGATGTGTATTCGCCGAATGTTTTAGTGAAAGCCATATTAAATCTTCCGCGCAATGTTTCCGACTCTCGAACTTTATTATTGTAAATAATCCCAACAATTATCGTCACAATTAAAAAGACTATTGTGAGAGTTTTATAATAGCGACTTCGTTTACTTTTCTGTTCATAGGAAATGAATTCCGATAGCATTATTTCCTTGTTGATGTCTTTTGTTCTTTGCAAAAGACGATGTGTTGTGAGAGTGATTGAGCCGTCATTAGACGACATGATGGTAGATTCTTTGGTGAGGTTCGACATAGAATGAGGTTTAATTGAAAGACAAAATACTAAACACCTTTGATTTTTGCAAGAGCCTGACCAAAAGATGAAAAAGGAAACTGAAGAGAAGTGTGGTTTGATGGCAGAGTCTCCACTGTGATAAAATAAGGTGAGTAGAAAGACACGGTCACTTCAAGATTCTTTCGTTCATATTGGTACCGTGTCCACGCTGCCTGCTTGGCCATGCTGTAAGACACGGCTATGAGGTCGAAGTCGGTGGAAGACACGGAGGGGAAGAAAATACCGACTTAGTTGTTTAGCGGATTTACTATTAGTCTTACATTCGCTATATGTTCTGCATGAATAGTTTCATATCAGACGTTTTGATTCAGAAAATTATAATTCCAATTGGAATCGCATGTCTAACTTGGATAGTTTTTCGATTGCTTGACGAATGGAAAAAGCGGAGAGATCAAAGTATTTTAGGAATTGCCATCATTGATGCGTTAATCGAAGAAGTTCAAACCGGGATTTCGATTATAAGACAAACTGAAACTGATACTGTAAATGTTGGTAGAAGGGTCCCTGTTAAAAGCTGGGATGGAATGAAGACAATTCCAGATGAAATTTTGTTAAGGATTATTGCAATATCGAGAAGTGTAAAGCCAGTTTCTTTTCCTCCCTATCAAATAAGAACTCATTGCAAAAACTATTTTGATCACATGGCGACGAGTTGGGATCTTGCAATGTCAGATAAAAACGAGTGGAAGGCAAGAACAACATATTTAATTAAAGAGGGTAAGTTTTTAGAAGCTGCTAACGGTGTTTTACAAATGCTTCAACAATGCAGAACTTTATTAGAAAAAAACTCAAAGGCACGATTTCCTAAATAATTAAAGGCTTTCATTTAGTGAAAGCCTTTATAAGATTATTCGTCATGGCTTATGATCAAGGATTCTTCCCATGATCTTGACTATGGTCGGGACTCATTTCGATTATGGCTAGACTTGCAGCTTAGGCATCTTTCCCGTGACAGTGCTTGTACTTCTTCCCACTACCACACGGACAAGGATCATTCCTCCCGATCTTCGGCGCTACTTTAATAGGCTCCTGCTTCACCGCCACATCCCCACCACCACCGGGTTCATATTTATCTCTTTCATTGGCGCCATAGTCCTGGCCTGCTGCATCCACTTCTTCTTTATTCGCCTTCATCTTGCTGTAGTCGGTCTTTTCTCCCGCCTTTGCCGGGACAGGCTTTACGAGCCTCCTTCAGCGGCGCTTCCTGCTGGATAGGTATGAATGATTAACCGGAAAAGGAATTTAATGTCTTTTTAAAAACTCAAGCAAATGCTCTTCCTGTTTGCCAATGGTGCGAAGATTGTTCTTTATAATAAACTCTGGTACCGGGTCAATATGGCTTTGTAAAACAACAGGCCGTGTCAGACCTTTGGCGCTCCAGATCTCATGCCCGCCTTTTGTCCGGATATGGTTAAGCCCGCAATAAATAAGGTATTCACGAAAAACACGAAGGGGAATATTTTTCAGTTTTCCCATTATGCAGCCGGAAGAGTTAGAGCGGTATTGTATTTTTTAAAAGGGTAGTTGTTAAAAATGCGGCTGAACTCCTGGTTTGTTTCCAGTAAACCGGATAATGACGGAGGCGTAGCTTCAGGGCTCTTTTTACTTTTCCTGATCGTCCAACCCAGGTTTTTTAAATCTTTCCAAAGCGTGTTTTTGGCAATGGTGTATTTGAGAAATTCTTCAAGAACCGTGTCAAAACTTTTCCTGGCTTCTGTTTCGTCATTGCCATAGCCACTCAGGTCAAGCACCGGGCAGTAGATGATGTGGGTGTTATCATCAATAAATGAAATAAGAGGGATCTGGAAATCCCAAACACCTTTACTATCCGAAAATTTTCCTTTGAACTGAAAGTGTTTCATAATACTCACACAAAATACATTAATAAGGATACAAATCAATGAGTGACGCTACTAAAGTAAAGTAAGCGGAAGGCAAAATGCTCAATGCTAGAAACAAGTGCCCTGCGTTAAGCTTTGAGCATTAGGCTTTTTTAGGCATCCTTCCCGTGACAATGTTTATACTTCTTCCCAGATCCACACGGACACGGATCATTCCTTCCGATCTTCGGCGCTACTTTAATAGGCTCCTGTTTTACGGCCACATCTCCACCGCCACCGGGTTCGTATTTATCTCTTTCATTGGCGCCATAGTCCTGGCCGGCGGCATCCACTTCTTCTTTATTCGCCTTCATCTTGCTGTAGTCGGTCTTTTCCTTGCGGGCCTCTTTCAGCGGCGCTTCCTGCTGTATGGGAATAGATGAATGACAGAGGAAGGAAACGATGTCCTTGTTCACCTCCGCATCCATATTCTTGAACTGCTGGAAGGCTTCCACCTTATATATTACCAGCGGGTCTTTCTGCTCGAGGTAAGCAGTCTGTACCGATTGCTTCAGGTCGTCCATGGCGCGGAGATGTTCTTTCCATGCTTCATCTATCACTACAAGAGTAATGGTCTTTTCCAGTGCAGCGGCTACTTCCTCGCCATGTGAGCTAAGCGATTTGTCCAATGGCGCTACCACGTTCAGCCCCTTGCGGCCATCGCTGAAGGGCACTACCACGTTCTCGATATGGCTGCCTTGCGTGAGGCGGATATTTTTGAATACCGGCACCACCTGTTTCTTCAATTCTTCCTTATGACGGGTATAGTTCTCCGTAGCTTCTGCGTAGAGTTTATCAATCAGCGAATTCTGATCCCCTTTTTTGAATTCTTCTTCTTCGATCTTTGTATCCAAACCAAAGTTGACGATACAGGCGAGTTTGAACCCTTCATAATCTTCCTGCTCGCGGAACCCGGTCACCAGGCCTTCGGCCACTACAGAGAAGGAATTATCAATATCGAGGGCGAGACGTTCGCCAAAGAGGGCATGCTGGCGTTTGCCATACACGACATTCCGCTGTTTGTTCATCACGTCGTCATACTCCAGCAATCTTTTACGGATACCAAAGTTGTTCTCCTCCACTTTCTTCTGCGCCCGCTGGATGCTATTGCTGATCATGCTGTGCTGGATCACATCGCCTTCTTTGTATCCGAGCTTATCCATCAGCCCGGCAATACGTTCGCTGCCGAACATACGCATCAGGTCGTCTTCGAGTGATACATAAAACTGCGACGTACCGGGATCGCCCTGGCGGCCTGCACGGCCACGGAGCTGGCGGTCCACACGGCGGCTTTCATGCCTTTCCGTACCGATGATAGCGAGACCACCGGCTTCTTTTACACCGGGCCCGAGTTTGATATCCGTACCACGGCCGGCCATGTTGGTCGCAATGGTGACTGCACCCGCGAGACCGGCTTCGGCTACCACCTGCGCTTCACGGGAGTGCTGTTTTGCGTTCAGTACATTGTGCGGTATCTTTTTCTGCTGCAGCATACGGCTGAGCAGTTCACTTATTTCTACAGAGGTAGTACCGACGAGTACGGGACGGCCTGCATTGCGCAGCGCTTCGATCTCGTCAATGACATATTTGTATTTCTCTCTTTTTGTTTTGTACACGAGGTCCTGCTTGTCCTTGCGCACCATCGGGATATTGGTCGGGATGGTGACCACATCCAGTTTATAGATGCTCCACAACTCAGCGGCTTCCGTTTCGGCCGTACCGGTCATACCGGCCAGCTTGTGGTACATACGGAAGTAATTCTGCAAAGTGATCGTAGCGTAGGTCTGTGTAGCCGCTTCGATCTTTACATTCTCTTTTGCTTCCAGCGCCTGGTGCAGGCCATCGCTGTAGCGGCGGCCTTCCATGATACGGCCTGTCTGCTCATCCACGATCTTGATAGCGCCGTCCATGATCACATACTCCACATCTTTTTCAAAAAGGGAGTAGGCTTTCAGTAACTGCTGCACGGTATGGATGCGATCGGCTTTCTGCGCATAATCATTCAGGATGACTTCTTTCTGGTGCAGTTTTTCTTCCTGTGTGGTGTCGCTTTTTTCCACTTCGGCGAGCTTTACCCCAATATCAGGCAATACAAAGAACTCAGGATCTTCTCCCGAGCGGGTGATCATGTTGAGACCTTTGTCGGTCAGATCAACAGAGTTTTGTTTTTCGTCAATATGGAAAAGCAGTTCGCTGTCCACGATATGCATGTTGCGCTGCTGGTCCTGCAGGTAATGGTTCTCCGCTTTCTGCATCTTCACCCGGTTACCCGGTTCACTCAGGAATTTGATCAGCGGGCCGTATTTTGGTAAACCGCGGAAGGCCCTGAACAAATGAAGGCCACCTGTCTTTGGATCGTCCTCACCTTTTTCAAATAATTTCTTTGCTTCATTGAGCGCAGCACGAACGATACGTTCCTGCTCCTGCACCAGTTGCTGTACCCTGGGTTTGTGTACATGGAACTGCTGATCTTCACCTTTCGGCACCGGGCCGGAAATGATCAAGGGTGTTCTCGCATCATCAATCAATACAGAGTCCACCTCATCCACCATGGCAAAGTGGTGTTTGCGCTGTACCATCTCTTCAGGGGTATGCACCATGTTGTCACGGAGATAGTCGAAACCGAATTCGTTGTTGGTACCGTAGGTGATATCGGCGAGATAGGCTTTTCTTCTTTCTTCGGTATTGGGCTGGTGTTTGTCAATGCAATCCACTTTCAGACCGAGCCATTCGAAGATGGTGCCGTTCCATTCCTGGTCACGGCGGGCCAGGTAATCATTCACCGTTACGATATGCACGCCTTCACCGGGTAAGGCATTGAGGTAGGCAGGTAAAGTAGAAACAAGGGTTTTACCTTCACCGGTCGCCATCTCGGATATTTTACCGGAATGAAGAACGGCGCCACCGATAAGCTGTACATCATAGTGTACCATGTTCCAGGTGACCTGTCCGCCGGCAGCGGTCCATGTGTTTTTAAAAGTTGACTTGTCGCCGTCAATAGTGATGTATTCTTTTTTCACGCTGAGATCACGATCCAGTTCGGTAGCGGTAGCGACGATCTCGGTGTTTTCCTTAAAGCGGCGGGCTGTTTCTTTTACTACGGCAAAGGCTTCGGGCAATATTTCTTCCAGCGCTTCTTCGATCTTTTTGTCGCGGCCCTTTTTCAGTTTATCCACTTCCTGGTAGATAGTATCCTTACCGGTGAGATCGCTGAAGGGTAATTCTTCCGCCGCTTTATTCTTTGCAGTGATCTCTGCATCTGTTTCTGCTAAATGTTCTTTGATGCGCTGGCGGAACTCCTGCGTTTTGTTGCGGAGCTGGTCATTAGATAAGGAGGCATAGGCAGCAAAGTGCTGATTCACCTTTTCTACTAAGGGCAGGATCTTTTTGACATCCTTTTCCGATTTGTTGCCGCCGAATATTTTTGAAATAAAACCGAGCATGGGATATAGTTAGTAGTTGAGAGTTAGGAGTTAGGAGTTATGAGTTTAAAGTTGGTCAAATGGGTCATATAGGTCAAGGTGGTCATATTGGTCAATAGTGAATGGTCATTTGGCGTGTCAAAAAGGGTGCTACAAAAACCTGTAAGCCAATTTGACAGCAAATGCCCCGGTTTCTTTTTCAGGGAGGGCAAAGATAACTGAATTTGGCGGAGAGGGGAGGGAGGGAGTGGTGAATGGGGAGTGGTGAGTGGGGAGTAGTCAGGTTGGTCAAATGGGTCATATAAGGCGATTAGGTCATTTGGTGAGTAGTGCCCTTCGCTTTGCTTTCACGATGTTCATCGGGACAAGCAGGGTGACAAAGCAATGAGGAATGGGGAGAGGTTTTGGAACACGGAGACACAAAGGCACGGAGGCACAGGGGTAAATAATCTTAGTGTCCTGGTGTCTTGGGGCCTTAGTGGTTCAAAAGCCATTTATAACTATGTGCATAGATGTTGCCCATGTGGGGGGAGGAGTTTGGAACACGGAGAAACAGGGGATGATGAAACTTTTTGGGAGTGATTCGCAATTTTTTAACTTACTATTGCCCTGTCGCAGGTATAAAAAGAAAAAAGATGAACAAGCCCCGTTTTTTAGTATTGATAAGCACAGTCCTGATCCTGGCGGGCTGTACAAGCAACGAGATCGGCAACCTGAAGGATGTGAACCCTGAGTCTATCTATTTTGATTATACTGTATGGGGTGATGAGGAGAGCGGGGAGGTAACGGTGAAACTGCAATACCGTTTTGCCGGCCCGAATGGTACTACACTCGTTTTAGATGACCCAAGTAAAGTGGAACTGGACGGGGTGGCGATCAGCGTGGACAGCTCTAAAATGAACGGCGCCTATTACGAGGTTACCCGGCCGGTAAAAGAGTTTGCGGGTAAACATTCCATTGTTTTTACCGACCCGAATAAAAAACAATACAAGGAGGAGTTCCATTTTCAGCCGATACAGTTGGTCACGCAGTTGCCTGCGGTCATTACCCGCGGCGACATGGTATTAGAAGTGCAAGGGCTGGCGCCGAAAGATTATGTGAGGATACTGATGACGGATACTGCTTTTTACAGCGAAGGCATTGCAAGGGTAGATACAGTAGAGAATGGCCGGATACACATTTCAAAAGAGGCTCTTTCCCGGCTGACCAGCGGCCCGGTGCACCTGCAGCTTTCCCGGGAGGACGAAAAGTGGGTTAAAAACGGGACAAGAGAGGGGGGCAGGCTGTCGGTTTCTTACGGGTTGAAAAGGGAGTTTGAGTTAAAAGATAATACCCCCAACCCCTGATATTTTTGAGCTTTGGCCACAGAGAAACACAGAGTTTTGGAGGACCACAGAGGTTCTCTTTGTGTATCTCTATGGCCTGAATTTTCAACACCGGTCAGGGTCTTTCCACAACTATGTGGAATTGTAGCCTTAACCCCTTACTTTTGCGCCCAAATCAGGGTATAATAGTTCCGGAAGTTCACAAGTTCCACAGGAGGTTTGAGAGACCACATAACTCGTGAACTTTTGAACTGATAAACTGAAAACTTTCAAAAATGGCTGGTCAGTTAAAAGAAGTCCGCAACCGCATCAAGTCAGTACAGAGTACGCAGCAGATCACCAAGGCGATGAAGATGGTGAGTGCAGCCAAATTGCGCCGTGCGCAGGATGCCATTATCCAGATGCGTCCCTACGCCCGCAAACTGCAGGAGGTGCTGAGCAATATTGTCAGCAACAGCGAGGGGGAAGCGGGGATGAAACTGGCCGTGGAGCGGCCCGTGGAGAAAGTGCTGATGATCGTGATCACCAGCGACAGGGGACTTTGCGGCGCTTTCAATGCCAATGTGATCAAACTGGCCAAGGCTACTATTGCTGAAAAATATGCCGCCCAGCAGAAGAAAGGGAATGTGACGATCTGGGGCATAGGTAAAAAAGGGTACGAACACTTTTTAAAGAATAAATACAAGGCTACCGATACGTATAAAGACCTTTTCCACCACCTGACATTTGAGAATGTACAACAGGCCTCGCAGGCTGCGATGAAGGCATTTGAAGAAAAACAGTTTGATGTGGCGGAGATCGTGTACAGCCAGTTCAAAAATGCAGCTACGCAGAAATTTGAAGTAGAAAGATTTTTACCGATCCCTAAAGTGGCCAAAAAGGCCGGAGCGACAAAGTCTGATTTTATCTATGATCCTTCCAAAGAACAGCTCATTGCTGAGCTGATGCCCAAGATCCTCAATACACAATTATATAAGGCCGTGCTGGATTCCAATGCTTCGGAACACGGCGCCCGTATGACCGCCATGGATAAGGCCAGCGAAAATGCCAATGAGATGCTTCGTTCATTGAAGATATCTTACAACCGGGCAAGACAAGCTGCGATCACAACGGAGCTGACCGAGATCGTTAGTGGTGCGGCAGCGTTGCAGGGGTAAACCCCCTGAAGGGGGACTTAGGAAGTTTCCGATAATTTGAATTCACTCCTTCCCTTTGGGAAGGCGAATAAGATGAACTTCAACTTTAGTGACAATGGGATGGGCTTGGTTTTTAACATTGTTAATAAAGTTTTTATAAAAAAATCAATCTCCTGCTTAGTTTCGTTTTTTGCCAATCAAATAAATGTTTCTAACAGATCGTTTTAAGATGTAGAGTCATGGAATTAACTAATCTGATACCACATATTGAATCATTGATCTTTGCCAGTGATAAGCCGTTGACCTCTTTGGAAATAACCGAGCTTATCAATAATGCTTTTGCTTTCATGGAAGATAAAGTGACGCTGGACCAGGTGGAGGCCGCGGTTGAAGGCATTACTGAAAAATATAATTCTGAGTTCTATCCGTTTGAAGTAAGACAAAGCGGGGGCGGCTGGCAATTCCTTACCAAGAAAGAATATCATAAGACCGTGGCACAACTGAACGGGGAGAAATTCCTGAAACGTTTGTCTGCGGCTTCACTGGAAACCCTTGCTATTGTTGCGTATAAACAGCCAGTGACCAAAGGGGAGATCGAAGCGATCCGCGGGGTGAGCTCTGATTATGCTGTGCAGAAGCTGCTGGAAAAAGAACTGATCATCATCAGCGGGCGCAATGAAAAACTGCCGGGTCATCCGCTGGTCTATTCCACTTCCCGGTCATTCATGGATTATTTCGGTATCAACTCTGCCGATGAACTGCCAAAGATCAGGGAAGTGCTGGCTGAACAATTAGTAGAACCTACCATTATAAAGAATACAGAATTCCAGTCGCCTGAGTCAGAAGATGGAGAAACCCATACAGAAGCCAATGCTGAAGTGCTGCTCTCTGTAACTGAAGAAGGCGAGCTGATCGAAAAAGAAGGAAACGAAGACAACAACGCTTAGACTAACTGCTAACACCTGTATGGCGTATCATCGTTTGGAACGGTGATACGCCTTTTTTATCTTCGCCGCCTATGTCGCAGCAATTATCACCTGAGCAGTTGACCGCATTAGCCAAAGAGTTTGGCACTCCGCTATACGTATATCATGCGGAAAAAATAAAAGAGCAATATGCGAAACTGGCGAAAGCATTCAGCGGGAGCAATGTCGTGTTCTTTTATGCGTGCAAGGCGCTGACCAATGTGAGTGTGCTGAAATATATCCGTTCACTCGGCGCCAACGTGGACTGCAGCTCCATCAATGAAGCGAAACTGGCCTTACATGCAGGCTTTCTGCCGCAGCAGGTGTTATACACTTCCAACGGTATTGGGTTTGATGAGATAGAAGAAGCAGTAAAACTTGGCGTTAACATCAATATTGACAGTTTATCCAACCTGGAAAAGTTCGGGAAAAAATACGGCCATAACTACCCGGTGGGTATCCGTCTCCGTCCCAACATTATGGCGGGAGGTAATTTAAAGATATCTACCGGGCATGATAAAAGTAAGTTCGGGATACCAGTTGATCAGTTGGATAAGATAATTGAAACCGTGAACCGATATAGTATCCTGATCACCGACCTGCATATACATACCGGCAGCGATATCAAGGATGCGGATGTGTTTGTGAAAGGCATTGAAGTATTGTTTGATCTGATCCCGCATTTCAAAGAATTGAGGTCGGTGGACCTTGGCGGCGGGTTCAAAGTGCCGTATAAGAAAGATGACGAAGAGATAGATATTGACCTGCTGGGTAAAAAAGTAAAAGAAGCCTTTGATAGTCACCCGCAGGCAAGGAACCTGCAGATCTGGTTTGAGCCGGGTAAGTTCTTAGTCAGCGAATGTGGTTATTTCATCACGCAGGTGAATGTGATGAAAGAGACATCGGCTACGACATTTGTAAGTGTGAACAGCGGTTTCAATCACCTGATCCGTCCGATGTTCTATGATTCGTATCACCGTATTGAGAATATCAGTAACCCGCAGGGTGAATCAAAGAGATATTCAGTGGTGGGTAATATCTGCGAGACCGACACTTTTGCCTGGGACCGGAAGCTGCATGAAGTACGGGAAGGCGATCATCTTGTTTTTTATAATGCCGGTGCATACGGATTTGAAATGTCCTCCAACTTCAATTCGAGATTAAAACCAGCTGAAGTAATGATGAAGGATGGCAAACCTCATTTGATACGCAGGCGGGATAACTGGGATGACCTGCTGAAGAACCAGGTGGAAGTTATTTCATAGAAAATTTCAACTATTGTAGCGGTTGCTGGTTTGCCGTTTACTGTTAGCAGTTTGTGAGGCACTGCTCTGCGGGTACAAATAAATTTATTCCGTGGGTTTTACAACAATAGTGATCGTCGTCTTAGCCGTTACCGGCATATTCCCTCCCATCGCTTCGGTACTGCCTGTTGATTCGGTCGTGATGGTCTTTTCCCGGATGATGCCGGTCGCTTTATCAGCGATGATCTTCCCGGTATAATTGCTGGAGGTAGTGGTAACCATGGATGTACCCATCATTTCTGTTTTAGTAACAGAAGATGATTTACCGGCGAGATCAACGATGATCGTGGAATCAGTGATGGCAGATAATTTGTACACGGTGGTCATTTTACCACCTTCAGTGTCGCTTATTTCTGACCAGGTATCGTTGATGCCGACAGCGGTGTCGGGTAATACTTTGAAAAAGCTGGCTTCATTTTTCTTTGGAGGATAGACGACATTGGTCACATCTTTCAGCATATTGAAAACAATAGCGAGACGGTCATCGTATTTAGCCAATTCGATCTTCTCAGGTTTTATGATCAGGGCTTTCCCGGAAGGGTCAATGATCATATCATAGCTCTTGCCCAGTATATCTTTTACCGGCGCTCCGAAAAAGCCTTCCATATCCTTTGCATTATCCGAATCAAAGGAACGTTTCTGACCCATGCCATCAAATTTGAATGTGATCTTTTTGACATCGTGGTGCAGGGTATGATTGTCTTCTGTAGTATTGGTGACCCTGAATGTATGGGTAGCCACGCCATCCACGTTGAAATCAATATTATTACCCATGGCTTCCTGCCCTACTTTATTCTTTACTTCCATAGTGACGGCGAGTACCTGCCCCTGCTGAAAAACAAGTTTGCCGGTGACTTTCTGGGCAACAACAAAGACAGGAAAGGCAGCGGCGACAAAGGCGTAAAGAAATTTTTTCATATCGATTCAGGCGTATTCTCAAAATTGACGATTCTTTTCCAGAAAAGGTGTCAGGTATGCACAAAAAAGTATTTAATAAGGCCCGGTTCCAAATTGCCCTGAACTTCCTACATTTAATTCATCAAAAATCTAAAACCTGTTTTCTATGCCTATCCGAATGACAGATGACCCGCAAGACAAGAACACCAATGATTATAATGATGATAAGGGTGGTGGCGGTAACCGGCCCAACTTCCCGGGCGGTGGCGGCGGAATAGGGGCTTTATTGCCCTTGCTGCTTGGCCTTTTCAAGGGGAAAGGGATCATTGTCCTGTTAGCATTGGCTGCCGGGGCTTATTTCCTTTTGGGGAAAGGAGGAGGCTGCAGTGCGGGTGGCCTGCAGGATATCATTTCACAGTTCTCGCAAAGCGGGTATAGTTTCAACCCGGATGAGTTCAATAAAGCTTCGGTATATGAGGAACTGGATGAGACCAATCCGGGCAATGCATTGCCTGAAGCCGTTTCTCTTTTGCAATATGCCCCGCCACGCGGCGACCAGGGACAGCAGGGCAGTTGTGTAGCGTGGAGCAGCGCTTATGCAGCACAAACTGTATTGACGGCGGCGGCCACCCACCAGGACCCGGCCTCGATTGCTTTCAGTCCTTCTTATTTATACAACCAGATCAAACTGGAGGGCTGCCAGGGTTCTTATATACAAAGAGCGATGGAGGCCATGCAACGAAATGGAGGTGTACCGATCAGCCAGTATCCCTATGACCAGCAAGATTGCGATCGTATGCCATCATCAGGTGATGTAAACGCCGGACGCCAGAATACCATACATGGATTTACCCGGCTGACCAGCGGGGATAATATCAATGCGATCAGTGTAAGAGCGGTCAAAGAACATTTATCCAAAGATGCACCGGTAGTGATCGGTATGATGGTAGGGCAAAGCTTTATGCAGGACATGATGGGTAAGGAACTCTGGACACCGCAAGGAATGGATGCTTCGCAGGTAGGCATGGGCGGGCATGCGATGTGTGTGATCGGGTATGATGACAGGAAATTCGGCGGCGCTTTCCAGATCATGAACAGTTGGAGCGAAAGATGGGGTAATAACGGAGTAGGATGGGTTCGCTATGGCGATTTTAAAAGTTATGTAAAAGAAGCCTACGGTATTGACCCGTTGCCCAAGCGCAGTAATGTGGCCAATATTCCACTGGAGTGTATCATCGGTCTTGTAAGGAATGATGACAAGCAATATATCCAGTTGCGTTCAGCAGGCGCCAATACATTTCAAACCACGTCGCCGATCAAACCGGGAACCCGGTTCAAAATGGAGATCAAGAATGAGACAGAGTGTTACATCTATATTTTCGGTGCAGAAAGTGATGGAAAGACCAGTTATGTGCTGTTCCCTTACCTGAAACCAGGAGAGACCGTTTCCAAACATTCACCTTATTGCGGTATCACCGGGTATCGCTTATTTCCGAAAGGCCAGTCTATGGAGCCGGACAATGTGGGGACAAGGGATTATATCGCTGTCGTAGTAAGCAAAGATGAACTGGATTATAACAGTATTAATAATTCTATTACGCAGGCTGCCGGTTCCTCCTATGCCGAAAAAGTGAATAGTGCGCTGAGAGGTATCCTTATTCCGTCAGCAAAGTTCATGAGCACCAGTGAAGGCAATATTTATTTTAAAGTGGATGCCAACAGTAATAAGGCGGTAGCCAGTATTGTAGCTTTTGATAAGAATTAAAGAGGTTAACAGTTCAAGCAGTTCCAGAGTTCCAGTAGTTTACGGGTTATATATTTCCAGGACATGATCAGTATATGCCAGAAAGCATGAACAATTCTGCATCTTCATTTATCAGGTTGATAAAACATCCCCTGAAGTTCAGGTTGTTCTTATTGTCTAAACTGCCGAGTGCCTATTTTGCCGGGGTAAGGGTGAGGAATATCAGTGAGCAAAACTGTGAAGTAACGGTTCCCTATAAATGGTTCTCGAAGAATCCTTTTCGTTCCACCTATTTTGCCTGCCTGGCTATGGCAGCGGAAATGAGCACCGGGGCCCTGGCGTTAGCTCATTTGCATAAAAGAAAACCGGCAGTGTCCATGCTGGTATTAAGGGTGGAAGGCGAGTATTTCAAAAAGGCGGTTGACAGAACAAGTTTTGTGTGCACTGACGGCGAACTGATCAGGCGAACCATTGAGCAGAGTATTGATTCAGGCGAACCAAAAAGTATCAGGGCAAGATCGGTAGGAACAAATAAGCAAGGGGAACTGGTGGCGGAGTTTTATATCACGTGGTCATTTAAAGCAAAAAAATAATTAGCTGATGTGCCGATGAGTTGATTTGGACATGAGATGACAGACTTAATCAGTAAATCGGCAGATCGGCAAATCTCCAAATTGGTTTTATGAAAATAGCATTTCATGGTGCCGCAAGAACAGTAACGGGTTCTAAACATTTGCTGACCTTAAAGAATGGTAAAAGAGTATTACTGGATTGCGGCATGTTCCAGGGAATGGGCAAGGATACGGATGCATTGAACAGGCATTTTGGTTTTGATCCATTGAACGTGGATGTGATGATCCTGTCACATGCGCATATTGACCACAGCGGACTTATACCTAAACTGGTGAAAGAAGGATTTAAAGGAAAGATATTCTGTACACCTGCCACCCGCGAGTTGGCGACCGTACTGCTGGAGGACTCTGCCGAGATACAGGAGGATGATGTAAAGTATGATAATAAGAAGAGGGCCATGCAGGGATTGCCTTACCTGAAGCCCTTATATACGGTGGAGGACGCAAAGAAGTGTATAGAACATTTTGCAGAGGTGGAGTATGGTATATGGTTCGATGTGACGGATGGGGTACAGGCGATGTTCACTGATGCAGGACATATTATCGGCAGTGCCTGTGTACATGTGAAAGTAAAAGAGAATGGCAAAGAAACCGGGCTAACCTTCAGCGGTGATATCGGCCGGTACAGGGATGCGATATTAAAATCGCCGGAAAATTTTCCGCAGGCTGACTATATCGTCATGGAATCCACCTATGGTAACAGCCTGCATGACCAGCATGTGACCACTCCGGATATTCTTTTGCAATGGATCGAAAAGGCCTGTGTGCAGAAAAAAGGAAAGCTGATCCTGCCCGCTTTCAGCGTGGGGCGTACACAGGAGCTTTTATATGCATTGAATCAACTGGAAGTGGAGAATCGCCTGCCCGAACTGCCTTACTACGTGGACAGCCCCCTGAGTATCGAAGCCACCGAGATCGTCAAGAAATACCCGAATTATTTTAACAAGACCATCCAGCGTATCATGCAATCGGATACGGATCCTTTTCATTTTACCGGGTTGAAATATGTAAAGACCGTAGAGCAATCCAAGCTGCTCAATTTCCAAAACGGGCCGATGGTCATCATCTCGGCCAGTGGTATGGCTGATGCGGGACGGGTGAAGCACCATATCAGCAATAATATTGAGAACAGCCGCAACACGATCGTACTCACAGGTTATTGTGAGCCCAACTCGCTGGGAGGGAGATTGATGAAAGGAGTAAAAGAGGTAGGCATATTCGGGGTGGAGCACCAGGTAAATGCAGAGATAGGCTCTATCCGAAGTATGAGTGCGCATGGGGATTATGAAGATATGAGCCAATGGCTGTCTTGCCAGGATCCGCGGCAGATCAAACAACTATTCCTTGTTCATGGTGAATATGAAGTACAGCAGGATTTTCAGCGGCGGCTGGTACGCAAGGGATTCCAGGATGTGCAGATACCGGAACAGCATTTCGAGATCGGTCTTCCCTGATCGCATTTATATTGTCTTTTCTTTTGATATTCTTTCACATCTTATTAATAACTGCCGCATCATTTTTCCCGTTATTATAGTGATTACGTTCATTGATCACAATAAAAGGAAAAACCATGATGAAGCATTGGAAACTGTGGAGCGGATCTTTAGCCCTCGTCTTCTTGCTGGCAAGTTGTGCCTCCACAGCGCATGTTGAAAAAGACGAGAATACCGATTTCAGTAACTACAAAACGTTTGCCTGGATAGACAAGGATGGTGAAGGAAAAAAAGATAAGAACCATTCCAATGACCTGGCGGAGCAGAAGATACGTGATGCGGTAAGCAAGGAGCTGGAAAGATCATCCGGCTGGAAGGAAACAAAGAACAGGCCTGATGTGTTATTAAGTTATGATGTGCTGGTGGAAAGGGCAACGGCCCAGCGCTCAGACCCTGTTTATTCAAGACCGTTCGTGAGAACGTTCTATAATCCGTACTCACGCCGTTTTGTGAATGTATATTACCCTTCCCGTTTCGCCGGGTATGATAACTACGATGTATCCACCAGGGAAGGAACGGTAACGATATCCATGATAGATGCCCGAACAGAAAAAACAGTATGGCAGGGATGGACGACCGATGAAGTGAACAGCAAAAACCTGAGCAGTAAAGAGATCCAGAATGCTGTGAGAGCCATCTTCCGGAAATTCGATGTCGCGAAAAACTAATTAGAATAAGGACGGTTTCAGTATGTAAAGCCTCCCGCAATAAAGCGGGAGGCTTTCTTGTTGATAGTAAAATCTTCCATCATTACAGTAAAACCTGACATTGAATAGCGGGTTGCCTGATTCTAATTTAACATTCTGATTTGCAGGTGTTTTTTTAAGTGAAAACCAACACAGCCTGACGATTGTAAAACGGTTTATCAATGGAGTAGGCCCGCCGTATGATGCTGTCCTTTCAACCTCACATGGCGCAAGGTTCTTTTACCTGTCCTCCATTCGTATTCCCGGTTCGGTCATTTGCTGAATAAAAAGAATGATTGTTTAACCACCTGCACCGGATTTGCCATGTTTGTTAAAAAGTATTTCGAAGAGTTTACGCTGAATGAGGTGCGTCATACCAAAGGACGTACTGTTACAGAAGCCGATATTGTCATCCATGCCGGGCAGTCCGGCGATTTTTTCCCTCACCACATGGATGAAGAATGGTGCAAAACACAGCCATTCAAAAAAAGGATCGCCCACGGCACGTTAATATTTACCATTGCGATAGGCCTGACAGCCGATCTCGTCAACGAAGTTTCGATGACGTATGGGTATGAAAGACTGCGATTCATCAAGCCGGTGTTTATCGGTGATACGATCAGGGTTACCATTACTATAAAAGATAAAAAAGATCATAAGAAGCCGGGATTTGGCCTGGTGACAGAACTGGTCGAATGTTTCAACCAGCAGCAGGAACTGGTGATGCTGTGCGAGCACATTTTATTGGTTAATAAAAAGGACGCATAAAAGGTATGGCAGGGGTCGTATTAAAAGGAATAACATGGGGACACAGCAGGGGCATCACTCCTTTGCTGGCGGCCTCGCAGCGTTATTCCGAGTTGCATCCCGGTACAGAGATACACTGGAAGAAAAGGACATTGCAGGAATTCGCTGATTTTCCTATAGAAAAACTCACTCATGACTACGACCTGCTGATCATAGACCATCCCTGGGTGGGCTGTGCAGCGGCCACTCAGTGTGTGTTACCACTGGACGAATACCTGTCATCTTCCTATCTCGAAGATCAGCAGGATAATTCGGTGGGTTATTCTCACCTGAGTTATCAATACGGGGGTCATCAGTGGGCATTGGCCATTGATGCAGCAACTCCGGCGGCTAGTTATCGTAAAGATCTGCTGGAGAAAACTGGTATCGGGCTTCCCAATACATGGGAGGAGGTATTAACAATGGCCAGGAAAGGAAAAGTAGCCGTACCCGCTATTCCAATTGACCTGCTGATGAACTTTTATACTTTCTGTATAGCTCAAGGAAAAGAACCTTTTTCGAAAGAAAATGAGATAATAGATGAGCATACAGGCAGCGCAGCGATGGAAACGATGAAAGAGTTGTATTCGCTGGTGGATAAGAAAATGTTTACTTGTAACCCGATCGCTGTGGCTGAGCTGATGAGTACGACAGACGACTACTGGTATTGCCCTTTTGCTTATGGGTATTCCAATTACTCCAGAGCGGGTTATGCAAAGAATGTTTTACGCTATGCAGATGTAGTTTCTTTCAATGGTAGTAAGTTAAGGACAACGATAGGGGGAACAGGGCTGGCGGTATCTGCTTTCAGTCAGTACAAGGATGTAGCCGTTGATTTTGCCGCTATGGTTGTTTCGGGAGAATTCCAGCGGACGATGTATGTGCAGCATGGCGGCCAGCCGGGGCATCGTTCAGCCTGGGTGAATGATGAAGCCAATCGTCTTACACATGATTTCTTTAAAAATACATTACCGGTGATGGATAATGGCTATGTGCGGCCACGCTATAACGGGTATTTGCATTTCCAGGACCATGCCGGTGATCCTTTGCAGAAATGCCTGGCGGGTGAATACGATGCACGGGCTGCATTGAATGAAATGAATAAACTATACAGGGAGAGTTTGAAGGATAAAAAAACCGGGATAGCAGTATGATGACGGAATGGCCATTACAAGGATTAGTGGTACTGGAGTTCAGCCAGTATTTGTCGGGGCCTTCGGCGGGTCTGCGCCTGGCCGACCTCGGTGCAAGGGTCATCAAGATCGAGAGGCCGGGCGCCGGCGATGCAGGAAGAAAGCTGGCCATCAAAAATCTTTGGGCAGATGACAGTTCATTATTATTTCATACGATCAACAGGAATAAAGAGAGCTTTGCAGCCAACCTGAAAGATCCTGATGACCTGGCGACTGTAAAGAAACTGATCGCAAAGGCGGATGTGCTGATCCATAATTTTCGCCCGGGCGTGATGGAAAAGACCGGGCTGGGTTATCCTGCGGTAAAAGAGATAAACCCACGTCTTATTTATGCTGAGATCTCCGGGTATGGAAAAGAAGGACCCTGGAAAAGCAAACCGGGGCAAGACCTCCTGCTGCAATCAATGGCGGGATTGGCTTATACTACCGGTAATGGCAGTAACGGGCCAGTGCCTTTTGGTATAGCCGTAGCAGATATCCTGGCAGGAGCACAATTGGTGCAGGGCATCATCGCCGCATTGATACGCAGGCAGAAGAAAGGAACAGGTGCTTTGATCGAAATAAGTATGATGGAAGCATTGCTGGATTTTCAGTTCGAGTTGCTTACCACCTATTATACCAGCAAAAAACAGCCGCAAAGAAGTTATAGCAACAATGGTCACCCGCTGTTAAGTGCGCCGTATGGCATTTACAAAACAGCAGATGGATACGTTGCGCTGGCCATGATGGATATTAAAACACTGGCGAAAGCCATCCACTGCAAAAAACTGGAAGAGTATTCCAATGAAAGGGCATTTGCTGAACGGGATGAGATAAAGGCGATACTGGAAGAGCATCTTTCCTTTGAGCCAACCTCCTATTGGTTAGCCGGTTTGCAAAAAGAAGGGTTATGGGCGATGGAAGTATTTGACTGGGAAAAGATGATGGATCACGATGCCTATAAAGCACTGGGTATGGAGCAGATCGTCAGGATAGCGGAAAGAAAGATCATTACAACACGGTGCCCGATCAGGATCAATGGGGAAAGATTGTATGCAGACAGGCCGGCGCCGAAGCTTGGGGAGCATAATGAGAAAGTGAGCGGAGAGTTAAGAGTTAAGAGTTAAGAGTGGAGAGAAATTCTTGGTTTTGCAAGATGAATTTTTGATGCAGGGGTAATTAAATAAAATGAAATTATTAGAAGATATATTGGTGATTGATTTCAGCCAGTTCTTATCTGGTCCGTCGGCGGCCTTGCGGCTGGCGGATATGGGAGCGCAGGTGATCAAGATCGAACGGCCGGGAACAGGCGATATCTGCCGGCAATTATATGTATCAGATGTAATGATAGAAGGCGAATCCACCATTTTTCATGCGATCAACCGGAATAAACAGAGTTATGCGGCTGACCTGAAAGATGAGTATGATCTGCAAAAAGTGAAAAAGCTATTGGTCAATGCAGACGTGGTAATGCATAATTTTCGCCCGGGGGTGATGGAAAGGATCGGGCTGGATTATGAAACAGTAAAACATATCAACCCTTCCGTTATTTATGCAGAGGTCAGTGGGTATGGAACAGAAGGGCCGTGGAAAGATCTTCCGGGCCAGGACCTTTTATTACAGGCGGCTTCGGGATTGACCTGGCTAAGCAATAATAATGATGAGAATCCTACGCCGATGGGTGTTGCCGTGGTGGACATCATGGCGGGAACACATGTTGGACAGGGAATACTGGCCGCTTTATATAAAAGAGGTGTTACAGGTGAAGGAGCGCTGGTACAGGTAAGCATGTTTGAGAGTATCCTGGATTTCCAGTTTGAAGTGCTGACCTGTTATTATAATGATGGTAACGAATTGCCTGTCCGCAGCGCTGTTAACAGCGGCCATGCGTATGTGGCGGCGCCTTATGGTATTTATAAAACAAAAGATAATTACATTGCATTGGCGATGACCAATATCGTTTTGCTGGCTGAATTGCTGCATTGCGGGCCATTAAAACAATTCACCAACAGCAATGACTGGTTTGATAAACGGGATGAGATAAAAGGGATATTGGCAGACCATTTAGTGACGGAAACTGCCGGTCATTGGCTTGATATACTCGAAAAGGCAGATATCTGGTGTGCCCCGGTGATGGATTATGATACATTGACAAAAGAGGAAGGTTACCGTGTATTGAATATGGAGGTCACTGTAAAAACAAGTAATGGATTATCTGTGCGCACGACAAGGTGCCCGTTGCGGGTGGATGGGCAGTTGCTTATATCAACAAAAGGGGCGCCGGTACTTGGCGAGGACAATGAGAAAATTGATAAACAATTCGGTCTTACCAGCGAAATGCAGCCGGTCATAAAAACCGGGCCATAGATTTTTATGATGATCGCCGATACGCATGTGCATGTATGGGACCTTGAAAGGGCTGATTATCCCTGGCTGTATAATGATACCTCGATCCTGAACAAAACCTGGCGGATCGAACAGATAGAAGAAGAAAGAAAAGAGGCGGGTATTACTACGGGTGTGTTGGTGCAGGCCAGCGGGAATATGGAAGATACAGAGCTGATGCTGGAGACCGCCCGCAAAACAGATTGGATCAGCGGAGTAGTGGCGTGGCTTCCCCTGGAGGAACCATCTACTACTCATCGCCTGCTCGAAGAAAGATTTTTGAAAGAATCCTATTTCAAAGGGGTCAGGCACCAGATACATGACGAGAAAGATCCGAAATGGTTATTGCAACCGGCGGTGATCGAAAGCCTGGAGATGCTGGCATCGTATGACATACCTTATGACGTAGTAGCGGTATTGCCTGCTCATATTGAAACGGCATTGAAGGCAGCGGAGCTTGTTCCCGGCTTAAGAATGGTATTTGATCACCTGAGCCAGCCGCCTGTTGCAACCGGGGAAAGATTTGGAAAGTGGGGTGAGTTAATGAACGAAGCTTCTGTGCATAAGAATTGCTATGCAAAGATATCCGGGCTGGGAACGGCATCCGGGAACTTTAGAAACAGGAAAGAAGAAGATGTGAAGCCTTATATAGCATTTGCCTTGCAGCATTTTGGTGTTGATCGTTGTTTTTGCGGAGGCGACTGGCCGGTATCCATGCTGGCGAACAATTATACAGGCACATGGAGGGTATATAAGAATATTTTACACGAACTGCTGAAAGAAGAAGAACTTGATAAAGTTTTCTATACAAATGCGAAACGATTTTACCATTTGCCATCCAGCTAATACAAAAGAATGGAAGTAATCAATGGTGTATTATATCATGCTGCAGGCGCATCCGGCGCTGCTTTATGCTATACGCCCCAGAAGAAAGTAAGTGGTTGGAGCTGGCAGACCTACTGGCTGGCCCAGGCATTTGTATGCTGGTTCGCTTTGCCATTGATCGTGGCGTACTTTACCATTCCGCAACTGGCCAATGTATTAAAGGAAGCTCCTTCATCTGCGATGCAACGGTCTTTTCTGCTGGGCATGGCTTATGGTGTAGGAGGTACTGCGTTCGGCATGGCGATCCGTCATGTGGGTTTTTCGCTGACCTATGCTATTGCAGTAGGTATCAGTTGTGTGCTGGGCACTTTATTGCCGCCATTGGTGCATGGCACTCTTGGTGATGTATTGAAAAGTAATGGAGCTGCTTATTTAATAAGTGGTGTCACGATGGGAGCAGCGGGTATTGCGTTGTGTGGTATCGCCGGCAGGTATAAAGAAAAAGATATTGAGGCAAAACAAAATAACAGGTCAGGGTTTTCATTAGCCAAAGGATTGCCCCTTTGTTTACTGGCAGGTATCCTGTCAGCATTATATGGGTTTTCATTGGACCAGGGCCAGCCGATCGCTGATGTGGCAGTGAAGTACGGAGCTGGACATTTCCAGGGGAACGTGGTGTATATCTTTTCTAATTCCGGTGCTTTTATTACCACGCTGATCTATTGTATTTATTTACATGGAAAGCAAAAGACTTTTCATCAATATACGTCTAAGAACAGCGGGCTTGCCGTCAATTACCTGATGGCGTTGCTTACAGGGATTCTCTGGTATGGGCAGTTCTTCTTTTATGGTCTCGGTCATGTACGGATGGGAACATATAAGTTCACCAGCTGGGCCATACACATGATCATGCTGGTATTGCTGAGTTCGCTGGTGGGGGTGATGCTGAAAGAGTGGAAAGATTGCAGTATAAAAACAAAAGGGCTGCTGGCACTGGCATTTGTAGTTTTGCTGAGCGCCATTTTATTGCTGACATACGGAAACAGGCTTGGCGAAAGCTGAACAGTTAATTTGAATAGTACAAACGAATATGACCGTCCATACACCAGTACCTTCCGGAAAGCTGCCTATCTATATGATTGGGGCGGGGGGTATTGTGAATACGGCTCACCTGCCTGCGTATGTAATAGCCGGCTATAATGTACAGGGCATATTCGATATAGATAATAACAGGGCAAAGAGTACTGCCGGCAAATTCAATATCCCCCATGTATTCACAAGTATGGACGACATGCTGGCGAATGCTTTAGCTGAATGTGTATTTGATGTGGCGGTGCCGGGGGCTGAAGTGATCTCCATCCTGGAAAAACTGCCTTCGGGAAGTTCTGTATTGCTGCAAAAGCCCATGGGGGAGAACTATGATGAGGCGAAAAAGATACTGGAGCTTGTGAGATCAAAAAAGTTGAATGCGGCTATTAATTTTCAGTTACGCTATGCCCCGTATATACTGGCAGCAAAAGATCTTATTCATAAAGGACTTATCGGTGAATTAAATGATGTGGAGGTGAATGTGAATGTATATACACCCTGGCACCTGTGGGATTTCCTGTTCTCATCGCCAAGAGTGGAAATATTGTATCACAGCATACATTATATTGACCTGGTGAGAAACCTGCTGGGAAATCCCCGGTCGGTGTATGCGAAGACAACTAAGCATCCCTCGATGCCGCATCTGTCTTCGGTACGGAGCAATATCATTATGGATTACGGGGAAATGGTAAGGGCCAATATACTGACCAATCATTGTCATAATTATGGAACGCCCAAGCAGCATTCGTACATAAAAATGGAGGGAAGTAAGGGGGCGGTCAAAATAGATTTCGGGGCGCTGATCAATTACCCCCGCGGCGCAGCAGATAGTTTTGAATATATACTGCTGGAGAACGGTAAGGAACCACAATGGCAGCAGAAGAAAATTGAAGGAAGCTGGTTCCCTCATGCATTCATCGGTAGTATGGCGCAGGTGATGCTGGCAGCTGAAGGGCTTATAGAGAAGCCGGATAATGCTGCGGAGGATTGTATTTACACGATGGCCTGTGTAGAGGCGGCGTATCGCTCAAGTGAGGCAGGGGGTGTCAGTTTACATGATCTTTGATCTTTTTTCGTATAGCAGTTTCCGCTAAGCATTCCGGAAACATTTAGGCAATCTCCGGGGGACGGCTCTCCGTTCCCCTTTTTAAGTTTATTGAAAATGGTCGCATAAATATGGAGGCATACAGGAAAATAGTAATGGGCGCTTGTATATTTCTTTTTAGCTGTTCACTTTCTTTTGGACAGCAAAAGGAAACCGTCACGATCGTACAGCCGCTGACTGCTTCTCCCAGGATAAAATTCGGGGTAACGAAACTTTCAACCGTCCTTCAAAAAGCCGGTTACAGGACGATACTTACCCATACAAGAAATAAAGCCACAAAGCAAAAGACGATCATCATTGGAGAGATCAAAAGCGAATTGTTCGGTAAGGAAGTAAAGAGCCAATCTCCCGGTAAGGAAGGGTATGTAATAGGATCAACCTCGCAGCATGTAATATCTATTGTCGGGGCAGATGCTTCAGGTGTATTATACGGTTGTCTTGAACTGGCTGACCGGATACAGGTGACTGGTAAACTGCCTGCAGATATTACTATCACTGACCAGCCTGAAATGGTGTTGCGTGGTTCCTGTATCGGTTTGCAAAAGCCTTATTATCTCCCGGGAAGAAATGTATACGAATATCCCTTTACTCCTCAGACCTTTCCCTGGTTCTATGATAAGAAATTGTGGGTACAGGTATTGGATTCTTTGCTGGCAAACAGGATGAATTCATTGTATCTCTGGAATGGCCACCCTTTTGCATCGCTGGTAAAACTGAAAGAGTATCCGTATGCGGTGGAAGTAGATGAGGCTACATTCAAAAGAAACGAGGAAATGTACCGCTTCATCACCACCGAAGCCGACAAAAGAGGGATATGGGTGATACAGATGTTCTACAATATCATTGTATCAAAGCCTTTTGCGGAGTATCATAAAATAAAAACACAGGAAAGGGAAAGACCGATCATCCCGCTGATCGCCGATTATACAAGAAAATCCATTGCAGCTTTTGTACAGAAGTATCCGAATGTCGGGTTGATGGTTTGTCTTGGTGAGGCGATGGAGGGTGTTGGTAATGATGATATTGAATGGTTCACGAAGACAATCATATCTGGGGTACAGGACGGATTGAAGTTATTGGGAAAAAAGGACCTGTCCGCCGTGGCGGAAGAGCCACCTATTGTTTTGCGGGCACATGATACCGATGCGCCGGCAGTGATGAAAGCGGCGCTGCCTTTATATAAGAACCTGTACACGGAAGCAAAATTCAACGGGGAAGCGTTGACGTATCCGAGACCGCGTGGCAAATGGGCAGAGCTTCATCAGACCTTAAGCAAGCTGGGGAGTGTGCAGATAGAAAATGTACACATACTCGCCAATCTCGAACCGTTCCGTTATGGTTCACCGGATTTCATTCAGCAGTCAGTGATGGGTATGCATGAGGTGATGGGTGGAAATGGTCTGCATTTATACCCACAGGCCTCTTACTGGGACTGGCCGTATAGTGCCGACAGTATAAAGGGAAAACGGTTATTGCAAATAGAAAGGGACTGGATCTGGTATAAGGCATGGAGCCGCTATGCCTGGAAGGCAAAACGTGACAGGAAAGAGGAAGTCAGTTACTGGAGCAGTTTGCTCGCAGCAAAATTTGGTTGTAGTGAGAACGCAGGAAGAAAAATACTGGAAGCCTATGAAGAAAGCGGTGAGATCGCACCTAAGTTGTTACGCCGTTTTGGTATCACGGATGGTAACCGCCAGACATTAACGCTGGGTATGCTGATGACACAACTGATCAATCCGTATCGTTACGGGTTGTTTACTTTATTATACGAAAGTGAAAGCCCTGAAGGGGAGATGCTCATACAATATGCAGAGAAGGAATGGAAAGGTGAACCGCATATTGGCGAAACACCGGTGCAGATCATTGAAGAAGTAAAGGAGCATGGTGATAAGGCTGTGGCGGCGATCGAAACGATAGCCGGTGAGATATCCAGGAATAAGGAAGAATTTGAGCGCCTGAAGAATGATATGCTTTGTTATAATGCTTTGGCTTATCATTATGCACAAAAAGCTGAAGCGGCCCTGCATGCGCTACGATATAAATACTCCGGTGATGTAAAGGACCTGGAAGAGGCATTGCCATTACTGGAACAGAGCATTATCAGTTACCGGAAGCTGGTGTTGCTGACAAGGGAGTCATATCTCTATGCGAATAGTATGCAGACACAGCAGCGAAAGATCCCGGTAAGAGGCGTGGATGGGACTTTCAAAACATGGCGGGAGATGCTGCAGCCCTTTCAGAATGAGTTAAGGCATTTTAAAACAAAAGTTGATTCATTGAAGACAACCTCTGAAAAAGAGCAACAGCAACCTGTGCCGTTACAAAATGCTGCTATTATAATGAATGGAGGCATGCAGTATTATATCATTGACAGTCTTGCTAAAATTTTTGCTGATAAAGATTCAAGTATAAAAGTATTTGCCGGTGAGCTAAAAGGATTGAAGGGGTTACAGTTATCATTCCAACAGCAAATGAAGAATGGTGCCGAAATTACTTTTAGTTGTGATAAGCCGGTAAAAGTGTTAGTCGGGTTTTTTAAACAGATTCATGGGGCATTTGCAACCGACTCTGTTTTCCTGGGATCTCCTGAACTGGAAACAAATGCCAGTGCTAATGACTATGGGCAGGCGGAAACAAAGATCGCCAATGCACTTGTTATAAAAGGAATGCCGGAAGTGAATGTTCACAGTTATAGTTTCCCGGCCGGAAAAAACAAGTTAAAACTGGCAAAGGGAGTTTGTTTGATACTGGGATTTGTGGATGGGGAACAAACAATACCGTTATACGATGCAGGACTGACAGAGAGCGGAGCAAAAAAAGAAATTGATTGGTTATTTGAAACCCCCAACCCCTGAAGGGGGAGCAAGCAAGATACATTAACTTATGAACAGAGAACTACGAAGAATCATTTTAATTATTCTGCTCCTGCCAGGTGTAAAAATTGTCAGCGGGCAGGCATTGAAACTCTGGTACAAGCAACCTGCTGTGAAATGGACCGAAGCCTTACCGGTTGGCAACGGGCGTATCGGTGCAATGCTATTTGGAGGAGTGGAAGAGGACAGGATACAGTTCAATGAAGAAACGTTATGGACAGGCGAGCCAAGATCGTATAGCCGCCCCGGTGCTTATAGATATTTGGATACGATACGTCAATTAATATTTGCAGGAAAACAGAAAGAAGCCGAAGCGCTGGCTGAAAAGGAATTCATGGGCCTGAAAAGTAATGAAGGGAAAAAGGATGCATGGATAAAAGAGATATTGTCATTGAAAGGAGTGAAAGGTAATCCGGCTGCAGAAGATTTTGATGACAGTCAATGGAAGACAATGACAGTTCCTTCGTATGATGGATGGGAGGCTGCAGGTTTTGAAGGATTGGATGGCGCCGTATGGTTGCGCACCCATTTTGAACTGCCGGCAAACTGGGCAGGTAAGGAACTGGTACTTGATCTTAACAGGATACGGGACGGGGATCTTACCTATGTAAACGGGAAACTGATCGGCACACAGGAGAATACGGAAGCAAGAAGGTACAGGATACCGGGTGATGTTCTGCATCCGGGTAAGAATGTGATCGCTATACAGGTATTGAATTATTTTGATAAAGGCGGTATTACCGGTTACAAGGATACGATAAGGCATATTGGCGTTTACCCTTTGGGAGAGGAATCGCTGAAAGTATCACTGAACGGGCAATGGCGATATTTTATACAGAACGATGAGCCGCCTGCTGTCGGCACCTACCAGGCCAGTTACCAGCCTTTCGGAGATCTGTATTTGAAATTCAATCATGCACAAGCGACCACGAATTATAAAAGAGAACTGGATATTGCTCATGCAGTGGCGGCTACTTCCTATTCCGTCAACGGGGTTGATTTCAAAAGAGAGTATTTTATCAGCCAGCCACACCAGGTCATGGCGGTCCGTCTTACCGCATCCGGGAAGGCCAGTATCAGTTTCGAAGCAGTATTAAACAGCCCGCATAAGAATTTTTCGGTTAAAAAAATCAATGCAAATACGATAGGATTGTCAGTGAAAGTAAGGAACGGAGCATTGAAAGGAGAGAGTTATTTACAGGTAAAACTGACAGGAGGTAGCTTCAGTATAATCAATAATAAGATCGTGGTGACAGGAGCAGATGAGGCCATTCTTTATTTAACTGCAGCCACTAATTATAAGAACTATCAGGATATTTCCGGTAATGCGGTTACATCCTGTGTCAACGCACTGAAAAGTGTGAATGGTAAAACTTACCAGCAGATCAGAACGGCGCATGTTAATGAATACCAGAAATATTTCAATACATTCTCCATTGAGTTATATGACCGCCGGACAGCAGAGTCTAAAGCCCCTCCTTCGGAGGGGTTTGGGGAGGTCTTGCCAACGGATGAAAGACTCGGAAGGTTCGCTTCATCTGATGATCCTTCCTTTGTTGCATTATATCTTCAGTATGGAAGATATTTACTGATATCATCTTCACGTCCCGGAACGAGACCCGCTAACCTGCAGGGTATATGGAACGATCTGCTGACGCCTCCCTGGGGAAGCAAATACACGACGAACATCAATGCTGAGATGAACTACTGGCCCGCTGAATTACTGGGCCTTTCACCGATGCATGAGCCGCTGTTTAAAATGATAGAGGAATTATCGGTGACGGGAAAGCAAACGGCAAAAGATCATTACAATGCTCCCGGCTGGGTATTGCATCATAATACGGACCTGTGGAGAGGAACGGCGCCTATCAATGCGGCCAATCACGGAATATGGGTGACGGGCGGCGCCTGGTTATGTGAACATTTGTGGGAACGTTATTTGTTCACTCAGGATAAAGTGTTCTTAAAGAACAAGGCCTACCCTGTCATGAAAGAGGCGGCATTGTTCTTTAATTCATTTTTAGTGAAAGATCGGGAAACAGGTTATTTGATCAGTACACCATCCAATTCGCCCGAGCAGGGTGGATTGGTGGCAGGACCGGCCATGGACCACCAGATCATAAGAGCTTTATTTCATAATGTAATTGCGGCAAGTACAATATTGAACACGGATGCAGCATTGCGAAACACTTTACAGGAAAGATCAAAACAAATTGCACCGGATAAGATCGGCAAATACGGCCAGTTGCAGGAATGGATGAAGGATAAGGATGATACCACTAATAAACATCGCCACATCTCGCACTTGTGGGGGATGTATCCCGGCAGCGGGATCAACTGGGATGAAACACCTGCACTGATGAAAGCAGCCAGACAATCTTTACTGTACCGTGGTGATGCGGCTACCGGCTGGAGCCTGGGATGGAAGATCAATTGCTGGGCACGCTTCAAAGATGGGGAGCATACATATAAGATGATACAAATGCTGATGAGCCCGGTAAAAGGCGGGGCAGGCAGTTACCCGAATTTATTTGATGCGCATCCTCCTTTCCAGATAGATGGCAACTTTGGCGGAGCCGCCGGTATCGGGGAAATGCTGTTGCAAAGTCATACAAAGTATGTTGATTTACTACCGGCACTGCCTTCTGCCTTACCTGCCGGAGATATAAAAGGTATTTGCGCAAGAGGAGGTTTTGTAATAGATATAAAGTGGAGTAACGGGCGATTGGTTCAATTGACAGTAAGATCAAAAACCGGTCAGCCGCTGCTGCTGCGTTATAATGGTATAGTGAAGCAAATAGCCACAATAAAAAACGGGGTTTACCGGTTTGATGGGGATCTCAACAAATTATAGAGGAATTAAAGACGCTGAAGATATAAAGACGCAAAGCTTTGAGCTTAAGAAAATGTATTGCTTTGCTTCTTTACGGCTTTGCGTGAAAAGTTTCCTGCTTCTTTGTGTCTTTGTGTCTTTGTGGTTCAACTCTTTTGCCCAGCGCCGGGACATTTCACTGAACAACGACTGGCTCACTATTGCTACCGACCGGAATACTCCTTCCGCCACGCTTCCTTATATGCCCCCGGTACATGACAAGGGATGGAGTAAAGTAAATATTCCCCACAACTGGGATGCCTACGAAGGATACAGGCGATTATTGCATGGTAATCGCCATGGAGATGCATGGTACAGACGAATAGTCAGTATCCGCCAGTCAAAAACAGGCAAACGATTTTTCCTTTTTTTTGAAGGCGCCGGTTCTTACACTACAGTTTACCTGAATGGAAAGTATGTGGGTGAGCATGCCGGTGGCAGAACTACATTCACTATTGATGTAACAGGGATGATCAAAACCGACGGTAGCAATAACCAATTAGCCGTAAGAACTTACCATCCTGTGAACATCAAAGATCTTCCCTGGGTATGCGGTGGCTGCAGTGAAGAAAGGGGGTTTTCGGAAGGTTCCCAGCCAATGGGTATATTCCGTCCTGTGCATTTAATAGTTACCAGCGATGTACGTATCGGGCCTTTTGGTGTACATGCGTGGGCAGATATAAAAAGTGATAAAGCTGACCTTTTTATCAATACCACGATCAAAAATTACTCACGGCAAAAAAGAAACATAACTGTTGTTCATCAATTAATGGATGCAAAGGGGAAACTGGCGGCAGAAAGTTCAGGAGTGCAAATGATAGATGCAGGAGACTCTCTTACCGTATCCCGGAAAGATATAGCCGTCAATAAGCCGGAGTTATGGTCAGTGGAGAACCCGTATCTGTATAAGATCGTTTCTATAATAAAGGAAGACGGTGTTGTTATTGATAGAGCAGAAAATGATTTTGGCTTTCGCACTATTAACTGGAAAACTCCTTCGCACCAGTTTTTATTGAATGGCCAAGCTGTATTCATTAATGGCGTGGCGGAATATGAACATTTACTCGGCCAAAGTCACGCCTTCAGTAAAGAACAGATCATTTCACGAATGAAATGGCTGCGCCTGGCTGGTTTCAATGCTTTTCGTGATGGTCACCAGCCGCATAATTTATTATACGGGCAATTGTGTAATAAATATGGTATTCTCTGGTGGACACAGTTATCTGCCCATGTGTGGTATGACTCGCCGGAGTTCAGACATCATTTCAAACAATTACTGAAAGAATGGGTGATCGAAAGACGAAATGACCCTTCGGTGGTAATGTGGGGATTGCAGAATGAAAGCAAGTTGCCGGAAGATTTTGCAAAGGAATGCACTGAGCTGATCCGTTCATTAGATCCTACCACTTCATCACAACGATGGGTGACCACCTGCAACGGCGGGGAAGGTACAGACTGGAATGTGCCGCAAAACTGGACAGGCACATACGGAGGCAACCCGGCTACTTACGGAGAGGACCTGAAAAAGCAAATATTAGTAGGGGAGTACGGCGCCTGGCGAACGATTGACCTGCACAGTGAAGGGGGCTTTCAACAAAATGCTGTGTTAAGTGAGGACAGGATGACATTGTTAATGGAACAAAAGATACGCCTGGCTGAAAAAGCGAAGGACAGCGTGGCCGGTCATTTCTTCTGGCTGCTGACATCGCATGATAACCCGGGAAGAGTGCAGGGAGGAGAAGGACTGCGGGAACTGGATCGTATCGGGCCGGTGAATTATAAAGGATTGCTGACGCCATGGGAAGAACCAACGGATGCTTTTTATATGTTCCGGAGTAATTATGCCAATAAGCATAAGGAACCCATGGTGTATATCGTTTCCCATACCTGGCCCAACAGGTGGATGAAACCGGGAGTAAAAGATAGCATCCTTGTTTATTCCAATTGCGATGAAGTGGAATTGTTCAATGATGTAAATGCTGGTTCACTCGGTAAACGAAAAAGAAACGGTACGGGCACTCATTTTCAATGGGATCAGGTGAACATTCAATATAACGTGTTGTACGCAGTGGGTTATGTAAACGGAAAGGCAGCAGCAAGAGATACGATCACGTTATTGCATTTGCCACCATCGCCGGGCTATGCCAGGCTATATGCGCAGGCAAAGAATATAACAAAGCCACAGACCGGTTATCATTATGCATATCGTATCAACTGCGGCGGTCCGGATTACGAAGATCAAAATGGAAATCTTTGGATGGCTGACAGGGTACTTCCCACTCACCACTCACCACTCACCACTTACGGTTCCTCCTCGTGGACAAAGGATTTCCCGGAAGTAGCGGAGAACTTTGCCAGCCAGCGCCGGATCTTTTCTCCCATAAGGAATACAAAAGACTGGAAGCTGTTCCAGGATTTTCGTTATGGAAAGAATAAACTGCAGTATGAATTTTCATTGCTTGACGGAGAATATCTTGTTGAATTATATTTTATAGAACCGTGGATTGGTATCGGCGGGGGAGCAGATGGGAAAGGGATGCGGTTGTTTGATGTGGCGATCAATGGAAGAACGGTACTGAATGATCTTGATATATGGAAAGAAGCCGGGGCAAATGCTGCTTTGAAGAAAACAGTAAAGGCAAAGATCACCGGTGGTAAGATGATCATTTCTTTTCCTGAAAGTAAGGCTGGAGAAGCATTGATATCTGCCATAGCTATCGCTACTTTAAATAAAAGTTATCCGGAATCACAGATGCTGAGTATTGGCAGACCAGTAACTGAGTACACAGTCAAATCATGGCTGGACATCGGGGATAAACAGTATACAGAAGAAGAAATACATTTCAATTCTCTTCCGCCGCAGTTGTATGGCGCCGACTGGGTATCATTCAGGAACAGGAAAGATAAAAGAACCATCGGGTTTATCACTAAGCGGCCAACGGATGTTTTCGTTGCGTCAGCAAAGGGATTACCGAAACCGGCAGCGATTGCCGATTTTGAAAATACCGGTACGGAGATCATTACCGATGAGCAGGGTGGTACAATTTATCCGGTATTCAGAAAGCGGTTTGAGAAAGATGTGACAGTGAGTTTGGACATTTCACCTGATTGTATCGTGGCGATGCAGCCTGTCAGCAATATGCAGCCTGCTTATGACCTGAAGCCGGTTACACAATACCGGGCTAATACAGCAAAGCTGAGTGAAGGATCCGTGAAAGATTCGGTGAATGGACGGTACTGCGTGGTTGTAAAGGAGAATCGCCGGGTGATTATTGATTATCCCATTCAGACCGGCGTGGCCGACCGCTATTCACTGACGGTGAAATACCACTACGATAAAGAACAGGGGACAGGCGGTCAACTGCAATTACTGGATGCAGGAGGCACCCTGATGCAGGAAGAGACAGTTAATTATACATTTACCCGTTCAGGGAAATGGAACCAGTTTACGATCAGTACAAACTCGCAGATCAATGCAGGTGATTATATAGTGCGGTTAATAGTGGAAAAGGCGGAGGGCCTTGCATGGAGCAGTGTGGATGTGCAATAGGGAAGCGGTGAGGGTCATAAACTCATTAAATGATGCAATGAAACGGATAGCAGGCATAGCAGTATGTATTTTATTCAGTACGGTGCTGATGGCACAACCACTCCAGGTAACAAAGCTGCGTTGTGAGCACAATGAGAACCCGCTGGGAGTGAAAGCCGCCCGGCCGCGTCTGAGTTGGGAACTGAAAAGCTCACAGAAAAATGTATGGCAAACAGCCTGCAGGATACTGGTATCAGAGGATTCACTGGCGTTGGAAAAAAATATAGCCACGGTGTGGGATAGTAAAAAGATAATGAGTGCTGCGTCGGTGCAGGTGACGTATGCCGGAAAAAAATTACAGCCCGCGAAAAAATATTTCTGGAAAGTAATGGCATGGGATAACAAAGGGAATAGAACAGAAAGCCCGGTTGCACACTGGCAGATGGGTTTGCTGCATCCGGGTGACTGGATGAATGCTAAATGGATCGCCTATGAGCATTTGCCTGACTCCTTAACGATCATTCCGGCAGAGCATGGTAACGGAAAAAAGGAATGGGGCAAAAGACCTGATGTATTGCCGCTGTTCAGGAAGGATTTTCCCATTGGGAAAAAATTAAAAAGAGCCACGGCATACGTATGTGGTCTCGGTCAGTTTGAGATGAGTATTAACGGGACAAAAGTTGGCGATCATTTTTTAGATCCCGGCTGGACCAAGTATGACCGGCAGGCATTGTATGTAACTTTCGATATCACCGGTTATTTGCAGGATGGGATCAATACTGTCGGGATGATGCTGGGCAATGGTTTTTATTATATACCGGGTGAACGGTACCGGAAAATGACAGGTGCTTACGGGTATCCAAAGATGATCGCAAGGATGGTGATCGAGTATTCCGATGGCACAACAGCCAATGTTGTAAGTGATGAAAGCTGGAGGACATCAGCTTCCCCTGTTACTTATTCAAGCATATACGGAGGCGAGAGTTATGATGCTACACTAGAGCAGGAAGGCTGGAATAAGCCGGGATTCAATGATGCGAACTGGAAACCTGCCTTGATAACAACCCCGCATACATTACGTACACAGGTAGCGCCGCCTGTGAAAATCATGCAGCAGTTTGAACCCGTCAGCAGCAAGCAAATAAGCAGCGGTACATGGGTCTATGATATGGGACAAAATATGTCGGGCATACCGGAAATAGCAGTAGAAGGGAAAAAAGGGGATACCATAAAGATCACTCCTGCTGAGTTGTTAAAGGATGACGGATCCGTTAACCAGAGGGCAACCGGCAGCCCCAGTTACTATCAGTATATTCTGAAAGGGGGTACAATGGAAAAATGGTCGCCAAAGTTTACATATTATGGTTTCCGTTATGTACAGGCAGAAGTCTTGCCTGTAAACCGGGATACGACACAAACAAAGATCGTTGGTGTAAAAGCATTGCATACACGGAACAGCGCTGCTGTTACCGGCTCTTTCACCTGCTCTAATGAATTGTTCAATAAAACATTCAGCTTAATCAAGTGGGCCATTAACAGCAATATGCAAAGCGTGTTTACTGATTGTCCTCACCGGGAACGCTTAGGCTGGCAGGAGCAACTGCACCTGATGGGTAATGCCCTGCAGTATAACTATGATATTCATTCGCTGGCTAAAAAGATCACAGCAGATATACGGGAAGAGCAAAACCCCGATGGCCTGGTGCCTTCCACAGTGCCGGAATATACGCAGATGCATTTTGCCAATGGCTGGTTCAGGGATTCACCTGAATGGGGCAGTAATGTCATTTTGTTTCCCTGGAACCTGTACCAGTGGTATGGCGATAAGGGAGAACTGGAAAAGAATTACTATGCCATGCAGCAGTATATGCATTACCTGCGCAGTAAGGACAGCAGCTACCTGCTGATGTATGGTTTGAGCGACTGGTATGACCTGGGTCCTGAGCGTCCCGGTTTTTGCCAGCTGACACCGATGGGGTTAACGGCTACTGCTTATTATTATTATGACCTGGTACTGATGAAAAAGATCGCCACCTTGCTGAATAAACCGAAGGAAGCTCTGCGCTATGCACGATGGGCGGATACGGTGAAGCTGGCCTTTAATAAAATGTATTATCATCCGGATACGAAGCAGTACGGCAGCGGCAGCCAGACATCGAATGCTATGGCCGTCAGTTTTGGACTGGTATCTGAAAAAAATAAAGCGGATGTTATTGAAAATATAATAAAGGATATTAAGGAACGTAATTATAGCCTGACCAGCGGCGATATCGGCTTTCATCACCTGCTGAAAGTGTTAAGTGATGCCGGGCGTCATGATATTATCTTTAAGATGAACAGCCGGACTGATGTGCCGGGCTATGGTTACCAGTTGGCGAAAGGGGCCACTGCCTTGACCGAATCGTGGCAGGGATTGCCTATCGTGAGCAATAACCATTTTATGCTGGGTCACCTGATGGAATGGTTCTATGCAGGACTGGCAGGCATTCAGCAGCCCTCTCATTCTATTGCGTATAAGAATATAGTCATAAAACCACAACCGGCGGGAGATATAACACACGTAAGAGCCAGCTATCATTCGGTATATGGGGAAATAGTGAGTGAATGGAAGAAAGTTAATGGCATGTTTGAACTGGAGGTGATCATACCGGCGAATACTACAGCCAGTGTGTATTTGCCCGGCAGTAAGAAACCTGTAGCCACCGGTTCCGGAAATTATCATTTTACTGTTAAGCTGAAATAATGAGTAAAGCATCTTTTCTTCTTTTATCGTTATTAGTGCTGCTGCAATGCCCGTTGGCACAGCCGCCGCGCAGTGTTATAGATTTTAACCGCGACTGGAAATTTTTATTGGGCAATGACAGCGCAGCTATCCAGCCGTCTTATGATGATTCAAAATGGAGGAAACTTTCTTTGCCACATGACTGGAGTATTGAAAGCGATTTCACAAAGAATGCGCCGGCCACTACGCAGGGTGGGGCATTGCCGGGAGGTATCGGCTGGTACAGGAAAAGATTTGTACTGCCTGCTTCTGCAAAAGATAAGAATGTGCGTATTGAATTTGACGGAGTGTATAAGAACAGCGAGGTATGGATCAACGGGCATTATCTTGGCAAACGTCCCAATGGTTACGTTCCGTTCGGCTATGATCTTACTCCGTTTATCAGGTTGGCGCCTGCAGAAAATGTCATTGCAGTAAAGGCAGATAACAGCCAGCAGCCGGATTCTAGGTGGTATAGCGGATCGGGTATTTATAGAAGTGTGAAACTGATCATTACAAGCGCTGAAACAGCCGTAGATCACTGGGGAAGTTTTATTACCACAGAGGTTAGCAGCAATAAGAAAGTAAGGATCAATGTTACTGCAAAACTGGTTATCAATAAAGATAGCCTGCCGGCGGTAACAGGTATTACTGTGAATATTTATAACAAAGAGGGCCGGCTCGTACATGCCGGAACTGAAACATTGCGTATCCGCGGGCTGTTTAAAGGTGATCCCACACTGTTCGAAGAGTCTATTGAGTTAAATGATCCGCAATTATGGTCGCCTCATCGTCCTTATTTATACCGGGCAGTCATAAAAATAACTGCAGAGGAAAAGCTGGTGGATGAATATGCCACCGTATTCGGGATCCGCTATTTCAATTTTGATAGTGAAAAAGGTTTTTCGCTTAATGGACAGCCATTCAAGATCAGAGGTGTCTGTATGCATCATGATCTCGGCGCATTGGGCGCAGCGTTTAATAAGGCGGCTGCAGGAAGGCAACTGAAAATTCTAAAAGAGATGGGTTGTAATGCTATCCGCACGGCACATAACCCTCCTGCTGCTGAGTTTTTGGACCTCTGTGATGAAATGGGCTTTTTGGTAATTGATGAGGCGTATGATATCTGGAAAAAGAGAAAAAACAAATTTGATTATCATTTATATTTTGATGAATGGGCGGAAAAAGATGCACAGGCCATGGTACTGCGTGACAGGAACCATCCTTCTGTCATTATATGGAGCATCGGCAATGAACAGCGGGAACAGTTTGACAGCACCGGAACTGTCCTTGTTAAAAAACTGGTGGATGCGGTAAAAGCTGCGGATGGTTCGAGACCGGTTACTACCGCATTAACAGAAACGGTTGCGGAAAAGAATTTCATCGCCAAAGCCAACGCACTGGATGTCCTCGGCTTTAATTATAAGTACTATGACTACCCGGAATTACCAAAGCGTTTTCCCGGGCAGAAGTTTATTGCTACGGAAACGGCTTCTGCATTGGCAACAAGGGGTGTTTACCCATTCCTGTCCGACAGTATCCGCATCTGGCCCCCTGATTACAAAGCGCAGGATACATTCAGCAATTCAAACGGGATCATAGATTACACTGTATCGGCTTATGATAACACCCATGCTTATTGGGGCGGCACACATGAGAAGACATGGCTGGCGGTAAAGAAGCATCCTCATATGGCCGGCATTTTTGTATGGAGCGGGTTTGATTTCCTGGGCGAGCCTTTGCCATATTCAAAATTCCCGGCAAGAAGCAGTTATTATGGTATCATAGACCTGGCCGGTTTTCCCAAGGATGTATATTATATGTACCAAAGTGAATGGATCAGCAAGCCGGTACTTCATATTTTTCCCCATTGGAACTGGAAAAAAGGAGACACGATAGATGTGTGGGCTTACTACAGTTTTGCAGACGAAGTGGAACTCTTCCTGAATGGAAGATCGCTTGGCAAACGGAAAAAGAGTGATGATAAGCTGCATGTGATGTGGCGTGTGCCTTTCGCCCCCGGCAGTGTAAAGGCGGTTTCAAGAAAGAACGGAAAGATCGTCCTGGTAAAAGAGATCAGGACGGCAGGTCAGCCTGCCCGTATAGAGCTAACCGCCGACCGAAGGGTCATCATGGCTGATGGCAAAGACCTGTCATTTATTACCGCCAGGGTTGTGGACAGGAATGGCAATACAGTGCCCGGTGCAGATCATCTTATCCGGTTTTCGGTTTCCGGGAACGGCATCCTTGCGGGAACGGACAATGGGTACCAGGCAGATACCGGTTCTTTAAAAAGCCCTGAAAGGAAAAGCTGGAAAGGAATGACGCTGGCCATTATCCAATCCACTGAAAAAAAGGGAAATATTACATTAAAAGCAGACAGTGCAGGATTGTTGCCGGCAGTTTTGTCGCTGAAAACGAGTGACTGAGGGTTCAATTTACGCAATCGTTCCCGGAAATACTTTAGCGGTTTGAATAGTAAAATATTCCATCTTTATAGCGAAACCTTACATTTTTAAGCTTTTACCGTCCCTGTACCTTTAGGGTGATGAATGAAAATGGCTTTTTACTGCATTCATCATCACACTAACGATAAAACTTACGGGATGAAAGAAACTTTGCTTGCCAAAAAGGAACTTCTGCATAAAGAAGTATTGCCAGCTCCGGCAACCAGGACTTTTGCCCTTTCTTTTTTCAATCTCAATTTCATAGTTCGGGTACTCTTACTTACAAGTGCTGCATTTTTCTGTTTGCAGGTATTTGCCCAGCCAGGTGATGTCCGTCAGAAAGAAATAGAGTACAAAAAGACGCTTACAGAAAGGTCGGCAAAGATCGTAAATACGTTAGGGATCACCGATTCAGGCGTGTTTGATAAAGTGGTAAATGAGCTTGTTAATCAATATATACAGCTTAATGCGATCCACGAGCAAAGTAAAAATGTCATTGCGGATCTGAAGTCTCAGTCTCTTTCTGCGGACGAAAAAACGGCATCCGTTAAAGGGCAGGAAGAAAAAAAATCTTCTCAGTTATTGCAGCTTCATGAGCAGTTTATTGCTCAATTAAAGAAGAATCTTAATGAAGAGCAGGTAGATAAGGTAAAGGATGGTATGACGTACAAAGTATTCCCCATTACGTATGCCGCCTACCAGGATATGTTACCCGGCCTGACCAGTGCACAAAAAGAGAAGATATACAACTGGCTGAAGGAAGCCAGGGAACTGGCGATGGATGAGGGCTCGTCTGATGATAAGCATAAAATGTTCGGAAAATATAAAGGAAGGATCAATAATTATCTTTCTGCTGAAGGCTACGATCTGAAAAAGGAAACAGCGGCCTGGCAGCAAAGGATAAAAGACAGGGAAGCTGCAAAAAAGCAAACCATGCAGTAAGAAGAATGATTGCTTAAATTTCTCACATCATAAAACCAAATGCTATATGAATTGTCTGCGACTACCAAAGCTGCTGTTGCTATCACTTACGGTATGCTTTTCCCTTTTCGCCACTGCTCAGGAAAGGACCATTTCAGGCAAGGTGACCGACGAAGAAACGAAGGCGCCGCTTGAAGGAGTGACAGTGAGGGTGAAAAACACCACAACGGTCACTACGACCAATGCTACCGGTGACTTTACCATCAAAGTACCATCTACAGAATCCGTACTCACATTTTCGTATGTGGGCTATGGCATTTATGAAGTAAAAGCAGGCGCCGGTTCTGCTTTGGCGGTACCTCTTTTCAAACTTGACAACAAACTGGAAGATGTGATAGTAGTGGGTTACGGTACCAGGAAGAGAGTGAATGTACAAGGTGCGGTAGCTACTATTAAGGCGGCCGAAATCGAAGACATATCTGTTGCTAATTTGCCTTCGGCATTGGTCAACAGGGTGCCGGGGGTGGCAGTAAATTTTAGTTCAGGTAAACCAGGCTCTACTACATCGCTTAATCTTCGTAATTCAACTACTGCTCCGGCCAGCTTTCCAGGTAATGCCGGGGGGGTTACCAGCCAGCCTTTAATTGTTATTGATGGGATCGTATCTAACCCTGCACAATGGGCTCAATCGTCCAATGCTGATTTTTTTGAAAACCTCGACGCAAGCCAGATAGAAGACATTACATTTCTGAAAGATGCATCAGCGGCCATTTATGGCGCAGCGGGTGCAAAAGGAGTGGTGTTGATCACTACAAAAAGAGGTAAAGCAGGCAAACCAAAAATTTCCTATTCCGGGTATTTCGGAGTATCCACTCCAACGGTAGATCCCCAGACACTGACAGCTTATGAACATGCCAAATTTTTAAATGATGGTTTTGAGTTGACAGGTTCTGCTTTTAACACACGTTTTTCACAGGCTGATTTAGATTCTTTAAAAGGACTCGAGGATAAATCATGGTTTGATTATTTCTGGAAAGATGGTAAAGTGCAAAGGCACACAGTAACTGTTTCCGGCGGTACTGATAAGGTTACATTTTTTGCCGGAGGAAATTACTACAACGAGAAAGGTAATTATGGCATTATTGAAAACACTAAATACAGTCTTCGTGCAGGCATGAATGCCAAGATCATTGAAGGTCTTACTGCTGATGTCACTTTCGCAACTGATTTTAACCAGGAAGAAAGTAATAATCATTCAAGTGCAAGTACTGAAACAGATGACGCAACGATACGCCCCTTATACCTGACTCCTAAATGGGTGCCGGTTATATTAGGCGACAAATTGGTCGGCTTCCAGGGTGCCAATAATTCATCTCCGCAAAATCAAAACTGGAGTTTCTTAGGAGTGCATAGATCCGGGTCTTACAGGGATAGCAGGTCTCAAGGGCTTGCCGTGAACGCCTCATTGGAATGGAAACCGAAATTTGTGAAAGGGCTATCCGCACGGATGCAGTTTGGTAAGAATAACAGGAATGCTATCGCCAAAGGATATTTTGCTTCTTATAATGTGGCAAATCTCCAGCGCAGAGGGCAAAATAGTTTATTGTATTCCGATCAATTGGTGGCAACACCCGGAGCAAGTCCTACTGTAAGAATCGCCAACAACGACCAGATACAGGAAGGAACTACTATTTCAGATAGCTATCAATTTTTTGCTACCCTGTCATACGGAAGAAAAATCGGCAATCATGATTTTGATGTAATGGTGGGCTTTGACCAAAGCGAATCGGAAAGTCGTAATGTTCTTTTGGCGAAAAATACACAAATAGTTGCCGGCGTTGATGAGTTCTGGGCATTTAGTAATGATCCTACGGCTCTTGGCAGTATAAACGAAGTAGTAAGACCTACGCAGGCATTTGTCACTGCAAAACGTTCTTACATTACCCGCGCCAACTACTCTTTTCAGGGAAAATACTTTTTCGAGTTTATTGGCCGGGCTGATGCGTCTGTGAATTTTTTGCCTGCAGAGAGATGGGGCTTTTTCCCATCGGTAGGCTTAGGCTGGAAAATAAGCGACGAGAACTTTTTTAAGGACATCAATTTTGTAAACAGCCTCAAACTAAGGGCTACTTATGGATTGGTCGGGGAAGACAGGTTAGGTGCCCGTTTATGGCAGTCACGCTTTTCGCAAACAACGGGTATCCTGTTTGGCAATACTGCCACCAGCGGATTAGATCCAAGTATTTATCCAAATCCTTTAATCACATGGGAGAAGGCAAGAAGCCTCAATGTGGGATTTGATGCCACTATTTTAAAGGGCAAGGTCAATATAACAGCAGAATTTTATCAACGTTATACGTATGACGGATATGATACTTATTCAGCCACTGTTTTCCCGCCAACTGCAGGTATTCCGCCGCCGGTAGTTAACTACCTTAAACAATTAAGCTGGGGTTCCGAGTTTGCAATCGGGTATCGTACAAGATTTGGAAAGGACTGGGGTTTCAACGTGGATGCCAACTTTGCATTCGGTAATAGTCAATTAATGCAATCATATTATAACGAAAGTCTTTTGGGACAGTTTGGTAATGATCAATTGGGCATACTGGTAGGCCGTGACCCACGCAGGTACAACGGCAACAATATCGGTTATATAGCAAAAGGAATTTTGAGAACACAGGCAGAGGTGGATGCTATTCTTGCCAAGAACCCGAATTACCTGATTGGTGGAGTAAAACCACAAGTTGGATTCATGGATTTTGAAGACATTAACGGCGATGGTCAAATTACGGAAGCAGGAGATGCTACTTTGATGTTCGACAAAACTACAGCTGTTGTTGGCTTTGGATTTACGTTCGGCGTTACCTATAAGACTTTCAGATTGTCAACGAATATGAATCTTTCAGTAGGTGGTAAACGTTTATACGATTCTGACGCAAGGCTTGTTCCTACTACAGTCCGGAACGCACCTAAATTCTGGGCAGATCATTGGTCTCCTGAAAATCCCAATGGAAAATTCCCGAGAGCAGATGCTCCGCTTGTAACCGCCAACTCAACTTTCTGGGCCGTTAGTGGTACGCAAAGCCGGATAAATAATATGGTTCTTTCTTACCAGTTGCCTAAAAACATTTCGGGCAAAATAGGTATCCCTGATCTGAGATTTATGGTCACCGGTACTAACCTTTGGAATATAGTAAACCCGTTAAAATATAAAGATCCTTATACATCCAACTTTGGTACTTATCCAACATTAAGGACTATTTCTCTTGGTATCAATGCAAGTTTATAAGTAGAAATTTCTAAAAAAAATATTATGAGATATATAAAGAATACAGGAAAAGCAATGGTTATAGCAACCCTTGCTCTATTTACGGTCTTATCCGCCTGTAAGAAGGATTCTGAATTTTTCGACATTGAAGATCCTCAGGGGATTGATTCGAGAATTTGGAGCGATCAGGGAGCAGTGGGATTATTTCTAAACAGAACGTATGGATTAGTTATACCCCAGTGGCCAACTCTCGGTGGTATTCATAATACGTCTGATGAGCTAAACAATGCCAACACAGCATTTTTATACGGCACCCTGGTAGAAAATTCTGTTACCGATATAGGAACAGGTAATGGTATTACCACCAACCGCTATTTTGATATTCGTCGTTGTAATATTGCCATTGAAGGGCTTAATACTAACAGTACTTTGCCCGAAGTGACCAGGACGACTCTCAAAGGCCAGTTTTTCTTTTTACGGGCTTTCGTTTACTTCAGGTTAGTTAGCTTATATGGCGGCGTACCATTGATATTGCAATCGCAGACTCTTGAAGATGAATTGAATGTTCCCCGCGCCAAAACAAGTGAATGTATTGCAGCTATTGTAAAGGATCTGGATTCTGCCATAGCATACCTTCCTGCTACCTGGCCAACAAGTGATAAAGGACGTATTACCAGGGCTGCTGCGTCGGCGACTAAAGGAAAAGTGCTGATGTATTGGGCAAGCCCGCAGTTTAATCCTACGAATATTGCATCACGATGGGAAGATGCCTACCAGGCAAATCTTGCGGCGTATAACCAATGCATTGCTGACGGCCACTCTTTATTTCCAACGTACGCAAATATTTTTACAACAGAAGACAATGTTGAAGTGTTATTGGTACGAAAATACAGTGCCGCAAGGGATGTAGGTACCAACACGGAAGCTATTACCCGGCCCGATTCTGAAACTGATGGAGCAAGCGGTTCAAATCAACCTACCTGGAACCTTGTACAAGCCTACACGATGAGTGATGGGTTGCCCACTAATCATGCTTCTTCTGGCTATAATAACATTATGTTCTGGCAAAACAGGGATCCTCGTTTTGCAGCTTCCATTGCCTATAACGGAGGTGTCTGGCCTTTAAGCGGGAAAGCTACACGCAAACAATGGTCACACACGGGAGTTCCTGATGAAGCTGCAGGAACGATCGTTACAGGGTTTTATTGCAAACGACTAACTAATAACACACTAACTCCGGCACAATCTGTATATAATTCTAATTCGGGTGGTGGCAGCGGTATGGATTGGATAGAGATGAGGTTTGCTGAAGTAGTATTGAACCTTGCGGAGTGTGCCAATGAAACAAACAGGTTGACAGAAGCAAAAGATAATGTACGACGCATCCGGCAGAGGGCAGGTATAGTGGTTGGGTCATTTGATTATGGTTTAGACGTTGCTGCAGACATGGCATCCATGAGAAGTTTGATTTTAAATGAAAGAATGGTTGAATTTGCCATGGAAGGAAAACGGTATTGGGATTTGAGAAGGACCAGGAACTATGGTCTTATTTCTGCACGTCAATCGTACAAACTGGCTGCTAAGCTTCCATACGTAGCCGGCAATCTTCCCGCAAACCCTGTTGCAGGCAGAATATATATAGATGCGCCTGATGCTTTTGGTGTAAGACCAAGAGATACAGCTAACCTCAATAACCAGTCAGTATATACTGCTATTTATACAACGCCTGGCACCATTGCTTCATTAGAGGGCTCAAATGTGATCAGTATACCGGCGAAATACTATTTTTATCCATTTCCCAATTTTTTCAGCCAGAATTTCTTCCTTGAGCAAACATCAGGTTGGATAAACGGGACTTTTGACCCCCTGCAATAATCAATTACTATAAAATGAACTTGTATATGAAAAAAATAATTTTAGGATCATTGGTGTTGGGTTTGGTACTTTCTGCCTGCGAAAAGAAAGTCGAACCCGTTGACTCCTTCGATGTCACGGTTGAATATCGTAGCAGTGGCGCCAAGTTTGTTGTAGGCGATGTAACACTAAATCCCAAAGACAGTATCTATTTCGATTTTACGATTTCTTCTCCTACGGATATGTCCTATATTGAAATTCAGAAGAATGGAACAAGGATAGATACATTCAGATTAAATAATAGCAATAAGCGGTCCTTTTCCTTAATAAAAGGATACAGGGTGGATAGTGCTGCCGGTAGTTATTCGTACAGGGTGTTAGCAAGGGATGCCAGGGCAATTTTTATGGGAGATGGCGGAAAAATGTTTACTGTTACCGTTACACCCGACTTTCATTTCTGGAGTTACAGGATATTGCAAGTGCCTGATACCACTGCAAAAACGAATAAATGTTATTATGCCTCTGCAACAGGCAATGTTTATAGTTATACAGAAGGAGGTACAGCGTCTGGTTCTATAGATTTTGGATATTATTGGGATACTACCGGAAGAGGAACTGCAGCAACAAATGATGATTTGAAGCACACCATTTATTCACTCAGCGCTGCTCAGCCTCAACTGGGCTACTACGATATTAGTACCTGGACTAAAAATGTTACGCTGTTAAAGAAAATGCCAACCTCGGTAAATTTTGTCACTGGTTTAACTTCGGGAGGTGCCATTCAGACTTTAATTGGCGGGAACATGGCCTCTGGTACTTCTTCAAAGGTGACTACAGTGAGTACGACCGCCGGCAGCAACGTTATTGGCTTTAAAACAGCAGCCGGAAAATTCGGCGCTATACTTATACGCTATCTTGATGGCGATTCGCCCAATAAAGAAACACAGATCGAGGTGGATGTTAAAGTGCAGAAATAATTCTAATGCGCATCTTATTCTAAGAGAAAGCGCATAGCTTTCTCTTTTTTATGAAATAAAGTTTTTCGCAAAGAGTTTTTCAGTAAAAGATCGTCTAACAGGTCATAACTTTTATTATTATGAAATATCAGGCTAAAAGATTTTTTACCACAATTGTCCTTACCGGTGTTATTGCTGTTGCGTATGCCCAATACCCGGATATTCCAGCCGACGTGCAGCGGTCTTCGGATTCTTTAATGAATGCTTCCCGCAGACATTCGGATAGTGCCTGGGCTGTAGCCTGGCCGGTTATTGATAAAGAGGCAAGAGAAGGGAAGCCGTTTATTCCCTGGGCCTCGAGAGTAGACGAGTTGCCGCAGGCAGACATACCTGCTTTTCCGGGAGCAGAAGGCGGAGGTAAATTCTCTTTTGGAGGAAGAGGAGGTAAGGTGCTTGTTGTAACGAACCTGAATGATGATGGCCCCGGCAGTTTTCGCTGGGCCTGCGAGCAGGGCGGGGCAAGAATAGTCGTGTTCAATGTAGCCGGTATCATACGTATCAAAACACCTGTTGTCATAAGAGCGCCATATATCACTATTTCAGGCCAGACCGCACCCGGTGATGGTGTATGTATTGCCGGTGAAAGTGTTTGGATAAACACACATGATGTGATCATCCGTTATATGCGTTTCCGCCGCGGCGAAACATGGGTGGGAAGAAGGGATGATGCCATTGGTGGAAACCCGATCGGAAATATCATGATTGATCATGTAAGCGCTACCTGGGGGCTGGATGAGAATATGAGTATGTACCGGCACATGTATAATGACAGTACCGGCGCAACAGAGCAAAAAATGGGAACAGTGAACATCACCATACAGAACTCTATTTTCGGCGAAGCATTGGATACCTGGAACCATGCATTCGGCAGTACACTGGGCGGAGAGAATTGTACGTTCATGCGCAACCTGTGGGCTAACAATGCAGGTCGTAATCCATCCGTTGGCTGGAATGGTGTTTTCAATTTTGTAAATAATGTGGTCTTTAACTGGGTACACCGTTCTATTGATGGCGGTGATTACCGTGCGCAGTATAATATCATCAATAATTATTTCAAACCGGGTCCTGCTACTCCTAAGAACAATGTAGGGCACCGCATCTTAAAACCGGAAAGCGGCAGAAGCAAGCTGAAAGAAAAATATTACGGCAGGGCTTATGTCAATGGCAATATCATGGAAGGCTATCCGGCCATTACCAAAGATAACTGGAATGGCGGCGTACAGGTAGAAGATGAAAGGGATGCCGGTAAATACAAAGATTACATGAAATGGCATAAACCTCTACCTATGGCCCCGCTCACGATCCTTGGTGCGGATGAGGCAAAAACGTATGTATTGAGTAATGCCGGAGCAACCTTACCCAGACGGGATGCCGTGGATACAAGAATAGTAGAACAGGTTCGTACAGGTAAGATCAGCTATGATCCCAATGTACCTTTACCGGCTACCCAGTTCAAACACCGCCGTATGCCGATAGATTCTTACAAGATCGGTATCATTACCGACCCGGCCCAGGCGGGTGGCTACCCGGAGTATAAAGGAACACCCTATAATGATAGCGATAATGATGGAATACCGGATGCCTGGGAAAAGAAGAACGGGCTGAACCCGAATGATGCATCCGACGCTTCAAAGTATGCGAAAAGCAAAAGTGGGTATATGAATATTGAAGAGTACCTGAACAGTGTGGTGCCGGCAGGGAATGTAAAGCCATTAAAGGGTTTTTAAAATAGTAGTAGATTTAAATGCTTTTAGCAGGTGATAAAAACAGGAGGACTTGAAGTTTTCTATAACCAACAAAAATCTTTACGGCAGGCATTTCCTCTATGTCTTATGGATATGTCTGCCTGCGCTTACTATACCCATCCATATATTCGCACAAAGGGAGGTAAAGGCCTTACCTCCTCTTTATTCTGAGAAAGGTAAATTAGTGTATACGCCTGATCCACAGGGCAACCGGGTTCCCGATTTTTCTTATTGCGGTTACATGGCTTCTGAGAAGCCTATACCCTTTGTTCCTGCAAAAGTGGTGGTACCTGTTACAAAAGGTGATGCGACGCTTCGTATCCAGTCAGCATTGGATTATGTGGCTTCATTACCGGTTGATGCCAGCGGATTTCGCGGAGCTGTGTTATTGCAAACAGGAAACTACGAAGTAAGCGGACAATTACAGATCATGGCCAGCGGTGTGGTATTACGCGGCAGCGGCATAAGTGAGAATGGCACGACCCTCACCGGTGCCGGTACCGGGAGATCGGCACTGATAAAAATAATTGGAAAGAATGATATTCCAGGAGATATGCAGGGCATAAGGGTCAGGGACAATTATGTGCCGGTAAATGCTTCCAGCTTTGATGGAGGCAGTACTTTTTCGTATAAAGAGATTTCCAGCAAAATAATTATCCGGCGCCCTTCCACTAAAAATTGGATCGAAACATTAGGAACAGGTGTTTTTGGCGGAGGAATTTCCGCTTTGGGATGGAAACCCGGCGACCGTGACCTGTTTATTGACAGAGCGATCACTAAAATAGAAGGAACAACCATTTTCCTGGATGCACCCATCACTACTTCATTGGACACAAACTTCGGAGGAGCGAGTTTTTATTTTTATACTGGTCTTGGAAAAATAAGCAATTGCGGCGTCGAGAATCTTCGTTGTGTTTCAACTTATGATAAAAATAATTTGAAGGACGAGGACCATCGTTGGAATGCTATTAACATTGAAAACGCTGAAGATGCATGGGTTCGGCAAATAACCTTTGAAAATTTTGCGGGCTCTGCAGTTAGTATCCTGGAAACTTCGAAAAGAATAACTGTTGAAGACTGTATTTCTTTACATCCTGTATCAGAGATCGGTGGCCAAAGACGCTATACTTTTTTTACGGCGGGCCAGCAAACATTGTTTCAGCGATGTTATGCGGAGAACGGGTATCACGATTTTGCCGTTGGCTATTGCGCCCCCGGCCCGAATGCTTTTGTTCAGTGTGAATCAGTTCTGCCTTATAGTTTCAGCGGTGCTATAGATAGCTGGGCCAGCGGGGTATTATTTGATGTGGTGAATGTGGATGGCAATGCATTGCGGTTTGGCAACCGCGGCCAGGATGCTAATGGCGCTGGCTGGTCGGCAGCCAACAGTGTATTCTGGAATTGTACAGCCGCAAGAATTGATTGTTATAAACCACCGGGTGCGCAGAACTGGGCTTTCGGAAGCTGGGCACAATTCAGTGGAGATGGTTACTGGGGAGAGTCCAACAATACGATTTCTCCAAGAAGTTTGTACTATGCTCAACTGAGTGAAAGACTAAATAAGAATACAGATCAACTGTCGCAAATATTATATGTACCTACAGAAGCCAGCAGCAGCCCTTCTGTTGAAACCGCCATGGAATTGACAAAACAGGCTGCGAGACCGCGGATGCAATTGAAACAATGGATAACAGAGGCATCAAAACGTAACCCGATCCCGACTGCAGCAGGTAATACAAGAACAATTGATGTGATCGGGTTCAACACTCCCGTTACTCCTGCAAAAGCACCGGTACTTACTATCAGGAACGGATGGATAGTGAGAGGCGAAGAATTGCTGACCGGGAAAAGACAAGGGGTACAATGGTGGAGCGGTGGTCTTACTCCAAAAGACATCAGGGAAGCGAGATCGCATATCACCCGCTTTGTTCCCGGAAGAACAGGCAAAGGACTGACAGACGACCTGAATGAAGTAACCGATGAAATGAAGGCTACTAACACGGTGGCTATCGAGCATAACTATGGTTTGTGGTATGACCGGAGAAGGGATGATCATGAAAGAATAAGAAGAATGGATGGCGAAGTATGGCCGCCGTTCTATGAGTTGCCATTTGCCCGGAGCGGTAAAGAAATAGCATGGGATGGATTGAGCAAATATGACCTGACAAAGTATAACCAGTGGTATTGGAACCGACTGAAACAGTTCGCCAGCCTGGCCGATCAAAAGGGATTATTATTGGTTCACCAGAATTATTTTCAGCATAATATTATTGAAGCAGGGGCGCATTATGCTGATTTCCCCTGGCGTACTGCCAATAATATCAATAATACCGGTTTTGTAGAGCCGGTCAATTATGCTGGCGATAAACGTATATTCTATGCAGAACAATTTTATGATCTCTCAAATCCTGTCCGGAAAGAACTGCATCGGAAATATATCCGTCAATGCTTAAATAATTTCAAAGACAATAATGGGGTGATACAATTAATAGGTGAGGAGTTCACCGGGCCTGTTCATTTTGTAAAATTCTGGCTGGATGTGATCAGGGAATGGGAAAAAGAAACAGGCAAACGTCCCATCATTGGATTAAGTGTGACAAAGGATGTACAGGATTCTATACTCAGCCTGCCTGCTTATGCGGCGGTGGTTGACCTGATAGATATCCGTTACTGGCACTACCAGGCTGACGGCACTTTGTATGCGCCCAAAGGCGGGCAAAACTTAGCTCCCCGCCAGCATGCCAGGTTGCTCAAACCAAAGAAGACAAGTTTTGAACAGGTGTACCGTGCAGTCAGGGAATACAAGGATAAATATCCATCGAAGACTGTTGTTTATTCCGGCGACAGTTATCCTGAATTCGGTATGGCTGCTTTTATAGCGGGTGGTAGTTTACCTGTTTTGCCATCTGGCACAGATAAAGATATGCTGAGGGCCGCAACAGTCATGAAGCCGGTTACTTCAGCTAACAAGAACGAGTATATACTGAGCGACGGTAAGGATGCTATTATTTATAACACAGAAACAAAGAGGCTGGAGAAAGGCCCGGTAACTGTAAAAAAATGAAAAAAATATTTTCGATAGCCCTGCTCATGATGTTCTCGTTAGTACAGGCGCAGACCCAGCTGCCTTTGCTAAAGGTCTCATCCAATGGAAGGTTTTTCCAGACGAAAGCGGGTAAACCTTTTTTCTGGCTCGGAGATACCGGATGGTTGTTATTTGTAAAATGCAACAGGGAAGATGCTATCAAATACCTGGATGTAAGAAAGCAACAGGGATTTAATGTAGTACAGGTAATGGTACTGCACGATATGAATAATACAAAGAATGTCTATGGTGATTATGCGTTGATCAATGAAGATGTATCAAAGCCCAATGTGACACCCGGTAATGATCACCGTAATGCTGAAGCATACGATTACTGGGATCATGTTGATTTCATCGTAAATGAAGCAGCCAAACGGGGTATTTACATGGCGTTGGTGCCGGTGTGGGGCAGTAATGTAAAAGGAGGAAAAGTAAGTGTACAACAGGGAGAAGCTTATGCGAAGTTCCTGGCCAGCCGGTATAAAAACAGGAACAACATCATCTGGCTGAACGGTGGCGATGTAAAGGGAACAGAAGGGATGGATGTATGGAAGATGATAGGCGCTACCTTAAAGAAATATGATACCAGGCACCTGGTTACGTATCATCCCCGCGGCAGAACGTCTTCGACTGACTGGTTTCACAACGAACCCTGGCTGGACTTCAATATGTTTCAAAGCGGGCATAAGAACTATGCACAGGATACGGTAAGCAGCGAATCCAGGCACTATGGCGAGGACAACTGGAAGTATATTGATGCTGATTACGCATTACAAGCTGCTAAGCCGACACTAGACGGGGAGCCTTCGTATGAAAATATCCCGCATGGCCTGCACGATAGTTTGCAGCGGCGATGGAAAGCAGCTGACCTGCGCCGGTATGCTTACTGGAGTGTGTTTGCAGGTGGTGCCGGATTTACCTATGGAGAAAATGCCGTGATGCAGTTTAATAAGATGGGAGACTGGACCGCGAATTATGGTGTAACCATGAACTGGAAGGAGGCTGTTCTGTCACCCGGTGCAGTGCAAATGATTCATTTGAAAAAACTCATGCTGAGTAAAGGCTACTTTGACAGAGTACCTGCGCAGGAACTGACGGTTGATAGCGGCGAAAGATATGAACGGGTGGCAGCTACAAAAGGGAGAAACTACGCATTGTTTTATGTTTATAATGGAAGGGAGTTCAGCGTAGCAACGGATAAATTATCCTTTAGTCCTTCAAAGGCAAGCTGGTTTGATCCCCGTACCGGTGAAAAGCAACTTATCGCAGAGCACAGAAATACTACCGTGAACAAGTATAACCCGCCCGGGGAAAAGGAAAATGGGAATGACTGGGTATTGATCCTGGAGAAGTAAAATGAGGATATGTCTGTCCATAGCGCTGTTATTCCTGCTGGGCTCATGCTCCCGCAAAGCCTATTTGTTTACCTCGTTCAGGGAGCCTGCCAACGAAGGATTACGGATGTTGTACAGCTATGACGGCTATCATTGGGAACGATTGGATACCGTTCTTCTGAGACCTTCCATTGGGAACGATAAAATTATGAGAGACCCGTCAATGTTGCAAGGACCTGACGGAACATTTCATTTGGTATGGACAACGGAATGGAAAGGAGGAAACGGGTTTGGTTATGCGAAAAGCAAAGACCTGTTGCATTGGGAAGATGTAAAATATTTTCCTGCTATGCTGTTTGATCCCTTCGGGCCGAAGGAGCCAGTAAAATCGAATGTAGTAAATGTCTGGGCCCCTGAATTATTTTATGATGAAGAAAAGCAGGACTACATCATTGTCTGGGCGAGCTGCCTGCCCGGAAAATTTGAAAGGGGCTTAGAAGAGGAAAATAATAATCACCGGCTGTATTACGCTACCACAAAGGATTTTATCGGCTTCAGTGAGACCAAATTGTTCTTAGATCCGGGATTCAGTGTAATTGATGCGGTGATCGTGAAAAGAGGAGTAAGAGATTATGTGCTGGTACTAAAAGACAATACAAGACCTGAGCGGAATATCAAAGTAGCTTTTGGTGAAACCCCGCAGGGACCCTGGAAGAATGTGTCAAAACCTTTCAGCGATAAGTTTACCGAAGGGCCAGCCGTGGTAAAGCTGAAGGAAGAGTGGCTGATCTATTATGATTCGTACCAGAAAAAGATATATGAAGCATCTGCTACAAAAGACTTTATCCATTTTGAGAATGTTGCCGGTAAAGTGAATGTGCCGGAAGGACACAAACACGGAACGATCGTAACGGTAAAGAAAAAAATGGTGAATGATCTGAGAAAGAAATTTAAAAAGTAAGATATGAGATTAGTCGTCCTGTTCATCATTATCTTTCTTTCATCAACTTGCCTCTGCCAGGAGCTGAAAGATAGAATGACCACCCTGGTGAACGGCTATTTTGATCATGACCAGGCGGATAGCAGCGGGAGAAAAATTTCTTTGAACAGGGGTTTTGTTGTGGCGCCTTTACTTTGCACGAACAGAAGAACCGGTACAATTGATTCGGATAAGGGAGAGCTTTTATACCGTGAATTACTTATCAATTATGATATAGGTTTCATGGCAGGTACTCATGCAGCTCCGGGTAATAGAACTACTTTTAGCTGGTATGATGAGAGATTGATACGTGATAATAAAGTGTGTATAGGATTAAAAAAGGAAAATGATGCGTGGAAACTGGTAATGACCATGCGGAAGAATTCGGGCAATATGACGAAGGAAGAGCCGGCTAATTTCTGGGCCAATGTAAAGGATGAAGAGGAGGTAAGGGATATTATCAAAATTGCTTTTAGTTACCGCCAGGAGTCACCAAATGCAACAGTAAGATGAGAGCTAAAAAAAATAAGATGATGGTCGTCATTTCGATGGCGCTTGTATTACAATCTTATGCACAGGACACCCTTCGCTATACGGGAAGTACTTTGTCCAATGTGGATTATCATCATGGGCAGCTATCACCGGCCGTCGGGGTGCATAATATCCAGACGATGCGGGCTAACCGGGCAGATACCGGCGCTACCTCTTGGACGTATAACCATGCACCCATGCTGGCTTACTGGAACAATACTTTTTATTTGGAATATTTAAGTAACCCGGTCGGCGAGCATGAACCGCCGGGCCAAACCTTGCTTCAAATATCCAAAGACGGTTACCAATGGAACAACCCGGTGGTTATTTTTCCTCCGTATAAGATACCGGATGGCTTTGTCAAAGAAGGTAAAAAAGATACAGCAAAGAACAATTATGCCGTCATGCACCAGCGTATCGGTTTTTATATATCAAAGTCGAAGCGTTTGTTTGCACTGGCCTACTACGGGATCGTATTAGGGCAAAAGGATGACCCGAACGATGGCAATGGTATTGGCCGGGTAATACGGGAGATAAAGGCAGATGGAACCTTCGGCCCTGTTCATTTCCTGCGGTATAATCATTCTTTCAATGAAAAGAACACATTGTACCCTTTTTACAGGTCATCAAAAGATAAAGGATTGGTTGCAGCCTGCGAGGAGATACTCGCTACACCATTGCTGATGATGCAAACCGTGGAGGAGGCCGACCGGAATGATCCGCTGATTCCCTTGCAAAAAGATTTCAAAGCATTCAATTATTATCATTTACCGAATGGCCATGTCATCGGGTTGTGGAAGTATGCACTGACAAGTATCAGTAAAGACGAGGGCAGGACCTGGCAATATAATCCCACCCGGGCGCCGGGATTTGTCAATGCCAATGCGAAGATCTGGGGACAACGTACCGGCGACAGAAAGTATGCGACTGTATATAATCCTTCAGAATTTCGCTGGCCGTTGGCAGTCAGTGTGAGTGCTGACGGATTAAAGTATTCAAACCTTTTGCTCATAAATGGTGAGATCACTTCGATGCGGTATGGGGGGGCTTACAAAAGTTATGGCCCGCAATATGTTCGGGGTATCCAGGAAATGGATGGCAAACCCGCTGACGGGAATATGTGGGTGAGCTATAGCATGAATAAGGAAGATATGTGGGTGAGCCGGGTTTCTGTTCCGGTGAAAGACAAAGTAACAGCACAGGTCAATGATGTGTTTAATTTGATGCCGGATGGCACTGAACTGGACCAATGGAATTTATTCAGCCCGCTTTGGTGCAGGACAGTGATCGAAAAATTCAAAGGCCAAAAAGTACTGGCGTTGCATGACAGCGATCCCTTCGACTATGCAAAGGCGGAAAGAATATTCCCTGTCTCAAAGAAAATAAGTGTGGAGTTTTCCATTACCCCGCAGCAAAATGATATGGGCACATTGGAGATCGAACTGGTGGATGCGAAAGGTATTCCCTGCCTGCGCCTGATGCTGGATTCGGCAGGAAATATTTTAACGAAACAAGGCTACAGGAATAAGTCACTGGGAAAATACCAGGCAGCCGAAACGATCTATTTTGTCATTGACCTGAATACGGCAACGAGATTTTATACGGTCAGCATAAACGGTAAGAACCCTTCCAACAATTTATGTTTTGCACCGGTCAGCTCAGTAGAAAGGATCGTTTTCAGAACCGGCAGTACCCGGCGTTTTCCCGATGCCGACACGCCAACCGACCAGGATTATGACCTGCCGGGGGCTGACAGAAAGGGTAAAGAAGTGATTTATCACGTAGGGTATTTAAAAACCAAATAACTATCACATTATGGGAGTTCAGCGGAAAAGTACAATAGGAATCATCATCGGGAACAGGGATTTTTTTCCTGACAAATTAGTAGCAGAGGCCAGGACAGAAATACTGGACCTGTTCAAAAAAATGAACATCACACCGGTATTGCTGAGTGATGCTGATTCCAAACTCGGAGGCGTGGAGACTTTCGCAGAAGCGCAAAAATGCGCCACCTTGTTTAAGCAGCATGCCGACACCATTGATGGTATCCTGGTCGTGTTGCCCAATTTTGGAGATGAGAAAGGTGTGGCAGAGACGATCAAGTTGTCAGGATTAAATGTACCCGTGCTGGTACAGGGTTACCCGGACGACCTGGGAAAGATGGATGTGGTGAACCGTAGAGATGCCTGGTGCGGTAAAATATCAGTGTGTAACAATCTATACCAGTATGGAATAAAATATTCGCTGACTACCAAACATGTGGTAAGCCCCAGGGACGAATCGTTTGTCAATGATCTGAAGAATTTTACTGCCACTTGCCGCGTGGTGAATGGCTTGCGTAAGGTCCGTATCGGTGCGGTAGGTGCAAGACCCACCGCTTTCAATACCGTTCGCTACAGCGAAAAATTATTGCAGCGCAACGGTATTTCTGTAACGACAGTTGATCTGTCAGAGATATTGGGCAATGCCAATAAGTTAACAGCTGATGACAGATCGGTAAAAGAAAAGCTGGAGAAGATACACGCTTATACCAGCACCGGATCAACACCGCCCGATAAATTAGTACAGATAGCTAAGCTGGATGTAGTCTTGGCGGATTTTATGAAGGAGAATGCGTTAGACGCTACTGCCATTCAGTGCTGGACCTCCATTCAGAAGAATTATGGCTGTAATGTATGTACCAGCATGAGCATGATGAGTGAGAACATGCTGCCCAGCGCCTGTGAAGTAGATGTAACCGGCACATTGAGCATGTATGCTATGCAACTGGCAAGCGGTTCCCCTTCTGCGCTGGTGGACTGGAATAATAATTATGCAGACGATGATACCAAATGCGTGTTGTTTCATTGTGGTAACTGGGCCAAATCATTCCTGCCGGATATCACCATCAGTACAGCGCCTATTCTGGGTACCAGTGTAGGTACAGAGAATACGTATGGTGCGCTGGATGGACGTACGCTGGCCATGCCGCTGACGTATGGCCGCATCAGTACGGATGATTGCAAAGGCGTGATCAAAGCCTATGTTGGCGAAGGAGAATTAACGAATGATGCACTGAATACATTTGGCAACCGGGCCGTAGCGCAGATCGGTAACCTGCAGGGGCTGATGAATTATGTATGCCGTAATGGTTTTGAGCATCACGTTGTGATGAATGCCAGTAAAACAGCAGGCATACTGAAAGAAGCATTTGAAAATTATTTAGGCTGGGATACGTACCTGCATAATTAAAATATAGAAGTCTAAGAACAATGACAATAAAGGAGCTTAAACAAAGATCCATTCAATACCGCAAAAATGTATTGAAATACATCCTGCAGGCAAAAGCAGGCCATACGGGCGGCAGTTTGTCCTGCGTGGATATACTGAATGTATTGTATAACGATACGATGAATGTATCACCGCAGAATTTTTCATCACCTGACCGCGACAGGTATATTCAAAGCAAGGGACATAGCGTGGAAGCCTTATACGTGGTATTGGCCGATAAAGGTTTTTTCCCGGAAAAAGACCTGGAGACACTTTGTCAATATAAATCACACTATATCGGGCATCCTACCCGTAAGGTGAACGGTATTGAGCAGAACACCGGTGCATTGGGTCATGGTTTGCCGATCGCTGCAGGAACAGCGCTGGCTGCAAAATTAGACGGAAGAGCTTATCGTGTCTTCACATTATTGGGTGATGGCGAATTACCTGAAGGTTCCAACTGGGAAGCCGCATTGACAGCCGCACATTATCAGCTTGATAATCTTTGTGCGATAATAGATAAGAATACCCTGCAGATCACCGGGGCTACCGCGGATGTCTGCAATACGGACCCTTTGGATAAGAAGTTTGAGAGTTTTGGCTGGGCGGTAAAGGAAGTGGACGGTAACGATCCCGGCGAACTGAAAAAACTGTTTGACAGTTTACCGTTCGAGAAAGGAAAGCCTTCATTAGTGATCGCCCATACTGTAAAAGGCAAGGGAGTAAGCTTTATGGAGAATGATGTGAAGTGGCACCATGGTGTGCCCGGTAAAGAGCAATATGAAAAGGCAATCGAAGAATTGGATCATGCATTAACGGTAATATAATGGCGGAAATAATTACAGCAAATATCGGGTACAAGCCTAACCAGGATGTTTTTTCTGAGACCATGCAACGGCTGGCGGAAAATGATAAGGATATCATTGCCGTGACCAGTGATTCAAGAGGGTCGGGTAAACTGGTTCCCTTCGGCAAAAAATTTCCGAAACAAATAGTAGAGGTGGGTATTGCAGAGCAGAACCTGGTAGGTGTGGCAGCAGGGCTTGCTTCCTGCGGGAAGAAAGTATTTGCCGTATCACCCGCCTGTTTCTTAACAGCAAGGGCATTGGAACAAATTAAGAACGATGTAGCGTATAGCGATAACCCTGTAAAGGTGATCGGCATCAGCGCCGGTGTCAGCTATGGGGCGCTTGGTTCTACGCATCACAGTCTTCATGATTTTGCCGTACTCAGGGCGATCAATAACATCATCATCGTAGCGCCTGCCGATAATTACGAAACGGAAAAGGCGGTCGAGCTGGCCTCACAAACTCCTCACCCTGTTTATATGCGGTTCGGGAAAAAGCCCATGCCTTTGCTGAATGAGGCCAATGACGACAGCTTTGCATTTGGCAAAGGACGTGTCATAAGGGAAGGAGATGATGTGGCCATTATAGCCACGGGTGAAACGGTTTACCCTGCATTGCTTGCAGCTAATAAGCTAAGTGAACAAAACATTAGCACTGCAGTTGTGAGTATGCATACGATCAAACCATTAGATACAGCACTGGTGAAAAAACTAGCTGAAAAATGCAGGGCTGTGATAACGGTGGAAGAGCACAGTGTATGCGGCGGACTGGGTGAGGCCTGTGCTTCATACCTGCTTCAGCAGGGAATAATGAAACCTTTTGCCATTATCGGTATTCCTGACGAATATACGGTTACCGGTTCGCAACAGGATATATTCAATCATTATGATATCAGTGAAAAGGGTATTGCCGCCAGGGCTGTATCATTATTAAAAAAATAGCGATGATAAAACGATTGTTGCTGCCATTGCTTTGTGTATTGTTGTTCGTCCAATGTAAGGACAGGACCAAAGAAGGCTCAAAAAAAATAGCCGTTGTTGTATCCACACTTAACAATCCGTGGTTTGTTTTTCTGGCCGAAACGGCTGCGGCCAAAGCAAAAACACTGGGATACGATGCCCGCATCTTCGATTCACAGAATAATACCGCATTAGAAAGCGACCATTTTGAAAATATTGTGGTCGCAGGTTTTGAAGCCATACTTTTTAATCCTACTGATGCGAATGGATCGGTAGCCAATGTTCTAAAGGCAAAATCTGCGGGTATTCCTGTCTTTTGCATGGACAGGGAGATCAATTCTGTTGACGGGGCTACTTCCCAGATACTATCGGACAGTTATTCCGGCGCTGTTTCTATCGGGAAATATTTTGTCAGGCAATTGAATAAAAAAGGAAACTATGTTGAATTGCTTGGCTTGGTAGGCGATAATAATACATGGGCCAGGTCAAAAGGATTTCATAGCGTAACAGATCATTACAGCGGGTTAAAAATGGTGTCGCAGCAGAGTGCCGATTTCGATCGTAATAAAGCCATGGAGGTCATGGAAACTATTTTGCAGGCGCACCCGGATATTGATGGCGTTTTCTGTGGTAATGATGCAATGGCCATGGGTGCATTCCAGGCGCTGGTGTCGGCAGGCAAGGCGGATAAAGTAAAAGTATTTGGTTTCGACGGAGCCGAAGATATGATTACAGCCATCAGTGAAAATAAAGTGGCAGCAACCGGTATGCAGTTTCCTAAAGTGATGGCAGAAACTGCGGCGCAATTTGCGGATGAATATATTAAAGGCAAGAGAGATTTTCCTCAAAAGATACCCGTAGCGGTAGAACTGGTGACTGCCGGAAATATTAATGACTATGTTGCTTACGGAAAAAAATAGGTCAAACGGATGAAAAAAGTTGTCAAATACCTTTTGCTGTTGCTCGTGGTCGGGTTAGTGGGCTATCAATCTGTTTATTTCAGGAAACTGAGTGAGTATCGGAAGGCGACCGGGGAAAAATTTGATGCGCCTGCTTTTTCCAAAAAGATATGGGATGAGCAGTTACCGGGCAAATCAGATAGCGCCATTGCACTGACAGATCTTATCCATGCTCTTGAAGCCAGCCCGGAAAATGCTTTTGCCAAACATTCCCATGTCCTGGGTATTGGTAACTACCGGTATAGTTTGGTTAAGGCTGAAGCAACAGTGGCGATGATCAATGAGGATGAGATCATTTTGCAGATTGCTCATGCAGATTCATTGATGATAGTGAGACTGGCTACCGAATTTATCTATGGTAACGCCATTCGTGATGCATCAGGTCTGGTGGACATAAAGGACTTTACCAATACGACCGATCTTAATGCTATTTCTGAGGAATTGAATAGGATAGTAAGAACGGCGGTACTTCCGTCTTTTAAAAAGGAAGTAAAACAAGGGGATAAGATAGAGATAACGGCGGCAGCGGAGTTCAATAAAGAACATCTTTATTTCAATAATCTTGAATTGATCCCGGTCAGCCTCAGGATCATTAAGTAATGCTGGTAGCAAAGAACATATCGAAAAAATTTTCCGGCGTTATTGCATTGAGCGACGTCAGCCTGGAATTGCATCCCGGTAAGGTCAATGCCATCATTGGGGAGAATGGTGCGGGTAAATCCACGCTGATGAAGATATTCTCCGGCGTACATACGCAGTATGAGGGTGAGATTCTTTATAATGGACGGTCTGTTCGCTTTTCGGGTACAAGAGATGCGGAGGCAGCAGGTATCGCTATCATTCACCAGGAACTGAATCTCGTCCCTTATTTATCCGTTGCTGAAAATATTTTTCTTGGCAGGGAGATCACCAATAATCTGGGAATACTGGATCAGAAAGCAATGAGGCGAAAAGCTACAGAGTTACTTTCCCGGGTGCATCTTTCGGTAAGCCCTGATACAAAGGTCACAGAACTAAAGGTAGGGCAGCAACAACTGGTCGAGATAGCCCGGGCTTTGTATGCGGATGCTTCGGTGATCATCATGGATGAGCCTACTTCGGCGATCAGTGATAAAGAAGTGGAGAACCTGTTCTTGATCATCCGTCAGTTGAAAGGTGAAGGGAAAACCATTGTTTATATATCCCACAAGTTAAAAGAGCTTTTTGCAATGGCTGACCGCTATGTGGTATTGCGGGATGGTATGAGTATCGGATCGGGTGATATGAAAGATATCAGCCAGGATGAGCTGATCCAGAAAATGACAGGCAGGAAATTGAGTTTCGAAAAAAGCGGGTCCACAGTCAAGGATAAAGAAGAGTTACTGTCTGTAAAGAATATCAGCCTGAAACACCCGCTATTCAGGATCACAAAGCTGCTGAATAATATTTCTTTTACACTTCACCAGGGAGAAATAATAGGGCTGTACGGATTGATGGGAGCTGGCCGGACAGAGTTAATGGAAACAATTTTTGGTTTACATCCGAAGAATTCCACAGGTGAAATTGCTGTTGAAGGAAAAACCAGGAAGATCAAATCACCGGCACAAGCCATTGAAGCAGGTATTGCATTGGTACCGGAAGACCGGAAACTACAGGGGCTGATACTAAACCAGACGATCAGGTCCAATATCAGTATGGCGATCCTGCAAAAACTGCAGCGATGGGGTTTTATGCTGAATGCAAAGAAGGAGAGAGAATTGGCTGCTGAGTATATCGGTAACCTGGCTATCAAAACTTCATCAGCTACTAATGCAGCTAAGAATCTCAGCGGCGGTAACCAGCAAAAGATCGTGCTGGCCAAATGGCTGGCAACGCACCCAAAGATATTATTGCTGGATGAGCCTACCCGGGGTATTGATATCAATGCGAAAGCTGAGATCTATAAATTGATGAAATCACTGGTAGCCGGAGGCATGGGCATCATCATGGTGTCATCCGAACTGCCGGAGATACTGGCCGTATCGGATCGTGTGCTTGTGATGTGTGAAGGCGAACTGACGGCATCCATACCTATTGAAGAAGCCACCGAAACAGAGATACTAAAATGCGCCATTCATAAAAATTAATACCAGAATGATTGCTTTGGCTTCATATAAGAAAAATATCAGCCGTTTTCAGTCGGTGATCGCTCTGTTTATATTATGCATTGTACTTGGGGTGTTGTCCGATAAATTCTTTACCGCAGCGAACGGGTTGAATGTGCTCCGCCAGGTAGCAGTTAATGTTTGTATCGCCACGGGGATGACGTTGATCGTTCTGACCGGCGGTATTGACCTTTCGGTAGGGTCAGTATTAGCGCTCTGCGGTGCGATCACGGCGGGATTGTTGAAAAATGGTTTGTCATTTCCTTCGGCCGATCTGTTCGTCGGGTTTACCATCCTGGGTGCGGTGCTTGCCGCCGTTATCATCGGCGCTTTACTGGGATCGTTCAGCGGAATAGTGGTCACTTCATTCCGTGTTCCTCCGTTTGTAGCTACGCTGGCCATGCTTACTATAGCAAGAGGCCTTACCATGTTATATACGGGCGGGCATCCTATCAGCAACCTCGGTGAAGACTTTGCTTATATCGGAACGGGCTCGTTGCTTGGCGTTCCTGTTCCTGTTTGGATAGCGGCTGTGGTCGTGTTGATCGCCGTGTTCATCACCCGCAAAACAAAACTGGGAAGATATATTTATGCGATTGGTGGAAATGAAACGGCAGCCAGGCTTTCAGGTATCCGTATCAATAAAGTAAAGCTGACAGTGTATGCCATAGGTGCTGCATTGGCTGCGCTGGGAGGAGTTATTGTCACTTCCCGTTTGGATTCGGCACAGCCTAATGCCGGTATCAGTTATGAACTGGATGCAATAGCCGCTGTTGTCATAGGCGGTACATCGCTTAATGGCGGCAAAGGCAGCGTATGGGGAACGGTGATCGGCGCCGTGATCATCGGTGTGCTGAACAATGGCCTGGTATTGCTCAACGTTTCGCCCTTCTGGCAGCAAGTAGTGAAAGGTGCAGTGATCCTGCTGGCGGTGATCGTTGATAAAGCGGGAGATAAAAAGGAGTAAAGATTTCTATATTGAACAGGAAAAAGTACATATTGGCTATTGATCAGGGCACGAGTTCTACCAAATCATTGTTATTTGATGATAAAGGACAGGCCATGGCAAAAGGGTCCGAACCTTTGCATACACATTACCTGGATAATGGTTTTGTGGAGCAGGATCCGGAAGAAATTTACCGGAATGTACTGGTATCTGTAAAAAAATGCCTGGAGCAGTTCAGCGAAAAAGGCTTTAATGAAAATGAAATAGCGGCCATCGGCATCTCCAACCAGCGAGAAACGTTTGTGATATGGGATAAGGAAGGCAAACCTTTATACAATGCTGTTGTATGGCAATGCAAGCGTTCGGTGGAAGTGTGCGAACAGCTTAAGCAAAAAGATTTATCCGATCCGATACGGGAAAAGACAGGGTTGGTAATTGACCCTTATTTTTCAGCAACAAAACTCATTTGGCTTTTTCAAAATAATGATTCAGTAAAAAAAGCAGTACAGGCTGGTAATGCTTTTTTCGGTACGATAGACACATGGCTGTTGTATAAACTGACGAACGGCAAAGAATATGCGACAGATTATACCAATGCATCCCGTACGCTTTTCTTCAACCTGCATACATTAGATTGGGATGAAGAACTGATCAGCGCCTATGGATTGGAAGGTGTTCGCTTGCCTGTATTGCGACCTTCTTCTGCTTTGTTCGGGGAGACATCACTGGGTGGTCTCCTGCCGGCGCCTGTTCCTGTTACGGCCATGATCGGCGATTCGCATGCCGCTGCTTTCGGGGAAGGTTGTTCCGAAGAAGGCACAGCCAAGGCAACACTTGGCACCGGATGCAGCATATTGATGAATATCGGGGATAAACCGGTTCAGTCAGCCAACGGTATGGTCACAACGATCTGCTGGAGTATCGGGGGACGTATTGATTATGCCCTGGAAGGAGTGATCGTTTCCTGTGGCGCTACGATTGAATGGCTGAAGAATGAATTAAGTCTTTTTAAAGAAAGTCATGAAACCGAAGCAATGGCTGCTGCCGTAGAAGATAATGGAGGCGTTTATCTTGTTCCGGCATTCAGCGGGCTGGGTTCTCCGCATTGGCAGATGGAAAGACGTGCGGAGATATCAGGAATAAGTTTCGGTACAAACAAGAATCATATTGTTCGTGCTGCGCTGGAGTCCATTCCATACCAGGTGATGGATGTAGTGACAGCTATGGAGAAAGACGCAAAGCTTTCCTTAAAAGAATTGATGGCAGATGGAGGCATAAGCACTAATCAATTCGTCATCCGGTTCCTTGCTGATCTGCTGGGTAAAGCCGTTGCAACTATTGGCATGCCGGATGTATCTGCATTAGGAGCAGCTTATCTCGCAGGTTTGCAAACAGGGCTTTATGCGAGTATAGAAGCCCTGAAGAGGTTAAATTCAGATAAAAAAAGGCATTTGCCCCGGCCGGATCAGTCAAAAGTAAATAAAGGTTATGCAGGCTGGCAAAAAACAATAAACAAGAAATGAAGAATGAACTAAAATACTTTGTGACTCTTTGTGTCTTTGTGTCTTTGTGGTTCAATTCTTTCTCACAACAGAAACCTTTTGTATTAAAAGCCGACGGCTTCAGGCATTATGTTGATTACTTCAATAAGATGGAGGATGAGAATATTAAACAGGCTATTCCCAATGACAGTGCGTGGGCATGGATGAAAATGAATATTCCTTTGTTTGAATGCCCGCAGCAGAATTTCGAAGAGATGTTCTATTACCGCTGGTGGACATTGCGGAAGCATATCAAAAGAACAGAAAAGGGTTTTGTCTTCACAGAGTTTTTAGTGCAGCGCAGTTATGCTGATAAATACAACCTGATCAGCAGTGCGCTGGGGCACCATATCTATGAGTCAAGATGGCTTCATGATAAGAAGTACATGGATGATAACCTGCATGTGTGGTATCGGGGTAATGGAGGCAAGCCATTGAACAGGTTACGTTTTTATAGTAGCTGGAACATGGATGCTATTTACAATCGCTACCTGGTGAACAACGATAAAAAGTTTATCACTGACCTGTTGCCTGACCTGGAAGCAGATTACAAAGCATGGGAACAGGAAAGAAGATTTCCGGGCGGCCTGTTCTGGCAATATGATGTACGGGATGCGATGGAAGAAACGATCAGCGGAGGACGGAGGGAAAAGAATCCGCGGCCATCTATAAATGGATATATGTTCGGGAATGCATTGGCTTTGGCGTATATCAATCAAATGGCAGGAAAAACCTCGGAGACAATTAAATATTCAGCCGAAGCTGCTGGAATAAAATTGTTACTGCAAAGAAATTTGTGGAACGGAGAGCATGATTTCTTTGAAGTAAGAAAAGAACAAGGCGATACCTTGGCGAATGTCAAAGAGGAGATTGGTTTTATTCCCTGGTATTTTAATATGCCCGACAGCGAGTACAATATTGCATGGAAAAGCCTGACAGACACAAAAACTTTTTGTGCTCCATTCGGAATTACAACTGCTGACAGGAGTCACCCGCAATTCAGAACACATGGCTGCTGCAAGTGTGAATGGGATGGAGCCGTATGGCCTTTTGCTACTTCACAAACGCTGACGGCGATGGCCAACCTGTTGAATAATTATAAACAGGATTACGTTGCCGATAGCAATTATTTCGATCTGCTGGAGACCTATGTTGAATCGCAATACTACCGGGGTCGTCCGTATATCGGCGAATACCTGGACGAGAAAACCGGTTATTGGCTGAAAGGGGATGAGGAGAGAAGCCGGTATTACAATCATTCTACGTTCAATGACCTGGTCATTACCGGACTTGTGGGGCTTCGTCCCCGCGCCGGCAATGCGATTGAAGTGAATCCCTTGCTGCCGGATGGTAAATGGGATTGGTTTTGCCTTGATAATATTTTATATCACGGAAAGATCGTGACGATCGTCTGGGATAGAACAGGGTTGAAGTATAAAAAAGGAAAAGGGTTAAGTGTATGGGTGAATGGGAGGAAAGTGACTTCGTCGTTGAAGCTGGAGAAAGTGACGGGACAGTTATGAGTTAAGAGTTATGAATTATGAGTAAATGGATCAAACATATTGTTATTGCATTCAGCATTCAGCATTTAGTATTCAGTATATCTTTTGCACAGCAAACCGAAAAGGTTTATCTCTCCGGTACGGGTAGTGATAATACTGTCAACTGGGATTTCTTCTGCACGGGCGGTATGAATGCGGGCAAATGGTCAAAGATCGCTGTTCCTTCCTGCTGGGAGTTGCAGGGCTTTGGCAAGTATGATTACGGTTTTGCCAAAGACAGTGTAAGAGGAAAAGAAAAGGGATTATATAAACATACATTTAATATACCTTCTTCCTGGAAAGGAAAGGTCATCAACATTGTATTTGAGGGGGTGATGACCGATGCCGAGGTAAAGATCAACGGTAAACCGGCTGGTCCCGTACACCAGGGAGCTTTTTATGCTTTCAAATATGATATCAGCAAACTGCTGAAGTATGGTGCAAAGAATTTGCTGGAAGTAACGGTTGCCAAGCATTCGGCCAATGCATCGGTGAATGAGGCGGAACGCAAAGCAGACTTCTGGATATTCGGCGGCATCTTCAGGCCGGTGTGGCTGGAAGTGTTGCCGGAAGTATATATTCAGAAGTGTTTAATTAATGCTAGAGCAGACGGAAACCTTGACGTTGCAATTTACCCATATGGCAAAGCCGATAGGTCAAATATCAAAGTATATGATATTAACGGAGTATTGATCCTTAATAAGGATATGCGGGAAGAGTTTATTGATGGTTTTCATCCGTTTAATTTATCAGTGGTTATTGATAAGATTAAAACATGGACATCTGAGTCTCCTAATTTATACAATGCTGTTTTCACGATTTATAAAAGGGGTAAAGTACAACATACCGTCACTCAAAAGTTTGGATTCAGATCGGTAGAGGTAAAGCAGAGAGATGGTATATACGTGAACGGAGTGAAGATGAAATTCAAAGGCGTCAACCGGCATTCCTTCCGGCCGGAAACGGGCAGAACGACCAGCAGGAAAATAAGTATTGAAGATGTACTGCTGATGAAGGACATGAATATGAATGCTGTCCGTATGTCGCATTATCCACCCGACGATCATTTTCTTGATGTATGTGATTCGCTTGGTTTGTTTGTAATGGACGAACTGGCCGGTTGGCATGGTCATTATGATACGCCGACAGGAACAAAGCTGCTGAAGGAAATGATAGAGCATGATGCCAATCATCCATCTGTCATTATGTGGGCAAACGGGAATGAAGGGGGACACAATTTTGAACTGGATAGCCTGTTTACTCAATATGATATACAGTCACGTCCTGTTGTTCATCCCTGGCAATTATTCAACGGCATCGAAACTCAGCATTACCGGGAATATAATTATGGTATCGGTAATTATGAGAATGGCCGGGAGATCGTGATGCCTACCGAATTCCTGCACGGACAGTTTGATGGCGGACATGGTGCCGGTCTCGAAGATTACTGGGAAAAGATGTGGCATGATCCGCTGAGCGCCGGCGGGTTTCTCTGGGACTTTGCAGATAATGCCGTGGTGAGAAAAGATCTCAACGACTCGTTGGATACCGATAAGCACCGGGCTGCTGATGGCATACTCGGTCCGCATCAGGAGAAAGAAGGAAGTTATTATGCGATCAAAGAGATATGGAGCCCGGTTCATTTTGAGAAAAGATTTATCAGTGCTGACTTTGACGGGAGGCTGATTGTTGAGAACCGTTATCATTTTACTAATCTCGATCAATGCAGTTTTGGCTGGAGGCTGAAAAGGTTTGAGCAGACCACTTCCAGAGAGACAAGTGGTATTGCCGTGTCACCTGATATACCGCCGGGAGCTAAACGGGCTTTACAGATTGGCCTGCCTGCTGACTGGAGGAATTATGATGTGTTGTATGTAACCGCGAAGGATGTCTATGGCAGGGAACTTTTTACGTGGAGTTTACTGATCAGTGATCCACAAACGACCAGTCAGCGGATGGTGGTGAAAAAAGGTAATGGTACTATTGCCGTACCGGTTGCCGATACCACACTTATATATGTGAATGTAAAGGATGTTTCACTTGTATTTAATCAATTCAATGGGTCGCTGGTATCGGTTAAGAACAGGAATGGGGAATTACCTTTTAATAATGGCCCGGTGGTGCAAGAGGGTGCAAGCAATTTTAAAGGAATCCGGCAATACAGGGAAGGTGATAATTATGTCATTGAATCCACGTATGAAAAGAAGGAAAGCTACAATACACTGAAGTGGACCGTTTATCCGTCGGGATGGGTGAGGTTAGAAGTGAAGTATTTTCCCGGCGCCTACTTTACGAATTTTGCCGGCATCAATTTTTCCTTCCCGGAAAGCGAAATAAGATCGGTGACTTATATGGGCGATGGCCCCTATCGTGTCTGGAAGAACAGAATGAAAGGCAATCAGTTTGGTGTATGGACAAAGGATCATAATAATACCGAAACAGGAGAATATCCATGGGCCTATCCTGAGTTTAAAGGGTATCATTCCAATTTCTATGGTGGTTTCTTTTTTACAAAGAATAACCGGTTTACTGTTGTTGCGGAAACGGAGGGTTTATTTCTGCGCCTGTTCACTCCTGCCTGGAAAACTGACCAATGGCATAATTACGAGCCGCTGTTCCCTTCTGGTGATATTTCGTTCATGCAGGGGATCAGCAGTATCGGCAGCAAGACACAGCGCAATGAAACAACAGGCCCGATGGGCGGCAAGAATATCTTTTACGATTATGAAAAAGACCCTTCACGGGCCTTGCATATCAGCTTATACTTTAATTTTTCAGCACAATGAATATGAAACGCATCCTGACTTTTTTCTCCATATTTGTTTGCCTGCAACAGGCCACCGCACAGGTGACAGTTCATGGTCTCCGCTGCGAAATGCGGGTGAACCCATTAGGTATTGATGTGCCGCAGCCAAGGTTAAGCTGGCAGTTGCAAAGCAACCAGCGCAATGTGGTACAAACCAGTTACCAGGTATTAGTGAGCAGCAGTGCGCAAAACCTGCAACAGAATAAGGCGGATGTGTGGAAGTCGGCTGTGGTAAACAGCGATCAAACCTTACATGTGCAATACAATGGACCGGCATTACAGGCAGGTAAAAAATATTTCTGGAAAGTAATTGTGCAGACGAATAAAGGACAAGCTCAATCAACACAAACTGCTTTCTTCTCTGCAGGGTTAAGTAAAGAACAATGGAGCGCCAGGTGGATCGGCTATGATAAAGCTGCTGCATGGGATAGCGTTTCGCAATGGTCGAGGCTAAGTGCAAGATACCTGCGTAAGGAATTTCAAAATAAACCGGCTGTAAAAAGAGCGACAGCTTATATTTCTGGTCTGGGTATGTACGAGTTGTACATAAATGGGAATAAGATCGGCGACCAGGTACTGGCGCCCAACCCGACCGATTACCGAAAAACTTATTTCTATAACACACATGATGTGACCACACAGGTCAAGGCGGGCAATAATGCAATAGCTGTTGTGCTGGGTAATGGCCGCTTCTTTACCATGCGCCAGAACTACAAAACACATAAGCATAATACATTTGGTTTTCCTAAGCTCTTGTTCCAGTTGGAAATTGAATACACGGATGGCTCAGCCAAAACGATAGTAAGTGACGAAAGCTGGAAGCTGAATGTGGATGGCCCTATCCGCAGTAACAATGAATACGATGGAGAAGAATATGATGCAAGCAAGGAATTTGCCGGTTGGACAAAAGCAGGATTTAACGACAGTAAATGGATGCAGCCTGAACTGGTGGAAGCGCCAGCGGGTAAGTTGGTGGCACAAACCAACGAGCCGATGAAAGTGATGCAAACCATCAAACCGGTTTCAATCAAAAAGACGGCAAGCGGAAAATACATCCTTGATATGGGACAGAATTTTGCAGGATGGATCAAGCTGCAAAATATCAATGGTAAAAAAGGAGAGAAGATCACTCTTCGCTTTGCGGAAAGCCTGCAGTCAAACGGGGAGTTGTTTGTGGCAAACCTAAGAGATGCGAAAGTGACGAACATTTATACATTAAAAGGAACAGGCAACGAAAGCTGGCAGCCCTCTTTTGTATATAATGGATTTCGCTATGTAGAAGTTTCCACGTTTCCCGGCACACCGGCGCTTAACCAGTTTGAAGGAAAATTAGTGTATGATGCTATTGAGACGACGGGATCCTTCCGGACATCCAACGATGTAATTAACCAGGTATATAAAAATGCATGGTGGGGGATCGCATCAAACTATAAAGGTATGCCGGTTGATTGCCCGCAACGCAACGAACGCCAGCCCTGGTTAGGCGATCGCACAGTTGGATCACAAGGAGAAAGTTATGTTTTTAATAATGCAAACTTATATGCAAAGTGGATGCAGGATATTGAAGACAGCCAGACGGAAGAGGGCAGCATTCCCGATGTGGCGCCGGCATTCTGGAATTATTACAGCGATGATGTGACCTGGCCTGCTGCTTATTTTTTCATCAGTAATAACCTGTATAACCAGTTTGGGGACATTGAGCCGATCCGGAAACATTATCCGTCCATGAAGAAATGGATGCTGTACATGAAGGAGAAGTACATGAAGGATCATATTGTTACCCGGGATAAATATGGGGACTGGTGTGTGCCCCCTGAGAGCCTGGAACTCATTCATGCTAAAGATCCGAACCGGTTAACGGATGGCAAACTCATTGCAACGGCTTACTATTACAAACTGCTTTCGTATATGCAGCGTTTTGCCAACCTTACCGGGAATAGTGAAGATGCAGCATATTTTTCTTCATTAAGCGATAGCATCCGTATTGCCTTCCAGCAAACATTTTACAACCCGCAATTAAAACAATACGGCAATAATACAGTTACCGCTAACCTGCTGCCTTTGTACTTCGGTATCTGCCCCGATTCTTTACGATCTGTTGTTTTTGAAAAGATCCGTATCAAAGTGCATGTGGAGAGCCATGACCATATCAGTACGGGTTTGATCGGTTCGCAATGGCTGATGCGTGGCCTGACCGAATTCGGTTATAGTGAACTGGCATACATCCTTGCCTCTAACAAAACGTATCCAAGCTGGGGATATATGGCTGCCAATGGCGCCACCACGATCTGGGAATTGTGGAATGGCAATACGGCCGATCCGGGTATGAACAGCCAGAACCATGTGATGTTGCTCGGCGACCTGCTGACCTGGTATTACGAGAATCTTGCCGGTATCCGCAGTCATAAGACCGATGTGGCATTCAAAAAGATCACCATGAAACCCACTGTTCCTGCAGGATTGGATCATGTACAGGCATCTTACAACAGCCTGCATGGGCTTATTAAAAGCGAATGGAAAAACTCTATTGAGAAATTCGAATGGAAGATCAGCATTCCTGCCAATACATCCGCAACAGTACATATTCCTGCAACGGGTGCGGAGGAAATTACAGAAAATGGGTTGCCGCTTTCGTCCATCAAAGAGATCAGGGTGATCAAAGAAGAGGAAGGTACAGTGGTGCTGGAGGTACCATCGGGCAACTATTCTTTCACTAGTAATAAGAAATGGAGAAAGGGAATTGTAAAGGATCAATTCATTTTTGAACGGGCTTCTTTTCCTGAAAGTCATTCAGCTACTATTACTGAAACACCTGAAGGATTGGTTGCAGCCTGGTTTGGCGGCACCAAAGAAGGCAACAAGGATGTTTGCATCTGGACAAGCCATTTGGTAAATAATAAATGGACAGAGCCGGCAAAAGTAGCTGATGGTGTGCTGAATGACAGTACCAGATATGCCTGTTACAACCCGGTTCTGTTCTATGCACCTAACGGAGAACTGCTATTGTTCTATAAGATAGGGCCAAATGTAGCAGGGTGGACGGGATGGATGAAACACAGCAAAGACAATGGAAAAACATGGAGTGAACGGGAAGCACTACCTGATGGGTTCTTAGGGCCTATCAAAAACAAACCTGAACTCATCAATGGTGTATTGCTTTGTCCATCCAGCACAGAAAAGAATGGGTGGAAAGCACATATAGAGTACACAACAGACTTTGGTAAGACATGGACGAAATCAGTACCGGTCAATGATGGCAAAAGCATTCAGGCCATTCAGCCAAGTATCCTGAAATATGCAGATGGCCGTTTGCAGATATTATGCCGCAGCCGGAATACTACGCTGAATGAAAGCTGGAGCCATGATGGCGGTAAAACATGGAGTGAAATGAAAGCGTCGCCGTTGCCGAATAACAATTCCGGAACAGATGCCGTAACACTAAAAGATGGCCGCCAGCTACTCGTGTATAACCACCGGTTGCCTGATGCCACATGGGTCAATGGGAAAGGGCCACGAACACCATTGAATGTGGCTGTTTCCAAAGATGGCAAAAAATGGTTTGCTGCGCTGGTACTGGAAGATTCACCCATCAGCCAGTACTCTTATCCATCCGTGATACAGTCCAAAGACGGGTTAGTACATATTGTTTATACCTGGAGAAGGGAGAAAGTGAAACATGTAGTAGTGGATCCGGCAAAACTGGAGTTAAAAGAAATATCAGATAAACAATGGCCCGGAGCAGTGAATACCCTGGCGAAAACGTCTGATGATTAGCCGTTAGAACCATCATGAAGAGCTTGCCCATAGTTGATATTGTCATAATTATTGTCTATCTGCTTGCGATGATAGGTATCGGTTTTTATTTTTCACGTAAGAATAAGAATGCCGATCAATTCACCCGGGCTTCGGGTAAGATACCGGGATGGGCGATAGGTCTTTCGATCTATGCGACTTTTTTAAGCAGCAACACATTTCTGGGTGTTCCCGGCAAAGCATTTGGCGGCAACTGGAATGCATTTGTTTTCAGTATCTCGATGCCACTTGCCGCCTGGATGGCATCAAAGTATTTTGTTCCTTTCTATCGCGGTACCGGTGAAATATCGGCGTATACACATTTGGAAAAACGGTTTGGCCCCTGGGCAAGGACCTATGCAGTCGTTTGTTTTTTATTGACACAGTTTGCCAGGATGGGTTCCATTTTTTTTGGTATGGCATTAAGCCTGCAGGCGCTGACCGGGTTCTCCATGGCATCCATCATGATCGTAATGGGTATTTGTATCATCATTTACACGGTGCTGGGTGGTATGGAAGCCGTTATCTGGACAGAAGTGGCGCAGGGTATCATAAAAACATTAGGCGCATTACTGATATTGTTCCTGGTGATCAAACAGATCCCGGGTGGGTTTGCAAAGGTATATGAGATCGCCACTACTGATCACAAGTTAAGTCTGGGTAGCTTTTCTCCCAACCTTACTGAATCTACTTTCTGGGTGATATTGTTCTATGGTTTTTTTATCAACCTGAACAATTTTGGTATGGACCAGAATTATATCCAGCGATATCATACGGCAGCTACTTCTAATCAAGCCAGCCGATCGGTCTGGCTTTGCGTGGTGATGTATGTACCGGCCTCCCTGCTGTTTTTTATTATCGGTACGGCTTTATACGCGTTTTACCAGGTCTCTCCTGAGCTCATAGAATCTGTCAGGCTGCAGGCTGCGGCTGAAAAATTACCGGCGACTGTAACCGTTAATGAAATTGACCGGGTAGCGGCTTCATTGCAACCGGCAGATTATGCAGATAAGGTATTGCCCCACTTTATGGTGACTCATGTGCCTGCCGGACTGGTGGGATTAATCGTATCAGCTCTTTTATCGGCGGCTATGAGTACCATCAGCTCCAATATGAATGCTTCAGCCACCGTGTTCACCATGGATATTGTAAAAAGATATTTTAAGAAGAACATTACGGATAAGCAACAATTATTTTCATTGCACCTGTTCACGGTAGTATTTGGGCTGTCAGGGCTGGCTACAGGCCTTTCTATGATCGGGGCGAAGAGTCTGCTGGACGTGTGGTGGGAACTATCGGGCATCTTCGCAGGGGGTATGCTCGGTTTATTTTTGCTGGGATTGATCAGCCGGCAGGCAAGGAATGCAGAGGCCATTACGGCTACTGTCATTGGTATTATTGTGATCGTGTGGATGACATTTTCCGATAGGATAAGCGGTAACTATGCATTCCTGAAAAGCCCGTTGCATAAGAATATGATCATCGTGGTGGGAACGTTGGCCATATTCATGGCCGGGCTGCTGCTGACCCGGCTGAGGGGCAAAAGAGCGGCGTCCGCTGGCGGATAAAACAGGAAAATTGTACAGGAAATAGTGAAATCCTGCATTTTTCCGGGGATGAAAAGGTTGAAATTTTATATGTTTTAAAATTGTGCGCTATGCCTGATAAAAAGTTTGTACCGGTCATGATCACGCCGTTCAACCTGAAAGCAAAGGTTGACCTGGATGTGGTATCGTACCTGATAGATTTTTATCTCGCTGCAGGGGTGAAAGGCTTTTTTGCCAACTGTCTCAGCAGTGAGATGTACAGCATCACCGAAGACGAGCGGCTTGAGCTGACACGTCATGTCGTCAGCTATGTGAATGGCCGTGTGCCGGTGGTGGCAACAGGTTCTTTCGGTTTAACCATCGAGGACAAAGCAGAATTCACAAAAAAAATCTACGATACGGGCATTGATGCGGCCATACTGATCACTGGCCACTATGCGAACGTAGAAGACAGTGATGATATATTGCTCCGCAATTTTGAGAAAATGTTCCGGCTGACCGGTAATATCCCTCTCGGAATGTATGAATGCCCGGCGCCTTACAAAAGGATCATTAGTGCGGATGTTTTCAAAACATTGCTATCGGCCAACCGGATGGTGTATCACAAGGATACTTCCATTGACCTGGAAAAGGTGAAAGCTAAATTAGATGTACTGAAAGCATCCGGCAACAGTCTCGAATTTTATGATGCACATTCTCCCAATGCGATGTACAGTTTGCAAATGGGCGCAAAGGGGATGTCTTCTATTTCCGGCAATTTTTACCCCGAGATACTGGTATGGATGGTAAACAATGCCACCAACCCGGATAAACAGGAAGAGGTGAAATGGTTACAGGGCGAGATCAGCCGGGTAGATCCGCTGATACATATCGCTTATCCCATGAGCGCAAAATATTTCTTGCGTAAAAGAGGGTTGCCGGTCAGGACCATCAGCCGTGCCACTGCTTTGGAACTGACACCTGAGCAAAAGAAAACACTCGATGATATCCACCAGAGTTTTCAGACCTGGTGTGAACGGCTGGAGATAAAACCTGTTGATGTGGAATCGCTGATGTTGCCTAATGTGCCGCTTGACCCGGCTATATAACTATACGAACAATGCTTGCTGGCCCGCTTAAAATATTTTTTCCCGGCAAACTGGTGTTTGGCAATGATACGTTGCTCCAACTGGCCGATGATATATTGCTACTGAAACCTTCCAGGATTTTTATTGCGACAATCGAACCATTGCGGGTATCTATTGACCCGTTTGTGAAAAAACTGTTGGATAGTAAGATAGAAGTTCTGCTTGATACCTCGATCGTACAGGAGCCTTATTTCAGCGATTTTGAAAAGCTGATGAAACAGGTGTCCTCATTTGATCCGGATGTAGTGATCGGCATTGGTGGCGGAAGTGTACTGGATATTGCCAAACTGGTAGCCGCTCAGTCAGGCAATGAACAACAGTTAAAAGACTATGTGGGTATTGGACTGTTGAAAGGAAGAAAAAAGAAACTGGTGTGTGTGCCTGCTACTTCCGGTACCGGCAGTGAAGTTTCGCCAAATGCGATTTTGGTGGATGATGCCGATGGCCAGAAGAAGGGTATCATCAGTCCTTACCTCGTTCCTGATATTGTCTATGTTGATCCTTTATTGACCTTGTCTGTTCCGCCTGCTATCACTGCGGCGACGGGGCTGGATGCATTGACCCATTGCCTGGAAGCTTATACCAATAAATTTGCGCAACCTTTCATTGACATGTATGCCTATGAAGGCATGCGGCTGATCGCATCCAATATTGTAACGGCTGTAAAAGACGGGAAAAATGCAGAGGCAAGGGAAAAAGTAGCAATGGGGAGTGTATTGGGCGGGTTTTGCCTCGGGCCGGTGAATACAGCAGGTGTGCATGCATTATCCTATCCTTTAGGTAGCATGTTTCACCTGGCGCATGGATTGTCCAATGCGTTGTTGCTTCCGTATGTAATGGAGTACAATATTCCCGCTGCTGTAAAGAAGTATGCTGATGTGGCTATAGCACTGGGTTGCGAAAGACAAAACAGTGATGAGGCAACGGCAAAAGCTGGTGTACAAAAGATCAGGGAACTGATCAGGGATTGCGGTATCCCGGCCACCTTACAGGAAGTGAATGTGCCGGCATCAGCTATTCCGCAAATGGCGGCTGATGCTATGAAGATTCAGAGGTTGCTGAAGAACAACCCAAGGCTGATAGAAGAAAAAGATGCGGTTGATATATATAAAGCAGCGTATTCATGATGGGTGAGAAAAAACATAGCGGTGTGATTGTGCCCGCGGTAACACCGCTGACCAATAAACTGCAACTGGATGGGGCGGCTGTTGCCCGCTTGTTTGCTATGTTTTACAGGCATAACATTTCTCCTTTTATCTTAGGCACTACCGGCGAAGCGGCTTCCCTGCCATTGCAGTTGCGAAAAGAATATGTGCTGGCAGCCGAAAAGAGTAAAAAACAGGGTACAACACTTTATGTCGGGATCAGTTCCAATGTGCTCGCAGAAAGCGTTGAATTTGCAGCCTATTGTAGCCTTCACGGAGCAGATGTACTGGTGGCAACATTGCCTTCTTATTATCCATTAACGGAGAAACAGATGTTGCGGTACTTTACGCAACTGGCAGATGCCGTTGAGCTGCCCCTGTTTATTTATAATATTCCCGCCACTACCCATATGAGTATTCCGTTGCCCGTCATCGAAGAGCTGAGTCATCATAATAATATTGCGGGGATGAAGGATAGCGAACGCAGTGAGGAAAGAATGTTGCAGTCATTGCAATCCTGGAAGGGTCGTGACGATTTTCATTATATACTCGGGTGGGCAGCCAAAAGCGCTGATGCTTTGTTGCAGGGCGCAGATGGCCTGGTTCCCAGTACGGGTAATTTATATCCTGAGATATACGGGGAAATGATCGCTGCATTTAAAAAGGAGGACAAAGAAGAAATGTATGCCATGCAAAAATTGAGTGATGAGTATGGCGCTTTATACCAGGCTAACCGGACTCTTGGTGAAAGCCTGCATACACTGAAGACGCTGATGAAAGAGAAAGGAATATGTGAAGAATATGTAATGCCACCATTATAAAACCTGAATGCGTAAATGATATGAGCAAAAAACCGGTCATAGCGATCACCATGGGCGATCCGGCCAGTATCGGGCCTGAGATCGCTGTAAAGGCGTTGTTGCAAAAAGAAATTCATGGCCTGTGCAGGCCGTTGGTCGTAGGTGATGCAAAAGTATTTGAGCAGATCATTGATAAGCTGAACCTGCCTGCAAAAGTAAATTCCATACATGCCGTTAAAGACGCAATATTTGAGAAAGGTACAGTTGATGTATTTGACCTTGGTATTACTGATATCGCCAAACTACAATTCGGAAAGATAGATGCCATGTGTGGCGAAGCCAGTTTTCAGGCAGTAAAGAAAGCCATTGAGCTGGCGATAGCAAAAGAAGTGGACGCTACAGTGACAGGACCTATTAATAAAAAATCTATTAATGAGGCCGGCCATCATTTTGCCGGGCATACAGAGATCTATGCGCATTATACCGGCACAAAGAAATATGCCATGCTGCTGGTGGAAGATCATATTAATGTGATTCATGTCAGTACGCATGTTTCCCTGCGACAGGCTTGTGACCTGGTGAAGAAAGAGCGCATCGTGCAGGTGATTGAACTGATCGTTGACGGGCTGAAGCGACTGGGAAAAACAAACCTGAAGATCGGTGTGGCGGGATTGAATCCGCATGCCGGGGACAGCGGGTTATTCGGCACAGAGGATGATCAGGAGATACTGCCCGCTGTGCAGGAAGCAAAGCGACTGGGCTATGATGTGGAAGGACCTGTTCCTCCCGATACCCTATTTGCCAAAGCGGCTATGGGTGCGTATGGCGGTGTGGTAGCGATGTATCACGACCAGGGGCATATTCCTTTCAAACTGTCGGGATTTAAATGGAATGCGGAGAAACAACAGATGGATAGCGTGAAAGGAGTGAATATTACACTGGGGTTGCCTATTATCAGAACTTCAGTGGATCATGGCACGGCTTTCGAAATTGCAGGAAAGGGAATCGCCAGCCCGGATGCGATGATACTGGCCATTGAAAGTGCTGTGCAGCTGGCAAAGCATAAGATAGTTTAAAGTGGAAGGTTTAATGTTTAAAGTTGAGATATTTGGACTTCACTTAATTCGGGTAATGACGATTCAACGGACCCTACACCGTAGACTATTAACTTTAAACTTTCTTAACCGATGATCACAGTGATCGCAGATGATCTTACAGGCGCTGCAGAGTTGGCGGGTATCAGTCTGCGTTACGGACTCAGAACGGAATTATGTACGGGTGATGTAAAGGATACTGATGCAGATGTGCTGGTGGTGTCAACCGATAGCCGTTCAATGAATAAAGAGGCTGCAGTTAAGATCACCATAGATGTATTAAAACAGGTGTTGCCGTTAAAGCCAGCGCTTGTTTATAAAAAGATTGATTCTGTGCTGAGGGGTTATGTACTGGATGAGCTGGAGGTACAGATGCAGCTGATGGGAAAAGATAGTGCATTTATTCTGCCCGCCAACCCATCATTGGGAAGAACCATCCGCAACGGCGAATATTTTATTGATGGCAAACGGATCACCGATACAGGGTTTGCCAGTGATCCGGAATTCCCGGTGCAGAGTTCAGGAATACGATCCATGCTGAAAGATGATTCAGTGGCTGTATGCAAGACCGGCGATACGTTATCTATAGGAATTGTGGTGGGCGAAGCAGAAAATGAAAAAGAGGTCCAGGTGTGGGCGGATAAAATTGGAGATGACCGGGTGCTGGCCGGAGCAGGAGATTTTTATACAGCTTTATTGCGCCGGCAGCACAAAGAGTGTCAGAAGGAAGATAAACAGGTGCAACTTCCTTTTTTATACGTATGCGGCACGGCGTATGACCAGTCGGTGAAGAGAGTAAACGAAATTTCGGGAAAGCTGGATGCTGTCATGTATATCAATAAGCAAATGATCTTGTCACCTTCATCTGATAACAGTGCCTGGTTTGAACAATGTCAGGAAAAGCTGCAACGCTGTCAAAAGACCGTGATCGCATTTGAAAAATCACAAATACCCGCCGGCTCACCGGCATCTGAATTGCGGGACACGATGGCGAAGACAGTGAAGCAGGTCGTTGAAAGAAATACTGTCAGGGAACTGTTTATCGAAGGGGGCTCCACGGCTACGGCCATCCTGGATGAATTAGATATCAAACATCTGAAACCCGTGAATGAGCTGAAGCGAGGTGTGGTAAGAATGCGGGCAGGTGACCTCTATATTACCGTCAAGCCGGGTAGTTATGAATTACCGGATGAAATAAAGGACTTGTTTGAGTTAAAAACATGAACAGAACGATTGTATAAATCTTAAAAGAATACTGCCAATGCAGGGTTCTGAAGCCCCTCCTTAGGAGGGGTTTGGGGAGGCCGCCAATGGATCATTTACATTTCATAGATTATTTCATTATCCTCGTCGTTCTCGGGATCACTTTATATCTCGGGTTCCGGTTTGCCAAAAGACAGGATACAACAGAGAAGTATTTTCTTTCCAAAGGCAATTTCCCGGCATGGGCACTTGGGTTGTCCTTATTATCCACACTGATCAGCAGCGTTACTTTTCTCGGTTACCCGGCACAGGGATATACGAGCAACTGGATATTGCTTGTGCAGGGTTTAATGGTCCCGGTTGTATTGCTTGGGACGATCTGGTTCATCGTTCCGCTTTTCCGAAAGGTGATCGGGCTGAGCACATATGAATATTTCGAAAAACGCTTTGGCGGTTTTGCCCGTTACTACAGCTCTTCTTCTTTTATCATCCGGCAGTTCGCCGGTATGGGCACCGTGTTGTTTTTAATTGCGGTGGCTATTCATGAAATGACAACCATCAGTCCGTATATAGTGCTTGCTGTTGTCGGGTTTGTACTGGTGCTGGTAAATTTAAAAGGGGGTATGCAGGCGGTCATCTGGCTGGATGTATTCCAGGGGTTCATGTTATTTGCCAGCGGGATCATTTGCCTGGCGGTTTTATTATTTTCTATAAAAGGGGGAGTTCCTGAAGCGATAAAAGTCGCAACGGAACATAACCGTACCGGTTTCGGCCCTTATGATATTAAGTTCACGCAGCTGACCCTGATCGTCATGATCATTAACGGCGCATTTTATGCCATTCAGAAATACGGGACCGACCAGACGGTGGTGCAGCGATACCTGACAGCGAAAACAGACAAAGCCGCAGAGAAAGCCTCGCTGCTTGGTATATCACTGACAGTTCCTATCTGGACGATCTTTATGTTCATTGGTACCGCCCTGTTTGTATTTTATAAGCAAAATAATTTGCCGGAAGGAATGAAAGCCGAAGCAGTATTCCCTCATTTCATCATGACGGAGCTGCCGACGGGTATCATTGGTTTTATAGTCGCTGCTTTGATATCTGCTGCCATTTGCAGCCTCAGCGCCGACCTGAATTCCCTGGCTGCTGTAGGCATGGAAGATTATTATAAAAAGCTCCGTCGCGGAAGAACCGACAGGGAGTACCTCTATATGAGTAAAACATTTGTGGTAGTATCAGGTCTTATTGCCATTGCTATCGGCGCCTTGTACCTCGTGATGGGTAATGAAGGGGTGCTCGGGGTCATCTTTACTATTTATGCTATTTTTTCCGGGGGTATTGTAGGTATTTTTTTACTGGGATTGTTCAGTGCAAGGGCCAACCGGCAGGGAGTGAACATAGGCATCATCGCCTGTATCCTGTTTACGGCATGGACATTCCTGACCAGCACACCGGTCGGGGTGAAGAATCCGAAGTTGCTGCTTGACCTCGGTAGTTTTAATTTTACACATCACAAAATGATGCTGGGTGTTTACAGCCATCTTGTCGTGATCGGGGTAGGGTATATCGCCAGTTTGTTTTTTCCAAAACCGGTACTGGAACCGAACTTGCTGTACAGCAGCTGGAAGAAGAACCGGCATTTATAAAATATGTATTATGCAGGCAAACTCAAAATTCAGAATGCAAAAGTCAAAAGGACGGAAGAGCTTTTTTTTTACTTTTTTGCTTTTTACTTTTTGCTTCACTTCTTTCGCACAACTTAATACCGACAATGCTTTCCGTAAGCCATTGAAAGAAGTATTGAATGATATCCAGAAGAAATACGGAGTTACTATTAAGTATGCAGATACGATGGTGACTCATAAATGGGTGAACTATGCCGACTGGCGCTACCGGAATGATGTGGAAGTGACATTGGATAATGTATTGTCGCCGCTTGATATGAAAGTGAAGAAGGAAAAGGACAAAGTGTATAAGCTGAGTTACTATGAATACTATCGCTGGAATGTAGAAGAGGGATGGGCAGAACTGGACCGGATTGCCTCTCAGTACAAAACAGTGGAGGAGTGGGAAAAGAGAAAGGCTAACCTTAAACCGTGTCTCCTGGAGGCAATGCAACTGACACGATTGCCCGCCTCACCCGGTACTGCACCCATCAAAGCCAATTTCAGAAAAATGAATGGCTACACCATTGAGAATATGGCCATCGAAATACTGCCGGGTGTATGGGTGAATGGTTCACTGTACAAACCCACAAAGTATAAAGGAAAGATACCGGTAGTGTTGCACCCGCAGGGACACTGGGATAAGCACCGTTACCGTCCCGATTGTCAATATACATCGGCCGCTATCGCAAAGATGGGAGCTATGTTATTTAATTATGACATGTTCGCCTGGGGTGAATCTACCTTGCAGTTTGATTTTGCAGATCATCGGAGAAGTTTGGCGATGACACTGCAAACACTGGCCAGTATCCGCATTTTAGATTACCTGTTAGCGCAGAAAGATGCAGACACCAGCCGGGTAGCGATCGTGGGCGGAAGCGGCGGCGGCACGCATACTGTTTTTATGACAGCATTGGATAAACGAATTAAAGTGTCAGCGCCGGTGGTCAATCTTTCTTCTTATTTCTACGGTGGTTGCCCTTGCGAGAGTGGTACCAATGTGCACAGTTGTGGCGGAAGAACCGATAACCTGGAAGTAGCAGCAATGGCAGCACCGCAACCGCAACTGGTGGTGAGTGATGGCGGTGACTGGACCGACCGTATGCCGGAGCATGATCTGTTGTACCTGCAGAAGATATATAAATGGCATGGTAAGGAAGATAACCTGGTGAATGTGCATTTGCCCAATGAGAAACATGATTTTGGTTTCAGTAAACGCAAAGCCGTGTATGAATTCTTTGCCCGGCATCTTCAGCTCAACCTGAAAACCATACAGGCTGCAGACGGAGCTATAGTGGATACTGCCATCACACTGGAGCCAGAAAATGCTTTTTATGTTTTTGGAGATAAGGGGGAGAAATTACCATTCCATGCGGTGAAAGGTTTTGATAAGCTGGAAAAACTTTTTGCAGACGAAGTGCGGAATACAAAGAACAACCAGCGGTATAAGATCGGCCTGATAGACCTGATGTTGTTAAAAAGACAAAAGTTGGGGGCTATCACATTAACGGGCCAGTTAAAAGCCGACGGGGTAGAAGTGGATATGGGGGGACTGGGTAACCGGCCTACATTTGATAACCAGTTGCTGACCGATTCAGTGCGCAAACAGTTCCTGCAAACAGCCAAAGAAAATAATGTAGAAATTTTCTCACTGGCGATGACAGGGTATTATGCACAATCCTTTTGCGGAAGGGAAGAATATAAACGCAGTATTGAAGATTGTATCAAAACGATGCAGCTGATGAATGTAAAGACTGCTTTTCTGCCACTGGGTGTGCAATGCGACCTGAAAAAGAAACCAGAACTAAGAGATTCCGTGATAGCCAGGCTGAAAGTGGCAGGTAAGATGGCGGAAACAGCCAACGTAGTGATCGGTATCGAAACCGCTTTATCTGCCAAAGAAGAAGTGCAGTTGCTGAAAGAGATCGGTTCACCGGCCATAAAGATCTATTTCAATTTTTCCAATCCACTAAAGGAAGGAAGGGACCTTATTTCGGAACTGAAGATACTTGGCGAGGAGCGTATCTGCATGATACATGCCACGAACAAGGACAGCGTGTGGTTAGAGAACGATCCGCAGATCAATATGTATAAAGTAAAGAAGACACTGGACGAAATGGGCTGGGGCGGATGGTTAGTGATCGAACGCAGCCGCGATGCAAAGAAGCCATCGGATACGAAGTATAATTATGGAGCGAATACGGCGTATCTGAAAAAGATATTCCAGGAAGAAAAATGATCAGTGCAGGCTTACCACTCTTTTCATCTTCCATTCATTGTTCTTATGCTGCCAGAAGATGATGAACTTGCTGGCGTGTGGGATGGCATCGGGCTCCTGTTTATTATGGAATATATGTAAGCCCATCTCAATGGCGCCATAGTCTTTGATAGGATATACCTCGATACTGCCTTTCACCAGCTCACGGGTCACTTTGCCGCAGATATTATTCTTTGTTCCTTCCAGCAGTTGCTGTTTGGATGTCATCAGCCCGCCTTTATCATGATAGAATTCTATACTGTCATCGTAATAATTTGCCTGCAGCGCCAGGTCACAGTTGTTATAAGCGGTAAAGAACAGGCTATCGTGTTTTACGATCGTGTCATATAATTCCTGTGAGTCAGGTTTATAAACTCCTGTTCCGGACAGGGCATTTTCCTTTTTCGTATTACAGGAAGCAATGATCAGCATGGTAAAACAGGAAACTAAAATGAATGAACGGTTATGAAGCATTAGCTGTATGTTTTATAAGTTCAGAGTTTGACATTTCTTGATTTGCATGATTCTGCCGGAAAATAAAATAGTAAAATCTTCCATCATTATAGTTAATAATTACATTGTCTTCCCCTCTGTGTGATTCTACATTTATTAAGATTTTATTATTACCCGCTTTCTAAGGGATAGAATTGCTAAAATAAAATATTAAACTAACGATTTGCTATGAAACGACAACTGTTTGCCGTTGCCGCAGGACTATGTCTGTCCGTTCCGCTTCTGGCTGCTCCCGGCTTCTACAACAAAATCTTCCATCATTATTATTCACCCTTTCAAACAGCGATCACCGGGAAGGTGACCAATGCCAGTGGTGAAGGCCTGGCCGGAGTGACGGTTACGGCGAAAGGTACCAATGTATCAGCTATCACTGATAACAACGGGGATTTTTCGATCCAGATGCCGGCAGGTGTTACCGTACTGTTGTTCACGTATGTTGGTCATGAAGAACAGGAAGTAAATACCAGTGGCAAAAGCAGTATTGGTATACAGATGAGGCAGGTGGAAGCCGTATTGTCTGACGTGGTAGTCATTGGTTATGGCTCTCAGCGAAAGGCAAATCTCACCGGTTCAGTGACCACTGTATCAGGCAACACACTTGCGCAACGCCCGGCGCCTAACTCAGCGAACCTGTTGCAGGGACGTGTTACGGGTTTACAGGTGACGCAACCTTCTTCAGAGCCCGGCAGGGATAATCCTAACCTGCTGATCCGTGGCCGTACATCGTTCAGCACGGGCACAGGGCCATTGATTTTGATAGATGGTGTGATCGGCAACCTGAATAATCTTTCTCCCAACGATATTGAGAATATTACAGTATTAAAAGATGCGGCTTCTGCTTCCATTTACGGCTCAAGAGCTGCTAATGGGGTGATACTGGTAACGACGAAAAAAGGAAAGAAAGGTGCTACACAGATCAACTATTCTGCCAACTTCTCCCGGCATACGGCTACTGCATTGCCTGACTTTATCACCAATTCTGCAGAGTACATGGAAATGTATAACGCAGCTGCCACCCGCAGCGGTGTCGCTTTTAAGTATGCACAGACAGAAATAGATAAATACAGGAATGCTACAGATCGTAACCAATTCCCCAATTTTGATGCACTGGATTATTATTTCAAACCGGCGACCGTCATGAACCACAACGTGTCGGTATCGGGCGGAACGGATAAAAGTGCATTCAATCTTTCGGTAAGCTATCTCGACCAGGATGCATTGCTGCCGGTATATAATTTTAAACGGTACAATGCATTGCTGAACTATACCAGCCAGCTCAGCAAAGCAGTAACGGTGGGTACGGTAATGAACATGACCTATAAGAACAGGCAGGAGCCTCCTTTTACCAGTGAAAATGTCTCCCTGCTTGTATATGCAGCCGGACCCCTTATCACCCCATTTTTACCTGATGGCAGTGGCCGCATTGTGTCAAGGGCCTATGCCGCAGAAGGCAAGAACCGTAATGCACAGGAAGCATTCGAGATGGGATGGCAGAACTACAAAGAGTATAACCTCAATGCGCAGGCCTACATGGATGTGAAATTTCTCCGGAACTTCACCTGGTCATCAAAGGTGGCGTTAAACTATACCGATGAGTACTACAAAATGTACCAGCATCCGTATAATTCATACGTGTTGCAGGAAAGAGCTGCCAGCGGAGATTATGCTTTCTTTTCTTTCGGGCCTGACCTGGTGGGTGTAACTGATCAATACTCTAAATCTATTTCCCCGACATTCTATACCACGGTAACCTTCGACAGGGATTTCGGTGATCATGGTGTAAAAGCCCTGGCAGGGTTTGAACATATATTTACCCGCAACCAGGGTTTGCGTGGAAGAAGGTTCAACGGGGTTTCATCCGCTATTACCGAGATCGCTGGTTACTCTTCCACCGGTGAAGCATTGATGAATACCTATCCGCGTTTGCCCGGCTTGCCTGGTCTTTCAGAAGCAGGTCTTCAGTCTTTCTTTGGAAGGGCCAACTATAATTACCAGGGAAAATATTTACTGGAAGCCAATATCCGCTATGATGGTACATCAAGGGTTTCGCCAGACTATCGCTGGGGCATATTCCCTTCTGTATCGGCAGGATGGTTAGTGACAGGGGAAGATTTCTTCCGGAACAAATTCAACTGGATCAATACACTAAAGCTGCGTGCTTCTTACGGTACACTGGGTAACCAGGACATCGGCAACTATCCTTACCAGGATGTACTGGCGCTGAACGTAAGTTATCCTTTCGGTAACACAACACCAGTAGCCGGTGCTGTATTGAATAATTTCCGCGATCAGAGTATTCAATGGGAATCCACGAGCATCATTGATTTCGGCATTGATCTGGATATCTTCAAAGGGATGCTGGGTGTAACATTCGACTGGTTCCGCAAGAATACATTTGACATTCTTTCAGCGATACCGGTGCCGGCAAGCCTTGGTCTTGGCGGCCCCACACTCAATAATGGTAAGATGCATGCACAGGGTATTGAACTGGAGCTGCGGCATGAGAACAAGATCGGGCAGGTGAATTACGGATTGAACGGCTACATCTCCACGGCAAAAAATAAAGTGGACAAGATCATCACTCCGTCATTTGGTTCTTCTATCCGCCAGGTGGGTTATGAATATGACGGGCATTACCTGTACATCTTTGACGGCATATTCCAGGAAGAAGATATTACCAGCGGAAATTTTGCCACACAAACACCCACACCCCGCGCCGGTGACATCCGCATTCGTGATGTTAATGGTGACAGGAGAATTGACGGCAATGACCGCATGTTTGTAAAAGGAGCCTACCCGGATTTTATTTATTCCTTCGGAGGTCATGTAGGGTACAAAGAATTTGAACTAACCTTCTTCTTCCAGGGTGTGGAAGGATTGCAATCGAGAGTAAATAACTGGGGTATTGATCCCTTCATGCAGGGCACACCACCCACTACCAAGTGGCGGGATGCATGGACCCCGCAAAACAGGAGCAATACGATCCCGGCGATCTATGTGTCCGGTTACCAGCCGGTGTCATCCTGGAGCGGATCTACCTATTACCTGATGGATGCGTCTTACCTGCGTTTGAAGAACCTCATGCTGTCGTATAATTTACCGGCTTCTGTTCTTTCAAAGATCAGGTCAAAAGGAATGACCGTATATCTTTCAGGTGAGAACCTTGCTACGTTCACCAAATACGAGGGCAGTGATCCGGAAAGGGCCAGCCAGACGGGCAACTATGTACAGTACCCGCAAGCAAGAATCATCAATGTCGGCTTAAACGTTAAATTCTAAAACTATGACTACGAAAAATAAGATCATTGCTTGTCTTTGTGCAGGCTTCATGATAGGCGCCGCTTCCTGTAAAAAGAATTATTTAGACAGGGCCCCGCTCGACAGTGTATCTACTTCGATATTCTGGAAAACGGAAACAGATGTACAAAGTGCATTGGCGGGTATTTACAGCAGGCTGGCGCAAAACTTTCTTGGGTATGAAAGAGTGTACCTGGATGGCCTGACCGATAACGCTTATCTTGATAACAACACCAACCAGCCGAGTATGCCGTTGCTGGCAACCGGGAGTATTACCCCTACGGTGGGTGGTTCATTAAGTAATATGTACAGCACACCCTACAGGGCCGTCACCTCCTGCAATTATTTTCTGGATAATGTAGATAAATCGCCGGTAGCCGATGCACAGAAGAACATCTACAAAGCAGAAGTAAGGTTTATCCGTGCGTTGTGCTACTTTGACCTGGTGCAGGCATTCGGCGGAGTGATCATATACCGTAACTATCCTACCACACTCGACGCAGTAAAGGTGGCCAAAAGCACCAAAGCAGAAGTGTTTGCTTTTATTGAGGAGGATCTTGATTTTGCTATTGCCAATTTGCCTGATATCAAATACAACGGCCATGCCGTGAAAGGAAGTGCACAGGGGATAAAGGCGAGGGTATTGCTGACGCAGGAAAAATGGGCGGATGCCGCTGCACTATGCCAGCTGATCACGGCCAATGCTACCGGTAAGTTTGGTTTGTCCAATAACTATGCGAACATTTTCAAAACAGCGGGACAAACGAATGCGGCCGTCAATATCGAGATCATGTTCTCTACCCAGTATCTTGCTACTACCAATCCGCAACGGGTGAGCCCCGGTGCAGCCGGTATGGATATCGAACTCGGCTGGTGGTCGCTGATGCAGCCTTACCAGGACCTTGTCAATGATTATCATATGACCGATGGTTTGCCGGCCAGTGAGTCGCCGCTGTATAATGCGGGCACACCGTATGCGAACCGTGATCCCCGGCTGAACCTGACGGTTAAGCTGCCGGGTGAAGCATGGACAAATCCCAATACCGGCGCCGCATGGAACAGCAGTTATGTGCCTGCCACCGGTTTCATCACGGAAAAATATGTGGACCTGACAAAGGCCCCGTTCACTACCACCACAGCTACTTCTACCGACCAGGATTATGTGCACCTGCGGTATGCAGATATCCTGCTGATGTATGCTGAAGCGAAGAATGAGGCCAGTGGTCCGGATGCATCAGTATATGCAGCCATTGACCAGGTAAGGGCAAGAACGGGTATCGCTATGCCGGCGACCAATCAAACAAGGTACAATACCAAAGACCTGTTGCGTGAATATATCCGCCACGAAAGAAGGACCGAGTTTGCTTTAGAAGGCCAGCGTTACAATGATATGAAACGCTGGAGGATCGCCCATGTCAAATTACCTACGCTGGTGACACCGGCCAACGTACCCCTGAAATTTGAGCAAAAGAATTACCAGTTGCCTTTCCAGCAAAGTGAACTGGACAACAATCCGCAATTAGTACAAAACGATGGATATTAAAATAAACAGCTAAGCAGTCTTTCATTCATATAGCAGTCTAGAAGCAGACAAGAACCGGGACGAGTTTCCCGGTTTCTTTTTTTAAATGAGAATATTAGCGCTTAGTGAGGGCAATGGTATGATCGATCAATTCCATGCCGCCGTGTTTACCATGACCGGGTACGACTATCTTAGCCAGCGGGAATGCGGCTTTGACCTTTTGCAGTGTGGAAGCATATGCTTTCAGATCGCCGTCATCCGTATATCCCAGGTCCTTTGAAGCGGTTTCCTTCACCATGCAATCAGCAAAAAGTATTTTCTCTTCCGGTATCCACACCACGATATGATCCATGGTATGTGCGGGACCGAAGTAACGGCATACGAGGTGATACGAACCGAATGATATAGTGGCGGAATCGGTAAAACCATGATCGGGTACCGGCAGGCCTTTTTCTTTGGCGATCTTTCTCGTCATTTCACTGGCATAAGAAGGAATGCCTTTGTCTTTCACAGCCTGCAAACCGCCCATGCTATCGCCGTGCCAGTCGGCCGTGATGAAACCGGTGATTGTTAGTTTCATCGAATCCTGTATATAGGTCAGCAGTTGCCGGGTGACGCTATCCGTCATGGGTGTATCGAAAAGAAAGGCTTTGCCGTTCTCCACAAGCAGCATCCCGTTCGACCCGATGCGGCCCCATGTTTCGGTATGGGAAAAAGATTCATGGATAAAGGCATGTCCGGATATGCGGATCAGCCGCAGGTTGCTGCTGATATTGATAATGCTGTTTTGTGCATTCAGCAAACCGGTAAAGACAATGCCGGCAAGTAAGGTCAATACTATTCTTTTTTTCATTTGATCTCAGTTGTGCGGGAATTTCTAAAAATAATCATTCTGTATTCAAATATTAATATTACCAGTATCCCGATGGCATAGGCCGCAATATCCAGCCATTCGAAAGAGGTGCCTAAAACAGTTCTGGCCACGCTGGCTTTTTCAAGACCTAACAGCTTTACGACCTGCAGGTATTGTAACCATTCGATAAAACAGGCAAAAACAAATACCCCGATGGCGGTGGCGGGGACCGGGAGATCAAAAAAAGCTTTTACCGAACAATACACGAGCATAACCACCAGTACGTCGCCCAGGTAGGGCCTGATGAAATTGTCATTAATAAATAAAGCGATGAGTATTTCCGTGATCAGGAGTACAAGAGCCGGTAAAAAGTATCGGGGGTTGAATTTTAGCATAAGGGGATCAGGGCTGCATGATTTTCAAATGTACAAAACCAATCCGGGGATGGGACTATGTGATAATAAATAAGGTAATAAGGTTGGTTCCTGGACAAATTGCCTTTCTGCTAAGGTTGGTCTGCTGCTGAGGTTGTTTTACCGGCGGCGACCAGTTCTGTTTATTGTTTGCTCAAACCTTAGTAGAAACCAGCCGGCTGATTACGCCGACCTTATTGCCTTATTGTTTGAATATTTAAGAAGGATTTATGGCTGCGGTTCGTACAGACACGAATCATGGCGAGAGTAATGCTACCAGTTGTTTTTTGGAGGTTTCCTTCTAAAACCGTATACATCGATTGCGTCAGATATCGTAATCCCGGAAACATTTAGACTAGTTTCAGGTTTTAAGTAGTAAGCTGAATTGTGTTCGAATGTTAGGGATGTAGGAATAGCTTTTAATTCTTCTTGAATGAGGTTATAGAACGTCGCATATTCATCGTTTATCAGGTGAAGAAGCTGAAAGAAAAAATCAGTTAATTTATCTGCTGCATATTCGGTACTCATGTTTTCAACATCGTTCCAGAGTGAATGTTTATCCTCCCACGCAGTCCCATTGATAAGGCTTGTTTTTAGGAAAGGAATTCTTAAAAGACCAAGATCATCAAATAATAAGGGCACTTTTTTGCCATGAATCACAATGCTTCTTGCTTCATAAAATTTGTGAATTGATTCTTTGAAATTTCTATTGTCATAGCCTAAAGCATCAGACGCTTTAATGGCTGTATCATGAATCCTCCCCAGTAGAGCAAAAGCCGTAATAAATGCTTTATTAAACTCTATATAATTGTCAAAGGTCGTGATACCCTGTTCAAATATTTTGCTTTCGAGTATGTGATGAATCATGAAAAAGGATTCTAATACCGTGTAACTATTTTCTGCGAAATGTTTTCTTTTCCTTTCATTGGGGTAGTTTGGTAAAACAGCAATTGATTCATTTCCCCGATTTCCAACATAAATACACCAAACCTTTTCATAGTAAGGAAAAAAATTTCTTACCAATGTAGAAGCTTCCTTTTCAAGAAAGTCTCCATGAATTTGTAGATTATAACTCATTGTGGTCAAATTATGTGATGATATCTTTCTGGCAGTCATACAACTCTCAAATTTACGTAACTCTTTTTGGGACTATTCATAGCCTAAGCATGACCAAGCAGCCATTGCTCGTAGCTCATAGCTAAAAGCCCGCAGCTTTCTTCCCCTCGAATAGTAAAATCCTCCATCATTATAGCAAATACTTACATTTTTCCGGGTAGCAGGCAGGGGTACATTTATTGGTCTAAGCGCCTGTGAATTAAGTATATTTAAAGGCGTCAGCACTACAAGGAATGAAACGGTTGCGACTTTGCCTTCTTGCATTTATCATGCTGGTTACCCTCAGTAACCGGGCTGCGGATATATATGTTTCTCCCGCCGGTTCTGATCTCCATGATGGTTCAAAAGACAAACCCTTTGCTACACTGAACAGGGCCTTGCGCAAAGCAAGGGAATGGCGCCGGCTGAACGATCCTTCCGTGGCGGGCGGTATTCATATCATTTTACAGGGGGGAAGGTATCTTTTACAGGAGCCTGTTTTCATCCGTCCCGAAGACGCAGGTACTGCTGACAGTCCCACGTATATAGAAGCGGCGCCGGGTGAACAACCGGTGCTGAGCGGCGGTGTTACGGTCAGCGGCTGGAAGAAAGTAATGACCGCCGTTCCGGGTTTACCGGCTATAGCAAAAGGTAAAGTATGGGTGGCCGATGTGCCGCTGATGAACGGGAGGTTGTTTGAGTTTCGCCAGTTGTGGGTGAATGATATAAAAGCGGTGAGAGCAAAAAGCGCCAACGGCAATGCGATGCACCGCATCCTGAACTGGAACAAACAGGAGCAGACCTGTATCATTCCCACGCCAAAATTCCCGCTGCTGCAGCAGGCGCAGGATATGGAAATGCTTATTCACCAGTGGTGGGCCATTGCAATACTGCGGGTAAAGAAAATGCAGGCAATGGGCGACAGCACCAAACTCTTCTTTCACCAGCCGGAAAGCCGGATACAAAGCGAACATCCGTGGCCGGCGCCGTGGTTATCGAAAGAGACAGGTAACTCCGCTTTTTATTTGACGAATGCCATCCAGTTCCTCGATGAGCCGGGTGAATGGTATCTTGATATGGCCGGTCGTAAACTGTATTACTGGCCACTGGGTAATGAGAACATGCTGACCGCTTCGGTGGTGGCCCCTTTTCTTGAAACATTGGTAAGAATAGAAGGAACAATTGATCATCCTGTATCGAATATTTATTTCAACGGCATTTCGTTTCAGCATACGGGCTGGCTGCGGCCATCGCAACAGGGACATGTGCCGCACCAGGCAGGACTGTACATGCTCGATGCATATAGATTGAAACCTGCAGGTACAAAAGAAAAACCCGGTCTCGATAACCAGGCGTGGATCGGCAGACCGGCCGCTGCAGTGGAAGTTTCGTTTGCTGATAATACTGCTTTTGCCAATTGCCGTTTTGAACATCTCGCCTCAACAGGCCTGGATTATCACAAAGGCGTACATCATACTCTTATTAAAGGGAATCTTTTTAAGGATATTGGCGGCAACGGCATACTGGCGGGAGTATATTCAGATCAGGGCACCGAAATACATTTGCCCTATAACCCCAAAGATGAGCGGGAAGTATGCGACGGTATGGTCATCAGCAATAACCTTGTCACCGATGTGACCAATGATGACTGGGGCTGTGTGGGTATCGGTATCGGTTATGCAAGAAATACAGTGGTGGAGCATAACGAGATTGAAAATGTTTCTTATACAGCACTGAGCATGGGATGGGGCTGGAGCCCTGCGCCCAATGCGATGAAGAATAATAAAATTGTTGCCAATAAGATACACCACTACGGCAAACACAATTATGACTGCAGCGGTATTTATACACTGAGTGCACAGCCGGGTTCCCTGATCACGGAGAATTATATTGACAGCATTTACAAAGCGCCGTATGTGCACCTGCCTTCGCACTGGTTCTATCTGTATACGGATGAAGGTTCTTCTTATTTCACCGTGAAAAATAACTGGACGCCTTCGGCCAAGTTCCTGCAGAATGCCAATGGTCCGGGCAATGAATGGATTAATAACGGGCCGGGTGTTGCGGAAAGCATAAAGCAGAATGCAGGGCTTCAAAAAGAGTTTCAGTATCTCGCTAAGGAAAGATCGGCCAATAAACTTTCATTGCCCGTCAATGAAGAGCATAACGAAGTGATAGAACTGGTGGTGAAAAACGGAAAGACCCTTGACCTCGCAAAGCTGAAAAAGCTGCTGGCGGAAAATAGAATGGATAGTAGCGCTATTTACCACTGGCAAAACCATTATGTGATCTTTGATAAGGTGCAGGACATTGCGGTGATGCAGGGAAGGTTGCAGAATCATTTTCCCGAAGCAGAAGTGAAGGCCTATCACGACATGTTCTACGAGTTCAGTAAGAAGAAACATTGTACGGATATAGCCACTACTACGGAGTGGGACCATGTGTTGCTGACAGCGAATCTTGTTGCGGATACAAAAAAGCAGCAGGAATATCTGGACTATCATGCCGTGCAGTTTGAAAAATGGCCGGATATAGCGAAAGGGTTTTGCCGTGGAGATTTCCAGCAGTTATTATTGTTCCGTAATGGCAGGCAACTGGTACTGGTCATCAGCATACCGAAAGGAAAAACGCTGGATGAGCTGAATCCAAAGACAACGGAGAATAACCCGAAGATGAAGGAATGGAATCGGATCATGGGGAAATACCAGGAAGGTATTGAAGGGACAAAGCCGAACGAGACCTGGATGTTTTTAAAACAGTTATAAGTTATAAATGATGAGTTATGAGTTGTATTTCAACAGCTCACCGCCGGGATTTAGCTATGCCGTCATTCATAACTCATAACTTATAACTCATAATTCATAATCAGACGCTATGCAAGTAATAGGAATATTAGGTTTGGGTGAAGGCCGCAGCACCATCTCGGCTGCGATGCAGAGTGAGAAGCTGCAGCTGAAGATGATCTGTGATAAGAGTATTGATCTGTGCAGGAAGAGGGCGGATGAGTTCAAGATGTATGAATACACGACGGAGTATGAAGACATGCTGAATGATAAAGAGATTGACATCATTGCTATTTATACACCGGATCATTTACATGCGGAACATATCAAACTGGCTTTGCAGCAGGGCAAGCATGTGGTGTGTACTAAACCTTTTATTGATGATCTGAGCAAGGCGAAAGAGTTGCTCGAGTTACAACAAAAGACAGGGAAGAAAGTATTTGTCGGGCAGAGTTCACGTTTCTTTGAACCTTACCGCAAACAAAGAAAAGATTTTGAAGCCGGGGAGATCGGGGAACTGATCACGGTGGAAAGCCATTACAATGCTGATCACCGCTGGTTCCTTGAAAAGAAATGGGCGCTGGAGAAATCATTCAAATGGTTGTATGGCGGATTGAGCCACCCTGTTGATTTTATCAGGTGGTATTTACCCAATATTGATGAAGTGATGGGCTATGGCATGATCAGTTCCAATGGCAAGACAGCGGGTCTGAAGAATGAGGATACGATGCATTTTATTTTTAAATCTTCAGATGGGCAGATCGCAAGAGTAAGCGGCGCTTATACCGGGCCGATACAACCGGCACAAAGAGAAAGCGGGATGAGCTGCATACTAAGGGGAACACTGGGAGCAAGCCAGGCCGACTATCATGAACTGCGCTATGCCATTACCAATAAGGATGGTGAAGAAAAGATCGTTACCTGGGGTGATGCGACATTGAAACATTATTTCCGGTTTGAAGGGCAGAGCCATCATGCCGGCGAATACCAAAACTATCTCGAATACTTTGCCGACAGCATCGAGCAAAACTTTACAGCGTACCCGGATATGAAGGAAGGGATCGGTACCGTGGCGTTGCTGCAGGCGATGGATAAGAGTTTGCAGACAGGGAAACCGGTGAAAGTGAGTGATGTCCTGGCCAGTTATGAGTTATAAACGATAAGTTATGAGTGAGAAAAGAAGCATCCTCAAAGATAAGTCTTTTGCATTTGCAGTGAGGGTTGCAAAGTTGTATAAGCATCTGTCTGAGTCTAAAAAGGAGTTTGTGTTGAGTAAGCAACTTCTTAGAAGCGGAACTTCCATCGGCGCAAATATCCGGGAGGCTAACAATGCTGAAAGTTCCGCAGATTTTATTCATAAGCTGGCGATTGCGCAAAAGGAGACAGACGAGACGCTCTATTGGCTGGAATTGTTGTTTTCGATTGAATTGCTGACGAAGAAAGAATATGATTCTTTGTATTCGGATGCTAATGAACTATTAAAGATTATACGCAGCAGTATCCTGACAGTCAAAAAACGGCGAAGCAACTTATAACTCATCATTTATAACTTATTACTAAGTGAATTCAATCTACGATAAACTGACCGGACTCGACCTTGCCATCGTGGTGGCCTATCTTGTCATTTTATTGGTGATCGGTTATATCGCCAGCTTTACGCATAAGAAAAAAGGCGAAACACTTTTTTTGGCGAATAAATCACTCAACTGGTACAATATCGGTTTCAACATGTGGGGCACGAATGTGGGGCCCTCATCCCTGCTCGCTTTTGCCAGCATTGGGTATGCTACGGGTATCGTCGCCGGGAATTTTGAGTGGTATGCTTATGTGTTCCTTTTATTACTGGCCATGGTGTTTGCACCGAGATATATTGCCAGCGGGGTCACTACCATGCCGGAGTACATGGGCAAAAGATATGGTGACAGCACACAGAATATTTTAGCCTGGTATGCACTGATCAAGATACTTGTCAGTTGGTTGTCGCTGGGTTTGTTCAGCGGCGGAGTATTGGTGCGGCAGATACTGGGCATACCAATGTGGCAATCGGTCATGGTGTTGGTATTGTTTGCCGGCATCTTCACGTTTGCCGGCGGATTAAAAGCAATTGCCAAAGTGAATGTCTTCCAGATGATCTTATTGATCGCTGTGTCGCTCACTTTATCATATATAGGATTACAAAAAGCGGGAGGCATACAGGCTTTGATCAGTAAAGTACCTTCCAATTTCTGGAACCTTGTAAGGCCGGCTGATGATACAAGTTATCCGTGGCCTGCGATGCTGCTGGGTTATCCTGTTGCAGCCGTAGCGTTTTTCTGTACCGACCAGGCGATGGTGCAAAGTGTACTCGGCGCCAAAAACCTGGAGCAGGGGCAACTCGGAGTGAACTTTATCGGCTGGCTGAAAGTGCTGGCTCTGCCACTGTTCATTCTTCCGGGTATTGTATGCGCTGTATTATTTCCCCAGTTGGAAAGTTCCGACCTTGCCTATATGACGATGGTGACGAATTTATTCCCGCCGGGGATGAATGGCCTGGTGATCTGTGTACTGATAGCGGTGCTGGTGGGCACTATCGGATCATCCCTCAATGCGCTTAGTGCTGTTTTCACCAATGATATTTATGTTAAGAAGGTCAATCCTGCTGCAGATACGCAGCGGCAGATAAAGGTGGGCCGCATCACGATCGCAGTGGGTTGTGTGTTTGCGGTGCTGATGGCAGTGGCCATTGATAATATAAAAGGGCAGAACCTGTTCAATATATTCCAGGCAGTACTGGGTTTCCTGGCACCTTCTTTATCCGTTGTGTTTTTATTGAGTGTATTCTGGAAACGGACCACGAAGAAAGCGGTTAATGGAATTCTGAGTTACGGGTCAGCATTCAGTTTACTGGTCGGTATCTTGTACCTGTGGATAATGCCGGCGGATGAATACCCGCAGTGGCCGCATTTCCTGTTGTTGTCATTTTACATCTTTGCAGTATTGCTTGTGACGGCTATTATCATTTCACTGCTGGACAGGAACCCGCAGACGAAATCTGCCGAGGAAACGGTATTGCCGGTCACCACCAAAAGAGTGAAAATATTGTTCGCCGTGTTAGGCATAGCCATATTGGCCTTATATATCATTTTTAACGGACATTGATTATGAAAGAGAGTAATAGATTGTTTTCACGCAAAGCCGCCAAGTTTCTAAGAATGCAAAGTAGCAGTGACGTTCACCCTTGCGGCTTTGCTGCTTTGCGCCTTTGCGTGAAATCCTTTTTCTGTTTTTGTGTTTCCATATTTGTGTGGCAGATTGCATCTGCTCAAACCTGGATATGGTATCCCGGCGACTATGAGATATGGCTCAGTAACCAGATGCAGAACCGGAGAACGGAGAAGAGCACTTTCTTCCCGGTGTTCTGGAAAATGGACAATCACTATGTGCTGATGGACTTTCATAAAGTGTTTGATCTGAAAGAGGCAGAAGAAGTGAACATTTATGCGGAAGGTATCTATAATGTAAAGCTGGACGGAAAACCGTTAGAAGGAATGCCTCCCACGATCACGGTGCCGGCCGGTAAACATAAGATCAATGTAAAAGTATTTTGCCAGGCATCGGTACCTTCTGTTTATATAAAGGGCAAGACGATTGTCAGTGATGGTACCTGGCTCACCACCTTTGAAGATAAAGAGTGGATAGATGAAACAGGTAAGACCTCCGATATCTCCGCCACGCAATGGTTGAATGCAGGCTACTGGAATTTTAATGATCCCAAACAACCGCCTTCTGCTTTTAAGCTGCCTGTCATCCCGATTCAGGCGGCCGGTAAAGAAGTGAATGGTAATTCTATTTTGCTGGATTTTGGAAAGGAGACCTTTGGGTTTATCAAACTGCATGGATTAAAAGGCAAAGGGAAACTGTCTGTTTATTATGGCGAGAGTAAGGAAGAGGCGCTCAGCCGTGAACATACAGAGACCTTCGATAAGCTGGAAGTGAACAATATGAACCCGTCAGATCAGGTAATGTCTTTGTCAAAAGCTTTCCGCTATGTCAATATTATACGGGAAGGCAATGCGCAGTTTGATGAAGTCTCCATGTTATATGAATACGCTGACCTGCCCGACAAGGGAAGTTTTACCTGTAGCGATACACTGATCAATAAGATCTATGATGTGGCGAAATATACCCTGCATTTAAGCACCCGTGAATTTTTCGTGGATGGTATCAAACGTGACCGCTGGATATGGAGCGGCGACGCCTACCAAAGCTACCTGATGAATTATTACCTGATGAATGATAATGCCACGGTGACAAGAACGATGTATGCGTTAAGAGGAAAAGATCCGGTCACCAGTCATATCAATACGATCATGGATTATACTTTTTACTGGTTCCTCGGTATCTATGACTATTACCTTTATTCAGGCGATAAAACATTTATCCAGCAGAACTATGGTCGGATGAAAAGCCTGATGGACTATGTACTGGGCAGAAGAAATAAGAACGGCTTGCTGGAAGGCTTGCCCGGCGACTGGATATTCATAGACTGGGCGGCCGGATTAAGCAAGAAGGGAGAAGTGAGTTTTGAACAATTGCTATTTACCAGAAGCCTGGAGACGATGGCAATTTGTGCGGAGATCGTCAATGATGCGGAGAATGCCGGTCAGTACAAAACAATGGCGGCCGGTCTCCGGAAAAAACTGTTTGACCTTTACTGGAATGAACAGAAGCAGGCGCTGGTGCATAGCCGGGTGGAAGGGAAACAAACGGATAATGTGACCCGGTATGCGAATATGTTCTCCATTTTCTTTGATTACTTTACTGATGCACAAAAGCAGGCGGTGAAAAGATCGGTGTTGCTGAACGATTCCATACAAAAGATCGTGACGCCGTATATGCGTTTTTATGAACTCGAAGCATTATGCGCCATGGGTGAGCAAGGTTATGTGCTGAAAGAGATGAAGGATTACTGGGGTGGTATGCTGAAGCTAGGGGCCACTTCTTTCTGGGAGGAATACAACCCATCCAAAAAAGGAGTTGAGCATTATGCGATGTACGGAAGGGAGTTTGGTAAAAGTTTATGCCATGCATGGGGAGCCAGCCCGATCTACCTGATGGGTAAATATTATCTCGGCGTAAAGCCCACCTCTGCAGGTTATGCCATGTATGAAGTGGTGCCGAACCTTGGGGGATTGCAATGGATGCAGGGTAAAGTGCCTACACCGGGTGGTGAGATTGACCTGTATGTAAGTAATAAGCAAATTAAGATCACCGGGGCCGGGGGAACGGGAATAGTAAAGTTTAAAAGTAAAAGCAAACCCATTTGTAAAGAAGGACAGGTGACCGATAAAAGAAATGGTGCATATGAATTGTTGGTTGAGAAAGGGAAGAGCTATGTCGTGAATTATAAATTATGAGTTATGAACCACAAAGACACTAAGACACAGAGTATACTAAGACTTTGTGTTTCTTCGTGCCGTGGTGACTTAGTGTTTCAAAGGCGAAAAAACCGAAATAAAACGGGTGACATGAAAAGATATTTGATCGTTGGACTTGTGCTTTTGTCACAATCACTGTGTGCACAAAGCGGCCTGGTGAATACAAAAGCAAGTCCGCATGCAAAGCTGACGAGTACAGGCATCAGTGATGTGCAATGGACAAAGGGTTTCTGGGCCGAGCGGTTTGCTGTTTGCCGGGATGCGATGGTGCCGCAATTATGGCAGACCTATACGAGTAAGGACATGTGCTATTCATTCCAGAACTTTCGTGTGGCTGCAGGTATGGATACCGGAAAATTCCGCGGCCCGTCTTTTCATGACGGCGATTTTTATAAAACCCTGGAGGCGGTAGCAGCGATGTATGCTTTGACAAAAGACAGAAAGCTGGAAACATGGATGGATGAGGCGATCGGCGTTATTGCCAAAGCGCAGAAAGCAGATGGCTATATTTACACAAAGAATATCATTGAGCAAAAGAAGACAGGCCAGGAAAAGATGTTTGATGATAAACTGAGTTTTGAGGCGTATAATTTCGGGCACCTGATGACGGCGGCCTGTGTGCATTACCGTGCAACGGGTAAGACCACATTGCTGGATGTTGCAAAGAAGGCGGCTGATTTTCTCATTGACTTTTATAATACAGCCAACCCTGAGCAGGCACGGAATGCCATTTGTCCCTCGCATTATATGGGATTGATCGAACTCTACAGGACAACCCATGAAAAGAAGTACCTGCAGTTGATGAATAAGCTGATTGATATAAGAGGAACGGTGGAAGGGACGGATGATAACAGTGACCGCCAGCCATTCCGGGATATGAATAAGGTGGCGGGACATGCGGTAAGGGCCAATTATCTTTTTGCCGGCGTGGCCGATGTGTATGCGGAGACAGGAGATGAAAGCCTCAAAAAAACATTAGACAGGCTTTGGGACAATGTGATCAATACAAAGATGTATATCACCGGTGGATGCGGTGCATTGTATGACGGCGTATCGGTGGATGGAACATCGTATAAACCGGATACGGTGCAAAAGGTACACCAGTCTTATGGAAGGGATTACCAGTTGCCGAATTTCAGTGCGCATAACGAGACCTGCGCTAATATCGGGAATGTATTATGGAACTGGCGGATGTTCCTGCTGACAGGTGAAACAAAGTATATGGATATTGTGGAGCTGGCTTTGTACAATAGTGTACTGAGCGGCGTGAGCATGGATGGCGGCAAATTCTTTTATACCAACCCGCTGGCAGCGGCAGCTGATTATCCTTATCATTTAAGATGGGAAGGCGGAAGAGTGCCCTATATCAGTAAATCCAATTGCTGCCCTCCGAATACGGTAAGGACCATTGCGGAAGTCAATAACTATATGTACAGCATTGGTGAAAAAGGTTTGTATATAAATATGTATGGAGGCAGTACGCTGCATACCGAATTACACGACGGGTCAGTGATCAAACTGGAACAGACCACCAATTATCCATGGGATGGAAAGATCGTGATCACTATTAAAGAGGCAACGGCCAAACCTGTCAATATCTATTTACGGATACCTGACTGGAGTAAGGGTTATTCTTTAAAGATCAATCATGCTTATCCCAAGGTCAGGGACAGGGATGGCGGATTTGTGATCGCCGGAAGAAAATGGAATGCAGGCGATAAAATTGAATTAGATCTTAATATGCCCGTCACATTGGTTGAGAGTAATCCGCTGGTGGAAGAAACAAGGAACAGGGTAGCAATCAAAAGAGGTCCGGTGGTCTATTGCCTGGAAAGCACAGACCTGCCCGGTAAAAGTGTTTTTGATATCGTGTTGCCTGCATCTGTCAAACTGCAGCCGGTGAGTATGAAAGTGGCGGATGGTAATGTGATGGCATTAACAGGCGAGGTCAGGCTTTTGCAAAGAAATGACTGGAAGAATACTTTATACAAAGAACTAAACACAAACACACAACCTGTAGCCATCAAACTCATTCCCTATTATGCCTGGGCCAACCGGGGTAAAACGGATATGACGGTGTGGCTGCCGGTAGCGAGATAAAGCCCCCTAAATCCCCCGAAGGGGGACTTTGTAAAATCTTAAAAATGAATAAGTCAAAAAATATCGGAGGCTCCAAAAGCCCCTCTCCATCGGAGAGGGGTCTGGGGTGAGGTTTATGGAAAGAATAATTGCGACATATTATATCGAAACGCCGTATGCGCCGGAGAAAGCGGCGGCCGTATTGGCCGGTGAACAATCATCCGGCACATTCGTAGCCGTACCGGGAGAAACGGAAGAACTGAAACAACGTTTTGCAGCGAGAGTAGAATCAGTGGAAGTGCTGGAAACAGTTAATGAACCGGCTATTCCCGGTGCAGTGAGTAAAGAAGGAAAATATCACCGTGCGATAGTAAAAGTGTCCTGGAGTATAGAGAATTTCGGATATAATCTTCCTGTCATGGTTTCCACCTTACAGGGGAATTTGTATGAGATCACACAGTTCACCGGGCTGAAGCTGATGGATATTGAATTGCCTGCATCATTTGGTGAAAAATTCAGCGGCCCTGCATTTGGTATCGAGGGTTGCCGGAAATTAACGGGAGTAGAGAACCGTCCGCTTATTGGAACCATCATCAAACCCTCTATTGGTCTAACCCCGCAGCAAACAGCTGAGATGGTGAAAACACTGGCTGAAGCGGGAATTGATTTTGTAAAGGATGATGAGTTGCTTTCGTCATCAGCCAATTCTTCTTTTAATGACCGGGTAGATGCGGTGATGAAAGTGATCAATGCTCATGCTGATAAAACGGGCAAGAAAATAATGTATGCCTTTAATATCAGTGGTGAAGCGGACGAGATGCTGCGACGATATGAAAAGATATTGACGAGTGGCGGTACCTGCGCCATGGTGAGCATCAATAGTGTGGGTCTGTCAGGTGCAAAGAAAGTGGTTGATCAACGACAACTGGCGATCCATGCTCACCGCAACGGGTGGGGAATGCTGACAAGACATCCTTTGCTTGGAATGGATTTCAGGGCCTATCAAAAGATATGGCGGATGGCAGGCGTTGACCAGCTCCATGTGAACGGTATTCAGAATAAGTTCTGGGAGAGCGATGACAGTGTGGTGGCATCTATCGAAGCATGCTTAACATCTATGTTTGATCATAAAAAGGTATTGCCGGTGGTTTCATCGGGTCAATGGGGTGGGCAGGCATTTGAAACATGGCGGAGAACAAGGACAGTTGACTTATTATATATGGCAGGCGGCGGTATCATGGCTCACCCGATGGGTGCCGCTGCGGGTGTAATGGCGTTGCAACAGGCATGGAAGGCGGCCGTAGACGGATTGACCCTGGAAGAAGCGGCGAAGCAGTATAAGGAATTTGGTGAGTCAGTGAAGAAGTTCGGCCCCCTAAATCCCCCGAAGGGGGACTTCGGCACTCCTTAATATTATATAGTCAAATAGAAATTGAATAACCGAAATAATATATTACTTGCTTATTACGGCGACGATTTCACCGGTAGTACGGATGCGCTGGAATTTATCAGCAGGGCAGGGGCAAGAACAATATTGTTTACTGAACCGCCAACTGCTGAGCAATTGCAATCATTCGGGGGATTGAATGCATATGGCGTAGCCGGGAAGACAAGGGCATTGCCTCCGGCTGAAATGGAGAAACTATTGTTACCGGCATTTGAACAGATGAAAGCAAGCGGCGCCAGGCATGTACATTATAAGGTCTGTTCCACATTTGATTCATCACCCTTCACAGGAAGTATTGGTAAGGCCATAGATTGCGGCGTAGCTGTATTTGGTAATAAGATGGTGCCGGTGATAGGGGGTATGCCGGTTTTGGGCCGGTATTGTTTGTTCGGAAACCTGTATGCCAGGATGGGGATCGGTAGCCAGGGAAAGATATATCGCCTCGACCGGCATCCTTCGATGAGCAAACACCCTGTTACGCCTGCTGATGAAAGTGATCTGCGTTTACATCTGGGAAAACAAACGGCTAAAAAATTTGGCCTGATAGATGTGCTGCAGTTAGATAAGCCCGTGGAGGGTTGGAAAGAAGCGATCCGTGATGGGGAAGAGATCGTATTGATAGACACTTTGTATGAATCACAGTTGGTAAAGATCGGGGAATGGATTGATTCATTGGGGCGTGATAAAACACAATTCAGTGCCGGCGGGTCAGGTATTGAAGCGGCCTTAGGAAATTACTGGAACGAAAAAGGATTACTTAAACAGCGGACTGAATGGCAAAAAATAGAAAAGGCGGACCCGCTGCTGGTCATATCCGGCAGTTGTTCACCGGTGACAGCTTCGCAAATAGTTCATGCAAAGGCAAACGGGTTTGAAGAAATGCTACTGGATGCGGTGGGTATTTGTAATGACGATACGGTCAGTGAAGTGGTCATTAAACAGATGAACACATTCCTGGGACAAAAGAAAAATGTTATCGTTCATACCGGAACGAAACAGACCGAAAATCTTTCATCAGAAAGGCTGGGTACGTCATTGGGTGTACTTGCCAGGGATGCGGTGGCAAAACATAAACTGAAACGGGTGGTTGTCGCCGGAGGTGATACCAGCAGCTATGCCGCAAGAGCGATGGAAATAGATGCCGTGGAGATGATCGCCCCGCTGGTAAGCGGTGCTCCATTGTGTAAAGCGTATTCAAAGAATAAAGTAATGGATGGCCTCGAAGTGAATTTTAAAGGGGGGCAGGTAGGAAGTGAAGATTATTTTGAAGTGTTGATGAAAGGAGAGTGATGAACGATGAGTTATAAGTTGTGAGTGATGGAAATTGGTGAATAGGATTGCTAAACGATGAAGTGAGTGACACAACGAACGATGATAGTAGTAATACTGCTGGAAAAAAAATAAACTTGAAATTATGCCAAATAACAAAATACAAAACTCCCCGGAATTTATCCCGCCAAGAGCGGGAGGGGCTGGGGGTAAAACATTAGGATTAGTTCATACATCGGCAACACTGGTACCTGTATTTGCTGAACTGTGCAGTAAATACCTGCCGCATGTAAAAACGTTCAACATTGTAGATGACAGCCTGATCAAAAACACGATCGCAGCGGGTAAACTGATGCCGGACACAGCAAGGCGGGTGGTGAATTATGCAGGCTCTGCACAGGATGCCGGAGCTGATTATATTTTATTTACCTGTTCATCTATCGGTCCCGCAGTGGAAGCAGCGGCGGCCCTGACCAAGGTGCCTGTATTGCGGGTGGATCAACCCATGGCTGATAAAGCAGTGCAGATGGGAAAAAAGATCGGGGTGATCGCTACATTATCTACCACGCTGGAGCCAACAAGCGACCTGGTGAAAAGAAGGGCAGCTGTGGCGGGTAAAGACATTGTGCTTGTATCGAAATTATGTGAAGGGGCATTTGATGCATTAATGAGTGGTGATGCGGCCACACATGATAAGAAGGTTGGCGATGCATTGAAACAACTGGTCAATGAAGTGGATGTGATCGTACTGGCACAGGCTTCAATGGCAAGAGTGGTGGATACGTTGAGTGAAGCAGACAGGAAAGTGCCGATACTGGCGAGTCCCCCTGTGGCAATGGAATATCTGGCGACAATACTAAACCCCTAAATCCCCTGAAGGGGACTTTAATAAGTCCGTGATATTATGAAGGTCACAGGCAAATATTTTTTGTACGCAGCAGGGTTATTCGCTATTGTATTAATGGCAGGCATTTTTATGCAAAACCCTTTTTTTTATAGACCATTTGCTTTAATGACTGCTGTATGCCTCGCTATTGGACTGGGTGCAATAGAATCATTAAAAGGATATCGTTATACAGCGTGGATCATTTCAGCTGTAGTAGCCGGTATGATGTACCCGGAAGCATTTAAAAACTGGGGTGGAGTGAACCTGCGTGATAAGACGCTGATACTGGTCATCATCCAGTTGGTAATGTTTGGTATGGGCACTCACATGAGCCTGAGAGATTTCAGCGGTCTGGCTTCTACCGGTAAAGGAGTGCTGGTAGGATTATTCTGTCATTTCAGCATCATGCCATTGATGGGTCTGTTACTGACAAAGGTTTTTCATTTTGAACCGGAGATCGCAGCGGGTATTATATTGATCGGGAGTTGCAGCAGTGGGTTGGCAAGTAATGTGATGGTGTACCTGGCAAAAGCCAACCTCGTATTGTCGGTCATCGTCACTGCTATGGCGACACTGGTGGCCCCCTTTCTGACACCATTACTAATGAAAACGCTGGCTGGTACATTGATCGAGGTAAAGTTTGTGGATATGATGATCGAGATCGTTAAGATCGTATTGGTGCCTATCGGTGCGGCATTATTACATGATTTTCTCAAATCAGCCACAGCAACACAAAAAAGAAATGTGAATATTCTTTGCCTGCTGAGCAGCGCATGGATAGCATGTATTGTGTTTTTCCTCGCAGGCAGGATTACTGATCCGGCCTGGCAGCAAAGCATTACGCTTTCCGGTTTCTTTGCAGGGGCCGTTATTGCCGGTGTATTGTATCATGCATTATATACTAAGTTCCCAAAGATGGACAGCATCATGCCACTGATCTCCATGTTCGGTATAATTTATTTTACTACTGTGACGACTGCGGCCGGAAGAGATAACCTGATGAAAGTAGGAGTATTGCTGTTCATTGCCTCTGCTATTCATAATGCAGCGGGTTATTTCTTTGGTTACTGGCTCAGCCGGTTGTTTGGTATGGACAAGAATTCCAGCCGGACGATCGCATTTGAAGTAGGTTTACAGAATGGAGGCATGGCTTCGGGTATAGCGGGCAGTATGGGAAAACTGGGAACGGTAGGGTTGGCTGCTGCAGTATTCAGCCCGTGGATGAATATCAGCGGAAGTATTTTAGCTAATTACTGGAAAAGAAGACCCCCTTGTCCCCCTAAAGGGGAGACTTAGATCCGGACATTCATTGTTTAACTTATAAAGAACATAGTAAAACATTCACAAATGAGAAAGAAACTACTAATTTTTATGCTCTTCGTAAGCCCCTCCGTCATTGCGAGCATTGCGAAGCAAGGAGGGGTTTGGGGAGGTCTGTATGCGCAGATCAACTATGCGAAACAGATGGCAGCTACCATTATGAATCAATACAAGGATTCCATGGTAGTAAAGAAGTATGCCAGCCACCTGGAGCAGGATAAATTGCCGGAAGGCAACCGCCCGGCCAACTGGAATTATGAAATTGGCGTGGTACTGATGGGTTTTGAACGACTCGGTACAATGACCGGCGACAAAACGTACATGGAGTACGCTAAGCATATTGTTGATCATTTTATAAAAGAGGATGGGACAATAAGAACGTATGTGATGGATGAATATAACAGTGATAATGTTCCGCCCGGCCGGCAGTTGCTTCGTTTGCATGAGTTATATAAAGAAGAGAAATACAAAATCGCTGCGCAAACCTTACGTGATCAGATAAGCTGGCAGCCCCGTAATAAAACCGGTGGTTTCTGGCACAAACTGAAATATCCTTCACAGATGTGGCTGGATGGTCTGTATATGCTGCAGCCCTTCTATGCTGAGTATGCTGTTGTGAATAAGCAGCCGGGAGATTTTAATGACATCATCAACCAGTTTGTATGGATGGAGAAATACGGCCGTGATGCAAAGACCGGGTTGCTTTACCATGGCTGGGATGAGAGCCGTTTGCAACGCTGGGCTGATCCCAAAACAGGTTTGTCGCCCGAGTTCTGGAGCCGAAGCATGGGCTGGTATATGATGGCGCTGGTGGATGTACTGGATTTTATTCCTCAAACTCATCCGCGGCGTAGCGAACTCATAAAAATACTGAACCGCCTGACCACAGCTATTGTAAAATTCCAGGATGTAAAAAGCGGGGTGTGGTGGCAGGTAACCGACAAGGCCAATAAAGAAAAGAATTACCTCGAGTCCTCCGGTACGGCAATGTTTGTGTTTGCAATGGCGAAAGGTATTCGCCTGAAATATCTGCCGCAGTCGTTTACGGTAGCATTGAAGAAGGCGTACGATGGTATGATAAAGGAGTTTGTAAAGGAAGATGCCAATGGTAAATATCATTATGTACAGGCGGTGGCAGGCGCCGGCCTGGGTGGTACGCCCTACCGTGATGGAACGTACGAATATTATGTCAATGAGCCCAGGCGGGATGACGACCTGAAAGCGATCGGCCCTTTTATACAGGCCTGTATAGAAATAGAATTGTTGAAAACGAAGAAATAAAATTATGTTATCCGCTGCAGTATTACTATCAGCATCGTTGTGTCACTCACTTGTGCGTTCTGTTCGCTATTCTGCAGGCAGAACCACAAAGGAACAAAGGCACAAAGTTTCACTAAGAAAAGGCTTTGTATTCCTTGGTGTCCTTAGTGTCTTCGTGTTTCCCTCTTTCGCACAACTGGTAGATAAAACTCCCGCCGCTGTTCCGGTTGCCCCGGCAATATATAATCGTGAGCCCTACGAGGATCCGCTGGTCAGCGGTATCAACCGCGATGCAGCAAGAGCAACAGCTTATTCTTTTGCGAATCTTGCTGATGCGCTAAAAGATGACAGGGAGAAGAGTGGCCGTTATCTGTCACTGAACGGGGAATGGGATTTTTCTTTTGCACTTAAACCCGGCGATGAGCCAAAAGACTTTTATAAAGGCAAGGTCAATGGGTGGAAAAAAATTACGGTTCCGTCCAACTGGGAAATGCAAGGATATGATAAACCGATCTACAAAAGTGCCGTGTATCCGTTCCGGCCGGTGAACCCACCGTATGTTCCGAAAGATTATAATGGTGTTGGTTGCTATCAGCGTTCATTTAACCTTCCTGCTGAATGGAATGATATGAATATAACATTGCATTTCGGGGGAGTGAGTTCTGCTTATAAATTATGGGTGAACGGAAAATTTGCCGGCTATGCAGAAGATAGTTTCCTGCCATCTGAGTTTAATATCACACCTTATTTACAGGCAGGAGAAAATATCATTTCTGTTTGGGTGATACGCTGGAGCGATGGAAGTTTTTTGGAAGACCAGGATCAGTGGCGTCTCAGCGGTATTCACCGGGAAGTATATGTACAGGCGGAACCGAAACTGCGTATTGCTGATTTCTTTTATCAAGCGAAACTGGATAAAGATTATAAGGATGTTGTGTTAAGCATTCGTCCCCGGATCGAAAATCTTACGGGCCATTCCATGCCGGGTTATGTGTTAAAGGCGCAATTGTATGATGGGAATGACAAGCCAGTATTGTCAGCTCCCTTAGTTAAGAAGGCCGATGAAATTATCAATGAGATCCATCCCAGGTTAGACAGGGTAAAGTTTGGATTGCTCGAAACAACGATCAGTGACCCGAAGAAATGGAGCTTTGAGGAACCTAACCTGTACAAATTAATAGTGAGCCTGGAAGACAGTGCCGGCCATGTGCTGGAAGTAAAGACCTGTAATGTGGGCTTCCGTTCCATTGAATTCAGGAAAAGCGACAGTAAGCTGCTCATTAATGGCAAGCTGACCTATTTATATGCTGTCAATCGTCCTGACCATCATCCCACAAAAGGAAAGGCTTTGAGCCGGGAGGATATTTTGCAGGATATCAAAACAATGAAGCAGTTCAATTTTAACTGTGTCCGTTTGTCACATTATCCCAGCGATCCCTATTTACTCGACTTGTGCGATCAGTTTGGCATCATGGTAATAGATGAAGCTAATTTGGAAACACATGGTCTCGGTGGTAAACTCAGTCATGATGCAATGTGGGCAGGTGCCTATATGGAAAGGGCAAGCAGGATGGCATTGCGAGATAAGAACCATCCTTCGGTTATCATGTGGAGCCTTGGCAATGAAGCAGGCAGTGGCCCCAACCATGCAGCCATGGCGGGCTGGATAAAAGATTTTGACATGACAAGACCTTTGCATTACGAACCAGCTATGGGCAGTCCAAAGGAAGAGGGGTATATTGATCCATCCGATCCGCGGTACCTGAAAAGCAATGATCATTCACATCGCATTCAGAACCCGCTCGACCAGTATTATGTGGATGTGGTTAGCCGTATGTATCCGTCTGATTATACAGCGCCGTTATTGGTGGATCAGAAAAACAGAGATAGGCGCCCTATCTTCTTTTGTGAATATGCCCATGCGATGGGCAACAGTGCCGGCAACTTAAAAGAGTTCTGGGACCAGTGGAGATCCTTACCCAGAGTGATCGGGGGTGGTATCTGGGAATTTAAAGACCAGGGACTGGAGAAAACAGATTCAGCCGGAGTGAAATATTATGCGTACGGCGGCGATTTTGGAGAAAAGTATTTTGACAATTTTACCATCAAGGGTGTGGTGAATGCAGATGGAAAGCCCAAGGGAGCGATGTATGAATGTAAACGCATCTTCCAACCCATACAATGTGAATGGGCGGATTCAGTAAAAGATCTTGTAAAGATCATCAACCGGAGTGAAGTGAAGAATGTGAATGTCTATACCGCTTACATTGTTGTTAAAGAAGACGGGCAAATTATCTCCAGCCAGCAAATTGGCGGTATTGCGGTAGCTCCCGGATCATCGGTGGATTTTCCCGTTACCAGGTGGTTGCCTAAAATGAAAGCGGCGTCGGAATACCATGTTGAACTGAAATTTGTGTTGCAGAAAGAGGAACCATGGGCTCCGGCAGGTTTTGAAATAGCATCGAACCAGCTCCCGTTGAAGAAAGCGGCTGTCGCTCCTGTAAAAGGCAGAGGACAAAATAAGCTAACCGTGACAGAAAGCCTGGAAGGTGTTTCTATAACAGGCAAAGATTTTTCTCTTCGCACCATGAGTATTTATGAAGGAGGCTTATCGTCATACAGATATAAGGGAAAAGAACAGATCGTACGGCCCTTTTTACCGCATTTCAGCAGGCCGCTTACCGATAATGACAGAAGAGGCTGGAAACCTCAGCGCAAAATGAGACAGTGGTACGAGTACGAATTAAAACCAACCGGAACAACTATAGGGCAGTCTGTTTCAGGCGAACTGCAGATCTCAACCAATTTTAGTTTGATCAATGACAGTGCGAAGGTTAAGGTAGATTACACTATTACCGGAGATGGAGTGATAAAAGTTGATTATGTATTAAATGCCAATGAAGCTCTTCCTGGTATTCCTAAAATTGGAATGCAGGGCGGGATCAGTAAAAATTACACGGAGATCGAATACTTTGGCCGTGGCCCGATGGAGAATTATATTGATAAACGTTATGGCGCAGATGCAGGTGTTTACAAAATGCCCATCAAAGAGTTTATGGAAAACTATGTGATACCGCAGGAAAACGGTAACCGTACCGATGTAAGATGGATGTACCTGAGCGATCCGAAAGCAAAGGACGGCTTGCTGATCGTGGCTGACAGCTTACTCAGTATGAGTGCATGGCCCTATACGGAAGAAAATATCCAAAATGCCAAACATACCAACAAACTGAAAGATGCCGGTTATATCACCCTCAATATTGACCTGGTACAAATGGGAGTGGGAGGGAATGACAGCTGGAGTGATGTAGCAGCGCCATTGGAGAAATACCAGGTGAAGCCGGGATCTTATCATTATAGCTTTTATATTGTTCCTTTTAATGCAAAAAAGAAAACAGCCAGTGAAAGAGCAAAAGAGATCAGGTTTTAGCTATTTGAACCGCAAAGACACAAAGGCTCAAGGCATCACAAAGTTTTTCTTTGTGTTCCTTAGTGTACTTAGTGCCTTAGTGGTTCGATCCCAGGTGCCGCAATCTGTCATGCAACAGATCTATGAAGAAGTGAAGACACCTTATAAATATGGCCTGGTGATAACGCCGGAGACCGGTTCTAAAAAAGTGGATTGTCCTTCTGTTTTCAGGAAAGGAAAAAACTGGTACATGACCTATATCGCGTTTGACGGAAGGGGATATGAAACATGGCTAGCAAAAAGCAAGAACCTGTTGCAGTGGCAAACACTGGGCAGGTTGCTGAGTTTTTCTGATACATCTGACTGGGACAATAACCAGAAAGCCGGTTATATCGCTTTGCAGGACACTAAATGGGATGGAAGCTATAAACTGCAAAAGTTCCAAAAAAAATACTGGATGTCGTACATCGGCGGAAAAGATCGCGGCTATGAAGCTGGACCGCTGGCTATCGGGGTAGCGAGTACAAATAGTGATATCGTGAAGCCGCATGAATGGCAAAGGATGGATAAACCGGTTTTGACGGCTACCGATAAAGATGTCCGGTGGTGGGAGAATAAAAAACTATTCAAAAGTTCTGTGATATGGGATAAGAATAAAACGACGGGACATCCTTTTGTGATGTACTATAACGCCAACGGTGATACAAGCAACAATACACCAAAATGGCGATGGTTTGAGCGGATCGGTATGGCCGTAAGTGATGATATGGTTCACTGGCAGCGTTACCAGGTTGACCCGGTTGTTCATCATACAATCGGCATTACCGGGGATGGGGTGATACAAAAGATCGGCGAGGTATGGGTAATGTTCTACTTCGGCGCCTTCTGGGAAGAAAGGAAGAATGAAACACTCAACCGCTTTGCCTGCAGCTATGACCTGGTGAACTGGACCGACTGGGATGGCGAGGACCTCATTAAATCATCCGAACCGTATGATGCAAAGTATGCGCATAAGCCTTTCGTGGTAAAATGGAAAGGTGTCGTGTATCATTTTTATTGTGCCGTTGATAGTAAGGACAATAGAGGAATTGCAGTGGCTACCTCTGCTGACAAAGGAAAAAGTAAAATGCAGTTTTAGAGCTGCAGCAAAGGAGATCGTATATCATGAAAAGGACATTACTACAGCAATTGATCATTATTGCCTGTTTATTTTCTTCCATCACCAGCCCTGCTCAAAAAGCGATTTCAACCATTGAAAATAATTTTCTTCATCCTCCCGCTTCCGCCAAACCCTGGGTGTTCTGGTACTGGATGCACGGCGCTTTTTCAAAAGAGGGTATTACCGCCGACCTGGAAGCGATGAAGGAAGTGGGCATTGAGGGTGCTTACCTGATGCCGATCAAGGACACCACGTCAGCTATTCCTTTTCAGCCAACCGTAAGACAACTGACACCGGAGTGGTGGGCATTGGTAAAATTTGCCATGCAGGAAGCAAAAAGACTCGGCTTGCAATTAGGTATGCATGTCAGTGACGGCTTTGCCCTTGCCGGCGGACCCTGGATCACTCCCGAACTATCCATGCAGAAATTAGTATGGACAAAAAAGGTGGTGATGACTGACGGTGTACAAAGAATCAACCTGCCGCAACCGGAAGCCAAAGAAAATTTCTACAAAGATGTAGCTGTCTTTGCCTACCCCCTTACGATGGATATGTCAGCAGCCACGCTTATTCCAGAAGTGATCACCAGCAAAGGGAGTAACGCCAATTTCCTGGCTGACCGTAACGGGAAAGGAAGTTTCAGAAGTGATACTGCCTGCTGGATACAATACAGCTATGCAAAACCGTTTACGTGTCGTTCCATAACGATACATGTGGGTGGTAACAACTACCAGGCGCAGCGGCTGATCGTGCAGGCAAGCGATGATGGTATAAACTTCAGCACCGTTACACGATTAGAATGTCCCCGTCATGGGTGGCAGGACACCGATGAAGATTATACACATGCTATACCAGCCATTACGGCAAAATATTTCCGGTTCGTATATGATAAAGCAGGCAGCGAGCCGGGGTCGGAAGATCTCGATGCGGCCAAATGGAAACCTTCTTTCAAAGTAAACGGAATTTATTTATCGGCTGAACCTGTCATTCACCAGTACGAAGCGAAGAATGGCAGTATGTGGAGAGTAGCAGCAGGTGCAACGGAACAGCAGGTGACAGCAAAAGATGCAGTGCCTTTGAAAAGCGTTATTGACCTTACCGGTAAAATGGATAAGGACGGCAACCTGGACTGGACAGCACCTTCCGGCCACTGGATGATCGTACGGATAGGACATACATCCGCCGGGCATACCAACTATACCGGTGGCGCTGGCTTAGGGCTGGAATGTGATAAATTCAATGCGGCTGCCGTAAAACTGCAATTTGATAGCTGGTTTGCCAAAGCATTTGACAAAACAGATCCGGCGTTGGCAAAAGAAGTACTGAAGATATTTCATGTGGATAGCTGGGAATGCGGCAGCCAGAACTGGAGTGACAATTTTATGGCAGAGTTTAAAAAAAGAAAAGGGTATGAGCTGAGACCTTATTTACTGACCATGACAGGGGTGCCGGTGGAAAGCGCCGGTACATCAGAAAAGATTTTGCATGATGTGCGGCAGACCATTGCTGAATTAGTGAATGATGTGTTCTATACAACCGTAACAAAACTGGCCCATGAGAAAGGCTGTAGTTTTAGTGCGGAAGCGATTGCACCCACGATGGTAAGCGACGGTTTGCTGCATTATAAACATGCCGATCTGCCGATGGGAGAATTCTGGCTGAACAGCCCGACACATGATAAGCCGAATGACATGCTCGATGCGATCAGCGGCGCACATATTTACGGAAAGAACATCATCCAGGCGGAGTCATTCACTTCGGTGCTGATGAACTGGGGCGAACATCCCGGCAATATGAAAACGGTCGGAGACAGAAACTTCGCACTTGGTATCAATAAAATGGTGATACATGTGTTTACGCATAATCCATGGATGAATAAGAAACCGGGAATGACACTGGGAAGTACGGGATTGTATTTCCAGCGGGACCAGACCTGGTTCAAACAAAGCAAAGCATGGATAGAGTATTTGACCAGATGCCAGGCATTACTGCAAATGGGAAAACCGGTGGTGGATATTGCGGTATTCACCGGTGAGGAATTACCAAGGCGGTCCGTATTGCCGGACAGATTGGTCAGCACATTGCCGGGTATTTTCGGAAGGGAAAGAGCGGAGGCAGAGAAGATACGATTGGTGAACAAAGGCGAACCATTGCGGCAAATCCCTGATGGGGTTTCTCACTCGGCGAATATGGCCGACCCTGAAGACTGGATAGACCCATTGAACGGGTATGCATATGATTCCTTCAACCCCGATGTATTGATGAAGATGAAAGTAGTGAATGGAAGGGTGATATTGCCCGGCGGCGCTTCTTATAAAATACTGGTCATTCCTGCTGAACGGAAATTGAACCCGGCATTTCGTATCAGTATGGCCTCATTGAAAAAGATCGGTGAACTGGTAAAGGGCGGGGCGACTGTTTTGATGGATAGTGTTTACAGGAAGTCCCTGATCGCTGCAGGTTATAAAGCGAATCAGCCTGTAAGGGGCAAACTGATATTTACTCCATATACTGAATCATCGTTTGCCAAACTGGGATTAGAAAAGGATGTGGAAATTCTGGATAATGACCACACTATTGCCTGGACTCACCGGAAAACCGGCAATATGGACATTTATTTCATAGCGAACCAGAAAGACAGCTTGCGCCAGGTGAGAATATATTTGCGTGGGACTGGTAAAATGATCGAATTATGGGATCCAGTGAAAGGTCGAATAATTTCACGGCATAATTGTCGTGAAAGCGGGGGGTACGTGTATGCAGATTTTGGGTTGGTGCCTAATGAATCTGTTTTTGTAGTATTGACAAATACTGTTTCAAGGGAAATAAAGGCACCACATGACAGAATATATACCATTAAGCGTTTCGGGAACTTTGAGCCATGGGCAGTTACGTTTAATAAGAACTATGGAGGACCAGCTTATCCACTCACTTTTAAAGGAAATGATTCCTTGCCCTCATGGTCATCATTTGAAGACAAAGCCGTAAAGTATTACTCTGGCACTGCTGTTTATTCGACTTTTTTTGATTATAATGACAACAGTCCGATAAAAACTGCAATACTTCAATTTGATAAGATACATGATATAGCAACGGTGAAGGTCAACGGTATATATTGCGGAACAATTTGGACAAAACCTTATTATTTAGATATTGCAAAGGCGTTAAGACCTGGTAGAAATAAGATCGAGATTGAAGTAAGTAATACATGGACAAATCGACTGATCGGTGACGAGCAATCGCCTGTTACCGATCGTATCTCATGGACTACTGCTCCTTTTCGGTTAAAAGGAAAGCCGTTGCTTTCTGCAGGTATTATCGGCGGGATATTTTTGGACATTGAAACAGAATAAGACAAAACAGGCTATAAAATGAAAAAACATTTTGGTGCTACATTCTTAATTGTATTGTCCTTTTATGTGCAATTGTATGCACAAAAACAGCTTGATGACAGTTATGATATTATTTGGGCTACTCAAAGCAAGAACGCTTCCGAATCCATGCCCTGTGGCGGCGGTGATATCGGTATGAATGTATGGGTGGAGAATGGCGACCTGCTGATCTATGTGGCACGCAGCGGTAGTTTGAATGAAGACAATAACCTGATGAAGGCCGGAAGACTGCGGATAAAATGTAATCCCAATCCTTTTAACGGAAAAGTATTCAGGCAGGAGCTGCACCTGCAAAACGGATATGTGACGGTGGATGGAGAAAACAACGGAGTGAAAGCATCTGTAAAAATTTGGGTGGATGTATTTCATCCTGTTGCACATATTGAAATTGCGGCCAGTAAAAAAATTGAAGTGGACGCAGCATATGAGAGCTGGCGATATCAGGACAGGCTGATCACAAAACGTGAAAATTTTTCCAATTCCTGGAAATGGGGACCGCCGGCAGATAAAAAATATACCAGAGACAGTATAGATTTTTGGGAAAACGGTGTACGGTTTTTTCATAACAACGGGCCAGCGACGATTTTTGATACCACTGTATCGCAGCAGGGATTGAACAGTGTGAAAGAGCAGATGTACAATCCTTTAAAAAATCTTGTTTTTGGCGGGCATTTCTGGGGAAAGAATTTTGTTCCGGCAGTAGTGTACAACGGTAAATATGAGGCGACAGATTTTAAAGGATGGAAGCTTAAGTCCAGGCAAACGTCAACTAAGCAGGAATTATTTTTAGCCTTGTACAACGAGCAGTATAATGAGACAACAAATGAACTGGTCTCGCCATTATGGATCACAAAATCCGCAATTCTCCGGCTTTTACCGCAGGATAAGGATGCCTTTTCAAAAACACAGCAATGGTGGAAAGAATTCTGGAACAGGAGCTTTATAACTATAGATGGGAGTAATGTAAGCAGTAAATCGTGGGAGGTGGGCCGCAATTACCAACTGTTCCGTTACATGCTGGGCTGTAACGCAAAAGGTTTTTGGCCTACTAAATTCAATGGCGGTTTATTAACTGTTGACCCGCTATACACCGATGCCGGTAACAAAGGACTTACACCCGATTACCGCAACTGGGGAGGTGGCTTGCACACCGCACAGAACCAGCGGTTGGTCTATTTCCCGATGATACGCAGCGGCGACTGGGATATGATGCAATCACAGTTTAATTTCTATTTACGAATTTTAAAGAATGCAGAACTGCGAAGCAAGGTTTATTGGGATCATAGTGGTGCCTGTTTTACGGAGCAGATGGAAAACTATGGGTTACCTAATTATGCTGAGTATGGGCTGAACCGGCCTGCTGATTTTGACAAAGGTGTTGAGTACAATGCATGGCTGGAATATGAATGGGATACTGTGCTGGAGTTTTGCTTAATGATGCTGGAAGAAAATAGTTACACAGGCAAGGACATTACAAGTAAGATTTCTTTCATTGAAAGTTGTTTGCTTTTTTTTGATGAGCATTACCAGTACCTGGCAAAGAAAAGGGGAATAAAGGCTCTGGATGGTGATGGCAAACTGGTATTGTATCCCGGCAGCGGTGCGGAGACCTTTAAGATGGCGAATAATTCTACTGCCACCATTGCGGCACTCCAAACAATAACGAGAAAATTGCTGTCTTTGCCAGGACAGCTTATTGCTGATGAACAAAGAAACAGGCTGGAGAACCAGTTAAAGAGAATACCCGGAATCAGCTTTACTCATTTCGGTCATCATATTACTATTGCACCTGCCAAAACCTGGGAGAGAGTCAACAATACCGAATCGACACAGTTATATCCGGTTTTCCCCTGGGGTATTTTTGGCATAGGTAAACCTGGATTGGACACAGCGTTGAATACATGGGAATACGATACGCTGGTCAAAAAATTCAGGAGCCATGTCGGGTGGAAACAGGATAATATCTGGGCAGCTAGATTAGGACTGACAGCCGAAGCATGGCGACTCACATCATTGAAACTGCAGAACAGTGAAAGAAGGTTTCCTGCTTTCTGGGGCCCGGGTTTTGACTGGGTGCCCGATCACAACTGGGGTGGTAGCGGAATGATCGGTTTGCAGGAAATGCTGATGCAGACAGATGATAAGCGGATATTGCTTTTCCCGGCATGGCCGAAAGATAAAGATGTACACTTTAAATTACATGCTCCTTACAACACTACCGTAGAAGCAGAATGGAAAAGCGGAAAACTGGAGATGCTAAAAGTATTCCCGGAAGAACGGAGAAAGGATGTAGAGATGATGCTTAAATAACGATGAAAAAAATTACGGGTGTATAAGTGTACCCTTCGCTTTGCTCAGAGTAAACTGCAACGATGCTATTAGTAGTCCAGATGGCTGCATAATAAACTAACTGCTTTCATAAAAGCCAATATGAAAGAGTATGCCCGGTTCAGGTTCCCTTTAGGGACAGGGTTCACCAATCATCCGTTCTGAACGATGAAACAGGAAACCCTTCTGTATTGAACAATTCACCCATGATAAAATCTTTGAACGCATAGCGGACGGCCACCGGTTCGGGGACATCGGGTGATGACACTAGTATGGTTCCTCTTGCTATCACGGCTTTGGCCGGCCGGAATACTTTATCCTTACCGGCAATTTCAAATTGCGTAAGCGGTTTGCCGTATGATGTCAATCCATTAGGGGTATGCCGAAGCTTGATCGTGACCGTACTGCCATTAATAAGAGCCGAATCCAATACGGGGCTTTGATAAGCAAATCCTTTTTGCTGGTAAGCATCTCCTAAGGCGAGATAAGCAAAGCGTTTGCCGACTTTCTCTTTATCTGCCGGGTGAATGTTTCTTTCTTCACCGTTATCCATCAATACCACCATGCCGCTCATTGGTGTTTTATCCAATGCCCTGCGTTGTGCATCCCGCAGGTAAGCGGAATTCATTTTTTCATTCCAGGTACCGGATGAGTAAGTACTGTAGGTGTACGGAGCGATCTGTGCAAAGTAAAAGGGAAAGTTTCCCTGGCCCCATTCATTACGCCATAATGCGATCATGGCCGGGAATAGTTTTTCGTATTCATCCGGACGGCCGTTATTGCTTTCGCCCTGGTACCAGATACAGCCTTTGATCGTATAGCCAATGATCGGACGGATCATACCATTATATAAGGTAGTGGCATTTTTGTTGTTGAGTTTTTCCGTACTGCCGGGGGCATGTATTTTAATATCGGGAAAATCTTTCAGGGATTCCCTGCTCATGAAAGCTTCGGCAGGTGAGCCGCCATAACTGTCGTTGATCAATGCCACTGGAACTTTTAGTTGCTGGTATAATATCCTTCCGAAATAATATGCAGTGGCGGAGAAATTACTGATGTCCTCCGGTTTGGCCGTTTTCCAGGAAGAATGCTTGCTTGTATCCTGTGGTTCATTCTGTACAGAGCGGGGTACTGTATAGATGCGGATGTTATCATTTGCTGAGTTGAAGATCGCATCATTTGACCCGAGTATGGGCTGGTCCCTGAAACCTTTCATCGGCATTTCCATATTGGATTGCCCGCTGCAAAACCATACTTCGCCGATCAGTACATTGCGGAGGATGATCGTGTTCCCTTCGCTGATGGTTATTTCATAAGGGCCGCCAGCTGCAGGAGTGCTGATCTTTGTTTTCCATTTGCCATCGGCGCCTGCTTTTGCCGCATATTTCTTTTTATTCCAGGAAGTCACTACCTGCACGGTGGCATTAGCTTTTGCCCATCCCCAGATAGCAGCATCGGTCTGCTGCTGCAGTACCATATTATCGCTGAAGAACGAAGGCAGTTTTACCGTGGCGGACAAAGCGTGACTGATAATGACAAAGGTGGCCAATAACAGGAGGGATCTGTTCATACTGTGGAAAGCAATCATTTGAAATAGGTTTTAATAACAGGTTACGAAAATAACTGATCGGGACAATTTACCTGTCCGGTACTGTTGATAGTAGCGGGTTAGCCTGAATTCTTCGTTTATTTTCACCACATAGGCACATAGACCACACATAGGGGGTCAAACTATGTGACCCTATGTTTCTACTGTGCCTATGCGGTGAATTACAAATTGGCCTATTACCCTGTTAACCGGCGGTGGTTTGAAACTTTTCAGTAATTTACCCGGTGAAATAAGGATAGTTTGCAATATGAAAGAAAAGGACAGCAAGGAAGGCTCGCATAAGAATATTTGGTATGGACTTGGACGCCAGCGTATCGAGATACCCAAAACCATCCTGAAGTCAAGGGTGCACAGCAACCTGTTGCTGCAGCATCTTCATATCTGTTCCATCGGCTATTATCCTAAGGCAAAGGACCACTATACGTACCGGAAGAAAGGGTTATCCGAGAATTTTCTTTTTTATTGCGTGGACGGGCATGGCTGGTATGAAATAGACGGCCAGCATTTTGAAGTAAACCCCAATGAGTTCTTTATCCTGCCGCAGAACACAGAACATGCCTATGGCAGCAGTCCTGACCATCCCTGGAGTATTTACTGGATCCATTTCGGCGGCGATTCGCTGCCCGAGCTGAATAAGATACAGGCGGTACAGAAACATTTCAAGCCGTTCTATATAAAGAATAATGGCGACATCGTTCCGCTGTTCACCAAGATCTATAAAACACTGGAACTGGGATACAGTATAGACAACCTGCTTTTTGCCAATATGTGCCTGTCCGAATTCCTTACCCTGTTTATCTATAACTCCCGGCATTATGAAACGTCTGCCAACGAAAAGGCGGATTGCGTGGACAGCGCTATTTTATATATGCAGGAACATATCAATGATAATATCTCGCTGAATGAACTGAGCAAGCAGTATAATTATTCCGTTTCCCGTTTTTCCAACCTCTTCAAGCAGAAGACCGGCTATGCGCCGATAGATTATTTTGTGCAGATGAAGATGCAGAAGGCCTGCCAGCAGTTAGATTTTACCAACCGTTCAGTAAAGGATATTGCCTTTAGTATGGGTTTTGACGACCCGTATTATTTTTCCAAGCGTTTCCGTACCATCATCGGGATGTCGCCCAAAAAATACCGGTCGCTGAATAACGACTGATAATTTCAATTCGTTATCTTCCATGATAGCCGGCGCCGCCGGCAACCCATCTTCGTTTATGAACCTCTCTGAACAGATAGCGCAGCATTTCAGGGCCGTTTATATGGGCGGCAACTGGACCAGTTCCAACCTGAAGGATCAGCTTGACGGAGTGGACTGGCAGCAGGCCACTACCCGGGTACATTCTTTAAATACGATCGCTCTGCTGATGTATCACATGGGTTATTATGTCAGCGCCGTGCTCAACGTATTACAGGGCCGGCCGCTGGATGCCAGTGATAAATACAGTTTTGACCTGCCGCCCATTCAATCGCCGGGTGACTGGGAGCAGTTGAAAGAAAAGACATTCGCCGATGCGGAGCAGTTTGCCCTTCTCGTGGAGCAATTGCCGGAAACTAAACTATGGGAAGATTTTTCAGATAAGAAATACGGCAACTATTATCGCAATATCTGCGGTATCATTGAGCATAATCATTATCATTTAGGACAGATCGTACTGATAAAGAAAATACTGGGGCAGTCAGCTCAAACGTAAATTAAGACAGGCGCCATTTCACTCGTTCAGCCTGTGAGATAATTATTTAGATTTGGGAAAAGAAGCGGTGCCAATCGGCGAATTGGCATCGCACATTATCATCCTATTATGTTTGGACTATTTTCAAAGAAAAATAGTAATGAATGCCCGATTGATCCTGAGATGAGACTCTGGATGGAAAACTCATTCTTGTGGCTGACAACACAGTTTGGACACGATAATGTTGCGACGAAACCAATGCTCCACCCTTCACCTGAACATTTTCCTATCCGTTATGACGGTTCAATAGAATCATTGACAAAGACGGCAGAGATAGTGGCCAGGCAAATGGAGATTGACATTAATGAAATAAAACTTGACACCTATGAACAAAATATCCAGGAATTCAGCAATGAGTTTGGGCATAGAATCTGGACTGAGGTGGATAAGGACAGTGATGAAAAAATTGCTGCGGGCTTGTATTTTGATAAGGATGAGCATGGCAGGTATGACATCTTCATTGAGAAAAGGAATTTGACTGACCCCGAGAATCTTGTTGCAACACTTGCGCATGAGTTTTCTCATATTAAAATATTAGGCGAAAAGAGACTTGATTTTAATGATGAGCAATTAACGGACCTGACACCAGTTGTTTTTGGATTAGGAATATTCAATGCCAACTCAGCTTTCAAGGAAAGCAAATCATTTGACAGTTATGGGCACAATAGTATTGGATATTTAAAACAAAAAGAGTGGGGCTATGCTCTTGCACTGTATGCTTACTTCAGACAAGAGGAAAATTCAGGTTGGATAAAATATTTGACGCCAAACATTCAATCCGACTTCAAAAAAAGTATGGATTTTATAAATGCCAATAAGGACAAAGTCTTCATTGAAGAATATAAGGGGAGTATCTAACAGTAAAAAACTCCGGAAGTACACAACTTTTTAACTAAAACTACCCCTCATGGCAAAACTCGCCATCATTAAAACCCAGCCTACTTCTTCAAGTGTTGAAGATTTCATTAACAGTATTGCAGATGAACAAAAACGAAAGGACAGTCATGTGGTACTTAAGCTGATGGAAAAAGCTATGAAAGAAAAACCGAAAATGTGGGGCAGTTCTATGATAGGTTTTGGAAATGTACGCTATAAAAGCCCCGCTACCGGCAGGGAAGTGGACTGGTTCAAAATTGGCTTTTCCCCAAGAAAAGCTAATTTGTCATTACACCTGGTGGACCTGAAGCGCCATGCCGATGCGTTGAAAAAATTAGGCAAGTACAAAACCGGCGCCGGTTGCCTTTATATCAATAAACTGGAGGATATTGACATAAAGGTTTTGGAGAAAATGATCGTTGCCGCAGCGAAGTAAAATAGTTTGCCGGTTAAATGATAACAGCCTGCCAGGTTACCCGGCAGGCTGTCTGTTTTTCCCTTTGCGGCAGGATGACTGATCGCTATGCTCGTTTTATGAAAACCTGTCCGAAACGCTCATCGTTCATGCCTTCTCCTGCCTGCATCGGGAATCACTGGTATCTGCATCCGTCCAAATATTGTATCTGCGCCATGCAGGAGTACTTCATACCGTTAAGGGGTCTTTCATGGATAGTATATATTATACTCATTCCGTTACCCGGTCTGTGTCCCGGTCAGAATTGTTTCTCTTTTGTTCTTCTTCCATAAAGACCGGAAGGAACAGGGCGTACCGATGTATCGTGATCAACAGCATAAGTATCAGATCCTGTCACATTCAGTTCGCCGATATTGGAAATGGAAAAATGACAGGCACCGTTGACGACCACGTTTAGCCTGGGAACCTGCAGTGCCTGCAGCGAAGTAACGCTGGCAGCGCTGTTGATCCGGATATCCCGGAGCTCCCCGGCGGGCACATAGATCGTTCCATCTTCTTTCAGGTCTCTCTTTTTCGGCGAGCCGATCACCAGCGTATCTCCTCTCCGTGAAAGAGTGACGAGATCAGTGAACGTGCCGTGGCCGGCCATTTCGAGTAAGGCATTATCATAGTTGACCAATACCACCGTGACGCTGGCATTAATGACCAACGTGGTGATAGGGGATGCGCCGTCTTCCGTTACCGAACCAACAGGTCTTTTGGCAAAGGCCACATTCAATATGGCGGCTGATAAAATAAGTAAACTCAGAATGATCATCTTTTTCATAATAAAAGGTTTTAATGGTTAATGTTGCGGAATGAATCAGATCTTCTCTGTGATAAAGAAGGTGAAATAGTTCTGCATATAATAAATGTCATCGGCCAGGTTGAAGGGCTGTGCACTGCCGGTGATCATCTTTTTTACCGTGGATTCACCAACAGCCTGTACAGCTTTTACACAGGGACCCGTGCAGAGAAAACCCCGCAGCAGGGCATCTGTACCGGAGAACTGCCAGGGGCAGAAAACACTCTTTTTCTTTATTACTTTCAGTCCGACCGATTGACAGATCGCTTCTACTTTCCCGTCCTCACTCAGTGCAAAGGGGCCGGGTGTGCCCGGTGGCGGTGGTGGTAATAATGAAGCGACAGCTTTTAACACGGCGCCTGCATCACAATCTTCTTCTTTGCCCCATATACCGATCACCACTTTGCCTTTCTTCTTTGTCACTCTTCTTGCCTGGGCGAGTGCATTCTCAAAACTGCCCGCATACTGGAAAGAATTAAAGCCGGTGACCATATCGAAAGTATCATCCGCAAAAGGAATGGCTTCGAGGTCTTCGATCAGCAACGTAGCGGCAGGTACTCTTTTCTTGCTCATGGCTAACAGCCCCTGTGCTGCATCCATGCCGTGAATGGCGGCGCCTGTTGCTGCTGCCATACTCAGGAAGAGGCCTGACCCGCAGCCGGCATCCAGCAGCATTTTTTCTTCATCGGGTTGAAGTTCTTTCAGTACTTCTTTATACATAGGAATAAAAGTAGGCTCGAGGTATTTTGCCCAGTCAGCAGGAGCGGTACTCCATAGCTTTCCCTGTACTTCTTTTGTTTGCATCGTAATTGATTTTAATGGTTATGATTAAATAATAAACGAAATGGTTTTTCAGTTCAGTGGTCAGTTTTTCCAGTTTAATGATCTGCGCTTTTTGTTCCTTTGGTTGTATGTACTTCCGCTTTCAGATCCCTGATCTCTTTTTTCAGTGACTCGATCATTACCTGTTGCTCCTGGATAGCTTTTACCAGGGGAACAACAAACTCTGAATAACGGAGGGCATATACGTCGTTACTGTTCTTTGGTTTATCCACCCCGCTGAAATCATAGCCCAGGTCTTTGGCAGCCTGTTCTACTTCCTGTGCGATAAAGCCGGATTGTATCATGTTTTCTTTTTCCCTGAGTGATTTCTCATCATCTGCCTTTTTAAGGGTGTCGTTGATAGCCCGTTTTTGGCGAAGAGAGGATAGGTCCAGTTGGTAGGTGACAGGCCGCAGTTTCATGATAAAGTCAAGTCCCTTTACATTCTCCTGTATATTTTTTTTGAAGCGACCATCGCTGATATTGCTCCAGTTGGTATAGCCCCCGATGGAAGAAGTGTAGATATTTCCCAGTCTTACCTGGTTGCTGGCAGTAGCCACTGCTGATTCGCCAATGACCACACAATTATACAGACCTGATTGGTTCCCGGTGGCGTAGGCGCCGATAAATGTATTATTATAACCCATATTGTAATAGTTCCCTGCATTATAGCCGACGGCCGTATTGAATTGTGAAGAGGTGGTATAAAATAAAGTACCTTCTCCTACTGCCGTATTATATTGCCCCGTGATGTTCGATAACATGGAAGATGAACCAACGGCTGTATTTCCTGACCCGGTAGTGTTATAATAAAGTGCCCGGCCACCGGCTGCTGTATTATTATTACCGATATTATTAGTATAAAGGGAGGCATTGCCGATAGCTGTATTATTTGACCCGGTTGTGTTCGACAGAAGGGACCCGGTTCCAGTAGCCGTGTTCTCTGCCCCGATGATATTAGACATAAGGGACAGGGAGCCGGTAGCGGTATTATAATTGCCTTCGATGTTGGCTGCCAGTGACCGGTAGCCTAAGCCCGTATTATTGCTTGCATTGATGTTAGCGTATAATGCAGCTGCGCCCATAGCTGTATTGCTAACTCCTCCGCTGTTATTAAAAAGTGATTGATGACCATTAGCTGTGTTATAATTACCCGTGGCATTGAACAGCAGTGATTCATATCCTGTTGCCGTATTACTGCTGCCGGTGTAATTACCAGAAAGTGCAAAGCCCCCCATGGCTACATTTCTGTTGCCGGTAGTATTGGAATAAAGAGCGTGGGTACCCACGGCTGTGTTGTAGCTGCCCCTTGTATTGGAGTACAATGATTTTGAACCGATGGCTGTATTAAAAAATGCTTCGCCTGCCAAGGCTCCCGTGCCGTTATTAAGTAAGGCAGAGTCGCCGATAGCTACAAGGTTTGACCGTACGCTGTTCAGTTTCAGTGCGTCTGTCCCGATCGCCACATTGCTGTAGCCGGTGGTATTATACTCTCCGGCACGAAGTCCCCAAAGGACATTCCCTAAAGCTGGATTCAGTTCACCTGCTCTGATCCCATTTACACGGAAACGCAAAGGACGATTGTCGTTAGTGCCGACAAACTGGGTGACGATATTGGTACCGCTGTTGCCGCTGAGATTCCAGTTACTGTTGGATGCAATGGTTTGCCAGTTCTTTGAGCCTGCTGTTCCTATGTTCACCATCAGTTGGTTGGCCACTGAATCATACACCATTAATCCTTTGGCAGGATTAGTAATAGCGTTGATGGCAGAGGTGCTCATTCTCGGCAACAGCAACCCTTTGGAAGTATGCGTAATGTCCAGCGCAGCAGAGTTGTTAGGCGTTGCTGTTCCGATACCTATGTTTTGTGCATAGGTGATCATGACAGGTGACAGCAGTAGTACTGCACAAAATACTTTTTTCATGACGATCCGGTTTAATGGTAAATGGTCTTCTTTTTATATGATCTGCTTAGCAAATGATACAACAGGAAAGTGATTGTCATTTGCGGTGTCGAAAATAGGGTCACTGAAAGCCCGTTTTCATACCCCCTTTTCAACCGGTGGATTTCTTTTTCCAAACGGGAGGCCATAAAAAAAATATTTTGGTATTCCCCTTTCACTATCCGTCTTGCCGGCCTGTTGAATGGAGGGGCTGGTTCTCCCAACGGCAGCTATGGACGAACAGCCTGATCTGCAGGAATATTTCTGTCAAACAAGTAAGTACCTTTAATAGCAAAACATTCCGTTCACAACAGATGAATTCCCGGCACATATTGATATTATTATTTGTATCACTGCTGCAGGCAGGCTATTTGCCAGGGCAAGAGCTTGCTGAAGACAGGTTCGATCACTATACTACGGCAAAAGGAATGTCGCATAATGCGGTAACGGCGATCGCACAGGATTCGGCGGGTTATATGTGGATCGGTACTTCTTACGGGCTGAATCGTTTTGATGGTACCCGGTTTGTACAGTTTCGCAGCAATAGCGACAGCCTTTCACTCCCTGCCAATGACGTTGCAGGCATGAACTGGCTTGATGACCGCCGGCTGGCTGTTTTCAGCGGAGGCGTGCATATCGAGGATACCAAAACAGGACTTGCCCGCAACGTGCTGATACCCTATCATAATAAACAGTACCAGTTCAAGTACAACATGATCGTAAATGCGATGGGAGATAAGGAGGGCCATGTTTATATCCTGTCGCGGTCAGGTTTCTATCATTATGATAAGAACTATACACTGGTATCCCGATTTGATTTTTACAGTGAGGAAGAGGTGCCGGTCACTCACTTTTATTTTGGAAGGGGGCTTTTTGAGTTGGATAAGAACAGGCTGCTGATCGTTTCCATAGGGGGGCTGTTTATCTATGATAAAGGGAAGAAGCAGGTCAGGAAGATGGGACACAGTGATTGCCCGCTCTTCGACGAGTTCAGCGAATATCCTGCGAAAGATTGCCAGTTCTTTCAGCCGGCTCCCGGAAAATTCATTGTACTCAAATCGGATAGCGATACCATTTTGTATATAGATGTGGCCGCAAATAAGAAGACCGTTTCCCGTTCGCCTTTGTCACTGTTAAGGACTGAGTTTGGCTGGCGAAGCAAACTGGCAATGATCAGTGATACCATTTTTTATATTACAGGCCACAATTCCGGTTTCTTTAAGATGCAATTAAATTCTGCATCAGGCGCTCTAAAGCTCTACCCGGCAAAATATTTCGGGGCATATCTCTGTACGGGATTGTTAAAGGACAAGGACAGGAGCCTGTGGGTCGCTACCAGCAGGGGACTATTCCGGCAGAATCCCCGGCGGGCCTTTTTACAGGTAGCTGCATTGCCTGCAGGTATCGAGGACAGGTTCCCTAATATCTATCTTGATGATATATTTGTTTCAGGTAATAAAGTGTTTGCCGGTGCAAGGGGTGATGCCGGGCTCTTTGTGTTTGATAAAAAGACATTGCAACTGGACAAACATATTTTTTTTAACGTAGAAGAATACCGGGTTAATCATGTACGGGCCATGGCCCGGATCAACCCCTCCACGCTGATGATCGGCACGCTTGGTCCCTTGTTATCGTTTGATGAGGCTACGCATAAAGTAAAAAAACTCGATCCGCCTGGTTGGGTATTGCCGGGCTCCTGGACCAGCGATCTATACAGGGACCGTAAAGACAATATCTGGATCAGTTCCGGTATGATCTACAAATACAGCACCCGTACAAAAGAATTTACCGTGATCCCTAACCTTGACCGCTTGCTGAGTGTTCCTTTCTGGATCACCGAAGATACAGCAGGTCATATATGGATGGCAGGTCATGGGTTGGCAAGATATAATACGGTGCTGGATAGCTTTGACCTGTTTCTTGATTCCTTTCCGTTCATAAAAATGCCCGACAAGCAGATCGGCTCTATGGTAATTGATTCGTACAATACTATCTGGTTTAACAGTAACAATAACGGACTTACCGGTTATGATATTGATAAAGGCACCTATCGGCATTTCACCCGCAGCCACGGTTTGCCGGATGATAATATCGCATCCATGATCGTAGTGGGTAACCAGCTTTGGCTGGCCGGCTATTCCGGTATCGCCTGCCTGGACCTCCGCACATCACAGATAGTCAGCTTTGGAAAAGAAGATGGGTTCCCGGAAATGCCGGTAGTAAAAGGCGCCCGTTTTTTTTATGATGAAGAGGAAGCACAATTATATATCGGTTATTCTACGGCCATTGTACGGTTCAATCCAATTGATATACTCAGGAGAAAATCCCCGCCCCGTGTTTTCATAGAAAACCTGGTGATCAGTAATAAGCGAAATGATTTTTTGCCCGGCCATACCATCACTACTTCCTGGCGGGATAATGAGATCATGATCACGACCGGAAGCATCAATTTTTCGGATGGCTATAACCAGGGCTTCGCTTACCGTATTTATAAAGATGAGACTACGCCCTGGCAACCTGCAGCCAGCCAGCCTTCTTTCAATATATCCAATTTGTCTCCTGGCACACACCGGGTACAGGTAAAGGTCTTTTCGTTAGATAACCGATGGCCACCGCAGGTTAAAGAGATCAGTATCGTTGTTTTACCGCCTTTCTGGAAAAGGGATTGGTTCATTATTTTGCTGTTCGTTGCGGTTCCTGCGTTATTGTATTGGTTTGTAACCTGGCGAACAGGAGCGGCACGGAAAAAGGAAATGGAGAAAACGCATATACAGAAACTGATCGCCGATGATTATAAAAGCCAGTTCGAGCTGGAGCAGATCAGTAATTATTTTTCTTCTTCCCTGGCAGGAAAAAGGACAACGGATGAGGTGCTCTGGGATGTGGCCCGTAACCTGATCGGGCGGATGAATTATGTGGATTGTATGATCTACCTGTGGAATGAGGATAAAACGAAGATGGTACAAAAAGCGGCCTTTGGTCCGAAGGGAAACCCGGAATACATAGCGAGCCATGTCTTCGATGTGGTGCCCGGCCAGGGCGTAGTAGGGTATGTGATGCGGACCATGCTGCCCGTGCTGATTCCGGATACGAGAAAGGACAGCCGCTACCGGATGGATGAGATGTTCCGGTTAAGTGAAATATGTGTACCCATCATTCACAATAATAAATTGCTTGGGATCATTGATTCCGAGCATCACGAATTGAATTATTTTAAAGAAAGGGACCTGAAGATACTGACCACGATTGCCACGCTGATCGGTAATAAACTGAAACAGCTGGAGTCGGAGCAAACACTGGAAGTAAAGCACCTGGAACTGGCGAACATCAATGAGCAGCTGGCGGAGGCAAAACTGGTAGCACTGCAGGCACAGATGAATCCGCATTTTGTTTTCAATGCACTGAACAGTATCAAGCGGATGATCCTGGATGGAGATAATGAAAGAGCGTCACGCTACCTGAGCAAGTTTGCCCTGATGATCCGGATGACACTCAATCATTCAAAAGATGCATTTGTTACGCTGGATGAGAGTATCAAATACCTGGAGACCTATCTCGAAATGGAGCGGTTGCGTTTTGATGATTCATTTACCTATAAGATCATCACGGAGGATAATATTGATGCCTGCGAAACAGCGATCCCTTCACTGATGATACAGCCCCTGGTGGAGAATGCCATCTGGCATGGCCTGTTACCCTCGGCAGATGATAAAAAAGTGGTCATTGGTTTCAGCCAGGATCAGCAGAAGATCACCTGCACGATCGAGGACAATGGTATCGGGATCCGGCAGTCAGAAAAACTCAAGCAAACAGCAAGACCCTCTCACCAGTCAATGGGGCTGGAGAACCTGCAAAAGAGGATCAAGATCATGAACGAAAAATATGATACGGACTGTACGCTCGAGATCACCGATCTGAAAAGTACAGGAGCAAACGGAAGCGGTACAAAAGTGATACTGCAATTCAATTGTATAAACATGTAAAATATAGTTATGAAAGCAATACTGGTGGATGATGAACCCGATGGTATCCGCACATTACAGAAAATGCTGGAAAAACATTGCCCGCAGGTATCTGTGGAAGCTACCGCCTCCAGTGCAGACAAGGCCAGGCAATATATTGAAGAACTGAATCCGGATGTCGTTTTCCTCGATATACAGATGCCGGGCAAAAGCGGGCTGGATCTGCTGACCGAGATACCGGATAAGCAGTTTGAAGTAATATTCGTTACAGCGCATAATGAATATATGCTGCAGGCATTGCAGTATAGTGCGGCTGATTATTTATTGAAGCCGGTAGATGAGGACAGGCTGGTAGAAGCAGTGCAACGGGTGGAAAAAAGATTGGAGGCCGGCAGGAAGGAGGATATTACGGAGACGCTGATGTATAATCTCAGCAAGAGTGGCCGGCCTGCAGAGATGCGTTTATGTCTTCCTACCCTGAAAGGGTTTATTGTATTGAAACTTGACGAGATCGTTTACTGTGAAGCAGAACGGAGCTATACGATCTTTCACCTGGAGAATAAAAAAACAGTTACGGTCTCCAAATCACTTATCGAGTACGACAGCCTGCTGAAAGACACTTCTTTTCTGCGTGTCCATAAATCTTTCCTCATCAACCTGCATCATGTAAAGGAATACCAGCGGGGAGAAGGCGGAATGGTGATCATGAGCGACAATGCAGAGATCGAAGTGAGCCGGAGAAGGAAAGAGATGTTCATGTCGAAGATCAGGGAGGTATTCAGGTATTGATACTCCCGGTATCAGGATTTTCTCCTTTTCTCTGTTTTACCCGTGAACCTGGGTCAGCATCTTATTGATCGCAGCTGCTGCTTTTCTTCCTTCGCCCATAGCCAGTATGACTGTAGCTGCACCAAGTACAATATCGCCGCCAGCAAATATTTTGTTCATAGATGTTTTCTGCGTTTCATCTACTATGATATTGCCTCTTTTGCTGACAGATAGCTGGGGTGTTGTCTGGCTGATCAACGGGTTGCTTCCGTTGCCTACTGCTACTATCACTGTATCCGCATCAAGAATAAATTCACTGCCGGGTATTTCAACAGGAGATCGCCTTCCGGATGCATCCGGTTCGCCTAATTCATATTGAAGACACACGATCCCTTTTACACGTTCCTGTTCATCACCGAGTATTCTTTTTGCATTCCTCAATAGCAGGAATTCGACACCTTCCTCTTTAGCATGTAACACTTCTTCTTTCCGTGCCGGCATTTCATTTTCGCTTCTCCTGTACACTATGTAAACTTTTTCAGCGCCCAGACGCTTAGCCATCCTGGATGCATCCATAGCGACATTACCGCCGCCAAGTACCACCACATTCCTGGAAGGATAGATCGGTGTGTCTGCTTTCCTGTCAAATGCTTTCATCAGGTTGGCACGGGTCAGGTATTCATTGGCGGAAAAAACACCGACAAGATTTTCTCCTTCTATGCCCATAAAGATCGGGAGCCCTGCGCCGGTACCTACAAACACAGCATCGTAGCCATCTTTTTCCAACAGGTCAGTGAGCTTCCTGGTGCGGCCGACAACAAAATTTGTTCTGATCTCCACACCCATTGCTTTCAACGTTTCGATCTCTTTATCTATTATATCGTTTGGCAGGCGGAATTCGGGAATACCATAGCGCAATACACCTCCCAGTTTGTGAAAGGCTTCAAAGATGGTGACATGATGACCTTCCCTTCTGCAATCTGCTGCAGCGACCAGTCCTGCCGGTCCGCTTCCGATCACAGCTACCTTTTTTCCTGTTGAGGTTTTTACAGCGGGTATAATGGTTTTGTTGTGTATCCTTTCCCAGTCGGCAACAAAGCGTTCAAGCCTGCCGATAGCCACTGACTTATCAATATCCTTTAACGATTTGCCCAGTGTGCAATGCAACTGGCACTGTTTTTCCTGCGGGCATACCCTGCCACATACCGCCGGCAATAATGTAGTTTCTTTTACTACTGCAATCGCCTGTTCAAACTCTCCTTTCGCAATATGATCAATGAAACGGGGAATATCAATTTTCACCGGGCAGCCTTCCATGCAGTTCTTTTTAACACATTGCAGACACCTCATGGCTTCTACTCTTGCCTGTTCAAAACTGTAACCGAGTGCTACTTCTGCCATATTGCGGGAACGTTGTTCAGGATCCTGTACCGGCATTTCCTGGGCAGGTATCTTTTGTCTTTCTTTTACTTTCAGTGATGTCACCTTTGACAGGTATTCATCTAACAGGCACTGTGCTTCCTTCTGCAGTTCATTTGCCGGTTTATAGCTCATATTCTTACCTCCTGTTCTTTTTCGCTGAAAGCTTTTTCGACAAAACATTTATAGTGGTTGCGTTCTATCTCTTTGTAAGCATTTAGCCGGGAGATCATGTTGTCGAAATCAACCAGGTGGCCATCGAATTCCGGCCCGTCTACGCAAACGAATTTTACTTCTTTACCCACATTCACCCGGCAGCCTCCGCACATGCCCGTACCATCCACCATGATCGTATTCAATGATACCTGTGTGAAAACATGATACGGTCTCGTGGTCTCCGAACAGAATTTCATCATGACCGGGGGCCCGATGGCGATCACCATATCCGGCTTCAATTCTCTTTCACATAATTCTTTCAAAGGAGCGGTCACCAGTCCTTTCCTGCCATAGGAGCCGTCATCTGTGCAAACGATGAACTCATCGGCTATCGCCTGCATTTCTTTTTCAAGGATGATCAGCTCTTTTGTCCGGGCGCCTGTTATGATCGTGACATGATTACCTGCTTTTTTCAATGCCTGTGCGATAGGATGCAAGGGGGCAACACCGATACCACCGCCGACACAGACCACTTTCCCGAAATTTTCAATATGAGTAGGTTTTCCCAATGGACCAACGAGGGCTGGCAGTTCATCGCCCGGTTCAAAGGTCGCCAGGTGTTTGGTGGTCTTGCCCACTACCTGGAAGATGATCGTGACAGAACCTTCTGTCGTATCAGCATCAGCAATGGTAAGGGGGATACGTTCACCAAATTCATCATCCGTTTGCAGAATAATGAATTGTCCTGCCTGTCTTTCTTCAGCGATCAGCGGGGCATGCAGCCGCATCAGGAATACATCCTGTGAAAGCTGTTTTTTAAATAAAACCTGGTTCATAGTAACAGGAGCAAACCTACTGACGGAGAAAGACCCGGAGTATGACGAATGTTTGCCTTTTGCAGGAATAAAATCAGGAAATAGCGGTTTTATCATCGTTAAACAGATCAATGATGCAGCAACTGTCACGAGCTGTCCCGATCCCATGTTTTCAGCGGGATACGCAGGACAAGCATACCGGGTATATACCGCGATTTTGCAGCATGACAGGAGGTGGATACTGTCTTGCGGTTTATATCGGGATGCTTGATTCTGCATGATGGCTGATCAGGGAGATTTACTTAACTTGACCGCTTATTCAGAGTTGCTGTATGTTCTGCCGGCGATCATTGATCTTGCTTCTGACTGTATTATCTGTATCTGTCTATGCAGGTGACCCCTATATTGTACGACATCTTGGTATTGAACAGGGATTGTCCAATAATGCAGTAACATGTATATACCAGGACCATAATGGATTTATGTGGTTTGGCACCTACGACGGGCTGAACCGCTACGATGGTTACTCATTCAGGGTATTCCGCAATAGTATTGGCGACAGCACTTCACTCAGCGACAATCATATCTATTCAATTGACGGAGACGTTCATCGCAATATATGGATAGGTACGTCAAGGGGCATCAGTATCTATAGTCCGTCGGGTACCATTTTTTCCGGCCTGCGCTTCAAAGACCAGGGTACAGGGATGTTACAACCCATCAAAGAAGGAGTAGGTATGGTCCGTTCGTTAGAAAAGAACAGGCTGGTGCTTGCCGGTACTCAAAGTAATGGGTTGATAGTATTTGAGAACAATAGCATCGTTGGTACACAGATACCCTTTTATTTTTTCAAAGGTCATGAAGGTAATTACACAGTGACTGCGATCGAGGCCGATCCTTCAGAGCCAATAGCGTGGGTATTTGTACAGCAGGCGGGGCTTTGCCGGCTTGACCTGAGAACAAATAAACTGGAACTCGTCAATAATTCAGTGAAACAGGCGGATTGTATGAAACCTGATAAGAAGGGGGATCTCTGGATTGGGAATGTGCATGGCCTGTATAAATATAGCACCAGCCATAATACGTATTCAGAAAACCTGATGCCGTCAAAATACAGGGTGGCCGGAATATTTGAAGATAAAAACCACACAGTATGGCTGGCCACAGATGGGGGAGGTGTATGGTTATTGCCCTATGCGGCCACCAAAGCTATCCCGTATGTATCTGCAGAAGGAACTCCGTTGGTCAACAGTAATGCCGTATATGCTTTTTATGAAGATGCCGATGGAAGAAAATGGATTGGCACATTAAGAGGAGGGGTCAATGTCGTTCAATCCCGGACGAGTTCCTTCAGGCATATTACTTATACAGGCCCGGGGCAAAACAGTATCATCAATAATTTTATTCTTTCTTTTTGCGAAGATGAAAAAAGCAATGTATGGATCGGTACAGATGGTGCCGGGCTTCGTTACTGGGACCGCGACAAGAACACATTCACTTCATATACCAGTAACGCTGCCAATGAACATTCAGTAAGCAGCAATTTCATCACCAGTATCCTCCGGGACCGTAACAATGACATATGGGTATCGGCCTGGTTCGGCGGGGTCAACCGGTTTCAGAAACGATCCGGCAGGTTTGAACATTTTACCTGTTTTAATCCCATTACCAACGCAGAAGAGAATAATGTATGGCTGATGTACGAGGATGCGCAAAAGCAATTATGGGCCAGCACTACCAATAATGGCACATTGTACCTGTTCAACAGGAGTACTAACGGATTCGAACTCTTTGATGACAAAATAATAAACATTCAAAGTCTTGCTGAAGATATGCAGGGCAATTTCTGGGGAGGCAATTACAACTCCCTTGTGCGTATTGACCGGTTGCAAAAAAAGCATCAGACATTCTATATCGGTTACCCGGTTCGTTGTATCCGGGAAGATAAGGACAAGAATTTCTGGATAGGCACGGAAGGAGGTGGCTTGCTGTTGTTTGACAGGAAAAATGGTACCTACCGGCGATACACCACTGCCGAGGGGCTTCCCAGTAATACTATATTACGTATGCTGGAAGATGAAAAGGGGAATTTATGGTTAAGCACGTACAATGGGCTGAGCCGGTTCAATACCGGGTCGGGGACCTTCAGGAATTTTTCTCAGTCGGACGGACTGCAAAGCAATCAATTCAGTTTTAATGCAGGACTGGCCCTGGCAAATGGCGAGTTTCTTTTCGGAGGTATAAAAGGGTATAACATTTTCTATCCTGACAGTGTGTATGACAGGAAAGAGACACCCCGTATCTTTCTGACCGGGCTAAAGGTCAATAACACCCCGCTGGAAGAAGACAGTTCCTATACCAGCAGGAAGAATGCGGGAAAAACTGAACTGATCACGGTTCCCTTCAACAGAGCCACCATTTCACTTGACTTTGTTGCAATCGAGTACAGCAGCGCCGACAAAATAAAGTATGCATACATGCTGGAAGGATGGGATAAGAACTGGAATGATGTAAACAATGCACGGACGGCGAATTATTCAAGACTCCAGGAAGGGAATTATGTTTTTAAAGTGAAAGTGACCAATGCCGATGGGGTATGGAGTGAGGAGACCCGCTTGCTCCAGGTAAATGTATTGCCTCCCTGGTACCGTACCTGGTGGGCTTATGGCTTATATGCTCTTGTTCTTGGCGCCGCTGTTTACCTCTATATATTATATAACAAAAGACAGGAAAGGCTGCGTTACGAGATCAGGCTGGCCCGCCTGGAAAAGGAAAAGGAAAAAGAGCTGGCAGAACGGAAGATATCCTTCTTCACACATATCTCGCATGAGTTCAGGACACCACTGACCCTGATCATCAATCCCCTGAAAGAGATGATCAAAGGAAAAAGCAATGAGGAGGAGGCCGGCAGGGATGTGTCCATGATCTATCGTAATGCCCGGAGGCTGCTGAGCCTGGTGGATCAGCTGCTTTTGTTCAGAAAAGTAGAATCGGTGGACGAACAGATGCGGATCGAACGTTTTGACATGACTGAAATATGCCAGGAAGTATACCTCAGTTTCAGTCAGCATGCGTTGGCAAGAAGCATCAGTTTCTCTTTCAATAAACCGGATCATGAAGTATTTATCTATGCCGATAAAGAGAAGATCGAGATCATATTATTCAACCTGGTCTCCAATGCTTTTAAGTACACCGGTGCCGGAGGTAAAATAGCTATGGAAATAGCGGAGCAGGAAAAGGATATCAGCATCAGGGTAACAGATACGGGCAGTGGTATCCCGGCGGACGTGGGCAATAAACTATTCGAGTCGTTTTACCAGGCAGCTAATAAGGAGAAAGCATCGCAGACGGGATTCGGAATAGGCTTATATGTTTCGCGGAAGCTGGCGGAGGCGCATAACGGGAAACTCAGTTATACCAGTGAGCAGGGTAAAGGAACGGAGTTCCGGCTGCTGTTGCTGAAAGGCAGAGAGCATTTTGCTTCGCAGGCTGTCAGCGAGGATTACAAAAGTGGCGAAACTATCCTGCATGAACTAGTGGAAGAACCCCTGGCAGAGAATAGTAATGCAATAAATGGAGATCCTGTCAGAAGAAATAGCTCCGGGGTGATAGACCAGCTCACCTCCGATCTTCCTTCTATGCTGATCGTAGATGATAATGCCGACATACGGGCTTATATCCGGGGTATTTTTGCCGGTACATTTAATATATATGAGGCCGATGATGGAACGGATGGATATGAGCTGGTGCTGAAAGTAACACCCGATATTGTCATCAGCGATGTGATGATGAAGGTGATGGGCGGGATCGAGTTATGTAAAAGGATAAAGGAGAACGCAGCGATCGCCCATATACCCGTGATACTGCTTACAGCCAGTTCGTCTGATGAGACAAGGCTGAAAGGGATAGAAGGCGGCGCCGAAGATTACCTGACCAAGCCTTTTGATAAGGAAATGGTCATTGCCCGTGTACAGAATATCCTGAAAGGGCGCAACAGGCTGCAGCAATATTTCTTTAATGCCGTAACCCTGAAACCCAATACCCATATTGCCGGAGAGCATAAGGAATTTATTGAAAGATGCATGGCGATTGTTGAAAATCATCTCGATGACCCGGAATTCACTATTCATACCTTCTGCAAGGAGATCGGGATGAGCCACCCCAGTTTGTACAAAAAGGTAAAAATGGTCTCCGGTCTTACTGTCAACGTCTTTGTAAGGTATTTGCGCCTGCGCAAGGCAGCCGAGTTGCTGATCTCAACCGACAAGACCATTGTGGAGGTTACTTATATTACCGGCTTCAATGATATCCGTTATTTCAGGGAGCAGTTCCATAAGCTTTTTGGTATAAACCCGTCGGAATATGTAAAGCGGTACCGCAAAGTGCTTGGCGGAAGGCCGGTAGATAATCATTAAGTGTCTTGCGTTGGTAAAAAACAACTCCCTTACCCTGCTTTGACCAAAAGGCAGGTCTATTTCAAGAACTCCCCCTTTTTGTCCGATTTTACCCCAGTCATGCCTGAAATTCTTTTCCAGGATCAGAATTTACCCCCCTTTTTTTATCATTTGTCCCCCGTGCTTCGGTAAATTCTGAGATGACATTTACCTTGTCATAATCGGGAAGACGTCCATTCCTGTATTTATTCAATTACAAACTGCTGTCATATGAACAAATTGAACTGCAAGTTCATTTGGGCCAAGCTCCCGAATGAGATCATTTCTTCTGCAATCCGGCTGGCCAGCCGTTTATTTTTTACTGGCTTTTTTCTCCTGCTTTTTTCTTCTTTAACTGCTTTCGGACAAGCAAAAAGTGTATCTGGTACTGTGACCGATGCCGAAACCGGCGAGCCTGTGGTAAGTGCTACGGTACTGGTGAAAGGCAAAAGGGTGGCTGCGACTACTGATGCCCAGGGGGCTTATAGTATAGCCGCATCCGAGGGAGATATGCTGGTGATAAGTAGCGTAGGATATCAAACTATGGAAGTCTCACCCGACTTCAATCTGGTTATGCAGGTAAAATTAGTAGCTACTAACCGCGAACTGGGGGCTGTAGTAGTGGTAGGTTATGGAACAAGAAAACGTTCCGATGTAACCGGGTCTGTAGCCTCTGTGCCTAAGGCACGCCTGTCGCAACTACCTGTTACCAATGTGCTGCATGCTATCGAGGGCTCTGTTGCAGGTGTTACCATTACTCAAACTTCATCTGTGCCGGGCAGCTCTGCATCTGTACTGGTAAGGGGCCAGAATACCATTTCTGCCGGAACCGGTCCATTTATCGTGGTGGATGGTGTGCCTTTCAGTAAAACAGGTGCAGTTACAAATGACATCAATCCGAATGACATCGCTTCTATCGAAATACTAAAAGACGCTTCAGCTACTGCTATCTACGGTGTTAATGGAGCTAATGGTGTCATCCTTATTACTACTAAGAGAGGTACCACCGGCAAACCTGTCATCCGGTACAATGCCTATATGGGTTTTGATAATATAGCTCACATGCTGGACCCACTGACCCCGGAGGGCTATGTAAAGAAATACGCTGACTGGTGGAAACAGGTAAACCCCACCCAGACGCAAACCAATATCTTGCCCAATGCCTACGAGATCGCAAATTACAATGCAGGTAAAAAAGTGGATTGGATAAAAGAGGCTACCCAGCAGGGCATCATCCAGGATCATAATGTAAGCATATCGGGCGGAACAAAGGAAGTGAAATATTATTTATCCGGTGATTATATGAAGCAGAAAGGCGCAGTGAAAGGATATCAATACCACCGGGCCAGTCTTCGCTCCAACCTGGACATGAATATTACTGATTATTTGTCTGCAGGTACTTCATTGTCTTTTGCAAATAATAACTATGACGGGGGAAGGGCGAATTTTTACCTGGCAGCAGCCATGAGCCCTTACGGTTCACTGTATAACTCCACCGGCGCTTATGAGATATATCCTATGTATCCGGAATTGCTGTATGCTAATCCGCTTCTTGGATTAAATACTGACAGAACTGACCGCAGTAATAACCTGACCGGAAATGGATATGTTGAAATAAAACCACTTGGAGTGCTGAAGGGCTTGAAATACCGTTTCAATGCTGGGTATACGTATGTTACCACCCGTTTTGGAAGCTATACAGGCAGGGATGCCAATAATACTATTGGCTCGGCCAATGCTTCCAGCTCAGAAACGAATAACTGGGTGATCGAAAATATCCTGACCTATAACCGGTCATGGGGAGTACACCAGTTTGATTTTACCGGTTTATACAGTGCACAGCAACGTAACTATTTTACTTCTGGTACTGCTGCTACCGGTTTTATCAATGACGAACTTTCATTCAACAGGCTGGAAGCCGGTGCAACCCAGACCGCCACTTCCTACAGAGATAAGTACAGCCTTGTATCCCAGATGGCAAGGATCAACTATTCTTATGATGGCAGGTATCTTCTTACGGTAACAGCAAGACGTGATGGCTCATCCGTAATGGGAGCTAATACTGATAAATATGGCGTATTTCCTTCGGTAGCCGTTGGCTGGAATATCAGCAAAGAAAGATTCCTGGAAAATATTAAAGTGATTGATAACCTGAAGCTGCGCAGTTCTTATGGTAAATCCGGAAACGAGGCAATCGGAGTGTACGGAACGATCACTACCGAAGGTACCGTGAGATTTCCTTTCGGGGGGGCCAGTACGATCGGGGTTTTGGCCAGCAATCTCGGCAATGCCGACCTGCATTGGGAAAACGCTACTACGTTTAATGCCGGTGTTGATTTTAGCATCCTCAAAAGCAGGATCACCGGATCTGTTGATATTTATAATACAAAAACAGAAGGATTACTCCTGAGGCGTAACCTGCCGATCATTACCGGCTACAGCTTTGTATTGGATAATCTTGGTAAAACGAAGAACACCGGTGTTGAAGTAACCCTGAGTACTGTGAACATTACAACAAAGGATTTCAAATGGGAAAGTAACATCAACTTTTCTTCTAACAAGAACAGGATCGTTGATCTGTACGGCGATAAGAAGGATGATCTTGGTAACCGCTGGTTCATCGGTCAGCCCATTAGTGTGATCTATGATTATAAACTGGCAGGGGTATGGCAAACGGGAGAAGATCGTTCGCAGACAGACCCTACAGCTAAAGATGGCGACCTTAAATTTGTTGATGTCAATGGTGATAAACAAATAACGGCAGCTGACAGGGTAATACTTGGGCAAACTGCACCTAAATGGATCGGGGGTTTGACCAATACTTTCCACTACAAGAACTTTCACCTGAACATCTTCATCCAGACATTCCAGGGGGCGATCAAGAATAATGTCACGCTTACTTACGCAGATGAAGCAGGACGTATGAACATACCTGTAGAAACCGGATATTGGACCGCTGAGAATAAAAGTAACACCCGCCCTTCACTGGCATACACCAATTCAAAAGGGTATGGGTATGCTTCAGACAACAGTTACACAAGGATAAAGGACGTTACGCTGAGTTATACTTTTTCGCAGAAGATACTTGACAAGCTCAGGCTGGGTAGCCTCACATTGTATGCCAGTGGCAGGAACCTCTACACCTTTACCGACTGGATCGGCTGGGACCCTGAACATAACTACTCATTCAGGGGGTCAGGCGACTGGACAAACAACTACCCGATCACACGCTCCATTGTGTTTGGCGCCAATGTAACACTTCGTTAAACGATCAATTAAATTATCAGATATGAAAAAGAATCTTATCATCATATTAGCAGTAGGCGCAGGGCTGCAGTTCTTCTCCTCCTGCAAAAAGGATTTTCTCGAGGAGGATGTGTATTCGGCTTATGCTCCCGAGACGCTGACCGACTCACTTGGTTTTGAGGCATCCGTTGTGGGGTTGCATAACCACCTGAGTACATTCTTTAGTTATAGTGACCCGCAGGGATGGCCGAGTGTATGGCATGCCGGTACTGATATAGCATTTGTTCCACCGACACAAAGACAAGGGATCGAAATACCTTACTACGACTATAACCAGCTGATCTCAACCGATGGCGCGGCTTCTTTCACATGGGGATGGGCGTATCGGATGATCAATAATGCCAATATCATTATCAGTAATGCAGACAACCCTAACCTTGGTGGGATGACAGCTACCAATAAGAACAGTGTAAGCGCCGAAGCAAAATTCTTCAGGGCACATGCGTATAATATACTCGCAACCTGTTTCGGAGGCGTGCCTATCAGTACTGCACCGCTTACCGCACCCAAAACAGATTTTGTCAGAGCGCCATTAGATAGCGTTAATAACCTGATCATCCGGGATCTCACTTTTGCAGCAGCTAATCTTACAGATGTAACTGCACTTGGTTCGACCAACAAAACACATCCGAATGGTAAACCGGCAGCAAGGGCCAACAAGTATATGGCTATGCAATTGCTGGCAGAAGTTTATTTGAGAGCAGGTAAACCTGACCTGGCGGAACAGCAATGCGCCGCTATTATCAGCAGCGGAAAATTTGCTTTGGTGAATGCCCGCTATGGTATCAAATCAAGCGTGGCCGGGGATTATTTCAATGATATGTTCTGGTTTGGCAATCAAAGAAGATACCAGGGCAACAGGGAAGCCATCTGGGTAATGGAGCAGGAAAATCCTACTACGGTTACCGGCGGTATCACCAATAATCCGCAGCAACGCCGCAACTGGGGAGCTGCCTATTACCAGATAACAGGTATGACCATCTGTGATTCTCTGGGAGGAAGGGGTATCGCAAGAATGCGCATTACAGACTGGGTTGTGTATAGCCTGTATGAAACAAATGACATACGAAACTCTCATTACAATCTGCGCAAAAAATTCTATTATAATACGCCCAGCCATCCGAATTTCGGTCAGCAAGTGCCATATACGGGTGCTGATACCGTATTCAAGATCGCTCCACATACTACAAAATGGTATGAATTCAATCCCAATGATGTGTTTGGTTTTGCGATGATCAAGGATTTTATCCTGATGCGACTGGGTGAAACTTATTTGTTGCAGGCAGAAGCACAATTCAGACAAAATAAACTGACAGAGGCTGCGACTTCCCTGAATGTAGTTAGGGCAAGGGCCAATGCCACACCTGTAACAGCGGGTCAGATCACATTGGACTATATATTGGATGAAAGAGCCAGAGAGCTGTTGGCCGAGGAGAACAGGCGCATGACATTGATGCGTACCGGAACCCTGGTAGCACGTACCACTGCCCGGAATACTCAGACCATTAACCCGGTATTGGGCCTTGCATCCAAGCATCTCCTGATGCCGATCCCGCAATCAGAGATCAACCTGAACAAGGATGCGATACTGGAACAGAATCCGGGATATTAAATTAGTAAGCAGTTAGTCTTCGTATAAGCAGCAATCAAAAGCCGGATAAGTTTCGACTTTCCGGCTCTTTTTTAAAATCCAATATCACTATGAATTCAGGTCTTTATAATCAATGAAGCCGGTCAGGCGGGCAGGCTTCGAAATCAACAGCAGATGAAGTACTTTCTTTTATCCCTGTCTGTTATACTCTTTTCAGCGATCAATAACAGTTCAGCGCAACAGGCAAAACATGAGTTTGTATTAGGTGATTCAGCTTTTCTCCTGGATGGCAAACCGTTCCAGATGATATCGGGAGAGATACATTATCCCCGTGTGCCGCGTGAAGCATGGCGGCAACGCATGCAGATGGCAAAGGCAATGGGATTAAATACGATCGGCACCTATGTTTTCTGGAACCTGCATGAACCGCAAAAAGATCAGTTTGATTTTTCCGGTAACAATGATATTGCCGCTTTTGTAAAAACGGCGCAGGAAGAAGGTCTCTGGGTAGTATTGCGCCCAAGCCCCTATGTATGTGCCGAGTGGGAATTCGGCGGCTACCCGTATTGGTTGCAAAATGAAAAAGGGCTGATCGTTAGAAGTAAGGAGAAAAAATACCTGGAAGAATACCGGAAGTATATCATGGAAGTAGGTAAGCAGCTTGCTCCGCTCCAGGTAAACAGGGGAGGTAATATATTGATGGTGCAGATCGAGAATGAATACGGCGCTTATGGCAGCGATAAAGAATACCTCGATATCAACCGTAAAATGTTCATTGAAGCAGGTTTTGATGGCTTGCTTTTTACCTGCGACCCGGTTTCCGCTACAAAGAACGGGCACCTGCCGGGTTTACTTCCTGCTATTAATGGCACAAGTAACCCCGATGAAATAAAAAAACTGGTTCGCACTTATTACAATGGTAAAGGTCCTTTTTATGCTGCTGAATGGTACCCGGCCTGGTTCGACTGGTGGGGAACAAAGCACCATACCGTGCCTGCAGAAAAATATACTGCAGGGCTCGATGCTATTCTTGGCGCCGGGGTATCTGTGAATATGTATATGTTTCATGGAGGTACTACCCGCGGTTTTATGAATGGTGCTAATTATTACGACACCGGTTCTTATGAGCCGCAGATCAGCAGTTATGATTATGATGCGCCCCTGGATGAAGCAGGGAACGCTACGTATAAATTCATGAAGTTCCGCGAAGTGATCATGAAGCACCTGCCTGCAGGAGTCGTACTTCCTGAAGTGCCTTCCGCAAAACCTTCTATGAAGTTGCCTGATATACATCTTACCCAGTCAACCAGCCTGTTTAATATTCTCCCCGCACCCAAAAAACATACAAAGCCATTGAGTTTTGAGGGCCTTCAGCAGGCTTACGGGTTTGTTTTGTACAGGACCACCCTGACCAAAGGGTCTTCAGGTGTTCTGAAAATAAAAGACCTGAGAGATTATGGAATTGTTTTCATCAATGGGAAACGGGCAGGCATATTAGATCTGCGGTTAAAACAGGACAGCCTGTTTGTAGACCTTCCGAAAGGTAAAGTGACATTGGATATACTTGTTGAAAATATGGGACGGGTAAACTATGGCCCCTATTTATTGAAAAATAAAAAGGGCATCACTGAAAAAGTGCTGCTGAATGGTAAAGAATTAAAGAACTGGCAGATGTTTTCCCTTCCTTTCAATAATATTGACGACATCGCTTTTTCTGCCAGGCAACCTGCAGAACAGGCGCCGGTCATCCGGGCGGGCACTTTCAACCTTGAAACGGTAGCCGATACTTATTTTGATATGAGTAAATGGGGCAAAGGCGTTGTATGGGTCAATGGCCATAACCTGGGGAGGTATTGGGAAATAGGCCCGCAGCAAACTGTGTATGTACCGGCAGAATGGCTGAAAAAGGGTACTAACAAAGTAGTGGTCGCTGAACTGATCAGGCCGGAACAAACTATCTTGCAAAGCGCCGCCAAACCTGTTCTGGATGTGCTGAAGAATGAAGTGGCGTCTCAATTGCACTGATATGAAAAAAACTTTAGTACTTGCCTTTTGCAGTTTGTTGCTGACTGTGCTCATGCATGCACAGGATCACGCTAAAACAAAAAAAATTGTAAATGACCGGGAAGTCTGGTTAAACTATATGGACAAGATCGCCCGGCCTGTCATCTCCACCCTTGCAAAGGATGAGCTGAAAGAAAAGATGCCTGTAATATTGGCAAAGAACATTGACAATCCGGATAACCGCCGTAGTGTATCTTACCTGGAAGCATTTGGCAGAACATTCAGCGGCATAGCTTCATGGGTGAATGGGGAGGGAGGAACAAAAGAGGAAATAGCCCTTCGTAACCAATACCGGGAATGGATACCGAAAGCCATCAGTAATGCGGTAAATCCTGCAGCCAAAGACTATATGAAATGGGAAGGCGGACAGCCATTGGTTGATGCATCGTTCTTTGCACTGGGATTGATCCGTTGTCCCTGGGCATGGCAGTATCTCGATACGCTTGTTAAGCGACAGGTGGTACAGGCGCTGGTGAGTACACGGTCAACAGTGCCGGTTTACAGCAACTGGCTGCTTTTTTCCGGTATGATCGAAGCTTTTTTCTGCCGGTATGATCTGCCTTACGATGCAGTAAGGATAGATTATGGTCTTAAAGAATTCTCGCAGCATTGGTACACCGGTGATGGCATGTTCGGCGATGGCATGCAGTTTCATCTGGATTACTACAACAGCTATGTCATTCAGCCTTACCTCGCTGTTATTCTTGAAACGATCAGCAAAAAAAGAAACAGCTATAATAATTTCATTTCCCGGTTTGATAGGATAAGCAAACGATACGCAGAAATACAGGAACGAATGATCAGTACGGATGGAAGTTTCCCTGTTACCGGTCGTTCGATCGTGTACCGTGCCGGGGCCTTTCATCACCTCGCTGATATGTCGCTGAGAAAACAACTTCCCGCTTCGCTCAAACCTTCACAGGTCAGAAGTGCGCTGACTGCCGTGATCAGAAAAACAACAGAGTCACCATCTAATTTCGACAAAGCCGGGTGGCTGAATATCGGATTGAACGGTAACCAGCCCGGGCTGGCAGAGTTCTATATTACTACCGGCAGCTTATACCTGAGCACAGAAGTATTCCTGCCACTTGGTTTGCCGGATACCGATGATTTCTGGTCGGCCCCCGCAGAGCCATGGACATCAGTAAAGGCGTGGAGCGGGCAGGATGTCCCGGCGGATCATGCGCTGGATATTAATTTTTAAAGCAATGCTATGAACGTTTCTATACGACCCATATTTAAATACACGGTAATTGCGATCCTGGTATTAATAGGGACGAAGGCTCATTCCCAGGCCCCGCTCATCACCAATATCAAAGCCCGGAAGGTGACCAGCCTGAACGGGCCATGGCAATACATCATGGATCCGTACGAAACAGGTTTTTACAATTACCGGTTTAATGAAAGAAATGAGAAGGACAGGGAAGCTTACTGGAATACAGATAAGCCGGAGAATAAAACAGATCGTAAGGAACATGGATACAGCAGTAAAAATACACTGCGTGTTCCCGGGGACTGGAACTCACAGGCAGAACAATTTTTGTATTACGAGGGAACAGTATGGTATAAACGATCATTCGATTATAAAAAGCAAAAGGATAATAACAGGCTCTTCCTGTATTTCGGCACCGTCAATTATAAAGCCGATGTGTACCTGAACGGGAAAAAGCTGGGAAGTCATAAAGGAGGATTCACGGCATTCAATTTTGAGATACCCGGTACCTTGCTGAAAGAGAAAGATAATTTCCTTGTTGTAAAAGTGGATAACAGGCGATACAAGGATGAAGTGCCGACGATCAATACAGACTGGTGGAACTACGGGGGTATTACACGGGACGTGTGGCTGGCTGAACTGCCTCAGCAGTTCATTGTTGATTATTCTGTACAACTGAAAAAAAATAGTTTCACTGAAATAGAAGGATGGGTAAAGTTCAGCGATGCTGTAAATGATAAAGTGACCATTGAAATACCTGAACTGAAATGGAAGAAAGAGCTTCAGTCAAATGGTGACAGCATTTCATTCAGTGAGGCGTTGACAGGTCTTGAGTTATGGTCGCCTGAAAAACCTAAACTATATGCTGTCAGGATAAATACTTCGGAAAATGCGGTCACCGATAAGATAGGTTTTAGAAGTATTGAAGTTAGCGGGCCATCCATTTTACTGAACGGCAAACCGGTTTTTCTTCGTGGAATATGTATTCATGAAGAGATACCGCAGCAGGGAAGGAGGGCATACAGCTTAGGGGATGCCCGGCAATTATTATTACAGGCAAGATCATTAAGCGCCAATATGGTCCGGCTGGCCCATTACCCGCACAACGAGAATATGACTCGAATGGCCGATTCATTAGGAATACTGGTTTGGTCGGAGATACCCGTTTACTGGACGATAGAATTCACAAACCCGGAAGTACTGGCAAAAGCAAAGACCCAGCTGAGTGAAATGATCACCCGCGACAGGAACAGGGCCAGTATCATCATCTGGTCAGTAGGTAATGAAACACCGGTGCATGAATCGAGAACGGCTTTTATGAAAGAATTGCTGGTAACAGCGAGACAACTGGATGGAAGCAGGCTGGTGTCGGCTGCATTGGAGGTACACCTTGATAAAGGTGTATCAGTAGTGGATGATCCGTTAGGTGAGTTCACAGATATTGTAGCGGTGAATGAATACCTGGGCTGGTATGCGGGATTGCCATCATCCATTAAGAATGTACAATGGCAGATAAAATACAATAAACCTTTTTTCATCAGTGAGACGGGTGCAGAAGCCTTGTCGGGTCATCATGGCGATTCACTCACCCGTTGGAGCGAGGAATACCAGGAATGGTATTATAAAGAGCAGGTTGCCATGCTGAAGAAAATGCCGGCTAATTTCTCGGGCATTTCACCCTGGATATTAAATGACTTTCGTTCTCCCCGCCGGAATAATCCTGTTTACCAGCAAGGCTGGAATAATAAAGGACTGCTGGATCACCAGGGAAAAAAGAAAAAAGCATTTTATGTGCTGAAGAAATATTATGATGAGATAAAATTGAAAACCCTGTAAATAAGTGATGGAAATGCTAAAGCGGTATGACTGGTACGGTTTCTTAAAATTCATTTTGCTTTCCTCTTTATGGATAGTGTCTTTCCAGGCAAAGTCCCAGGAGCATCGCGACGTACAGGTCACCATCACTGATGTGGATAGCGGGTGGGCTGGTAATTCGATCAACACCGTTGTATTCAGAAAAAATGCGTTGACTACTCACGGCGATACACAGTTCATCAGCTATTACGATGCAGGTGGTAATGTAGTGGTCGGGAAAAGAAAGACGGGGGAGGAAAAATGGCAGTTAAAGCAAACTGCTTTTAAAGGCAACATAAAAGATGCCCATAATAGCATCAGCATCGCTGTGGATGGAGAAGGCTACCTGCACATGGCCTGGGATCATCACAATAACCCGTTACGGTATTGCAGAAGTACACAGCCGCTTTCACTGGACATGACGGAAAAAATGCCGATGACCGGTAAGGCCGAGAATAGTGTGAGTTATCCTGAGTTTTATAACATGCCCAATGGTGATCTGCTTTTCCTATACCGTGATGGAGGTTCAGGCCGGGGAAATATGGTAATAAACAAATACAATGTCAGTACCCGGCAATGGAGCCAGTTGCACAGTAACCTTATTGATGGAGAAGGCAAACGGAATGCTTACTGGCAGGCTTGTGTTGATGGCAAAGGCACTATACATGTTTCATGGGTGTGGAGAGAAAGCCCGGATGTCGCCAGCAATCATGATATGTGTTACGCACGGTCGGAGGATGAAGGGTTGACATGGGAAAAGTCAAATGGTGAGAAATATTTATTACCGGTAAATGCCGTTACTGCAGAGTATGCCTATGTGATACCTGAAAAAAGTGAACTTATAAACCAGACATCCATAAGTACGGATGCTGCCGGTCATCCATTTATTGCCAGCTATTGGAGAGAACAGGGGAGCAGCATACCCCAGTATCATATCATTTATCATAATGGGAAGAAATGGCAGTCTCTTGCATTGAATTTCCGTACAACAGGTTTCAGCCTTAGTGGTGCAGGTTCTAAACGTATTCCAATTGCCAGGCCGCAGATAGTGGTTAAGGGCTACGGTAAAAAAGTTAAAGCATGGATGTTGTTCAGGGACGAAGAAAGAGGAAGTAAAGTATCTGTTGCCGCTATATATAATTTCAAAAAAGGAAAATATTCCGTTACCAACCTGTCTGAAACACCGGTAGGCTCATGGGAACCCATATATGACGCACAGCTATGGAAGAAAAAAAATGTACTCAGCCTGTTTGTACAAAGAACAGTACAGGCAGATGCCGAAGGGTTGACCAATACACCTCCCCAGATGGTACAGGTACTGGAATGGAGACCAGGTCTGAACTAAGAAGTTGTCATCATGAATAATAAGCAGTGTTTATCAGCGGTTCTTGCAGCGATCATTTTTATCATAGCGGGATGTACGGCACAGAAAAGAAATGTGACTGCCATTCCTGCGTCAAAGAGTGATGTGTTGTCCATTATTGAAAAGGTAAATGGCTACTGGCAAACACAGAATCCTGCGCATGGACGGGCATTCTGGGATAATGCCGCTTACCATACCGGCAATATGGAAGCTTACTTCATTACAGGTAAGGAAGAGTATAGAAAGTATTCAGAAGCCTGGGCAGAGCAGAATCAATGGATGGGAGCGAAATCTGCCAATAAAGCGGAATGGAAATATAAGTACGGAGAAACGGATGATTATGTTTTGTTCGGCGACTGGCAGATATGTTTTCAGACCTATATAGATCTGTACCATCTTGATAAAGATGAAAAAAAGATATCCCGTGCCAGGGAAGTAATGGAATACGAGATGAGTACCCCGGGAAGTGATTACTGGTGGTGGGCCGATGGACTTTATATGGTCATGCCGGTAATGACCAAACTTTATAAGGTGACAGGTAATGGATCATACCTGGAAAAACTATATGAATATTTCACCTATGCCAACAGCATCATGTACGATAGTGCGGAAGGTTTGTACTACCGTGATGGGAAGTATGTTTATCCGAAGCATAAAACGGTGAATGGTCGAAAAGATTTCTGGGCAAGAGGGGATGGATGGGTCTTTGCAGGGCTGGCTAAAGTACTAAAGGATCTTCCGGAAAGTGATGCATACAGGAGTGAGTATGTCAGTAAATTCAAAGGAATAGCTGTTGCTATTCGCAAAGCACAGCAGCCCCAGGGATATTGGACGAGAAGTATACTCGACTCTGCACATGCCCCCGGTCCGGAAACAAGCGGTACAGCTTTTTTTACTTACGGGTTATTATGGGGAATTAATAACGGGTACCTGGATAGCCATGAATACCTCCCTGTAGTAAAGAAAAGCTGGGATTACCTGACTAAAACAGCTTTACAGCCTGATGGAAGAATCGGGTATGTGCAACCCATAGGCGAAAGAGCTATTCCGGGACAGGTAGTGAATAGTAATTCAACCACCAATTTTGGCGTAGGTGCTTTTCTCATGGCTGCATGTGAAATGTACAGGTATCTTGATAAGAACAAAAAATAACAGCTTGGTTAAACAGGATCGGATCCTTACGGGCACAGATGAGTATTCAGACAGGAAACGGTTCTTTTAAATTATTGAGAATATGAAAAAAAGACAACCTCTGAAAACGATCCGGGTACTGGCCGGTCTTCTGATGACGGCAGTGACAAGTTTTTCTCAACCCGGTCATAATGATTGGGAGAACCCTTTTCTTTTCGAAGTAAACAAAGAGGCCCCTCACGCCACTTTTATGTTATTTGATAAACCGGCAGATGTAATAGCCGATGATTACAGCCGGTCTCCTTTTTTCCGGTCATTGAACGGGAACTGGAAGTTTACTTATGTAGATAAACATGCAGACAGGAGCAAAGATTTTTATCGTACTGACCTCGACGACTCAAAATGGAATGATATCGCCGTTCCGTCCAACTGGGAACTGAAAGGATTTGGTACTCCTATTTATACGAATATTGCTTACCCGCATCCAAAGAACCCGCCATTCATTGGTGAGAATAATCCTGTCGGAACATACCGGAAGGATTTTACGATACCTGATGACTGGAATGATAAAGAAGTGTTGCTGCATTTTGGTTCCATTACCGGTTGTGCATTTGTATATGTGAATGGACAGAAAGTGGGAATGACAAAAGCTTCCAAAACGGCAGCGGAATTCAACATTACGCCATTCCTGAAAAAAGGAAAGAACCTGCTGGCCGTACAGGTATTTCGCTGGCATGACGGCAGTTATCTCGAAGACCAGGATTTCTGGAGGTTAAGCGGAATAGAAAGAGATGTTTTTCTGTTTGCCCTGCCTAAGGTTACTGTATGGGATTTCTTTTTGAAGGCTGGCCTGGATGGAAAATATAAGAATGGAATATTCAGTGCAGGTGTTGATCTCCGCAGGTTTGCCGGAGCTGTTGCCGGCGATGGAGTGATCACCGTAGAACTGCTGGATAAGAATGGTAAAAAGGTATTTACTCAAAAAAGGAATTATTCTTTGGGTAATGACAGCATTCAGTCAGTTCATTTTAGCGGCAAAGTGGAAAATCCTTCGAAATGGAGTGCCGAATTCCCGGATCTGTATGATTGTATAATTACCCACTCCCATGCTAAAGGGACTGTCACTCATACAGGCGCAAAGGTCGGTTTCAGGAATGTAGAGATCAAAAATGCACAATTGCTGGTCAATGGCGCTGCTATTTATGTGCACGGTACCAACCGGCATGAGCACGACGATGTCAATGGTCATGTGCCATCAAGGGAGTTAATGATAAAGGATATTCAGCTGATGAAACAGTACAACATCAATGCAGTTCGCTGTTCACATTATCCCAACGATCCCTTGTGGTACAAGCTCTGTGATAAATATGGTTTGTACCTGGTGGATGAAGCGAATATCGAAAGCCATGGTATGGGAGCCGAGCTGCAAAACAGGTTTGACAAATCAAAGCATGTGGCGTATTTACCAGAATGGGCGCCTGCGCACCTTGACAGGCATAGGCGGATGGTGGAAAGGAGCAAGAACCATGCTTCGGTAATTATCTGGTCATTGGGCAATGAATGTGGCAACGGCCCGGTGTTTCATGATGCGTACAAATGGATCAAAGAAAGAGACAATACACGTCCTGTACAGTTTGAACAAGCGGGCGAGGATAAGAATACAGATATTGTTTGTCCCATGTATCCCGGTATCAGGGATATGAAAAGGTATGCGGCCGACTCAAGTAAAACACGTCCTTATATCATGTGTGAGTATTCTCATGCTATGGGCAACAGCAATGGCAATTTCAGGGAATACTTTGATATTATCATGAGCAGCCGGCATATGCAGGGCGGGTTTATCTGGGATTGGGTGGACCAGGGATACAGGCAAAAAAACCAGAACGGAGATATTTACTGGGCGTACGGAGGAGACCTGGGTAGTTACAAATTATACAATGACGAAAACTTTTGTTCCAACGGTCTCGTTGGAGCGAACAGGGTCCCTCACCCGGGATTGAATGAAGTGAAGAAAGTTTACCAGGATATTTATTTCAAAGTGAAGGATATTACTAAAGGGATCATTACCGTTAAAAATCTTTTCAACTTTACCAGCCTGGACAGGTATGATTTCAATTGGGCCCTGGTGAAAAATGGGGAAGTGGTTCACACCGGAAATTTTAAAGTAAATGTTGTACCCGGCGGGCAGAAGGATGTAGCGCTGGGCCTGCCTGCTGACAAGATGAGTGAGCAAGCTGAGTACTTCATTAATGTGTATGCCGCTATCTCCCGGGTATCCGCTACAGAGTTAGTTCCGGCCGGGCATGAGATCGCAAGGGAGCAGTTCAAGCTGGCTGGCGATCACTTTACAAAGCCAGAAATGGTAAGCGGAACATTGCAGGTAAAGAAGGAAGCGGAAAAGTTAAGTTTTCAATCCGGCGATATATCCGGTGAGATTGATCTTAAACAGGGAACGGTCAGAAATTACAGGAGCAAGAGCGGTATACAGTTGGGACGTTTCCCTGAACCTTATTTCTGGCGGGCGCCTACCGATAATGATTTCGGAAGCGGTATGCAGCATTCGCTTGGTATCTGGCGTTCGGCTCATCAGAACAGGAAAGTAAAAAATATAACAGCGGGAGAGCAAAACAGTGAAGGGATCGTTGTAAAAGTGGATTACGAGTTAACGGGCATTGCTGTTCCTTATAACATTGAGTATTTTATCAGGAATGATGGCAGCATTAAAGTAACTGCTTCGATGGATATGACAGGAAGAGATCTGCCGGAGTTGCCAAGGTTTGGCATGCGGATGCAATTGCCGCCTGTGTTCGATAGTCTTCGTTATTATGGCCGGGGTCCGTGGGAAAATTACAGTGACCGGAATGAATCTTCTTTTATCGGGTTATATAGTGATAACGCAAAGAACCAGTTCACGGCCAATTATATCCGTCCGCAGGAGAATGGGTATAAAACAGATGTCCGCTGGCTGACTCTTACCAGCCGCCGGGGTGATGGCATTATGATCGAAGGGGCACAACCGATTTGTTTCAGCGCTTTGAATTATTCCACAGAAAGTCTTGATCCGGGTATGACGAAAAAACAGCAACATCCAACTGATTTGAGACCTGATCAGAATGTTTACCTGAACATTGATCTTAAGCAACGGGGAGTAGGCGGCGATAATAGCTGGGGCGCTTTACCACATGACCAATACCGGTTGCTGGATAAAAAGTATAGTTACAGTTATATCATCAAACTGGTAGAGGGTAAATAAATGAAAAAGCCGGCATATGTCGCAGCCTGTTCTTTTATTACAGCATTATCATTGCTGTGGCTGGCCTGTAATCATGAAAAGAAGGTGGCAGGCAGGTCAGCAGAAAAGGACATGTATGTACTTGTATGGGCTGATGAGTTCAATAAGGAAGGAAAGCCTGATTCAGCGAACTGGAACTATGAGCAGGGCTTTGTGCGTAATGAAGAATTGCAATGGTATCAGCCGGAGAATGCATCCTGTGCAAATGGTTTGCTGGTCATTGAAGCAAGAAAAGACAAAAGGATCAACCCGGCTTTTGAAAAAGGCAGTAATAACTGGCGGAAGAGCAGGGATACTATCCACTATACATCTTCCTGCCTGATCACAAGGGGAAAGAGAACCTGGTTATACGGCCGGTTTGAAATGAGGGCCCGTATTGATATCGGCAGCGGAATGTGGCCGGCGTGGTGGACGCTGGGCATTGATAAACGCTGGCCTGCCAACGGAGAGATTGACATCATGGAATATTACCGTGGCAAACTGCTGGCCAATATCGCCTGCCTGGGCAGTGACCGCCAACCTCAATGGTTCAGTAATACGTTCAAAACAGACTCTCTGGGTGGTCCGGCATGGGCCAAACAATTTCATATATGGCGGATGGACTGGACGGAAGAGTATATCGCTTTGTTTTGTGATGACCAGTTGCTGAACAGAACGGCGCTTGACGAGCTGGTGAATAAGGATGGCAGTGGTTTTAATCCCTTCAGGCAGCCGCATTATATGCTATTGAATCTTGCTTTGGGTGGTATGAATGGCGGCGATCCTTCTTCCACTATTTTCCCTAACCGGTTCGAGGTGGATTATGTGCGGGTGTATCAGGAAAACAGGAAGAAGGAATAATGTTTCTTGCTGATGCTGTTCGTAAATACCCGATGAAGGAGCCTCACTTTAATGTATTTTACGTCTTCTCCGGAATGCATAGAACAACGGGAGCAACACGTTTTTTGCAAGACCTACGGCCTTTACCTCAGGAGCTCATAATGTAAACTGCCTGACTCAATTCTCCTTTTTTATTCCATCAATTATCATTTTGTAAAACAGCGGACAAAGACTGCTGTTGCCAGGTCATTTCTTTGCCCTGTAAAAACGAAAACAATGACAACACATACAAAAAACACCCACATGGAGCAGATGCTCAGGGATAGGGCCAGAAAGGATCGCTTTTTCAGGCTGCTTTTCATACTCATTACTTTTATGATCGGCTTATTTTCCACCGGCATCGTTCATGCTCAGAAAGAAGCCGATAAATTCTTCAACAATACCGACGATAGAGGTGTCATCCTGGGTGGTTATGATGCCGTGGCGTTCTTTACAGATAATAAGCCTGTCAAAGGGGATGCTCAATACCAGTTCAGTCACCAGGATGCGATCTACTATTTTGCTTCGAAAGAGCACCTGGATCTTTTTAAAGCGAATCCGGATCGATACAAACCGCAGTTCGGGGGCTGGTGTGCTTATGCTGTTTCGCTGGGACGGGTAGCGCCGATAGACGTTAACACATTCTCTATTGTGGATGGAAGATTATTCATCCAGCATAACCAGCGGGCCGTGAACGGATGGAACAAAGATGTTAGCGGTAATATCACTAAGGCAGATAAGTACTGGCCGGCCGTATCCGTTAAACATGGCGGACAGGTCACTACTGATGAGGAAAAAGGTTTTCTGAATAATACTGATCCTGACGGTATAACCCTGCAGGGGTATGATGCCGTTGCTTATTTCACACAAATGAAAGCAGTGAAAGGGGATCCGAAATATTCAGCAAGATATAACGGGGCGACTTACTGGTTCTCTTCAGAGGCCAATGCCACTATGTTCAAAGATCACCCGGAGATGTTTGCTCCTCAATACGGGGCTTTCTGCGGGTATGCCATGGCATTGAATAAACTCCGCCCGATCAACCCGGAGCTATTTGATGTGATAGAGGGCAAACTGATCCTGCAACACTCACCCGATGCGTATACACAGTTTCACAAGAACCTTGCAGGCAATATCAATAAGGCAGATAACAACTGGCCCGGCCAGGTAAAAAAACACGCCGGGAAGAAAGTCAAGTTTGATAAACCGGCAAAACCTGCCGCCAGCGAAACAGCCTCTTCTGATTAAATTTTTTCAGGTACACATAAAAATACAGCAATATGCAAATGGGAAAGCTAGCAGCCGTTTTATCATTCACCGCCATGGTGATGACGGCTATTCATACAAAAGCACAGGTGATCGCTACACAGAATATTTCACTGGAGGCGGCAAAGAAAGTAGTAGCGGAAGCGGTCAGGCATGCGCAGGCCAGTCACGCACCGGGCGGAGCGATCGCCGTGGTGGATAATGGCGGTTACCTTGTTTACCTTGAAAGACTGGATGGAACATTTGCCGCTTCCGCCGAAGTATCCATCAAGAAGGCAAATACAGCAGCTTTATTCAAAGCTCCTTCAGCTAAATTAGAGAACTCCATTAATGGGGGAAGACAAGCCCTGATAACTGTCGGTCACACTTTCCTGCAGGGGGGCATACCGATCGTTGTCAATGGCCATGTGGTCGGAGCGATCGGAGTCAGTGGTGCGGCCAGCGCACAGCAGGATGAGGAGATCGCTATTGCTGGCAGTAAAGTAAAACTGGACTGACCGTGAAGCGCAAGACAGGGTTTTGGGTAATCATCGGTACAGCTATAGGAACGACAACGACTATTGCTTCACACAATATTCTTGCAGGCTTGTTCATAGGAGCCGGAGCCGGTATGCTGTTGATGATCGTCACGAACCTGGAAACTGATAAAAAGAGTTAAACTGGATCATCATGATAAGGATATACTACTTTTTGAAAATATACCTGTTGATACTGATCGCATTGCTTACCGCGATTCTGGTTTTCTCACAGGAAACAAGACAATTGGCAGTAGATAAACCACAGGCTGTTGCCGATCTGCGGACAATAGAAGGCGCTGCATGGGTAAGTGCAAAATGGTACGTGCAGCCTGCACATATAGTGGGGAAGGATTTTTATTTGCCGGGTCCGCAAAAAGGAGGAGGTAATGCATTGCCATTATATCCAACCGGCTCAGCCGTCAGAACTCATCAATTGCACCCACAGGTAAGCGATGCTGATTTTGAAAATAGTTTTACGGCCATTCAACCAACTGAGCTGGAGGCCAGGCAGGGTACAGGGTTATTTTCATTTGTTTGGTATAAAGTAGATCTAACCATTCCAGCATTGATCGGGAAAATGAATACCAGTGGGGCAACTGCCGTATTTGAAATAGTAGTAGATGATTACAGCGAGGTATGGGTGAATGGAAAACAGGCACAGGGTTTCGGACAAACCGGCAATGGCGTGATCGCCGGTTATAATGCGAGGAATCGTGTGATACTTACCAGCAATGCGAAAGCGGGGGATAGATTTTCTATTGCTATACTTGGCATCAATGGAGCGATAGGTAAACTGCCTGATAATTATATCTGGATACGAAATGCCGTGATAGATTTTTATAAAGAATTTCCATCTGATCCCCGGTGGAAGGATATTGGAAAAGTTTTTACGATTGATGAACAACTAAACCGCATTATTATTCCCGGAACGAGGATCGAGAAGATCGCTGATGGTTTTTCTTTTACTGAGGGGCCAGTGTGGCATCCTGATGGCTATTTATTATTCAGCGATCCTAATACCAATACTATTTATCGGTACAACCCGGAGAATCACTACGTGACCGTTTATATGAGCCATAGCGGTTACACCGGAGCAGATATAGGTGAGTACGGACAGCCCGGCTCCAACGGGTTAGCGATTGATAAAGAAGGCCGGCTTATCATTGACCAGCATGGTAACAGAAGAGTGGTGCGTATAGAGAAGAAAGGACCTGTCACTGTGCTGGCTGATAAGTTCGAAGGAAAAAGACTGAACAGTCCCAATGACCTGGTGTTGAAAAGTGACGGTACCATTTATTTTACCGATCCTCCTTACGGATTGCCGGGTCTCTTTACCGATAAAAGAAAAGAGCTGGCTTATTCAGGGGTGTATAAGATAAAAAACGGGGAAGTGCAACTGGTGAGCAAAGATCTTGGCGGGCCGAATGGTATTGCTTTTTCACCGGATGAAAAATACTTGTACGTGAGCAACTGGGATACCCGGGATATCCATCACACCAAAACATTGTGGCGCTATGAAGTGCAGCCGGATGGTACATTGAATAACGGCAAGGTATTTTATGATTTCAGTTTTACTGAAGATGAAGAAGCGCTGGATGGTGTAAAGGTGGACAGCGAGGGCAATCTATTTGTATCCGCACCGGGAGGCTTGTGGATATTGAACAATCAAGGAAGGCTTTTGGGAAAAATAGTGACACCTGAGCGCCCGGCCAATATGGCCTGGGGAGATAAAGACGGTAAAACACTTTATATGACAGCGCACAACAGCCTGTATAAGGTCAGGTTGAATACCGGGGGTAAATTCAGTTGGCAATAAAATCAATAATAATCAAAATGGAAAAACAGATCAGATCATTTATCATAGTAGCAACGATCCTGGTTTCAACAGACGGGATGGCACAAGATAGCAGCCGCATTCATTTTACAACAGGAGTGGGCGTGAATAAAATAAAAGGATCGCTGAGTAATACGTTCCGCTCGACCATTGCTTTTAACTCGGCACTGGAAGTAGCGCTGGGAAAAAACTGGTTTGCTCAGGCAGAACTCAATTTCAATACACTTAAATATGACCAGCAAAAGAAAGCAGATAACTCTTCTTATCTGTTCCGTAATACCAATAGTTCACTCTTGCTGATCGGTCTCAATGGAGGAAGAGATTTTTCTTTTGCCAACTCCTGGTTCATTTCTGCGTACACCGGTGGGGGATTTGTCAGCGTGGGTGAGCCAAGGATCAGTGTTGATGAGGATAACAGGGTCGTAACGCAAACCATTGCTGCCCGGACGGGTTTTTTTGGAAAGGGTGGCACCCGGGTCGGATACAAAACCCGGTCAAAGATCTTTCAGACACTTTACATAGATGGTTCCTATTGGACATCTACAGTAAAAACGCAGGGTAACACACTCCGGGGCCTGTCCCTTTTTGCCGGTATGAGAATGTCCATGAAATGATCGATTGAATAAAATACATACATGAAAACAGTCATAGTCACAGGGGCATCGGGTAACCTCGGAAGAGCGGTCATTAACAGGTTTCTTGCAGAGGGATATTTTGTTCATGGTACGGTGATCTCCAACGGTCCGGTTCCCTGTGACATACAGGATGAGCGATTTGAAAAGGCAGTAGTAGATCTGTTGAATGAAGAAGATGCGGAACGGTTCACGGCATCAGTGATTGCCAGGCAAGGGGCGATCCACGCAGCGGTATTAACAGTGGGTGGATTTGCAATGGGTGATATTGCTGCTACCAAAGCATCAGATATCTTCAAACAATACCGGCTGAATTTTGAAACGGCCTATAATATTGCCAGGCCGGTGTTTGTGCAAATGCTGAAGCAAGGAACTGGCCGGATATTCATGATCGGGTCAAAACCGGGACTGCAAGCAGGTCTGGGAACCGGTATGACAGCATATAGTCTTGGCAAATCATTGATCTTTCACCTGGCGGAATTGATGAATAATGAGGCCAAAGGAACCAATGTAGTGACAAGTGTGTTGGTGCCTAGCACCATTGATACGCCGCAAAACAGGAAGGCTATGCCCGATGCAGATTTTGCTGACTGGGTAAAAACGGAAGATATTGCGGAAACGATCTGCTACTATTGTTCAGAAAAGGCAAAGGCTATACGTGAACCTTTGATCAAAGTGTATAATAATGCCTGATGAGCATAAAGAGCGCCTGCTTTCATCCTGATTTTTCATAACCATTTTACCATATCATAATTATCCTTCTCATCATGCCAGAAGGAACCAGCCAGCCGGTAACCATGCTTTTTATAAAAGCCCACTGCTTTTTCGTTCGTCGCCTGCACACCTCCCCACAAAACAATTTGTTTCACTCCTTTTGATCTTAATTCGTTTTCAATACAATTATACATGGCCGACCCGATACCGCTGCTTTGCCATCTGTCTGCCACTGATGGCGCAAACGTAACAATGTTATGCTGATCGAAGAACTGGTTGCGTGCCGCATATCGCTGATGATCGCCTTCGGTCATCCCTTTGCGTAGCAGCATATAGGCGATGATCTTCTCTTCTGATGGTTCAATGGCAATATACCTTTTTATTGTATTGTCCGGGTGCTGGCAGAACTGATAAACGGTGGCTTCGTCAAAAGGATGGGGCCCGAAGCGACTGCGGGTTTCATCGGATAGGCTGTCGAAGTAGACGATAAGCTTTCCGGCATCGGCCTGTTCCAGCAACCGGAACCTGATATAGCGGTCATTCCTTATAGTTATGATCATGGCTGATTGGTTCATCATCCGAAGATAAGGTAGTTGCCCTGTTAGTAATTATTTGCCTGTCATGATATGTAAAGCAGCTGACAGGCCTGTTGTTTATTAAGCCGGAAATTCGTACCGGTTAAAAATAAAACCATTGCTTATGAATGCGACGATCCTTCACAATAAGAAAGTACTGATCACCACGGGCCCTACGCGGGAAGCGATTGACCCGGTCCGTTATATCAGTAATCATTCTACCGGGAAGATGGGTTATGCCATTGCCAAACAATTTTTACAACAGGGAGCACAGGTATTTATGGTATCCGGCCCCGTTTGCATTGAATTGCAGCATTCCAACCTTACTATTGTGCAGGTGAACTCTGCCAATGAAATGTATATGGCCTGCTGCCGGTTCTTTGAGGATGCAGACATCGCAGTGTTTGCTGCTGCAGTAGCAGATTACCGCCCGGCAAAAATAGCGGAACAGAAGATCAAAAAGGAAGAAAGCTCCTTTACGATCAGTATGGTGAAGAATATTGACATAGCGTATGAGTTTGGAAAAGTAAAAAAGACAAAACAATTGTCAGTCGGTTTTGCCCTGGAGACAAATGATGAGTTGGTTCATGCACAAAATAAATTGCAAAAGAAGAATTTTGACATGGTGATCCTGAATTCCATGAACGATGCGAATTCGGCATTTGGGTATGATACCAACAAGATTACCGCTATACGAAAGGACCAGCTTCCCCGGGAATTTCCCTTAAAACACAAAACAGAGGTGGCGAGGGATATAGTGAAAGAAATATGTTCACTGCTTATTCATCGTTACGAGCATAAGGCGCTTGCCTATTTTGAGTAATTTCATGCATGCCTGTAAAAAGTATCGGAGAATATCCCATCTATCGGTCTAATTACTCCCATTGACAATGTGTGGTGATCCGCAATATGTATCGCCATCTTTTATTTTGAACCAGCTGAAACCGCCTGTTCTTTTTATTTTATCCGGGCTATCAACATACAGTACTACCCAGTCATCGTACTGAACAGCTCTTGCCTGAAGTGAAATGGGTTCGGCAACAATATCTTTCAGCTGCTCATTCATTTTCTTTCCGTTTGCATCGAGAATGAGATAATAATTAGCTTCGCCTTTTTCATTTCTTACATAGAAGACCGGGCTCATACCTCCGGCGATACAGCGGACAGCGCAATCCCGGTGCGGTTTACCCTGGCCGGGTTTCATTACACCAAAGTAGCATTTGGGATCCAGTACTTCACCAGTCAGTTGTACTGTTCCTATTTCTTTGACCATTGGTAGAATGTTTTCCGTTGTCTCACTGACCTGCATTAATGGCTTATCAGTATTATCTATTTGCAGCAACGTTTTACCATCACTGTATAAGAGGGTTCCTCTGAACGTCACAAGCTTTTTATCAAGGCTGGTATTCTTTTCTTTCTCCAGCTCAACGATAGTGCTTTCTGCACCAAACTTCCCGTACCCGACGAGGGGAACAGTGATATATGAGAAATGACCGTATGCATCCCGTCCTGTCATTACTTTAATTGAGGGCACCGGAAATTGCTGGTAAACACCTGTGATCTCTGTCAGTTGCCCGAATTCAAAACTGGCAGTGGAGAATTTCTTTTGCTGTACTGCCAATAATATCCCTGCTGTTATGATCAGTGCAGTGAGGATGAGGATGACTTTGCGGATATGCTTCGCAAAGCTGGCAGGTGCTGCCGGCATCCATCCTATATAAAATTCTTTATTGTCCATAATAGTATTCCCCTTCTTATTTTATTTCGGCTCCCGGTCTTTCTGTTCCTTCTGCAAAAGGGGCAGGATTCAGCCAGACCTTGCCATCTATGATCTTTACGTCATAGGTACTTACTTTTTCTTTGAATGGTGGTGGCGACTGGCCGTTGTGAGGCAGGTATTGGTATCCATGCCAGGGGCAGGTGATGCAGCCGTCCAGTATCTTTCCTTCTCCTAATGGCCCTCCCTGGTGTTTACATACGTTGTGAATGGCGTATAGTTTGTTATTATGCCGGTACACCGCTATTCTTTCTTTGTCTATGTAAAATATTTTTGCCCGGCTGTCCTCTATCTCTGCGACAGGACATACATACACAAATCCTTCCCGCTGCAAGGCGAACTTCATGTTATCCAGCTTTCTTTCCTTTGATCCTGCGAGCAGGTGAAGTATTACCAGTGTGATTGCCCCGGCAAATATCATGATCACGAATACCGGGTCATTCTCATATTGTATCACACCCAGCATGACATGCATTACGACTAAGATATAAGCGAGGTAAACGAACATATGCAGGGTCTTCCAGACTTTAGGGGATAAATTATGCAGCCAGAAATCATGGCTGGTAATGGCCATCAGGAAGAAAATGATAAGGGCAAATAGCCCAAGCACCTGGAATGGGAATGCGGCAAGGGAACCGAAGTTAGTGTTCGAGGTAAAGAGTGAAATAATGGGATTGGTATTGCTCAATGCATGAAACTGGAATAGACTGAAACTGCCATGCACTAATGCGAATGTGAACATGGTCACCCCGAGATGTCTCCTGTTGTAAAGGAGGGGAAGAAACTTTTTGTTCAAGCGGCATAGTGGCCCGATAGCCAATATGATATGCAGCAATAATACGGCGAGAGTGGAAGTGCTGCGTATCAGTAATGTTTCAAAGGTCGCCTGTTCATTGATGATAAGTGTAACGGATATAAAAAGCAGGAGATAGATGAAACAGAGACATGCGATCAGCCAGTCATATATTTTCTTTTGCTTGTTCCAGCCTACGGCGGCGTATGATGCGCTCATGATTATTCAGGGCCCCTGAAGGGATTTTTAAAAATGAATGTGTCAATTACTGCCTCGTGAATAAAGTCATATAGTATGAATTTCAAGCCGGCCTGGTTGTGGGGAACCGGGCTTAGTTCAAAAATATAATCACCTCTGGCTTCAATTCTCCCGACCAGTTCAGCTTTTTCCGGGTCGTTATTATGTACGGTTGTTTTATAAATGACCGCGGAGGGATAGTTCAACGTGGTCTTGTTCTTCCATTCCAGTTGCCATACTGTATGACTATGATCACTACGTATGTTCAGCGTATAATCATCATGTTCTTTTGTTTGTATAATGGCAGGCAGCAACTCCTGTGCAGGCGTTTGTAATAATTTTACCGGTTGCTGGTAAGGAATAGCCAGCCAGGCCAAAGTAATGCCGGCAGGTAAGAGTAAAGCCCATGCCGACCATATCTGCAGGTGTCTTTTTCTCAATGATCTCATCATGATCTTTTCATTTTTGAAGCGTAGAGCCATTTATTCAGCAAAAAAGGCCAGAACACCATGACCCCGGGAATGATAATGATGCGGAAACCCCAAGATGAACCATGAGCGCCTTCATCAATGACAGTAACTCCTTTTATCATAAAAGGAATGGCGAATACAAGACCTGCCAGCAGGTACAACGCTACTATAATCAATATGATCGTTACGAATATCATTGGTCAGTTATTTATAGTCAGGACACTGTTGAATCCATTGAATCCATCCGGCTCCCTGTACGGATTGCTCACATCTTCCACCCATATCTTTTCATCCACAAAGAATTTGTAATAGTATTTTCCAGGCGCCATCATGGGTACTTCGATCTTCCACCAGCCATACTTACCTGGCTCCAGCAAGAGCACATCCTTTGCCCATTCGTTAAAACTACCAGCCAGTGATACCTGTGATGCACAATCATGCTGAACATAGAATGCAATGGTATTTTGTCCGCTGTTAATGCGTGGCGATTCTTCGGGGGCCATGATCGTTTCTTTTTTCAGAACATGAAGTATAGCCTTGCGGGGATGAATAGCGCCGAAACCCTGCCTTTCTGCAGGATAGTTTTCTATCCGTTTGGCAGTGGTAAAAAGTATTTTCCTGATCATAGCAGGCGTGAGCCGCGGATCCGCTTCCAGCAATTGAGCAATGACAGCACTGACAATGGGTGCTGCAAAGGAAGTGCCGTCCACATGCATGTAATGCGGGGAGATGTATTTGCAGTATCGTATTCTCTGCAGTATTGTTTCCTTTATAAATGTGCTATCCTCACTTGCCAGCACAGACATAGGTAAACCAGTGAGTGCTATATTCTCTTTCAGTACGACGGGCAGAACATCAGGAGAAACCGATAACAGGCAGTGTAATACTTCCGCTTCGTTTTGCTCTTTAGTTCCCGGCAGTATGGGTGCAGCGATCCAGATCGCATGGGCGATCAGTTCCGGCTTCATCAGCCCGTCCGTTGTTTTACCCCAGGCTGAATGATAAAGGCCATTTTCTTTTTGCAGATCATTATTGTCATCTATACCGCCTACCGTGATCACATGCGGGGAATTTGCCGGCGGGTTTATCAGCCCGTCCATGTCGTTGCCTGCTGCGGCTACTACTGTTATCCCTTTCTGCACTAATTGCTCTGCATATTGATCCACTTCGCTTTGTTTATAGGAAATGGCTTCATCATCTCCGATACTCATATTCACGATGCGGATGCCATATTCTTTATGATGCCGGAGAACCCATTGCAGCGCTTTTACTATGCTCTCCGTGGTGATCCTGCCTGCGGCGTTCTGCACTTTTATCAATACCAGTTCAACATCGCTGGCGATTCCTTTATACAAGCCGTTGCTTAAATAACCATCTCCGGCGCATACAACAGAGGTCATGGTGCCGTGCCATCCTTCGGCAAGCTCAGGATGACAATCGGTAAGTTCAGAGTGACAGCCAGCTACTGGGTAACCATTGATCGCATCCGTCATTTTCGTTACATCAATGATGGTTTTGATGCGGTTGCGGTGAGCGGTAAGGTCGGGATGCCGGCAAAAACTGCTGTCAATAAAACAGATTGTCACTCCTTTGCCTGTAAATCGCTGATCAGTATTCAGCCGTAGCCCTGTGGGCAGAATAATGAAATCGTCCTGGCTCTTTACAGGGAAGTAGGGACCTATTTCAGGCAACATCCTTTGTTGCATCACCACTTCCGTATGATAGTAATCTACACAGCGGCTGCAGGCGCCATCATGTTCTGCCCATCCGGGGTTTTGTTGTTTAATCTGTTCGATCACCCTTTTTTCCCCGTCAATATGATAACGATACAGCAACCGGTCAACAGGTTCGCGGCATACCGGGCATAGTATAGAAGTTGCAGTATTCATCCTGCTGCAAAGCAACGACGGTTGCGTTCTTTTTACTGTCAGGTAAGTGACGATAAACACAAAATGAGGCTGTCTCAAAAGCCATGATACCGTTTTAAAGTTGCCTGAGTATCTCTGCTACAGGAGGCCGCCTGGTGTAATTCTTATCAAAATGGCGATAGATGATCATACCTTCTTTATTGATCACATAAACAGCCGGTACCGGTAGCCTGGCCCCGTTGGTTTCTCCGTTGGTTTTGATGAAATCAATACCATATCCTTTATATCTTTCAATGGTCTTTTCATCTACGGCAAAAGTTACATCGTAGCTTTTCATGATCTGTAGGCCTTCATCAAAGAGGATAGGATAAGTGGCCTTTGTTTTCTCTATCGTTTGTGCAATACTCTCGGGTTTTTCGGGAGAAACGGCGATCAGCGTGGCGCCTTTTTGCGTTACAAGTGAGAGAGAGTCTTCCAGTGATTTCAGATACCGGTTACAATAGGGACACCACTGGCCACGGTAGAACACCAGCACTACCGGACCTTTCTTTAATTGCTCAGACAGGCTGACGCTCTTTCCCTCCTGATCTTTAGCAATAAAGACAGGTGCCTTGTCATTTACCTCAAGACCTTTTGGTTCTCCCTGGGCATGAAGGGATACGGCGAATAACAATACAAGTACAGATGCAAAGAGTTGTTTCATGCGTTAAAGTTTTTGCTGAAGGTATTGGCGATGCCATGCTTGTTTTGTCGGCCGGGCGACCCTGGCATTAGATATTTAAAAACTGAATTTATATTCCAATGAAGCGACGAAGGACCTTGTTAACCCATCAGGCCTGTTGGTTCTTACAACGAACGGTGTACCGAGTGATAATTCAAATTCACTGGTCTTACTTACCCGGTAATCTAAAAACACATTTCCGTTCAGGGTAAGACCGTTTGACAGGGCTATCTCTCTTCGCATTTTGTTCCGGTCGAGATAGCTGTCATTACCCAGATGATATATGGAAAGTAAACCCGGGCGAACTGAGAATTTCTTATTTAAATTAAAATTATAGGATAGCCTCAACAGCAGGTCGCCTTTTCTTTCAAAACTGTTCGTAGGCAGGTAACGGTATGCCAATGGCTCCGAAGGATAGTTTTCAGGAAGAAATTGATTGCCGTTGGTTTTTTGCAAAGGCTGCTGCCATGCCAGCGTAACACCAAATGATTTTCTTGCTGCGTTCACCCCAAGTACCAGGTCAGTGGTACCCAGACTGGTCTGGTACGGCATCGGCAAATGAATGTCGTCTTTTACAATATCAGCCTTATCAAGCGGTATCTTCAGTCCGGCTACCAACGACTTTTGCCATTTCTTTTTCACATCAATAGCATGATTGAATGACAGGAAGAGGTCGCCCAGACCTGTAGTATTGGTCAGTTCGCCTCTGATCGCAGCGAAAACAACCTTGCCGGTTACAGATGTTCTGTCAGTAATACTTCGTGTGTATTGAATATAGGGTGTATAATAAGAGATTGACCTTTCGCCTTTCCCGAAGGCAAAACCCACCATGATCTCATTATTGTTCTTACCCTCTTCACTGTACTTTTCCGTATTGTTTTTAAATGAATGGATAGTGCACACGCCTGCATCGCTGCATCCCTGTGCCGCTGACCTGACGGCAGCCAGGCTGATAAGTACCAGGGCTAAGGTGATTTTTTTCATTTCTCTGTTTTCTTTATTGTATATAAGAGTTTTCAATGTATGGCTTCCCTGATCAGGACGGCATGGCCATCGCCATCCCGCACGATGAAGGCCTTGCTATGCTGGCCACTCTTTGTTTGAATATGTATCAATTGTTTTGATACGACCCGGTAAGGAAGCTTTCTGAATTTATCATACAATTGCTGCGCATCATCTGTGATCAGTGTGGTTTGCCAGTGCCAGATATCATCTGTTTTTGAATCACCAGGGTAGGGCTTGCCCGGTCCCGGTATCAGGTATTGCAGGAATTCAATGCCCGGCCCTTCTGCAGCCCGAAGACCTGTGATATGCAGGCTGGCATCCTCTACATTGTTCAGGTGCGACTGTTCTATGCCTTTGTTCCGGCTATCTCCTTTTCGTTCGATGCCAAGGATGCCGCGATAGAAATGTAAACTGCTGTCTGTATTACTGACACCGATGGCCGTATGATCAATGCCAAGGAAGAGTTTACCATTGCTTGTTTGCCATTTCGCCTGTCCTTTTCCTTTAGGAAAATAAATCAGTTCCAGGTTATGTCTATCCGGGTCATGAAGGTAAAAAGCTTTGATGCCTTCTGCTTCCGGGATGGACGCAGGTAATGTCTGCGGGCCGGTGGACACGTGTTCGATATTGAACTTTCTCAGTTGTGCATAAGCTTTGTCCATATCGCTGACCACGATGGCGATATGCTGGAAGAAAAGGTCATTGCTTTTGGCATCTTCCGGTATGTGGCGGCCGCCGCTGGTCAGGTAATCGGTCAGTTCGATGAACTCATCACCTAATTGCATTTTTACTATCCGCATCCGAAGGCCGAAGAGTCCCTGCAACTGTTCATATTCCGTTCCGTACAGTTCTGTATCGCTTACCTTTTTAAATCCCAGCACTTCGCTGTAGAATTTTACGGAACGGTCCATTTGGCTGACCGTAATGCCGACCGCTTCTACTTTTCGTATTTGTGAGAAGCCGGTAATCTGCAGGAAAAGTGCAGCGATGATCCATGAAGAATATAAGGCTCTTTTTTTCATACTCATTTTATAAAAGGAATTCCAATGGTTCCAATAGTTCTTTGGAGGATGATTGGGGATGTTTTTGATAACGGGCAAATGATTTTCTTTTCTGAATAAAAAGAAAAACTTCCGCTGCCAGCAACATGCCTGTCACGGGTGCAAGAATATATATCCAGAATGCTGTCCATATCCCGGAGGGTAAGGCACTGGCGAATGATCGTGCCGGGTTCATGCCAAAACCTGAAACAGGACCTGCTACGATCACCCAGGTACAAACCAGGCAACCGGATAATATCCTGGTGTATTTTTTTAGTGTATCATGATGCGAGGTAAACAACACCATCGTCATGGTAGCAAAGGCAATGAATAACTCTATCAGCAATGCCGGCCATATTCCCCGTTTACCGGGTACGGTCACCGATGAGTTGACCGGCGGCTCAGTAAGAATATTTCCCATCAACCATTGCATGAGGTAAACGGCTATGGAGCCACCAATGACCTGGAAGAGGATAAAGAACAATGCATCATACCGGCACATTTTATCCAGGCGCAAAAAGGTCAGTGTGACGGCGGGATTGATATGTGAACCGCCGGCAGCTGTCCACGGGGAATAAAAAATAAATAATGCGGTGCCTCCCATCAGTACACCCATCACGACGTTCTTTTCGAACATTCCCGGTAAGAGATCATGCACTAAACTATTTTCAGCAAATAATACAGCGCTGCAAAAACAGGCAGAGATCATAAAGATGGCCAGCCCCAGCGCCTCCTGCAGGTAATGTTTATGATTGCTGCGGAAAGAAGCCTTCAACTGTGTCAAACCGGTTTTACCACTGAAAACCCGGATGGGCATTGCTCTCATAGTGCAAAGAGATGAATGAGGAAAGACAGGCGCTGTCGTGCCGGTGACGTTAAGCTGGAGATTTCACCTGCTTCAGTTCTTTTTCAAGGAAATAGTTCAATACCGTCCGTATCGTGGCGATAGCGGCCAACTGACCGATATCATTCCAACTGGGAGCTACGGCGGTAGCCAGTACATCTGCGCCCAGTAATAGTTCAAGCGCTACAGCTACAGAGCTGCCGAATTGTATCCTGATCCTTTCTTTGGATATTTTTATACCGGGCCTGTATAACATCATGATGTAATTATACAGTACTGCCAGTATGGCGATGCCGATAATAACGGCCGACAGTATTTCGACAGTATGACTGACGGTAAGTGTTATTTGTTTTGCTGTTTCTTCCATAAATTATTTTTCACGCAAAGACGCTAAGGAGCAAAGGCGCAAAGAGATTTACCCGGTTTGTATTAACTTTCTGGTTTCTTTCCTCAGAAAGAAGATCCCCGGGAACGGGGACCTTCGAAACCCAAACTAACTGCTATATGAGAAAGTATTCAGAAAGGACTACATAATAACCGCCTCCCGTTCCGGAGCGACAAGATCGTTCAGGCCCTCTCCTTTGGAGAGGGTTGGGGTGAGGTTGTAAGTATTGATAATATGGTCGCCGACACGCAGGGCGTTGGCCGCAATGGTCAGTGCAGGATTAAAAGCCCCGCAGCTTGGAAAGAAACTGGCGTCCACTACGTACAGGTTGTCTATGTCATGTGTTTTGCAATGCAGGTCAAGAA
>JAEUVJ010000069.1 GCA_016787085.1 Chitinophagaceae bacterium | reverse complement strand
ACAACCTTATTTATAAAAAGGAAATGCCTGTTACCATCGGCATTTTTATAACGCCGGGAAGAGTATTGGCTGATAGCGGAACAGCAGCATTGAACCGTTTCAACCGAAGTTTTGAATACGATGGTTTGGGTGATGCGTATGTCCGCTTTATACTTACAGAGATATTACCGGAGGTAGAAAAGAAAAAAACAAGCGATGGCCGTCCCATACGTTTGTCAAAAAAAGGGAATGACCGGGCTATCGGCGGGTCCAGCAGCGGGGCTGTCTGTGCATTTACGGCTGCTTGGGAGCATCCGGAAGAATTTTCGAGAGTGTTTAGTGCTATCGGTACCTATACCGGGTTGCGTGGCGCTGACCGCTATCCTATACTCATCCGCAAATACGAGCCCAGACCCATCCGGGTCTTTTTACAGGATGGAGCTAATGACCTGAATATTTATGCCGGTGATTGGTGGAAAGCTAATGAAATGATGGAAAGGGCATTGCTGTTTTCAGGTTACGAAGTGAATCATGTCTGGGGAGAGGGGGGACATAATGGCAACCAGGGAACCGCTGTTTTTCCGCAGGCCATGCGCTGGCTTTGGAAAGACTGGCCAAAACCTGTAACAAAAGGAAATTCTAAGAATCAATATTTGAATGACCTGCTGATCCCTGGTGAGAACTGGGAACTGGTGGGAGAGGGCTATCAATTTACCGAAGGCACGGCGGTGAATGCGGGAGGAGAAGTCTATTACCAGGATATTCCCACGTCCAAAACCTATAAGGTGGGATCGGATAGAAAATTGGTCACACTGAATATAGATGCAAAAAGAGCAAGTGGTACCTGCTTTGGCCCTGATGGCAAACGCTACACGGTTGCTGGTGGCACCAGGCAAATTATAAGTTATGATGCCAATGAAAAAGAAACAGTGGTGGCAGATAGTATCGCAGGTAATGACCTGGTTGTAGCAAGGAATGGTAATATCTATGTTACCTCACCCGATGGCGCCATCCGGCCGGGTAAACTTTACCTTGTACGTCCCGGTGGTGAAAAAGTGATCGTAGATGAGGGCTTGCGTTTTCCCAATGGCGTTACCCTTTCACCTGATCAAACGCAGCTATACGCTACCGAATCGGCTTCTCACTGGGTTTGGATCTATAAAATAAAGCCGGATGGAACATTGACACATAAACAGCGCTTCGGCTGGCTGCATGTATCCGATACGGATGAGAATGCATGGTCTGACGGGCTTAAATGCGATACGGCTGGAAGGGTTTATGTCGCTACAAAAACCGGCATCCAGGTATTGGATCAGCTCGGACGGGTGAATGCCATATTGCCGGCTCCACCTTCCAATAATCAAACTTCCAATGTTTGTTTTGGTGGTCCGGATTTTAATATATTATACGTGTCCTGTGGTGATAAGGTGTACAGGCGAAAACTCAGAACCCGTGGTGCAAATGCATTTGATGAACCTGTAAGGCCGGTGAATCCACGATTATAAGCTCTTAGTTCAGCATCACCGTCACCCCCGCTCTGAATTCAAGTAATCTTAGGGGAGAAGTATATACCTGTGCCACCGTATGCTCATGTATTGCCTGCGTACTAGCATTCACAAAACGTACATGTAAAGGTTTGCCGGCAGGGTCATTTACTGACTGGGCATCCAGCAATCTTTTGGTGTTTATATAGTTGAGTGTGCCGCCCCGTATGGTATTGGCGCTGATATCTATCAATACCCTGCCGCTGCGTTTGTATTTGGAAAAAATAGCCGGATCAATTTGTAATCCGCCGCCGGCACTCCAGTACATGGTCTTATCGCTGATAATGTTTTCCCTTTCCAAAGCATGGCAGCCATCCGGATCATCGGGATCTTCCACCACGATATTGCTGAAGAAGCTATATAACCCACCCTTCAGGTTGATGTAAGGGATCACATGATTTTTGTCACTCAGCAAATTCAATCTTGTTTGAAGATTCGCATTGAATACATTACTGTTATAGTTGACAGGTACGATAGAAGAAAAATTATCAAACTGGAAAGTTTGCTCGATCCTTTTGCTGGCGTACAGCCCGATACCAAGTTCAAGCCCGACAGATAATTGTTTTAGTTGCCCGGGTAACTGATACAATATGCCTGCCTGCAGGCTATGTGCCGGTGGTATGTTTTTTCCCATTTCTTGTTGTGGCACAGCAAGACTGTAATGACTGGTCAGCTTCCATGACTGGCTGTTGGCAGAAACAAACAATAAGCTGAAAAGGAGAGTAGAAATGATTTTCATAATGGTTGTTTAAGGTTATTGCGTAAGGTTGATGACATATTGAATGTACGTCCTTCTTTTAGCGCAATAAAATTCCCCGAGTTAAAACAAGTCAAATATTGCAAAAAGAAAAGTCCAGCCTGAAGCTGGACTTTTCAACATATTTATCTGGGAAGATCAGAATGCTTTCTTCTCTGCAGGTTTGCCATCATTATCGAGCTCGACTATTTCATAACCTAATTTCTGAAGGCCGGGTAATATTTTAGCTTTATCACCCACTACCAGTATATTCATCTTTTCGGTAGTGATCCATTTTTTGGCAAGGGCGTCAATATCAGCTTTGGTCATACCGGCGATGATCTTATTTTGCTGGTCAACATAGTCGCCGGGCAAGTTATACTCAAGGATGTTGCCAATGAAACCGGCTTTCTGAAAACCTGTTTCATACCGGAGTGCATCTCTTTGGCCGATGGCACTCTTCATGAAACTGAGTTCTTCATCGGTGATGCCTTTTTCAGCATACTCTTTCATTTCCCTGATCACTTCTATCATAGCGCTGTCGGTGGCATTGCCCCTGATACCGGAACTGAATTCATAGTCGCCGGTTTGCTTGCCTCCGGAGAAAGCGCTGCGGGCACCATAGGTCCAGCCTTTGTCTTCACGCAGGTTCAGGTTCAGACGGCTGTTGAAAGCTCCGCCTAATGCATAGTTCATCAGGCCGGCTTTGAAGTATTCGCCGGTAGCATCGTATTTCAAACCGGTAACATAGCCCACGCGGAACTCTGTTTGTGCTGACTTGGGAACATCTACCAAAAAGATCTTTGTCTTTTCTACTTTAGGTGCAGCAGCTATGGCCGGTATCTCTACTTTTTTATCGGGTAAATTGTTCAGGAAAGAAAGTTTGGGCAGTATTTCCTCTTCTTTGATGTCGCCCACTACCACTACTTCAGTTCCCTGCGAGGTCATATAATTGTCGTAGTAGTATTGGATATCGGCCAGTGTCATAGCGCCGATCGTTTCTTCGTTGCCATCGCCAGAGACACCGAGGATGTGATTGCGTCCATAGTTCACCTTTCCATATACATCATCTGCAACAGCAGCAGGCTGGGTTTTGGCTACTTTAAAGCTTTCGAGGTTTTGTTTTTTGAAACGGTCAAAAGCGGATTGGGTGAATTTGGGATTGAACATTCTTTCTTGCAGCAGGGCCAGGGTTGCATCCAGGTTCTTTTTCTGGCTTTGTACCTGGAAAGTAATATCATCCATACCGCTGAACACATTGACGGAACTTCCAAGTTTCTGCAGTTCACGGCTCATTTCTTCCGCTGTATATTTTTTGGTATCATCGTTCATCATATCAGTGAAGAACGAAGCGAGACCTGCTTTGGAAAGATCTTTGGCATTCAGCAAATGCCCGCCCGGTATTTTGATCGCTAAAGTGACGGTAGGTAATTCTGTATTCTCCGTACCGATGATCTTCACACCATTCGCCCAGTCTTTTTTCCAGAAGGCAGGCACTTTTACGACGGGATTTGGTCCGTTGGGCGGCATTTTGCTGCGGTCAAAATTGTCTTTGGCTTTTTCATATTTCAAGCCGGCATAACCGTAATCAGGAGAAGTATAACCGGTTTGGTCAATTTTGTAATTATCATCCCCAACGATCATTTTGTCCTGGCCTTTGGGTAAGGCGCTGACCGTTACACAATGTTTGTACTTGATGTATTTGTTATATACCCGTATCACATCTTCTTTGGTCACAGCCTGGTACATTTTCAGCAATTGGCCGATCATATTCGGGTTGCCTTTGGCCAGTGTCTGAAATGCCGCTAACTGCGACACTTTACCAGCTACGCTTTGCAGCCCGTTGATCAGTTGTGATTCATATCCCCCTTTGAACTTGGCTATATCATCGTCTGTCACGCCTCTTTTTTCAAAGCTATCCAATGCATTGTCCAGCAGGTAATACATACTGGCCAGTGATTTTCCGGGATAAGGGATCACCTGGAAAGTAAAACCGCCGGCTAATTCGGAAAGAGTGCTGAAGCAACCAGCCTGCAGGGCAAGTTGCTTTTTGGTCAGTTGCTGATAAAGAACCGAGTTATTGCCTTGTCCAAGAATCTGCGCCAGGCAAGCCAATGCGGGCATATCAGGGTGATAGTTCTGAACAGTAGGATAACTTCTTACCATCATCGGCAGGCGGGCATAGTTGTCTGTATAGGATGCAAAGCGATGTTTGGTCAGCTCTGGCACCATGGGGGGCATATCCTTTACTTCAGGGCCTCTTGGTACGGATCCGAAATATTTTTCTACCAGCTTCACTACCTGTTTCGGGTCCACATCACCGCCAACCGTTACAGTAGCATTGTTGGGGCCATACCAGCGAAGGAAGAAATTCTTCAGGTCATCTACGTTCACCCGGTTCAGGTCTTCGATATAGCCAATGGTCAGCCAGGAATAAGGATGGCCATAAGGATACATGTTCTTAGACATTTGTTCAAAGAGCAGACCGTAAGGAACATTATCAATCCGCTGGCCTCTTTCATTCTTCACGGTTTCCCTTTGTATTTCAAATTTTTTCTGTGTCACTGCGTCCAGCAAAAAGCCCATGCGGTCAGCTTCTAACCACAGCATTTTTTCCAATTGATTGGATGGAGCAGTCTCAAAATAATTGGTTCTGTCCACGTTGGTGGTACCGTTCAGCGTACCACCAGCTTCGGTAACGATCTTGAAGTGCTGTTCGTCAGCCACGTTATCACTGCCCTGGAACATCATGTGTTCAAAGAAGTGGGCAAAGCCGGATTTGCCGATCTCTTCCCTGGCTGATCCAACATGGTAGGTCACATCCACATGTGCCACCGGGTCGCTGTGATCTTCATGAACGATCAGGGTCAGACCGTTGGGGAATACATATTTCTCATAAGGGATGACCAGCTCAGTACCCTGTTTGGTAACTTTCTCAACGAGTTTTGCCTGGGCAACAGCCATGTAGCTTGCACAAAGGGCCAATGCCATCAGCAGAAATGATCTTTGTTTCATATATGATAGTTTTTGGAAGTTGGGCAAAATAAGGAATTATGGGGTGCAAACCATCGCCACTTATCAAAATCACAATCCTTGTCTTTCAATAAAAAAGTCACCCCGGTTGATTGAGGTGACTTGTTGAATATATTAAGAGGATCAGAATGCTTTTTTCTCCACAGGTCTGCCTTCTGCATCCAGCTCTGTGATGGGATAGCCCAGTCTTTGCAGACCCGCCAGGATCTTTGCTTTGTCGCCCACCATCAGCATATTGAGCTTGTCCGGGTGAACATATTTCTTCGCCAGCGCATCCATTTCCTTCTTGGTCATATCCCTGAGGATCTTTGCCTGGATGGCTGTATAGTTGGCCGGCAGGTTATAGTCAAGTATGGTGCGAATAAAACCCGCTTTCTGAATACCTGTCTCATAACGGAGCGCATCTCTTTGCCCAATGGCGCTCTTCATGAAACTCAGCTCTTCTTCCGTTACCCCGTTACCGGCATACTCTTTCAATTCTTTCACCACTTCAAATAAAGCGCTGTCCGTGGCTTCTGCTTTGATACCTGAGCTGAAAATAAAATCACCATCATATTCATCAGCGCCAAAGGAAGAACGGGCGCCATAGGTCCATCCTTTGTCTTCCCGCAGGTTCAGGTTAAGACGGCTGTTGAATGCTCCTCCGAGGATATAGTTCATCAACCCTGCTTTATAATACTCGCCGGTGGCATCATACAGCAAGCCGGTATTGTATCCTACACGGAATTCTGTTTGCGCTGCTTTAGGAATATCTACCAGGTAAACCTGTGATCTGTCGTTAGGCAGGGGTGTAGCTGCTACTTTGGGCAACTCAACTTTTTTATTCGGCAGCTTATTGAGAAAGGCAAGTCTCGGGAGTATCTCGGCTTCTTTTACATCGCCCACCACCACCACTTTCATTCCTTTATTCGTCAGGTAGTTGTTGTAATAATTCTGAATATCATCCAGGCTGATGTTGTTGACCGTGGCTTCGGTGCCGCTTTCATTCATGCCGAGAATATTATTGGAGCCAAAGTTTATTTTGGCGATCACATCACTGGCAACCAATGCGGGTTGCGATCTGCTTTGTTTAAATCCTTCCAGTGTTTGCCGCTTGATACGGCTGAACGCATCTTCCGGGAATCTGGGATTGAACATTCTTTCTTCCAGCAGCACCAATGTCTTATCCAGATTCTTTTTAAGCGTTTGTATATTGAATGTGATCTCATCTTTTCCGCTGCCTACAGATACCGAACTGGCCAACTTCTGCAATTCCATGGAGAATTGTTCTGCCGTATAGTTCTTGGTATCCTCATTCATCATCCGGGCAAACAAACTGGCCAGTCCCACTTTTGAAAGATCGTTGGCCTGCATCAGGTGGCCGCCGGGAATAGTGATCGAAATAGTCACGGTCGGTATCTCTGTGTTCTCGGTGCCGATCATCTTGATACCATTGGGCATATCCTTTCTCCAGAATGCAGGAACTTTTACAACAGGATTGGGTCCGTTACCGGGTAATTTACCCCGGTCAAAATTATCTTTAGCCTTTGCATATTTCAATCCGGCATAGCCATAATCGGGCGCCTTGTAATTTGATTTATCAATGGTATAGTTATCTGCTTTAGCGATCAGGTTTTCCTGGCCCTTGGCCAGTGTGCTTACAACTACATGCGGTTTGCCTTTGATATATTTATTGTATACCCGCATTACATCTTCTTTGGTCAGGCTGCTATACCTGTCCAGCAGCTTTTTGATCATGTTTGGATTGCCGGTGAATGTCTGGAAAGCAGCCAACTGACTTACTTTACCCGATACACCGGAAAGGCCATTGATAGTACGGCTTTCAAATTCATTTTTGAATCGCTCAATATCTTCATCGGTCACTCCTCTTTTTTCAAATTCGGTAAAGGCTTCATTGACCAGTTGTTCCATTTCTGCCAAAGATTTGCCCGGGTAGGGAGTAACAGAAACAGAAAACTCACCGGCTAATTCTGATAACTGGCTGTTAGCACTGGCCTGCAACGCTTTTTGTGTTTTAATGATGGCCTGGTAAAAAACGGAATTACGGTTTCCGCCACCGCCCCCACCTCCACGGCCGCCGCGACCCCCGCCGCCAAATCCTCCACCGCCTCCTAATACCTGGGCAAGACAAGCCAATGCTGCTTCATCAGGGTCATAATCCGGAACAGTAGGGAACACGATACGCAATTGAGACGTCCTGGCATAATTATCAACAAAACTCACATACCGGTCTTTATCCAGTATCACCGGGGCTAGTTTTACCGGGGTTACTTCAGGCCCTCTTGGAATGGCGCCAAAATATTTTTCTGCCAGCTTCACTATCTGTTTCGGGTCCACATCGCCGCCAACGGTCAGTGTAGCGTTATTAGGACCATACCACCGTAGGAAAAAATTCTTCAGATCATTTACATTGACAGCGTTCAGTTCTTCGATATACCCGATCGTAAGCCAGGAATAGGGATGGCCGTAAGGATACAGGTTCTTTGCTGAAACTTCGCCAACGAGCCCATACGGGCGGTTGTCATAATTCTGCCCTCTTTCATTTTTTACTGTAGCTCTTTGTACTTCAAATTTTTGCTGGGTAACAGCATCCAGTAAGAAACCCATACGGTCAGCTTCCAGCCATAGCATTTTTTCAACCTGGTTGCTGGGAACGGTCTCATAATAATTGGTGCGGTCACGGTTGGTGCTTCCATTTAAGGTACCACCCGCTTCGGTCACAATTTTAAAATGCTGTTCATCGCCTACATGGTCGCTGCCCTGGAACATCATATGTTCGAAAAAATGGGCAAAGCCGGATTTGCCGATCTCTTCCCTGGCTGACCCGACATGATACGTGACATCCACATGCACCACGGGATCACTATGATCTTCATGAACGATCAGGGTCAGGCCGTTGGGTAATACATACTTCTCGTACGGAATCACGATTTCATTGCCTTTCCTGGTAACTTTCTCTACCAGTTTGGCTTGTGCAGAGGCCGTTTGGATCATAAAAAGGAACAGCCCGGAAAACAGCAGTAGTTTTTGTTTCATAAAAGAGATTTTGAGTTTTACAGCATGGTTGGTGAATATACATCAGCACAACCGGTAAAATGCGCAGTTTGCCGATTAGACGCCCAAGCCGGCCAAGTCTTTTCTAACTTTGAAAAAAATTTTTCAGTTATGAGCTATACAACACGAACCAACCATGAAATAGACTATAAGATCTATGGGGAAGAGTTGCAGTTTGTTGAAATAGAGCTGGACCTCAATGAAACAGCTATAGCCGAAAGCGGCGCCATGATGATGATGGAGGACGGTATCCAGATGCAGACCATCTTCGGTGACGGATCGCAGCAGCAGAGCGGGGGCTTCTTTGGCAAACTGATGAGCGCCGGCAAAAGGGTGCTGACCGGTGAAAGCCTGTTCATGACCGCATTTACCAATGCGGCACAGGGCAAAAAGAAAGTGAGTTTTGCAGCGCCTTATACCGGCAAGGTCATCCCGATGGACCTGCAGGAACTGGGTGGTATGATCATAGCGCAGAAAGATGCTTTTCTCTGTGCAGCCAAAGGGGTCAGTGTTGGTATTCATTTGCAGAGAAGGCTGGGCACGGGTATATTCGGCGGCGAAGGGTTCATCATGCAAAAAGTGGAAGGCGATGGTATGGCATTCCTGCATGCCGGCGGCTATATTGTAGAGAAAGTATTGGTGCCGGGCGAAGTATTGAAAGTGGATACCGGTTGTGTGGTAGCGTATACGCCGAATGTGGATTTTGATATTGAGTTCGTAAGAGGTATCAAGAATTTCATGTTCGGCGGAGAAGGTTTATTCTTTGCCCGATTGCAGGGCCCGGGAAGAGTATGGATACAGTCATTACCTATCAGCCGCCTGGCCGGAAGAATCGTAGCTTATGGTACGTATCACCGTAAAGAGGAAGGAAGTGTATTGGGGGGATTAGGAAATTTGTTTGACGGAAGGGAATAGGCAATGGACAATAGACAATGGTGAATAGGCAATGGATTTTGTCACCCCGAACGAAGTGAGGGGAAGTAATCACGGATCATCATGTATTCCCTGTTCACCATTGATTTGTCATCCTGATCGGAGCGAAGGGCGCCATTCACCACTCACTTTATTACTGTGGCGCTGCCCTTACAGAATCTATCATATCTTTTGCGATACCGGGATAACTGCTCACTAAAGCCAGTTCATAGTTATCTTTTTTCTTTAGCTTCTGGATAAAATCCCTGAGTTGCATCGAGTCGTTGCTTTTATGGTAGACCTGGTCATGGGCTAATATCACAAGATTGTCTTTCACTTTTGTTTTGCCCTTACTGAAGAGGCTGTCCACCTGCGCCAGCATTTCATCTGCCGTACTCTTTACCTGCAGGGTCTTGTGGTCATAATGCCATTCAAGATCCCAGCCGAAAACAATAAAGCCGGCTTTTTGCAATGAATCCACGGCTGCTTTACTTTTTTTGATATCCGTAAAATGCAGGCTGTCTATCCGCCAGGTATTCCGGCCAGGTGTTCTGACGATATTGGTTTCGGGCAATAACTCTTGCTGGGTCTTTTTTATGTCTTTCACTACGGAATCGGGTTGCTGGTAGAATTTATCATAGCGGTTATGGGCGTGGGTATAACTATGATTGCATAGCTCTATATTCTCAGCCATCTTAAGGCTGTCCCATACCTGGTTTTGACCGGGACTGGCAAATACATGCTCCCCCACGATAAAGAAGGTAACAGGCACTTCTTCCTGCTGAACAATGTCTAATACATTCTTCGTGCCTTTATTGGGCCCGTCATCGAAGGTCAGGTAGATCTTCTTCTTTTTCTTTTTGGGTTTGGCGGCAACAGGAGGTGGTTTTGTTTCCTTCGGCTTTGCCGTGTCCTTTACTACAACCGGCCGGATAACCAGTTCTTTTTTGTTTTTTTCCTGGCATGACAGGAGCAGGATGGAAGTAAGGATAGCGGGAATGGAAAAGGCATAAAAAAAACCGCTGGAAGGCTCTCCTTCGTCGGCTGGGTCTGCGTGATACATAAAAATGGTGGTGATTTGTTTCGGTAGTGAAATTATATGGCGGCAACACCTGTTTGCAAATTATCGTGGTTAAATAAAGGCAAAAGAATACCGGGAGGATCATATCCGGCCGGGGCTTTATTTTCCTTTTTTTGCCAAAATCATGTGCCATTACAGTGCATACTATCCTTAAATTTGCATTTCAAAAAGCTAACGATGGCCCGCAAGCAGGAAGTCCTTAACGATGTTGTCATAAAATTTGCCGGAGACAGTGGTGATGGCATGCAATTGACAGGTACACAGTTTACTAATAATACAGCCTTACTCGGTATTGACCTTTCCACTTTCCCGGATTTTCCCGCCGAGATCAGGGCGCCGCAAGGCACACTGCCCGGGGTGAGCGGTTTCCAGTTACGTTTTTCGTCTGACAGGGTATATACCCCCGGCGATGCCTGTGATGTACTGGTGGCCATGAATGCTGCTGCCCTGAAGGCGAACCTGACCGCTATCAAGAAAGGGGGTAAGATCATCGTCAATACAGATGGCTTTGATAATAAGAATCTTCGTTTAGCCAACTACCCGGAAGGAGAAAATCCCTTAGAAAATGGCAGCCTGGAGAATTATGAAGTGATCAGGATGGACGTGACCAAGATGACAAGGGAAGCGCTGAAGGAATTCACGATGGGTATGAAGGAAAAGGACAGGGCAAAGAATATGTTTGTACTGGGTTTCCTGTACTGGATGTATGGCCGTGATATGGAGAACACTATCTCCTTCCTGAAGGATAAGTTTGGCAAGAAGCCGGATATATTTGACAGCAATGTGAAAGTGCTGCAAGCGGGTTATAATTACGGTGACACCACGGAAACCTTCACCACCACCTATAAAGTAGAAAAAGCAAAGATGCAGCCGGGTACCTATCGTTCCATGATGGGAAACCAGGCGGTAGCATATGGGTTGATAGCGGCTTCGCAAAAAAGCGGGTTACCCCTTTTCCTTGGTTCATATCCCATTACGCCGGCATCGGATATTTTGCATGAGTTGAGCCGTCATAAGAATTTCGGTGTAAGAACATTCCAGGCCGAGGATGAAATAGCAGCTATTGCTTCTTCCATTGGGGCAGCTTATGGCGGAGCTTTAGGTGTTACCACTACTTCGGGCCCGGGCATGGCGTTGAAAACGGAGGCGATGGGACTGGCAGTGATGCTGGAGATCCCCCTGGTCATTATCAATATCCAGCGTGGTGGTCCTTCAACAGGGTTGCCGACAAAAACAGAGCAATCAGACCTGATGCAGGCTTATTATGGCAGGAACGGCGAATGCCCGATGCCGGTTGTATCTGCTTCTACTCCTGCTGATTGTTTTGACGCAGTATATGAGGCCGTAAGGATATCCGTACAACACATGACCCCTGTGATCTTCCTGAGCGACGGCTACATTGCCAACGGCGCTGAGCCCTGGAAATTCCCCAAAGCAGATGATTTGCCGGCAATACCCGTTAAATTCAAAACAGAACTGGGTGATGGGGAAGAAAAATTCCTGCCTTACCTGCGGGATGAAAAACTAGCCCGCCCCTGGGCTTTGCCCGGTACTCCCGGACTGGAACATCGTATTGGTGGGCTGGAAAAGCAAAACATTACCGGTAATGTGAACTATGAGCCGGAGAACCACCAGTTGATGATAAAGATCAGGCAGGAAAAAGTGGATAAGATCGCCGATTATATTCCCGAACAGAAAATTGATAATGGCCCTTCAAAAGGAAAAGTGCTGGTCTTAGGCTGGGGTTCTACCTACGGGGCCATCAAATCAGCCGTGGCCGAATTGCTGGCGCAGGGCCATTCGGTAGCCCATGCACATCTTCGTTATGTTCGCCCATTCCCCAAAAATCTGGGCGATATCATTAAGAACTTTGATACGGTATTGATCCCAGAGATCAATAACGGCCAGCTGATAAAGATCATCCGCGATGTATATTTTGTAGATGCCAAAGGGTATAATAAGATGATGGGTGTGCCCATCACAAAAACGGAACTCGTGATGAAGGTGAAAGAGATGCTGGGCACTATGAACTGACCATAATTTCAAGTTCAGACAAATGCCGGCAGAAAATTTGACCAGGTTTAGCATTAATATAACCTGAATCCGGAAAAGCAGGAAGCAGAAGACCCTCCACCGTTCAGGCTTAATGATCCGGTTGCATTTTGTGTGAGTTCAACTGAAACCACATCGCCGGCTAAAAGTTTTATGGTAAGCCCATGAGCAATTGAAAAAGAATAACCTGTTACTGCCTGCAGGATAATATCAGACTGACATCCTTCAAAAACAGCACCATTCTTTTTAATTCTGATTGTAAGTGGTGTATTACCAGAAGGGGGTGACTGCAATTGCATTTTTGCATCAAAATGATAAACTCCGTTTTCAGGTGCTGTAAACTGGCCTGTTACTGTGTTAAAATTACTGCCATCATCATGTAATTCGCCATAGCCGGTAATAGTAGTTGGAGTACCTGAGGAAATGCTTGTATTTGCACTTAGGAAAGCAAAAAATGAAATTTGCGGCGCCTGTGGTGGATTTTCCCATGTTGGCACTGAACCTGTGCCTGCAGAAGTCAATATTTGTCCAGTTGTACCAGCTTGCCCGTTTAAGTAAAGTGTATTGCTGATATTGGCCGTTCCATTCACTTCAAGTTTATAAGCAGGATTGATATTGCCGATTCCCACATTTCCACCTGATAAAAATGTGACGACCTCCAGTCCGTTGGTATAAAACCGAATTGGCCAGCCTGTTCCCGGAAACGTAGCAAGTCGGAGGCCAAAACCTGAATAATCCAATAAAGCCTGCTGGCTTCCATCGAAAATGGAGTAGAAACCTATCGAACTTGCCGATCCTTCTAATCTTATTTTTTCTGTTGTACCACCCCGAATATGCAGCTTCACAGCAGCATTGGAAGTCCCAATTCCTATACGGCCATCACCGCGGATACTCAGCAAATCACCATTCACACTATGAAAAAAATTAAGCCTCGAATTACTGTCAGCTGCATTATCAATAAATCCTGCCAAATGCCAGTATTTATTGCCGCTGGCATTCTGTAATTGCAGCCGGGCATAATTAGCTAAATTGTTATCATACAATAATAATGTTGGATCCGATAAACTGCTTGTATGGCGAATTTCAAGTTTTCCCCCAGGGGTGATGGTACCAATACCTACGTTTTGCGGGAATACTTCGAAACAAAACAGTATAGCAAGAATCAGGGATAATACTCGTATGTATGGTTTTACTAAACCAGCTATGAATGTATTCATAATTATTTTTTTATTTTTAGTAATCTGGTTCCGAGACCATATAAGTGATCAGAACTCTGCGCAATTAATTTCAAATCCACCTCAATTATCAGGATAAGTCATTGCCCGAATGGTATAAACAAAAGTAGTAGTATCAATAACCGGCTCTATTATAGTGTTATCAGACATTATTTGCTTTTCAGATGATAACCCGTTACTGGCTCTGCGCCATATTAGTTCCCTAAAACATCATCAACTATAGGTCGAAAGTTTGATCAAAGAATATTCATGTGAAATGCCATAGCCGGATGCAGAATCTGCACTTGGCTTTTCTAATGGTGATGCGGTTCCTATCCCAACATTTTGTGTAATAACTGAAAACGAAATAGCATCTGCGGAAAGCAGATGGATAACCTTTTTCACGAAAATGATTTTGGTTCTTTTAAAGGTAAATAACTCCTGAGATTAAAAAGCATGACAGCAATCACATGCTGTTATCCGGCGGAAAATACCGGAGCAACCGCTTATATAATTTCCCGGGATATGAAACTCTTATTCAGTAGCTTGTATAAAAGACAGCGTATGGAAAAATATTTTTTACTTCTTATTATCTCCGGCATACTGGTATCATCCGTTTCCGCCCAGGAAAACAATATTAAAAAAGAAAAATTCAACTGGGGAGTGGGTGACCAGGATACCACAGCTGGTTATGCGCAGGCAGTAAAAATTGACAATGTGATCTATATTTCCGGAACGGTAGCCAGGGAGGTGACGCCGGAAGGGATCAAAAGAGTGTACACTGCACTGGAGAAGACACTGCAGCATTATGGTGCCAGTTTTCAGAATGTAGTGAAGGAGAATTTATATACCACGGATATCGAAGCCATGAAACAGTATAATGCAATACGAAAAACTTTTTATAAAGGCGATTTCCCGGCAGCGACCTGGGTGCAGATCAGCAGGCTTTACATGGCAGATGCCAGGCTGGAAATAGAGCTGATCGCATATTTGCCCAGAAAATAAATGACTAGGAAGGAGTGCCGATGATCGCTGCTACGATGAAAGCAACGATGGCAATGATCAACCCATACATGAAAATGGTGTAGGAAGTGCGGAGCCGCCGGTATTTTTTTGCCAGCACAATACCCAAAAAGTAAATATCCTTGATCATGCTGCCATAAAGATATTCCCGGTCATTCATCATTTCTTTCATCGCCCAGTCATAATCCGGCAGGTCCATTTTGTGAAAATTTCCGAAGAAAAGCAGGTTCACTTTTTTTTGTTGTACATCTTCCTTGTTGAAAGTGCCACGGGTGATATTAGGCCTCGTAGCCAGGATAGCAAAAATGATAGCTGCCAGGCAAACGGATGCAAGAATGATGGTAGGAATAATGAACTGGGGATAATACTGCAGTTTGCCGAAAAGCACCGATACAAGTATGGAAAGCACGATGGTATTCACGGATATCATAATGTTGGCCTTACTGTCGGCCATCTGGCTCAGGCTGACGTGGTTGTCACTCATGATGCGGAACATCGTAGCGGTACCCCGCTCGGTCCTGCTTTCTTTTTGTTTATCTTTTTCTGGTTTTTCGCTAACAGGTGATTTTACTTCCGGGATATGCTGTTCCTTTACCGTTTTATCCTTTTTATTTTTTTCATCAGCTCCCTTTTCATCTTTTTCTTTTTCATGGCCCAGCATCTCATGCAAATGCTCCTGTTTTACCGGTTCGAGCCGTGAACGGCCATAATCAGTGAAATAGCGGTGTGACTGAAAGAATTGTATATTCTCTTTCCGCCAGTCCTTTTTACTGATGTCTTTATTAAAAGCAGAAGAGAATTCCTTGCGTAGGAGTTTGCTTTCTTTTTCAAAATCTTGAGTACCAAGGTGAGAAAGATCGGCATCGCAGATGATCTGCTCAATAAGGCTGTTGGGTGATTGTGGCATTTTGGTGGCCATGATGCACTTACTGACCTTTTCTATGACCGCAGGAGGAATCTCTTTTTTTTCAAGATAGGCAGCGGCAATACGAACACTTTCTTCTTCATGGTTGCTTCCCACGCCCTGGCTGTAACCGGTATCATGAAACCAGGCGGCTACTAACACGGCCAGCCGGTCTTCGCCCTGCAACTGGTAATAAATGGCCATGTCTTCTACGGCCTTTACCACGGTCTGCGTATGACGGATATTATGAAAGAAGAAACCTCTGCTTACTTTATCTTCAAAAAGATCCGTAACGAATTGTTTACAATCCTGCAATAATATTTCTTCATTCATAAGTTACCCGGCAATACCTCTAAATTAAGTAATAAAAGGGTGTAAATTAGAGCAATGAGATCGCTTTTCCTGTCGTTTTTATTTTTTTATGTCATAGTAGCCGGAAGTTGCGACAGGCTGGATGGAAAGTCCTTTGTGCCAGCCATACCCGGCTATGCAGATCATGAAAAAAGCATGGTGATCCTTAAAAGGCCATTGCGGGAGATATCGGGAATTGATTATATCGGCCAGAACAGGCTGGTAGCGATCAATGATGAAACCGGGAAGATATTTTTTGTTGATCCTTTCACCGGGAAGCACGAAGCTTTTGATTTTGGAAAAAGGGGGGATTATGAAGATGTGGTAAAGGCAGGTGATCATTATTATGTGATGAACAGTAAAGGACATATTTTCCAGGTGACAGTGACGGAAAATAAGCTGGTGGGTCAATTTGAGAACAAGTTTGGTAAAGGAGTGGAGTTTGAAAGTCTTTATTATGATAGGGCGTTAGAAAGGCTGATACTGATATGCAAAGAATGTGGCCGGGGTAGTACAAGTATCAACGCCTATCAGTTTGACCTGGCCACAAAAGAATTTCTGCCGCAAGTGTACTTTACGATCAAATGGAGTGATATACGGCGTATGGCCAAAGACAACCAGATCGAATGCAGACCTTCTGCTGCTGCGTTGAACCCGGCTATGGACAAATTATTCATCATAGCATCAGTGGGGAAAGTATTGCTGCAATGCAGCCGCACAGGTGTTCTGGAAAAAGTGTATGAGATCAACCCGGATCATTTTCAGCAGCCGGAGGGGATCACATTTGCGCCTAACGGCGATATGTTCATATCCAATGAAGGCATACAGGGCAAAGGTTCTTTGCTTTATTTTCCCTATACGCCATGAAAGAGTTCATTTCGAATATAACCAATCACAGCTGCAATGAAACGATATATACTTAAAGGGGTTTTTATCCTGAGCCAGTTATTGTCTTTTGTGATAGCGCAGGAAAACAACAATGGCCGGATAGTACAACGGATATTCCTGACTGGAGATGCCGGGGAATTAAAGAACGGGAAACACCTTGTCTGCGACTGGCTGAAACAGCATGTGAACTGGGACGACAGCAGCAATACACTTATTTACCTTGGTGATAATATTTACCCGGTTGGCCTGCCCGGCGAAGGAAATAAAAGTTATGCTGCTGCAAAAGCAATACTGGACTACCAGGTGTCCGTTGTACAGGGAAAAAGTGCTAAAGCTTTTTTTATTCCGGGGAATCATGACTGGAAAAAAGGAAAGACCGGGGGGCTGGAGCAGGCGCGGCAACAATGGAATTATATTACCAAACTGGGATTGCCTAATGTACAGGTGTTGCCTGCCAATGGATGTCCCGGACCGGTAGAAGTGTTACTGGGTGATAAAGTAGTAATAGTATTTATGGATAGCCAATGGTGGCTGCAGCAGGGAGAGAAAACAGACCTGGAATCAGATTGCGATTATAAAACAGAGGAAGAAGTAGTGACCGCCCTGAAGGATATTATTGGTTCTTATCCCGACAGGCTGATCCTGCTGGCTATGCATCACCCGTTCTATACGTATGGCGCACATGGCGGGTACTTCACACTGAAACAGCATATTTTTCCTTTGACAGATGCCTCACCCGGTCTCTACATCCCCTTGCCTGTGATCGGTTCTGTTTACCCTTTAGCGAGAGGGGTGTTTGGCAACATACAGGATACAAAGCATCCGCAATACAAAAACATGATCCGGCGTATAGAGGAGATCATGAAGCTGCACCCGAATGTGATACATGCAGCAGGTCATGAGCATAGCCTGCAGTTCTTGCTGCATGACAGTATTCCGTATATCGTTAGCGGATCGGCTTCCAAGACCACAAGGGTAAGAAAAGGGAAGAAAAGTTTGTTTGCCAAAGAAGAGAACGGTTTTGCAGTAGTAGAAGTAACCTCAGATGGGAAAGCCGAAGTAAAGTTCTATACACTGTCCGGCAACGGCCTTCAGCAGCCGGTCTTTGTAAAAAAGCTCAACGATCTGCCTGTTTTGCAAAAAACAACAGAAGAACTTGTACGATCATTCCCTGATTCTGTCATGGTAACAGGATCGGAAAAATTCAGATCAAATGGTATACGTCATCTTCTTCTCGGAAAAAATTACCGCCGGGAATGGAAAACACCGATCCGTGTTCCGGTGATCAACCTGGGAAAAGAATATGGAGGACTTACACCGCTAAAAAGAGGAGGAGGACACCAGACCCAATCACTAAGGCTGGAGGATCCGTCGGGTAAGCAGTATGTGATGCGGTTAGTAGAAAAGGCGGTGACCGATGCCGCATTGCCACCAGACCTGCGGGGGACATTTGTAAAAGATCTTGTATCCGATGGCGTTTCGGCCTCCTACCCTTATGCGGCACTATCTGTTCCGCCATTGGCAGAAGCTGTCGGAGTGCCGCATACCCAGCCCCGGCTCGTGTATATCCCTGATGATCCCCGGCTCGGAAAATTCAGGACTGATTTTGCCAACCGCTTTGCATTGTTTGAAGAAAGAGTGCCCGGCAATGTTAAAAAGTCATACAGCACGGATGAAATGGTTGAAAAACTGAAAGATGATAACGATAACGAACTTGACCAGCAAGCGCTGCTGAAAGCAAGGCTGCTCGATATGTTCATGATGGATTGGGACCGGCACGAAGATCAATGGCGCTGGGGTGTGGAAGATAATGGCAAAGGCAAAACCTATTACCCTATACCCCGCGACAGGGACCAGCCTTTCTTTGTCAGCTCGGGGTTGCTGCCTTCTGTTGCACGCAAGCCCTGGATATCGCCGCAGGTACAGGGCTTCCGGACAAAAGCGATCAATATCAACACGTATAATTTCAATGCCAGGAACGTTGACCGTGCTTTTCTCTCAGAGCCGGATGAAAGTGACTGGAAAAAAGCCATCCAGGCATTTCTCCCTTTAATGACCGATGAGCTGATCGAAAAAGCGCTGAGTTTGCAACCTGCTGCCATAAAGGACCTGCCCCGTAATAAAGAGATCATAGAGAAACTGAAAGAGCGCCGCAAATATTTTGCCGATGAAATGATAGGCTATTATCGTTTTCTTTCAAAGATCGTGAGTGTGACAGCCAGTGATAAGAATGAGCTTTTTGATATTACGAGAAACAGTGACGGGTCAGTGATGGTACAGGTATTCAAGATCACAAAGGAAGGGGAGCAGGCTAAAAAAATGTATGAAAGAAAGTTTGATCCGGCTGTTACTAAAGAGATCCGTTTATATGCGATGGGTGGAGATGATAAGTTTGTAGTACATGGCGGGGGAGGCAAGATCAGGATCAGGATGATCGGCGGAAGCGGAAATGATGTATTTGAAAGTAATGCTTCTTCGCCGGCCGGAAAGAATATGGCGTATGATACGGATAGGGAGCCAAATACAGTAAAAGGTAGTATTCACTCAAAAATATCAGATGACCCTGACGTGAATAAATATGAACGGCTTTATTATGCGTACAACCAGAACATTCCTTTTCTCTCCTTTAATTTCAATCCGGACGATGGATTATTCCTGGGCGCTTCCTTCAAAATGATACGACATGGGTTTCGCAAAAAACCGTATAAAGCCATGCACCAACTGGCAGTGAACCACGCACTGGCGACAAAGGCCTATAATTTTAAATGGAATAGTGAATTTATAGGCGTACTTGGAAAAAAGGGAGACCTGCTGTTCAATGCCGATATCAAAGCGCCTAATGCTACCGCTAATTTCTTCGGGTATGGTAACGGATCCGTCTATGATAAAACAAAACCCGGTCAATTCAGGTATTATCGTGCCCGCTACCAGGCTGGCGACATTTCATTGGTCATGAGAAAAAATATGGGCACTACTGCCAGCATGACCATCGGACCGGCATTCCAGTTCTTTTCATTAGACACTGATGATAACAAAGAGCGTTTCATTCTCAATACGGCCAGTAACGGGCTTGACCCCGGCACATTATTCAGTAAACAATCTTTTGCAGGGGGCGTATTGACTTTTAGCATTGACAATCGCAATAGTAAATCTCTACCCTCAAGAGGGATCAACTGGCTAACGTCGGTAAAGGCCTTAAAAGGCCTGAACGATAATAGCCATAGCGTTACACAGGTACGTTCCGATATGTCACTTTTTATCAGCTTCAGCAAACAGGCAGGCTTTGTATTAGCTACCCGGTTTGGCGCCGGGCATAACTTTGGTGATTTTGAATTTTTCCAGGCGCAATATGTAGGAGGACTGGATAACCTGAGAGGATACCGCAGGTACCGGTTTGCCGGCCGGTCAATGGCCTATAACAATACGGAGATAAGGGTGAAGCTGGCGGATTTCAGAACTTACCTTTTTCCCGGCTCTTTGGGTTTGCTTCTGTTTCATGATATGGGCCGGGTATGGGCGGATAATGATCCGGTGAATAAATGGAAAACAGGGTATGGAGGCGGTGTATGGTTTGCCCCATTGAGGAAATTAGTGACCACTATCAGTTATACTGTTTCAAATGAAGATAAAATACCGCTGGTATCATTAGGATGGCAGTTCTGAAAAAGTTCCGCTAAGTCAAAGACAGTTTAAATGGTACTGCCGTTTTTGCCTTAGCGGGAACCTGTTATTTACCTATCAGCTGTTGTGTTGTAACGGATGATAATTCGATGGTATCGGTTTGCCTGCCTGTTTCTTCTTCAAAATTCACTTCTACCCTTAATGCTTTCAGCCCGACCACACCCTGCAACTCTTCGAGTTCAAATTGTTCAACACCTGATTTCAGCAGCTTCTGATTCTGCAGGAATTCGATATACTCTTTGTACTCGGCTGCTTCCTTCGGTTGTGAATAAACAATAGCGATCTTGCCCGGCTGTGTCAGTCTTTCCATCGAATCCTTGATACGCACCTTGTCTATCCTTTTTTTGATGATCTCGTAGCGGATATTATAAGCGCCGTCCACATCAAATTTTCTTTCCGCAGTCCGGAAGCTGATAGAGATCGGGATACTATGGGCAAGTATCAGTTGCGTGGTGCTTAGCGGATGAATCAGTTCTGTTGCCAGATGATGACTTTTCCTGGCCGCTTTGGCGAGCAGTGATAATTGCCACATCTTCATATTGCGCAGGTACAGGTTGTCAAACTTACGCCTCGGGGCAATGGACTGCCCGATATATACATTGAAGTCAACGCCATCTGTTACATATCTTTCAAAATAATGCGGGAATACTTTCTGCGCCTCTTTTTGTTCTTTATCCACGAAACGGGCCAGGGTATCATTGATACGGGCCACACTCTCCTCGTATTCCCTGCGGTGATGAAAGATCATATTGGTTTGGGGATCCAATGCCGCAAAATAAGCAGCAATATCTTTCTTCAGCGAAGGCACGGCGCTTTTCAGGTGATCAAATACATCTGTTATCTGGCGCTGTAAAAAATCATGTATCTGCAACTCATCTTCTGATAATAATGTATCTGAAGCAGAGGTGATGTATTTTTCAATCTTGAATTCTATTTCCTGCAGCAGCGGGAAGAATATCTCTTTCTGCGCCTTTTTAATGATACTCTTCGTCATCTGCAGTTGTTCGATGATATCCAGTTGTATGGAGTGGGCTCTTTCAGTTGATGAATTGCGTATGTCAATGTTGCCATACAGCGGGTACACTTCGTCAAAAATGATCCTGTCCATTTTCGCTTCTTCATTCTCCTGTTTGTTGAGTATATACTTAAAAGCGGCTTCAGTGAATTTCCATTCTACAGCTGGTTGCACAGCCGTGAATTTTTCCTTGATCACCCTGTCGATCTGGTTATTCAGATTTTCAGCGCTTTTTTCCAGTGCCAGGGTAAATAAAGGAAGTGCAGGTTCAATCTTATTAATATAAGAAGCTTTTAAAACACCAGGCTCCGCGGATACGATCTCCAGTACGCCGATCAGTTCTCCGTTATGATTTAACGGGCTGATGATGATGCTGCGGCCGCCATCATCGTGGTAGTATTTCAGTTCCTTCAGCTGAGTCATCGCTTTTTCATCCAGGTATTCAAATGCGATAGGCCGGGCGGATTCTTCAAAAATTGCTTTGCAGCAATCACTGAGTTCCTCTTTGTCCGAAGAGGCGCTCAGGTGTTTAAAGAGTAAGCTATTGCTGTTATAAAGTTCAGAATACACATGATGACCATTTACCTTAAAGAAAGGAGTGATCCCGATACGTATATTCTTCAGCCCGATCAGGCTTTGCATGTATTCCTGCAGTTCCCTGTACACGCTGGCATCCGAAAATGAGTTGATATTAAGCAGGCTGTTCTTCATTTTTGAAATAGCTTCCTGCTCGGTCACATCATTGATACGTACTACCGCTATCCCTTCAAACACAAAATCTTTCAATGGCATTTTTTCCAGCAATTCCGGAAGCGGCATCATGCTGTTGGTGTGGGAACAGATCACGTTATCCGGGAATACAGGCATGTCCCCGACGGGTTTTACATCTACAAAACGTGTATCCACCTGTAGTTCCAGGTATTTGATAAGTCCGGATGCCGGATCCTGGTAAGGATATACTGAACGGGACCAATCGGGTATGGTGAATCCAAGATATTTTTTCAGGATCAGGGCGTAGGCGAAATACATTTTCTCGGCATTCAGATCCTTGCCGATCTCATCATTCGGTACATTTATTTCGTTGGTTCCCGGTTTCAGGAAAAGCATCTGGAAAAGACGGGAAGAATAGACCGTGCGAAACTTGAAAGGAACAGATACCGCATATAATGTCTCATTCTCCGAAGTAGTAGGAGGGAAAATGGTGCTTAGCAGCATTTCTACCAATTCAGTATGTTCTTTCAATAATGAAAGATCGGTGATCGGTTCCAGCAGTTCCGGGTGCGCTTCCACCCGGCTGATCAACTCACCATACAGTTTCTGGGACCCTGGTTTACCTTCAGCTATCGTTCTTTTCAATACCTCTACCAGCGGTCGTAGTGAGAGGCGACTGTTAAAAAGTGATTCATCAAAATGTAAAGTTCCCGAATTCATACTCACTAAGTTTTAATGTTGAATGGTTGGTTCTCAAAGGGAATGGAGGATATACGAAAAGCCGGTCAAGCCGGTTCAGCGTTTTGCTGTTATCAATTTATAGGCAAAGCTAATATTATCTGTCTGTGGTAACCTACCCGAAACCGGTCAACGGTTAAAAACAGGAGGTGAATTGCTGTTTTTGCGTTTTGATAACTGATTGATTATTTAACAAACGGCAGACATATAGGTTTGCCGGAGCTAACGGCGGGAACTTTGTATGGTCGCACCGATCTTTAACTGTATGGTAAAGAACGAATCATTGTCTTTGGGATCGCCTCTTTGAAAGACTTTAGAGCCGGGGAGTGAGCGGTTGGAAAGCTGTTCCGCCACTGCGGCCTGTGCCGGGGACAGGTAATTATAAAACAAGGAAGGGTCCGCAAAATCTGTTTCACTTACATCGTCAAGGTAATCAGTCATTAAAAAGCGGTGTACCACTTCCAGCCGGGCATTCAGAAACGAATTGATCTCGTAACGAACGCCTATCCCGACAGGAATATTGATCTGGCTGAGTTTGTAAGGTTTCCGGTCAGGGTATTCGGCAAATCCCTGGCCTTCTGTACGGAGTGGTTGCAATGCGTGCCAGCGGCCATTCAACTCTGCTTCCGGATTGAAGCTAAAGTAACCGATACCTGCTATGGCATAGGGAGACCAGTAAGGAGCTTCGTTCTCGCCATAATGCCTGAAAAAAAGCGGGTGTACTTCTACCGCTAACTGAAAATCACGGATGCTGCTCCGGAAACTCAGGTTGCGTTCATAGCGGCCGAAAGTGGAAGGGGCTACATTTTTTAAAATGCTGTCATAAGCCCGTACCTGGCCAAAACTGCCTTCCAGCCTTACTCCGATAGCCTCTTTATACATACCCAGTATATAGAAGCCAAAACTGGGCTTCGATGTTTTCAGGTTCAGATCCTTGATGAATCCTTTACCGGTTCCTTTTCGGCCGCCGAGGTCGGTCATTGCATTTATGATACCGGCGGATGCGCCAAGCTCAATCACTAAGTCGTTCTCATAATATTTTTCGTTGTGATAGTAATACTGGGCGGTGGTCATAACCGGCAGCGTCATGTAAAGACAAAACAGAATGATAATGACAGGCGGTCTTTTCATCAGCCAATAGTTTTAGACGTCTGAAATATAGGATCTGGACCGGTGCGGAGATTGTCTGGAAGGGCGGAAACTGTCTTTTAAATATAAGCTATCGTCATAGCCCGGCAAAAGGTCAGGAGTTATTTTTATGAAAATAATGACAGGCCTGTTGCAGGCCGCAGTCCCGGCATTTAGGATTTCGGGCCAGGCAAGTATATCGTCCGTGCAATATGAGCCAGTGATGGGCCTTATGGATCAGCTCAACAGGGATGTTTTTTATTAATTCCTTTTCTACTGCCAGTGGAGTAGATGCGGTTTGTGGTACCAGCCCGATTCTTTTACTTACCCTGAATACGTGAGTATCCACTGCCATATTGGGTTGCTGATCTATAACTGATGTAATGACATTGGCCGTTTTTCTTCCGACGCCCGGCAATTGTATCAGTTCATCTACTGTCATGGGTATCTGTCCCTTGAATTTTTCCATAACCATAGCGGCCATCCCGATCAGGTGTTTTGTTTTATTGTTGGGATAGCTGATGCTTTTCACCAGCGGGAAAAGGGCATCAAAGTCTGCCCGGCTTAAAGAAGCTGTATCAGGATATTTTTCAAAAATGGCCGGGGTGGTCATATTTACCCTTTTGTCCGTGCATTGCGCAGACAGGATCACCGCTACTAAAAGCTGGTAAGGATCATCGTAGATCAGTTCTGTTTCTGCCTCGGGAGAGTGTTGCCGAAAATAATCAATGACAAACTGGTAACGTTCTTTGCGGGTCATGTGGCAAAGCTAAGATGCCAGGAGTTCAAGAGAAAAAGAGAGGATAAAAAACAGGTGATTACTCCGCGCCTTCTGGTAACAAAAAAGCATTCGCCGACGGCGAATGCTGAATACATTTTGCGATTGATGAGGATACTTAAACCTGCTCGGCAGCTTTTTCTTTCGCATAGTTGAGTACATTCAGTACTACTTCTGTGCGGGGTGAAACGGTGAGTTTGTCCAGCCTTTGCATGGATGCTTTTAATACCGATAGTTTTTCACGGAGCGTCCAGTCATTGGTAAGGGCCTGTTCAATTTCAGCAGTTTGTTGCTGCGAGGTTTCTTTGTACAGGTACAATAAAAGATCCTCAGGGGTAAAATTTGTCATCGGCAAACCATTAATGTCCAGTAAATTAAATAAGGTGTCCAGATTAACAATGTCAGCTATTAAACGGGCAACCGGCTGCGATATTGTGCAAAAAGACCTAATTCTTATTTGCCTCGTAATTTTCCGGTACCAGGTAGAGGTCCTCATTATCCCGCTTCATCAGGTATTTTTCACGGGCATATTTTTCAAGGGTAGCCGGGTGGGTCTTCATTTTTTGTAACTCAGCCTGTTCTGTCGCTATTTGATCAGTATAATGCTGCTTGCTACGCATTAGTTCCTCTAACTGGCGTTTACGGGCAGCCTGTGTAAAAACATCGTTTTTATCAACAAATAACATGATGGCAGCAAAGACAGTGATAGCAATAAAGTATTTATTCTTTATCCAGGAAGGGATGTGGGTTAGCAATTTCATTGAATGAATTCAACGCTAAATTAAGCTTTTTTACTTGTCTTCAAAGCTCCGGCCGCCGCAAAAAAGAAAACCCATCCTGTATTGAATGGGTTTCCTGGAACTACTCGTATGCTGTTATTTTAAAAACTTCACTTTCCCTTTTGGATATACGGCCGACTCGCCTAACAACTCTTCAATACGTATCAGTTGGTTGTATTTGGCCATACGGTCGGTACGGGAAGCCGAACCAGTCTTGATCTGCCCGCAATTAAGCGCCACAGCCAGGTCGGCGATGGTGGTATCTTCTGTTTCACCGCTGCGGTGGCTCATGATGGTGTTGTAACCGTTGTGCTGTGCCAGTGTGACGGCATTGATGGTTTCGGTAACGGTTCCGATCTGGTTCACTTTTACCAGCAGTGCATTGCCGACCCCTTTGTCAATGCCCTGTTGTAATCTTTCAACGTTGGTTACAAAAAGGTCATCACCTACGAGCTGGCATTTTTCGCCGATAGCCTGGGTCAGCATTTTCCATCCGTTCCAGTCATCTTCCGCCATACCGTCCTCAATACTGCAGATAGGATATTTCTTTACCCATCCTTCCCAGTATTTGGCTAACTGTTCACTGCTCATTTCTTTCCCGCTGCTCTTATGGAAAACATATTTTTTCTTTTTGCTGTCCCAGAGTTCGCTGTTGGCGGCATCCATCGCAATTTTGATCTGGGAACCCGCTTTATAGCCCGCCGCATCAATTGCTGTCAATACGGTTTCGATGGCTTCTTCATTGCTCTGTATATTGGGGGCAAAACCACCCTCGTCACCTACGTTGGTACTGAATCCTTTTTTCTTCAATACAGTTTTTAAAGCATGAAAAATTTCAACACCCCACCTCAATCCTTCGCCGAAACTAGGTGCGCCAATAGGCATCACCATGAATTCCTGGAAGTCAATTTTATTGTCGGCATGAGCGCCTCCATTCAGGATATTCATCATCGGGATCGGTAATATTTTTGCATTGGTGCCCCCGATATAGCGGTAAAGGGGTAACGCTGCTTCTTCGGCAGCGGCTTTGGCAACCGCCATACTTACGGCCAGCAGCGCATTGGCCCCTAATTTTCCTTTATTGGGGGTGCCATCTAACTGGATCATCATTTCATCAATGCCCGTTTGGTCGGCTACGTCATAGCCCAGTAATGCAGGGGCAATTAAATCATTGACATTTTTTACAGCTTTCAGTACGCCCTTGCCTATATATTTTTTCTTATCACCGTCACGCAGTTCGACGGCTTCATGTATACCGGTACTGGCGCCGCTCGGCACGGCTGCACGGCCCAGCGCCCCTTCATCGGTGATCACATCTACTTCTACCGTCGGGTTGCCGCGGCTGTCTAATATCTGTCTGGCGAAAATCTCGGAAATGTAACTCATGTTGGTTTATAGTTTATTTGTTTATAGTTGATGGTTGTGTCAGTGTCCGGAATATCTCTTCCAGGCGCTGGCTTTCGCTTTGTAATGAAATAATGTTCAGGTTATGCTGTAATGACAACTCCAGTATTTGCTTACGTACTGATTCCGGGTTCGTGGTTTGTAGTTTATAAAGTGCAGTTTGTGGTTCCTGCACAGCATCCACTTCGTTTAATTTTTCTAATAAATTTTTATCAATGGGTGTACTGAACTGAACGATCACGACATGCTTATTCTTATTTCCCCGCTGCAGGTTAACCAATGTATCATTGGCTACCAGCTCCCCTTTGTTGATAATGATCACCCGGTCACAGATCGCTTCCACCTCCTGTAATATGTGTGAGGAGAAAAGAACTGCTTTATTTTTCCCTTGCTGCCTGATCACCTCCCTGATCTCGATGATCTGGTTGGGGTCCAGTCCCGATGTGGGTTCGTCCAATATTAATACTTCGGGGTCATGTATCAATGCAGCCGCCAAACCAACCCTTTGTTTATATCCTTTTGAAAGTTGTCCGATCTTCTTCTTTGACTCTGATTGTAAGCCGACTGTTTCGATGACCTTGCTGACTGCCTGTTTCTTGTCGCTTATTTTATGCACTTCTGCCACAAAATCCAAATACTCCCGTACATACATATCATAATAAAGGGCATTCAATTCAGGCAGGTAACCGGTCTTCTTTTTGGTCTCGAGTGGTTGTTCGGAAACGTTGATACCACATACATAGGCTTCACCGCTTGTTTGGGACAGATACCCGGTAATGATCTTCAAGGTAGTGGACTTACCGGCGCCATTCGGCCCCAGGAAACCCACGATCTCGCCCTTTTCAGCTTTGAAAGAAATGTTGTTGACAGCTTTTTGTTCGCCGTATTGTTTAAGAAGGTTTTTTACTTCAATGGACATAGATCAATAGCCGGTGGCTGGTTTGCGAGAGTGCGAATTTAGTCATTTCATAGGCAAGTTGATTGATTTCCCTCATATGTCCGGCTAATTTATCACCTGATAATTTCCGGGTGCTTACCAGATAGCCCGGATGTGTCAATAAGGGTATGTCAAATACCCCGGTACTCGTACAATGGATCAATATCAGTGCCTGCTTTCATTTCAACAATAGGTTTTATTAAACCATCATGAAGATCATATACCCATCCATGCAGATCTGGCCGTTGTTCATTACTCCAGGCCCGCTGAATGATCGCTGTTTTTGCCAGGTTAAATACCTGTTCTTTTACATTCAGCTCTACCATATAGTTCACCCTTTTCTCTTCTTCATCAATTGCTTCGATCTCTTTGCGGTGAATACGGTAAATATCTTTGATATTCCGCAGCCACATATTCAGTACCTGGTTAAAATTCTCATTGGACATCGCTGCCTTAATGCCGCCGCAGCCATAGTGCCCGCAAACTACTACGTGTTTAATTCTAAGGTGATTCACGGCATAATCTACTACGCTCATCAGGTTCACGTCTGTGTTTACAACAAGGTTGGCTACATTACGATGGATGAATATCTCCCCTGGCTCTGTCTGGGTTATCTGGTCAGGCGGTACCCGGCTGTCACTACAGCCTATCCACAGAAATTCCGGGGTCTGGACATGCAGTAATCTTTCAAAAAAACCAGGATCTTCTGCCAGTTTTTGGGCAGCCCAGTGCTTATTATCGTTCAGCAGGAGTTCGTATGATTTCATGTTACCAGATTCTTATTTTCAAAAATAGGGCTTAATTGCGCCTGATGTCCTAACAGCCGTTTGCATTTCAAGAAAAGAATATTAATGGAAAAATAATTGGCCGGCTGAACAAGACCATGGCCGGTATGTTATCATGGTGTGGAATATTGTCTGAAAGATTCACTTACAAACTGTTTTTCCTGAAATGATTGCAGATGGGTATAATCTTTCATCTGTCTTTCCTGAATAAATTTCAGAAAAAATGCAAAAATGCCCCGCGGGTATATTTACGAATGGTTTGGTTTACAAATTGTAATGTGGTATTTTGCAGCAGCTTTTATGAAGAAGAACAAAAGGGTATATAACCGGCTTCAACTGGTGTCAGCTGTCTTTATGATACTGGCCTTGCTCTGGCTGACTGTCAGTATCCCTTTTGTCAATGCGGCGCAGCAAGATCTGGCCAAACAAAACCAGACAGAGCAGGTCGGCAATATGATGGCCGGTAATGAAGAAGAAACAGCCAATCCTTTTGGTAACACGACTGAAGAAAAAGCTCCTTCTAACAGCAGTTCTTTCTCTGAGGAATACCTTCATGATCATCATCATACAGATCATTACTTTTCTATAGCGAGGCAATATCATAAATGTGATAACGCCGGTACTTACATTGCTTTCCATGGTGAATTGCACGTTCCCCCTCCCAACATGGCCTGATTTCCCGTTCAAAAGTTGCTGATGGCTTCCGAAAAGCCGTTTTCTTTATTGCAACAATGTCATCATTGCTGATGACCATAGTGTTACCAACATTCATTATCAAAAAAATTTACTGATGAGAAAGCATTCAAAAGAATTCTTACAAAACCTAACGCCTTACCAGGGATATGAATTACTGGTAGAAGGAAACAAACGATTCGTCAATAACCTGCAGAACGATCATGATCACCTTGAAATGATCAATGAGACGAGGGAAGGACAATACCCGTTCGCTGTGATACTAAGTTGTATGGATTCACGCACATCTGCAGAGCTGATCTTTGACCAGGGTCTTGGCGACCTGTTCAGTATAAGAGTGGCAGGCAATATTGTTAATGATGATATACTGGCCAGTCTCGAATACGCTGTAAAGTATGTCGGCTCCAAATTACTGATGGTGCTCGGGCATACAGAGTGCGGGGCTATCAAAAGTGCGAAGCAAGGTGTAGCTGATGGCCATATAACCGGACTGCTGAAAAGGATACAACCCTCTATCAGCAAGGCCCTCCTTAAAGATGAACAGGATCATTTGTTCTCTGATAATGTTGCTTATGCGAATGTAGAGAACAGTCTGGAAGAGATACTCACCCGTAGTGCCATAGTAAAAGAAATGTTTGCGAAAGGAGAGATTGGCCTGGTAGGTGGTGTTTACAATATTGAAACAGGTCAGGTGGATTTCTTTAAAAACCTGACTAAAAGAAAAAAGGAAGATAAAAAGATGACCACAGTATAAACCAGCCCTGAAAACCGGGGAATAATGGTTTAACAAAAAAGAAGTCCACAAAATGAAACTGAATACAAAGTTTTTAAAGACCGACCTGCTTTCAGGTATGGTGGTTTTTTTAGTAGCGCTGCCACTTTGCCTTGGTATTGCCGTTGCCAGCGGGGCGCCACCTTTTGCTGGTATCATAACGGGTGTTATAGGCGGTATAATAGTTGGTACTTTAAGTAGTTCGAATGTAAGTGTCTCTGGTCCGGCTGCCGGTCTTATCGCCATAGTACTGGTAGCAATTACGGATATGGGCTATGAGCCTTTTCTGGTAGCGGTTATTATTGCCGGAGCTATCCAGTTGACTCTTGGCCTTATCAAAGCCGGTGGTATTTCCAGTTATTTTCCCACCAGTGTTATTGAAGGTATGCTCGCTGCGATCGGTATCATCATTATAAAAAAAGAAATACCCCACGCAATTGGTTACGACAAGGAGCATGAAGGTGATTTTTTCTCTTATGAACTGCTGGCGGAGGATAAGGGCTTCTTTACGGAGATCATACATTCATTTAACTACGCTCATCTTGGCGCCATCACGGTCACTGTTGTTTCATTGCTTATTCTGATCGCTTTCCTGAAAGTGCCGGCGTTAAAAAAGATCAAAGCAGTACCCGGCGCATTGATAGTTGTTATAGTGGGGATCATTATCAATGAGGTTTTTAAGGCTACCGGTTCAAGCCTGGCAATATCGCAGGAGCATTTAGTGACGTTGCCTACAGCTTCCAGCTTCAATGAGTTTTTTGGGCAGTTTCATACCCCTGAGCTTTCGGCGTTCACGAATCCGAAGACATGGGTTGTCGGTGTGACCATAGCCATAGTTGCCAGCATTGAAACACTGTTATGCCTGGAAGCCGGCGACAAGATGGATCCATTGAAACGATTCTCCAGCGCTAATACTGAATTAAGGGCGCAAGGCATTGGCAATATGCTTACTGGTTTGATCGGCGGTCTGCCTATGACGTCAGTGATAGTAAGAACATCAGCGAATGTGAATGCAGGAGCGAAGACGAAGTTGTCTGCAATTGCTCACGGTGTTTTTCTGTTAGTAGCTGTTATTCTTATCCCGGGTTTATTGAACAAAATACCTATGGCCTGCCTGGCTGCCATATTGATCATGATCGGTTTTAAACTGGCAAGTCCTAAAGTATTCAGGCATATGTGGCACACGGGCAAACACCAGTTCATTCCATTTATTGTTACGGTGGTAGCAGTCGTGTTGACCGACTTGCTGAAAGGAGTAGGAATAGGGCTGGCGGTAAGCATATTCTTTATTCTGCGTGGCAATATGAAGCTGGCATACTTCTTTAAAAAGGAAAAGCACCATGAAGGAGAGACCATTCATATTGACCTGGCCCAGGAAGTATCATTCCTGAACAAAGCGGCTATTAAACAAACGTTGGCGCATTTACCACATAACAGTAAAGTGATCATTGATGCCGCCAATACGGTTTATATTGACTATGACGTACTTGAACTGCTCAGGGATTTCCTGAATTTTGGTTCAAAGGATAAAAATATTGCAGTGACCCTGCGGAATTTTAAGCCCGCTTATAAAATGGAAGATGCGGTGCATGTACATTCCAAGCAGGATTAATTTACTGCAACTAACATAATGAATTCAGCCTTGCCATCGGCTAACGGGGCAGTAAACCAACAGCAAATGGATGAAGAGGTAACTCATGCCCATTTTGATGAAGATCATATACTGCATGAATTAAAGCATTACCTGCCGTCACAGCAGGCGTTGAAGGATTTTATTCATCATAACTCATTGCATGCGTTTCAGCACATGAAATTCTATGATGCGATTTTCAAGGCATCAAAGATATTCGGTTTCCAGGCGCACTTGCAATTGCCTGAGTACAGGGAGATGTATAAGACGGGCCGCATCCGCAAAGATGTGCTGGAGATGGTCATTGCCAATAAAAAGGGGAAAGAGTTTGTTGAAGCATGGAGGAACCGGCTTACCGAAAGAGAGTACGATACTATTAACCATCCCCGTATCGGGCAGCTACGGAAATGCTGGAAGGATGTTTATCATGTTGACCTCGATAACCGGGTGCACCCCTTGTTATTCCGTATCCTCTGTGCTTTCCTGGACCAGGGCATTGCCCTGCAAAGCTTCCCTGTTGCAAACAGGTCTTTTACAGACAGCATAAAAGAACTTGAGCAAAATGGTTTTGCCAGTTTTTTCAAAACAAAGGCGGTCAGGAAAAAATTTCTGTCTGGTCAATACTCCATAACAGCTTTGCTGAAAACGATAGTAGGCAGGGAGGAATATTTTGAGCAGTACCTGTTCGATCAGCAATTTGCCCATCATGGCTGGAGTGGTTTCGTATCTGCGGTGGAAGATAACCCGCAGACATTGCTGGACAGGAAGAAGATCACTTTGAAAGAATTAGTGGAGTTTGAACTACTGATGGAACTGGATGCATTGAATGATCATTTAGGCGATCGCTGGCAGCCATTGGCTATTCACGTTAAAACCCCTCCGCAGGACCTGCTTGCCGATATCCCCAAAACCGAGTTTGCTGAAGTCATAGAACTATGGCAGGATGCCTTTGAATGGAGCTATTATGATTCGGTACTGAAAGGTATCCAGATCGCCCGGCCCAGGGGTTTTTCGATGGAGAAAAGTTTCCAGGCTATTTTCTGCATTGATGAAAGGGAAGATTCGATCCGAAGGCATATTGAAGCAGTGGACAGGAATTGCGAAACATTCGGGGCGCCGGGATTCTTCGGTGTTGAGTTTTATTTTCAGCAACAGGGCAGCAAGTTTTATGATAAGTTATGCCCGGCACCTGTTACGCCCAAATACCTGATCAAGGAGTTTGAAGCCAGGTCTTCTAAAAAAGATGAACCGCTTTATACTAAACATACCCATGGTTTTTTAACAGGGTTTGCATTAAGTATCACTTTTGGCTTCTGGGCGTTTGTCAAAACGGTGCTCAATTTATTCAAACCTGTGATGAGCCCTGCGATCAGCAATGCTTATGGGCATATGGACGGGCACTCAGTACTGACAATAGAGAATAAAGACCCCGGTGATACAGAGAACGGGTTGCAGATAGGATATACTCTTGATGAGATGACGGCAAGAGCCGAAGGATTTTTAAGAGGGATAGGGCTGGTTAAGAACTTTGCTCCTATTATATATATAGTTGCCCATGGCAGCAGCAGCGCCAACAACCCGCATCACGGTGCTCATGATTGCGGCGCCTGCAGCGGAAGACCCGGTGCCACGAATGCCAGGGTGCAGGCATTCATCCTGAATCACGAAAAAGTAAGAAATATCCTTGCTTCGAAAGGGATCGTTATTCCCGCATCTACCCGGTTTATTGGCTGTATGCATGATACGGCCGCTGACGTGATAGGTTACTATGACGAGAAGGGATTAGATGTGGCCAATACAGAGAATCATTTGCTGAATAAACAGCATTTTGAAACAGCTTTAAATCTGAATGCGAAAGAGCGGAGCAGAAGATTTGCTTCCATTAATACCAAACAAAGATTAGAACAGGTACGTAAAGCCATTCATGACCGTTCAGTTTCTCTGTTTGAGCCAAGACCGGAACTGGGTCATGGTACCAATACACTCGCCATTATCGGGCGGAGACAAACCACGAAAGGGGTTTTTCTCGACAGGCGGGCATTTCTGAACAGCTATGATTTTTCTACCGATCCCGATGGCTCTATTCTGACCGCAGTGATGCGGCCTATTGGTTTGGTTTGCGGAGGTATCAATCTCGAGTATTATTTCTCAAGAGTTGACAATATTAAGTTAGGAGCGGGTACAAAGCTGCCTCATAATGTAATGGGCCTTTTCGGTGTGGCTAACAGCAGTGATGGAGATCTTCGTCCCGGCCTGCCGTGGCAAATGATCGAAGTGCATGACCCGGTACGCCTGCTCGTCATTGTTGAGCATCGCCCGGAAATAGTGCTGAAAGCAATACAGTCATCCCCGGAAGTTTTTGAATGGTACAAGAACGAATGGGTGCATATTATGGCCCTGCACCCGGAGGAGAACCAGTTTTATTATTTCAGAAAGGGTGTATTTGAAAAATACGAACCTATCACCGATGCCGGTGAAATAAAAACCATTCATAACATGGAAGAGTTCATTGAAGGCGCCCGGGAAATGGAAACCAACCATATCGTACATGCGACGGAAGAAAATTTGCCGGTATATTTACTGGATTGATATGAATTGAATAAAAACCTGTTACATAAACATTTCTACTTTACATGAACCAGCTCGGCAACATACTCAGTCAGTCTATCGGCCTGTTCATTATTCTGCCTTTGCTGGCTTTTTTTGCCACCCTGTTCCTGCAGAATAGAAGCGAAAGGATCATCGGCCGGATCGTGCGGGTGTCCAAGGTGTTGTATATCGTGGCATCCGTATTGCTGGCAGCCGGGTGGATATGGAATGGTCTTACGCCAGTCAGCTATAAACTGGCAACGGTATACCAATCCGAACATTTTGTTTTTGCTATACAGTTTTACTATGATGAGATAACAGCCGCTTTCAGTATCGTAGGGTCGCTGTTATTCTTTTTAGTAGCCACGTTCAGTAAGTACTATATGCACCGTGATGAAGGGTATAAGCGTTTTTTTACGACCATCCTGTTGTTTGCTGCCGGATTTAATTTCATCATCTTTTCCGGGAACTTTGAAACATTGTTTATCGGCTGGGAAATAAAAGGACTTTGTTCATTCTTACTGATCGCTTTTTACCGGAACCGGTATTTGCCCGTCAAGAATGCGTACAAAGCGATCACTAATTACAGGATCAGTGATGTGGCCCTTATGCTGGCCATGTGGATGATGCATCACCTCACACATCAGAATATTACTTTTCTGCAATTGGACCAGGCAAGAGAAACGGCACTGCAATCCGGGCATGCCTGGATGGCGGTGTTCATCGTATGTATGTTCATACTTCCGGCAACAGTAAAGTCAGCACAGTTTCCCTTCACTTCCTGGCTGCCGCGGGCCATGGAAGGTCCTACTTCTTCATCGGCAATTTTTTATGGCTCGCTGAGTGTACATATCGGGGTATTCTTATTATTGCGCACACACTCTTTCTGGCAGGATATGCTATGGGCAAAGATCACTATCATCATCATAGGAGGACTGACGGGGATATTTGCTACTTTGATTGCCCGTGTACAGCCCAATGTCAAGACACAGATAGCCTATTCATCTGCCGCGCAAATAGGCATCATGTTCATCGAGGTAGCGTTAGGATTTCATTGGCTCGTACTGATCCATTTTGCCGGCAATGCATTTTTAAGAACTTACCAGCTACTCGTTTCACCATCCGTATTGAACTATCTGGTACACCACCAGTATTTTCATTATCACCCGCCGCAGGAAAAAGCTGTTGGAAAAATAAAAGCGGCGTTGTACATACTGGCTGTCAAGGAGTGGAACCTGGATACGATCATGTTCAGGTACCTGTGGAGCCCTTTTAAATGGATCGGGCGAAAGCTGCAATTCTACGGATCAAAACCGGTTGCTGTAGTTTGTGCATTAGCGGGTGCCGGAGCCTTGTTCATTTCAGTATATAAGCCCGTTTTTCTTACAGACCAGGCAGGAATTATCGCTTTGGTCTTTATGGTGATTGCCTGTACATTGACCCTGTTCTCTTTTTCGCACCGTGGCCAGGCATTCAATGTGTGGATATACCTGTTATTGGCGCATGTATTTATCATATCGGCAATAGGTATCAATACCCCGCATATCAACACACTGGAGATTATTTTCTATACAAGTGGTATTGTAGCGGCATTTGCTATCGGCTGGTATTGTTTACATAAGACCTGGCTGGCAGATCATGATATTTCACTCGGGCAGCACCATGGATATGTCTATGAACAAAAAACAACAGCCCTTCTTTTTTTGATAGCTTCTGTTGGCCTGCTGGGATTTCCTGTGACGGCTGCATTTGTAGGGATTGATATCTTTTTCACGTATGTGAGGGGCGATCAGTTCCTGCTGATCATATTACTGGCGCTGTGTTTTATCTTTATTGAGTTTGCGGCAATACGTGTTTTTTGCCGTATTTACCTGGGGCCGCATAAACAGAATTATCATCCTGTGGCCTACAGATCTTCATAACGGCGTGCAAACCTATACAACCACTTCTTCCTGCTGGTTGATCACGTCCTCTTTTATTTTTTTCCGCAGGCCGCGACGAAACAGTATATAGATACTGAGGGAAATCAGTACGGCAGGCACAAATCCAAACAACGGCACCATCAGGGCGGTAGCAATCATCAACATAAAATGGAAAGTGCCCATCCGGAATACTTCTTTAATCTCTATTCTTTTTACTTTATTGATCGCTACAGAAAGCAGGATGCCCGCCATACAGGCCAGAGGCACTTTTTCAATATAGGATATTAATGATGCGGAGAGCAGGAGGATAAATCCACAGCGTACCAAACCAGACAAAGGCGAGATAGCCCCTGTTCTTGTATTGGCAGAAGTTCCTGTCCATGTGCCGCATACCGGCATACCGTTAAATACCGGCGAGAAAATATTAATGATCCCATTTCCCCAAAGTTCTTTATGGGGGTTAAAAGGGTGACCTTCATTCGGGGCGAGACGGTCGGCCCGGCGGCCCGACGAAGTGCTTTCGATCAGTACTACTGTAAAAATGGCTACAGAGAAATACAAAAGATCAAAAAAAGTTTTCGCACCCCATCCGGCGCCGGTTGTAGTGGAAGCTATAGTGAAGAAACCATCGGCCAGGCTTGTGTATTTATCCCCGATCAATTCTACTCCCTTCCCCGACCAGAAGGTTTTGGCCCCAAAATATCCAAATGCCATCGCCAGAAACAAACCTGGGATGAACCTAGAGATCCTGATAAATGCCTGGCAAATGATACAGGTGCACACCGTCATAGTCAAAGCGGCTATATTGATGGTGTATATGTTTTCCATCCAGAAGCGCAGTTGGTCTGTAAGTTTATATCCGGCATGCCCGTGTAAACCGGTTGCATGGTTTACCTGCGAAAAAATAATGATCAGTACCATGCCAAGAGTTAAGCCTACCGCTGCTGAGCGGGGTATTTTTTCGGTAATGCGTCCCAGTTTCAATAACCCGGAGAGGAGCAGGAGAATGCCTGCGATAAATGATGCCAGTAACAGGAACCCTGTATCATATATAGCCATTAATCCGCCGATCACCGGTATCAACGCCGCAGAAGGACCATATACCTGGTACTTTGATCCTCCGAACAATGCCCCGATCAATGCGGCCACGGCTCCGCCGGCTACTCCCTGTTCAGGATGCAGGCCGCTGGCCATGGCAAAACCCATTGCCAGCGGTATCATAATGGCGGCGGATATAATGCCTGCTACCAGGTCTTTCCTGGTATTTCTGAATAACCGCCGCCGGCCGGTAAGTTTTTCAAATCTTCCATCACCCGGTGTCATATACAATTCAAACCGATGCCCGATCGTATCCTGGTTCATGCGTATAGTTCTGGTTTCATACGGTACATTTTCATTGGCCATGCCAATAAAATACCTGTTGAGAAAATAATAGTAGTGGTAATTAAGCATTACAACGATTCGGGTTCGTTATAACCGGTCGCAATACATACCTGCTCTTTTAAGACAGGCGCCATTTTTATAATGCTTTCATCATGCAGGAGCAGTACAGGCGTACATGTTTTCACTCTTCCGAAGCAAAATCACTTACAAAAAATTCGTAGATATTGAACTGCTTGCATTAATTATGACAGCAGAAAATTGGGAGGAGGGCAAAGCATTTCGCCGTGAAACGCTACATACACTGCCGCATTGTGGGCACAGTTATGCTGTGGCGATACACCGGCAAGGTGAGATAGTTCGTCTATATGATGAAGGTACTCGGATAAGGAATTGGCATTAGTTTCCGTTTTTTCTTCTGTATTGTTGCCAAAAGGATTACACTCTTCCGTGTTATCTTGGATATCTTCGATGGTCAGAGCTATATTTTGGGCCTGGTTTTGCCGTTTTTCCAGTTCCTGCTGAGCTTTAAATACAAAAGGGGCACTGATGGTAAGCCACAGCAGTGCGAGTATCATGCTGATACTGGTCGTTACCCGGTATATCGTCGAAGTTCGTATCATTATTATCGCCATAAATATAATACAGAAACACAAAAAATCCAGCTACACTGCACTTGTTTAATGCTGTTATAATAAATGCAGAACACCGGCAGACCAGTTTAGTTTTGCCAAAGATTGAAAACATTTGACTTTCAACTCAGTAAGTTTTTGCAAAGCTTCGAGGGTTTTGTTTTCCCTTGCATTGACGAGAAACAGGGAGCTTTCACCAACCTGGAGTTTAGTTTCTTCGCCCCGTTGCAGGGCCAGGTAATTCCGCCAGGCGTTCTCCTGTATCGTTGCCTGTACTTTCAGAGCCACCAACTCGTTGTATGCAGATTTTAGTTTATTTTCTATCTGTAGCTTTTTCTGGTTTAGCTGCAATTGTGTTTCCTGCATTTTCAGTTTTGCTTTTCTATACTCTCCACGTGCCTGCGAAAAACGTAAAGGCAGGCCAATACTGATACCATATTGATAATTATTCTCAAACAAAGGGGCATTGGCAGTCTTCACAATGTCATACCCTTTTCCCAGCTGGTTATAGCGAAAATTGACACTGGGTAATAATTCCTGGAATTTTAATTTTCGCTCGATGGTCAATGCGTCAAGTTTCAGGTCATATTGGATCAGTTCGGGATGGTTCTTCAGTGCTGTTTCCTGCAATTGGCCGGGCTCCGGCAATAAAAGACGCTCTATGTTCATGAATAGTGATTGCGGATCAGGTACAGCGTCTGGGGGCAAATAAAAAGGCGCATCATTTTCTTTCCATAGAAAAACAGAAAGATTCAATCCCTCATTCTGAAACTGCATCCAGGCTTCGGTTTGCTGTAGTTGAAAATTCTGCAGCTGTGCCAGCGCTTCTGTGGTATCAATAGCCGGACGATCACCCTGCCGGAAAGAGATGCGGACCAGGTCTAATCTTTTTTCGTTGACCAATACAGCATTCCGGATGATCTGGTATTGCTGGTATTGTTTTACCCAGTTCCAGTACGTAGTGATAGCATCCAGTAAGAGATCGTTGATGATCGCCCTTTTCTCTGCGTCGGAGGCTTCGCGGTAAATCTTTGCCGTTTGTAAAGCGGCCCGGCGCTTATCCATCAGCAGGTTTTTGGCCAATGGCACACTGATACCGATGAAGCTGGTCTCTCCTTTTGTATTCTGCGGGTCAGTGCGGTCGCCGGAAAGGTATTCAGTACCTGCCGTGATGTCAATACCCATCCAGGTGGGTATAATCAGCTCGGGCCGGGTGTAATAATAATAATTAGCCCCGTCGAATTTTTTTTGTGCGGAAGAATTATAGAACAATGGATCAAACAACCCCCTGGCAATAGTAATGTCTGCCTTCGCTTTTTCAATCTGTATATCTGCCTGGCGGGCTACAGGGTGAAATTTTTTCACGATCTGTATTACCGATTCAGGGCTCAGGGTTTTTCTGCCGGTGCTATCCTGCGCCCGTGTAAGTTTGGCCAGGCAGATCAATAGAAAAATGATTGAAGCCACCATGACGATGCGGCGGCGCAAATCCTTTCTTCTGAACAACCAGCTATACGATCTGTCTCTTTTATAGTATTTCATGCTTTACTCTTTTGTAGTTTTCACAGAAGGTTTATAATAGTCAGGCGGAAAGCCATTGATGTTTCGCCACAACTCGTACCAGACTGGCACATTTTTCAGTAAGGCCATACCCTGCGCCCCGGTTCCCATTTTCAGTTCTTTGGGCCACGGCTTATCAGCAGGGTCTTCGGTTACCAATACCCTGAATTTTCCATTGATGCTGACCGAACCTTCTACTGCTGTTACTTTCCCGCCGAAGGTGCCGTATGAACTATTGGGCCACCCGCTGAATACAATGGCCGGGAATCCGTCAAACATGAACCGCACTTTTTGTCCGGTGGAAATAAGCGGCAGGTCAACAGGGCGTACAAATATTTCTACCGCATACTGTATGCTATCAGGCACTATCTCCACGATCATTTCCCCTTCCTTTACTATTTCCCCGATACCGGCTTTCTTCGCTTTTACTACCTGCCCGCTTTGCGGAGCCGTGATATAATATAAGCCGCTGCGGATATTATAATTACTGTATTGGTTTTGCAATTTTGCAATATCACCCTGGCTGCTGGCGATCTGGGACAATGACTGGAACCGTTCGCCCTGCGCTTTGGCGATCTTTTCCATATAATCCTGCTGTGTGGCATTCATTTCAATGCGGGTAATGGTAAGGTCCTGCCTGGTATTGGCCAGTTTGTTTTCAGCGCCTACCTTTTTAGCCAGCGCATTCTGGTACGATTGGTTACGCTGCTCTAGTTGTGTCAGCGAAACAAGGCCGCTGTCATACATAGCCTTTTGCCGGCTGAACTGGCGGGCAGCGATCGTAAACTCATTATGAGCGGCGATTACTTCCATACTATCGCTTTGCACTTTCAGTTGCAGTTGTTGCAGTTTGTTTTTCAACTGATTTAGTTTTAACTGCAGCGCTTCGCTTAATGCGCTTATCTGCGTACCGGTGGCACTTACTTTATTTTTGTAGTAGTCCACTGTTATCTGTTTGGCGGATAATTGTTCCTGCGTACGGCTTAATAATTGCGGATCAAGGTAATCGTCTTTTATTTCCGCCAGTTGCAGTATAGTGTCACCCGTTTGTACCTGGTCGCCTTCTTTCACATGCCATTTAGCTATCCGCCCGGGAATGATCGTATTTAATTGCTGCGGACGTTGCTCCTGTCTTAATGTAGTGACACCTCCCCTGGCCCGGATATTCTGGGTCCAGGGCAGAAACAGAATGATCAGCAATGCTGCTAACAGTCCGTAAAACCAGTAGCGGACATGACTTTTTTTATTGTGGCGGTATATTTTTGAAAATGACTGCCACTGCTCAGTATGAATCGCTGTGTTTTTTGTGTTCATGGTTAGTTGGTTTTTGACGGGTCAATTACAGAAGGCGTTATTATTTCAATTACCTTGTTACACTTCACTGTAAACTCCGTATCGGTAGTCACAATTACCGTAGTGGTCTCTCTATATTCATTCAATAAAAGCTGCATGATATTGCTGCGGTAAGGCTCTTCTATACCGGACCAGGGATCTTCCAGCAGCAGCAACCTGGGTTTGCCGGTTAATGCCCGTACCAGCAGAATTTTATGAATGACATTGCGGGGCAACTTTTTGCCTGTAGGATCCAACCAGGTATCAAATCCTTCTTTTTGTGCAGCAAAAAAATCACTTAACCCTACAACTTTGAAAAGGCGGATCACCTGCTGCATGTCGATTTCTTTATTACCCATAGAGATGTTTTCCAGTAATGTGCCATGGAAAATATCCTGCTGGCTAAGGAAGATACCGGTACGTGCACGTAGGGAGGACAGGTCATAATTACCTATGGGGACATCATTGATCAGTAAAGCCCCTTCGAAATCATTGTATGAGCCACTCATCAGTTTCAGCAGGGTGGATTTGCCGCTGCCTTCCCTGCCGGTGACATATACTTTTTCGCCGGGTTGGATAGAAAAGGATAGATTGTCAATGATCTTTTTCTGGTTGTTGTATCCAAATGAAAGCGCTTTGGCTTCGATTGCAAAACCGTGCTGTTCATCCGATAAAATATAGCTGCCATCCGGTTCAATCGGTTTGTCGGTAAGTTTGGCGATCTTTTCTACGGAGGTCATCACATCATACACGCTGTCCAGGTTGCCAATGAGTTTTTCTACCGACGCGATCACGGTGATGATAATGATCTCGGCCGCGATGAATTGGCCGATATTCAGTTGCTGGTTGACTAGCAAGATAGCCCCTACTATCAGCATAGCAGCCGTGATAAGTACCTTAAAGGCTACCAATATCCCGAACTGAAACCGGAGGATATTGAAATGTTTGTTTCTGGCATCTAAGTAGCCGCTTACTTTTTCATCGGTCTTCTGTAGATTGATAGAGGAGCCCTTGGAGAATTTGAACGACTTGATAAGCCGTGCCAGTTCTTCCAACCAGGCGGCTACCTGGTATTTGTAGGAACTTTCAGCGAGGCTTGTCTGCAAACCTTTGTTACCGGTATAGTAAAGTATCAACCAGAGGATTAATACCAGTACCAAACCAAAGAGGATAAAGGCAGGATGATAAAAGGAAAGCAGCAGCAGCCCGAAGAGTATCTGTATCGTAGCCGCAGGAATATCCAGCATCAGTTTGGACAATCCTTTTTGCAGGGAGGGTATTTCAAAAAAACGGTTGACCAATTCGGGCAGGTAATAGGCATCTGTTTTCTTCAGATCGAATTGCGGGATGCGACGGGCAAAATCAAACGAATAGTGCACAAATATTTTCTGCTCGACTTTTTCGATCACCTGCATCTGGCCTATCTGCAGCAAACCAGTACACAACACGCCGGCTACTACTAAGGTAATCAGGAGCACCAATGAGATCGTCATCGAGCCGCCTAATACAAAACCGATGATAGCCTGTACTCCGAGCGGTAGGGACAGTTGTATCAATCCGCTGAGGATTGCATAAAAATAAATGGCAGATATTTCTTTTCTTTCCAGTGAGACCAGATTCAATATCCTGGCCACAGGATTGACATGGTTAGTCATAAACGGTTAATTTTTGTTGATCAGTTAAGGGAATACAGGCATGAGGGTACATGCCGTGAAATACAGAAGAAGCTGATCAGCAAAAATTCGGAGGAGGCTTTGTCGGGTCTAAAGAAGGAGCAGGCAGAATCTTTTCCGCTACATGAAAAGCGGTATTGACCTTATCAGTCAGGAGAGAAGAGTGTGATGAATAAGCCGTGTAGTCTTTTTTCTCCTTCAGGTCTTCGGATACGGTCTTATCCGTGTTTTTCTCTTCATCTATCGTAAATACAATGACTTTGCTGTCATGGAAAAATGCCCGCACACCCGGTACTACTTGTACTGAGGCAAATAGGAATAATATGAACCAGGCCAGTTTTTTCATCCGGTGCAAAATTATCAGGTTCTATAACATTGCAAAATCCGGGAAGTTTAAAAAATGTAAAAATTTTCCCGGCTTACAGTTCTTTGGAACTTTCGGGCAGGTGATCATATTCTCCTTTCAGCGCATACCAGCCAAAGATCATCAGCCCGATGGCGATAGGCGTGAAAATGCCGATAATGATGACCCAGATCACCGGGTTGTTAATGTCTTTTTTACCGGCAGGATCAATATGAACAACGGCTCTGTCTACCAGGAACCAGATGACAGCCGGCGCAAGTATAAACCAAATTACTCCTAAGTATCTTTTTATCTTATTCATGATGATCTCTTTTAATCGGTTACGTCTTTATCAATTTTATTACTCAGGTAAATAGTTCCGATGACCAGGCATAGCGCTGCTACGCCGATAGGATACCATAGACCTACCAGTGGGTCAGAAGGATAGCTGGTGGTTAGTAATAACCCGATGAAAGGTACCAGGCCGCCGAATACACCATTACCGATATGGTAAGGCAGTGACATGGAAGTGTATCGGATCTTGGTAGGAAATATTTCCACCAAAAAAGCGGCGATGGGGCCGTAGACCATGGTGACGTATAATATCAATAGGAAAACAAGACCGATGAATTTCCAATAAGTCATATTGTCCAGCCTGATATTGGTATATGACGTTTTCGATTTGGTCGGAGCAAGGTTTTTGTCAGAAAAGGTAGTATCAGAGTGCGTTTGAGTAAAATGATAACCATCCGATAAGGATAAGTTTTGTGAAACGACCACAACTGTTCCTTTTCCATCTTTCAGCTGCTCAAGTATGTTGATGGGCTCATCTTCCCTGATGACTCCCATTGATTCAATCATTTCCTTGTCTATCCTACTATCTTCCAAAAAAGTATTAAAGATGGGCCTATAAGTAAGAATTCCCAGCAGCATCCCCAGCATCATGATCCATTTTCTCCCTATCTTATCACTCAGCCAACCAAAAAAGACAAAGAAGGGCGTTGCAAAAGCAATGGCCCATAGCAGGATCGTCCGGCTTTGTTCAAACTCTATGTTACATTTTGTTTCTAAAAAATTCTGCGCATAGAACTGGCCGGTGTACCAGATCACTCCCTGTCCCATAACCGCACCGAACAAGGCTACCAATACCATTTTAAAATTGGCTTTATGACTAAAACTTTCTTTCAGCGGGTTCACTGATGTCTTTCCTTCTTCTTTGAGTTTGGAGAACAAAGGCGATTCCGACATTTTTAATCTTATATAGACCGAAACCGCTACCAGCAGAATGGATATCCAGAAGGGATAACGCCAGCCGCCCCATTCGGCATTGAACTGTGCATCGGGCATATTCAGTTTTACAACCATAATGACACCGAGAGCTACAAATAACCCGAGTGTGGCTGTTGTTTGTATCCAACTAGTATAGAAACCTCTTTTATTTTCGGGAGCATGTTCAGCCACATAGGTGGCGGCGCCGCCGTATTCACCGCCCAATGCAAGTCCTTGTATCAATCGTAATAATAATACCAGTAAGGGAGCGGCAATGCCGATAGACTTATAACCAGGGACCAATCCGATCAAAAAGGTGGAGCCTCCCATCAATACCAATGTCAGCAGGAATGTATACTTGCGGCCGATCAGGTCGCCAAGCCGGCCAAATACCAAAGCCCCGAAAGGACGAACGATAAAGCCTGCAGCAAAAATGGCTAACGTACTTAATAATGCGGCGGTGGCATTTCCTTCAGGAAAGAACTGTGTAGAGATGGTCTTGGCCAGCATTCCGAAAATATAGAAGTCGTACCATTCGATCATAGTACCCACGGATGAAGCAGCAATGACAGAGCGGATCGTTTTTGGCGATATGGATTGGTTCATGCAGGTAAGATATGAATTTAGACTGCAAGCAAAAAAGAAAATCAACGGAAACGTTCCCGCAAAACCGGTTCTATTTAAATACAGTTATGTAAATTTATCGCCCATAGTATAAACTTAAATTTAACCGGGTTGCTTATGTCATATCCTTACCAGATCACCAGCATGGACCAGTATGAAATGGCTTATCGTGTAAGCGTGAACGAACCGGAGGAGTTCTGGGGTTCCATCGCTGAGCATTTTCAATGGAAAAAGAAATGGGACAAAGTGCTGGAATGGAATTTTAAAGAACCTAAAGTGGAATGGTTCAAAGGGGGAAAACTGAATATCACAGAGAATTGTATAGACCGGTATCTTGAAACGATGGGTGATAAGCCGGCCATCATCTGGGAGCCCAATAATCCCGAAGACCGGGTGCGAATCGTTACCTATAACCGTTTACACAAAAGAGTATGCCAGGTGGCGCAGATGCTGAAGAATAATGGGGTAAAGAAAGGAGATCGGGTTTGTATTTATATGGGGATGATTCCTGAATTGGCGTATGCCATACTGGGGTGCGCCAGGATTGGGGCTGTTCACAGCGTTATATTCGGCGGCTTCAGTGCGCAAAGTATTGCTGACAGGTTGTATGATGCCAATGCAGAATATATCATCACCTGCGACGGAGCTTACCGGGGTAATAAGGATATTCCGCTAAAAAGTATCATTGATGATGCATTGATCGGCAACAGGACGATCAAAAAAGTAATAGTGTATACACGAACAAGGACCCCGGTCTCAATGCTGAAAGGAAGGGACCTGTGGTGGGAGGATGAAATGGAACATGCCGAGACACAGGTGGAAAAGGACGGCAAAGTTTTTTTTCCGGCAGAAGAAATGGACGCAGAAGATCCGTTGTTCATCTTATATACTTCGGGAAGTACGGGCAAACCAAAAGGGGTAGTACATAGCTGCGCCGGATACATGGTATGGACGAATTACACCTTTGTCAACGTATTTCAGTACAAACCGGGCGATGTTCATTTCTGCACAGCTGATATCGGATGGATAACCGGGCACAGTTATATAGTATATGGCCCGTTAAGTGCAGGGGGTACCTCTCTGATGTTCGAAGGTATCCCTACCTGGCCGGATGCTGGCCGATTCTGGGATATAGTAGATAAACACAAAGTGAATATCCTCTATACAGCACCGACCGCCATCAGGAGCCTGATGGGTTTTGGCAAACAGCCACTGGAGGGGAAAGATCTTTCTTCTTTGAAAATACTGGGTACTGTTGGTGAGCCCATCAATGAAGAGGCGTGGCATTGGTACGATGAGAATGTCGGAAAGAAAAAATGCCCTATCGTGGATACCTGGTGGCAAACAGAAACAGGAGGAGTGCTGATATCCAATCTCGCAGGTGTAACACCCGCCATACCAAGCTGGGCCTCGCTACCGATGCCCGGAGTACAACCGGTTCTCGTGGACGAAACTGGCAGGGAAGTGACGGAAAAAGATGAACATGGTCATCTGAAGGGGAATCTTTGCATCAAGGCGCCATGGCCGGGTATCATACGCACTACCTTTGGCGATCATGAACGTTGCCGCCAGAACTATTTTGCTACGTATGAGAACCTGTATTTCACCGGTGACGGCGCTTTGAAAGATGAAAAGGGGAATTATCGTATCACGGGCCGTGTGGATGATGTGTTGAATGTGAGCGGGCACCGTCTTGGAACGGCTGAAGTAGAAAATGCGATCAATATGCACGCCGGCGTGGTGGAAAGCGCAGTAGTAGGATACCCGCATGATGTAAAAGGACAGGGTATCTATGCTTATGTCATTTATGAGCACTTGCATGTAGATGAGAACCTGACCCGTCAGGACATTCTGCAAACGGTCACACGGATCATCGGGCCTATCGCCAAGCCGGATAAGATACAGTTTGTTCCGGGTCTTCCGAAAACAAGAAGCGGTAAGATCATGCGCCGGATATTAAGAAAGATAGCAGAAGGGGAGACTTCCAACCTGGGAGATACATCTACCTTGCTTGACCCGGGTGTTGTGGAACAGATCACGAGCGGAAAGCTGTAAGACGTAAAACAATAAAGCAGCCGGTTGAGGCTGCCTTAATGGGTTTTCCAATTTATTGAAACAAACGCGTAGCCTTATCTTCACAAATATTATACCTGAGTTGATTTTTTATGATCCGGGAGGCAAAAAAGAGCAGCATTCATTTGTTATTACCCGGCGTAAAAATTATTTTCACCGGTTCCTGTAAGAGCATACTATCTTATGAAAAATGTTAAGCCCGGGAAAAAATTGCGCAGATGGCTGGTATGGACCGGGTGGGTGATACTGGTCCAGTTCATCCTGATGAATATCAGCGCAGCTCTTTATGCCTACAAGCTTACACACTTAAAGGACCTCCCGTCTGAAATGCTTACGCATAAGCCTGTTTCCCGGAATGTCTTTTCAAAAACCTGGCGGCTGTTTACCGGCCCTGATTTTTACCGGCAGCCACTCAGCGATACGCCTTCTTTTCCATTTGCCCCTCTCCAATTGGGAACTGAAAACGGAATAGCAATAGAGGCGTGGTACGCAAAGCCGGATTCAGCGTCAAAAGGTGCCGTTATACTATTTCATGGAATGACCGTTAACAAAGGGTATGTACTGGATGAAGCCAGTGTATTCAGAGACTGGGGTTACAGCGTACTGATGGTGGATGTCAGATCACATGGGAACAGTGCCGGGGAGGTGACGACCATTGGATACAAAGAAGCGGAAGAAGTAAAAGTTGCGTATGATCATATCCGAAGCAGCGGTGAGAGAAAGATCGTTTTATGGGGGGCGTCCATGGGTGCAGTGATCATCGCAAAAGCTATAGCTGATTACCGGTTGCAACCCACGGCAGCCATCATTGAAATGCCGTTTCTTTCCTTGCAATCCCATCTGAAGGGGCGGGCCCGAATATTGGGTTTCCCGGAACAGCCTTTTGCTTTTCTCACCACTTTTTGGATTGGCGCTGAAAATGGATTCAATGGTTTTGGTTTCAATACCACCCGGTATGCAAAAAATATCCATTGCCCTGTGATGGTTCAGTATGGCAATAAAGATGAATTGGTGCAGAGCCGTGAAACAGAGAAGGTTTATCAGGCGATACCTTCAGCCGCAAAAAAACTCGTGATATATGAAAATGCACGCCATGAATCATTGTTACGGAATGATCCTGCCGCCTGGAAAAAAGAAGTGAGTGAATTTCTGGAGAAGCTGAAGTGATCATTTCCGGATAGTAACCCGGGTGCCAATAGGCGTAAATTTATAAATTTCATCCACATCGTCTCTTTTCATGGAGATGCAGCCAAGGGTCCAGTTCTTGTACTTGTCCACTACAAAATCCTCATTGGGCCAGGTGCCGTGAATACCAATAGAACCACCGATACTGGCTGAGGCGGGTATTTCGCCTTTTTGTCTTCGCTGGTTGAATTTTTCCCAGCTTTCTTTCGTAGGATAATCAATGGCTAAAAAGCGGTACCACTTTTCATGCACTCTTTTGCTGTTAATGCGGAAGCTTCCTTCCGGCGTATTTTTATCACCGGCGATTTTTTTATCATCGAGGCTGTTATTGCCAAACACAACCGGGTACGTGGCGTACCATCCTTTGTCGTCATACACACTCAATTCGTAATCAGACTTATCAATGATAATAGAGGTCGTTCCTACAGGGCCGCTGGCAGCATCGAAACGTTTATATAATTTTTTTTCCTTCTCCGGCGAAGAAGGTGAGGCAGTAAAGACCAGTAAACTGCTTCCTGCTATAAATGATGAGAGTACGAGTAATTGTTTCATAGCTGTGTCCTTGACCATCCGGAATTAAAAACGGGCAGGGTCTTTTTTTATTTCAGTTATGGGTTCGTTTTAACGATGGCTTTGCAATTGCCAATGGTCTGCAAAAATGGTGCAACAAAAAATCCCGTTGAGTTATATCAACGGGATGTGGAAAACAAAAATATTTTCTCCGTAATAATATAGGCCGCTATGCAGGTTTTACCAGCTGCTGATACGGAATCCTACGGTATAAGGGGTCATATCGAGTCCCTTCTCCCACATATTCTTAAAGGCATAACTTCCGTATAGCTTTACCGGGCCGAGTAACAGCTCACCTACATAAGAGAGTTTCCAGCGCTCCAGGCCAAAATCGCTTTTTGTTTTGTCAACATCACCATCCATTTTGGTCTTTTGGCGGGCACTGTACAGGAAGCCTGCACTTATCCCGGCACTGAAACCAAATGATTTCTGACGCTTGGGAGTAAAATTAAAATTGATCATCATCGGCACGGTCAGGTAGTCGGCAGCGAGTTTATTCTTTTTCGCATCTTCCAATGCAGGGTCCCACGATATTTGAGAAGGGTTCTTTTCAAATTTCACCCGGGTGTCATCAAAGAAATAATTATTCAGCTCAAGTCCCAAACCATATTTCAGATTTACAGCGTGCTTTACCAGGTTGATGCGTTGCTGGAAGAACCAGATGTTGACATTCCTTGATTTGCCGGCACGGAGCTTGGCCCATTCCGGGTTGCCTGCATAGGCGTCACCGGCGAAAGCCTGTGCAGCAGCCGAAGAAGGGTTGGTATTATCGACAAAGTTGGAAAAGCCAAGATCAATGATCCACCAGTTGGTGCTGATATTGGAAGGCTTATCGCTCCGTTTGCGGGTGGTGATGCGCAACCCTTTTCTTTCTTTGTTTTCATCTTTATCCGGTTCACTTCCTTTTTCACGTATGATCACCATACCCCCGATCTTGATCGTATCCGGCGCCTGCTTCACCGTGCTGTCGGTCTGTGCAAAACCAGTCATCAGTGTGCATAGGGTTACGCACAGTGTAAATATCCTTTTCATCTCGTTGTTGATTTAAAAATAATTTAATTGAGTTTAATGGCCAGCCCGGCGATCAGCAAACGATCTTCATTTTCTCCATCGGTTGCTTTGATGTTGGTCCTTTTTTCAAACGTCCGGGTGATCTTCCGGAAAAATCCACGGAGTTTGTTTTTCTTGCCGGAGGGCTCTATTACTTCTTCAGACGGTTGAAGGCTGGCAACTGTTACAGCGCCTATGTCTGTATTTTTATCCGGAGTTGTTAAAATCTCAGGAGTAACTTCTGTTTGGGCGATTGTTTCATTTTGTTTAGGGTCGGGTTTGCCATTAGCATAAGGATTTAGCTCAGTTGTAGGAAGATTGTTCCCCTGCTTCTTCTCATTATCGTTGTTTGCAATGGCCGTTTCTTCAGGTACAACAGTCAAAGCTTGTTGCTTATTCTCATTTGTAGTATTTGTCTTTTGTTTGGTAACAACGGCAGTTTTAATAGCGGTTTCTTTATTCCCCTGTATTGGTTCATCAGGGGTTGTTGCTGCAATTTCCTGTGTAGCTTCCTGCGGAGTAATCACAGGCTGGGTATTGCTATTTTTGCCTTCTGTTGTTTTTTCTGTTTTAGGTTCTCCACTAGCCAAGTCATCCTGTCCATTCTCTTTTTTATTGTTCAGTAAAACAATAACAGTGGTACTGATGCCGATCAGCAATACAGCCGCTGCAGCAATACGCCACCAGCGCATCCCGATAGCTATCGGGACAACACGTACCTTTTCTTCCCTGCGGTATAAGGATTCTTTATCGGGGTGTACAATGACTTCAGGCTGGAGTTTGGTCTTTTGAAACAGTTCCAGTTCTTTTTTTATAGCCGGGTTTTCAGCAACAAAGCGTTCTACATCTTTCGCTTCCTGTACTGTTAATTCATTATCTATATAGGAGAGTAGCTGCTCTTCGTAATTGTTCAGGTTGATAGGCGAACTATTATGGAACAGTAATGCTTCTTTATTATCGAAAGTGACAGCAGTATCAGGAGAGAGTTTGGTTTGAAGCAGCATATCCAGTTCAGCTTTCAGGTCAGGGTTCTCTTCAGCAAAAATCTCTACCATCCGGCGGTCTTCACTGCTCAGTTCATTATCCAGGTAAAGGATAAAATACTCTTCGTAATTCTGACGGTTGAGTTTCATGTTTGTTTCTTTTAACTCGTAACTACTACCTCATGGCCCGTAGCTTCTCTCAGATCACATTTTCAATTTTTACCAAATACTCTTTCAACTGAACCCGGGCCCTGTGCAGGTACACTTTTACCTGGCTTTCACTCAGGCCCATAATCTGTCCTATTTCATCGTAGCTATATCCTTCGTAGTCTTTTAATAATACCAGTGACCGTTGTGTCTCACTCAGCCGGCTCAGGGCTTCTTCCAGCACCTTCTTCAGGTTGCTGGCCGGGCGGTCCTGCACCCTTGTTTGCTCGCTGAACTCTTCTTTTAACTGAATTCTTTTCACTTTTCGGATATGATCTATCATCTGGTGATAGGCGACCGTGAAAAGATACGATTTGCTCTTGGTGGGGTCTATCTCGTCCCGGTTGCGCCACATTTTTTCAAAGGAGGTCTGTACGACATCCTTTGCATCTTCCTCATGCTTGAGATTTTTCAGGATAAAGCGGTACACATTATCTGCATACGTCCTTACACATTCATTGTATTCTCTTTCAGTCATAAACAGCCGAAGACATTTCAAAAATACAGGGGGTAACCCGCATTTTCAGGTTAAACGATTGGTTTTATGAAAAGGTTACAGGCTAGCCGAAAAAAACTGGCCGCCCAAGTGCTTCTTAATCAGCTTACAGGGAGGAGAAAAACCGGTGAGGCAGTGTTTCCCATGACATTTTATCGGAGTTGTCGTCGCTGGTTTTCTTGCAACAACCTTCCATAGACTCCTTGCATGAGTTCTGCCCTTTGACAGGAGAGGCGGCCCATAGTGCGAGGAAACTCAGGGCTATGACCGCTGCCAGTAAGAGTGAACGTATGGTATTTCTGTTTCTCACGTTGGTTGAGGTTTTTGTCTTTGACGACAATCAGCCAAAAAATGTTACAGTAAAAGTATAACGGGTTTTTTAGCAAAAAAGCCATTAGTTGACAAACCGCCGGTTTTTACCCATGAAATGCGGAAAATGGGGGGTAGGTTGTATTTAGCCGGATCCGGTCTTAAAGGGCTAACTCAATATATTTGCTCCCTAAACTATTCTGCATGAACGACAAATTTGCCATCCGCCTTGCAAAGGAAGTTGAAGAGATCAAGGCTTCAGGTCTGTATAAAACGGAGCGCATCATAACCAGCCCGCAGGGCGCTGAAATAACAGTGAATGGAAAAACAGTGCTGAATTTCTGCGCCAATAATTACCTGGGTCTGTCATCGCATCCCAAAGTGATAGCAGCGGCCCATAAAGCCATTGACTCACATGGTTATGGTATGAGCAGCGTCCGTTTTATCTGCGGTACGCAGGACATTCATAAAGAGCTGGAGGAAAAGATCTCCAAATTCCTGGGTACGGAAGATACCATTCTGTATGCTGCGGCATTTGACGCCAATGGTGGGGTGTTTGAGCCCCTGTTCAATGAAGAGGATGCGATCATTTCCGATGCACTGAATCATGCTTCGATCATTGATGGGGTCCGGTTATGTAAAGCACAGCGTTCCCGGTATGAGCATAATAACATGACTGACCTGGAAGCAAAGCTCAAAGAAGCAGCCGGTTGCCGCAGCCGTATCATCGTTACAGATGGGTCATTCAGTATGGATGGCACCATTGCCCAATTGGATAAGATCGTTGAGCTCGCCGAAAAACATGATGCTGTCATTATGATAGATGAATGTCATTCTTCCGGGTTTTTGGGAAAGACGGGCAGAGGCACTCATGAGTACCGCGGCGTAATGGGTAAAATAGATATCATTACCGGGACACTGGGTAAAGCCCTCGGCGGGGCCTCCGGTGGTTTTACTTCCGGTAAGAAAGCAGTGATAGATATGCTGCGCCAGAAATCAAGACCCTACCTGTTCAGTAATACACTGGCGCCATCCATTACCGGCGCTTCTATAGCTGTGCTGGATATGCTGACAGAAACGACCGAACTCAGGGATAAACTGGAGTATAATACCAAATACTTCCGAAGCAAAATGACCGAAGCCGGTTTTGATATTAAACCCGGCGATCATCCGATAGTGCCGATCATGCTATACGATGCAGTATTGGCACAGAACGTTGCTGCCAGATTGCTTGAGGAAGGCATTTATGTGATCGGCTTTTTCTTTCCGGTTGTTCCCAAAGGACAGGCAAGAATAAGGGTGCAGTTGAGTGCTGCACATGAGCGGCAACACCTGGATAAAGCTATTGCCGCTTTCAGCAAAGTGGGAAAAGAACTGGGAGTTTTGAAATAATGACGAAAGAAGGCCCTGGGATTATCAGGGCTTTCTTGTGTTCAGTAATGGTTACAATCTCAGATCGTTTGCAGCTTGTTTAAGCCCGTCGGGATGAATATTGTGACCGGCTATAACAACCCAATATCTTTTTCCGCCGAAATAGGTAAGGGAGCAGCGGTTATCATTCTTGTCACATTGTTCTATCGCTTTTTGCCCCATGAAGTCAATTATTTTTGCGTCTCCTTTTTCTGTTGCTGCTTCCAGGCTGGCCATCGTCATTGCCTGTCTTTGATAATAACCCGACCCGCCGGGCCCGCCGCAATCCCATATGCTTACTTCGAGTTCGGTAGAATCGTTAAGGGAGTATTTAGCAGAAGCAAAACCGGTCCCATTTAATGATGCCGCCTGTATATCTGAACTTTTTGTAGCCATCAGTGACGCCGGCAGTAAAGCTTTCAACTCGTCATTGCTAATGGAAGATAGCTTCAATAACTCTTCCGCCCGCATTTGTATCTCTTCGGCTTGCTTATTCAAAAGAGCACTATCAGCGGCTGCTTTTTCCGTTGCAGGCTCTGTTGTTGGCTTATTGTTGTTGTTACAGGCTGCAAGTAAAGCGGTTGCAACCACCAGGATGAGAATGAACTGCTTCATGGCAAGAAGTTTTGATTAGAGTTTAAATTTAGTCAAATTCGGGTTTTTACGATAATAGTATTATTCAGGGGCAATATGTAAAAAAACTTTAAGAGAAACTATGAGAAACAATATAGGGTTCTTATTTTCGTTCTCTCCTGTGATGGACTAATTCTACCGATCCCTCCTTTGGAATTCCCCTAACTGAATTATTGGACCCGAAAAAACTGAGTAATGAAAAAGTTAATGCTTTGCTTCATCGCAGGAGCGGTTGTATTGTTCATGTTGTCGTCATGTGCCTCTGTAAAAAGAGACTGCCAGGGCAACAAACACTAAAAGCAAAAGGGCGGATTCTATCTTTAATGCTGTTCCGGCCCCAAAAGATTGTCTCATCCTGGTAATATGCCGGGATTTTTTATTTTCAGCCTAAAAAACATGCGTTGTTTCTTTTTGATCTTCCCGGTACTGGTATTTACATGCCAGGTTCATGCTCAAAACCAGAACTTTCCTCATAGCTGGGCAGGCAACTGGAAAGGCGAACTGCAATGGTTTAAGGGCAATGCCAACGAGCCACAAAAGGTTGTAATGGAATTGCGGATACATCCCGCTGATACGGCCAACTCATATACCTGGCAACTGATCTATGGCAGCCAAACAAAAGACAACCGGCCTTATACACTGATTGCGAGAGATACAGCCAAAGGTCATTGGGCTATTGATGAGCATAATGGCATCGTACTGGACCAGTTCTGGCTGGCAAATAAATTCTGCGGTGCTTTTACTGTTGGCAACAGTACCATCATCAATTCGTACTGGATGGAGAATGGTAAGCTCAACGTGGAGTTTTATAACATTTCTGCCAAACCGGTGGCTACTACCGGTAAAGGAACGGAAGAATCTCCGGCTGTACATAGTTATAAAGTGGCCACCTATCAAAGAGCTGTGCTGAGCAAACACTGATAACGGGCATTGTGATGGTTTACATCTGTTCAGCCGCTAATTTTGCCAAAATTTATTCCTGAGATGAGACCCGTTATCGCCTGCCTGCTGACAGTTGTTCTATTTGCATCCTGCTCTACCAATAATGTGGAAACCGATAATAGCTTAAAGAAATATTTTGATGAAAGTAAAGTAGAGGGCTGTTTTGCCCTGATGAATAACGGAACGGGCAAATTCACGGTGTATAATCTATCCCGGTACCGCGACAGCAGTTACCTGCCTGCATCCACCTTCAAGATCATCAATTCCCTTATCGGATTACAAACCGGTAAGATCGCCAACGACAGCATGGTGATAAAATGGGACAGCGTGGTGAGAAGGGTAGCTGACTGGAATCAGGACCTGAACATGTACCAGGCATTTCGGGTATCGGCTGTCAATTACTACCAGGAAGTAGCCAGGCGCATTGGAAAACCGGAGATGGAAAGATGGCTCGATACATTAAAATACGGAGCTAAAACCGATAAGGATAAAGTCGTGATCCGTTCAGCGATTGATAGCTTTTGGCTGGATAATTCCATTAAGATCACTCCCGACCAGGAGTTAGGAATTGTAAAAAAGCTATATTTTGACCAGCTTCCCTTTTTCAAGAGTTACCAGGAAATGGTAAAACGGGCTATGCTTTTTGAGAATAATGCCAATTATCGCCTTGGCTATAAGACGGGCTGGGGATTCAGAGAGAACGGCCATGCTATAGGATGGGTCGTCGGTTGGGTAGAAGAGAATAATCATCCTTATTTCTTTGTGTTGAATATCGAGTCTCCTGATAAGGATTTTGATATGTGGACGGTGAGGATGAAAATGCTGAAGGACATCCTGAAGCAATTGGGTTTTATGGAAGGGAAGATGTGAGTCGTACTTTTCCGTTAAATATTGAGTGAAAATTATACAATTCTGGTGCAATTGTTGAGTTTATAGCCCGTCATTGAACAATTTTGAAACCCCATTTTCAACATACACAGTTTGCCTGGTTACTGGTAGCCATTCCGTTTCTGGTACTCCTTTTCTTTTTCCTGCTGCGCTGGAAACGGAAAGTGACAAAACGGATGGGAGATAAAAGGCTGGTAAAAGAACTGACCGGTAATTTCTCTTCTGTACTGTTCAGTTTAAAATTCATACTGCTGTTGTTAGCTATTGCAACAGGCGTGATAGCCGTTATGAATCTGCGCAAGGCAGGTGATGCGGACGGCGTCAATCGTAAGGGCATTGATGTAGTGATCGCCATGGATGTAAGTAAGAGTATGCTGGCGGCCGATCTGCCACCCAGCCGGCTTGAAAGAGCAAAACAATTTGTAAATAAGCTGATCAGTACGATGCCTAATGACCGTATCGGGTTGGTATTGTTTGCCGGTAAAGCTTACCTGCAAATGCCTCTCACTACTGATCATGCAGCGGCTCAGCTATTTGTTTCTTCAGCAAGACCTGATATAATTCCCCAGCAAGGCACAGTGATCAATGAGGCGCTGAAGATGAGTGCCAATGCTTTTAATACTGCTGAAAGAAGATTTAAATCGGTCGTGCTGATATCGGACGGGGAAGACCATGATGCCAATGCAATTGCCACAGCCAATGACCTGGCCGACCAGGGTATGATGATCAATACAGTCGGTATCGGTTCTCCCGAAGGTGCTAATATTATTGATCCTGTTACCGGAGAGCCTAAAATGGATGCCTCCGGCAACCCAGTTGTTACGAGGCTAAATGAAGAAGCGTTAAAATCCATTGCCGAAAGCACAAATGGCGTTTATATTCGTTTAGAGGGAAGCGATGAAGCAGTAGAAGCAATGAAAAAGCAATTGTCACAAATTGAGAGCAAAGCATTCGGTGATGTATCGCTGATGAATTTCAAAACCTACTACTGGTGGTTTGCAGGGGCGATGCTGATACTTTTACTGGCCGAGTTTTTTATTCCCGAAAGAAAAAAGCTGGCGACAGCATGAAAAAACAATTGGTCATAGTATTCATTTTTGTTTATTCTTGTGCATGTGCACAACGGGCTGAGCTATCAGTACAAAAAGGGAATGACCTGTATAAGCTGAAGCAATATGAGCCGGCAAAAACTGCTTATGAAGAAGCACTGGCGTATGATCCTTCCAGCAAAACGGCAAAATCCAACCTGGCGAGTACGAACTACCGGTTATCCAAAAAGAGTGAGGCTATTAAAGGCTTTGATGAATTAGCCATTAACAGCAGTAATGCTACTGACAAAGCGAGGGCCTTTTATAATAAAGGAGCTATTCTGTCTGATCAGAAAAGGCTTGAAGAAAGTATCGAGGCGTATAAAAGCGCTTTGCGGCAAAACCCGGATGATAAAGAGGCCCGGGAAAATCTTCAAAAAGCATTGCTGGAGTTAAAGAAGAAAACCCCGCCTCCTAAAAAAGAGGAAAAAAAGAAGCAGGAGCAAAATAAAAAACAGCAACAACAGCCTAAAATGAATCAAAAAGAGGCTGAGCAAAAGCTTAAGCTGCTCCAGCAGAAAGAAAAAGACCTCCAACAGAAAATGCAGAAATCCAAAACAGGAGCCGGCTCCCCCAAAGATTGGTAAGCGCAGATTAGAAGGACGCTGATTTACTTCCGGTCCGCGGTTTCAGAATTACTTAAGTAACTTTGCCGTTCTTATTAGCCAATTGGCATATTAGCAAACCGGCACATTGACCATGCAGTTGTACTGTGAATCTCTCACCTCGTATAAGCGTCTTGCGACCAAAGAAGTAAGGATCGGTGATCTTTTGCTTGGCAACTTTCACCCGGTACGTATACAAACCATGACGACCACTGATACAATGGATACTATCGCTACGGTGGAGCAGAGTATCCGTTGCATTGAGGCGGGTGCAGAATTGGTGCGGATAACAGCGCCTTCCAAAAAAGAAGCCGAGAACCTGTTGAATATTAAAAATGAATTACGCAGAAGAGGATATACCACCCCGTTGGTGGCAGATATTCATTTTACACCCAATGCAGCGGAGATCGCTGCAAGGATCGTTGAAAAGGTAAGGGTGAACCCGGGCAATTATGTTGACAAGAAAAAATTTGAACTCATCGAATATTCTGATGCCGATTATGCAGAAGAGATTGACCGCATACGTGAACGTTTTACACCATTGGTAAATATCTGCAAAGAGTATGGTACGGCGATGCGGATAGGTACTAACCATGGCTCTCTGAGCGACCGCATCATGAGCCGTTACGGCGATACCCCGATGGGAATGGTGGAAAGTGCTATGGAATTTTTGCGCATAGCCAGGGACGAAAGTTACCACAATATCGTATTGAGCATGAAGGCCAGCAACCCACAGGTAATGGTGCAGGCCTATCGTTTATTAGTGAAAACCATGTTTGATGAATTTGGTGATTGTTACCCGTTGCATCTTGGTGTAACGGAAGCCGGGGATGGAGAGGATGGAAGGATCAAAAGCGCCATCGGCATCGGAACATTAATGGAGGACGGATTAGGAGATACGATCCGTGTTTCGCTGACAGAAGATCCGGAACTGGAAATTCCGGTATGCCGGGATATTGTAAAAAGATACGAAGACAGAAGCCGGAAGTATGGGGCCGGAGGTCAGAAGTCAGAAGTCGGAAGTCAGGGCGAGAGGTCTTCCGGCGAAATAATTATACCTCATACATCAGAATTCTTCAAAGGAGTTCTTGCGGACAGGCTTCCGTACGATCCGTTCCACTATCAGCGAAGGGAAACATTTGCCGTAGATAATATCGGGGGTAAGCAGGTACCTGTTGTGATCGCAGATATGAGCAAGCTGGAAAAGATCACGCCGGCTGATCTGCAAAGCATTGGCTATACTTATGACGAAGCAACAGACAAATGGAATATCAGCGATGCGGCTGCCGATTATATTTTTACCGGCCACCAGTTGCTGGATTTTGCTTTGCCAGGTACATTGAAAGTGATCGTTTACCCGGCTGCATGGGAAGATGCGGCAGATAAGAAAAAGTATTTACCTATTTTCCAGGATAGCGGTTATGTTTCAGCTGAAATAAAAAGTGAGAAACTGAATTTCGTAATGGTGGATTGTTATAGTGATGCTGCCGGTATTCCTTATCTTGATGAATTGGCGAATGATCCTTCTGTGGTTATTTGTCTCAGCAGCACGCATGCTCATACCATGCCCGCGGTACGCCGTATGTTCGTTGAACTAATGAACAGGAATATCAAGAACCCGGTTATACTGATCACCGACAGCCATTATCAAACCACTGACGAACACCTTATTCATTTTGCTACTGAAACCGGGGCCTTGTTCCTGGATGGGTTGGGCGATGGTATTTGCCTGGGAATGACGCAGAAAGCCTATGACGGCAGTAGTGCCCGGTCATCGCTGAATGCTTCCGGCAGGAACTATCTGCAAAATCAGACGGTGGAACAATTTATTAATAACACAGCATTCAGCATATTGCAGGCGACGAGAACACGTATCTCCAAAACAGAATATATATCCTGTCCCAGTTGTGGCCGTACATTATTTGACCTGCAGGAAACGACGGCAAAGATCCGTTCTGTTACTCATCATCTGAAAGGAGTCAAGATCGCTATCATGGGATGTATCGTGAATGGACCGGGCGAAATGGCGGATGCGGATTTCGGGTATGTTGGCAGCGGTCCCGGTAAGATCACGCTGTATAAAGGGAAAGAAATAGTAAAAAGAAACGTCAACAGTGAGATCGCGGTACAGGAACTGGTCAATCTGCTGAAAGAAAATGAAGCATGGGTGGAACCAGCCAATCAAATTATAAAGAGTGAATAAAAGAACACTTCTCGTCCTGTTTGCCATTGTTCTTGCTGTTAACATCGCCGGTGTATTATTGAAAGTTCAATGGCTGGAATATACCTCAAAGCCACTGATCATCATTTCCCTGGCAGCCTATTTTCTTTTGCAGGTAAAAAGGATAATGTCCGGGTTGAGGAAATGGATATTATTGGCGCTATTGTTTTCATGGCTGGGCGATATGTTACTGCTATTCCAGGAAAATGATCCCTTTTTCTTCCTGCTTGGCTTGTCGGCATTTCTTGCTGCCCATATCTTTTACATTATCTTTTTTCATTGGGTAAGAGTAAAAGAACAAATAAAGAGCAATATATGGCTGCTGCTATTGGTGGTAGCTTACTATGCAGCTCTTATCAGTTTCCTTTCACCTTACCTGGGCGATATGAAACTGCCTGTAAGGGTATATGGTCTTGTTATCAGTTTCATGTTCATGCTGGCCATGCATATGTTTTTCATAAAGGATAGAAGAGCAGGAAGGATGATGATGTCCGGAGCCCTTCTATTTGTGATTTCTGATTCGGTTTTAGCGATCAATAAATTTTATCAACCGTTTACGCTGGCAGATCCGTTCATCATGCTGACTTACGGGCTTGCACAATTATTTATTACAGAAGGGGCGGCCAGGTATATGAATATGAGCAGTAAGAAATAAATTTGTGCTGTTTCGGTAAGTGTATGCTTCGGGAAGTCCGGCAGTGGATAGTGGCATTTCACAGATCAATAATAGTACAGCCGCTGGCAAATAAAACATATCATGCAGCAAACAGATTTTTTAGTCATTGGATCGGGTATAGCAGGGCTGACGTATGCACTGAAAATGGCACAATATTATCCTGATAAAAACATACTGGTGCTGACAAAGGCAGCTGCTGATGAAACTAACACCAAGTATGCGCAGGGAGGCGTGGCAGTGGTCAATGACATGGAGAATGACAGTTTTGAAAAACATATCGAGGATACGCTGATTGCCGGAGACGGGTTGTGTAATGAAAAAGTAGTAGAGATCGTGGTAAAAGAGGGGCCTGACAGGGTAAGAGAACTGATAGAATGGGGGGCCCGGTTCGATAAAGAGAAAGACGGCGACTATAAATTAGGAAAGGAAGGTGGCCACTCGGAACACCGGATCATTCATCATAAAGATGTAACGGGCTGGGAAATGGAAAGGGCATTGCTGGAGGCTGTGAGCCGCCAAAAGAATATGGAGATACTGAAGCACTATTTTGTAATTGATATCATCACGCAGCATCATCTCGGTTATCTCGTTACCAAAGCTACCCCTGATATCGAATGTTATGGTGTGTATGTATTGAATTCGCAGACTAACCAGGTGGAAAAGATACTGGCGAAGATAACTGTGCTGGCTACGGGGGGCAATGGCCAGGCATACAGAACGACCACGAACCCCTCCATTGCTACCGGTGATGGCGTGGCGATGGTATATAGGGCTAAAGGTAGGATCGAGAATATGGAGTTCATTCAGTTTCATCCAACGGCATTATATGAACCGGGCATGAAAGGGCAGGCATTTTTAATTACGGAAGCAGTGCGGGGAGATGGCGGTATTTTGCGGAATAAAGATGGTGAAGCTTTTATGACGAGGTATGATGAACGCAAAGACCTGGCGCCGAGAGATATTGTGGCCCGGGCGATAGACAGTGAAATGAAACGCACAGGTACGGAGCATGTCTGGCTCGATTGCCGTCATTTTGAAAAGGAGAAATTCACGGAGCATTTCCCGAATATCTATGAGAAATGCCTGTCAATTGGAATTGATATTGCCAGGAATATGATACCCGTGGCGCCCGCAGCTCATTATAGTTGCGGAGGTATCAAAACGGATGAGTGGGGCAGGAGCTCGATCAGGAATTTGTACGCTTGCGGCGAATGTTCCAGTACGGGCCTGCACGGGGCCAACCGGTTAGCCAGTAACTCTTTGCTGGAGGCAATGGTGTTTGCCCACCGCTGCTATACCGATGCGGTGAACAGAAAGGATGCAATTGCTTTTGCAGATCGAATACCTGACTGGAATGCGCAGGGTACCAATGAGCCTAAAGAAATGATCCTGATCACGCAAAGCCTGAAAGAGCTGCAGCAGGTAATGAGCGATTATGTGGGTATTGTACGCAATGATATCCGTTTGCAAAGGGCTATGCGACGGCTTGACCTGTTGTGGGAAGAAACAGAACAATTATACGAGAGCACTTCTTTATCCATCCAGTTGCTGGAATTGCGTAACCTGATCACAGTGGGTTACCTTATTGTGAAAGGGGCCATGTTCAGAAAAGAAAGCCGGGGCCTTCATTACAATACCGATTATAAAGGCAAGAGCGAACTGGTGCAGAATATCGTGTTATAGCTTTAGTAATTTTGATCATGTATTACCTTTTTTTTGGGTTTTTATACCTTGTTTCCCTGCTTCCATTTTTTATACTCTATGGTATAGCAGACTTTTTTTTCGTGATCTTTTATTTTATAGCCGGGTATCGCAGAAAAGTAGTGATGCTGAATCTGAGAAATGCTTTTCCCGAAAAGGACGAGAAGGAACTACGGTTGATTGCACGCAGGTTTTACCGGAACTTTATTGACAACTGGATAGAAACGATAAAATTGCTATCTATCAGCAAAAAGAAGCTTAACAAAAGAGTAAGCGGAAATTTCGGGGTTTTTCACCAGTTGTATAACAATAATAAAGCCGTGCAGGTAAACCTTGGTCATTTTTTTAACTGGGAGATCATGACCCTTCATACCGGGATAAACCAGCCTTATACTTTTCTTACTGTGTATTTGCCTCAAAACAGCCGGATTGCAAACAGGCTGCTGATGTATGTGCGATCAAGATGGGGGAACCCGCAATTGCCGGCTACAGAGATGGCGAGGGCTATCATTCCCTGGAGGAACAAACAATACCTGCTGGCATTAGGAGCTGACCAGAGCCCGCCGAATCCGGAAGGTGGTTACTGGTTATATTTCATGCATCAGCCGACGGTATTTCTGAAAGGACCCGAAAAGTTTGCCCGTATCCAGGATATTCCTGTGGTGATGATGACTACTACCCGCAAAAAACGCGGGCATTATCATTTCGATTATTTTATTTTAGCTGATGAACCGAAAAAGTTGCCGGACGGCGAACTGATACGGAGATATGTGAAACATCTTGAAGATAATATCCGTTTGCAGCCGGAGCTCTACCTGTGGAGCCACCGGCGCTGGAAGCACACATGGAAGCCGGCATATCAGGAATTGTGGGTGGATAAAAAGCCAATGCCGGTATCTGAATAGTACGTAAACTGATCTGGTTACTAAAAACACATAACAGTCCCCTGGCTTCTGTTATGGAAAAACTATATTCATGTATTACATTGTTTATGGGTGTCTTTATGTTTTTTCTTTGCTTCCATTAAGGGTTTTGTATCTCTTCTCGGATCTTGCTTATTCTATTGTGTATTATGTATCAGGGTATCGTAAAAAAATAGTACTAAGTAACCTGCAGATCGCATTTCCCGAAAAGTCAGACAAAGAGAGAATCAAGATCGCCAAACAGTTTTACCTGAATTTTACAGATACACTGATCGAATCGGTGAAGATGATCTCGATGAGTGAAAAGGAACTGGAAAAAAGGGCCAAAGGAGAGTTTGGATACATCAATGAATTATTGGATAAAGGGTATAGTGTCAATGTCATGGCCTCCCATCAATTCAACTGGGAGTTTGCCAATCTTATCTATGCCAAAAACCTGAAGGCGCCGTTCGTGGGCATCTACATGCAAATCAGTAATAAAATACTGGACAAGATATTTTTTACGTTCAGGGCAAGGTATGGTACCGTGCTCATTTCTGCACAGGATTTTAAAGACAAAATGCACAGCGTATTCTCCGGAAAACATGCACTGGCGCTGGCAGCCGATCAGAATCCCGGGAACCGGTCAGCAGCGTACTGGATGAAATTTTTCGGAAGGCCGGTCCCGTTCATCAGCGGACCGGCCAAGGGTGCTGTAAAGAATAATACGGCCGTAGTGTTTGTGGCATTTCATAAAGTAAAAAGGGGGTATTATGAATTTAAGGTCACTCCCATTTCCCAAAACAGCGCTGACTATACCCCCGAACAACTAACCCTGCTATACAAGAACGTCGTGGAAGCCACTATTCGTAAAGACCCGGCCAACTACCTCTGGAGCCACCGCCGCTGGAAATGGGAGTGGAAGGAAGAGCATGGAGCTATCGTGAAATAAGAGTATTTTATGACACCATCATTTTATATTCTTCCAGAAAAGCCATTTAATTCAAAACACTTTTCTCTTTGATGATTTCAACCTTTTCTTGTTCCATGATCTTACCCCAGCCACCCAAAACGTTCCGGATATTATGGATGCCCTGGCGTTTTAATAAAGAGGAAGCGATCACACTGCGATACCCGCCTGCACAATGAACATAGACATTATGGTTCTCTTCGATATTTACCATGCTGCCGGGATCGGTCATGTCGCTGAGAGGGATATTGACCGCATCTTTTAAATGCCCCTCTGCGTATTCGGAAGGCTTGCGCACATCTACCACCACCAGATTAGGATCAAAGGGGATATCCATCATCAGTTCATCAGCTTCTATGTCAATGATCATATCTGTTTCTTCTCCTGCATTTTTCCAGGCTTCAAGGCTGCCATCCAAATAACCTTGTACTCTATCTAATCCTACCCTTGCGAGACGCACTATGCTCTCTTTTTCTTTGCCCGGGTCTGTTACCAGCAGCATAGGCGCATCAAAGGGCAATAGGCTGCCGGCCCATTCTGCAAATCGGCCGTCTAAACCTATGCTGATAGAGCCGGGTACAAATCCTTGTGTGAACTCCACCGCCCGGCGGGTGTCCAGCACGATAGTATTATCATCCTGCATCTGCTTTTTGAAATTACTTACTGACAATGCTTTTAATCCATTGTTCAATACGGCATCAATACTGTCATATCCTTCTTTGTTGATCCTGGCATTGATCGGGAAGTATTGCGGCGGTGGCGGAATACCATCGGTTACCGCTTTGATGAAGTCTTCCTTTGTTGCAGCCTTTAATGCATAGTTATATTCTTTTTCCTCACCGATAGTACTGTAGGTATTAGGGCCGATATTTTTGCCACAGGAGCTTCCGGCGCCGTGTGCGGGATAAACGATTATATCATCACCAAGGGGAATAATTTTTTTCTGCAGGCTGTCATACATCATCCCGGCGAGGTCATTAGTCGTTATCTCATCCGCCTTTTGTGCTAGGTCAGGCCGTCCTACGTCTCCTACAAATAAGGTATCACCGGTGAACAGACAATGGTCCTTTCCGTTCTCATCTTTTAGTAAATAACAGGTTGATTCCAGCGTATGCCCCGGGGTATGCATTACTTCTATGGTCAGATCGCCTATCCTGAACTGCTCACCGTCTTTGGCAATATGAACCGGGAATTTTGTTTCGGTACCGGGTCCATAAACGATCGGGGCATCGGTGGCCTTGCTAAGATCAAGATGACCGCTTACAAAGTCAGCATGAAAATGAGTCTCAAAAATGTACCGGATCTTCGCATTCCGTTCATTTGCCAGGTCAAGATAGACATCAATATCCCGCAAGGGGTCCACCACAGCCGCTTCTCCTTTACTTTCAATATAATATGCGGCCTCACTCAGGCAGCCAGTATATAATTGTTTGATGTACATATAGGTGATATTGTGTTCAAAATTATCCTTTTTAAACGAAAACGATCCGCCCCGGGTGGAGCAGATCGCTTCTTAAAAAAGGTTTGCAGATCAATTTAACAATGAATCCGTGAATTTGTTCAGCTCTTCTATACGGCTTGTATTGACGGTATAGTAAATGTATTTTCCATCCCGCTCTGTCCTTACAAAACCTGCCTTTCGGAGGATGGCAAGATGCTGTGATGCTACAGATTGTTCAAGCCTTAGTTTAACATAGATCTCTGTCACAGTGATCTTACCGCTTTCGTCTATCAGCTTCAGTATCTGTTGCCGCAACTTATGGTTGATAGCCCGCAGGATGAGCGACGCCTTTTTTACATTCAGCAGGTCCACTTTCAATTCTGTTCCGTTCTCGGGTAATGCGTTCAATGTCAGCAAATAGTTGTTCATAGTCGTCTCCGGTTAAATGAAAAATGCAAAAATAGAGTTATACCATTTTTAATTTACAATGGAAATGTTAATAAGACGACTTTTATGTGAGCGGCTTGCGGCTCGGAGAATAAAATTCTTTTATGTATAAGGGTTCTGTATATGCAAGCTCTGCAAAGTTTTTTTCCTGGTAACATTGGCTGGAAATATGAGCCATGTCAGCAGCAGATGCCTTGGCCTCGCTGAAAAATGCATGGTGGTGGGAAAGAAGGTTTTGCAGTTTTTTGCTGCCGCTGCCGCAAAAAGCAATCTTATTCTCAGTAAGCAAAGCAGAAAAACTAATTTCAGTGAGGATAGCGGCATGGGGTGGGTTGATCTCCATCAAAGATTTGTCATAGAGAGCTGTGAATACTTCCATGCGACGGGCATCTATCATTGGCCAGATTAAATCAGTATTAGAGTTTTTAGCCACATACGCAACCAGCTCGAGGGAATTAATAGTGATGAGCGGAATGTTCAGCGCATAGCATAAACCCTTAGCAGCAGATAATCCAACCCGCAACCCAGTGTACGAACCGGGACCGATACTCACGGCTACGGCCTGTATATCCCTGGCCATGAGTCCTGCATTGTGCAGCAATGATGCAATAGCGCTATGTAGCCAGGCTGCATGGTCACGCTGGTCGGTATGGATAGCTGTTTTAATGCAATTAGCATTTTCTGACAGACAAACCGATGCCGTTTCTTCCGTGGTATCAATATTTAAAAGAATGGCCATTACGTCTTTGCTTCTTTGATCAATAATGCAGCCGGTTCATATCTCTTTTGTTCCCGGGCTAAATGCGCCAGCAGGGCATACACATTTTTCAGCCCGATCTTATGGCTCCATTCAAAAGGCCCGAAGGGATAATTGGTGCCCAGTTTCATGGCGGTATCTATCCCTGCTTTATCACTGATATTCTCTTCCAAAGCCAAATAGGCTTCGTTAATGATGACTGCTATCACCCTTGCAGAAATAAACCCGGAAATATCCGGGACCCATTCTATCGTTTTGCCAAAAAATGAAAAGATATTTTCTGCTTTGTCCTTCACCTCATCATGGCGGCATGCAGCCTCCACTACATTTCTTTCCAGGAAAGTGGGCCACCCATTGATACGTATAAAATCTTCTCCTATCTCATCCAGCCTTTCCACTACTGCATTTACGATCATTACCTGTGCCTGTAAGCTTTTCAGTTCCCCGATCCTCTCTGCCCGGTTCTCAAATAAAAGATCAATGCAGCCATCATATTTTTTAGCTTTGTCAGCCTGGTGTATATCATTGATCCAATCAATAGCAACATCGCTACCGGAACTGTCAGCATACAATCCATCCTTTTGCGCACCATTGCCTATGACCAGAAGGTTCATGACATTTTTTTGCAAAGAAAAGGTATAAAGCTATATTCGTTATTCGTTTTTTAAATCATTAGTATGGATAAAATAGTGATCAATACAGCCGATGCTCCGGCACCGATAGGCCCTTATAACCAGGCTATTTTAGCTGGAAATACACTCTATATTTCAGGCCAGATCTGTATAGACCCGAAAAGCGGTGAGCTGAAGAAGCAGGATATACAGGAAGAAACTCACCAGGTAATGAAAAACCTGAAAGCGATCTTATCGGCGGCTGGTATGGGTTTTGGCAACGTGGTCAAGACCACTATCTTCATCACGGACATGAACCGCTTTGCCGACATCAACGAAGTGTATGGAAAATATTTTGAAGGCGATTTCCCGGCCCGGGAAACAGTACAGGTATCGGCCTTGCCAAAATTTGTGAACGTAGAGATCAGTATGATCGCCGTGAAATAAACTTTTGTAGCTGACCTAATAAAAAAACTCCGCTGGTACCAGCGGAGTTTTTTATGTTTTATTGAAACGGCTTAATGCATCACGATCATCTTCACATTATGCATCTTACCATTAATATTGATCCCAATATGATAAATACCATTCGGCAATATACCGGCTTCAATGTTTTTGATCACTTGCCCGGAAGGCAGGTTCTCTGTAGAGCTTACGTTTCTTACCCTTCTGCCTGTATTGTCAAAAATGGATACCTGTAAGGCAAAAGGCTTATCGGTGATGATCTCTAATTTCGATACCGTACTGACAGGATTGGGGAATAAACGAACATACAATCCGCCGGTCAGCCCATCTGTTTTGAATGTGCTGGTTGCCGATGGCAGGAATACGGTAGTGGTACTACACAGCGGGATGATGTTGTACTCATAATCTGTTCCCGGCGTCAGCCCGTTCAGTTCATACTCTTCACCTGTTACATAGATACTGGCCCATGTGGTACTGCCGGTCTTCCTGTATTGTAAAGTATCTGTGGTAGCGCCATCCGGATTCTTCCAGCGAACGATCACCCGCGACGGGCTGTATTTGGTAGAGGTGATATTGGTCACGTTGCCACAGCCGATCACATGAATGGTAGCATTAGCTGTTCCTTTACATCCGTTGGCATCGGTTCCCTGGATGGTATAGTTAGTAGTCGTTAAAGGCTTGAATGTGGCATTCGTACCAGCCGAGCCGATGAAGGCAGGCTGCGTATCCCAGTTATACGTAGTGGCGCCGCTGCCGTTAAGTATCTGGCTCTGGAATTTCTCAATGGTAGAAGCAGCAGGCGAAATGGTCACTACAGGGTTTGCCCATACAGTAACAGTGGTAGCAGCAGATGTTTTCGTACAACTGCCTAATGTGGTTACCAGGGTATAACTTCCACCGGTACTCGTATTGTAAACAGGTTGTGTAGCGCCGCTCAGCAATACGCTGTTACGGTACCATTGATACGAGTATCCTGTGCCTGAACTTGCGTTCAGGTTCACGTTGCCGCCTGAACAGAAACTGGCAGGCGTCGTTGTACTGATCGTAGCAGCGGGAGATGCATTGACAGTAACGGTTACAGCAGATGATGTCACCTCACATCCTGTACCTGCAGAAACTTTTACTGTATAGCTACCGCTGGCGGTGGCAGTATAAGTGGTATTGGTAGCTCCGCTGACCGGATTCCCGTTATTATACCATTGGTAATTATAAGAACCGCCGGCGTTCCCATTCAGGACAACATTATTACCATCACAGAAAGTAGTAGCGCCGCCGGGCGTAATATTGGCTGTGGGTGGAGCTACTACCGATACAACTACAGACTGTGTACCCGAGCAGGCGCCTGAAGTGGCTGTCACGGCATAGGTACCAGCTGTGGTGGCATTGTAAGTAGAAGAAGTAGCGCCGGTGATGATCACACCGTCTTTCCGCCAAACGTATGTATACGAAGGATTATTAGTGGCGGTAAGGAGAAGGCTGCCACCCGTACAAAAACCTGCTGTACCATTGGGTGCCAGGCTGAATGTCAGACTGGATCCGCTGTTGCCGATCGTTACTAACTGCATCACCTGGCAGCCTGCACCGTCATTTACAATGACATGGTAGGTGCCCGGAGCTGCGTTTGATAAAGTAGCTCCTGTCTGGCCGTTGCTCCATCCATAGGAAATAGTACCTGTTCCGTTGGTAGCCGTCACCGTTGCCGATCCGTTATTCTGGCCACACGACGCATCCTGCTTAGCCACTTCAATGGTCATACGACAGTTGCCGAAACAAGCGGCATTGCCTACAATATTCCTGATCCTGTCGCCCGGTTGCTGGCCAAAACCATTATTGAAGTTGATACCTGTACTGGAGAGATGGCAGTAGCTCATGATCGTTCCCCCGTTAGATGGCTGGGGGCCTGCTGCGCATCCGCCTTCGGTAGTATAACAATTATCTAAAGCCCCACCGGTCCATCCGCACCATTGCGTGTGATTGGAGCCGAGATTATGGCCCAGCTCATGCGTCACCACCTCGACAGTCCATGAATAAGTAGAAGTGGGGTAGCTGCTGTAGGAATTATTGATAGCGCTGACAGCAGACCGGAATTGTTTGGCGCTGCTGCAGGGGTTACTGAGCAGGTAAGCGATACCGCCTCCCAATGAACGGGTGGAAAGAAAATGAGCATAGTCCCCGATATAGGTAGTTGATACCATCCTGTCACGGAAAGAAGTAAGACAGGCGCTGGTACTGTTCAATCCTGCCGCTGCTTCAGGATCCTGTGTGGTCCAAACCAGTATTTGTGATACCTGTATCTTGATATTTTCGTTGGCATACAGCAATGATGTGCTGTTGAAAAAACCCAATACATAATTGATCACATTGACCGTATTGCTGCCCTTGTCCTGGTAAAACTTATAATCACATTCAAAATAAACATCTACAGGTTCGCCTACTGCATTTAATCTTCCATTGGATTGTATGCCGGTGTTGTTTACGGGCCCGTCAACGGGAGTTTCGCCGGTAAAGCAGTTGGCCGGGTTGGTCTCCAGCAGATCGGATTCCCGGTATAACACATATTCATTAGTAGCGGTTCCGTTATTCTCCACGGAGCTCAATACAATATTCCCTTGTGCATCTGCAATAATGCCGGACACCTGGTCATTTACTATACTGATAGTGGCAAAGGAAGAAGACATTCCTTCGATCTTTCCCTGGTAGAAAGTTCCGCCGGGGTAGCGGATGGTTTGCCGGCTGCCGTCAGGTCTTGCTTCTATCACTGAGAAATCATCGGAAGTAATGCTGACCTTTTCCAGTTGCAGCTTGAGTTGCCTGCCTTCAAAAGGCAACTGCAGCCTTAACGAAGAAGCAGATTGCTGCCGCAGCGATGTAAATTTGGAAAGATTCAATTCCAGCGCCTGGTATTTACGGGCGGTCTGGCGAAAATCCCTTGACAAAGTATTGCGTTGCTGAAACAGATCATCAACGACCTGTGCATTCACGGTATACAATGAACCCAGGATAAGGAGGATAAAAAGGTAGATTTTTCTCATGAGCAGTAGTGTGAACAGCAAATATAATTATTCGGCCCGATGCCGGGAAGCGTAAAAGCACATTCATTTTTAGCGTATTGGCCCTCATTTCTCTATCTTAGCAGGAGACTATTCACCTGATGCGGCGTTTCCTCCGGCGATTACTGCTAAAGCCTGTTTTATGGGCTACTTCCAAATTCTCATCCAAACCGGATAGAGCAAAAATATTCAGGGCATTAGATAAGCTTTACGAGCACATACTCAGCGAACCTCCCAAAAAAGGAGTTGTCATTCCGTTTGATATCAACGCCGGAAAATTCATCATCTTTTCTGACCAGCACAAAGGGGGCCGGGATGGCGCCGATGATTTTACGCTGGCAGAACCTAATTACCTGGCGGCGCTTGATCATTACTACCGGAATGGTTTTGTGTTCATCAGCATGGGTGATAGCGAAGAGTTGTGGGAGAATACCCTTAGTAAAGTAAAAAAACATAACCAGGCCACATTTGATGCAGAAAGAAAATTTGCTGCGCAGCAACGGTTCGTCAAGGTATTTGGCAACCATGACCTTTACTGGGATAATGACCCTATTGCCTGGTGGCATCTGAAGCGAATTTATAAACAAGAGATAAAGATCTATGAAGGCGTTGTATTGAAAACAAACGTGAATGGTAAGGCTTTGCATATCTTTTGTACACACGGCCATCAGGGTGATGCCAGCAGCGATGGTAACTGGTTCAGCAAATGGTTTGTAGCTAATATATGGGCGCCTTTGCAGGCTTATCTGCGCATCAATCCCAATACACCGGCGTATGATGGTGAGAAGAAGACACTGCATAATGATATCATGTACGAGTGGTCGTCAAAGCAAAAAGACCTGCTGCTGGTGACCGGCCACACCCACCAGCCGGTATTTGCCTCGCTGACACTGCTGGAAAGATTGTACAAGGAGTTTCAATTAGCCACTGAAAAGAATGATAGTGCGGCCATCGCTGCAATAAAAGAGGAGATACGAAAGAGGGAAAAAGAGTTTGCTGCTGTTTCCATGGATTATATGAATATGCGACCAGCGTATTTTAATACAGGATGCTGTTGTTTTATTGACGGGGATATTACCGGAATTGAAATAGCGGATGAAGAGATCCGTTTGATAAAATGGAAAAAAATCAAAGATGGATCGGAAAGACAAGTGCTGGAAAGGGTCGCTCTTTCCACACTGATCATACATGTATAGGTTATTTATTGGACTCCAGGTATTGCTTCAATGTCCGCAGGTCTTTCCGGCAGGCTTTCTTGAACATACCGGCAAACAGTTTTCCGAAGAGGGCGCTGAAGCCTTTTAATCCTGCAATTTCTCCATTCAGTGTTACGGCTGTTCCGCCGTTCTTTTCTGTCAGCAAATACTGAAACAGGTATTCCCCTTTTTTAGAACTTCCTTTCGTGCCATCCACCCGCAGACGGATTTCTTTATTTTGTATTACAGATGTTACTTCAAACTCCTCTGTCGCTTCTTTCCCGAACATCTTGCGGGTTTCCCGCCAAACAGCGCCGGTCTCCACCTTTTCACCTTTTATTTTTTCGATGCGGACAAGACCTTTCATCCAGTCACGGGCGCCGTCAAGATCTGTCAGTCCATCAAATACTTTTTCTTTAACAACAGAGAACTGTTCGGTAACGGTAAATTGGATGGGCATATATAGTAATTGATAAGTTTAAAAATGTATTCTTTTTGACAAGCAGAATAGGTAAAAGCCAGTAGCCTGCAGCTTACAGCTTGTAGCTTTCCTAGCATTTCACTGTTTTCTTTTTCTTTCCGAGATAGCCTTTGTCTGCTACCTTTTTGATATAATCAGGGGCAAAAGGAACTTTGCAGGAGGTTCCGTTCATGTCCACTTCCACGTTGCCGATCTTTTTGCCGGTAGCCGTGGCCAATGAAGTTAATTCCTTTACAAAACTTCCCGCAGCGATCACAAATCCGTTCATGCAATACTTTACCCGGTTTGGGGCTTTGTCAATTTCTTTTTCTACACGGACCAGCAGTTTTTTCAATGCCGCCATGTCTAACATTTCGTCGGCCCGTGTGGCCATTACACTGCTGATGGTATTCCATCCCGCGGCGGCTACATGTGGTTTTTTAGAGTCTATCCATTTCAGTCCTATCTCAAAAGCTTCGGGGTGCTCGCTGGCTACCCAGGCAACAGAGTATTCGCTGATCATTTGCCATTCAGCCCCTTCAGCCCATTGGTGCAACGCTTGTTTGCTCATCTTAGCACCATCGGCCATCAATCCGGCCAGGTATTGCGCATCACCTATTCCCGAAGAAAAGAGCTCCAAAGCGATCTGCTGCTGGTTCTCTTTTATCTTCTTTTGAATCTTTTTCAGGTCTTCTACTTTCACACCATAGAAAGGTTCTTTGGCGCCATGTTTCAGGTGGATCTTTTTGATGGATTCACTGCCTGCTTTTTTTATTTCTTCGATCACTTGTTTTGTTGTCATAAGAGTTTATTATAGTAAATGTAATAATGGTTAAGCAGCAGAAGAATTACGGCTTCTCCTGAGCGTCAATGTTGAAATGATGGTTGCGATAAGCCCGATCACAAATACGGTAGCGGCCATTAGTAAGAACTGGAATATGGGATTGCCGAACATATCCCTTTCTTCCTGCAGCTTTTGCAGCCTGGCGGCTACCTTGTCAGCCGGAACGGTTTCTTTTATTTTTTGAATATGATAACCATAATATTCGTCGGCCCATTTCGGGTTCAGCACTTCTGTATAAAAAAGATCGAACAGTCCAAAGAAAACAGCGGGGATCAGTACGATCAGCACACCGGTTTTCAATCCCTGCCCGAAACTGAGAAAGCCTTGGTTGACATGATCACGGTAATGCCGGATGCCCATAAATACAAAGATCATAGACAGGATCATCGTGAGATATCCTGCCACTTCGGCGCCGGTCCAGGATAATACAGGAAAAAGGAAAAAGAAATGAACGGCGCTTAATACAACAATTGCCAATGCGGCATAAAGGCCATAACGATAGACAACAGGTTTCATACTTAAAAATTTTGTGCAAACTACATCCGCAGCTCTCCGGATGCCTCATACTAAAGTAGGAAAACCCTCCTTCCAAAGGCGGATTTACCTCCCACCTACTGTTTCAGGCCACTATTTTCAGTTGTTTTGCATGTTGTATGGCTTGTGTCCGTCTTTTTGCATCCAGTTTTAAGAGGATGTTGGATACATGGGTCTTGATGGTGCTTTCAGACAGGAACAGTGCGGCAGCGATCTCCTGGTTGCTGAGCCCTTCCACCATTTTTACCAGCACTTCGTGTTCTCGTTGTGTCAGCCCCGTTTTTTTGATCTGTTCATAGTCTATGGATGGCCCGGTTGCCTGCGTTGCGGCCGGCGGGGTACCAGGCGTATTGGCCGCTTTTTTCTGAGCATGATAATTAAAGTAAAGGCCCACAAAGAAAAAGATCAGTGCGGCGACCGCCACGATCACTTCCAGCCTCACGTCGCCTTTGATAAAATTCACTTCCCCGATACGAAAAAGTATCAGCAGGCAGAGTATGAGTAAGCCAAAGCCGATAATGATGGGACGCATGCTGCGAAGTTAGTGGACTGGTTGATTAGTTTATCGGTTTGTCAGTTGATCAGTAAACTGGTTCATTGGCCAATCGGGAAATACTGATTAACAAACTAACAATACCTTATGGTCAGAAAGCTTTCTTCCACTTATTATTATCCCTGTTCCAGTCTGGTAGTTTTCTGTCAGGGTCCAGTATCACTTCCTTGATCTCACTGGTGGTAGGCACCTCAAATTTCCATTCGGAACCCCGCTGCCATATTTCTACCGGCAGGTTTAGTTTGTGTTCTTTGCCGTTGGCTTCTTTCACCAGTACAGTTGCCGGCATCGGCATTTTTTCTTCATTGGATAAAGTGATCTCGGATCCTTTTTCCGGTATGTTCTCAATATATTTTACCGAACTGACAGCCTGGTCAATTTTCCAGTTATTCAACACCCATCCGCGGAAGAACCAGCCGAGATCCTCGCCGGCTGCATTTTCCATGGTATGAAAGAAATCCCAGGGCGAAGGATGTTTGAATGCCCACCGGTTGATGTATTCCCGGAATGCAGCGTCAAAACGTTCTGGACCGAGCACCACATCCCGAAGTACATTCAGCATCATAGCCGGTTTGGAATAAGCAGATGTACCAAGACTGTTTTCCTTTATAACATCCGGCGTATTGAAAAGCGCATCTACATGGTCGCCGAATGTTGATCTCACCGTATAAAGCGAGCCGGCCTCACTCCTTATTTTGAATTCTCCTTTGTTGAACGCTTCGGTAGAAAGGCCATTGATGAACGTATTGAAACCTTCATCCATCCAGGCATATTTTCTTTCATTGCTGCCCACGATCATCGGGAACCAGATATGGCCGAATTCATGATCGGTCACGCCCCATAAGCTGGTGCCGGTAGCCATATAATGGCAAAAGACGATACCGGGATATTCCATACCGCCTACAATACCGGCTACATTCGTGGCAGCCGCATAGGGATATTCGTACCATTTATTGGAATAATGTTCAATAGAAGCTTTTACAAACTCGGTAGAACGGCGCCAGTCATTTCCTTTTCTCTCCTTTGTACTTTCAACGGGGTAGGCGCTGACCGCCAGTGATTTTTTCCCGGAAGGCAGGTTGATGCGGGCAGCATCTATGATAAAAGCTTTGGAAGCGGCCCAGGCAACATCCCTGGTGTTCTGAATTTTAAAACGCCAGGTACTGTTTGCTTTTTTGAGCGGGGTTTTATCAGCTATGTCCTTCTCGCTGCGGACCGTTACTGTTTTATCACTATTCTTCGAATCATTATATTTTTTCGCCTGTTCTGCAGAAAAACATTCCTGCGGATTCAGTAATTCACCAGAACCCACTACGGCTATGTTGGCAGGTGCTGTTACGGTGTATTCTATATCACCATACTCAAGATAAAATTCACCGGCGCCGACATAGGGCAACACATTCCATCCCTGTATGTCGTCATATACACACATACGGGGAAACCATTGTGCGATCTCATATACCCAGCCGTTCTTAGTTTCTAATCTTCCCATTCTATCGGTTCCGTAAACGGGTACAGTAAATTCGAACCGGATATTCAGTTTGATCTTTCCGCCGGCTGACTTTAGTGCTTCCTGCAGCCATACCTGCATGCGGGTGTCATTGGTGATATATTTTGGCGCAAACTTCTTTCCGTTGTATTCTGCTGATATGGATTGGATTACCTGCCCTTCAGTGAACTCGCCGTTGGCCCAGCGGCCGCCCGTTTGCGTGGTGGTAGTTGATCCCCGGGAATCCTGCCGGTAAATATTCTGATCCAATTGCAGCCATAAGAATTTCAGGTTATCGGGGCTGTTGTTGGTATAGATTACTTCCACTTCTCCGGTTACACTGTGTTTAACCGTATCCAAAGTACAGTTGATCTTGTAATCGGCCCGGTTCTGCCAGTACTTAGGTCCGGGTTCACCGCTGGCGCTGCGAAAATCATTGCCAGGATACGGATAAAATTGCGGGTGGAATGCTTCCTTTGGATCATAATTGGATTGAGCAGTTGAAAGGATAACTGCAACCAGGCAAAGCGATCCGAGAAGAAATTTCTTCATGTTAAGTAGTTTGAAAAGCAGCGTAATTTATAATAAATCAACTGGGCAGATCATACCGGCCAGGCAGTATTTGAAAATATTTATGATAAACGGGAATAAGAGTAATTCCTAAGGAAAGAGGCTTTCTGCGATCGCTACACTTTCCGGTTTGCCCACATCTACCAGCCTGTCGCCGGTATGATCATAGCCGAGAATGAGATGGTCTTTGGCCAGGCGCAGGTAAGCATCCATCAGGGAGAACTTACCGGTAAAAGGCATCCACCGGAAGATATCATACTCAAAGACCGCTACACAGCTATACGCTTTTTCAACAAGCAGATTTCGTTTTATATCGTCTTTTGACCAGTCAATAACTGGTCCTTTTTCCTCTCCTGTTTTTACATTCCGCCATCCGCAGAGACCGCCCTTTTCATTCAGCAAAAGATAACGGGAAGTTTTCCTGTTAGTAACACCAAATGAAATAAGCGGCCGGTGTTTTTCGTGGAAAGCAATAAGCTGATTAATGTCGAGATCCGTCAATATATCTACGTTGCAGGTGATGAAACGTTCGCCGGGAGTGAGCAGTTCTTTTGCTTTCAGTAATCCTCCGCCTGTTTCCAGTACCACGTCTGATTCATCGCTGATGAGGACATTGCTGCCCCATCCTTTATTCTTATTTACTGCTTCGATGATCTGGTCAGCAAAATGGTGCACATTGACGATCACATCCCGGATACCATATTGTTGCAGGTATTCAATGTTTCGCTGCAACAGCGATTTACCATTGACCAGCGCCAATGCTTTTGGATGCTGATCTGTCCAGGGTTTGAAACGTGTGCCGAGACCCGCACTGAATATCATGGCTTTCATGGCTTAACAGGGAGAGGGTTACTCCAATTTTTTTCATCCTGAACTGTATGCCTCAGTTCGATCTTTACTTTGAATTTATTTCTTAAATGCCGGGCCATCGCATCAGCCGCATACACGCTCCTGTGCTGACCACCGGTACATCCGAAACTCACCATCAGGCTTTCGAACCCTCTTTTAATGTAATCCTCCACCGTCATATCAACAATATCGAATACGCTGTTGAGATAACTCAGCATTTGTGTCTGTTGTTCGAGAAAATCTTTTACTGGTTTATCTCTTCCGTGCTGTGTTTTGTATTCTTCGACCCTGCCGGGGTTCAATATTCCCCGGCAATCAAATACAAAGCCACCACCGTTACTGGTTTCATCCTGCGGCTGGCCTTTGCGATAAGAGAAGCTGCAGATCTTTACGACCAACGGTGTTTGTTCTGTAGCCTGTGTAGGAGTGAATTGCCGGATGATGTCATCGGATACACAGATGTCAAGTACTTTCCTGAACTCAGGTACAGCGATACCCAGGCTTTGATGGGTGAAAAATTCTTTCAGATTGCGTAAGCCTAATGGGATCGCTGTCAGGAACTGCGCTTTTCTTTCAAACAAACCACGGAAACCATAAGCGCCAAGTACCTGTAGCAGCCTTATCAGCACATAGCCATTATACTGGCTACGAAAAATAATTTTATCCAGCGGTCCGTCAATCAAGGCTTCGAATGTGTGCATATAATCATCCAGCAGCTTTTCTTTCCATTCATCGGGCAGATTAGCCCTTGCCTGCCATAGCATACTGGCCACATCATACTGCGGGGCGCCTTTCATGCCTCCCTGGTAATCTATGAAGTGAACACTGCTATCATCCTTCACCAGTATGTTACGGCTCTGAAAATCACGAAACATAAAGTATTTGTATTCCGTATGGGTAAGATAATTGCTCAATGCTTCAAAATCCTTTATCAGCTTTTGTTTATCATACGGTTTGCGCAGGGCATCCAAAAAATAGTATTTGAAATAAAGCAGGTCAGCCATGATGGCTTCCTTTCCAAATTCTTTATTGGTCAGGCATTTTTTATAGTCCAGCCCGCTGTCTCCTTTTACCTGGAGTGTTGCCAGTTCTTCCAGGCTTTTTTTGAAAAGATCATAGACCGGTTGTGTAAAACCATCTTTTTCGAGATGATTCAGGAGAGATATGTCACCAAAGTCCTGCTGCAGGTAATACATCCGGTCTTTGCTGACAGCATATATTTCCGGGACGGCTAATTCCTTTTTGTAAAAATTTTCGGAGAAGTAAATAAAGGATTCGTTCTCTTTGACATTGGCGCCATACGTACCGATGACGGTATGATCTTTCCCTAGTACACGAAAATAACGTCTTTCACTGCCGGATATGGGAATGACATCTACAGATACAGGTTCAACTCCTTTCCACGACAGGTATAGATCTTTTACGGCGTCAATCAGGGTTTGCATAGAACAAAAGTATCAAAATAGTTTCAGCCATTCTTTCAATACGGTCATTTCCCGCTCTTCCACCACGTTAATTTTCAGCAAAGCTTCATAGGCGTTATATAAATTACCTGCCACTGAGGCGTGGGTTATAGCATTGTTGACCGTAGTTAATGATTTTTCTGTATGCAGGTACATCGGCACCTCACTTTCAAAATCCTTGAAGTAATCGTGTTCATTCCTTTTCTGTACGACAGTGGCTTCAGTAAAACCCAAACGGTAACCGTGTTTCCATAGAATGGGTTGTGCAATGATACCTCTCAAAATATCGGTGAAACGGAAGGTGACATATGAGGGCAGGAACAGCAACGGAAACAGTTCTTTTTGTATAGCTGTATTCTGTGAATTGAACGGACACACGGTTCCCTTCTCCAGTACCACAGGTTCTTTCTTCAGGAATGTACAAGGTGTGTTCGATGTCAGGCGGTAGATCGCATCCACATCCGGATCTTCATCAGCGAGTCCCTGCCAGATACCTACTTTTTGTTTTGTTTCGGATGATCCCCATTGCAATTTATCCCGGCTGTCATTGATATTACGCAGCGGGAGTCCTCTGGGCCAGATAGGTTGCTCACTGAAATGATGATAAATATTGACCCAGCCAAGATCGCTTTTGGAGCTGGTGTATTCGCCTTCAAATGGCGGGAAGCTCCATCCGTCATAGGGAATATTGTCATCGTCGGTATCAATGATCATGTCGGCGCCTTGCTGCATCGCATACAGGTATCCCATCATTTTGCGGCCGTAATGGTTAAAAGGGATGACATGGGCCAATGAAGAAGATAATGCGAGCTGTGCATCCACATTTAAAAAGGTGCAGTTGTCATATTGCCAGTCCGCTGGTGTTTTTTTATCACCTACTACGACGAGGTGATAATCTTTTAGTGCAGTAAATTTCTCAATCGCTTCTGTAGGTTTGAATATACTGGTGATAACAATGATTTTTTTCATAGATCGTTGTTCCATTTTGATAGTTTGACAGGATGATAATATAACTGCCCCTCAGGGAAACCCTTCAGCAATGCACTGAGTGATTTGCCGAACTTCTTTTCCACTTCTTCCACTTCGGCCGCTGACCACATGGCTTTTCCCTGCAGGCGAAGTCCTTTTTCCTGAATGATCTTTTGCGAGGACAGCAACAGAGCTGTTGGTATGGCCAATTCTACGAACAGACCTGCTGCGGCCATCAAACCGCAATAACGGCAGAAATCATAAATGGTTTCTTTGGTGACGATCAATACATCAGAATAAGAACCGGCAACAGGATACGGCAGTTCTATCTTCCCGTTCTTTTTGAATTCTTTCCATTTGTATTGCAGGTGATATTGCCTGAACAGCCAGTACTGCCACCATTTTTTATCGGGCGGTGTTTGTGTGCCAAAGATATTTTCTTTGGTCAAGGGCACTACGTCTATACCATGTCGTTTGAACCGTTCTACCGCTTCTTCTCTTGCCGGCAGTTCTCTTTTTATTTCTGCTCCTTTGCGGTTATTAAAGAAATCAACGGCCTTGTGTGTATGCCACCAGGGTCTTCCGGTCAATTTGTGCAACTCAATAAAACCTGAAATGAGATCAGTTCGCTCCGGTAGCCCGAGTTGCTGAAGGAAGTTATTCTCATTGACCAGCGGATTCAGCAGACAATCATCGCCGGTGAAGATATAATGACTGAACGCTTCACTGAAAAAACGGTAATATGCCTGTGCAAAGTAAGACTGAAAAAAATTGGAGCTTTCATATACCGGTATCACATCTGGGTCGCTGCCATTATAAAATGGTACCAGGAAGAAAATGTGAGAAAAGCGGTCAGCATAGATCTTACGTAAGACCGGTATATTCTTATCATACCGGTGATTGAATACTATGAGCAGGCAGGGTTTCAGCATAGAGCGGCCAAAAGTAGAAAGAAAAGTGGTAAATAGAATGTCAACAGCCGGAATACACCGATTATAGACGAATGTCCTCAATGGTGCGGCTCAGACGGCTTCTTTCAGCGGCAAATGCCATGATATGACTTTCTACCGAAACATCAATGGAGGAACTCAGCAGATCAGGATTTTGCTGCCCTACCGCCTGTAGCCAATCCTTTACCATCGGGTGGTCACCGCCGCCATGTGCATCTGTTTTCATACTCCAGGTAGTACGCTTGCCTGTTCTGAAAGTGGTCAGGGTAAAACTTTCCATATCACCGGTAATATCTCCCATCGAACCCATGATGCGGGTACGCCTGCCTTCATACGATACAAATGCCTCCATCGAAAAAGCAGCCGTAACACCGTTCTTGAAAAGAATATTTACAGTCAAATGATCCGGCTGATCGTTATCCATGCGGTAAACACAACGGCCATAGTCAGTGGTTTGCAGGCCATGCAGGATGATCTCATCCCACTGACCCCTGTCCTCTGGCAGGTCAAAAACATACAATCTTTTACGGTCGCGGAAGTAGATCTGCAGGGCTGAATAAGGACAGGTATGTTCTACGGCACAACCATCCGTGCAGCGTTCGGTGCTGCCGGCCGGCGCATTGGCATTCCTGAACCATTTTAAATTACCAAAGCAATGCACATTATCTGATGCATCATTCACTAACCAGCGGATGATGTCGGTATCGTGGCAGGATTTTGCCAGTATGATTGGGGTAGCTTTTTTACTGTTCCGCCAGTTACCGCGAACATACGAATGACTCATGTGTACATGCTCTATCGGCTCCAGGTGCTGAACGCTGATCACTTCACCGATCATTTTTGCATCCAGTATCTCTTTCAGTTCCCGGAAATAAGGAGTATAACGAAGCACATGACATACCCCGACAATGCGCCCGGTCTCTTTTGCTTTTGCCAGTATTTGACGGCATTCCTCTTCGGTAGGGGCAATCGGCTTTTCTAACAATACATCATATCCCATCTCCAGCGCTTTCAGACAAGGAGCAGTATGTATTTGGTCCGGCGTGGCGATAATGACAGCATCTGCAAATTTTTCTTTTTTGAAAACATCTTCCCATGAATGGAAAGAGCAGGCAGGGGCTATCTTATACCGCTTTTCCATTTTATGCCGCCGGCCCGAATTGGGATCAGCTACTCCCACCAGTTTCATCTCTTCCGGGCTTTTGACAGCATATTCGGCATAGATGCTGCCGCGATGGCCGGCTCCTATCAAAATGACCGTCACCGGTTTTGATAGTTTTTTGTGAAGCGGGTTAAAATAGAGGTCTTCATGCAGGCCAAACTTTTTCGCTACTTCGGTCCAGCCATAGATGGCGGTATTCTTTACTACCGTAAACGGCCTTAGTAATTTCCGGGCAGTAATGAACTGGCGTAGTGACATCCTGTTATTGATTGGTATTTATAAAACTAAAACGGTCTTATTTTAAACCGGGATAAAAAGTCTTTCATTTTAATAACAACCATCAAGCCGGGTACAAAGTTATTATACTAACGGGTGTTAATGTTTCCTGCAAAAACTTAATTTTGTGCGTTAACGGTGAAATATGTCTTACCAGCCAATCAATAAGGTCAGGATCGTGACGGCCGCCAGCCTGTTCGACGGTCATGATGCAGCTATTAATATCATGCGCCGGATCATGCAAAGCAAAGGTGCGGAGATCATCCATCTTGGCCACAATCGTTCTGTAAAGGAAATTGTAGAAACGGCTATTGAGGAGGATGTACAGGGTATTGCCATCACCAGCTACCAGGGCGGGCATGTAGAATTCTTTAAATACATGAAGGACCTGCTGGAAGAGAATGGTTGCGGGCATATCAAAATTTTCGGCGGAGGCGGCGGAACCATACTGCCAGATGAGATAGATGAATTACATAAATATGGCATCACCCGTATCTACTCGCCGGATGATGGGAGAAAAATGGGACTGGAAGGCATGATCGAGGATGTAATAAAACAATGTGATGTTCAACTAAACGGCAAAGCTGATTATAAGACAGCGTTGAAACTTGAAGAGGCCAGGGATGTAAGAGCGATAGCCAGAAAAATAACCAACGCAGAGAATGGACTGAAAATAAAAGGGGAAAATCAAGGGGCCGGTACTCCGGTATTAGGGATAACAGGTACCGGCGGCGCCGGTAAATCTTCTGTAACGGACGAGATCGTCCGCCGGTTTCTTAACAACTTTACAGAGAAGACCGTTGCCGTTATCTCTGTAGATCCTTCAAAGAAGAAAACAGGTGGCGCCCTTCTGGGCGACAGGATACGGATGAATGCGATCTCTCATCCCCGTGCCTACATGCGCAGCCTGGCCACAAGAGAAGACAACCGGGCACTGAGTGCTCATGTGCAGGAGGCCATTGATATTTGTAAAGAGGCAGGTTACGACCTCGTCATCCTTGAATCTGCCGGCACAGGCCAAAGTGATGCCTCTATACTGGATTACTGTGATATAAGCATGTATGTCATGACACCGGAGTATGGCGCTGCTTCCCAGTTAGAAAAGATCAACATGCTGGACTATGCAGACCTGATCTGCATCAACAAGTTTGATAAGGCCGGGGCGCTGGATGCATTGGCCGATGTTCGCAAACAGTATAAACGTAACCACCAGCTATTTACTACCAAAGATGAAGAATTGCCTGTAGTAGCTACCATGGCCAGTAAGTTCAATGACGATGGAGTGAATCACCTGTTTGAGTTGCTGCTGAAAAAGATCGAGACAAAGACAAAGGCAAGGTTTGGGGAGTTTCATTTTGCTGAAACAGCAAAAGTGTCGCAGGCTGTAATCCCTGCCAGCCGTGTCCGCTATCTTTCCGAGATAGCAGAGAACAACAGGAGCTATGATCAATTAGTGAAAGAGCAGACAGCTATTGCTTCAAAACTTTACCAGTTGAACGGTGCATTGGAAACATTAAATGGGAAAGCAGACAGCTCATTGCTTGATGCCATTAACCAGCAAATAGTTTTTTATACAGATCAGCTAACGCCGGTCAGCCGCAAGCTGATCCAGCATTGGAATAAAAAGATAAAAGAATACGAGAAGGATTATTATGAATATACCGTCAGGGACAAAGTGATCAAACAAGCCATGTTCACCAAAAGCCTGAGCGGAACAAGGATCCCCAAAGTTGTTTTACCCAGATACAAAGACTGGGGGGATATACTGAAATGGCAGGCACAGGAAAACGTACCAGGTCATTTTCCTTTTACGGCTGGTGTGTTTCCTTTGAAGAGAGAAGGAGAGGATCCGACAAGAATGTTCGCCGGGGAAGGCGGGCCTGAAAGAACCAACAAGCGTTTTCATTATGTATCCGTTGATCAGCCTGCAAAAAGGTTGTCAACAGCATTCGACAGTGTAACCCTTTATGGAGAAGACCCGGATCACCGCCCTGATATATATGGTAAGGTAGGTAACAGTGGTGTCAGTATTGCTACGGTTGACGATGCCAAAAAACTATACAGTGGTTTTGATCTTTGCGACCCAAGAACTTCGGTAAGTATGACCATCAATGGCCCGGCACCGATATTGCTGGCTTTTTTTATGAATGCAGCAATAGATCAGCAATGCGAAAAGAAGATCACCGAACTCGGGTGGTGGGATAAAGTGAAAAAGGTCAGTGAAACGAAATACAAGCATTTCCCGGCGCCTCAATATAAAAACCCTTCTTCACCGGGTGTGTTGCCTGATGGTAATGACGGCCTGGGTTTAAAACTGCTTGGACTTAGCGGTGATGAGGTATTGCCTGCTGATATTTACCGGCAATGCAAAGAAACTGCTTTGCAACAGGTGCGGGGAACAGTGCAGGCAGATATTCTGAAAGAAGACCAGGCGCAAAACACCTGTATCTTCTCCACTGAGTTTGCCTTAAAGCTGATGGGCGATGTGCAAGAGTATTTTATTGTGAATAAGGTCCGCAATTTCTACAGTGTATCCATCAGCGGGTATCATATTGCCGAAGCTGGCGCTAACCCGATCACACAACTGGCGTTCACTTTAGCCAATGGGTTTACTTACGTAGAATACTATCTGAGCCGGGGAATGAGCATTGATGATTTTGCTCCCAACCTGTCTTTCTTCTTCAGCAATGGTATGGACCCTGAGTACAGTGTGATAGGAAGAGTGGCAAGACGGATATGGGCCAAGGCGATGAAGTATAAATACAAAGCCAATAAGCGCAGCCAGATGCTGAAGTATCATATCCAGACATCCGGCAGAAGTTTGCATGCGCAGGAAATAGATTTTAACGACATACGAACCACGTTGCAGGCCTTGTATGCCATTTATGATAACTGCAATTCTCTTCATACGAATGCGTATGATGAAGCGATCACCACACCGACGGAAGAAAGTGTACGCCGGGCGATGGCGATACAATTGATCATCAACCGGGAGCTGGGCTCAGCCAAAACCGAGAACTTTATACAGGGAAGTTTTGCGATTGAAGAATTAACTGACCTGGTGGAAGAAGCTGTACTGACGGAATTTGACCGCATCACTGAACGGGGCGGTGTTCTTGGCGCTATGGAACGAATGTATCAGCGCAATAAGATACAGGAAGAAAGCCTTTACTACGAACACCAGAAACATACTGGCGAACTGCCATTGATCGGGGTGAATACTTTTTTGAATAAAAAAGGAAGCCCGACCGTAATCCCGGGTGAAGTGATCAGGAGTACAACAGAAGAAAAGGAGCAGCAGATAGGAAACCTGGGGGCATTCTGGAAAAGAAATGAGGCGAAGAGTGAGGAAGAAATAAAGAGATTGAAAGAGGTGGCTATCAACAACGGAAACTTATTTGCTCAATTGATGGAAACGGTGAAATATTGTTCCCTCGGGCAGATCACTCATGCTTTATATGAAGTAGGGGGACAGTACAGGAGAAATATGTAAATAGCTATCCTTCCGCCGCTTTATCCATTATCCACAAAGCCCTTTCAGGGCTGATATACTGAACAGGATAGATCTTTTTGACCGGTTTGCTGAATACTGCATTCACAATATGTTTTTTTTCTCTGCCAGATACCAATAAAATGATCTGTTTGGCTTTGTTGATCAGCGGGTAGGTAAAGGTGATCCGCCAGGATTGCTGATCATTCAGCCATACCTGTTTGACCAGCCGCCTGTTCTCTATTAATACTGGTGTATGCGGGAAAAGAGAGGCTGTATGCCCGTCGGTGCCTGTACCAAGCATTACCCAGTCAAATGACGCAGGTTTGTTATTGAAGAATTTTTTGATGGTCGCTTCGTATTGCCTGGCACATTGTTCCGGGTCACCGGTGACGGGTACAGGGAAAATGTTTTTAGGGGGGATATCAATTTTATCCAGCAGGCTTTTCTTCGCCATATTGTAGTTACTGTCGGGAGAGGTAGGTATCACAAACCGTTCATCGCTCCAGAAAAGGAATATCTTTTTCCAGGGAATATTCTTATTGAATTCGGGAGAGGCCAGCAATTCAAACAATCGCTTAGGGGTGTTACCGCCTGATAAAGCAACCATAAACTTCCCTTGTTTGACAATGGCATGATGGCAAGCGGATATGAAAAAATAAGCTGCAGCCCTGCTCATCGCTTCATGATCTTTCCAAACAGTCTTTTCCGGTATCTTTTTCATGTTATTTTTTCCTGATCGTATTTTTTAGTATCCCGTTTTCGGGCAATAATGTCCATGAACAACCCTGTGGCTTTATCAATGCCTCGGATGTTTTAGGCCCCCAACCGCCGGGCTCATAATTCGGAAAACGGGGAGGTGTTTCTTTTTTCCATGCTTCCATGACGGGTGTTACTACTTTCCATGCTTCTTCTACCTGGTCAGCCCGCATGAACATAGCCGCATCGCCTTCCAGTACTTCCAGCAGTAACGTTTCGTACGCTTCGGGTACGGGAGTATCATAACTTTCTTTGTAAGTGAAATCCATTTCCACCGGCTTGATCTGTAGTCTTACTCCCGGCTCTTTTGCATGGAACAATAACGTGGTTTCCATTTCCGGCTGAATACTGATGATAAGCTGGTTCGGCCTGGTGTCAGTCATTACTTTACTATCAAATAAATTATGCGGCACGGGTTTGAACTGAATGACTATAAGGGACGATGTCTTCTCCAGGCATTTGCCGGTACGCAGGAAAAAGGGCACTCCCTGCCAGCGCCAGTTGTCAATGAATAGCTTTAAAGCAACAAACGTTTCGGTATTTGACTTCGGGTTTACATTCTTTTCACTTCGATAGGCTGCCTGTTTTTTCCCGTTTACTGTTCCTTCGCCGTATTGTCCTCTTATCACATGTTTGGCTATTTCTGTTTTGGTCAACGGCCTCACGGCTTTCAGTACATCCACTTTCTTGTTGCGTATGTTTTCTTCATCCAGCGATACCGGGGGTTCCATCGCCGTGACGCAGAGCAATTGCAGCAGGTGATTTTGTATCATATCTTTCAAAGCGCCGGCCTGCTCATAATAGTTGCCTCTGCCGCCTACACCGATACTTTCGGCCACAGTTATCTGCACATGTTCAATGTAGTGGTGGTTCCAGATAGATTCATATACAATATTGGCAAAACGGAATGCCATGAGATTTTGCACCGTTTCTTTGCCTAAATAATGATCTATCCTGTATATCTGTTTTTCTTTGAAATGCCTGGTGAGCAGCTGATTCAGCTCTTTGGCGGTTTGCAGATCGCTGCCAAACGGTTTTTCTATGACGATCCTGTCATGTACTGTTTCATTAGCCAGCCCTTGACTGGAAAGCAGCAGCGAAATGGGCTCGATAAAACGGGGAGAGACGGAATAATAGAATAGCCGGACCGCCCTTGTCTTCCAGGCTTTATCATTTTTATCCAAAACTTCCCCCAGTCGCCGGAAGGTATCATCGGCTGTAAAATCGCCTTCAAAATAAAAAACACGGGTTGCAAATTTTTTCCAGTCATTCTTTTTTGCCTTTCCGCTTCTTGAAAAAGTATTGATCCCGTCCAGCAGATGTTTTTCGTAGGCCTTTTCGTCCATCTTCTCATAATGCACCCCATAAATCGCAAACTGTTTTGGCAAATACCCATTGATAAAAAGATTATAAAATGCGGGTATCAGTTTTCTCCAGGCAAGGTCGCCTTTACCTCCGAAGATGACAATATTGGCTGCTGATATTTCCTTTTTGTTTGTGCTCATGTTGATCGGGGTGATAAATAATAATTACGTCATGGTAATGGGTTTGCTTTCCCATCCGGTATGGAATACGCCGGGTTTATCAATGCGTTCATAGGTATGTGCGCCAAAGAGATCCCGCTGGGCCTGGATAAGATTAGCAGGTAAACGGCCGGCTATATACGCATCAAAGTAATATAATGATGCAGCCAGTGAGGCTGATGGAAGCTGATATTCGATGGATGATTTTACCAGGCCGGCCAGATCATTTCGCAGTTGGCTGAATACAGGTTGAAAAACAGGAGAAGCAATGATATTGGATAACCCTGTGTTCTCTTTGTATGCTTTGCGCAGGTCATTCAGCATAACGGAGCGGATGATGCAGCCACCTTTCCATACCCGTAATACTTCCGGAATGCTGATGTTATAATTGTACTGCTCCGAAGCGGCTTTCAGCAAATGCAGGCCTTGCCCGTAAGCGAGCAGGAATCCAAAGTGCAAAGCATTTTTACATATACCGGCCAATTGTTCTTTGTTGAACAGGCTTTTGCCGTTGCCGGATGAGTATAATGATGAATGATGAACCCTTTCTTCCTTCAGCGCTGAGAGGTAGCGCATCGTGACAGCCGCATCAATAGAAGGGATCGGCACATTCAGGTCCATAGCGCTTTGGCTGGTCCACATGCCGGTGCCTTTTTGTTTGGCTTTATCCAGTATCATATCCACCAGGTCTTTGCCTGTTGCTTCATCCTTTTTCAGAAACACATCGGCTGTTATTTCGACCAGGAATGATTGCAGTTCAGCTTTGTTCCAGGCAGAAAATAACGCATGTAATTCTGCATTGCTGAACTGCCCGGCATATTTCAATACACCATATACTTCACTGATCATTTGCATCATGGCATATTCGATACCATTATGCACCATTTTGGTGTAATGACCTGCAGCTGTATTCCCGATAAAGGAAACGCAGGCGCCTTCATCGCTTTTGGCAGCTACTGACTCCAGGATATCTTTTACCAGTTCATAACTTTCCCGGTTTCCGCCCGGCATCAGGCTTGGTCCGACCCGGGCTCCTTCTTCGCCACCGCTTACACCCATGCCAATAAAATGAATGCCGGAACCCTGTAATTGACTATAGCGTCTTTCCGTATCGGCGAAATGTGAATTACCGCCATCCAGAATGATGTCTCCTTTTTGCACCAGCGGCAGCAGGTCAGTGATCACAGCATCCACGATCTTGCCCGCAGGTACGAGCAACATAATGATCCGTGGAGTTTGCAAGGATTGAATGAATTCAGGCAATGAAGCAGCCGCATTGACGTTTTTCCCTTTTGCTTCATCCATCAGCCTTTTTTGCTGGGCGGGTTCACGGTCATACCCGCAAACCTCGTATCCATGACCGGCTACATTGAGCAGCAGGTTCCTTCCCATGGTACCCAGGCCTATCATGCCGAAATGCGCTGCCATAATATAAACTTTTGCTCAAGTTACGTAAGGCATAGTAATCTTTATTGCCTGCGTAATTTTCCTATCCTTGTTTTTTTATAAAATATACATTTGCGACATGAAGTATTTCTTTCTTTCTACGACCATCATAGCCGCCGCAATTATCATCAATGGCTGTGCCCGGCCTTACGCCGCTACCAATAAGGCATATAAAAAACAGGTGAAGGGCTATGCAAAACTGTTGCGGGAATATCCCGTTCAGGATTCCGTAGGACTAAACTACGCATCTTCATGGGTGGGGACTACCAATTTTTCTATGCGACGCCCTAATATTGTGGTGATTCATCATACCGCTCAGAATAGTTGTGATCAGACATTAAAGACGTTTACGCTGACAAGAACCCAGGTCAGCTCACATTATGTTATTTGTAAGGACGGAACGGTACATCATATGCTCAATGACCTTTTGAGAGGGCACCATGCCGGTGTAAGTAAATGGGGCAATGCTACTGACCTGAACAGCTGCAGTATCGGTATTGAAATAGATAATAACGGGTTCGAATCTTTTACTGATGAACAGGTCAGCAGCCTGCTGGTTTTATTAGGCAGGCTGAAAAATGCATATAATATACCCGTTGCGAATTTTGTTGGTCATGCGGATATAGCGCCGGGCAGAAAAGTAGATCCCAATAAGTATTTCCCCTGGCAGAAACTGGCGGAGAGCGGATTTGGTTATTGGTATGATACGACCGCGGTAATGATCCCTGAAGGTTTCAATGAAATGCAGGCGCTTCGTATCATTGGTTACGATATAAAAAAACCGGAGTCGGCTATCCAGTCATTCAAATTACATTTTGTGCCATCAGATTCTACCAAAACGATCAGTGATGCTGACAGGAAGATATTGACCGACCTCATAAAAAAATACCAGTGATACTTCACTCCGGCCATTTCACTCATAATTGGCTAACTTTGCCCTGCTAAATTAACATGCTTGCCGGTTAAGAAAGATAAATCAGTTTCGGAAATGACAGCAGAGCATCAGCGACTGGCAGTAAATGCGACGAAAGCTATTCCACTTGCACAATGGGGCCCTTACCTGAGCGAACGCCAATGGGGAACAGTACGCGAGGATTACAGCACCAATGGTGATGCATGGCATTATTTTCCCTTTGACCATGCCCATTGCAGGGCCTATTTATGGGGTGAAGACGGGCTCGCAGGTATTTCAGACTATTTTGGCAACCTGTGTTTTTGTGTTGCTTTATGGAATGGCAATGATCCCATCTTAAAAGAACGGCTTTTCGGCCTCAGCAATCCGCAGGGTAATCATGGCGAAGATGTAAAGGAATTATACTACTACCTTGACAATCTTCCCACGCATTACTATATGGAGTATTTGTATAAATACCCGCAGCAGACTTTTCCGTATGAAAAACTGAGAGAAGAAAACCAGAAAAGGGGAAAACTTGATCCTGAGTACGAGATACTTGATACAGGTGTTTTTGACAAGAACCAGTATTTTGATATAAAAGTGACCTATGCCAAGCAAGGGGCACAAGATATTTTTATACAGATCGACATCACGAACCGGTATAACAAAGCAGCGGAGATCACGGTGCTGCCTACCTTATGGTTCTACAATCGCTGGAAACAGGGAAGTTTTAAAGAAAAACCATCCATAACACAGGTTAACAAAACGACAGTAAGGGCGGAACACGAGCGGCTCGGTGAATATTATTTTTATTTTCAGCCCGCTGACAAGACATTCTTCACGGAGAATGAAACCAACACAGAGAAGGTCAGCAACATTCCCAACGAAAGCATTTTCGTAAAAGATACATTTCATGATGCGGTCATCAAAGGAAAGAATGTACCTGAACTGACCAAAAAGAAAGAAGGCACAAAATTTTCTCCCGTCTATAAAATGAAGATAAGCGGGGGGAGTACCAAAACCATATATTGCCGCCTCAACAACCAATGGCTGGATAATGCCTTCCCGAATAAGTTCAAGGATATTTTCAAAGTAAGAAAACAGGAAGCCGATGATTTTTATGCGGCCATTTTGCCAAAAGGAATGAATGCCGAAATGGCAAAGATCCAGCGGCAGGCACTGGCAGGTATTCTCTGGAGCAAGCAATATTATCATTTTGATGTCGAGCAATGGCTGGGCACCACGGATGGTATTTCGCCGGTGAGCAATTCAAAGATGACCGGGCGCAACAGCGATTGGAAACACCTGAAAAACCAGGATATCATCCTGATGCCGGATAAATGGGAGTATCCCTGGTATGCTGCATGGGACCTTGCCTTTCAATGTATCTCAATGGCGGTAGTGGACCCGACGTTTGCGAAGCACCAGTTATTGCTCGTAATGCGGGAATGGTATATGAAACCTGACGGGCAGTTACCTTCTTATGAATGGAATTTCAGTGATGTGAACCCGCCGGTACAGGCATGGGCTGCGATGCAGGTATATAATATCGAAAAGAAAAGAACCGGAACGGGGGATATTAATTTTCTTAAAAAAGTATTTCATAAACTGCTGATCAACTTTACCTGGTGGATCAACCGCAAAGACATTAATGGTAACAACATCTTTGAAGGCGGTTTCCTCGGTCTGGATAATATCGGCGTGTTCAACCGTAGCTTTCATTTTCCCGGTGAGATGCAACTGGAGCAGGCGGATGGCACCAGCTGGATCGGTACCTATGCGCTGGATATGATGGAAATGGCCATCGAGATCGCCATGCATGATGAATCGTTTGAAGATACTGCCACCAAATTCTTTGAACATTTTGTATTGATAGCTGAATCTTTGAATGAGCATGGGTTATGGAATGAAGAGGATAAGTTCTTTTATGATGTCTTATGCGTCAGCGGCGCAGACCCAAAACCATTGCGCATACAATCGGTGGTGGGGGTTACTTCTTTGTATGCTGTTTCTTCTATCAGCAAGCGGGTGATGGATAAACTCATTGATTTCAGGAAAAGGATCACCTGGTTCGAAGATTACAGGATCAGGAATAAAAAATTCTGGCCTAATGAAGAAAGGAGTGATGATGGCGAATTGCTGTTATCATTGGTACCGAAGGACAGGCTAGTCAATTTGCTGGAAAGATTATTGGATGAGAAAGAATTTTTGTCGGAAGGTGGCATAAGGGCCTTATCCAGATACCATGATGAACACCCTTATTCGGTAGTAGTGGATGGTCATACCTATACGATCCGTTATGATCCCGGCGATTCTACGTCTGATATGTTTGGCGGCAACTCCAACTGGCGCGGGCCGGTATGGATGCCGATCAATTTCCTGATCATTCAATCTATTCGTAAGTATGGAGAGTTTTATAATGACTCTTTGCAGGTAGAGTTCCCTACCGGCTCCGGTATTAAAATGAACCTGACACAGGTGGCTGACGAACTGACCAAAAGGGTGATCAGTTTATTTGAAAAAGACAAGGAAGGTAACCGCCGTTTATATGGTGATTACAGCTGGTTTTATAAACAACCCGGCAACGAAGACCTCGTTTTATTTTACGAATACTTTCATGGCAATTCCGGAAGAGGTTTAGGCGCCAGCCACCAGACCGGGTGGACGGCATTGGTCGCCGAGCTGATCAGTGAGTACGGGAATAAATAAATTTACTTCAACTCTCCGGCTGCTTCATGATCGTCATACTGATCACGCAGCTTGTTCAATTCTGTTTTTAACTGGTTAACGGTGGCCTGGTGATTGGATGACCGGATCAGGTTCTTTTGTTCTGCCGGATCATATAGCAGGTCATATAGTTCCCATTCGTTGACCGTATAGAAATAGATCAGTTTATACCGGTCGCTCCGGATGGCTACATGCGGGATGACCGTATGGTCTTTCCCGAATTCATAGTAATGATAATAAAGGTATTTTCTTGACAGATTTCGCTGCTGACCGCTCAGTATAGGTTTTAAACTTACACCCTGCATCCATTCCGGAACTTTAGCGCCTGCAATATCCAGCAGGGTTGGGGCGAAATCTATATTCTGCACCAGGTTCTTATTTTCTGTTCCGGCGCTGATCTCGCCTGGCCATCTTACGAGTAATGGCGTTTGCATAGAAACATCATAGGCAAAACGTTTATCGAACCAGCCATTCTCACCAAGATAAAAACCCTGGTCGCTGGTGTAAATGACAACCGTTTTGTCACTGATCTCGTTCTTATCCAGGTAATCCAGTATCCTGCCTACACTTTCATCAATTGAAGCGATACAGGCGAGGTAATCCTGCATGTACCACTGGTATTTGTATTTCAGCAATTCTTTACCGGAAAGCTTTTTGTCTCTTATCAATTTGCCTCTTTCGGCATAAATTTCTTTGAACCGGTCACGTTCTTTATCCGGCATTCGCCTCATGATGGCCGTATAGGTAGCAATGTCATTGGCATCCGGTTTTAGCTCAGGAATATCCATTAAGTATTCAGGGTCCACTTTCAGGTCGCCGCACAGGCGCATATCATGCAGAATGCTCATGGTCTGGATACGCCAGGCACTGCTGTGGCCTGCTGTATCATTATATAAGGTTGCCGGCTCAGGGAATGTTTTGATTCGGTACTGTTCAAGATATTTCAGCGCCGGTGCAAAATTCCGGTGCGGCGCTTTATGATGAAAGAATAAAGCAAAGGGCTTGTTGGCATCTATCTGGTCCAGCCAGTCAATCGCATCATCCGTAATCACATCTGCTGAATAGCCTTTCTCCACAATGGTATCCCCGTTCATTTTGATCATCCGGGTATCAAAGTACTGGCCCATGCCCGGCAATATCCGCCAGTGATCAAAACCGGCAGGGTAGGAGTGCAAATGCCACTTGCCGATGAGTGCCGTTTGATAACCTGCTTTACTGAGCAGGTGCGCAATAGTTGTTTTCGATGAATCAAAACGGGTAAAATTATTCTTTACACCATTCTTGTGCGAATGCTGCCCTGTTAAAAGGGTGGCTCTTGCTGGTGAACAAATGGAATTGCCGACAAAAGCCTTATTGAATTTCATTCCTTCTTTGGCAATACGGTCAATATTGGGCGTGGAAATGAACTGCTTGTTGTATGCGCTGATCGCATCATTGTCATGATCGTCGCTCATGATATAAATGATGTTCGGTTGTTGTTGGCCGATAACCGACTGGGCAAACAATAAAAAAATAACTAATATACGCATAGCCATAGTTAGGGTATCAAGTTACATATTTACGATTAGATTTGTATGTCATAAATGATAAAGTATGGAATTCGGGAGAGTACCGGAAAATGAATTGAACTGTGTGAATTTCAACCTGCCTGCAGAACCCGGGGCCAATAGAGAGATACTGGGAGGTAAACCTGCAAAGAATTCAAAGGTTTATTTCGGTTGTGCCAAATGGGGAAGACAGGAGTGGGTGGGAAAGATATACCCGCTAAAAACCAGGGAAAAGGATTTTCTCAAACATTACGTGGAGCATTACAACAGCATAGAACTGAATGCGACGCATTATAAGATATATGGCGAAGCAGGTATCCGCAAATGGGCAGAGCAGGCAAAGGGAAAAGATTTCAAGTTCTGCCCGAAGATGTACCAGGGAGTAACGCACCGCGGCAGTTTGAAAGGAAAGGACTTTATCACCAATGAATTCTTCCGGGGCATTGTTGCTTTTGAAGAACATCTTGGCCCCATCTTCGTACAGGTCAGTGATACATTTTCTCCCAAAAGGAAAGAAGAGCTCTTCACATATCTCGCTTCATTGCCCACCGATCTGCAATTCTTCCTGGAAGTGAGACATCCTGACTGGTTTGCCAAAGAAAAAGAACGGGAAGACATGTTCGCTTTCCTGCGTGATCATAATATAGGTGCCGTGATCACCGATACAGCCGGGCGGCGTGATTGTGCACACATGCGGCTCACCGTTCCGAAAGCATTCATCCGGTATGTGGGCAACAGTTTGCATCCTTCGGATTATACAAGGACGGATGTGTGGGTGGAAAGAATGAAGTACTGGCTGGATAATGGTTTACAGGAATTATATTTCTTCATGCACATGCACGATGAAGCTACTTCTCCCGAGCTGACAGTTTATTTGATTGATAAGATGAATGCCGCCTGTGGATTGAACCTTGGCAAACCAAAGTTTATGGACAACACAGGTCAGCAGAAGTCAAAACAGAGAGGATTATTCGATCAATAGCTTTGCTATTTCGGATACAACCGGCTTTTTATCTTTTGTTCTTTCTTAACAGCAGCTGCGTTTGCTTTAACACCCTCTTTTCATTAACGGCTTTACTTTCGGTTCTCAAAATCAAAACTCATGAGAAAAGTTTTACCCACACTTGTCCTATCTTTTTGTATTCATACAACTTTCGCACAGCAGGATTCCTTACTACGAAATTTTAAATTCAGGAATATCAACTACCGGGCGGTGACCTTCGACGCATCGGGAGGAGGCCAGTTCAGCAGTACCGACTTTCCGGCCGGCAAAAGCGAGGGACGCAGCGGCTCCGGATCTGCCGGCGCTTCTTATTATATTATAAAAAGCACGGACGGGATATTGCTGAATGCGTTTGCGTCTGCTTCCACCGGTTTTGGCTCCAGCCGGTCTGATAACAGCAGCGATGAATATAAAAACAGGAACTTTTACCTGGCACCGGTTCTCACAGTAAATAATAAATGGTTCTCCAAAAATCTTTTTACCGAATTAGGGGCTGAAGTTTCAGGGAATTTTTATTCTTCAAAAAATACCAGCAGCGCCTTTTCTTCTGAAAATAAAAGTAAACAGCAGGCAGGATCGCTGGCTATTACCGCCGGTATCGGCAAAGGAAGGCTGGAGAATGTTACCCATATGCAGAATGCATTATGGCTTCATCAGACCCTGGAGAAAGAGAAGCGACTGACCCGTTCATTATCTGCAGAAGAACTGAACGGACTTGGACAGGCTATTGCTGTCGCCAACAATACCCGGGTGCTGGATGCCCGGAAGAGAACACAATATATACTCGAGGCGATAGATACTTATTTTCAGAAAAAAGGATTGATCAGTACAACAGACATCCGGTATTTTAGCAGCCTGAATGATATTGTGTTCTTTGCTTTCAACGATGCCCGCCTGGCCGGAACGGAGTTGTTCATCCGGGCAACTCCGGCGATCATGCATTATGATTATGATCTTACACAACAACCAGCGAGTTTAAAAACAGAAGAGAATGCCGTGAACCGCTCTGTTCGTTTATCGGCCGGTATTAATAAACACGTACCCGTCAGCCTGAAACACCAGAATAATTTCGGCGCAGCCCTGCAATTGTATTACCTGTCCAATGACTACACGGAAAAGTTTTTTAGCGGAAGTGTACAGACCGGTGAGACCCGTTTAGACCCTGTGCTGAAGCAAGCCGGCGCCAGCGCTTTCTTTGAACATGCCATCTATCCGAATACAAGAACAATCATACGCTTTAAATTAGATACAGAGACCGGCTACCAGGATATAGGTAATGAGAACAGTTTCTTCAATCTATCGAACCTGTCAGGTTTTTGGAACTATTTTATCAGTTACCGGACAAGGCTGAACTGTGGTCTTGGTGTATCATACCGGAAAAATATATATGCGCTGAACAGCTACCTGACCCTTCTACCTGAGAGCATACAGCTATTTGCAAATGCCGGTGTGCAGGTGAGTTTGTGAGTAGTGAATAGTCAACAGGCAATAGGCAATGGTCAATAGTGAATGGCCGATAAAAAAGCCATATTGACTATTGACCATTTATTATCACCCCCTGAGCAATGTCATGCTGAGCTTGTCGAAGCATTGCCGAAGGGCTATTCCCCCGTCACTTCTTCCCGTCCTTTCTTTCCCCAGCTCTTGTGTTTGGCGCCGTCCATCTTCACGATCTTCGGGGTGAACTTACCAACGATATCCACTAATTGTTTCTGACTCTTCATCACCACTTCGATATCCTTGTACGCAAAAGGTGATTCGTCTTTCCCTCCGCCGATCAGTTTGATACCGTGTTTTTCTACTTCATCCCTGAATTGTTTATCGGTCACCGATTCCATGGCCCGGGTACGGCTCATCCTTCTTCCGGCGCCATGTGAGGCGGAATTGACAGATGCTTCTTCTCCTTTTCCTTTTACAATAAATCCTGCCGCGGTCATAGAACCGGGAATGATTCCAAGAACATCTTTGCCTGCAGGCGTTGCGCCTTTGCGATGAACGATCACATCTTTTCCTTCATACTTCTCTTTCCATGCAAAATTGTGATGGTTCTCCACCATCTTAATTGGCTTTCTTCCCAACTGTTTTGCAATCTTTTCGTGAATGATATGATGATTGGCCGAAGCATAATCACCTGCCAAATTCATGGCTAACCAATATTCCATTCCTTCTTCTTCATCAAGAGTTAACCATGCCAGGTTCTTGGCATCCTGTGGCAAACGTCTTTTGCTGATGGCCAGTTTAGTGTAATGATTGGCAATATTAGCGCCCAGTGCCCTTGAGCCGGAGTGGGACAATAAAGCAACATACAAACCTGCATCAATACCCAGTACAGCATCCTTTTCTACAATTTCCACTACGCCAAACTCCACGAAATGATTACCTGAACCGGAGGAGCCCAGTTGTTTCCATGCACGGCCATGCAGGTTCTTCAGCAAAGGCAACTGATGAAACAGTTCGTTCTCCATTACTTCATGGTCGGAAGCATGGTCGAATTGTGCGCCACTGCCAAACAAAGTAGCTTCATTGATCTCCCTGGCAAAATAACTTTCACATTGTGTCAGCTCTTTCGGATCAATATCATAAATGCTCAGGCACATTCTGCACCCGATATCAACTCCTACGCCATACGGAATGACGGCATTCTCCGTTGCCAATACACCACCAATTGGCAAGCCATACCCGCTGTGCGCATCGGGCATCAGTGCCCCGGCCACAGCTATCGGCAATTTGGCCGCTGTGTACATCTGGTGCATAGCGCCTTCTTCGATATGTTCCTGGCCGAAGACGTTGAATGGGATACCGGAATTGTTCAGGGACACCTCACCCAAACCCTCTCCAAAGGAGAGGGCTTCCGCAGACTCCGTTGTTTTGATGAGTTCTTTAGCGATCAATGCCAGTACCGCATCATTTGTATATTCTACCGGGCTGGCCAGTACTTTTTGTAATATCTCCATCACTTCCTCCTTTCCGTGATGCTTGTAATTTTTTTGCATCACATTCATGGCTATGCTGATCACCGGTCCTTCCGGGTAACCGATAGCACGGAGTTCTTTGCCTTGTAGTTTTAGTTTGCTCATTGGTAGTCTTATTTATTTGTCACATTTACAATCCACATTCTTCCATCATATTCTCCTTGTACCCATGTTCCATTTATTTCAATCTCAGTGCCTAAAAATTTGGGATTGACATGAATACCATAAGCTTTTCCAACTCTATCCATGAATTCTTTTTTGGGAATCTTGTTTAATAGATAGTTGTTTAGAAATAGATTTGGATTTTGGGATTCAATATCACGACTGAAGGAAGTAGCAATTGGTTTGTTATCTTTATCTGTAATTGTAACAAGTTTATTAATTAAGAAGACTGTATAATCAAGTTCTCCAAGAAACTGATGAACAATAAATCCAATAGTGTCAGCTTCCTTTACAGTATTCTCGTCATAATATCGGTACTTGTACGCTTTACCCAGAATATCTAGGAAAACAGGATCAAACTTGTCAAATAGAACATGATAATCTGTTTTCTTAAACCATGATTTCAACTCTTCCAATCTGTCTAAGTGTATCTTTTTGTATATGTCATGAAGGGCCAATATTACTTTCAAATATTTTTCAATTGCAGAGCTTGCCAGAACTACACCTTGAATTATAAAACCATTATTTATTAAAAAGCGACTTGCCAAATAGTCTTTATAAGCAAGGCTCAGAAAACCCTTAGCAATTTGATTACTTTTCATGTTATTAAAGTTTCGATCAATAAAGATAAATTTTGCAATTCTACGAGGGAGTAGCTTACTGAATAAATCATGCCTCCCTTATTGAATATTTAGCCAAAAGTACCCTTCGCATTGCTCAGGGTGGCCCTGTCGCTGCAACAATTATCTGAACCACGATTTGGGGAGATTAAAGAGATTAATAAGATGTTTTATTTCCTCACAATCCATCTAATCCACCCCAATCAAGGGTCAGACTACTTACTCACCAGGATCTGCTTCAACTGTTCCAGCAACTGCCCATTGCCGCCTACACTGATGTGGCTGATCTTGTCTGCGATCTTTTCTACATATTCCATTTCCTTCAGTTTCCACAACATCGTATTTTCTTCCATCAGCTTGGCGGTGTTCAGCAAGCTACGGGTGCTGGCGGTTTCTTCACGGCGCATAATAGTGTTCGCCTGCGCTTTCTTCTCGGCGATCAGCACCTGGTTCATGATCTCCTTTACATCACCCGGCAGGATGATATCACGGATACCGAAACCATTCACTTCAATACCCAGGGCCAGCGCTTTTTCTTTTACGTTCTGCAGTACGAAAGGCGCAATTGCCTCTTTCTTTTCCAGCAGTTCGTCAAAGCTGTAGCCGGCCACGTATTCACGCAGCGCCAGCTGGAACGCCACGTACAATTGTTTATCGTACTCTTTGTTCTCCAGCACAGCCTTTTCAATATCCGCCACCTTGTACTGTGCCCAGGCGTTGATACGCAGCGCCGCTTTGTCTTTGGTCAGGATCTCCTGGCCATTTACTTCCAGCTGCTGCTGGCGCATATCCACCCTTGCGATATGAACGGCAATGTTGTTCTTCCACCAGTAGTACACCCCGCTGCCCAGTACTTTCTCAAACTTACCGTCAATGAACAGTACCGCCTTTTCATAGCTTTCCACACTTACGTTACGGACATAAGGCACTACCAGCTTGCCCAGCAGAGTGGCACGGTCAATATCCTCAGTGATCTCCAGCTTGCTGATATCGGCACGAACGAATGCATACTGCACCACGGATTTCCAGAAAGTATAGCGACCGGCGGTCAATACCTGTTTCAGCAAACCGTTCTCGTACTGCAGCACGATCTCGTTGTCCTTTACTTCCACTACATGCAGGATGTCGGCCAGTGCTTTGTCCTGCAGCAGGATGTTCAGTTCCACCGGCGCTCCGAATGGTTTGGTGATATCATAGACATACACCGCTTCATTCTTCCAGAACCAGTAAGATCCGGCAGTCAGTACACGTTTGTACTCCCCGTCCCTGAATACCAGCGCTACCTGATAGGCGTTTACTTTTACTTTTTTCATAAGCCCCTCCTAACCTCCCCAAAAGGGAGGAATTTTATTTCATGTTTAAAATTGTTTTAATAAAGTTTGTGTTGCTCACCATCCTGTATTCACGGAGGCAGATGTAAATGATATTTATTGCAACAGTTTCTCAATCGCCTGCTATCAAAACTGGTCTGATAGTATTTTATAGAGAAAGTGATGCAAACTGTATCATCTAAGCCTGCCTGCAGGCGTTTACCCGATTTTATTGCAACCCACGGTTTAAACCACGGGCTGCAATAAGGGCAAGCAACACTCACTTTAATTTTCCTGGTCATCATTTTTATAGAAGCGATGGACTTCTTTTGACATCCTACATTTCCTGTGTAGTGCTCTGGCCAACTGAGCTATCCCGCCAAATGAGGCGAGAGCAGGATTCGAACCTGCGCATACGTGCCGTGCTCTACCCATTGAGCTATCCCGACGTTTACAGCCGGGAATGGGAATCGAACCCACGACACCAGCGTGATGGCGATATATGAGCTATTGCAACAACAGCATACAGATAGCTACAGCGTCTGCACTGTCATGCTTCTTTGAAACATAGACCTGGTTTGTTACCAACAGGCATATATCGTTTCCGCGTTGGCGGAATTCTTTCGTTGATGTTGTCATCAACAATATTCTAAAGAGCTTAATCAACTAACAGACTCTAAAGTCCCCTTTAGGGGATTTAGGGGTTAACCATTTTATTCGCACAACTGGAGCTGGCAAAAGCTTCCGGTTTTGCCTTGAAAGCAAATCCCATTCCCACGATATACCCCATAGCCTCTTTCAGTGCATCATTGCTTTTGAAATTCGGGTTGGTGTTGATATCGGCGTGGATTTCCATATCCACACTGTAACGGGAAAAGATATTGCAGAGAGCGTAGGCTACTTCAATACTTTTGCCCACTTCCATCAGCATCCGTTGTTTGATACTCATCTTCTGCCGGGTGATCTCGTTGTGTATATACATGAAACCACCCTTTCCTTTCCGGATGAATACGATCACGGTGGCGAACTCTGTTTCTTTTCCTTTCACCTGGCTGTCGGTACCGATGCACACTTTCAGGTCATGTCCCATTTCTTTTTCACGCATCAATACCTTGCTCACCTCATCAGCGATCGGAATTTTAATCTGTTCACCCGATAGTTTCCTCCATTGCTGTTGTTCCTGTTCCATCGTTTTACATTTTAGGTTCTACATTTCTCATTTTACATTTCCCTGTGGTGCTCCGTGGAATCGAACCACGATCTTCCCGGCTTCAACGGGACGCATATGTATCCATTCTGCCAAAGCACCTGTTTGTTTGTGATAAGTATTGGCTGAACTCATTTTTCTCACTACCGAATTATACTCATTACAAACCTGGCGGATGAAGAAAGATTCGAACTTTCATCTTGTTGCTTAACAGGCGACTGCTCGGCCATTGAGCTATTCATCCGATCATTGGCTTTATGAGACCCGAACTCATATCTCCATCCCGGCGCTTTGCCATTAAGCTATCAGCCAATATTTTTCTGTTGCCGGTCCGGTGAGACTCGAACTCACAACCCTCCGGGTAAAAGCCGGATACTCTAGTCCAGTTGAGCTACGAACCAATTGTCTGAACCACGATTAAAGGATTTACAGATTGACCTGAGCTTTTCATTTCATCATTAATCATCATAATCTATCCAAATCATGGCTCAGATATTTTGTTGCGACTGTTGGATTCGAACCAAAACTGCCAGTGTCAAAGACTGGTATGCTCAACCATTACACCACTCAACAATCACCATGGACCGCCTCCGATTTAATCGGAGCACAAAAACACTGCAAATGTTTTTCGCCTGCCTTGGTACATGGCAGCCCGGTCTTATCGTATAGGAGACCCCGATGTAAATCGGGGCAGCCTCTTCATTCCAGATGAAGGATCCGACTCCCGAAGGCTTTCGGGAGAATACTCCTATATTTTATCAAAGAACTTTTGGAAAAGCTTCCCTGCTGCATCTCACAGGGAAAGCTTATTTCCTCCTTCTGCACATAATATCTTTATCTCAGTTCATATTCTGCCGGATGACGAACGTTTTCCTTTCTGTCATCTGCATCTTCCTGGTTTTCCTTTTTCTTGCTACTGATCATTTCTGCAACGAAATGAACAGCCAGTACGATCAGTAAAAATTTCATTATATACCTCCTTATACCCCTACCCTAAAGGGGAGTTAAGTTTGGAAAACTTTCTTCTCTCACAGGGCTTATTGTTCCCCTTTAGGGGTAGGGGTAAAAAAAACCCGGTCGTTTTGCGACCGGGTCTCCTTTATGCAGGCACAAGAGTGCTTATACATGGATATAACACGGTCGCTTATGAATGATATCATCATTATAACTGCCTGTTGCCTCAATACTTCTATTGGCCTGCACATACCAATGGCATCCGGGCAATGACGATAGTATCACTGTCATGGGTATAAATCGTTTATGTTGTAATTGCTTTCGCATTTTATTTTTTGATGATGATAAGATTCAGTTCTTTGGCGTTTACACACATTGCTGCAAACTTTTTACTTCACCCCTAACCCCTCTCCGAAAGAGAGGGGAAAGAAAAACCCCGACGATACTGTCGGGGCCTGTATTTGAGCGAATTCGTTATTTCAACTTATCCTGCAGCATTACATGCCCCGCAAACCGTATAGTCCGCTTTGGGACTAAACCAATTCACTGTTTCAATATGTAACTGTATGCGTAGCATGTTTTGTTATTTGCGAGTGCAAAGATGAAAATATTTTTTTGATGCTGCCAAATTTTATTCAACAATTTTTAAAAAAATATTTTCTCCTCCCATTTTACTTCTGCGATCTCTATCTCGCCATACTGGTTATCCATGATCATATGTTCCACTTCAATGGACTGGTTCTCTTTGCCAAAGTTCCTGAACTTACGGATACGGATCATTGAAGGTATCTTACCGGGATAGGAGTAATAATCGTAGTAGTTGACACTGATCCTGTATTTCCCTTCCGGCGCTTTCTTTACCTGGTACTCAAAGGGGTTGTTGTTATACCAATAGTAGTAACCCTGCTGGATGATGCCTCCGTTTTTGGTAACAGGGTTGGAGTAATTGCATACATATCCCCCGGGTTCTTTGATGCTGATATTGCTCATATTGCCTTTGTTGCAATCAATCACGATGCGCAGGTCAGCAGGCAATGCCCTGATCAATGTTGCCGGGATAGCACTGATGTCAACCCGGTCTTTGTGCAATGAAATGATCGCATTCATTTCACTCATCATCATTGCCTTTGTATAAATATTGGCATATTCCAGTTGTCCGGTATTCATCTTGATGGCCCCGTATAATAGGTCAACCGCTTCCTGGTAATGACCGGATTGATAATGTGCCCATGCGAGATCGCTGTAATAGCTAATGGTGGCCGGGTTATCTTTCACTAGCTGTTCATAGATGAGGATTGCTTCTTCATACTGACGCCATTGCTCGAGTATGTATGCAGTAGCGAGTAATACCTGCTGGCTGCCATTAGCTGCTTCTGCTGCGTTCATGAGTACAGCAAAAGCTTTTTCTTTCCAGCCGATGTCAAATAAATGCTGCGCCACATCAAAATAAAAACCTGCTTCACCGCCATATTGTTCTTTCAGTTGCTCATAGACGGCGATCTTTTCCGGTCTGTCTGAATTTTTTAGTTCCTGCAGGTATTCCACATCTTCCATATCCTTCAGGCGATACGGTTTGTTGTTGTAATAGTTGTAATGGTTTTTTCCTTTTTTAGTCGTGATCACGATAGCGCCATTGGCTGCACGGCTGCCAAATATAGCTGACGCATTATGATCTCTCAGTACGGAGATATTATCTATATCATGAACGTTGACGATATCATTCACATTGCCTGATACAGGGATACCATCCACGACATATAGCGGCTGGCTATTGTTATTGAGTGAGCTCATTCCTCTTATTGAAATAAACCCTGATGCCCCCGGCACCGATGCGGCACTGCTTACCTGCAATCCGGGCACACGTCCCTGCAAGGCCTGTTCTACTGAAGTAGCTGACGCAAAAATGTCCTGCGAACGGATATAGGCAACCGAGCCGGTCATGTCTCTTTTTCTTGCTGCTCCATACCCTACCACCACTACTTCTTCCAGGGCATTGTTGCTGATACCGACACCTGCAACCCTTCCTGCCAGTACATTATCCGGGGTTTGCTGTCTTGCAGCAGACCCGGGGTTTGTTCCTGTCCCGGCAACGGGTTTGTCCATATCCTGCTTTAAAACATATACGGGTTTTTCGTTGGCATCCCATTTCCGTATCCGTTCATTATACACGTTCACGACATTATTGAGTATATCATATTCACCCATCTGCTCCACTCTTCTTCTCTCAAAACGGGTGTCCCTTTTTACGTAGTTCATTTTTTCACATTCTGCTTCGAGTTCTTTCGGCGGAGTGATATTGTATTTCACGTAATCTTCCACCCGTTCCAGTACGATATACGCTGTATTGGGTGTTACCACTTTTTCCTGCAAACCAAAATCAATCATATTGGTCCAGGAATAACTGCGGATAATGCGGTCGAAATTGTTCAGCATGGTAATACGGTCAATGGCCGAACCTGCACAGGCTGCTGCTGAACTGATCAGCATTTTTTCTGTATGACGGATCTGGCTGTTGCTTCCATAATGGAAGATCAATGTATCTGAACCGGCCTGCATGCTGCCATTGATAAATAAAGTTGTTTCCTGTTTCAGGGGCAATGCCTGTTCGGTGATCACTTTACCGCTGGATGAGGTGATATTCATCAGCCAGTTGTCTGCACGGCTCGCTGTTGCCACGGCCACACTCATATTCATTTTGTTCAGGTCAATAACTTTGCCGCCGCCTGCGCCCACAACCTGTTGCAGTGTTGTAAGATTGGCAGTATTAGATGTATGTATGCAGGATACAAGCGATGTTCCCGTTTTGGGTTTACTTCTGCCATAGGTATTGTTGCCGTCGGTAAATACGAGAAACATATCTGCTTTGATGCTTGTCATGTCTATCACCCCTAATTGTGTAGCACCGTCATACGTGATATCCTGCAGGTATTGCTGCCAGCGGCTGTTAAAACCATTTTCAGTATAAAACACGGCAGTGTCCAGTAATTTATAATTGAATGGAATGATCGTTAACTGGGAGATGTTGTGATAAGAAATAAATTGTTTGAGGAAACTGATCTCTTTGCCGATATCCCTCCTGGCCAGCGAGGCCGATGCATCCCAATACACGGCGAGTTGCTTTGGTTTTATATCATATTCCTGCGGGGAAGATGGCTGAAACTGTAATGCAAAGTATGTCTGCTGCCCGGTCGTTTTGGTGCAAAGCGATGGTGATGTTGCCATCGGGATGCCAAACGTCACTGGAGTTTTTATGGCCGCATCTGCTGCATTCCAGGAAAGCGTGTGCAGGTTATTTGTATTCTTAAAATAATACTGTGCGATCAGGCCGGGCCGTGTCAAAGGAATAGCATGACTGTTGACGGCTATATTCAGCTTCACCTGTTTGACCAGTTCAGCTATGTTCAGCGGCAGGGTGTAAACGAGATGGTTCTTTTCTACCGTCAGCAATTGCTGTATCGTCATCGTGACTTTGCGGCAGCCGTTGGCCGGAACCGGGTAGATGCGAAGGCTGTAATGATCGGCATAATCCATCGTGAGCAAGGCAGGGTCAATGCGTTTGCCTACAATCGTATTATAGGCATTGGTTGCTTTCCATTTTTCTTCTATGGAGCCATCGCGGTATTTGCCATGCAGATCGAGCTGGAATGCGGTGATCACCTGGCCGGGTTTCAACTGAAACTGATGAAGGCCTTCTATCTCCCCGTTGTTGGGGTTGCAAAATTCCATTTCAATAATGGTGGTGGCGGTGAACCCATCGGCTTTGATATCTATGGAGAGTGTCTTTAGTTCCATGGGCCTGTCCCATCGCTGCTGTGCCCACCCATTCACTGTACTGAGAATAAACAAACTGATCGTTAAAATACGTGTACGCATAAGCCAGGTTTTGCCTAATGGATGCGGTCTTGTTAAGGATTACATAAAGACAACGGAAAAGAAACCGAATACATGATGCCGCTATGCAATGCTATGTCTTATTGCATCCGGTTAATACAACAAAACGTACTACATGCGAAACACATTTATTTTTTCCGTAATGGCTTTTTTACTTTTTTCTTCTTTTGAAAGGGGTAGTAATATGACGAACCATACAGATACACCGGCGGCAAAGCTGGAAGATCATAAGTGGTACCTGTCCGTTATCTATAAGGCCGATGGCTATACCCAGGTAATGACACGCAAGGCTTTTATATTTTTTAATACGGCAGAGGGAAAGGTCAGCGGGAACGGGAGCTGTAACAGTTTCGGAGGGAAAGTCACCGCAGAAGGAAATACGCTCAGCTTCGGACACCTGTTCTCCACCAAAATGTATTGCCAGGATGTGCAATCCATCGAGGATGATCTTTTCGGGAAACTACAGAAAGTGACGAGGTATGAGATAAAGGGAGATACGCTGTTGCTATATGAAGGTGATAATTTGGTTTTTGAGTTTGTGGAATAATTTCAATATCCGTACTCCATGGTTTCAAAGTGCTCAATGGGAGGCATGGCATCGTATGTCCTTCCGTTGAGCACTCTTCTTTTTATATATAATACTGTTATAATAGAGACGAAATATGATTTTTAAAACAAACTCCCCTGCTGCCCTGGCCTCCTGAAAATACTTGTGTCCAAATGCCACTCTTCTGCATTCATACCATAGAGCTTGCCGTATTTTTTATACTGGTCTGCCACTAATTTGGCCATCGGCCCTTCGCCCCGCATACGTACACCCCAGCGGGTATCATTCACCTTGCCGTCATGGCTGTTCTCTACGAGGTGCCATACCTTATCGGCCCTGTCGGGAAAATTTTTATAGAGCCAGTCATGAAACAAGAATTTAATGGCACCGTTCAGCCTGATAAAAGTATAAGCCGTGAAGGTGGCGCCGTTATCCCTTGCCGCTTTCATGATTCGCTGCATCTCGTGTTCATTCAGTCCCGGTATCATGGGTCCCATCATGATGCCCATGCGTACGCCGGCAGTGCTCAGTTCATTGATCACTTTCAGTTTTTGTTTGGCGGTGGTGGTGCGGGGTTCCATCACTCTTCGCAGGTCTTCATTAAAGGATGTAATGGATACCATGGCCGATACAATTCTTTTCTTCGCCATTTCCTGCAACACATCTTTGTCCCGCAGTATCCAGGAGTTCTTGGTCAAAATGCCTACCGATTGATTGAATTCATTGCATACTTCCAGTAATCCTCTTGTCAGCCGGTAGGTTTGCTCGGCAGGCTGGTAGCAGTCGGTGTTCCCGCTGAGCATGATGGGTGTGGCATCCCACTTCGGGTGCATAAGGAATTTGCGCAGCAGTTGCGGTGCATTCTTCTTCACGATGATCTTTCTTTCAAAATCCAGCCCGGCGCTGTAGCCCCAGTATTCATGCACATTACGGGCATAGCAGTAAATGCAGCCGTGTTCACAGCCGGCATAGGGGTTCATGCTGTAGCTCATACCCACATCAGGGCTTTCTACTTTATTGACGATGGTCTTCGATTCCTGTTCCAGGTATTGCGTAGGGATATTCTCATCGTTCCAGTCGTCAATGCCTTCTATATATTCCCTTGTTCGTTCGTCTTTCAGGAAACGGTTCTTTGTATTGAACTGGGCGCCTCTTCCCTGTAAATATTGTGCCCCCTCTTCTTTCTCCTTCGGATTGACCTTGTAATGGTCCTGCTGCAGCTTTTCAGACATCACATTTCGTTTTATGTTGATGGTAATGGTTTTTAATAAAAAAGGAGAACAAAGAACTGTCGCCTCTGGTCATACTGCACAAAACCTGTACTCTTTATTCTCCTTTGCTCTCACGTTACCTGTCTCACATGTTGCCTGCTTACGGGTCAGGCTTTTCTTTTATCCGAACAGCTCTCCCTGTTTCGTAGTCACCGGCATATTCCGGAACTCAAAACGATCGGCCACCTGGTATTTCATTTCACCTACCGGTCTTTTCAATAACACCATTGAATCTGCAATGAAGCGACCGGTGAAATGTTTCTGGCTGTATTCCAGCCAGCCTTTTTCATATTGCCAGGGCTGCAGTTTACGGGCAATGGTCAGATGGGGCTCCATGATGAAATGGGGTTTATTATCATCGTTCAGCTTCATCAGCCGTTGCGCTTCGTGCCGGATGTTTTTCACTACACCCTGTATGGGC